>NZ_AP025465.1:1200000-2400000 GCF_024347355.1 Vibrio chagasii
GTGATATAGCTTATCCAACCGGGCCAGAAATCTTGAATCGCCCACGGTGAGGTTTGATCGAGTCGCAGCAACGAAAAGCCGACCATCGTCAGGATCGCAAGCGTGATAACGAACAGATTAATGCGTCTTAATGTATACCAAAACATCAGTGCACCTCTCTTCTGACTTGATCAAAAGGTTGGGCATTGAACGGGCTCTGTTTGAAGCCAGTTAAAGAACGATCATGTACGCGGAACTGCACTCCGTGAGCCAGAGGAATCACGGGTACTTCCTCGTTGAGAATGTTTTGGGCTTGGCGATACAAGTTTACACGGTGCCTTTGTTGGTTGATCTCTAAGGCTAAGTCCAGAAGGAAATCAAAGTCTGAATTACACCACATCGATACGTTGAGACCTGCGCGCTCAGAGCTGCATGAGAGCAGAGGGCGCAAGAAGTTATCAGGGTCACCAGTATTACCGATCCAGCCTGTTAACAGGAGATCTGTTGAGGCGATCGAAGACAGTTGTGTACGGTCGAATCGATCGTCAGTGTAAAGTTTCAATTCGATGCCGATGTCCGCTAAATTAGCTTGGATAAGTTCCGCAGTTTTACGCGGACTTGGGTTGTAAGCTCTTGGCTCTAGCGGCACCCACATTGAAAGCTCTAATCCCGGCTCTACGCCAGCTTCTTTGAGAAGGGCTATCGCATAGTTTCGGTCATAACGCACTTGAACATTGTCTTTCTGATGAGCCCAAGATGTCGGAGGCAGCAGTGTATAAGCCTTGGTACCTGTACCGTAGTACACCGAATCAAGAATATTCTGGCGGTTGATAGCCAAGTTCAGCGCTTTACGTACGCGAGAGTCGCGTAGGGCTGGGTGCTCTGTATTAAGGGCGATGAAAGAGACATTCACCGCTGGTGTCGCGGATATCTGCAGCTCTTTATGTGCTTGAATGATTGGGATCTGGCTAGAAATTGGCGAGTTCAACACATCACATTCATTGCGCAGCAACTTAGCGAGGGTGCCGGTTCCGCGTTGTGAGGTATCGAAAACCACTTGGTCCATTTGCACATCACCTTTCCAGTAATGCTTGTTCTTTTTAAGACGCACCAAGTCATTGATTTGATATTCATCCAGATAGAATGGACCAGTACCAACCGGCTTCGAGTCGATTTCATTCTTCTCATCAGCAGCCACGAGTTGGTTCGCGTATTCCTTAGAGTGAATCACCGCGTAACTGGTCGCGATGTTATTTAGAAAAGAATTATCTGGGCGACTCAATTGGAATTTAACCGTTAAGTCGTCCACTGCCGTGATATCGACAATCAAATTCTTGAAGTCGATGCCCGCAAACCATGGGTATAGACCACCGCCCACATAGTGGAAGGGGTTGGAACTATCAATGATACGTTCGAAACTAAAAACCACATCTTGCGCGTTCATAGAACGGGTTGGCGTAAACCAGCCTGTGGTCTGGAACGCGACGTTAGGGCGCAGTTTGAAAGTGTATTCAGTACCTGATTTATCGACAGACCAGTTTGTTGCTAGATTCTGCTGTGGTCGATAAGTCATAGGATCGAGTGTGAGCAGCGTGTCGAAGATTTGCGGGCTCAGCGATTCTGCTGTAATTCCACTATCAACCAATTGAGGGTTGAAGGTACTAGGATTACCTTGGCCGCAATAAATGAAGCCTTTTTCACGAATTTGATCGTGATTCACACTCTCACCACATCCGGCTAAAAAGCTCAGCGTGCAGATGCTCAGTGATAGTCTTATTAGTGCTTTCATAAAAAGAAATACTTTTCGAAACGAGGCGTTAGAGGTGCCTCAAGATCCGGATAATTTAACATTTTATTTATTCGGCTCCAAATAATAATCCTATGAGTGTGGCTATTTCTCACTGCCTTGTCCGACAATCGCGTACTTCCTCACCATTCCCCTTAATTGGTTGTAGGTGAGTCCGAGTAATTCGGCGGCGTGTTTTTGGTTGTACTTGCTCTGTTTTAACGCTTGATTGAGCAGCTTGATGTCTTGCTGCTCTTGCCACGCTTTGTAATCAAGGGGCAAAGAAAACGAACCTTCAGAAGAAGTATGGCTGTTGGATGACTCATTGCCAATGTCTTGAGTCGATTCTTGATTCTTATCCCATGCTGTTTTAAACGGGTTAAATACCAAAGATTCAATAGGGTATGGGTTCTTACCATGTTGATAGATGGCACGCTCAATGACGTTTTTGAGTTCTCTTACATTCCCTGGCCAAGAGTATTCCAGTAAGGATTCTATGGCCGATGGCGCAAAGCCAACAAACAACTCGAGTTCTAATTCACGGCACATCTTAATGGCGTAGTATTCAGCCAGTAATGTGATGTCCTCTTTGCGTTCACGAAGCGGAGGGATAGTAATGACATCAAAGGCGAGCCTATCTAATAAATCGGCTCTAAATTCGCCTTTAGATGCCATCTCTGGCAGGTCAGCATTAGTTGCACACACCAGCCTTACATTTGCGCTTAGCGCTTTTTGCCCGCCGACACGTTCGTACTGTCCGTATTCAATAACACGCAATAGCTTTTCTTGCACTGCAAGGGGAGTTGTTGCCAGTTCATCAAGAAATAGTGTGCCGCCTTCCGCTCTCTCAAATCGGCCATGGTGACGACCTTTTGAGCCGGTAAAGGAGCCTGACTCATGACCAAACAGCTCTGAATCAATCAAGCCTTCACTTAGTGTTGAACAGTTTAGCGAGATCAAAGGCTGGTCCCAACGCTTTGAGAGGTAATGCAGCCTTTGTGCAATCAGCTCTTTACCTGTACCACGCTCTCCAATGATCAGAATAGGCCTCTCTATTGGAGCCAGTTGAGAAACTTTGTCCAAAACAGAAAGAAAGCTAGGTGATTCACCAATAAGATTCTGCTGCATACCGGGTCCTTGTGTTAGCTGAGCGCTGGTGGAGGTCATTTAGACTGTAGTGGTGAAAAATACCAATACTTGGTTAAATTCATCATAGCATGGTTCAGGTTAATCGCCATTACATTGTAAGTGACTGATAATTAATGCCTTAAAAGTTGGCACATAACTTGGATTACTTATGGTAGTTTTAGCAACAAACGTAAATTAGCGAGCAAGTGGTGATGAGTCGCACAACGATTTAAATCGCATTTGCCATTATTGAAATTAAGGAGTTCCTCATGGGTATTTTTTCTCGCTTTGCAGATATCGTAAATTCAAACATCAGCGCATTATTAGACAAGGCTGAAGATCCTGAAAAAATGATTCGCCTGATCATCCAAGAAATGGAAGATACATTGGTAGAGGTTCGCACTAACTCAGCAAAAGCTATCGCGGACAAGAAAGAACTCGCTCGTAAAGTTGAAGCTATCGAAACTCAGATTCTTGATTGGCAGAATAAAGCGACACTGGCACTGACCAAGCAACGTGAAGATCTAGCGAGAGCGGCGCTGATCGAAAAGCAAAAGCTGGAAGACATCATCAAGAGCCTTCACACAGAGCAAACGTTAGTGCATGAAACGATTGAGAAACTAACGAATGAGATTGGTAAGCTTGAAACCAAGATCGCAGAAACACGTGCCAAGCAACAAGCACTGATGATCCGCAACAACGCAGCAAGCAACCGTCGTGATGTACAAAAACACCTGCACTCAAGCAAAACCAGTGAAGCAATGGCGAAGTTTGAGCAATTCTCGCGTAAAGTGGATGAATTAGAAGCTGAAGCGGATGTTTACGCGAAGACAGGCAATGCAAAATCGTTAGACCAAGAATTTGCAGAACTACAAGCTCAAGATGAAATTGAAAAAGAGCTAGCGAAACTGAAGCAACAAGTTGAAAACCGCGATAAATAATTCAGGAGTTGTCTATGTCCACATTTCTAATTGCAGGTCCACTGATTGTCTTTTTGATCTTCGTGGCACCGCTATGGTTATTCCTACATTACCGCAGCAAGAAGAAATCCAGTAATGGGCTATCGGAAACGGATCTTCAACGCCTGCACAAGCTTTCAGCACAGGCAGAATCGATGCAAGATCGTGTAACAACGCTAGAAAAAATACTGGATGCGGAGTCACCTAACTGGAGACGAAACTATGAGTAGAGATCTGTATCGCGATCCAATTAACGGTAAGTTGTCTGGCGTGTGTGCAGGGTTGGCGAACTATTTCGGCCTTGAAGTCTGGTTGGTTCGCATCATGGTTATCTCTGCTGCACTGCTCGGTGGTAGTTTTTTGGTGTTATTGGCGTATATTGCTTTGACATTTATGCTTGAAAAACAACCACCTCAGTATGTCGATCAAATGAAGGCTAAACAAGAGCATACGCTCAAGCAAAAGCCTTGGGAAAAAGGGCAAACTGCAGAGTCACTATTGAACACTTTAGAGGGTGATTTCCAGAAGTTAGAGACCAGTGTCCGCAACATGGAAGCTTATGTCACATCCGATACGTTTAAAGTGAACCGCGAATTTAAGAATATGTAGCGGCAAAACCTAAAAAATATAAGATGACGGTTTAGGAAAATTTATTCCAAGCCGTTATTTTTTTTAATAATTGTCTCTAAATAAATCTTACGCCGACTGGTAAGATACATGCGATTAATCTATGTTATAAAAATATTTATAGATATGGATGATCACCAATGTATAGAGCCTCCCTTGTCCTATTGACAGCCTTAGCTGGGTTGTCTGGGTGTGGTAAGGAGCTTCCTCCCGTACCTGAACCTGAATCTAGACCCGCCAAACTCTTCACTGTCTCCGTCGGTAACAATGCTTTTGAGCGTAATTTCCCTGCTACAACTGAAGCCGGTGATAGAGCGGTACTCGCATTCCGTGTTCCCGGATTATTACAGAGCATCGACGTGACCGCAGGTCAGCATGTGTCGAAAGGCGATAAACTCGCCATGCTAAACCCTGATGAATATCAACTGCTAGAGAAGCAAGCAAAAGCGAACTTTCAGCTTGCCGATGTTCAGTACCAACGTGCGATCAAACTGCGTAAAGACCGCGTAGTGTCAGAGCAAGATTTCGACCAAGCGAAAGCGAACCATAACTCAGCTCGCGCGATGCTTAATCAAGCGAATGCGAATCTTCGCTACACCACTTTAGTTGCCCCTTATGATGGCACCATTTCCATTATTCCAGCTGAAAATCATGAGTATATTGCCGCTAAAGAAGGCGTCATGAATATTCAAACCAATCAGATTCTTAAAGTCGTTTTCTTATTGCCCGACCAACTTATTACGCGCTTTTCTTCTGGGTTTGAAACCGATGCGACCATGGTATTTGATGCGTTTCCTGAAAACTCCTACGTACTGACGTTCCAAGAGGTTGATACGGAAGCTGACCCTAAAACGGGTTCATATAAAGTCACCATGGTGATGGAAAGACCAACCGATATCGGCATCTTGCCAGGCATGTCTGGTACCGTGAATCTTGTGTCGGCTCAAGCCGCTGCAACCAAAATCCCGACCTCTGCCATGATGACTGATGGCGATGATGTCTCAGTTTGGCGAGTGAACAGTGATGGTATTGTTGAAAAAGTCGCGATCGTGATTGATGAAAAACGTCATATTGTCTCTGGCCTAAACGACGGCGACCGCATCGTAACTTCTGGTGTGAATGGCCTTGAATCCGGCATTAAGGTTCGAGAGTGGATCAAGGAAAGGGGGCTATAACATGAGTGCATTTAAATTAGCGACAGGACTGTCATGTTTAGCTTTACTTACTGCTTGTGGAGAAAAGCCTCAAGTAGAAGCCGAGAACATTCCATTAGTTAAAGCAATTGAGATTTCAGTATTAGATTTCAATGACAAACTCTATTTCCCAGCTGTTGCCAATGCGGCGGAAAAAGCACATCTGAGCTTTCGTGTGGCGGGCGAGATATACAGGCTCGATGTTAAAGAGGGCGAACGAGTTGAAGCTGGGGATGTGATTGCTGAGCTTGACCCTACGGACTATCAATTGGACGTTGATAATGCTCAAGCTCGATATACCGTGGTGAATAGCCAGTTCAGGCGTTCAAAACCGCTAGTGAAAAAGGGCTTACTCGCGAAGTCTCAGTTTGATGAGATTGCCGCTCAACGTCAGATTGCATACGCCGAGTTAGAACTGGCGAAGCTTCGCTTGTCTTTCACTAAGCTCAAAGCTCCCGTTGATGGCATCATTTCCCGTGTCAGTGTCGACCAATTTGAAAACATTCAAGTAGGTCAGCAAATCGTGAATATTCACAGCGTTGAGGATGTTGAGGTCGTGATTCAGCTACCTGATCAAATCTACGTGAATCAACCTAGCGAAACCATCCTTGAAAATGTGACGGCCTTGGTGCGAGTTCCAAGTGGCAATGAGTACCCAGCTGGCATTAAAGAGTTCACAACAGAGCCAGATCCAAGCACCGGAACCTTTACCGTGACCTTGGCACTACCGATGCCCGAAGACGATCTGATTCTGGACGGTATGGCGGTCGACGTTACCTCACATGGTCGAGATATTGGCTTAGAACTGAAAGCCGGTGTTTTAGTGCCTATTGAGGCGGTATTCAATGCTGACGGCGATGAACTGACTCGTAAGAACTCATTCGTTTGGGTCATTAATGACGACAGCACAGTTTCAAAGCAGAAAGTGGTATTAGGCAAAGCCAACCAGAAAACGTTGCAAATAATCAAAGGATTAGATATGGGGCAACATATAGTTGTAGCGGGCGTATCGCGATTGCGAGATGGGATGACAGTGGAAGTATTATCTCAGGAGGCGAACAATGAGTGAAGCAAATAACAAGCCCCAGAATGACGCTCAGCAGGGTGATGACCAGATCACGGGTGTAGCGGCTTACTTTATTCGCAATAAAGTCATCAGTTGGATGCTCTCGTTGATCTTCCTGATTGGGGGTGTTTCTGCCTTCTTTGGTTTGGGGCGTCTAGAAGACCCGGCCTTTACCATCAAAGATGCCATGGTTGTCACCTCTTATCCAGGTGCGACACCTCAGCAAGTAGAAGAGGAAGTAACCTATCCATTAGAGAAAGCAATCCAACAACTCACCTATGTTGATGAGGTTAACTCTATCTCCAGTCGTGGCCTGTCTCAGGTTACGGTAACGATGAAGAACAACTATGGCCCAGACGATCTGCCACAGATTTGGGATGAACTTCGTCGAAAAGTGAATGACTTGAAAGTGTCACTGCCGCCTGGTGTGAACGACCCACAAGTCATTGATGATTTTGGTGATGTTTACGGTATTTTGCTCGCGGTAACCGGTGATGGCTACAGCTACAAAGAGCTGTTGGACTATATCGATTATTTAAGGCGTGAGCTGGAACTGGTTGATGGGGTCAGTAAAGTTTCTGTTTCTGGTCAGCAGCAAGAGCAAGTATTCATCGAAATCTCGATGAAGCGGATCAGCTCTTTGGGTATCTCGCCAAACACGGTATTTAATCTTTTATCGACTCAAAACATTGTTTCCAGTGCGGGTGCGGTGAGAATTGGTGACGAATACATTCGTATCCATCCTACGGGCGAGTTCCAGAACGTAGAGCAATTGGGTGATTTGATCCTAACCGAAGGTGGCGCTCAAGGCCTCATCTACCTAAAAGATGTGGCAGAGGTAACCCGTGGTTATGTTGAAGTACCAACTAACATTATTGGCTACAACGGCAAACTAGCACTTAACCTTGGTGTGTCCTTTGCGCAAGGCGTAAACGTGGTCGCGGTGGGTGAAGCGTTTGACCGCAGACTTGCTGAATTGAAATACCAACAGCCAGTTGGCATCGACATTTCAGAGGTCTATAACCAACCGAAGGAAGTAGATAAATCAGTAAGCGGCTTTGTGGTGAGCTTGGGGCAGGCGGTTGCGATCGTAATCGTGGTGCTGCTGTTCTTCATGGGTCTGCGTTCCGGTCTGTTGATTGGCTTGATACTGCTACTGACCGTGTTTGGTACCTTCATTTTTATGCAGTACTTCAAAATCGATCTACAACGTATCTCACTGGGTGCATTGGTTATAGCACTGGGGATGCTGGTGGATAACGCCATAGTGGTGGTCGAAGGGATATTGATCGGCACGCAGAAGGGGCGAACCCGGATGCAGGCCGCGACTGATATCGTAACTCAGACCAAATGGCCATTGCTCGGTGCAACGGTTATCGCGGTAACGGCATTTGCGCCTATCGGTTTGTCTGAAGACTCGACGGGTGAGTACTGTGGCACCTTGTTCACGGTTCTACTTATCTCGCTAATGTTGAGCTGGTTTACGGCTATCTCAATTACGCCATTCTTTGCCGATATCTTCTTTAAAGGTCAGAAGGTCGATGCAGATAATGAGGGCAAAGATCCGTATAACGGGATGGTCTTTGTTATCTATAAGAACTTTTTAGAGTTCTGTATGAAGCGTGCATGGTTGACGATGGCTGTGTTAGTCATAGGTCTAGGTGCGAGTGTTTACGGTTTTGGTTTCGTAAAACAAGCTTTCTTCCCATCGTCGACAACACCGATGTTCCAAGTCGATGTGTGGATGCCAGAAGGTACCGATATTCGAGCAACCAACACCAAGCTTAAAGTGCTAGAAGGTTGGCTGGCTGAACAGGACGAAGTAGAACATATCACGACGACTGCAGGTAAAGGCTTGCAACGTTTCATGCTAACTTACGCACCTGAGAAAAGTTATAGCGCTTACGGCGAGATAACGGTTCGTGTGAAAAGTTACGAAGTGCTTGAAGGGTTAATGAAGCGCTTCCGTGATCACGTAGATGGTCAGTTCCCTGAGATCGACTACAAGCTAAAACAGATTGAGTTAGGTCCTGGTGGCGGTGCGAAGATTGAGGCTCGTATTGTAGGTTCTGATCCAACGGTATTACGTTCAATCGCAGCACAAGTGATGGATGTAATGCGCGCTGATAGCGGAGCGTTTAACGTCCGCCACAACTGGCGTGAAAGAACTAAGGTACTAGAGCCTCAATTCAACGAAAGCCAAGCTCGTCGTTACGGTATCACTAAGTCTGATGTTGATGATTTCCTCGCGATGTCTTTCTCTGGTAAGTCGATAGGTGTGTACCGTGATGGTACAACGCTGATGCCGATCGTGGCTCGTTTACCAGAAGATGAGCGTGTCGATATTCGTAACATCGAAGGTATGAAGATCTGGAGCCCTGCGTTAAGTGAATACATTCCACTGCAACAAGTGACTTTGGGTTATGAGTTGGAATGGGAAGATCCACTGATCATTCGTAAGAATCGTAAGCGTATGCTGACAGTCATGGCGGATCCTGACCTACTGGGCGAAGAAACCGCTTCTACACTACAGAAGCGCCTACAGCCACAAATAGAAGCGATTGAGATGCCACCGGGTTATTCTCTTGAGTGGGGTGGTGAGTATGAGTCATCTGCGGATGCGCAGGCGTCACTATTCACAACCATGCCTCTTGGCTACTTGTTCATGTTCTTGATCACCGTGTTCCTGTTTAACTCAGTAAAAGAGCCGCTGATCGTATGGTTAACGGTACCACTGGCTTTAATCGGTGTAACGACTGGCTTGTTGGCCTTAAACACCCCGTTTGGCTTTATGGCTCTGTTAGGCTTCTTGAGTCTATCCGGGATGCTTTTGAAGAACGGTATCGTACTGCTTGACCAAATCGAGATTGAGATGAAGTCAGGTAAGGATCCTTATGTTGCTGTTGTTGATGCTGCACTAAGTCGTGTTCGCCCGGTATGTATGGCAGCGATTACGACGATTCTAGGTATGATTCCTTTGTTGCCTGATATTTTCTTCAAGCCAATGGCTGTTACCATTATGTTTGGTTTGGGTTTTGCGACGGTACTGACGCTTATCGTTGTACCGGTACTGTACCGCCTGTTCCATAAAATTGACGTAGCGTAACTCTAATTTACTTTTGAGCTAATGCCCCTAACTGGGGCATTATTTTTATGTACTTTTATACCAATCGTAGTAAATAACTGGTCATCCTAGCTGGTTAAAACGCTCAATAACTGCGTTAGAAATTTTGATTGTAGAATAACTACTTATCGGAAATTTCGGCCTTGTTCTTAAGCCTTTTTCCTGCGCTATTTATGATCACTTACTTACTGTGATTGGTATTACTTAAGTGAGATTATCGAAATGGAAGCGAATACCGTGGAAAGAACCTGTGCATGGGCACTTAAACACGAACTTGAAAGGGAATACCACGATACGGAGTGGGGCGTACCTGTCTACGATGACCAAGTGTTGTTTGAATTCATCACTTTGGAGGGTGCTCAAGCGGGTCTGAGTTGGATTACTATACTGAAAAAACGAGAAGGCTATCGCGCGGCATTTGAGAACTACGACTTACACAAATTAGCCGAGCTCGATGAAGATAATGTACCCAATATCATTGAAAATTTTGATGTGGTTAGGCATAAGGGCAAGATTGCTTCCGTGTACAACAATGCTCGTGCAGCGCTGGAGCTTCAAAAGGAGTTCGGCTCTTTATCAAATGCCTTGTGGCAATTTGTTGATAATAAGGTGATCGATAATCAGTGGACAGAGATGTCACAAGTCCCTGCTTCTACTGAGCAATCTAAAGCCATGAGTAAGTTTTTAAAAAAGAGAGGCTTTAAGTTTGTAGGTGAAACAATCTGTTACGCGTTCATGCAAGCTACCGGTATGGTTAATGACCATATGGTGTGTTGTCCTTACAAATAAAAGTATTATTTAGCGTCGCGAAATAATTGCTCGAAAATTGGAAAATTCACTAGCCATTTATAAACTATTCAATATTATATGCGACCGAGTTTAAAGATAGAAAACGATAGTGAAACAACAAAACTACCAAATATGTGATGCTAGTTATGATCCCTTGCTTAGGCAGTTTGTGCGTGAAGATGGACACGTAGAAACTATCGCGCCACTTGAAGGTAAGGTATTCCTATTCTTGCTTGAAAATGTTGGCGAGTGCATCGAACGAGGTCTGATATTTGATAGATGCTGGGGCAATGTGATTGTCTCGGAACAAGCGCTTACCAATGTAATTTCAAAGATCAGAAAAACACTATCTAGGGTAACCTGTGGCTGCGCAACGATCCGCACTGTCAGTAAAACCGGCTATTCTCTTGAAATCGACGAGTCGAAAAAGACAAGTTCAAAAAAACAAGCTACGCCTCAAGCAGACCTTGGTGAAGCCCAGTCTGCATCTGTGGCGAGTATGATAGCAAAGCCTGCTATTAAAGAAGTGTCGATTGCACCAGCAAATAAACCATCCACGACAAGCCAAGAGCCTGAAGAGAACTCGTCGACTATCACTTCGGACCCTATAACTTCAAATCAAGCGTACGGTTCGGTTGTACCTGGCTTATCAAGTATTACTAGCAATAAACACGCTATTAAAGCTGGTTATATAGTCGCACTTATTTGTGTTCTCGTTACAGCGTTCAACCTATTTCAAACTTACTACAAGCCAACGCCTTACTTTATTGATAAGTCGGAATATCGTGATAGTTACACAGACAATACTAACCACTATTTTTTCCATATTGTTCATGGAGATTCCTATTCGCTACCAGCGATAACAGAAAAGCTGACCAGTGTGATACCTAGTCACTGCAACGTGGATGTGTTTGTTCGTATTTATCCATCTGTCGACCAACCAGAGAGCGATGCTTTGTACATGTTAGTTCAAAGGAAGGATGGCGAGGCTCTCAATTACGGGGCGACGATTTTCAATGTAGAGACGTCTTTTGACTCATTTGCCGCTCATATGGAAAAGAGGAGCTACTTTTGCGATTAATTGGCTTACTCATTTTATTGGTAATAGCTTCGGCGAGCTTTTTTCTAGACCAAAATGCACTGGCGGGCACTCGATGGCATTGTAAAACGCTAAAAACGGATTTCTTATCTCAGGCATATCAACCTTATCAATCGCTTTATGAGCGTATGAGCATTACTTTTCAGTCTGACCAAACTTTTAGCATGAGAGAGTTTGTGGCGATCACTGAGAAAGACGGCACCGAAGGCACAATGGAAAACCTTTATTCTGGTTACTATGGTTTGGACGGGGATCATTTGTCGATGAGCATTATTGACGTGAGAACCGCCACTCCGTTTCATGATCCGATCATTAACCAGGAATACAGTGAGTACAAAGGAGTGACCATTGATTACTCGATTTTAGAGCAGGAGCAGTCCCTATATCTGTTTAATGAACACCGCTCTGAAATCTTTAATTGGACATGCTACCAAGTTCAATAATGAATTACGAAGCACTGTGCGTTAGTTGTGGAGTTATAGGCTGCTGATGCGCGGAACTGAAAAAGGCAGGAATATCCTGCCTTTTTTGTATGTTGAATATACCGTTTCTAGCTAAACTAGAGCGCTGTAGCGATCCAACCCTGCCTCTAGATCTGCAATCAAATCATCAACATCTTCTAAGCCGATATGTACGCGAATTAAAGTACCGTCGAAGCTTGGATTCGCTACTGTTCTTAGGCTGTTAAAGCTGCTCGGCTCGTTCGCTAGAATTAAGCTCTCAAATCCACCCCATGAGTAACCCATGCTGAAGTGTTTCATACCATCAAGCAGCGCTGTGGTTGCTTGTGTATTCGTATTCTTTAGCACAAACGAGAACAGGCCATTACCACCGGTGAAGTCTCGTTTAAAGAATTCATGACCTGGGCATGATTCAAGAGCTGGGTGACGAACGTGGTCTACTTCAGGTCGAGTTTCTAACCACTTCGCGACTTTTAAACTGCTTTCCGCATGTTGGCGTAGTCGCACATCTAAGGTACGAATGCCGCGCAGGCCAAGGTAAGCGTCATCTGGTGAAACACATTGGCCCATTAAGTAGCTTTGTTCTCTTAATTGATCCCAGCACTTCTCGTTGGCAACGGCAGTACCTAACATCACATCAGAGTGACCGACGATGTATTTAGTCGCCGCTTGAATTGAGATATCAACACCAAAATCAAATGGAGAGAAATTAACACCAGCAGCCCACGTGTTGTCTAACATCACGATGATGTCATGCTCGTGAGCAATACGCGCGAGTGTAGGGACATCCTGAACTTCCATGGTGATTGAACCCGGAGACTCGGTAAATAACACCTTGGTATTTGGCTTGATAAGCTCTTTGATGCCTTCGCCAATTGTTGGTTCGTAGTAGGTGGTTTCTACGCCCATCTTTTTCATGATGGTGTCACAGAAATCGCGAGTTGGCTCGTAGCAAGTGTCAACCATCAGAATATGGTCGCCTGTTTCTACAAAAGAAAGGATCGCATTAGAGATAGCTGCCGTTCCACAAGGGTAGAGTGCACAGCCTGCGCCGCCTTCCACTTCAACCATCGCATCTTGGAAGGCAAAATGAGTGTTAGTTCCACGACGTCCGTAAAAAAGGGTCTTGTTAGCGCGGTTAATCGTAGCTTTACGCTTCTCTTCTACTGAGTTAAATACGACAGTTGAAGCGCGTTGTACTGGTGGGTTAACAACACCATTGGTCCACTTCTTATCACGACCGGCTGTGATCAGTTTAGTGGTTTTGTTCTCGGACATGCTGTGAATTCCTTATCAATCGGTTATGTCCTATTTAAAACATGCCAAGAGTATTCAAAGCAAGAGCGGAGCGGGGTTTTTTACGCTTTTCTTACGATTTTTAATCTTTCACTCAGTAAAGAGCGAAAGATTAAAATGATCGATGGGGAAACGGCGAGCTATTACAGCTCACCGCTTAAATTACAGAAGAGGATTGAATAGATAGAACAGTCTTTCAAAGAAGCGGTTGCGTAAACTTCTTTGCTCCCATTGCTCTAACTCAACTGAGTGGGATGAATCGATGTAAGATTTCTGCAGTTCAGAGAGGTTCTGAGTGAAATGTACATCATCCACCGCGAGCGTCACTTCGAAGTTGAGCCATAAACTGCGCATGTCGATATTGACCGTTCCAATCAAGCAGAACTCTTCATCAATGACTACTGACTTGGTATGAAGAAGGCCACCATAGAATTCGTAGATTTTAACTCCGGCTTCGAGCAATTCGGTATAGAAAGCGCGAGAGGCCCATTTCACCATTAACGAATCATTGTTATGAGGAATGATGAGTTCGACTTTGACACCGCGTTGAGCCGTCATCTTAAGTGTTTCTAATAAGTCCGCACTCGGCACAAAATAAGGGGTCGTAATACGCACGGTATGGTTAGCCTGATTAATCGCAATAGTCAGAACCTGTAGGATCAAATATTCCGGCATACCTGGGCCCGACGGTACCACTTGTACGGGATGATGCGTCACCGCTTCTTCTACTGAACATTCAGGCAGTTCAGGTAGAATGCGGTCTCCGGTTTCTACTTCCCAGTCCCAACCATGGATTGCAGAGAGTACGTTAACGGTTGGGCCTGTCACACGGACCATGACATCGATCCACTGACCCACTCCTGAGCTTTGTTTGAAATGAGCAGGGTCGACCATGTTCATCGAGCCTGTGTAGGCAATAGTCTCATCTATCACGATGATCTTACGGTGTTGCCTTAGATCAAGGCGTCGCAAGAAAATACGCCAAGGGCTTACTTCCAGCGCTTGTACAACCTGCACACCGGCATCTTCCATCATTGGTAGCCAATGGCTTTTGAAAAAGCGTGGACTACCCGCTGAATCGAGCAAAACTTTAACATCTACGCCGCGTTTTGCTGCGCCAATCAGAGCAGAGGCAACCGAGTCTGTTAGGCCACCTGGGTGCCAAATATAGAAAACCATCTTAATACTGGTTTGGGCATTTTCTATATCTTCAATAATTGCGTGTAGGATCTCGTTTGTTGAAGATTGTAGAGATAGAGTGTTTCCACTGAGCGCAGGAATGCCCATTCGATTGTTACAAAGCTCGTCAATCTTATGGATAGGTGAGCCGACTTTCCCTGGTTGGTGAAGTTGGCAATCGTTCAATTGACGGAACCAATCACCAAAGGGAGTAAACATGCGATGTGCACGTTCAGCCCTTTTTCTACCGAGGTTCAGCTCGCCAAAAAGGAAGTAACAAGCCACACCTACAATTGGAATAATGTAGATAACCATTAGCCAAGCGAGAGAAACGCTGACAGAGCGTCGTTTTAGTACAACACGCAGTGTTACACCGGCTACAAGGACCCAGTACAAAGCGACAGAGGCTAAAGTTAAAAAATGGTAGAGCTTTTCCACATTGAATACTCGAAAAAAGAGACACTTAGATAGTAATGCTATTTTGTGGATATGGGAATTTAAGGAATCAACTATTTACAAATTAGAGCAAAAGCTGTAGGCAGGTTATAGTTGTTAAGTTTTGGTTAACTTAAGACGAAAACGATTGTTTTGTATGAAAAGGCGGCATTTAACCATAAAAATTTACATTGGTAACGAAATATGTACGGTTCGGACTTCCAATTTTATTCTTAAACTGGTTTACTTGCTATACAAAGAGCGTCAATCAAATCTTCTAAGTGTGTAAATTCGTTTTTACACCTTATCTTTTAAAGACGCCACCCAAAGCAAAACACAACATCACACAACACAAATTTTGGAGTAAACGTGGCTACTAGTAATACAACCACAACACCCCGTGATACCTGGGGTTCGAAGTTAGGATTCGTAATGGCTGCAGCAGGTTCTGCTGTTGGCTTAGGTAACATTTGGAAATTCCCATACACAGCAGGCGAGAGTGGCGGTGGTGCATTCGTTGCAATTTACCTGTTTTTCGTAATTTTCATCGGTTTCAGTGTAATGCTGACTGAATTTGCTATTGGCCGTCATACGCAAAAATCAGCAGTAGGTGCATTTAAATCAACTGACCGTCGTTGGACGTTCGCTGGTGTTATTGGCGTAGTAAGTGGTCTACTTATCATGGGTTTCTACCCTGTAGTAGGCGGCTGGTCTATCGCATACATCGGTAAGATTGCTGGTGGTCTTCTAGACGCACCTGAAGCAATCGGTGACAGCTTCGGTGGTTTCATCTCTAACCCAGTTCAACCACTAATGTGGATGGGTCTATACCTACTTCTTAACGTTGTTATCGTTATGAAAGGTATCTCGGGCGGTATCGAGAAAGCGGGTAAGGTTTTAATGCCACTGCTATTCCTGATCCTTATCGTGGTATCGATCAAAGGTCTGACTCTTCCAGGTTCTATGGCAGGTCTTGAGTTCCTATTCAGCCCTGACTTCTCTAAGGTAGACAGCAACGTAATTCTAGCTGCACTTGGCCAAGCATTCTTCTCACTATCTTTAGGTATGGGTTGTATGTTGACTTACGGTTCTTACCTTAAGAAGAAAGAAAACCTAGTTCAAACTACCGCTATGGTTACAGCAATGGATACAGGTGTTGCTATCCTAGCTGGTGTTGCAATGTTCCCAGCGATGTTCGCATTCGGTATGGAACCAGCAGCAGGTCCAGGTCTAGTATTCGTTGTTGTTCCTCAGCTATTTGCTGAAATGGGCGGCGTAATTGGTCTTCTATTCGCACTTATGTTCTTCATCGGTCTAAGTGTTGCAGCTCTAACATCTTCTGTTTCTCTACTAGAGGTTGTGGTTTCTTACCTAATCGACGAGAAAGGCATGAAGCGTGTAACAGCAGTACTGTCTGCAAGTGTGGTAATGGCTGCGCTATGTATCTTCGCTTCTCTATCTCTAGGTGGCGTTGGTCCAACACTATTCGACACGGGCGCATTTGATATCTTCGACCTACTGACAGATAAGATCTTCCTAGCTGTTGGCGGTATGTTGGTATGTATCTTCGCTGGTTGGAGACTAAACCGAGCAGACCTAGAAAAAGAAATCACTAACGACGGTGAAGTATCTTTCCCACTATTCGGTCTATGGTACACACTAGTTAAGTACATCATCCCAGTAGCTATCGCAATCGTTGCATTCATGGGTATCTCTTCTGGCTTCGACAGCGGTAAAGGTGCAATCATGCTACTAGGTATTGGTATTATTGCTGGCTCTGCGCTTATCTCTAAGAAGCTATAATCGCAAGCTAAGTAAATAACGAAAAAACGGGAGCAATGGCTCCCGTTTTTTTGTACCTGTAACTTAATAATCGATAAAAAATAATCGTTGGTATTCACTAAAGTTATCCTTCTGGTAGACGATATATTAAATGTTAAGGCTGTATAAGCTGTCGTTTATTTAGGTAGGTGTTGTGTGAAATTGTCAGTGAGAAAGAAACTGTATGCCGGTTTTGGTTCAATTTTGGCGGTGCTTGTTACCTTAGTTACCATCGTCTGGTTTGAAGTCATTGATGCCCATAAAAGCGCAGATGAAATTAGAATGGACGATGTTCCGGGGACTGTTACCTATCTTGTACTGATTGATGAAGCGGGTGATGTATACCGAGATGCGCTGGGTGCAATTACTCAGGTTGATAACGCTTTGAATGACTACCGCACTAATAAGAGCGAGCTCGCTCAGGCTATTGAACAGGCAAAACGTTTGGAAAGCAGAGGCTCTGAAGATCATCGCCGTATTCTGCGTATTGAAGAGTTAATGGGACGCTTCACCCAAGAGTTTGAATCTAAGCTTGTGCCTAAGATCAATGATCAGTCTGAGCTATTAGCCAACATTCAACAGCTGCGTTCTCTATACGAGACCAACTTGATACCCATTGAAAACTTACTGGATCAAGCATCTGCAAGTGAGCGAGCGGATACCGAGCAGTCGTTACTGATACTCACCGATACATTTACTACTATTGAACGCACTATTATGGTGTTGTCTGCGATTGCTATCGTCTTCGGTTGTGTGATCGCGTATATGTTGTCGAGTTCTATCACTAACCGTCTGACTCGTGTTGAACAAGTGGCACGCCGCGTGGCAAATGGTGATTTAACGGCAGGTGACATTACCGATGAATCTGGTGATGAACTTGCTGATCTTGCTGGCTCGATTAACCAGATGCAGAAGTCGTTAGTGGACTTACTCGGCTCTATTTCTTCTGTGACACACGAAGTTCAATCTGTTACGGGCGAACTATCTTCTATTAGCCAAGACATCGTCACGGGAGCTTCCGCTCAAGCTGACAAAGCGAACTTGATTGCAACGGCTTCTGAAGAGTTAAGCTTGACCATTTCAGAAGTGGCACAGCAGGGTACGTCTACTTATGAAGAAGCCCGCCGCTCTGAAACGTCTGCAGAAGATGGGCGTAATGTGATTGTCGAAATGGTGGCGAGTATTCAACAGGTGTCGACTCAAATGAGTGATATGTCACTGCAAATGAATACTTTGGGCTCTCATGGTGAGCAGATTGGTAGCGTTATCAAAGTTATCGAAGACATTGCTGAGCAAACGAACCTATTGGCTCTGAATGCGGCGATTGAGGCGGCACGTGCGGGTGAGTTTGGTCGTGGTTTTGCTGTGGTTGCCGATGAAGTGCGGGCGCTAGCTGAGAGAACAACCAAAGCGACACAAGAAGTGTCTGGCATTATCCAATCGATTCAGTCTGGTACTCAAGAAGCGGTGACTTATACCCAAGATAACTGCCGTTTGGTCGAGATTGGTGTTGAGCAAAGCTCTGGTGCGGTTTCTGCTTTAGAAGCGATTGTAAGCGGTGCGGGCAACGTGCAAAGTATGGTTAACTCAATTGCGACCGCAGCAGAAGAGCAGACCGCTGTGACCAAAGAAATTGCTGCAGACATTACGGCGATCAGCGATATCTCTGAGCAATCCATGCAACTAGCAACACGCAGCTCAGAAAACACTTTAGGTTTGAACGGTAAGGTTGCGGAGCTAGAAGCTTTGGTTGGTAAGTTCAAGCTCGCTTAGTTTCTATTGATAGGGGTTAAAACCTACCCTTAAATGCAGACAGCGAGAAACAAGCCCAACGATTCAATGTTTATTGAGTGAGTTGAGCTTTTTCGTGGCTGGCATCTGGTTTCAGACAGGGTATACTCCACCTTCTATAACGGAGCTAGCCTTTACATGTTCGATATTCTTCTCAATCACTCTGATTTTTTACTCATCAATAAGCACCCTGGAGTCAGCGTCCACAAAGACGACGGCGATACCATGCTGCTTCAAGAAGTCGCTAAGGCAATCAATGAGCCTAAGCTGTATCTCGTTCATCGTCTCGATAAAATGACTTCAGGTATTCTGTTATTAGCCAAGAGTGCATCAGCAGCGAGTGAGCTTTCACAGCTATTTGCTGAGCGCGAAGTGGAGAAGTACTACTTGGCGATTGGTTCTAAGAAGCCGAAGAAAAAGCAGGGTTTGATTTCTGGGGATATGGAGCGTTCACGACGCTCTAGCTGGAAACTCTTAACAACCAAAGAAAACCCAGCGATAACTCAATTTCTATCAGCAGCGGCTGAACCTGGTGAGCGACTTCTTTTATGTAAACCCTTTACAGGGCGCACGCACCAGATCCGCGTGGCGATGAAGTCGATAGGCTCAGCCATCGTTGGTGACCCAATTTATAATCCATCGAGTGAGGCTGACAGAGGTTATCTGCACGCCTTCGCGATTCGATTTACCTATCAATCACAAGCCTACCAATTTGTCTGTGACCCAAGGAGCCTAGACTCTTTAGGCGAGAAGTGGCACCAAGAAACCGTATCTAACGGTTTGGACGGTTGGCTTGAACCTTGGTCATTAAGTTGGCCAAAGCTAAATACTAAGTGAGTGAAATAATGGAAGCATCTGCTTTACCGGTATTTTTTGAACATATCGAACAACAGCTAAACGAAGTACCTAACGAGCTACGTCGTATTTTTCATGGTCGTGGTAAGTTTTGGCCAGGCCTAGAACAGATCACATGTGATTGGGTCGATGGCCAATTATTGGTGAATGTGTTTAAAGAGGTTGATGACGCGTTTTTGTCATCGCTTAAAGATGGCTTGTTAGCGTTGACCAGCAAAGATATCTGGCAAACCAAGCAAGGCACAAGCATCGTGCTTCAACACCGTTATGCTGACGGCGCACCTTCGGAAGTATTATGGGGTGAGCTCAACGACTCCCCAGTAGTTGTTGAGCATGGTCTTAAGTATCAGTTAGACATTGGTCGCAACCAGAACTTTGGTCTGTTCCTAGACATGCGTAATGGCCGTCAATGGGTGCAAGACAATGCCAAGGGCAAGAACGTACTTAACTTGTTCGCATACACTTGTGGCTTCTCTGTGGCAGCTATTGCGGGTGGCGCTCGTCAATGCTTGAACGTTGATATGTCACGAGGCTCACTAAACAAAGGTCGTGATAACCACCGTTTGAATGAGCATGACATGCGTTCGGTGAATTTCCTTGGTTACGACATCTTTAAGTCGTGGGGAAAAATCAAGAAGGGTGGTCCTTATGAGTTGGTGATTATCGACCCACCTTCGTTCCAAAAAGGCAGCTTCGCCCTAACTAAAGACTACAAAAAGATCTTACGTCGTTTGCCGGAGCTTCTAACGGAAGGCGGTGAAGTGATCGCATGTGTTAACTCACCGGCAGTGTCACTTAACTTCCTTATCGAGACGATGGCAGAAGAAGCGCCAAACGTTGAGTTTATTGAACGCCTAGACAACCCACCTGAGTTTGTGGATGTTGACCTTGATTCAAGTCTGAAGGTACTGAGATTTAAGATTAGCGCTTCTACTGACGCTTAATTGATTCTAAACATCAGTTAGAAAAACGCCGCTCATATTGAGCGGCGTTTTTGCATCTTGTTTTTGTCGTTAGATTGCTAACTCTCTTGCTGAGTCTTAAGAGTTTGGAACCCAAAATAGATACGCATGAACGTAGTCAGCCAACACGCCGCCCCAAAGGCATAGGCAATAACCGCAAAGTGTTGTGGCCAAATACAAAAGGCAATGAAACAGGCGATAGTTTCTGTCCCTTCGGTTAGGCCAGACATGTAGTAGAGCGACTTGTACTTATAAACGGGGTTTTCGATTCCTCGTTTGCCTGCCATGACTGCAAACGCCAGAAAGCTACTGCCTGTACCGATAAAAGAGAAGATTAAAAATGCACCAGCAATGGCGTTATGCTCAGGGTTCGCAATCACGAAGCCAAAAGGAATCAACGAATAGAAAAGGAAGTCTAGGCTGATATCTAGGAAGCCACCCGCATCACTGATACCTTGGATTCGGGCCAAGGCGCCATCAAGCCCATCACAAACTCTGTTGAAAATGATGAAACCTAACGCCCACTCATATTGCTCAAACGCCAACGCCGGAAACGCTAAACAGCCGACTAAAAAACCGAATAGGGTGGTTTGATTAGCGGTAATACCGGCTCGATTCAGTACTTTTGCAGACTGGTTTAATGGCCACTTGATGATCTTTATAGAGTACTTATCCAGCATGGTTGCTTCTCCATGGCCAAGAGAGTACCTGAGCCCCTTGAGGCACATCTGCTTCGTCGTGTGTCACCATCAGGGTTGGGATATTGGCTTTGGTTAATTGCTCAAACACCCAGTCTCGAAATTGTGCTCTGAGCTCTTGGTCTAACTTACTGAACGGTTCATCAAGTAGAGCCAATTTAGGCTTAGCCAACAACATACGAGTTAAACTGATTCTCGCTCGTTGACCACCAGAAATCTGATCAGGAAAAGACTCTGCTAAGTGGGTCAATTCAATGTCTTTTAACGCTGCCATGGCTTGCTGTTGGCGAGCAGAGCCTTTAACCGAATTAGGTAGTGAGAATGCCAAGTTTTCCCATACTTTTAAGTGAGGGAACAATAGATCATCTTGAAAAAGAATACCGACCTCACGTTGATGTGATGGGAGCTCATCCAGATGAATGTTATTCAAAACAACACTTCCAGAGTAGGAAAACTCTTCATTCAAGTGGCCTGCGATGGCGTCCAATAAGGTCGACTTTCCGCAGCCACTCGGGCCCATCAACGCCAGTATTTGGCCCGATTCTAATGTTACGTTTAGCGCTGAGAACAGCGAAGCCCCATCGGTTTTACGGATGGCGAGGTCGTTGAGGTACAGACTCATTACTTAAGAAACCTTTGAAAGTAAGACGGCGATATCTGAGTTGAAGTCGGCTGACTAATATCGCTAAAGAGAAAAAGAACAGAGGCAATAAGGCCTGCCAAATGGCATAAATTGCGGTCACTCTGCGGTCGAAGCCGCTCGTTAGGGCGACAGCTTCTGTAGTGATGGTGCTAATACGCCCTGCGCCTAACATCAATGTTGGTAAGTATTGAGCCAAACTCACGCTGATACCAACGGCCCACGCAAAGGCAATGGCAGGTAATAAAATAGGCAGTTTGATGGAGTACCAACTTTGAAATGGTGATTTACCCAAGCTGAGTGATGCTTTAATGAGTCCATCGTTGAAGCTTTTCCATGGTCCATCTAAAGATAAATAGACAAATGGAAAGGCGAAAAATACGTGTGCCCAAATCACCCAGAATTCATAGGCATTGCTTCCTACATAGAGCGTGGTGACTTGCATACCAAATAATACCGATAGTTGTGGTATCAACATTGGAATAGCGATGACGAAACCAGGCACTTGCCACTTGTATTTGACTCGGTATTCATGAGCAATCAGTGCAAGGACCAGCGCAACTGAAGCTGCGATCAGACCAATCCATAAGCTTTGAGCAACGGTACTCATGATGCCATCCCATTCAAATTCCCAAAAGCGCATGCTGTAGCGACTCGGAAGTAAGTCAGGGAAGCGCCAACGTTGAGCCACGCTCCAAATCATCATCAAAGGAATGATTGCGAGTGATAGTGTTGCCAAAGCTGTGAATACGGTTTTTCCTGGTAGTTTAATGCCTGTTCGCCCCGAATATTGCCAAGCTCTAAAGAACTTCAATACAGCCCATTCAATGAAGCGGGCTAAGGCGATGATCAAGGACGCTAAGCCAAACAGAACAATAGCGCCAGCCGCTGCTCTCGGCAGTAGGTTAAGATCGGGATCGTTAAACCATTGCCATACTAAAACGGCAAAAGTAGGCGGGTTAGTTGGGCCAATGATTAGCGCAATATCGACAACCGATACACTGTAAGCGAGCACCGCCAACATTGGGAAGCGAAGCTTGGTGAACCATTGTGGGAAAATGCACTTCCACCATATCTGTGAGCGACTATAACCCAATGAAGCACTCACCTTAGTAATACGCTCAACGTCAATTTGTTGAAGTATCGATATACTCATGAGCAATAAGAAAGGCACTTCTTTAAGTGCCATCATAATGATCAAGCCAAATGCATACGGATCTTTTACGAGTAACGCTAACTCGGAACTGGTCGCGGATTCACCAAGCAAATGATGCACAGCTCTCGCTCCGAGACCTGTCGGGCTAAATAGAAAAGCAAAGCCAATGGCGAAAGCCACATGGGGAATAGCCAGCATAGGTGAAAGGGTCAGTTCGATCTTTCTCCAAAATCGGTTTCCCCACGAAGCTTGGAGAATACAAAAGGTAAGAAAGCAGGCGATATAGCTGCTCACAATCGCAGAACCAAGACTCAAACCAATAGAGTGCCAAGCGCCTTCCCATTGGAATACTTGACTAAAACCGTTGAGAGAGGGCTCCATCAACCCTAGGGGCGGGATATAACTGAGTGACGAAGCCACTACTCCCGCTACCCCAGGAATTGTTGGGATAATGCATACCACTATAACGACAAAATATAGAGCACGTAGCATCGAGCTTAGTTACCGTATCGCTTTAGCCACTCTTTCTCGAGTGCGTTTTGCCAGCTTGGGTGTGGTTCATCAATCGATTTAAATTGCTGAGTATTCTTAGCGCTACCTGTTAGGTACTTGCTGCTCAATACTGAAGGGTCACCCCAAACATTGAGGTCACCTTTGCGCGATTGTGCTCCTGGGCTTAACAAGAAGTTGATGGTCACTTGTGCGCCTGCGGTAGCATTGGCATTCCAAGGGATCGCAAGGAAGTGAATATTAGATAGGGCACCGCTTTCTAATGCATAAGCTTTGGTTGTTTCTGTTAAACGACCACTTGATTGCGCTGAATACACAGAGTTTGGATTGAATGTAATCGCGAGGTCGAGTTGTCCGTCATCCAAAAGCTGAATACTTTCTGATGTGCCTGCCGGGAATTGTTTGCCACCACGCCATGCAACTTTGTGGAATTTATCTAAGTAAGCCCATAGTGGTGCAGTGATCGCTTGGAAGTTCTCTTCTGAAACAGGCTTAGCGAGTTCTGGGCTATTGTTGGTTAGCTCAATCAGTAAAGACTTAATAAAGCTAGTGCCATGAAATTCTGGTGGGCGAGGGTAGCTTAAACGGTTAGGGAATGCCTGAGCGTAGCTCAACATCTCTGAAAACGATTGTGGTGGGTTGTGCAGTGTTTCTTGGTCGTGAATAAACACCAATTGCCCAACGCCCCAAGGTGCTTCTAAACCTTCCGTTGGTTCAGAAAAGTCGACATCAATCGGTAAAGACTTATCGACGTACTTCCAGTTAGGGAGGGATTCTGTGAATGGGCCAAATAACAGTTTGTTGTCTTTCATCGAACGAAAGTTCTCACCGTTGATCCAAACGATATCGACACTGCCTTCGCTATTCTTACCTGCGGCTTTCTCCGCAAGTAGGCGAGTTGCTGTTTCAGCGATATCTGTGACTTTTACATGTTTTAACGTTACGCCATAGTCACTTTGTAACTTCTTGCCTGCCCATTGTAGGTAACGGTTGATCTCTTGGCTTCCGCCCCAAGCGTGAAAGTAGACAGTTTGTCCTTCTGCCTGCTGTTCTATTTGATTCCAGCTATCGGTGGATGTTGCTTCATCAGCATAAATACTTGCGCTGTAGGCAACGGTTGCCATGATTCCTAACGTACTTACTATCTTGTTCATAAACTTTTCCATTTGGTAGTGAACGGGCAAGAGCATTGTGTTTTCGAACTCCCTAACAGTTATTCTATCTGTTTCTCAAATAAATTCTAATTCAACAGTAAATTCAATCAATTACTTGAGAAGACGCCGGAAGTTCTCGGTTGAGTTTTGTTCAATGTGTAGTTATCTATGCAACTCAACAGACTTTGGGCTTTTGCCATCCTAACAACAGACCGTTAAAGCTGTGAATTAATTGCATCTAAATGAGGTTTTTTTATGATTTATCGGAGCTTGGCACGAAAAGTTGGTGTGAAGAGTCGTTTTGGGTAGATTGAACTTTGAAGCAGACAATAAAAAAGGAGCCATGAAGGCTCCTTTTCGGTATTTGATGTCGATGACAGATTAGTTTACCCAGTCACGAATTGTGTACGTTAGCGTGTGTACGTCGTTTTTAAGTACTAGCGTATCTTTTGTTAGGGTTACGTCGCTCCACTCACTTAGAGTAGCAGAAACTGATTGCTCGATGTCCATCGCTGAACCGTGACACATTTTCATTGTCATGCCCATTTGCTTAATGCGGAATTGACCGTCTTTCAGCTCGCCTTGGCCAAAGAAGTTGTTACAACCAGCTACGCCGTTTGCAGTCATCTTTTCACCGATTTCTAGGCGAGGTGTCGCTTGGTGTTCGCTTTTCTCAATGTCCTTGCCATCAATTTGCGCAAGTTCCCAATTATGGTGCTGTAGATCGGTTGGTGTTACTTGCATCGCGTTATCACCTGTTGTTGTGCATGCTGCTAGCATCATAGGTAAAGCGGCTACTGCTAGTAATTTTTTTGAACTAAACTTCATATTATAAGGCTCCAAAGGAAAAAACGAAGTTACCGAAAATCTGTAACTTGATGGGTTAAAAGTATAGTTTACAAAACACTATATGTGTCAGTATAAGGTCATAGTTTAGTATGGATTTCGTAGGCGTGGCGACAACTTAATCGCTTATTTTTGAGATAGTAAGCGTAATTTTGAATGTGTAAGGAGGCATGGTGGAGCAGTTAGAGTTTTTCCAAGTTCCAAGTCCTTGCGTTGGGGTTTGCTCAAGTGATGACAAAGGCTATTGCAATGGTTGTATGCGCAAAAGAGAAGAGCGCTTTAATTGGATGTCGATGACTCCCGCAGAGCAATTGCACGTGATAAAGCTGTGTCGTCAGCGCTATAGACGAAAAATAATGAAGCAAAAAAACTTGGTTGGTAAACAGGTCGACGAAGAGGGAAATACAAGTCCCCAAAGAGATCTTTTTGGCTAAAGAGGATGTATTAAGATTTTATTTAACTCCGAAGTAACTATTACTTTACATAATGGTTGGGGTCTAATATCAAGATAGGTACCTTTGTACCAGAGGAGTGGTGTCGGTATGAATAAAAAGAACGTAAAACTCAACAAGAAACCAGTTAAAGCTTTGGATAGAAAGCGATTAGGGGCTAAAGACGACCCCGAGGAAAGCGCGCGTGACTGGCATACCATGTCAGAAGAAGAGCGCATGGAGATATTGTCTCACCTTTCCGACATGCCTTTTCAATAACATCACTGATTAATTAGAGTCTTTCTTTAACAGAACTTTCTTACACAAACATATGATTCGCTTTCGTAACACCACGATGATACGTGCAAAATGTATCATCGGCAGCGGTGGTCTTGCTGTGAATCTTGATGTTTGTGATGACCTCGACGGCCCCTGCATCGTAACAAGCCTGCTCAGCATTTTTGATGATATCAAGTAATTGATTTAGTTCGCCTTTCATGGTCGTTTCCATCGCACCGACTTGGAAGGGAACACCGGCTTCTTTTCACGACTTCAATTGCTTTATCGACCACTTCGAAGTTGTTGCCTTCTTTAAAACGAGGGATCACTTGGAAGGCAACCATCACTTCTTTTTCTCTTTTTAACTCAGACACTTTCTGCTTACTCAATGATTGGAAGTTGTTGCAGATGATAGGTTAATGCGGAGATTAATTCTACAGCAGCAAAGCTGGTGGTTTATTTACTACCCCAATGATCGCTAATCCAGCCACCAATGTGCTCATCAAAATGGTTTCCACTGAATCTTTGGTTGCGTTCAACTGAAGTATCACAGTCATCTTTGTTGTCGATTAGAGTTTGAATGTAGTTGGCCATCGGGTCATTAGAACGTTGACGATCTCGGCGAGTTGCCACTTCCTTAATCAGTTGTAATCGATATGTAGAGCTAGCACGTTTCATTTCAATGACCTCCTGGTTTTAGACACTAATAGAAAAATCTAGTTGCCAGATATAGGGGCGTCAACGTGTTCAGAAAGTATTTTTTTTGAGCGACCAAGAATCAATACCTTGCCTTCGTAATTCATAAAAATGTCATCTAACGAGCAGCATTATTGTCATATTTAGGTCTAGGAAGCGGCTATCTGAAGCGCAAAAAAGCCCAGAAAATTCTGGGCTGAATTTAATTGAAATGACAGCCTCTAAGTTTGAGCACTGAGGTTGACTCGTTGCTATCGCTCTACTTTGATCTCGTTGGCTTGGTGCTGTTGGGTTTTGAGCTGTGGGATCTAGAGCTATTCGATTTGCTCTTAAACTGTTTTACGCTCTTCTTTTTCGCTGTTCTACGGTTTGCCATTTTGTCTTTTGGTGGGCGCTTACGAGTCGTTGTTTCTGATGCTGGTTTGTCGGTGACTGGGAAGCCTTCCAATGACTGCAGCGGCAGTGCTTTATTGGTTAAAGTGCGAATGGCAGTCAGGTAGTCAGTTTCACTGTGGCTAACCAACGAGATTGCACAACCAGTACTTCCTGCTCTCGCCGTTCTTCCAACGCGGTGTACATAAGTCGCTGCATGAGGTGGTAACTCAAAGTTAATGACAATAGGTAGCTGATCAATATGGATGCCACGAGCCATAACATCGGTTGCGATAAGCACACGGGTATCACTATTTTTGAAGCTGTCTAACGCCTGCGCGCGCTCTTCTTGGCTCTTGTTACCATGTAATGCACTCACGCTGATTTTGGCTTTGTTTAACCGTTTGGTTAATGCGTCTGCATTGTCTTTCGCGCCCATAAACACCAATACTTGTGGCCATGGGGTGTGATTGAGCAGGGCAATCAATGCTTGAGCTTTACTGCCTTTGTTTACCAGATACAGTGTCTCTTCAATGGTTTCTACAACGCTGTTTTCTTTATGAGTGGTGATTTTCTCTGGGTTTGATAAAAGCGTTTCAGCTTGGTTCACCAACGCAGGTGGAAGCGTTGCGGAGAATAACAGTGATTGGCGCTTAACTGGCAGAGCTGCGGTGATCGCTTGAATATCTGGCCAAAAGCCCATGTCGATCAATCGATCGGCTTCATCAAGAACTAATGATGTGCATTGAGCTACCTCTAATTCACCACTTTTGATGAGTGCAAGCAGGCGCCCTGGAGTAGCGATAGCGAGCTGAGGTGCGCTTGACAGTTGCTGCTGTTGCTCATCTGCATTGGCACCGCCCGTGAGCGTTACCGTTTTGATACGTAAGGCGCTTGCGATCGGTTGTAAAGACTCAGTCACTTGAGATGCTAGCTCGCGTGTTGGAACGATGACAAGCGCTTGCAGATTATTCGAATCTTGGTCGATGTTATTGAGCAAAGGTAACCCAAATGCCAATGTTTTCCCGCTACCTGTTTGAGCCAATGCAAGCACATCTCTCCCTGAAACAATCGTAGGAATGACCGCTTGTTGGATCTCAGTCGGCTTATTGAATTGAGACGGGAGAGCAGCAACGGTTTTTGTGTTGAGGGTTAGGTTAGCAAATGACATAAATGAACCAAGTATCAAAAGGGAGGTGGAGTCTAACAGGGCTAGAAATGTTAGAGAATCAGTTTTGTTTGCTTCACGATAAACGTAATTATTATATGCGCTAACTTAGCACGCTAGCCATACTAGTTAATTAAGCGTTAAGCATATTGTAATGGTATCAATTGGACGTACAATGTCTGCCCTAAAAACCTTCACTGTATGAGAACAAAATGAGTTGGGATAGTATCTGGCTGTTCATTGTTATTGTCTTTTTTATTGCCATTATTCCAGGACCGAATGCATTGCTTGTGTTAAGCACAGCGTTGACTCAAAGGAAGCTGTTCGCATTTGTGAATGTGTTAGGCGTGTCATGTGGTTTCTTTTTCCACGCCTTTATTTCTGCGAATGGTATCAGTCTATTACTGTCGAAAACGCCAATGGCATTTGAGGGGCTGAAGTGGGCGGGTGTTTTGTATCTGCTCTGGTTAGGCTACAATCACTTTCGGGCGGCATTGCGTGCTCAAGAGGGTGTGCTTTCTGTCGTGAGTGCATCCGGGAGCAAACTCTATAGCCAGTTTTTTAAAGGACTACTGACTAATTTACTTAACCCGAAGATCGTCCTGTTTTACCTATCGATCTTCCCTCAATTTGTTACTACAGAAGCAATTGTGTCCGACAGCCTGATTCTTGGCGGGATTCAGGCGATGGTCGTTTCAATGTGGTTCTTGGTAGTGATTTTAATGGCAGATACCTTTAAACGCTTATTGGTTCAAAAGCGAACCTCGGAAATGATGAATATTGTATGTGGCGTGCTATTTGTCGGTTTCAGTATTCAGTTAGCCCTGTTTCAGCTTTAGGTTTAATGACCGTTATGAGGTATTGAGGCTAAGACGATACGACTCATATCTCACTTTTTAGTGAATCATGTGGAATCCAGCTATCTCTGTATAATTGCTTAAAGCAATAGCTAACAAAGTCGATATAATAATCAGTCATTAATTTGATGAATATCTAAGTTGAATTACAAACCGGGGCGAAAGGCTATTCGGTTTTTCGATAGTTACTAATAGCCACGAGTCGTCGGAATGAACGGCCAGTTTGCTGCTGCGAATAAACAGAGACAGGGAGTCACAGATGAGTGAAAAGTCATTCATTCAGAAGCGCAAATATTACCGTTTGAAGTACCCACACAAGGCACGTCCGGTGATGCGAATTAAGGATGAGCTTTTTCATGTCAGTGAGGTTTCTGAAAAGGGTGTCCGCCTTATGATACGTAACATCATCCCTGTATATCGTGGCTTCTCAATGGCAGGAACTTTGAGGCTACATGGCAACAATAGTGTTGCTATTAGTGGTGCTGTGTTACGTCAAGAAGGCGATGAAGTGGTTGTTCAGTTATCACAAGGACCAAGCTTCAAAGATATGGTGTCTGAGCAAAGGCACATCAGGAAAAAATACCCAGTCTTTTTCGCGAGCTTGAGAGTCGCATAACGGCCTCTAGAGTTAGGTGGCTCGATAAATCGTAAATCATAGGCAAACATTAAAAAGCCCAGCACTTTCGCAAGTGCTGGGCTTTGTTCTATCTATAGTCTTGGTTTTGATAGCCAAGACACTCGTTGCTTTATAGCTCGTCTACTGTCGCCCAAACCGCCGCTAGCATGTCGTGACCAAACGCAACACTACGTTCTGGCGACCAACCGTAAAGTTCGTCAGCGTGGCTGATGTGATCTTTAAATGGCATCTCAACCGTGTACGCCAAGCACTTGAACTGCTCACCGATCCAGTTGGTACCTACCGTCATGTTCGCTTTGCCTGGCTCATCTTTATCGTAGCCAAACTCGTCTTGGAACTCTGGCGTAATCGTGAGTAGTGCTTGCTTGAAGTGGTTCTCTAGCTTTGCGATGCGCTCATTGTAAGAAGGTGTACCTTCGCTACCTGCCACAAAGTTATATGGAATCGCTTCATCGCCATGAATGTCTAAACACATATCAACGCCAGTTTCTAACATGCGTTCACGCACAAGGAATACTTCAGGGCTACGCTCCATAGACGGTGATTGCCATTCGCGGTTCAGGTTCACGCCGATTGCGTTGGTACGCAGGTGACCACGGATACTGCCATCTGGGTTCATGTTCGGAACAACGCGGAATACTACGCTGTCGAGAAGAGAGCGACCTACTGTGTCTGTTTCGTCAAGTAGGCGCTGAAGCAGGCCTTCAATCAACCATTCAGCCATTGTCTCGCCAGGGTGTTGACGACCAATAACCCAAATATTTTTCTTCTCTTCACTAGGTTCACCAATGGTTAGCAAAGTGATGTCGTTGTTGTCTAGCGTGTGGCCTAATGTTTCAAGCTTACACGCAGGGTGAGTTTGTGCACTGTGCAGAAGATCTTGGTGACGATCGTATGAGTAAGGCGCAAAGTACGCGAAGTACATTGAGTCGTGCTCAGGAATGATGTCAAAGCTCAGCGTGTCACCATCGAACTGAGATGGGATACGGAACCACTCTTCGCGGTCATACGATGCAACTACATCGTAATCCTTCCAGCCCTCAGGGTAAGCAGAGATTGCCAATTGACCGATTTCAAAATGGTGAGCTTGTTGCGCTTCACTTTCTAAACGGAAATGGAACCACTGAGAGATTTCAGTTTGGTTGTCTGCAGGGATAGTCAGTTGAATGTTTTGTGGTGAATCTGCTGAAACGACGTGAATGTTGCCGCTTTCGAAATTGCTGAAAATTTTCATTGTAGTTGTTATCTCGTAGTTGAGTTGTCGTAAGACTAGCACACTTTTTTTCGAGCAAACTACTAACTAAATCGTAATGAGATGTTATTTCAACTATCTATTTCCGAGCTCTCTTTGTTAACAGCATTTTATGTCTATCGACGCTGGCAAGTTGTGCACCCTCGGCAAGCCGAACGCGTGTAACGATCTAACTTACTGCGTTGCACCTTGCAGTAGGCATTTTTCAGGGCTCTTCTTCCAGAAAACCAATCGTCAGGTTTCGACAGGATCAGATAGCCATTAAAGCGTTTCACAAGCTCGACTCTATTTTGGTCGATGAACTTACTATCAAACCCAATTTCAAAGTAATCGAGCGCTTGTTCAATAGAGGTAAAGCTCGCCATTTTTTGCTGGAATTCTGTTTGGCTCATGGAAAGTTAGTTTTTGAATTGGTGAGCATTAATTGTATCCAATTTATGGCCCGACTTTATTGATCTTACTTGTGGCGTACTTGGATTTAAATTATGTTTTTTGGTATGTAGTGATCTTTTTAAATCTACAAGTCTTATAAAGTTCTGTTGCAATTGAGACAGGAAAAGCCCATGAACCGTATCAACCCCAAGAAACTATTTCGTAGTAAGTGGACGGCTGTTAGCCCGGTGAAAAAGGAAAAGCACTTCATGGTTACGGAGGTAGAGTTTGACGAAGGAGAAGTGGTGCGCTGTTTGATCGAAGCGGTGATGACGAAACGGGAAGAAGCGATAAATTGGCGCGACCTCACCGACAATCAAGCGTGGCTCCCTGGTTGGAAGTAGCAAGGAACCCAGCTTCGATTGAACTGCCTAGCTGGAAGCTGCGACGATATATTAGTGGTTACTAGAAGTTCGCTGTTGCCAGTATTTGAGCCCTTCAAGCACGCCTGCTGCATGGGTCGCCTTACTGGTATACACGTTATCTCTGCCCGATAGGTGAGCTACTTCAGGGTAGTGGTTCGCCACTAATATGGAGTTCACCCCTTCGATCGTTAGCATTGATGTATCGTTCGCTGAGTCACCGGCAACACACACCTGTTCGATACTCAAGTCATGCTGCTTCAGGAGGTGATGGATTGCTGTTGCTTTGTTGACGCCTTTTGGTGTGATATCCAGATACCAGTCGTGTGAATAGGTGAGGTGGACATCTAAGCCATGTGATTCTAATTGTGATTCAATTAATGCATGCTGAGGTTCAGACAGCTTACCTTCAAAGGTCATCTTATGGGGACCTTGGTGGCTTTCCAAGCGTTCACCCATAAAGCTGAGTGGTGCTAACGCAGATTCTACCTTTGACTTATTCCATGATGCCTCGAGTTTCTCATGCCAGATATGGTCAGGCTTTTGGATATGGTCGTGGTGAATTCTTGTGCCAACATCACTGATGATGCTGTGTGGTTCTGGGTAGTTATCTGATGCCAAGCCAACTTGAATGGAAGGGAGCGTTCTACCGGTCGCGATGACAAAGCGGATATCGGGTTGCTCTGTAAGGTAATTGAAAAGTTGATTAACCCCATGAGAAGGGCCGCCATCGAGTGTACCGTCAAAGTCACAAACCAACATTTTTATCATTCGAATTCCTTGTCACTCTCATTAATTGTGATGGAAACACTCTCCATCATTTATACAAAGAATGGCTCAGCAATAACAACATCTCAAGTTGTCTTTGGGGATCGATAAGTGAGATTCGATAGTTTGTAGCAGGTATCACACTTGCTGCTATGTCATGGAAACTAAAGATAAATCTATTAATTATTAGGTGCGGATTATGATTGCATTTAGTTGAAATTATGACGGAATGGGGTTGTGTTGTTATACAAAAAAGCCAGCAACCTGGTAGGGTGCTGGCTTTAGTTTTTGCTACTGTTTGAGCCACTCGTTTCTAGCGTTCGCCTTGAACTTCAAAGTCATCACTGACAAGACGAGCTTTACCATCTTCTTGTACTGCCCAGTGTTCATGATGAACTACACCAAATGCTTTATTCATCGTCCAGCTTGCCGTAAGAACGTAGCCGCCTTCTGGGTGTTCTTCCCATTTAACATCTGTGTAATCAACATCTTTGAAACCTTGGTCCATGATCCCTTGCCAGAATGCTTGAATTGCTTCACGACCTTCAAAAGTGCCAAATGGGCGCGCTTCCATTACACAGTTTTCTACATACTGATCTGCACAACCTTTCGCATCTTGGTTGTTGAATGCTTTTTGCCATGCGTTAATGCCTTGCTTACACGCTTCTAATACTTGATTGTTTGACATTGTTTTCTCCATAACAGTCTTATTCTAAACACTGTGTTTTTGATTGGGTTATCTCGATAAGTTGAAAGTAGTTTAGTCTTGGTAATTAATTTGAAAAACAGAGATAATAGAAAATACTGTTTGTAAAAAGAGAACAATAAGATGAGTAAACTAAAGCAGATGTCGATTTTCGCTCATATTGTAGAGCAAGGCTCTGTATCGGCCGCGGCTGAAAAACTAGAGTTGTCTAAATCTGTTGTCAGTCAGCATCTAAAAATATTGGAGCAAGAGCTAGGCGCTTCCCTTCTTAAACGAACAACGCGAAGACAAACCTTAACCAGTATGGGAGAACGTTTTTATCTAAGTTGTAAGGATATTAATGTGATCGCCGAATCGGCGTGGGATATGGCGAAATCGGAATTGGAAGAGCCACAAGGGCGGATTCGTATCACGGCTCCGAATGCGTTGATGGATTTGCTGGTGTTGCCTGTTATTGCAGACCTAATGAAACAGTATCCAAAATTAAAGCCGGAGTTGATTAGTGATGATCAACACTTAGATTTCATGGAGCACGATATTGATCTTGCGGTACGAGTTGGTAGCTCACGTGACAGTAATCTAAAACAGAAACGTTTAGGTAAGTTTAAAGATGTATTGTGTGGTGTCACAAGCATGCGTGAACGCGAGCTTGAATCGATTCCATACATTGCAAATTCATGGCAGGGAAAGCAGGTGACTCACCATTTTAGTTCTCAAACCGAAGAGAACTTTGTCTATCAACAACAAGCTAGTTGTGTGACTAATTCGTTTCACAGTTGTCTTGCACTTATTAAATCGGGTGTTGGTATTGGTGCAATCCCAGACTTCTGCATTCCTCAGTTATCTGGTCAGGTTGTTGATATGCTGCCTAGCTTTGAATTACCGACCAACATGGTTTATGCATTGACCCCATTTACTTCAAACACGCCGATTGCCATCCAATTGTGTGTCCAAGCATTAGAAGAAAAGCTCAAACAAAACTTGACTTGATATGAGGAAACTTTGTTGGAGCATGCTCTAGCTTGATTGCTGTAATTCTTTTGATGGAGGTAAACCTACTAGGTAGTGGTATCTCCATCATAAAGGCATACAGAATGCTGGTCACTCTTGCTTCAGAGCAATATTTTTTTAAGGTTTGTGGTTGGATACTGAAATTGACTCGACATTAGAAGATGCATCGAATCTAACATTGACCAAAACGGTTTCGCGTTCAAAGGTCACATCATCAAAATCTGTCGCTGCGATTTTAAATCCATTTTTAGCAAATAAGCTTGTGACGACCGTGCGTTGTTTCTGTTCCATAGCGTGTGTTAGTAGCTCGTCCATAATTTTCTCCATTGCTGAACACTGTACATAATGTAAAGGTAAAGACTCTTTGTTATGAGATCAATTGCTTAAATAATAGTTTTAATTTATGGATTCTGTTTAATTATTTTCAATATTTAATTCACTGATGATCTTCTTGTATTAACAATGTGTAGCTTATGGTTTAGATAAATTGATGTGAAATTGGTCAAGTTTTTTGGAGCACCGCTGTTTCCTGCAGAAAATTGATTGAAATAAATAGTAACAAAGTAGTGTGTGCTGTTGCGTACTGCCCTCAATTTAGGTTCATCGCGGCTTTCCGGGGAAAGCCGCTTTTATCTTCAAGAAGAAGTAGTCTGTATCTCGATACCCATATCCCATTCGCTTGATTAGCTTTACCTTGTTGTTTATCCCTTCCAATGTGCAGGTGTTAAGCGGATAACTCGCAGATGCGATAATGCCGTGAAGATAAGGCCTTAGTTTTCGTGCGAACTCTTTCAATGGCTTAATTCCACTCTCTTGTACTTGTGCCCACCACGCCTCCCAGAGCCCTTTAGCATGTACTTCTGATTCACAATACCAAAGCTCTTTGAGTTGTGCTCCGAGTATATAAGTGGTCATTAAGTCCTTATTGATATTCAATATTTCGGTAAGATAGCTGTTTTGCTGTGTATTCAAATTACCCCTGTTTTTTAGCAACACCCAGCGTGAGCGCTTGATCCATTGCCTCGCTTTTTTATCTTGCTTGAGTTTGTTGGCTTGGTCGACTCTGACTCTATCCATCACCTCTCGACCGAACTTAGCAACAACATGGAATAAGTCGTAAACGATTTTTGCGTTCGGACAGTGTGCTTTAACTTCAAGATCAAAAGCCGTATTCATGTCCATTGCGACCGCTTCGATATTATTGCCATGCTTGCCTAGTTGCTCGAAGAACGGCCGTATGTCCTTACGGCTTCGGCCTAACCCTATCCAAATGACTTGGTGTGTCTTAGCGTCAGCGATGACCGTGGCATATCGATGCCCTTTAAAGATGGCGAACTCGTCCATGACGAGTTGCCTTAGCTCCTCCCATTTCACTGGCGGTACCACTTTTCTAAGTCGGGATTTATCTATCTCTTTAATGGTGTGCCAATGAACGTTCGTTAACCGGGAGATATGCTTAATAGGAAGAAGAGGCAGTAATTGTTCTATATAGCTTCTTAAGCGCTTCGTTATACGAGCATAAGGCTCCAACCAAGATAGAGATTCTGTTTTTATGCCACACTCACGGCACTTGATTCTTCGCGTTTGAACAGAAAGAACAACAGGAACACCGAGCAACATGGCTTCTTTTACATGACGCCATTGATACTCATGAATAGCCTCGGCCTCGAGACCACAAAGGCACTTAGCCTCAGAGTTCGGTTCAAGAGTCAGGGTAATAAGTGATGCTGTCTGGTGAGACTTTACGACTTGAAAGCCTTCCCAGAATGAAGATAGGAAAGTATGATTCGGCATGAAAACGGTAGTTTGTGTATGATTTTTGTTTGGCGACTAAACCATATCACTTACTACCGTTTTTGTTTTTAGTTCCCGCTAATCCGCGATGAACCTCAATTTAATCGTTCTATCTTGGGTTGGTATTTAAGCAGAGGTATTCGGTTTGGATGTATTGGAACTCATAATTGTTCATGGATATACATTTTCTAATGTTATAAATGTTATTAATTTCATATCCTTGCTTTTTATATTTCCTTGATTTATAAAATAAGCATTCATCGATAAATCCATGATTATATTAGTTTTTACTAACCTTTAATAACATGGAGAAAGGCGATGAATAAGAACCCAACACGCAATAGGTTAGCGAATTTATTGAGGCTGCGTAGAGCATACAAGGCATCTGACTTTCTAGTGAGCTCCGATGAACTTCGAGTCAAGAAGGATGTTTACAGCTTACGTAAAATCAAACAGCTAGAAATTCGCCAATTGGGCATTAAAGAAAACGCAATCAACGTCATTTCATTGGCCTTGATACTTTCTGCAGCAACTTGGGCGTTCGTGCCTCAGTTTGGGTTACCTATGTTCGCTCTGACCTTTATTTTGGCTTTTGTTTCGTGGCGAAAATACGAGCTTCGTGCAGAGTTTAAAGGGTCAGACGAAACTGGTGATCACTGGGTATCTGTAGCTCGAGGCTGTACTCGTGAAGAGTTTAAGATCTTAAAAAGCGTCGAAGTGAATTTGCGAGAACAAGTTGTAAGCTAACTGCGACCTCGTAGTTAGCATGGTTCACCCCTAAACAAGGCTCGTCATCATTGGCGAGCTTTTTACTTTTGGAAAGGCAAGACTTATTAAAAACGATATGAAGCAAATGCCAGTAGCCTTGGGTGCCATCTTTCTTGGCTTCAGCCTTTACACTAATGCTGACACTATTGAGTTCCCTGCTTGTGTTGAAGGTAAAGTGTTGAACACCGAGGTTCATCTTTACATTGACGAGTCTATGTTGTTGGAATACTCGAAGGCGTTTATCGCCAGTAAAGTTGCCACATGGGAAAATTACTCCAACCTAGTTTTGAAAAACTCATGTATTCCTATGAGGAGAAAGGTAACCCAAATTACTTATACATCTGCTATCGATAGCCTTTGGTTTCAAAATGTGAGTGCGGCAGAGAGGCTACTCAAATTATCGATGGAAGATCCAATTGAAGAAATCACAGAGGACGGTCGTCCTGTTTTTACAGGTGTTGTGTTTTCAAATTATCATTCTGCTTTCAAGTCTCGATATTGTGGTGTCGCATCTAAGGTCTCTCGTTTTTTCTCTTTGGCTATAAATTGCGCGGATTCGACAATGGAACATGAAATTGGTCATATGAGCGGCGCCAACCATGACTATAAAACGGTGCTAAAAGATTACGCGACTATCGAACATTTTATCGCTGACAGGTACCCCAAAGCGCCCGCACATTCATTCGGTGCTACATGTGCAGAGAGAGGCACTGTGATGTCTTATGAGCGTGATATTATTCCTGCCTACTCTAGTCCTGAAATTAGAGTTAACGGACAGCAATGTGGAGATAACGCGCATCACAATAATGCGAGAGTGCTTAGAGAGTTCGCAAATACTCATTTAAAGCTAATAGACTCCAACAAAAATTAGTTGAGCTAATACCGAGAATCGTTAAACAGTACGATGGCGTTTGAAAACAGGACAAGGAAAGCGAATGGACATAACGATAAGACCAGCAATGCCTAGCGAATTAGCTGCCATTTATGCTTTGGTTATCTCAAACGATGAGTGGACTAAGTTTAATGGCCCTTATTTTTCGTATTCTCATCCTTCATTAGAAAGCTTTGAAGCGCATTCGTTTAAACGGCTGCTCGAGGGCGATGACCTACAGCTAGTGGTTGTCGACGGTGTACCTGTTGGAACCGTGAGTTGCTACTGGGAATGCGAAGAGACACGTTGGCTCGAAGCTGGCGTGGTCATTTATAACTCTGATTATTGGGGGAAGGGGCTCGCAGCATTAGCACTTCCGCTCTGGATTACTTACCTCTTCGAAAACAAACAGATTGAGCGTGTGGGGCTAACTACTTGGTCAGGTAACCCGCGCATGATGTCTCTCGCTTTGAAGCTAGGTTTCCAGCAAGAGGCGAGGCTGAGAAAGGTGCGATATTACCAAGGCGAGTATTATGACTCGTTGAAATATGGAGTGCTGCGTAGCGAGTGGCTGGAGAGAGGATAACGACAAATATCTGTTTTTTGTTTGATGATTCCTTATCGATTCAGTGGTAACACCCTGATCTAAAAAGTGAGAGTGAGCGTACTTCTACTCAAATTTTAAAGGATGAGTAGACAATGAAATTATCTAAAGAGAGTGAATCAAGAATTATTGAAATGGCGTGGGAAGACCGAACGCCATTTGAGGCAATAGAACACCAATTTGGTTTAAATGAATCACAGGTGATTCGTTTTATGCGTAGCCATATGAAGCCAGGTAGCTTCAAGTTGTGGCGTGCTCGCGTCGCAGGTCGTGCGACAAAACATGTAAAACTTCGTAGCTCTGAAGTGTCGAGAGGTTATTGTCCAACACAATATAAGCGGCAGTAGGTTTTCTACCAACCATTTACCTCTTTCTATCAGTGGCTATCGATCTAAATAGGGAGATTGAGATTGAATAGTTTGATTGGATTAGCGATAGGCTTTTTGTTTGTGATGCCTATCGCCACCTTAGTGCATGAATTGGGTCATGCAATCCCTCAGCTTATTGCGGGTCACAAAGTCGAGGTGGCCCTCGGGAATAGCGAAAAGGCCAAGGTTGTTCAAATTGGCAATCTCACACTGTCAATTTCAAGCTTTTCAATGAATGTTGGCTTTGCCTCAATAACTAAACAGGGCAGTAAATCGTTACAAGCATGGTCTCTAGTTATGGGGCCGCTTACCTCATTACTCCTGTGTCTATCGTTGTATTTTATTAATAGCAATCAACTCCCTTACATCGCTTCTTACGTCATTAATTTTGGTGTCTATTTTTCATTGGCTCAGTTTGTGATGACAGCATTGCCTATCTATTACCCTAGTGCGTTTGGTGCCTATGAAGGGATGCCTAGTGATGGTAGGCAACTACTGGAACTTTATGGCTTAGCAAAGTGTCGAGAGTAGTGGTCGTTAATAGATTGGTTGAATCTTATTGCTTGGCATTTTTTGGATTCAAATGTGGACTCTAATACTGAGTTGAAAGACACTTATCACACCACGTTCGAGCGCACTAATTTTGTGAATCAAGCGACGCAAAACCGTTAGTGCGTGCGATATCATTACTTAAGCTTGAGTGAATTGAGTAGAGGAAAATGGAATATTTATTGGTTCTTCTTCACGTTGCGCTGATTTGGATGCTGGCGGTCGCAACTCCCGGCGCGAATGTGCTGTTGACGATTAACACAGCGCTGCACTACAACCGCAAGCTAGCAAAATATTCTGCTTTTGGTGTCAGTACATCCATATTGCTATGGTCACTGTTTGGATGCACCGGCTTGGTTATTTTGCTCTCCCATTTCCCGGCATTGTTTAGCGTTATGAAGATCGTTGGTGGCAGTTATTTGTTGTACTTGGGTATGCGCCAGATCCTTTCAACACGAAAAGCCAAACAACTAGATGAAGGCCTGAATACTAGCGAAGCGATGCTGCCTTCAAGTAGAAAAGTCTTTATGTCTGCGTTTATCACTAGCATCTTAAACCCTAAAACGGGTTTCTTTGTCGTGAGTTTGTTTAGTGTGTCTATGCCTGAAAATATTACCATCCCGATGGTCATCGCCATTATGCTGACTATGTCTGGTATCACCTTATGCTGGCATATGTTTTTGGCGACAGCCTTTTCACATCGAGCAGCGAAAAGTGTTTATGCACGTATCTCAAGTATCATGGATTATGTAACCGGCGGCTTGTTTACGCTGTTTGGTATTAAAGTCATGGCGTCTTAATGGGTGTTATCTGCTCATATCAATACTGTATCAAAGTGTTTTTCATAGGTTTTAGAGTTCATGATTGAATGTAAGAAGTTTATTTTTGATGTCGATGCAACACTGGTTGATACCCAAGTGGTTATCGACAATATTTGGAAAAAATGGTGCAAGACTGTTGGTGTTCGTTTTGAAACCATGAGTGAGTATATCCACGGGCGAAAAATCGAAGAGACACTGAGCTGTATTGGCATGGAATTCTCTAATGTCACTGAGGTCAATAAAGTCAAAACTATTGCGATCCAAGAGATGAAGCGCGCCAAGGCTATACCAAATTCTCATGATTTTTTATCAAAATTAGGCCCGGATTGCTGGTCAATCGCAACGAGTGGACCTAGAGCGGTCGCAACAACAAGCTTGGAAGCCTCCGGTTTTACGTTGCCAAAGGTCATGATTTGTGCCGAAGATGTGGTACGAGGTAAGCCAGCACCGGATCCTTTCCTTAAAGCCGCAGAAGCTTTGGGCGCAAAACCAGAAGATTGCGTTGCAGTTGAAGATTCACCATCTGGCGTACTATCGGCCAAGAAGGCAGGATGTTTCACGATCGCTCTATTAACCAGCCATACCAGAGAAGAATTAAAATCAGCAGATTTGATCGTAAATGGTTTTGATGAGCTCAAACTTACCTGCAGTCCGATTGGAACCTATCAGGTTCATCGTGCTTATTAGAAACATCCTTTAATTTTATCGTAAGAGGAATAGATAACAATGAAACTAGTGTCGCCCTCCAAAGAATTTGAGTCCGCTTTTAAGGTGTATTACCAAGACTTCTTGGAGCACGACATCGATAACTCTGATTATTACAAAGACGGTGTTCTTGATTTTTCTCGTTATATTGAATGCTTAAATGATGAGGCTAGAGGCGTTAACTTACCCGACGGTTATGTGCCATGTAATCATTATTGGTTGGTAAATGATGAAGGAGAGATACTTGGCGCCATTCGTGTTCGTCATCGTATCGATAATGAGTTTTTGTCACTTGAAGCGGGGCACATTGGCTACGATATTGCTCCCTCAAAGAGAGGTTCTGGTTACGGCAAGGCAATGCTCAAATTCGCTATTCCAAAAGCGAGCTCTCTGGGTATTAAACAAGCTTTGATTACCGCAGACGAAGACAATATAGCTTCACGAAAAGTCATTGAGGCAAATGGTGGTAAGTTCGAAAAAATAGTTTTTGGTAAAGTCTTTCCTGGCCCAGTAGCTCGTTATTGGCTTGACTGCCAGTAACGCCATACAGTTTAGGCGACAGATAAAAAGGAATTTTGATGTTCAAACTAGAAACTGACCGATTAGTTCTTCGAGATATGACGCTTGAAGATCAAAGCGCGTTTGTGGCTATGTCACAGGACGCCAAATATCAGCGCTTCTATAATGAGATTGATTGTGAGCCTAGTAAGTACCATCAACTTACTCAATTGTTTGTTGAACAGGCTGAGGAAGATCCTCGTCAGTCCTATCAATTAGCTGTGGAAAGTAAAGAGTCAGGGAAGTTTATCGGAACCGTGTGTTTGCGCCTTGAAGATAACCAGCAAGCTTCAATGGGTTGCGCTTTTGCGAGAGAGATTCAGGGGAAAGGGCTAGCCATAGAAGCGGCCAATGCTCTGGCTGGTTTTGGGTTTTCAGAGTTAGGTGTTCATCGAATTTATGCGGAAACCATTGGTGAGAATCTAGCGGCGATAAGATTGTGTAAGTCACTCGGGATGAGACAAGAAGCTTGCTTTAAAGAGCACCGATTTTTCAAAAATAAGTGGTGGGATACCGTTGTATTAGCGATGCTTCGCTCAGAGTGGGAAGGTGAGAGTAATGGAAAGTGAACGACTTAAATTAACACCTCCTTCATTAATCCATACTGATGAAATGTTTAACGTTGTTCAAGAATGTATGGCTGAGTTGTCCGAATTCCTGCCTTGGGTTTCTGAATCCTTAACTCGGCAACAACTTGAACTCAATACTCAAGAGGCTGCCAGTAATTTCTCTAATTTTGTGGGGGATTTTTGGTTCAGTATTATTGAAAAGAATACTGAGGCGTTCATCGGCGCCATTGGTTTTATTGTTCGAGACGACTCTATACCTTGTTTTGAAATCGGTTATTGGTTACGAACTTCGAAAACGGGATTTGGTTATGTGAGCGAGGCGATTCAACTCGTTGAAGAGTTTGCCTTTCTTGATAAAGGGGCAAAGCGGGTTGAAATAAAAATGGCAGCAACGAATGTGAAAAGTCAGGCAGTGGCGCAGCGATGTGGCTACCAGCAAGAAGCACGTTTAGCTAATGCTAGGCGTTTACCTTCTGGAGAGTTAGACAGCACGCTGGTTTTCGCCAAAACGTGCTTGTCTTAATTTTTAGGGTGTCTGAATCTTGATGCTTGGCATTCTCTAAGTTTATTTGTGTGCACCAACGCGTTGAGCATTAAACTAGAGCTTAGCTGTCTGGTTCGTCATCTACTGTGACATCGCCATTCATCGAGTTGTAGTAAATAGATATCCCCGGTACGACTCGATAATGATAACGGCATTGGTCGGTGTGGATGTACTCAGCGATATAGTCAGTATTAGTCGGTGAGTTGAAACTAGAAACGCTCGGTGGATCAATCAGGAGAGCTCCCCATACCGAAATACAGTCTTCCGGATTATCCAGCCTTGGAAAATCTTCTGCGTAAGGCCATTGCTGTACTGGGTATCCCCATTCATTGAAGTCAAGCTGGCCGGTGACAGAATCATCATATATAGGAATATTCGTAGATGGACCGCCACCGTTTAAGGTCAAATTTTTTGAGTAGGCAAGATCGACACCTGCTTTGAAAGCAGCGCCAGTACCTTTCACGGCTGCAATATGCGAATCTGTACTCACATCCAGGAATCTGGGCGCTGCCGTAACGGCGATTATTCCAAGAATCACAATAACGACAACAATCTCAATAATTGTAAAACCGTTCTTTTTCATTATGCACCTCTTTTGAAGACGGCAAGTATGCATTATAAGTAACTATTGCCAAAGGAAATTTCTATATTGCAGAGGTGATTTTATTAACCAATAATGAATGTTGTGATTTACATGGCTTTATTTTATAAAACTCAATCTAGAAATATCTTAAGAGCCGGATATCTCACTTCAATATTGAATTTAGATAGACAAGGAGTTTGTTTTCGTGAGCATGGTCGAAACGGCAAAGCAGCATCTTTCAGAAGTGGGTTATCCGAAAGTGGATATCAAAACAGCTCAGGTTCGTTCCATTTCTGCTCAGATTTTTAAGACTCTTGAAGACAAAGATATTTCTAGTGTGTTGTCTCTGTGTACTCAATTATTGGAGCAAAGAGACTGGGCGCTAGGAGTTATCGCGTACGATTGGGCTTTTAGAGTAAGAAAACAATATTCAAGAGACACGTTCCCTGTTTTTGAAAGTTGGTTAACAGAGTTCGTCACAGACTGGAACGATTGTGACGACTTTTGTACTCATGCTTTTGGGGAGTTGCTGTCTCAGTACAATGATTTGTTCGATCTCACAACCAAATGGGTTGAGCATTCGAATTTTGCTGTTCGTAGAGCCGCTGCGGTCATCTTAATTTATCCTATCAATAAGAATCGATACGCTGCGTTGGATCCGTTTCGCGTAGCGGATCTATTGCTCGAAGATAAGCATGACTTAGTACAGAAAGGCTATGGTTGGATGCTTAAAGTACTCAGTCAAAAAGAGCCTCAACAGGTTATTGGTTATCTGAATACCAAGTATGCCGCAATACCAAGAGTGGCTTTTCGTTACGCGATTGAAAAATTGGACAATGAGATTAAGCGAGAGTTAATGTCGCTTTGATAAGCGGTGTTTGAAGTCGAATTATAAGTACAGCCCCTAACGTATACCGCATTTAGCTATGTAGCGATTTTTGTAGCATTTTTTGTTTTTTTGGAGAAGTTTGAAATGAGTGTCACTATCAGTTTGGCCCAAATTCCTGTCGTCAGAGGCAACTGGAGAGAAAACCTTAAGCAACATCTAAAAATGATAGAGCAATCGTCAAAGTACAATGCGGATGTGGTTGTTTTCCCCGAGCTATCACTAACCGGCTATGAGCTTGATTTAGCGGAAGAACTTGCATTGTCTCTTGAGCCATCAAACTTTGAAGAACTCTCCCGAGCTTCGGTTCAAAGTGAGATGATTATTGTGGCTGGTTGTCCCCTGCGAGTTCCAGGCTTATCCCATCCCACCATAGGCGCCGTTATTTGTTTTCCCGACGGCAGAGTCGAGTTCTACTCTAAACAGCACCTGCATGATGGAGAGGGCAACTACTGCTCCGCTGGCGATGTTGATTATACATTTGATGTGAATGGGCATAAAATCGCGCTAGCAATATGTGCTGACTTCATAGAGGCGGATCACTCCCAACGAGCTAAACATCTAGATGCTGATATCTATTTAGCGAGCGCTTTAATCTCTGAGAATGGCTTTGATCCGGATTCTAAAATCTTATCTGGAATTGCGTCGGAACACGGTATACCAGTATTACTGAGCAACCATATCTCTGTGACGGGAGGTTGGGAAACGTGTGGCAAGAGCTCGGTTTGGAGTTCGCAAGGAGAGCTCGTGATCAGTGCAAACTCAAAAGAGAATGGTATTGTTCTATGTACTATCTCGGGCTGTGAAACAGATCCTAATATAGCTGGAAAGTGGCATGCTGAATCAAACTAGAGGTCTCGACAAAGACAGGTTCATCGAAAACCTATACTCTCCTAAGAATATCGCTCCCGAATTCCAAGAGGTTGTGAGTGCCGTTATTGATTCGTTGTTAAGTGGCCTTCCGAATCAAATTGATGGTATCTACCTATACGGAAGTGTGCCGAGAGGAACGGCGGTTGTTGGTCACTCGGATTTGGATGTTTCTATCGTACTCAATACACCTATTGGTCAAAAAGAGAAGCGACTATTTCAGCACCTTTCTGACTGCATTCCCAAAGCATATCCCCAAGTCAGTAAGCTTGATATCGACCCGGGCTCACTTTCAGAAGTTCTGCAGCCACAAGAAAAATTCCATTGGCAGTTTTGGCTCAAGCACTGTTGCTGTTGTATTTGGGGTAATGATTTATCTATTGATTTTCAACGTTACAAACCTAGTCGTGAAATAGCCCAAGCGCTTAATGGTGACTTGTCTACTTTTCTGGATCAAATGGGCCTAGCCTTTAAAACAATGACCGATGCGGATGTCGCTAAGCTGATTGGCAAAAAGTTAGTGCGGGCGGCGTACTACTTTGTCGCTGAGAAAGACGGAAGTTGGCACACCAACCTGATCCAGTGTACTGCAGTAGCCAAGCGTTATTATCCAGAGCAAAGTGACGATATTGAATTAGCCCATCAATACGCTCTCGGGCAATTAACCTCAAAAGTTAAAGCTCTAGAGTTGTATGAAAGACTAAGCAAGAACTTGTCGTGAGCGTTAGTGAGCCTGAAAATCGGTGGGGTAAATTATCGACATATGCATACCGATTCGCATTTGTTTTATAAATCATAGCTAGTTGAATGTATTAAAAGCTGATGTGTTGTAGGGTCTGTGCTTTATTGCCAATAGAGACCAAGGAACAAAAATGTATGCCAATAAGTATTCTAATTTCTGGAGACGCTTCTTTGCTATCTGGATAGATTCAATCGTATTTTTACCTTTGGAGTGGATAGACAACTACGTACTTTCTGGCGTGATTAGCTCGGGTGGTGTTTTTGCTTGGGGAGTGGTGAATTCACTAATTGGTGTCACTTACTACGTTGGCATGCATGCTAAATTTGGGCAAACAATCGGTAAGATGGTTACTCGAGTGAAAGTAGTGGATGTATCTGAAAGTCGAAACTTAACCCTCAAACAGTCTTGTATGAGAGATATTGTCCCAATCATGCTTATCCCCTTTAGTCTCTATCCTTACGCGCAACTGTCTTTCTACGGCGAGACTTGGGAAAGTTTAGAGCAAGGCCGAGCCTTTATTTTGGTTGGGTACGCAATGATCGGTTGGGTTCTTTTAGAGTTCATCTCCATGCTATTTAATCATAAACGCAGAGCGATTCATGATCTCATTGCAGGCTCTGTTGTCGTAAAGAAAGTCTAATTATCTAAACTTCGGCCTAAGGAAAAATCGATGGATGTCCATGAGTGTGTCTCTTTTATCCTGCTCAATGAATCACAAGTATTGTTTCGAGAGCTTAACGAAGAGCTAAACGTTATTCCAACTGAATACACATTCTTATGTTCGCTCTATCACCCAACAAAAGAGTTACAGCTTATTCATTACTTTGTGGTAACCCAATGGCAAGGTGAAATCACAGCACAAGAAGCAGACAGCATCGCGTGGTATCCACTGAATTCTGCGCCTGTCGATATCAGTGCTGATGGTGTCGCTTTGAAAGAAGTAGGGCGTGTGGGACATTACCTGTGACTATTCAGCTACACCAAAAATGTTCCGTGTTTTATAGAGTTGATGAGCAATGAAGAAAATACATCACTACCTATGATTTACTCGTTTCCATACAAAAAACATCACTTGGTTTTCCAGGATATAGCAAAAATAAAACTCTAAAAAAGATAGCTTGGAAAAATAGCATTATAGAGACACCGAGAGACGAGAAAATAAAAGAATAGTCGAACAGATATGAGGAGTAGAAAGCAACCAACGCGTTACCTGATGCGATTACAATGTTCTGTGCTGCTGCGGTCCTACCTGCTATCTCATCGAGCGTGTTTTTTTGTAAGTACGTAGATAAGCCAACAGCTGATAAAGTGGTAGAGATACCGAATGTGAACAGTAAAATTGGTACCCAGTAAAGACTATCGAATAGACCAAAAGACATGAAGGTTGCTATGGCTAGTATTTGATTGAATAATAGTAGGTTATCTGATGATGTATTAGATAAGCTGTTATTTGTCTTTTTTATGAGCATACCTGAAATAATGGCACCAGCAGCATAACTTACACTGAGAATAGATAGCCATATATCACTATTGGAGAACTTTTCTACAACTACAGGTGCAAGGTGAACATAGAAGCCGCCCAAGCAAAATGCTATTGAAAAGCTGCTCAATAATCTGACACTGAAATGCTTTTCTAGTTTTAAAAATTGCCCAAACTCTCTCCAGTTAATTCTGTTTCCATCACCTCTCGCATTTGTAGAGCAATTATAATGTGAGGACGTACAGAATTTTATTGACATAAACAAACACGAAATGTAGATAATTGCCATTGCTAGGAATATGTAGTTTACCGAGTAAAAAGAGAGCATTGCGCCTGTAAGAGTTAGACCGAATATTTGGCCTAGTTGTGATGCTGAGGTTACTCTTCCATTTAGTACTTTAAGCTCTTCTTTTTTTGCTACGGTTCTAATAAGAACAAACAAGCTGGTCCTATAAAATGGCCTGAAGATATAGACAATTACTGCGGCGATAAACAAACTATGGGACAAAAAGTAGTCATACACAGTAAACAAGGAGATAAAAACAATAGAACTGATCGCATTTGTGAATATTAGAATTCTAAGAGGAGAGTATTTATCCGCAATGGAACCTGCATACATTTGAATGAGTGTAACAATGACAAACTCCCCTCCATATGCTGAAGCAAATGCCCATAAACTATTGGTTTCATCAAAAAGTAACTTGCCTAGAAGTAACGTAAATATAGCGCTACTCATCTTTGTAAAAAACTCGATGTATACTGGGATGTTGATCATTTTCACACTTACGTTGCCACGCCTTAAAGTCACCTGCTGCTCAATCGGTGTTGTTTTTAACAAGAAGACTTAGCAGTCTTAACTATCGCTATATTTTATAAAACTACCCTGAAGCGTGCATACTGTCTCATATTTGTGAGTGTGTTTTTGTGATGACGGTTCCTTTTCGGAAGCTTGAAGTAGATCGTAGGAAATTTTCAACCAACTGTTTGACATGGTGTTGATTAGGTATTCAATTTTGGGGCTTTATAGGACGCCTTGTCGAATAATGGTGGCTGCGAGTCGTTCAGCAATCGTGTTAGGTAAACTGCTTGGGAGGAACGTAGATTATTAGTGAACTTTGCTATCTGGATAGATTCAATCGTATTTTTGCCTTTGGAGTGGATAGACGACTACGTACTTTCTGGCGTGATAAGTTCAGGTTGTGTTTTTACTTGGGGAGTGGTGAATTCACTAATTGGCATCACTTACTACGTAGGCATGCAAGCTAAATTTGGGCAAACAATCGGTAAAATGGTCACCCGAGTGAAAGTAGTGGATGTATCTGAAAGCCGAAACCTAACCCTCAAACAGTCTTGTATGAGAGATATTGTCCCAATCATGCTTATACCCTTTAGTCTCTATGCTTACGCGCAACTGTCTTTCTACGGCCAGACTTGGGAAAGTTTAGAGCAAGGCAGAGCCTTTATTTTTGTTGGTTATGCAATGATTGGTTGGGTTCTTTTAGAGTTCACCTCCATGCTATTTAATCACAAACGCAGAGCGATTCATGATTTCATTGCAGGCTCTGTTGTCGTAAAGAAAGCCTAATTATCTAAACTTCGGCCTAAGGAAAAATCGATGGATGTCCATGAGTGTGTCTCTTTTATCTTGCTCAATGAATCACAAGTATTGTTAGAAAAGCGCAGCGATTCTAAGGACACTGACCCCGGCTTAATTACAATACCTGGCGGACATATAGAGCAGGGTGAAAATCAAATTCAGACACTGTTTAGAGAGCTTAACGAAGAGCTAAACGTTACTCCAATTGAATACACATTCTTATGTTCACTCTACCACCCAACAAAAGAGTTACAGCTGATTCATTATTTTGTGGTAACCCAATGGGAAGGTGAAATCACAGCACAAGAAGCAGACAGCATCGCGTGGTACCCACTGAATTCGGCGCCTGTAGGTATAAGTGCTGATGGTGTTGCTTTGAAAGAAGTCGTGCGAGTGGGGATGTTTCTCAAAAATATAGATACTTGCCTGTTTCCAATTTAGTTTAATCGCTAAAGGCGAGGCTACCTCGGGCTTTATCTTATATTTACCTTTTCATCAGCTATTGACCTAAGACAATTCGGGATTACTTCTGTATATGGTTTTGTTATGTTATAACGTTCGTTTATTTCCGGTTTTTAGGTCAAAGCTATGTCGTCAATTCCAGTCACTATTTTGCATGGGTTTCTCGGATCAGGGAAAACCACGTTTTTACGCAATATTCTCCAACAAACCGAGTATTCCGGTGATGAACTGTCCGTTATTGTAAATGATATGAGTGAGCTGGATATCGATGGCGTGCTTATCTTAAATACAGATGCGGTGAGTGAAGATCAGGGCAACTTTGTCACGATCAGTGGCGATAGTATCAGTAGCCCGAGTGGTGTACAGAAACTTGATAAAGCGCTTAAAAAACTCTGTGCAGAAAACGCACCAGAATGGATTGTGATTGAAACGTCGGGTAGTAGCCATCCTTTACCTTTGGTCGAGTATTTCAAAAACAGCGTACAATTTGCACTCAAAGACGTGATTACTTTAGTCGATGCGACTTGGCTGCGAGATGATTTTCAACAAGGAGCTACGTTAATCCCTAAGTGGCAGGAGAATGTTCAGCGAGGTATTAGGGGGGTAGAAAACTTGTTGGTTGAGCAGATCATGTTTTCAAACCGTGTCATGCTAACTAAAACAGATAAGGTGGATGACAATACTGTTCGCAACATTGCGCAGGCGATTCATCCTCTCAATGTGTACACCGAGATAATTAAAACGTCTTGGGGAAATTTGGATGTTCGCATGTTGAAAGGTAAGCAAGATTATAACTTCGTACTAGTTGAACAGTTAATCACAGAACTTCGAGAGGCTGTGAATGAACCGCTGAATTTATCCGATAAAGACGAACAAAGTCTTGTTGCAAAAGTGCTCAAAGATGATCGCCCATTTCATCCAGCTCGTTTATGGAATACCTGCCAACAGTATTTAACAAAAGGTGTATTTCGTAGTAAAGGGTTCTTTTGGTTCCCAACTCGAGACGATGTCTCACTGCTTTGGAGCCAAGCGAACGGTAATGTAGGCCTTGAAATCACGGGCTTTTGGCGCGCTTCGGTAATCGAAGATGAATCGCAAAACTATACAGAGGAGCATCGTCAAATCTTACAAGATAAGATAGACAGTGTTGAAAGCCGCTTTGGTGATCGTCGTTGTCGTCTAACGGTGATTGGGCAAGAAGATGAAGTCGATGCCTTTATCGATGCACTGGAAAGCTGCTTTTTGACTGATGCGGAATTGGAGCAGTGGCAGCAAGGGGAGACGTTTGAAGATCCTTGGCCAAAGAAAATTGCCAAGCTAAACCAGAAGAGAACACTTTGAGTACACTAGTGTATAACACGTCGTTGCGTTGTTACATTTCGGCTTGCTCCAATAAAGGTATCACTGAGTGACCCCATAAAATGTGAAAGCCTCCTAAGTAACGGGAGGCTTTTTGATTTAAGCTATTTACTCTTCCCACTCAGGGAAAGGGTCTTCCAGAGACAACCAATTGTTGCGCCCTTGCTTCACTTCATCTTCTGTCAGCAAACATTCGTTAAGACGGGCAATCAATTTCTCTTGTTCTAACCCCTGACCAATAAACACCAATTCTTGTCGCATATCGCCATAGGGTTCTTGCCAAATGTTGTTGATGGCATCAAGGGAGTCTTGATCCGTCGGCCAATCCTCTTTCGGAATTGATTTCCAAAACATACCAGCGGCACCATAACGTGCGATGCCGCCCGCTTGGCTCCACTGGCCGACGAAGTCCGGTCTTGTTGCTAACCAAAAGTAACCTTTAGAACGAAGCAGTTTGCCGTAGTCTTCTGCGTTATGGAGGAAATCATAGAACTTTTCTGGATGGAAAGGACGCCTCGCATGATATGCAAAGCTGGAAATACCATATTCTTCGGTTTCAGGTATATGTTCGCCACGCATTTCTTTCAACCAACCTGGGGCTTGTTGTGCCTTTTCAAAACTAAAGCTCTGCGTGTCGAGTACCGCATCAAGTTCCACTTCACCATTCGAGATAGGAATAATAGTGGCTGAGGTATTGAGTGTTTTTAGAATCGCTAAAAGCCTTTCGATTTCTGTTTTTTCAGCTAGGTCGGTTTTACTTATCAGGATAACGTCTGCGAACTCTACTTGATCAACGAGCAAGTCGGCGACGCTGCGTTCATCGTCCTCACCCAACGACTCTGGCGTCTCTGTTAAGAACTTAGCTTCATCGTAATCTCGTAGGAAGTTGATGGCATCAACCACTGTTACCATGGTGTCTAAACGGGCAACGTCTGACAGCGAAAGCCCATTTTCATCGGCAAAAGTAAAAGTCTCTGCAACCGGGAGTGGCTCAGCGATACCAGTGCACTCAATAACTAGATAATCGAATCTTCCTTTTTGAGCGAGCTTGGTGACTTCTTCAAGTAGATCCTCACGCAGGGTACAACAGATACAGCCGTTACTCATCTCAACCAATTTTTCTTCACTGTGGTTGAGCGAAACTTCATTCTGAACGGTCGCTGCATCGATGTTGATTTCACTCATGTCGTTGACGATGACCGCAACTTTTCTGCCTTGTCTGTTGTTAAGAATATGACTTAAAACGGTTGTTTTTCCTGCGCCGAGAAAGCCAGATAAAACCGTAACAGGGAGTTTTGGGGTGTTCATGCTCATGCTCATCTTATTAGTGTAATGTTATAATATAACACCAAGCATGATCGGTGATCTTAACTCTGGCATCAAGCAGTTTATTACTGTGTGGAGAGCTGGACTTTATTGGCGTCTTTATTCGTTTTTAAATGGTAGAGGCTTAGATGCACGCAATAAAGTACATCGGACTCTTACCTGGTGTTGGGCTTCTATATACGAAGAGAAAAAGCATGTCATGACAAAAGAAGAACTTGTTGCTGCGCCGAAAAGGGCTATATGAATGAAGCTCTGTCGTGCTTCCACTATTTACCCATTTACTGTCTAAGGCTATGAAAAATCATAATACTGCTTGATTTTCTAAATCCCAAAAACGGTGAAACCCCGATGTTGGTAGCATCGGGGTTTCGAATTTTTAGATTTCTCGATTGGTAAGGTCGATTATCTTTTCTATGCAGAAGGCTGGATTAATCCAATCTTATTCCTTGGTAGGGAATTAGATGCGGATGAAGTCCATGTGCTCAACTTTTGGCTTGAACGCGTGACGTTGAACGTCTTGTGGCTTAACCTTAACTTCTGCGCCGTCAATCAGTAGAGTGATTGCTTCGTAGAACTCAGGCTTGTCCATTTGGTTGATCACTTCGTCGTGATTAAGTTCGATAGATACAGCTGCTGCTTCACCACCGTAGATTACAGCTGGGAATTTACCAGCGTGACGTAGGCGGCGGCTCGCACCTTTACCTAGTTCAGTACGTACTACTGCTTCAAATTTCATAGTTTTACTCTCAAATTAGTAAAAATTAACTTCACATCTCAATGCGACCTTGAGTATGTGGTAATGCTTATGCTGAACGAGTTCATGCTTAAGCGAGCGCGGATACTAACATCACATTTGAATATGAGCAAGTAAGAAGCCTATCACAAAGTGAATTTCCTTCGATATTTGGCTCGTTTGTAGATAAAACGCTCGCTAACCCTATTTTATCGCTTTCTTTACTCTTCTGTCTTGTTCTTTTGCCCTGTTTATATCGTCACGAAATCATCAAGTTAATGAACGGAAAATGAATGTTCGCCTAAGGCTTGGTTAATGCTTGGTTAGGTAACCTTAGTGTTAATTAATCAGCAGAATGAATAGGTGAAAACATGGAACCGGTAAGTATTGTCGTTATTACGTTAAACGAAGAGAAACGCATTAGTCGCTTAATGGAAGAGTTGAGCGTGCAAACCCATCAAGAGTTCGAAGTGATCGTGGTCGACTCAAATAGTGAAGATAACACCAGAGAAGTCGCACAAGCCTATGAAAGTGCATTGCCAAAACTGACAGTCCACCATATGCAAGAACGCGGTGTTAGCCTTGGTCGAAACACCGGGGCTGCTTTGGCACAATACAACAGAATCCTTTTCTTGGATGCCGACGTAAGCCTGCCTCGTAACTTCCTTGCAAAGGCGCTTTATGAGTTAGAAGAGAACAAGCTTGAAGTTGCTGGCGTATACATGAGTTCAAAAGGGCTGCCATTGGTTCATAAATTCGGTTATGGGCTGTTTAATGCGGGCTTATTTGCGACTCAGTTCTTTTTCCCGACCGCGATTGGCGCGTGTATTTTCTCAACCAAACGAGCACATGAAGAGATCGGTGGTTTCGATGAAGAGATTTTCCTTTGTGAGGATTGTGATTATGTAAAACGTGCGAGCAAAACATGGCGATTTAGATTCCTAAATATGACCTTCGGTTTTGACCCACGTCGATTAGACCAAGATGGTGTTGTGAAGACGGGTTCAACTTACCTTAAAGCCAATATAAGACGCTTCTTTAAAGGCGAAATGCGTAACAACGAAATGAACTACAAGTTTGGTCACTACAAAGAACAGTAAGCATTGAGGTTGTTATGTTTGATGGACTAGGGCTGTTTTTGGGAGCATTGGGTGATGCTCTCATTGGCCCAAACTTATTTGTACCGGGAGAGCCATTTTTTATCGCTGCGGGCTTTCAACTGTATTCAGGTGCATGGATGGCGTTGGTGTTTGTAATGTTAGGTGGTTTCGTTGGGGATCAACTGAGTTACTTCATTGGTTTAAAGTGGGGAAGGACAGCCCAAAAGAAGCTAATTCAATTTCGACCAAAAACCAAAAGGCTGATCGCACGGTGTCGTTATCTCATTGCGAAAAAGGGCACATTCATTATAGTCGCGGCACGCCTTTTGGGTCCTATTGCTTGGGTTGTTCCTGTTATTGCAGGTTCTCATCGCGTTAAGTGGCACAGTTTTACGCTGTTGTCTTCGATAGGCTTATTGCTTGGCGGTGGTCAATTCATTGCTTGGGGTATGTTGTTGGCACATGGTGTCGAACAGTTTCCTTTATTGGGTGCGGTTAAGGTTTTCCTAAGCGAGCACCAAAGCTTACTGATTGGCTTAGTTGCAGTGACCATTTTTGTTGTTGTGGGCAACAAACTTAAATGGCGTAAGTTGACCTTAAAAACCAGCGCGTTTTTAGTGGCTTGGCTGTGTTACGCAAATTATGCCCATTTCTTCTGGAAAGCTGATGACTTTCAAAATCAACAAACATCGGCACCGATGAACTCGGTCGACTTACAACACGTGACTTACAAAGCGTTTCCTGGGCTTTCTCCAATCTATGATGCGCAAGCGATTAATGTTGTTTATGTCGGAGAATCGCCTCGTGAACTCATGAACCAGTTGGGCTGGATAGAAAATCAAACGTTCTCTCGAAATGATATTGAGTGGTCGAATTACCTTACTCTCCTAAAAGATAAAACACCGCCTGTATCTGACTTATATTGGCGAAATCAACCACAAGATATGGCCTTTCAATTGCCAGGCAACCTGATGAAGAGAAGCCATATTCGCTGGTGGCGCGCTGGTGTTGGTATTAAAACTAACCAGCCTCAGTGGTTAGGCGCAATTAGTTATGATGATGGCCTTAAAGTCACCCCTTACTCAGGCATTGTGACCGTCCTTCATAACATTGACCCGAATGTTGATGAAGAGCGAGATCGGTTGGCGCAGCAAATTAAATCCACTTACCCAAGTATCGAACTGGTTAACTTGCCTCTCGCGAATGCTGAAGTAATGAATGATCAACATGACTACTACACAGACGGAAAGATCTTGGTTATTGGCTCAACGACATACAGTGATGAATCACAAACCTTAGATGTTACAGTGAATGATATATAAAGCGCGCCTTTAAGACGCTCTCTAACTTAGTTCCCGATAAATACGAACCTTGTTTGAATATCAATCAAACAAGGTTCTGTTATTTCTGCTTATTAAAGCCGAACATCTTTTGAGCGTTTCTATCGTTCTAATAGCGTCAACCTTGTCTATCCGAATTAAGGGTGAACAAGGGCGAAAGCTAAGGACAAAGTATGCAAATGAATCCGGTTGGTTGGTTTGAAATCTATGTCGACGATATGGTGAGAGCCAAATCCTTTTATGAGGCCGTCTTTAAAGTTACGCTAGAGAAGTTAGATAACGAAACGGGCATCGATATTGAAATGTGGGTGTTTCCTAGCGATATGGACAAATACGGCGCGACAGGGGCCTTGTGTTCGATGCCTGATGTTAAGGCCGGGGGCAATAGCACTATGGTGTACTTCTCTTGCGATGATTGTGCGATAGAAGCAAGCTTGGCGGCGGCGAATGGTGGTGTTCTACAAGTACCTAAAATGGCGATTGGACAGCCCGCTCTCTTCATGGATAACAAAGTTTCATCAGTGTGGTTATTGATACCGAAAGCAATGTCATTGGTTTACATTCGATGACTTAAATTTGCAGAGTAAAAACGGCACAGGATCAAAAAGGAGTTTATGCGTGATGCGTAAACTCCTTATTTTTATTCAAGGTATAACTGCTGTTCGAATGTAGTCGTCTTAAGAGGCCTGAGATACCTTTAGAACAAGAGAGGCTTTCAAGCCACCCATTGAGCTTTTGCTTAGCGTTAAGTTCCCGCGGTAACTGTGTGCCATTTCATTCACAATATTCAGGCCTAGACCGGTACCAGGAGTCGTTTCATCCAACCTTACGCCTCGTTTGGTCACCTGTTCGAGCTTTTCTTCAGGGATACCTTGTCCGTCGTCTTCAATAATCAATTCGACATTGCCATCGGTCAGTTCATTAGCGTGAACGCGAATAATACTGCCCGCCCACTTATAACTATTTTCGAGTAGGTTACCGACCATCTCATCTAGGTCAGTTTTTTCTACAGCGACCTCAAGTTCAGAGTCCAGCTCATTGATCATAGTGACTTCATTGGCGGCATAAACTTTATCAAACGCCATCGAGATCGCTTCAACACGTTCACAAGGCGACGACTTCACCGAAAGGATGTTCATTGCACCTGCCATACGAGCACGACCAAGGTGGTAATCTATCTGGCTTTGGATCTGCTGAATGGGTTGCTGTAACAGTTTCTTCTCGTTGTCAGGCAGCATCTCTATTTCATTTTTCATCACCGACAGCGGCGTTTTTAATGCATGGGATAGGTTCCCCGCGTGGTTACGTGCGCGTTCCAGTAATTCTTGGTAATGAAAGAGTAGGGCATTGAGGTCAGATACCAATGGAGAAACTTCTTTCGGGTAGTTATCGCTTAGCCCTTGCTGTTCACCCTTTCTCAGCATTACCAACTCACGCTGCATCTTACTAAGAGGTAATAGAGACCAGCTCACTTGAATACCAATTAACATCAGAACGCCGACAAACAACAACATTAGGATCAACCATACTTGGCCTGTTAGTTCTGCCAGCGTCGACTCGAGTGGGTCTTCGTCAATACCAATGGTGATGGTAATTGGGTCGCTCAGTGAAGGCAGGTAGATATCTTGCTCAATGTAAATCAGCTTCTCTTTTTCAGGTCCCTTAACGGAAGTGTGAATAGGAGAGCGCTTGATGGTGAGGTCTTTGTCCCATAGAGAGCGAGAACGAATGATTTGACCTTGAGTCGAAGCACGCCAATAAATACCGCTGTAAGGTTGGTTAAACCTCGGGTCAGACAGGCGTTCTGCCATGATTAGGTTGCCATTGTCATTGGTCTCAATATTGGCGGTCAGTTCGTCCATGGTCAGGGCAAGTTGCTGCTTCATGTCGTCGACAAGGTAATCGTTCACCAGTTTTGGTATACCAACACCGGCCGCCAATATCATCGCACCTAGCCAAAAAGCCGCAGCGAGAAGCAAGCGGCTTTTTAAACTGATGTTTTTAAGTGTTCGTTTCTTTAGATTCATGCATTTCCAGCCTGCCTTTGCTCATCGTTATCGACTTGTATTTCGATGATCAGCTATTTCGATGATCAGTACAGGCTGTCCACTTAGTGGGGGAGTGTGCTTGATTTCTCTTAGTTTAATTGATGTTTGTTGTTCTAATTAAATAGAGACTTATTCAGCATTCAGTTGGTAGCCAAGGCCACGCACGGTTTTGATGATCTTAGGTGCGATTTTCTTACGAATACGACCAATAAATACCTCAACCGTGTTTGAATCGCGGTCGAAGTCTTGTTTGTAGATATGCTCAACCAGTTCGGTGCGTGAGATAACCTTATTTTGGTTATGCATGAAATACGCGACAACCTTATATTCTAGTGCCGTTAGGCTGACTGCTTGGCCCTGCCACAACACTTTTGAACTGCGGGTGTCCAAGCTTAAATCACCAATTTGAAGAACTGGTGCAGCGCTGCCCGACGCACGGCGAAGTTGTGCGCGGATACGGGCAATCAGCTCAACCATTTCGAATGGCTTAGTGAGGTAATCGTCGGCGCCAGCGTTCAAGCCTTCAACGCGTTGAGTTAATGTGTCTCGTGCACTCAAGATAATCACTGGCGTATTGATGTTCTCGTCTCGAATGCCTTTTAAAACGGTTAGGCCATCAAGCTTAGGTAGACCTAGATCGAGAACAATCGCATCCCACTCTTCTGATGTCGCGCGATAAAGAGCGTCGATACCATCTTGGGAGAGTTCTGGAACCCAGTCGGCTCCCTCAAGTGTTTCAATAATCTGTTGGCCCAAACGAGGTTCGTCTTCAACGACTAAAATTTTCATAATTGTTCTTCTTAATTCTTGTAATGACTGTTCGTCGTACTTAACTATTCGTCGCGCTTAATTAGTCGCCGTGTTTAATTGCGTTTTTAAAGTTGCGGCCTTCAATCTTTAGCATGTCCAGCGTTTCGGCGTTGTATTCAACTTTTATGATGTTGTTTTGGTAATTAATTTTTAACTCATACACCCAAATATCATCATCTTCTTCTAGTTCGACTTTAATGATTCGGCCATGAAGGTCGTTTTCTACCGCTGCATACATCTCAGAGAAAGGGCGAATATAACCTTCTCGAACCGCTTCGTAGACCTCGTCTTGGTCTTCTTCAAATTCAATGCGGGTTCCTGCTTTATGAACGTCTTGCACTAATTCATGACCATTATGATGCGAGTCAGCCCATGCGCCAGCAGAAACAAATAAGCCTAAGCTTATACAAAACAAAGAAATCATAGCTTTACTAAACATAGCGAATCCTAGAGAAGGTTGATAGCGTTCAGTATAAAAAAGTAATTCTGAACAGAAAGTGAACCTGATTAATAATGAGAAATTGATACCTAAAAATTTGACGATGAGAGCGCCTACACATCACGGAGACTAACCATCAAGTGTTAAGAACGTAAGACTTATCTTTAACCTCAACGTTGCTGTAGCTCATCTTCGAATATCTTGTCTCTCATTTTCCAAAAGCGACCAACCTTACGTGCAATCACAAATTGTGGTGGGCGGAATCTATGCTGGTGAGCAACCACTTTTGACGGTGACGTTTCCTCAAAAGGTCTGTGTCTATCTGCAAGGTGAGGGCGAACAAACTGGTCTTTAAAGTTCTGCTTTTGCTTCTTGGTGGTCAGTGACCAAAACTCATGGACTTGCGCTTGGTTTTCACCGCGGTAGGTGACTTTAAGTTGCGATTTGCCTTTGTCGTCCTTCAGAACATTAAGGTCCATCTCTAAACACTCAAACACCAAAGCATCTTTTAGGTTAAGTGCCTCTTTGAGCTTTTTGTCTGGGTCTACCAAGGTAGCGTCACATTCATGGCAAATACGCGCTGCAATGTCATTGTCGGCGCCGCACTCTCCACAGTATTTGGCGCGGAAGCGGTAGTTGCAATGCTCACGTTCACCTGTGTCCTCATCTGTGAAGTATCCTTGGCATTTACGGCCAAAGTGTTCAAGCAAGAAACCGTTGCTGTCGAGCTTACCCCAGAAATTGTTATTGAAGCCGCAAGCCGGGCAGGGGATGGTGATGATTTCACTGTCTGAATCTGGTTTAGGGTCTCCGACTTCTGGTTGGTAAAGGTCATAGCTGTTACCCGCGTAATCGAGAACCAAACACTCTTTTTTGCCCGGAGATAAACGTAAGCCACGGCCAACGATTTGTTGGTATAAGCTGATGGATTCTGTCGGGCGAAGAATCGCAATTAAATCCACATGAGGGGCGTCAAACCCGGTGGTTAAAACCGACACGTTGACCAAGAATTTGATTTTTCGTTCTTTGAAATCGTTGATGATTTGGTCACGCTCGAGTGTTGGCGTGTCACCAATGACAATCGCGGCTTCACCTTCAGGTAGTAAGCCTAGGATCTCTTGAGCGTGTCGAACGGTGGCTGCAAACACCATGATGCCCAGTTTGTCTTGGGCGAGGTGAATGATCTGATCGACAATCTGTGGTGTCGCTCGTTTTGATTGTTCGATAACCATATCAAGTTCGGCTTCTTTGTATCGACCCGTGCTCGCGGGTTTTAATTGTGAGAAGTCATAACTCAATACTGGCGCATCTATCATGCGAGCTGGTGTTAAGAAGCCTTCGTCGAGCAGGTAGCGAATCGGTAACTCAAAGATACAGTCTCTAAAGAATCTTGGTTCTTCCGAGCGCACTTGCCCACGAGTATGGTATTGGTAAATCCACCCCATGCCTAAGCGATAAGGGGTTGCCGTTAAGCCAAGTACCTTGATGCCCGAGTTGTTTTCACGCAAGTGAGTGATCACTTTCTGATAGCTACTGTTCTTTTCATCGGGTACTCGGTGGCATTCATCGATAACCAAAAGTGAAAATTGGTTAGAGAATGAATCGAGGTTGCGTACCACTGATTGAACCGACGCGAATACCACTTGTTGGTCGGTCTCTTTACGGCCTAAACCAGCGGAGAAAATAGAGCCTTTTAACCCATAACCTTCATACTTTTCATGGTTTTGTTCAACCAGCTCTTTCACGTGAGCCAGTACCAATACACGCCCTTTGGCAAGCCTTGCCAGCTCAGCAATGACCAAACTTTTCCCAGCCCCTGTTGGTAGCACGAGAACAGCCGGTGTTTGGTGTTTTCTGAAGTAGTGAATGACTGATTTTACTGAGTCTGCTTGGTATGGGCGGAGTGTATACATATCGCGTCTTGTAAAATGGAGAACAAATAGTGTGAAATAGCTCAACTAATTGAGCAAAGGTGACTATAATAACCGACTTAGATTAGTTGAGGTATTCATGCGTTTAGATAAATTTCTGTGCGATGCACTAGGCATTACTCGAAAAGAAGCAACACACTTATTAAAAACAAAGACTGTGACAGTGAATGATGTCATGCAAAAAAGCGGTTCAGTTAAAGTAACTGAGCAGTGTGTAGTGGAGTGGCAAGGTAATGAACTGAATGTTCATGGCCCACGTTACATCATGTTGTACAAGCCGGAAGGGTTTGTTTGTTCGCATGAAGATGGCTCAAATCGCACCGCATTTGAATTGCTTGATGAAATCAAAATGGACAAGCTGCACTTTGCAGGGCGTCTAGATGTTGATACTACAGGTCTTGTTCTGATTACGGATGACGGTAAATGGTCTCACCGTATTACCGCACCAAAACACAAGTGTGAAAAGATGTACCGTGTGTGGTTGGTTGATCCAGTAGAACCAGACTACGTTGAAAAATTCAAAGAGGGCATCCAGCTGAAAAGCGAAGATGGCCTAACACTTCCTGCACACCTTGAAGTGCGTGCCGAGCGTGAAGTGCTATTAACGATTCACGAAGGCAAATACCACCAAGTAAAACGCATGTTTGCTGCTCTTGGTAACAAGGTAGAAGCACTACACCGTGAACGCATTGGTGAAATCGAGATGGACGAATCTCTTGAGCTAGGTGAGTACCGTTACCTAACGCAAGAAGAAGTTGATTCTATCTGGAAGTAACCCTTAGCTATTAATTTATAGCGCTCTCGTTGCAAAGCCGACCAAGGATGGCGTCGGCTGATGATGTTGACTGGTACTAGGAAAGTCTCAGCCAATCTTTTGACTTGCGTGTTCACGCCGGTCCTAGTTTTATCAGTTAAACATTCGGAGAACCATGCAGACATCTACCCCACAGAGCCCAAGCTCTCAACCAGAAACCCCTCAATTAGGCTTAGTGCTATTTTTGATTCTCGGTGCGATTGGTGCGTTGACGCCGCTCGCGATCGATATGTACTTGCCTGCGATGCCGACCATTGCCAAAGATCTTGGTGTAACGGCGGGCGAAGTACAGATAACGCTAACCGCTTATACCGCAGGTTTTGCGTTGGGGCAGTTATTGCATGGCCCATTAGCTGATAGCTATGGACGCAAGCCAGTACTCTTGATTGGTGTGTTCTTGTTTGCGATTGCTTCTGTGGTGAGTGCGACAACCCATGGCATTGAAGCGCTGACTTACGTTCGTGCTGCACAAGGTTTTGCAGGCGCAGCGGCAGCTGTAATCATCCAAGCAGTTGTACGTGACATGTTTGATCGTGAAGATTTTGCGAGAACCATGTCTTTCGTAACCTTGGTTATGACGGTTGCGCCACTTATCGCACCAATGATTGGTGGTTACTTGGCATTGTGGTTTGGTTGGCGCTCAATTTTTTGGGTACTGGCTATCTTTGCTGTGATCGTCATTCTAGCGGTATCGATGAAGATCCCTGAGACGCTACCGGTAGAAAATCGACAGCCACTGCGTTTCAAAACGACGATTCGTAACTACGCTCGTTTATGTAAGAACCCAACGGCAATGGGGCTGATTTTTTCGGGTGCATTTTCTTTCTCGGGAATGTTCGCGTTCTTAACCGCTGGTTCGTTTGTTTACATCGACATCTACGGTGTTCGTCCAGACCTATTTGGTTACCTGTTTGGCTTAAACATCGTTGCAATGATCTTGATGACGAGCATTAATGGCCGAATCGTGAAGAAAGTCGGTTCTCACGCGATGCTTCGAGTGGGTTTAACCATTCAGCTGTTCGCAGGTTTGGGGTTGTTGGTCGGCTGGTCATTAGATATCGGCCTGTGGGGCATTGTGCCATTCGTGATGCTGTTTATCGGCACACTGTCTACCATTGGTAGTAACTCAATGGCGCTCCTACTTAGTGGATACCCGAATATGGCTGGTACTGCATCATCACTCGCGGGCACATTAAGATTTGGTACTGGTTCTGTGGTTGGGGCAATCGTCGCAATGCTACCAAGTGATACTGCAGGACCAATGGCTATGGTGATGGCAGCATGTGCAATACTGTCAGCATTACTATATTGGACATTAGGAAAGAAGGCATAATGTCAAAATACTATATTGAAATTCAGAAGCTTGTGAACACCGCACTTGGTGAACTTTACGCATTACACAAGTCAGGCAAAGCGATTGACGCTCCTATCGCGAACAACTTATATCTTGTTCGCTGGGTAACTAAGGCAATCAAAGCACAAGCGTATGATCGTGTTGTTGTGCCTGATTTGGTTCGCTGGCAAAAGCAGGGCCGTTCAAAGGGTAACAACTCTGATTTAACTTTTACGTTTAAGCGAATCTCAGCGTTTTACGCTCAGTTCTTCCCAGAAGGTGAAGAGCCTAAATCACTGAAAGACAGTGACGTTGAAGCCTTTATGGACAAGATGTATGAGATGGGTTGGAGCGTATCGAGTGAAGATGAACTAACCACAGGTGACAAAATTCAGTTCTTTACTGATGGTGAGCACTCATTCGCGCTATGTGGTAAGCAGTGTGATGACTCTTTCGACGGTGAGCTTATGGTTAAGCCGATGAACTGGTTTGTGCGTGGTAACCACGCTGAGTTTATCCAAGCGGCAATGGAAGCGGGCTTCATGCTTCATAAAGTGACTGACTATAAGTCTGCCGTGAAGTACCACGGTGAATACATTGTATACCCTGCTAACCAAGGCAACCAATTGGCTGAGATCCCAATTAGTTTTGTTGGTTAATGGGTAGATACGAGATGCGAGATTAGAGATACGAAGAGCGGAATTATCCGCTCTTTTTGTTTGCTTGTCATAGCGCCAGTCGCCACTAGAATCCCCCATTTGCTTTTAGTCTTTGCATCCCGTTACTCGAATCGCGCATCTGCTTTTAATCTTTTCGCATCTCGTTACCCGCATCCCGCATCCGCTTTTAATCTTTTCGCATCTCGTTACTCGAATCCCTCATCTGCTCTTGTGCCTGATTATCTATCGCTTTTACCATGCCTTTAAAAATAAACAGATGAGCAGGCATCATTGCGAACCAATACAGTAATCCTAGGAAGCCTTTAGGGTGCCACCAAGCGGTGATGTTTAATTCACGTGTGTCTCCGTTATCAGAAACCGTGATTTCCAGTCGCCCTAAGCCCGGACCTTTCATCCCGAATAGCAGCGATAGGAATTGGTTCTCTTCACAGCGAATCACTTTCCAAGAGTCAATTTTGTCGCCCACTTTTAGAGTTGGCCCTTCTGGCATTTGTCGCACGGGCACTCCGCCACCAAAGAGAAGATCTAACCACTCCCTTGTGCGCCATAAAGCGTTAGCGAAGAAGTAACCCTGTTTAGGGCTTCCAATCTGTTGCGCTACGTGCCAAAGCGATTCTAGCGAGGCAGTCGACGTGATACTTGCACCTGTCTTCTTTGGGTAGTAACCGTATCCCGCTTGCCAGCGTTTAAAGGCGGTTTTATCAAAGCCCCACACATTACTTTTTACGAAGTTACCCTCAGCATGAATCGCTTGTTCAACCATGCTCTCGAACGACGCGAGCTTTTGCGGATATTTTTCTTGGATGGTAGTCGAGTTAGCTATGAAATCATGCTTTAAACCTGCGAGTAATGCTCTACCTATGTTGGAAGGGACAGAGGTCACCACGCCAAGCCAATAAGAGGCGATCTTAGGTGTAAGTAGGGAAGTCGCCCACAACCGAAGTGGACGATCGGCAGTTTTGGCGATATGCGCGAATTGATTGCGATAAGAGACGATACCTGGACCACCAACCTCAAAGGTCTGATTGTCGCTTGGGGTATCTTGCGCGAGCTTTAACAAGTAGTGATTGAGGTTTTTCAATGCGATAGGGTTGGCTTTCGAATCGACCCATTTCGGCGCAATCATGATTGGTAGGTTGTAAACGAAATCTCGCATTATCTCAAAGGCCGCTGAACCTGGGCCGATGATGACGCCAGCTCGAAGTTCAGTAACGGGAACCGATCCTTTGCGAAGGAGCTCACCGGTTTTCTTTCTCGCTTTAAGGTGTTCAGAATCGCCAGTTTGAGGCTGAAGTGAACTTAAGTAGATGATGTGTTGGTTTTTAGGACCAAGTGCGGAGACAAAGTTACGGGCCAGGCTTAACTCGTAGTCAATGAAATCATGACCTTCCGCCATACCATGGACAAGGAAGAAGATTAGGTCAAAATCAGGGACTAAAGCTTGTGTTGCCGCTTGGTCAGCCAGATCGAGAAATTCGAGTGATAAATTCTCATGAGGCTCGGTTCGCGCTTTTAAGAAGTCGATGTGCCTTGCTGCAGCGGTTACTTGATAACCTTGTTCTAGCAGCAGAGGAAGCAGCTGTGAACCAACATATCCAGAAGCGCCTAAAACCAGTACTTTCTTCATCGTTACTCCATTTATATCTGTGGTTAAAAACCGAACATTGATATAATAGCGTGATATTTATCTATATTCATCAACACGTTCCGTTCAGGTGTGCCTATGCTGCTCTCTTCAATTATCCATCATACACGCGGCGACTTTGTTCGCAGGCTGATTGCTATTGCTTTGCCAATCACCTTGCAGAGCATCATGTTTTCAAGCCGAGGCTTGGTGGATGTGCTGATGCTAGGCCAGCTTGGGGAAGCTGATATTGCGGCAGTTGGTGTCGCGAGCCGAGCGATGTTTGTGACGACTATTATGCTGGTGGGTGTGACCACTGGTGGTGCTCTGCTTACTGCTCAGTATTGGGGAGCTGGTGATAGACAAGGGGTAAGGGAAAGTACCGCATTAACCTGGTTGGTTTCGACCCTGTTTGCTCTTCTGACGATTGTCTTCTTTGTCTCTTTCCCTGCTCAAATCATGGGTGTGACGACCGATTCTCAAGAAGTGATCAGTTTAGGTGTTGAGTACATCGTCATTACCTCTTTTAGTATGTTGGCGGTGTCGTGCGTTAGTAGTATGGCCGTGGGCTTACGAGCGATGCACAAACCCGGGCTAAGTACCTTCTTCAGTGGTATTGGTATCCTATCCAACGTGTTTTTAAACTGGGTGCTGATCTTCGGTAATCTAGGTTTTCCGGCTCTGGGTATCAAAGGTGCTGCGATAGCCACGGTATTAAGTGGCGCTATCGAAGTGGCGACCTTGTTTGGTTACCTCTATTTCTCTAAACACTTACTCGCTTTTGGGCTCTGTGACATCAAAGCTGCTGCGACGGTAGATAAAGTCGTTCGCTTCTTGAAGTTGTCGCTGCCTACAACCTTCAACTTCTTAGCTTGGGCTGGTGGCTTGTTCGCTTATCACGCCATCATGGGACAATCCGGTGTGCAAGGCTTAGCGGCGCTTTCGGTGATGACACCTGTTGAATCTATCTCATTGAGCTTATTGATAGGGATGTCGAACGCAGCTGCGGTATTGGTGGGGAACCAACTCGGCGCCAAAAACAATGAAGCGGTTTATTATCAAGCGCTCGGTATTACTATCCTGTGCTTTTTAACTAGTATTGTGGTCGCGATTTCCCTCTACTTTGTGCAAACACCAATTTTGAACGCGTTTAGTGCATTAACAGAAGAAACCCGAGCACTTTCTGAGAAGTTTATTCTGATCCTCAGTGTCGGCATTGTTATTCGCTCGATTCCGATGACGGTGATTGTTGGTGTGTTGAGAGCGGGCGGTGATGTTAAGTTCTGCCTTTACCAAGACCTGATAGCACAGTGGGTGATTGGTATTCCGTTAGCGGCTATCGCGGCCATCTACTTTAAATTTCCACCCGAGTGGGTGTACTTGCTTTTTCTCACTGAAGAGGTGATTAAGTGGAGCGGTTCGCTGTATCGCATGAAAACAAGAAAATGGATTAAAAACTTGATAGGAAGTTGAAGTAGGGCGCATCAATCGCATCACTTTATCGTTGGCATGTGATCTATCTTTCAAAATACTTCCTCCTAACAGGGAATTAGTGTAGATTCTCCTTCCAAATTCTAACTAATGCGAGCTGTTGAATGTTAAAGCTGTCAGACCTGTGTAAAGGCTATGTTGATGGGGGGGAATTCCACCCTGTTTTGCAAGGTGCTGAACTGACATTGAATCAAGGTGACCAACTCGCATTAATGGGCGAAAGCGGCTCAGGAAAAAGTACTCTACTTAACCTAATTGCAGGTTTGGATCTCGCTGACTCTGGCGAAATCGTTTTTCCAAACTTCAACATGCACGATTCTACCGAGCGTGAACGCACTGCTTATCGTCGAAACAACATTGGCCATATCTTCCAACAGTTCAACCTATTACCAACGTTGAATATCGCAGATAACATCCGTTTTTGCCGTCAACTAAAAGGCTTGCCTGAAGATAAAGGCCTTTGGAGACAGATTCTCTCTGCCTTAGATCTTATGCCTTTACTTGGTCGCTACCCTGAGGAAGCTTCTGGTGGACAACAACAACGTGCCGCGATTGCTCGTGCGTTGTACATGGAACCAAAGATCTTATTAGCGGATGAACCTACGGGTAGCTTAGATGAGCGTAATGCGGAAGCGGTAATGCGCTTGCTGACTTCTTTGGCTCGTCAATTAGAATGTACATTACTGTTGGTCACACACAGTGAGAAAGTCGCACTGCATATGGACGGCCGGATCCGCCTACAAGGAGGGCAACTGCATGTTATGGCCCGTAGTTAAGGCGCTACTCGGTCATTATCGACGTTACCCACTTCAGATTATCTTGGTATGGCTTGGCTTAACGCTAGGCGTATCACTATTGGTTGGTGTTACTGCTATCAACCAACACGCCAAGCAAAGTTATGCACATGGCGAAAAACTCTTTTCGAATCCTCTTCCTTACCGTATTCGACCAAAACACAACGCCAATAAAATTCCGCAAGGTTTTTACATCCAGCTTCGCCGTGAAGGCTTTCAACAGTGCTCTCCTTTTGATCACCATCGTATCACTGATGAAAATGGCGCGAACTTTATGTTGATTGGTATCGACCCTGTTTCGATGCTTCAACTGCAACCGGGCGTAGCGTTAAAAGATCTTAATACGTTGAACCTGATGAAACCGCCGTACCCAATCCTTGTGAGTGACGATCTTGCTGAACATATGGAGTGGAAGAACGGCGACTATATCCACCTTATGGATGGTTCTGAGCTTGGCCCATTAATGGTTGATCAAAATAACATCATTGATGGTACTCGGCTGATTGCCGATATCTCGCTACTTAGAATGCTGAAACGCAGCGCTGGTTTGTCGGTCATTGCGTGTTCAGACATGTCTACTGAAAAGTTTGAACGCCTCAAAAACATGCTACCTAATGGCTTGACGATTTTTCGTAGCTCGAAAGCAGAACTTGAGTCACTCACTAATGCATTCCACTTAAACCTAAAAGCGATGGGCATGCTGTCGTTTGTCGTAGGCTTGTTCATTTTCTATCAAGCGATGTCACTGTCTTTTATTCAGCGTCAGCCATTGGTGGGGATCTTAAGACAAACCGGTGTCTCGGGTTGGCAGCTCACTAAAGCGCTATGTTTAGAGCTATTGATTCTGGTTTTACTGAGCTGGATCTGCGGTAATGTCTTTGGTGTGATGTTGGCTAACCAACTATTACCTGCAGTGTCTTCTAGCCTTGGCGACTTATATGACGCCAATGTTGGCTTGACGATTGACTGGAATTGGCGCTGGAGTGGTTACAGCTTGATGATGGCATTGATTGGTGCGTTCTTAGCGTGTGCATGGCCATTGGTTCGCTTACTCAAATCTCAGCCGATTCGTTTGTCTTCTCGCCTATCGTTGATGCGTTTTGCAGGTACAGAGTTTACATGGCAAGCGTTGATTGGTTGTGGCTTCCTAGTTGCCGCAGTTGCGGTTTATCAAGCACCACAAACCCAAGAGTCAGGTTTTGCCATCATTGCACTAATGCTGGTGAGTGTGGCTCTGTTTACGCCGTTTTTGATGTGGAAACTGTTTAACAGTCTCTCCTATTCATTACGTTGGGTTCGTGCTCGCTGGTTCTTCGCGGACGCAGCATCAAGCATGAGCTACCGTGGTGTTGCGACTATGGCCTTTATGTTGGCGTTAACTGCGAACATTGGCGTTGAAACCATGGTCGGCAGTTTCAGAGACACCACGGATAAGTGGTTAACACAGCGATTAGCCGCGGACCTCTATATATACCCAACCAATAATGCGGCGGCTCGCATGAGTAACTGGTTGTCGGAACAACCTGAAGTAGATTCTGTATGGTGGCGCTGGGAAAAAGATGTCGCTTCTCCAGTGGGCAGTATTCAAGTGGTGAGTACTGGACCTTCAGAAGGCGAGCTTGCTGCACTGACGATTAAACTCGGCATACCGAATTACTGGTATCACTTACACCATTCTAAAGGTGTGTTGATCAGCGAATCCATGTCACTCAAGCTAGGGATTCGCCCTGGCGATTATATTGATCTCTACGATAACTTAGGTTCTGGCTGGCAGGTCGTTGGTGTGTATTACGATTATGGTAACCCTTATCACCAAGTGATGATGTCACATCGGAACTGGTTATACGGTTTTGCAGGTCGTGGTAATGTCGGACTGGGTGTAATACTAAAAGACGATGTGAATGCTATTGGGCTGAGAAGCAGGCTGGAAAGTGTATTTAGGCTTGGTTCTGAGCGTATTTTTGACAACAACAATATTCATAGCCAGGCGATGCGCGTGTTTGATCGAACCTTCGCCATTGCCGATACCTTGGGTAATATCACGTTGGTAATCGCCGTGTTCGGTATTTTCTTTGCGACGGTCGCTGGTGAGGTTTCAAGACAAAGGCATATATCGTTGCAACGATGTTTAGGCGTATCGGCGAAAGAGTTGATCCTTACCGGAAGTTTGCAGCTGTTTGTGTTTGGGCTTATCTCTTCGTTAATCGCAGCTCCACTTGGTTTAGCGTTGGCGAACTTGATTGTTGATATCGTTATCAAGCAGTCTTTTGGCTGGTCACTCGAGCTACAAGTGCTTCCTTGGGACTATTTCGAGACATTTGCTTGGGCAATGGCAGCATTGATGTTAGCTGGTGCTTTACCAGTGATGAGAATGATTCGGAACACACCGATGAAATCATTAAGGGATGCGCTTTAATATGTTTCTAAGGAATAGCTCAACTAAGTTAAGACACCGATTTCTATCATCCCTGTTGTTGATCAGTTTCTTTGGCATCTTTTTGAGTGTTTGGGGCTACTATTCTTATTTTGTCGACCCTGGCGAGAAAGGAGTCAACGAGATTAATTCGGTGTTGGTCAGCGAACACTTCAATGTATTTGAACCTGTCTTGCCTGACCGAGGCGTATCACTTCCACGAGACTTCAAGTTCCACCCGGAATTTCAGCACGAGTGGTGGCACTATTTTGCGTCTTTGAAAGGGGACGATGGCAAAGAATATTCAGTTCAGTGGAGCTTCTTCCGCATTGCAACGGATGAACGTGAAACGCCGGGATGGCAGAGCCCACAAGTTTACATTTCGAACGTGGTGATCTCTTCTAAATCCAAAGTGTGGAAAGAGCAGAGAATGGCTCGTGGTGGCATTGGCCAAGCGGGAATGACCAGTCGCCCATTTAGAATTTGGATTGATAATTGGAACTGGCGCTCACTGGGGAATACACCGTTTCCTGGTCGTCTACAATTACAAACGGATACGTTTGGGCTGCAATTAGATACAGTGGCGAAAGGGCCATATGTACTTAATGGCGAGAACGGTTATCAGAAAAAGCATGATTTGCTACCTGTCGCGTCGTACAACTTTAACGCGCCGTTTTTATCATTGAGTGGTGTACTGAATCTTGATGGCGTAGCTAAGGAAGTAGAAGGCACAGCGTGGGTCCACAAAGAGTGGGGCAGTGGCTTACTTGGAGCCGGTCAGCAAGGCTGGGATTGGTTTGTGTTTAACCTTGATGACGGTACAGCACTGAGCATCAACCGCTATCGCCATAATCAGCAGTTACCCTATGTGTTCGGGACGTTAGCCACTCGTTCTGGCAAGGTTTACCAGTTAACGGAATCGGATATCTCGATTCAGCCTTTGCAAAACACAACGCTAATGAATGGCAGACGAATGCCGCTCCAGTGGATCATTAACGTCCCTGAGCACGATATTAACCTGACTACACGTATCATACGCCGAGATATGTGGCTGCCATTTGTCATACCTTATTGGGAAGGGCCAATAATGGCTAGCGGCAGCCATGAAGCGACCGGCTTTATGCAGCTCACCGGCTACTAAAAAACACCTAAGGCTATCATTTGATAGCCTTTTTTTATGTGTCCTAGTTTTGTTAGCACTCAATGAATTATGCATACAGGTGTGATGTTCTCATCTATACTTAATTTATGGTGCATAACAATATTATGGAATATACGACGTATTGTTTAGTATTTGTAGGAAAAACCGAAGTTAAACATCCAAAGAAGTGATTATCTATCGATAAAGCTTGGATATAAACTCATGGTTATTCTTTGTTATTCGTTTATTTAAATAATAAATATAAGGGCGAAATCATGACCGACGTCATCCGTGACTTCTTTAAAATGGAATCTGCTGGCGGCATCATCCTAGTTATCGCTGCGGCGTTCGCAATGTTTGTAGCAAACTCACCACTGAACGAAATGTACCAGGGCGTCCTGCACAGTTACGTTCTCGGTATGTCTGTGTCTCACTGGATCAACGATGGCTTAATGGCTGTCTTCTTCCTTCTAATTGGCTTAGAAGTTAAACGTGAGCTTTTAGAAGGCGCATTAAAGTCTAAAGAGACTGCTATCTTCCCAGCTATCGCTGCGGTAGGTGGTATGTTGGCTCCTGCACTTATTTACGTGCTATTTAACTCTAGTAACCCTGAAGCGCTTCAAGGTTGGGCTATCCCGGCTGCAACTGATATCGCATTCGCGTTAGGTATCATGGCGCTTCTTGGTAACCGTGTACCGGTAAGCTTGAAAGTGTTCTTGCTAGCTCTTGCAATTATCGATGACCTAGGTGTTGTTGTGATCATTGCATTGTTCTACTCAGGTGACTTATCAACACTTGCACTTACCGTTGGTTTCATCGCAACAGGCGTTTTGTTCATGCTAAACAACAAGCATGTGACTAAACTGAGCGCTTATCTGATTGTTGGTGCAATTCTGTGGTTCGCAGTATTGAAGTCTGGTGTTCATGCAACATTAGCGGGTGTAGTAATTGGTTTTGCTATCCCACTGAAAGGCAATAAGGGAGAGCACTCTCCACTGAAACACCTAGAGCACGCACTGCACCCATACGTAGCTTTTGCAATTCTGCCAATCTTCGCATTTGCAAACGCAGGTATCTCACTGGAAGGTATCTCAATTTCAAACCTTACGGGCATGCTACCTCTTGGTATCGCTATGGGTCTATTGGTTGGTAAGCCGCTGGGTATCTTCCTATTCAGCTGGGGCGCTGTGAAAACGGGTGTCGCTAAGCTACCTGAAGGTGTCAACTTCATGAACATCTTTGCAGTGTCTGTGTTGTGTGGTATCGGCTTTACGATGTCTATCTTTATTTCATCGCTGGCATTTGGCCCTACAAACGCAGATTTCGATACGCTTGCTCGATTAGGTATCCTGATGGGTTCAACGACTGCAGCTATCTTAGGTTACTTCCTGTTAAGTATTTCTTTACCGAAAACTAAGCACCAAGAAGTAAAACTTTAATCGGTAACTGGCTAGGCTAACCGTCGAGCCATTTCCCAAGGAATAAGCTAACTCTTGAGTAGCACCAGCCACTGAACCATTCCCGAGAGCGATGTGGCTACAAATAACAAAAAGCCGCTCGTTATGAAGTGACCCCGTAAAGTTGGACATTTCTGTTAAGCGGCTTTCAAGGCCTGAGTTCGATATTCTATCGGAGTCAGGCCTTTTAGTTTCACTTTTATACGTTTGGTATTGTAGTACTCGATGTATTCTTTAATTTGCTCTATCAGAGCATCTGCATCTTCAAAGCTTTGGTTGTGATACATCTCTGTTTTGAGTAAAGCAAAAAAGTTTTCAGCAACCGCATTATCCAAGCAGTTACCTTTTCTCGACATGCTTTGTGTTAACCCACTCTCCGCTACCTTTTTTTGATACTGTCGATGGCGATATTGCCAACCTTGATCGCTATGTATAATTGGCTTTGAGTTGGGTTTAAGCTTTGATATGGCTTCCGTCAGCATATCCGTGACAAGCGGCAAGCAGGCATTTTTGGCCACTCTATAAGCAACCACCTCCTGAGTAAACAAGTCGACAACGGGAGACAAGTATACTTTCTGCTCTTTTACTTTGAACTCCGTGACATCAGTTACCCATTTTTCATCGGGTTGAGTCGCACTAAAATCTCTTTCAAGCACGTTGGGAGCTGCTGTTCCAGACTCTCCTCGATATGAACGATACTTTTTAATCCTGACCGTCGATTTAAGGTTGAGCTGAGCCATAAGCCTTTGAACCGTTTTGTGATTAAGTATGACCCCCTGATTTTTTAGTTCCAAGTGAATACGGCGGTAGCCATATCGTCCCTTATGCTCATGATAAATTGACTTTATCAACCGCAGCTCACGTTCGTAGCTATTTGGGCGCTTGCTCGTTTGAGCCTGGTAATAAAAGACACTTTTTGCTAGCTGTAGAGTGTGCAGTAAGTGCTTTAACGGGTACTTGCTTTTAAGAGTTAGAGCTATGACCGCTTTTTCTTTGTTCGACGGTTTTTTTCCTGCTCCAACTCTTCCAACTTTTTTAGAACGGCATTCTCGGTTCGCAAGTAGACCAATTCCTCTTTTAGCTCCTCAAGTGTCATTTCATCATCAGGCTTAGTCGTACGTTGAGGGTGCTGTTTCATTGAGGGTCTTCCTTTCTGGCGCATTTTGAGCCCTTTGATACCGAGCTCATTAAATCTTTTGAGCCAGACAGAGAGTATCCCAGGGGATGAGAGGTTTAATACTGCGCTAGTGTGCGTGAGCGACCAATCATTCGTCCACATTAAATTCAACGCTTTTCGTTTTTCCTGAGCAGTAGCAGCATGCTTAGTTGATAAAAATGAGTTAGCACCATGGATGGCAAAGACTTGAGCCCAATACCGTATCTGTCTTGAAGGGATTGAATATTGTTTTGCTAAGTAGCGAGATGACGTGCCATCTAAATATTGCTTAGCAATGATACATTTTAGCTCTCGGTTATATTTGGACATAAAAAGACCCCCAATAATTGGTGTCCAACTATTGGGGGTCAGTTCAATAGGCAATCCTATCGCGGCTTTTCTCTTTTTATGCTTGTCTTCGCGGTTTAGCTTTTGGCTCTGTAACAGCCTAGTCTTTGTCTATTTTTCAAGTGTGGTGAAAATAGTCCATTCCTCAGCGATTTGTTCGCTCAAGCCAACCGCGGTTGCGGTTACTCTACGATTCAAAGCGTGTGATGTTGCATCGTCACCTTCACTTTCTAAACGATCCTCACCGTAACCTACTACTCTAACTCGGCTTGGGTCGATGCCGTTGGATAGTAACTCATCTTCGACGTGGTGAGCGCGTTTCTTTGATAGTTCTAAGTTGTATTCGCTAGAGCCAACTTTACTTGCGTAGCCTTGAATTTCGATGGACGCACTTTGGTAGGTTTCTAAAAACTCAGCTATTGTGGTTATCTGATCTGAGAAAATCGGATTCACTTCGTAAGAATCCTTAGCAAATAGTATATTGAGCTGTCTAACTTCTTCCGCGCGTATGATCTCCCCACAACCTTCGTTATCGACTAACGACGCTGGAGGTGTTGCAGAGCAGGCGTCTCTCGCATTGACGACACCGTCTTTGTCATCGTCTTGTAGGTCGGATATTTGCTCGGCTTCGGGTGTCTCAATATATTCCTCTTCTTGTTGGCTAGAACAAGCGAGTAGGGACATTGTTAGTGCAGGAAGCAGTAAGTAGGTTATCTTCATGATCAATACTCCACAGCCGTTGTCCACTCATCTGGAATATCAACCAGCAGAGCGTTCAATAAAGAACCTGTCGCATTCATTACTCGATACTTAGCGTATTGCTCAGCGTAATGGGCATCTAAGTAATCTTTTCGCGCTTCAAACAATTCATTCTCAGTGTTTAGCAAGTCAAGAAGAGTACGTTTACCTATTCGGTACTGTTTGCCATAAGCGATAACCGTCTCTGATGCTGAATCCACATGGTCAGCTAAGAAGTTCTTTTGTTGTAGTGTTAAGTCTAATGCACTCCAAGATAGGCGCAGCCCTTCTTCGACTTGGCGATAAGCTCTGTCTCTCAAGTCTTTAGCTTTATTCAATTGGTAGGCGGCGGCTTCCGAGTTCGCGCTGTCTGCCCCACCGTTGTATAAGTTGTATCGCATTCTCAGCATCGCCAATGTTTCTTGGCTAGAACCTTCGTCACCACCAGCGTCATCACGCCATGATTGCGATGCCTCTATAGAGAATGTTGGGTAATTCACGCCTTTTAACTGTTTATATTGGAAGTGTGCTGAATCGACATCCGCTTTCGCTACCCTTATCACCGGATGTTGGTCTAATGCATCAATGAGGGCGTCTTGTAACGATAACGGAATCATTGAAATATCTGCTCTTGGGTAAATTAACCCGAGCGGTTCACGGCCTACGACCCTTCTAAACTGGGTGTGCGTATCAAAGAGGTTGTTCTGTGCGGCTAGTAAGTTACCGTGAGCTTTTGCGATCCGAGCCTCGACTTGGGATACATCAGCAGTTGACCCTATACCTGAGCGTGCTCGCTTTTTGATGTCTTGATAAATTTTCTTGTGTTTAGCGAGGTTACTCTCTGACAAGGCTAATACCTCAGTCGCCTCTACCGCGTCTAAGTAAATCTGTGTAACTTCAAGCGCTTTGTCTTCAGCATCTGCTAATAGCTGTAACCGAACCGATTCAGCTTCGGCAGCAGTACGATCCATATCGTAGAGCGTTGCTGAACCATCCCACAACAATTGGGTGAGGGAAATCGTTGCTTCTTTTCTTGTAAGGTCGGTATCTGGGCCATTGTTTGGTGCAGGGTTTATGCCTTCATAGCCAATACCGGCATCAATGTCGATGCTTGGTCGGTAAGCTCCCCCAGAGGCATCGTTCCGCTTTCTCACGCTCTCAAACTCGTTAAAGATACTTTTTATCTCTGGATTGGTTGCCAAAGTGATAGCGACAGCCTGTTCCAAGGTTTGAGCGGCGAGCGGTGTGCTGAAGACTAAGCAACACATCATGGATAATTTGAACAATCTCAAAGTAGCTCTCCTTCTACTCTCATTGTCTCCTCTTTTTCTCAACCAATGTTCCCCGTTGAATTGAGAGAAGTGTACTAACAGAAGCTTAGGACATCTGTAAAAAAATGCGAAGTTTGAAGGCTTATTTTTGTGTGCAAGTAGCTATTGCTGTTGAACAATTTGAAATTAGCTCCAATTGCAAGTTTATAATGAGTTTGTTATCAATAGTGACGCTACTAAATTGATGAAGTGAAGCAACCACATCACTGGATGGGCTTTGATGCGTGTGTGGTTGGTTTTGGGCTGAAGTAGGAACTGAATTATGGGTAGTGTAAACCTTAATATTCTAGGCCTTGCTAGCGGCAGTATTGTGCTTGACGCTCAGGGTCGATTGAGTCAATTAGCACCGGGCGAACAACCAGCTTCGAGTGATGTCGTGATTAGTGTTGCCGAGAACGAAGAGAGTGTGCCAAGTGTTTCGGCACGATTCGTTGATAGCCAAGGACAACAAAGTGAGTTGGATACCGATGACGCCATCGCACAAGTCGAACGTGCAATTGAGGATGGTTTTGATCCAACTGAATTAGGTGATGAGTTTGATACTGCCGCAGGCGACCAAGGATCAAGCCTGACCAATAGCGGCCGGGTCGAACGAACAGGTACAGAAAGCCAGGTAGAAACTGACTTTGAAACGTCAGGCTTCGAATCTCAAGGGCTATCCGTGACTCAGTCACTGACGCTGTTTAACACCATCGCGTTAGCACTTGTGTCTGGTGAAACCAATGCTGTTGAGTTAGAGCAAGATCAACCCAGAGAAGCAGGTGGCTCGCTAACACTAGATAAGCAAGGTGTTATTTTTATTGAGCAAGAGGTCGTTGGTGAAAACGGCTTGGGTACTTTTATTGTCAATGCCGACGGTACTTGGACCTTTTTGGCAAACAACTCTTTTAATGAGCTAGGTATTGGTCAACAGGCCCAAGATTCCACGATAGTTCGAACTTCCGACGGTGTTGAACAAAGAATAACAGTGACCATAGTAGGCACAGATGATCGAGCGATCGCGACCAACGGGTCAGGAAGCGTGACCGAAGATATCGGTATTAATGAAGAGACTAGCAAGTTACAGACATCTGGTGAGGTCACCATTACCGATGTCGATAGCACAACGCCCACCTTTTTACCCAATAGCGCATTTGATGCGGGCAAGTCTACCAATACGACTCAGCTCGGTGAGCTCTCGATTGCTCCAAGTGGTAGCTGGATTTACAACGTCAATAATGACGACGTTCAATACTTAGGGGAAGGTGAGTCAGTGACTGAAACTTATGTCGTTACTGCCTCGGACGGAACGACAAGCGAGATTACGATTGTTATTACTGGAGCTGACGACTCATCTGAGATTTCGGTCGGAGAAGGTGATAGTGATACAGGTAGTGTCATTGAATATGTGGATGTCGATAAAGAATCTAATCATCTTGAAGTGACAGGCACCCTGACTATTACCGACAATTATCTAAACGACGTTCCACGTTTTAACCCAACAGGTGTGTTTACTTCCTTAGGCTCAACTGGCGTAAGTGCGCTCGGTACATTAGCTATCACAGAATCAGGTCTGTGGACTTATGTGGTGAACAATGATCTGGTTCAGCATCTGAACGCAGGTGAAGTGATTACAGAGCGATACAGCATCACTTCGACTGATGGAGCTACACACATAATCGAAATTACGATTAATGGTACCAATGACGCGCCTGTGGCGACAGGTTTCAGTGTTGATGCGTCGGGAGAGCCCCATCAAAGTGGTGGCGACGGTGAGGGAGTCGTTCAATACGGTGATATAGAAACGGCCATCACGTTCAATTCCACGACAGCTGCGCAAGATCGGATATCAGATATAGAAGATGACCACAACGAGGTCGATTTACATATCGTGATTAAATCACTGCCAACATCAGGAACTCTACTTTATACAAACACCGATAGCATTACACGTGAGGTTGTGGAAAGCGACGTATCTGGAGAAACGCAATTTGACCATTCCGGCTTAAGTTACGTTGCCGGTGCAGGTGAAGCATTCCTACTTGGTATCACAGATGTCCCTAATGATGACACGCCAGTGTCTGAAGACGGTTTTTATAACTGGGGTCGTGCGGTTGAGGGCTCTGGAGGAATGAGGCGTGAAGTCGAATTAGCCAATGGCAGCTCGATTTATGTCGAGATAGATAACCTCAACAATAAGCCACTCAAGCAATACAATGCTGAGCAAAGCCATGTGGGTTATGGGATTGGTGATAGTGACGGGCGTGGTATCAACCGAGATGAAACTCTGACCATAGACTTTGCGCAGAACCCAATATCAGAGGTTCGATTTGGCTTAGACGGTTTAGGTCCTGTGTTTGAAGAAGACAACCCTAATGTGGTGAGAGCCGTTTTTTACTTTGTTGATGGCGGCAGCGAAACGGTTGAATACGAGAAAGAACCTGGGGAGACAGGTGTTGAGCGATTATTCTATGAATTCACGTACTCTTCGCCTGGCCAGGTCATTGAACAAGTCGAGTTCTCAAATCAGAAAGGGAGCTGGGAGCTTAGATATATTGGTGGTGACCTAGAAGTGAATGAAGACAGCTTTGATTACCAAGTTGTCGACTCTACCGGGGAAGTAAGTAGCGTTGAGACAGTTACACTTAATGTGGAAGGGGCAACGGCTTATCAAGTTCTGAGTGATCCCGAATCGTCTGACTTTGTTGCGAAGTTAGGTAACGAGATCTTGATTGGTAACGATGCGGATAACATTTTCGAATGGGTAGACTCAGCGCTCGATAACAGCGTCGATGTGGTTAAAGAGTTCACTGTAGGTGAAGACTTACTTGAGTTCAGTGACATTTTAGACGCGACAGGTAGCGACTCAGTCGATGATCTCATTCTCGAAATTGACGCTGAGTTGCAAGGGGACAACTTGGTGATGAGCATTGAACACGATGGAGGTGAACAAACCATTGTTTTGGAGGATGTGAAAGACCAGTTAATCGATCATGTTGTGGATAGTAGCTTTGACAATATTTCAGCGCTTGGCGAGCTAATCAAAAATGATGCCGCTTGATCGGAAAATTGAAGCTTCATCTATTCGAATAAATTAAAGCCTTAACTATTGAATAATTGTTGTGAGGATTTAGTGTCGAAGTAGCGCCAATCACAGGCAAAAAAAAGGTTCATCGCGGCTTTCCGGGGAAAGCCGCTTTTATCTTCAAGAAGAAGTAGTCTGTATCTCGATACCCATATCCCATTCGCTTGATTAGCTTTATCTTGTTGTTTATCCCTTCCAATGTGCAGGTGTTAAGCGGATAACTCGCAGATGCGATAATGCCGTGAAGATAAGGCCTTAGTTTTCGTGCGAACTCTTTCAATGGCTTAATTCCACTCTCTTGTACTTGTGCCCACCACGCCTCCCAGAGCCCTTTAGCATGTACTTCTGATTCACAATACCAAAGCTCTTTGAGTTGTGCTCCGAGTATATAAGTGGTCATTAAGTCCTTATTGATATTCAATATTTCGGTAAGATAGCTGTTTTGCTGTGTATTCAAATTACCCCTGTTTTTTAGCAACACCCAGCGTGAGCGCTTGATCCATTGCCTCGCTTTTTTATCTTGCTTGAGTTTGTTGGCTTGGTCGACTCTGACTCTATCCATCACCTCTCGACCGAACTTAGCAACAACATGGAATAAGTCGTAAACGATTTTTGCGTTCGGACAGTGTGCTTTAACTTCAAGATCAAAAGCCGTATTCATGTCCATTGCGACCGCTTCGATATTATTGCCATGCTTGCCTAGTTGCTCGAAGAACGGCCGTATGTCCTTACGGCTTCGGCCTAACCCTATCCAAATGACTTGGTGTGTCTTAGCGTCAGCGATGACCGTGGCATATCGATGCCCTTTAAAGATGGCGAACTCGTCCATGACGAGTTGCCTTAGCTCCTCCCATTTCACTGGCGGTACCACTTTTCTAAGTCGGGATTTATCTATCTCTTTAATGGTGTGCCAATGAACGTTCGTTAACCGGGAGATATGCTTAATAGGAAGAAGAGGCAGTAATTGTTCTATATAGCTTCTTAAGCGCTTCGTTATACGAGCATAAGGCTCCAACCAAGATAGAGATTCTGTTTTTATGCCACACTCACGGCACTTGATTCTTCGCGTTTGAACAGAAAGAACAACAGGAACACCGAGCAACATGGCTTCTTTTACATGACGCCATTGATACTCATGAATAGCCTCGGCCTCGAGACCACAAAGGCACTTAGCCTCAGAGTTCGGTTCAAGAGTCAGGGTAATAAGTGATGCTGTCTGGTGAGACTTTACGACTTGAAAGCCTTCCCAGAATGAAGATAGGAAAGTATGATTCGGCATGAAAACGGTAGTTTGTGTATGATTTTTGTTTGGCGACTAAACCATATCACTTACTACCGTTTTTGTTTTTAGTTCCCGCTAATCCGCGATGAACCAAAAAAAAGCCCAAACCAACGTGGTTTGGGCGGATACAAGTATAGGAGTTAATAAGGAAAATGCGGTAATTAAGAAAGCAGGGAGAACAGCAAGTTTGACGGCCTGTTAAACTTCGAAATACTCTGTTTTCTACATAATTTATGACTCTCCATTTCTGAATCAGTTCCCAGAAAATTCATTAAATTTTACTTTTTTCTTAAATCTCCCGCGATTCAATCGGTTAGTGACGATATTTTTTAACTGGTACGACCAATTTGTGAAAATGTGATGTTGCTTGCTTGTTAAATAAATGTTCTCGTCGTATATTTCAAACAGTTGTTTAATACGAGTGATTGAAATGGCACCAAGAAGTACAACCAAAGACAAAATCTTAGACGTAGCTGAAGGCTTGTTTGCTGAGCATGGTTTTAATGACACCTCTTTACGCACCATTACGGGTAAAGCGAATGTCAATCTAGCTTCAGTGAACTACCACTTTGGCGACAAGAAAACTCTGGTTCGTGCAGTACTCAATCGCTACTTGGAGGCATTTATGCCTGCACTGCAAGATGCACTAGTGAACTTAAACTTGAACGAAACGTATTCTATGAGTGATGTGTTTGAGTCTCTAAGACAGCCACTACGAGCACTGAATGATGTAAGGCCAAATGGTACCAGCCGATTCATGCTACTTATCGGCAGAGGCTACACGGACGTACAGGGGCATTTGCGTTGGTTCATTACGACTCGTTATAGCGAAGTGCTGACTTTGTTTACTAGCTCAGTAATGAAAGCTAACCCGAACCTCACTAAAGAACAGTTATTTTGGCGTTTGCACTTCACCCTCGGGACCTGTGTATTCACCATGGCTTCGAGTCAGGCTCTCGTAGAAATTGCAGAGAATGATTACGGAAAGAAAATAGATGCAAAAGCAGTGGTCGATATTTTAATTCCATATTTGGCCGCTGGCATGTCAGCAGAAGAATAAAACAATAAAAAGCGAATAAATTCACAACCAATATAGTGAACAAAAGGATCTGAACTATGAGCTCTCTACGACAAAAATGGGTAAGTGACCCAGCTTTTAAACTCTTTAAAAAAGTACTACCACCACTATCTAGCACTGAAAAAGAAGCGATGGAAGCGGGTAGCGTGTGGTGGGACGGAGAGCTGTTTTCTGGTAAACCAGACTTCACTAAGCTGCACCAATACCCGAAACCTCAACTTTCATCAGAAGAGCAGTCTTTTATGGACAATGAGCTAGAAACCTTGCTTTCTATGCTTGATGACCATCAGATTGTGAAAGAAGATCGAGATCTTCCGAAGGAAGTTTGGAACTTCTTACGAAAAGAACGCTTCTTCTCGTTGATCATTTCTAAAGAGTACGGTGGTCGCGAATTTTCGGCACACGCAAACTCAACGATTGTTACTAAGATCGCAACTCGCAGTATCAGTGCCGCAGTTTCTGTAATGGTTCCTAACTCACTGGGTCCAGGTGAGCTTCTATCTCACTATGGTACTCAAGAACAGAAAGATTACTGGCTGCCACGTCTTGCTGACGGTACAGATATCCCATGTTTCGCACTAACAGGCCCAGAAGCGGGTTCTGATGCAGGCGGTATTCCTGATGTTGGTACCGTATGTATGGGTATGCACGAAGGTAAAGAGACCTTAGGTATCAAGCTTAACTGGAACAAGCGTTACATCACGCTAGCACCAGTAGCAACAGTGCTTGGCCTAGCATTCAAACTGCACGATCCAGAAAAACTGTTGGGTGATAAAGAAGATATCGGCATCACGTGTGCGCTTATTCCAGCAGACCATGAAGGCGTTGTGATTGGTGAGCGTCATGACCCACTAGGTCTTGCTTTCATGAACGGTCCAACACGTGGTCATGATGTATTCATTCCAATGGAATGGTTAATCGGTGGCGCGGATTACGCAGGTAAAGGCTGGCGTATGCTAGTGGAATGTCTATCTGCGGGTCGTGGTATCTCATTACCAGCACTAGGTACAGCGATGGGCCACCTAACGGCGAGAACAACAGGTGCATACGCATATGTTCGTAAGCAGTTTGGTATGTCGATTGGTAAGTTCGAAGGTGTCGCAGAGAGCTTAGGTCGCATTGGTGGTTTAACGTATCTACTAGAAGCGACACGAACTCTGACAACGACATCGCTTGATATGAAAGAGAAACCGGGCATCGTAACGGCTATCGCGAAATACCACATGACAGAGATGGCACGTACCATTCTGAATGATTCAATGGATATTCACTCTGGTCGTGCAATTCAAGATGGTCCAATGAACTACTTGGCTGCGCCTTACCTAGGTATCCCAGTTGCAATCACAGTAGAAGGTGCAAACATCCTGACTCGTAACCTGATGATCTTTGGTCAAGGTGCGACACGTTGTCACCCATACGTATTGAGCGAGATGGAAGCGGCAGCTAATCCAGATGAGAAGCAAGGCGCGAAAGACTTCGATGACTTGTTGTTCAAGCATATTGGTCACGCAACTAAGAACACATTTGGCGCGTTCGGTGCTGCATTGACTGGCTCTAAGTTTATTAAAGCGGACATGAGTGGTCCAACTAAGCCTTACTACCAAGACCTGACTCGTCTAAGCCGTGCATTAGCGGTAAGTGCAGACTTCGCGATGCTAACTCTGGGCGGTGAACTGAAACGTAAAGAGCTTATCTCTGCACGTTTAGGTGATGGTCTGAGTTACCTATACATGGCTTCTGCGGCACTTAAGAAGTATGAAGACGAAGGTCGTCAACAAGCAGACTTAGACTATGTACACTACGCGGTTCAGCATTGTTTCCACCATGCTGCAAAGGCCCTACAAGAGGCGTACCGTAACTTCCCGAATAAGGTCGTTGGTCAGGTACTTAAAGGCCTAATATTCCCGGTGGGCAACCACTTCGAGAAACCAAGCGATGATCTGACAGTCCAGTTGGCTGAAAGCTTGATGACTCCGGGAGCACACCGTGAACGCCTGACTCACCTTTGCTACATCGGTCAGGAAGAAGACGATAGCGTTGGCTTGATGGAAAATGCGTTCAATGCGATGTACAGCATCAAACCACTTGAGCGTAAGATCTTCAAAGCAGTTAAAGAGGGTAAAGTTGCTCGTAAAGGTCTACTGCAAGACAAACTTGCTCAAGCACTGGCAGCAGACGTACTGACTCAAGACGAAGTTGACCAAATCATTGCAGCAGACAAACTACGCTACGCTGCAATCCAAGTTGACCACTTCAGTCACGATTACAGTGAAACTTTGACGCGAAAAGAGTTAAAACCTAAGCTAAATAGCGTTGCTTAGATTAAGAAATAATAAAAGGCACCTTAAAAGGTGCTTTTTTTGTTTTTGTCGTGGAAGTCGCAATAGAGGCGTTAACAAATGGTGACTTAGTCAGCAAATAATCACTGAGTGCTCCAACCACTTGCATTTTCACCACATTTTTACAGAAATTAGATGCCATTTGCGTACGAAACTTTTATCCTTAACCTGATTTTTTAAGGAAGTTGAATATGATCATCAAACCTCGAATTCGCGGATTCATCTGTACTACAACACATCCAGTCGGTTGTGAAGCTAATGTAAAAGAACAAATTGCTTACACAAAAGCTCAAGGCCCAATCGCAAACGCACCTAAACGTGTACTAGTTGTTGGCTCTTCAAGTGGCTACGGCTTGTCTTCACGTATTGCGGCTGCATTTGGTGGCGGCGCTTCAACTATCGGTGTTTTCTTTGAGAAAGCCGGTACTGAGAAAAAGCCTGGCACAGCTGGTTTCTACAACTCAGCAGCGTTCGACAAGTTTGCTAAAGAAGAAGGCCTATATTCAAAAAGCCTGAATGGCGATGCTTTCTCTAACGAAGCTAAACAGAAAACAATTGACCTGATCAAAAAAGATCTAGGCCAAATCGATATGGTTGTATACTCACTGGCGTCTCCAGTGCGTAAAATGCCAGAGACTGGCGAAGTAATTCGTTCATCTCTAAAGCCTATCGGTGAAACGTACACGTCAACTGCGGTTGATACGAACAAAGACACAATCATCGAAGCAAGCGTAGAGCCAGCAACTGAAGAAGAGATCAAAGACACTGTCACTGTAATGGGCGGTGAAGATTGGGAGCTTTGGATCAATGCTCTTTCTGAAGCTGGTGTTCTAGCGGACGGTTGTAAGACGGTTGCTTACAGCTACATTGGTACTGAACTAACGTGGCCAATCTACTGGGATGGCGCACTAGGTAAAGCTAAGATGGATCTAGACCGTGCAGCGACAGCGCTGAACGAGAAGCTAGGCCAAACTGGCGGTACTGCAAACGTTGCTGTTCTTAAGTCTGTTGTGACTCAAGCAAGCTCTGCAATCCCTGTTATGCCTCTTTACATCGCTATGGTGTTCAAGAAGATGCGTGAAGAAGGTATTCACGAAGGTTGTATGGAGCAGATCTTCCGTATGTTCAGCCAGCGTCTATACAAAGAAGACGGTAGCGCTCCAGAAGTTGATGACGTAAACCGTCTACGTCTGGATGACCTAGAACTGCGTGACGACATTCAAGAACACTGTCGTAACCTATGGCCTCAAATCACAACTGAAAACCTAAAAGAACTGACTGACTACGTTGAGTACAAAGAAGAGTTCTTGAAGCTATTCGGTTTCGGTGTTGAAGGTGTTGATTACGAAGCTGACGTTAACCCAGCTGTTGAATTTGATGTAGCTGACATCTAATTCAAATTATCGAATCTAAACGAATAGGCGCTCATTGAGCGCCTATTTTTTGTCTTAAAAGCAGATACGGGATACGAAAAGATTAAGAGCGGATTCGGGATGCGAGTGGCGAGATTCGAGATGCGAAGAGTGATGTGGCCCCTAAAAAGTAGACACAGGGGTTTAGTTAATTAGCTCAAAATCCATAGGACTTAGTCCACCTAAAGTCCCATGCCTTCTTATTGGATTATAATAGGTATCAATGTAGATTCGACTCTGCATTGTCATTTCTTGTCGTGAGATCTCTCCTAAGTGGTTCATCCATTCTTTCTTGTATTGCGCGAAGAAGCTTTCAGAACAAGCATTATCCCAGCAGTTTCCTTTTCTCGACATACTAATTTTAATCTTGCGTTTACGATGCCAGCGGATCGTTTCCAACGCTCGATACTGAATGCCTTGATCGGAGTGAAACAAGAGTTCATGACCGAAGGGCTGCCTTTTTTCCCAAGCCTTATTCAGGCTTTTTAGTACTAAACTTGCGTTGTTAATTCGACTTGTCGACCAGCCAATCACTTTGCGTGAAAACAAATCTAAGACGACGCACAGATACTGCCAACCATCCGAACAGCGCACCTGAGTTATGTCTGATACCCAAACTCGATTTGGTTTATCTACCTTAAATTGACGGTCAAGGATGTTATAAGCAGGTATGAGTGTATTTTGTCTAAGCGTTCGTCCATATCGCTTCTTGCTAGCGCAAGAGCGATAGCCCATGTTTTGTAAAAGCCTCTGTACTCGCTTTTTATTACAAATAAAGCCATTAGCGACAGCTGCTTCCCAAAGTTTTCGGTAACCTGGAATACAGTGTTGAGCTTTGCTTTCTCTTTTCAGGTAGCTGCTTAAGCATTCATTTTCTGTCTCTCGTTTCGAGGGTTTCCTCGTAAGCCACTTGTAATAACCAGCAGTCGATACATCTAACCATCGGCATAAACGAATAACCGGGAGCTTCACACTAGCCTTCTTCAGGATGTACTCGAATCTTATTCTTTTTGGCTGTCGAAGAAAGCCTTCGCTTCCTTTAAGAAATCATTCTCCAGCTCCGCCATCTCAAGCTTCTTTTTCAACTGGCGGATCTCCTTCTCCAATTGTGCAACGGATTTCTCAGGGCCTTGGTTAGGTATTGGCAAAGGATTTGTCTTCTTGGACGTCATTTGGCATCTCCATTTAGAAAGTAGCACTGGTGATATCCCTAAGGATAGTGCTACTGACTTAACGGTGTCAGAAGAGTCAAGAGATTGCTGAACCGCTTCTCGTTTAAATTCGTCTGTATATTGTCTTTGTGATTTTACTTTCATAACACTTAATACTCTGTATTAAGTGTCTACTTTAATGGGGTCACATCAAGAGAGCTAAGAGCAGGAGCGGGGAAGGAGGCTTGAAGTGCTAAAAACAAGCAATAAAAAATGCACTAACCCAGATGAATTAGTGCATTAGAAATGAATCGTTTAGCGATGTGTGTCTAGCTGATAATGATGATGAAGGTACCGGCTAAAGTCATCAAGATGTTTGCTATCGCGTAAGTGCCCGCGTAACCCAGTGCTGGAATTGTAGAACGAGCGTGGTCATTTACGATGTCCATTGCAGGAGCACAGGTTCGTGCACCGATGATGGCACCAAACAGCAGTGCACGGTTCATTTTCAATATGTACGCGCCCACTAAATAAGCGAAGAATACTGGGATAACACTGACGATCAGAGCAATACCAATAACCTGCGGACCAACTTGAGTTAAGTGCTCAAATATCTTACCACCGGCGCTTAAACCGATACCGACCATAAAGAACATCAAACCGAGGTCTTTGACCATGTTCAATGCACCCTGAGGTACATAACCAAAAGTAGGGTGGTTTGCACGTAAGAAACCTAACATGATGCCTGATAGCAGTAGACCAACCGCGTTACCTAAGCCAAATGAAACCTGGCCAAATGTCATGGTGATCAAACCAAATAGAATGCCCAAGATGAAGAAGCTACAGAAAGCCATTAGATCCGCCATTTGGCTGTGGATCGAGATGAAACCAATTTTCTCTGCTAGGCCGTGAACACGACTCTTCTCACCACTCACCTGAAGTACATCACCTTTAGCAAGCACGATGTTTAAGTCCATCGGCATTTCAATCTGAGCTCGCACTACGCGGTTAAGGAAACAGCCATATTCAGATAGGTTTAAATCTGAAAGACGTTTACCTGCAATACTATCGCTTTTAACGACGATTTCTTCTTCGACAATACGTAAGTCCAAAAGGTTACGGTCGAACACCTCTTTGCCGTTACGGAAGCTTGGATCCAGACGTGCGTGACTATCTGGGAAACCAACCAATGCGATCTCATCACCTTCCTGCAGAATGGCATCACCATCTGGGTGGGCAAGAATGCCATTACGGCGAATACGTTCGATATAACAACCCGTTTGGCGGTAGATACCCAGTTCACGTAAGTTTTTGCCGTCTGTCCAAGAGATCAGCTCTTGACCAACACGATAAGCACGAATGATTGGCAGGTAAACCTTGCGCTGTCCTGATGCACCTAAGCCACGTTCCTGAGCAATTTGTTCAGCTGAGTCATGTAGGTTCACTTTCTGAAGTTTTGGAATCAGACGGGCAAACATAATCATACTGATAAGGCCGACTAGATAAGCCATCGCGTAACCGACCGAGAGGTTTTCGATAATCAGGCTTAAATCCATGTTTCTTGGCACTTCAGCAAGCCCTGAGTTGAGTGCGTCCTGCGCACCTACCAAGATAGGTGTTGCGGTCAGGGCACCAGCCATCATGCCGGCAGAAAGTCCGAAACCAAGACCTAAGTATTCGCTACAGAAGTAAGTCAGCGCTATAGCGGTAGAGAGCACCACTAAACTTAAGATCAGGTAGTGTTTGCCATCTCGGAAAAAGATACCAAAGAAGTTCGGCCCTGCTTCAATACCGACACAGTAGATGAACAGCATAAAGCCGATGGTTAGGGCATCTGCGTTAAATGAGAAACCAAGGTGACCCATCACAAGGGAAGTAATCAGAACACCGATTGAATTACCAAGTTGCAGGCTACCGAAACGAATTTTACCAATGGCCAAACCAATCGATAAAACAACAAAGATGAGGAGAATGGGGTTTTGTTCTAGCAGAAAAACAACGTCGATATTCACAGTGGTCGCTCAATAATAGGCGTGAAAAACAGGGTAAGTTTGAAATGTGGATTGTATCTAAATATAAATAAATTATAAGTGATATTTTCCCTTTTTACTTGATTTTGACCAGATTCTTATATCGCATGAAAACTGGCTATAAAAAAAGCCCGCTTTAATAAGCGCAATGTAGATCAGATAAGGATCGGTTGACCGATCCTTCTTCTGAGAGATAATCGGAAGCCTGTTTCTAGGCTTCCGATTTTTTATGTCTATCCAAAACTATTTTGTCGATTTCCTCGAAGAAAATCCTGTTGATGTAGCTCAACTCACCACTTTCTCTGAACATATCCCAGATGAATGGGTTGTTAAGGCAGCTAGTCTTTCTGATAAAGCGACTATTCGCCGACGTCGACTACCAAGTGACATGGTCTTGTGGTTAATTGTCGGCATGGCCTTCTTCCGTAATGAACCAATTGCCGAAGTCGCACGAAGAATGAATGTCTGTGCGGATGGCTTGGCTGATGAAGAGTTATTAGCAAAAAGTGCTTTAACCCAGGCAAGACAACGTTTAGGCAGTGCTGCACCAGAGTGGTTGTTTAAACAATGTGGGCGAACGTGGGGTCTTGAACGATACCGTGATGATACGTGGCAAGGATTACAAGTTTTTGCTGTAGACGGTGCTCTTTTTCGCACCGCGGATACGCCCGAACTTAGAGAGCACTTTGGCTCGGGTAATACCTCGAGTAGCAGGCAGACACCACATCCAATGCTAAGAGTTGTGACTATGATGAATGTCCGTTCTCATGTCATCGTTGACGCTGCCATAAGCCCTTATCGGCGTGGTGAAATCCCACTTGCTATGCCCTTCATCGACTCTTTACCAGATAACTCTGTGACGTTACTAGATAAAGGTTTTTACGGTGCAGACTTACTTCTCTCTCTTCAAAATAGCGGTATTAATAGACATTGGTTGATACCAGCAAGGAAAGGGTTGAAATACACACTTTTAGATGAAGAAGAAAGCAATGATATGCTCATCGAAATGAACGTCTCACCGCAAGCTCTCAAAAAGAACCCTAGTTTACCTGAAAAATGGCAAGTCAGAGCGGTGACCTATGAAGTACAAGGTAAGCAGAAAACTGTTTTTACATCCCTTCCAAGAGCAGACTACGACGCGAAAGCGGTAGCCGAACTTTATCATGAACGTTGGGAAATCGAATTAGGTTATCGTGATATCAAAAGCTCAATGCAACACAATGCCTTAGTATTACGCAGTAAAACAGTAAACCTTGTTTATCAAGAACTCTGGGGGCTGTTGCTTGGTTATAATTTGGTAAGACGTGAAGCAAGTCAGGCAGCAGTTGAACATGGAAGAATGCCGAATGAAATTAGCTTTAAATACGCTTGTCAGTTTATAGCGAGCCAACTGAAGGTGATGAGTAAAGCGATATCGCCAGGCAATACACCTAAGCGTTTAAAGAGTCTAAGGGGAGACTTATCAGTCCTCTTTATAGACAAACGCCCTAAGCCTAATCGGCCTAGGGCGGTAAAAATATCAAAGACTCGCTACCCAATTAATCGCAAAGCAGCTCCGCTTAAGTGAACTACATTGCGCTTTAATAAGCGGGCTTAATAGAAATCTTACAGTCTGACACTAAAAATGTTCAGCTGATTATGGGCTTAGCCCAAGGTTTGAAATCTAGATTAGTCGAAAAGACCTAGGTTTTCTTTTGCGTATGCTTCAAATTCTGTGCAGCCGCCGATGTGGTCTTGGTCGATGAAGATTTGTGGCACAGTTTCAACTGGCTTACCAACAGTCTTCTCTAGGTCTGCTTTGCTGATGCCTTCAGCGTGAATGTCAACATAACGGTAGTTGAAGTCATCACGTTTTGCTTTAAGAGTTTCTGCGTGCTCTTTTGCACGAACACAGAATGGGCAAGCTGGGCGACCAAAAATAACTACAAACATTTCATTTCTCCTAAATACGGGATGAGGCTCGTTAACCGAAAATACGTCAACTATTCTTAATTGAACAAGACTCAAAAATTATTGAATCCAACTATGCCCTAATGCTTTAGGGAAATAAAGATGGAATTACCTCTTAATACAATAGGTTTTGCCTATCAGAGCAAATAATGTTCACAAAAGCGATCCGCTCGAATTTTTGGTCAGTATCAAGTCTAAGTACCCTTATTATCAGAATGTGAATTACCCCTAAGAAAGCGACTTTAATGCACCTTTAGCGCGACAAGTTGCACCGCGTCAAAAAAATTGCGATTAGAACGAGGCATCTTATGACTGATTGACGAAAATTAAACGATAAAGGTTAGAACGTTAATACATAACCCACGAAGCATTACCTTTAGACGTGTGGGCTGACAACGAGAGTCGTTTTCTTAATGAGCCTTTTTTAAAACGGGCACAAGGTACAAAGGCAACATTCCAACAACCAAGAGTTCGCAGTTTTGTTTGGTCATAGGCGCAGGAGGCACCATGTTTCAATTTATGACATCTACAAAGATCATCTTTGGTGATGGAGCACTTTCCGCTTCATTGTCTCTCTTCAATCAATACGGTTACAGCGTACTGTTGGTGACAGGTAGCACATTAGAGCGCACATCCATTGTCACCGATTATCTAGATGCTCAAAGCATGCGCTATCAACACATCGCAGTTACTGGCGAGCCTAATATCAAAATGGTCGAAGAGGCCGCGATATCTGCACGACGATTTAAGCCAGATATGGTGATTGCTATGGGCGGCGGCAGTGCGATAGATATGGGGAAAGCGTTAGCAGCCGTACTACCTAACCAAGGCAATCTCTATGACTATGTTGAAGTGGTTGGACGTAATGTGCCTCTCAAAACCAAACCACTGCCTTTTGTTGCCATTCCCACAACTGCGAGTACTGGTGCTGAAGTCACCAAGAACGCAGTGCTTAAATCAGGGCAAGACCAAGTAAAGATAAGCTTAAGAAGCCCAGACATGCTGGCTGACGTAGCGATTGTCGACCCGACTTTGACTTATGGTACTAACCTATACTTGTCAGGGCGCGGCGCAATGGATGCCTTTACTCACTTGATGGAAGCCTATGTATGCGGAGACCCAAACCCATTGACGGATATGATCTGTGAAGAAGGGTTGCGTAAGCTCAGCGGTTCCGTGGTGCAAGCGTGTGTTTATGATGAACCGCAAGCACGCTCTGATCTGGCATTTGCTTCCATGCTTGGTGGTATGGCAATCACCAACGCCAAGCTAGGTGCCGCGCATGGTTTAGCGTCTGCATTGGGCGGAAAGATATCGGCTCCACACAGCGTGATTACTGCTCGGTTAGCCCCATTTGTGATGCTAGAGAATATTGAGGTCGCGAGGGAGCATCAAAGAAGCGATATTTTAGAGCGCTATCAAAGGGTTGCTCAAATAGTCACGGGCAAAGCACAAGCCTCGGCAGAGGATGCCATTCAGTGGTTATCAGAAGTACTCGATACGCTTAAGCTACCAAGTCTATTAGAGTTTGGTGTTTGTGAAGCGCAATTCGAAGAGGTATCGGCTGATGCACTTAAGTCGGTTGCTATTAAAGGGAATCCATTGCCATTGAATCAAGAGCGTTTAATTCATATTCTGCAGCAGGTTTGCGAGAAGTGTGATTGTGGCGAGCGCAGAGGTGCCGAGGCGTTGAAGCACCAAGATGAAGAGTCTTCAATGGTGGAGTCGAGTTTCACGATCATCAACTCTTATGCCTCAGAGAATAGTGTGGTGGAGAAGGGGAACAGCTGGACCATTTAATAGTATTGGTAAATGGCCATGACACTATTGAAGACGTAGATAAATAAAAACGGAGCACTTGGCTCCGTTTTTTAATTCTAATCTTTGGGGTTAGAACTGAGAGTATTTCTCGTAGCGTGAATCACGAAGTGACTCTTTGACACGCTTTAGATTTTCTCTGAAACCTGAGCCACGACGCAATGTAAAGCCAGTTGCTAATACATCGATAACCGTCATTTGCACAACGCGGCTTGCCATTGGCATGTAAACGTCAGTATCTTCTGGCACATCCAATGAGATAGACAGTGAGCTTGCCTTATCAAGTGGAGAGTCTTTCGCTGTGATAGCGATAACCGTTGCGCCGTTTTCACGAGCTAGGTTCGCAATCTCAACTTGGCTCTTCGTGCGGCCTGTGTGAGAGATAAGAACGATAACGTCGTTATCGCTGCAGTTAATACAGCTCATGCGTTGCATCACGATATCTTCAAAACACGTGATTGGGATATTAAAACGAATAAACTTGTTTTGAGCGTCTTTCGCTACGGCAGAAGAGGCACCTAGTCCGAAGAACGAAATGCGTTTTGCTTGAGTCAACAAGTCAACCGCACGGTTCACTTGCATCGCATCTAGACTGTTTTTCGCAACGTCTAGACATGCCATAGTTGATTCAAAGATTTTATGCGTATAAGCATCTGGACCATCATCTTCTTCAACATTACGGTTCACATAAGGTGTACCGTTCGCCAAGCTTTGAGCTAGGTGAAGTTTAAAGTCAGGAAAGCCCTTTGTGTCTAAACGACGACAGAAGCGGTTAACTGTAGGCTCACTTACGTCAGCCATTTTAGCTAAGGTAGCAATGCTAGAATGGATTGCAGTTTGAGGGGAAGCCATAATTACTTCGGCTACTTTACGCTCAGACTTGCTGAAATTTTCCAGGTTTTTTTGTATTTTTTCTAATGTATTCATAGTGTTCACAAGGGTATAGAGAACAACTTGCTAGTTAATATCTTTTTACCAGGGGGTATGGCTGAAACAAATTTCAGTAAACACAATACCAACGCAATGTTGGGTGTTGTAATTACTGCTGTATCAAATAGATATCAAGCTAACTAGCACCATAGAATCAGTATAAACCCAACATACTATTTACTAATACAAAAACACGGGATGAATGCTTAAGAATATGACAGGCCTCAACAAAATTTTAGAAAAGTACAGAATTGGAAGAGGCTTTGAGCAAAAAGAATGCGATTTGAGTATGAACTGACAGCTAAGTTACATCAAAAAGAAATAAATTTTCAATTTGATGCAACTAAAATTGAATGGCTATGCGTTTATTTGCGTAACTAACTGAGTGATTTTACCCATTAAGTTTGGTGCCAGTTTTGAAATTTCACGCTGTTCTTCAAGTACTGAAGAAAGAATCTCATTGCCCGTTAGCGGGTTAGCCAATACTACGCGGAAAACGATGATTGGCTGATGAGCCCACGCTTCAGGGTTTAGGCGAGTACGAGATACAAACGATTTGCCTGTTTCTCGCTGTTTCTTCTGGATAAACTTAGTCAGTTCGTTCAGAAGTTCGTTCAACTCTACACGCTGTTCAGGATCTGCTTTAAGCAGGGCTGCTTTTACCACTTCAGGAACGTAGCGGTAGGTCAGTAAGCAAAGCTCTGGTTCAGATACCAGTTCGAAATCACTTTGTTCTTTGATCAGGTCGGCAAAGTAACGCGCTTTGTTGATGCTTTGATCGATCAGCAGTTCATAGCCTGGACGACTGATGATGTGCATTGCAGCATAAACCAGCATCGCCATACCTGAGCGAGAGCCTTCCAATGTATGGCTACCTAAGTCTTTAGAACCCTTACGTAGGATATATTGAGCGTGGTGCTCAATCGCAGTCATTGCGTCTGGTTTCTTAAACAGAACCATGCCAGCACCCATAGGGATGTAAAGCTGCTTGTGAGCGTCGATAGTGACAGAATCAGCAAGCTCAATACCATCAAGTAGGTGGCGATGATTGTTAGACATCAAAGTCGCGCCGCCCCAAGCTGCATCCACGTGGAAGTGGCAGTCAGACTCGGCACATACTTCTGCAATATCTCTTAGTGGGTCGATATTACCGGTTTCCGTTGTACCTGCCACACCGATAACGGCGAAAGGCTTAATCTTGTTCTGCTTGAGCTGCTCGATCTTCAGTCGTAGGTCGTCAGTACAAATGCGATTGTCGTTATCTGTTTTAACTGATACAAGACCTTCCTGACCAATACCCAGTACGTCAGCGGCTTTTTTCAGGGAGTAGTGACCACGTTCAGAGACTAAGATGGCTAGGCCTTCGTAGTCGTAGTGTTTCATGGCTTTGAATAAGCCTTCTTTCTCGACACCTTTGAACGAGCCCTGTGCTTTTAGTGCATTGTTACGTGCGACCCAAAGCGCAGTAATGTTCGCGATAGTACCACCAGAGCAAAACGCCCCTAATGAGTGATTTGCACTGTGCATCCAACGAGAATAGAACGCGTCATCATCTTGATAGATTAAGCGATGAAGCATACCTAGAACCTGACGTTCTAAAGGAGTGAAAGCTTTTGAAGTCTCGATTTTTACTAGGTTCTGATTCAGCGCAATCATGATTTTAGAAAGCGGCATCAAGAAGTAAGGCAGGGCAGACGTCATGTGACCAATGAAGCTTGGTGAAGACGTATGAACCGAGTGCGATACAAGAGAATCGAGGAGATGCTCAGTATGTTCAGAAACAAACTCAGGCTGCTCTGGGATATGAGCATTTGAAAAATCTTTCTCAATTTCACGCAGTGGCTTTTCTTCAGCCACGATATGTTCACGTAAGAATTGATTCAGGTTTCGTGAAAGTTTGTCTTCAATTTGAGTGAGTGTTGAATCTGGGCCTTCAGGTACCGTGAAGATACGTAGAAGACTGTCGAAGCTAACATCTGCTGTTTTTTGTTCCGTAACCATAGCAAGCGAGTTATTTTTCTAATATTGACGCGAGCGGGACAATCTAAACGAAAACGGGAACAATGTCCCGTCTTAATTATGAAATCCAACTTCTCATAAAAGCCTATTAAATGAGGGGTTACTTACATTTAATCGCTTCAAGTTCAGCAATAGACGTGTTGTAACGCTGCAGTGCTGTATCGATCTGTTTAGGGTGGCTAAGTAGCTCTGCAAACGCAGAACGCAGCTCGTAGTTTTGAGCGTGAGGCTTTGATTGACGGTCGTCGAACGTCGTTTTTGCTACCTTGCCTAGTTCATCATCGCGCTGTGATAGCGTTTTAATGTCATGTTGCTCAAGTTGCAGCCAACCTTCAACAGGTTGCTCTGTAGCTACTTTGCTTGAGTCGTTTACCAAGTAGTAGTGTACCGCTGCACGATTTAGCTCGAAGTGGTGCTTACGGCCTTCAAGGAACCACTCGCTGACTTCTGTTAGCTCTGGGTATTGCTCTGAGGTGAGTTCAGCAAGATCGGCGTACCAATTTAGAGAGGCGTCGATGTAAGCATCGTATTTTTTCGCTTGGCACTGGTTTGTTTCAGACATTGAATCTGCTGCAAAAGAGAAAGTAGAAGTTGAAGCTAGCAGTAATGCGACGCAAAGGCGTTTCATAGCGGATCCTTTTGTAAGTTTATTCTTGTTATTACTTTGTCGTTACAGGTTACCGTGATCATTCTTTGTTGAGCAATGACACTTAGTGTCTTTTTATTTGGGTAACTGTATCGGTATCTTGGGCGTTGGTATTCGAGATGCATTCTAATCTAAATCGATCGCTATTCCTGCGATCTAGTTAGCAAGAGATACAAAGAACAACATCAAAATGGGCACGAGTAGACTTAATATAAATCCACTAACAATCGCGATAGGCACACAGCGAACGCCGCCTGTTGTTTGAATGACAGGCAAAGTGAAGTCCATGGCGGTAGCTCCGGCATAACCAATAGACGTACATGGATAGTTTCGAATGAGCACTGGAATCAGAACTAACGCGACAAGCTCTCTCAGTAGCTCAAGCATGAATGATGCTCCGCCGTAGACCGGACCAAACGCATCGCCCATTAGTATTCCAGCCAAAGAGTACCAGCCAAAACCAGAAGACATGGCTAGCGCTTTAAACAGGGGAATATCCAGCAAGTAAGCAGCGATAACACCGCCTAACATAGAGGTGATAATTATCGTGACAGCGATGACCATGCCATGCTTGTTGAGCAAGATTTGTCTCAGGGTCAGCCCGCTGTTTCGCAGCTGGATGCCAATGAAGAATAGAAGAACGAATAGAATCCACTCACTCGCTGTATCGACCCAATGAAGGCTGATAGGCAGAACGAGTCCTGCGATAAGGCCTGAGCCGACAACCAAAATGAGTTTGGCAGACTCCATTGCCATCGAAGAAAGGGGCAGCTTCTTTTGACTACTGTTTGTTTTGAGTGGCAGTACTTTGTCTATCGCGGGCAATGCCATCAGGTTACAAACACTCAAGCAGACAAAGAAAGTGACTGTGTAAAGAAGGATTGTCTGTAGGTTGTTACCAAGATTATCAAGCGCGGCAAGGCTTAATCCCATCAGCGCTAGAATTACATAGATCAAACGCGATGTAGAGCGGTTAATGAATTCTAGCGTTTGGGTGTTTGAAATTGAAAATAGATACCCCACAACAAGTGGAGCAAATATGAAGATCATCCCTGTAAACATGTTTTCCTCTATTGCAATTACTTCAACTTTTTCTATGACTTAGAAGCCACTAGCGTTGATCACGTCGTTTAGCTTTGCATTAAAATCATGTTTACTCAAGTTGCTTAGATTATAAAGCACTTCTGCACCTGTCACGTTGAGCTCAACTTCGTGATCATCGATGTTCTCATCCTTGTTTCTGAACATCAGTAGGTGGTTAGCAATACGTGCGATATCTAAGTAAGAAACTTCACGTTCTTCTTGTTTGTTGATGGTGTTGCTGCACACGTCAATGAAGTCGCTGTCGAAGCCCCAACGCTTGAGTACTAGCTTGCTGGTGGCTGAACATTGGCCCTGGAAAATCTGAAGCGCGATATCGTGGTCGAGGTAGTTACCGTTTTCAAGGTATAGGTGGTACTCGCTTACTAGGCAGAACAGCCCAATATCGGCTAACAAACCAACTAGCAAAGACTTTTCATGTTCAAGGTAGCGATATTCAGCAGGAGCGATCTCTTTAAAGCCATTGGTCACAAGTACCATGGTTGCGCCTAACTCTTTTGAGACAGAAGCGCTTTGAATCAATAGCTGGTTACACTCTTTATTTAAATCAACTGAGTGCTTGAGTTGTTCGATCGCTTGTGCAGTCACGATGTCACGAACACGCAATATGCCCAGGCGTGAAACGGCCGTCATAATGTCGACACAGGTGATGTTGCGTCTGTTGAAGACAACCGAGTTTGCAACTCGAATGACGATGGCTGTAAGGCCTGGATCTTCAAGCAAGCACTCGGCAACCTCGGCTATCCCAGTCGATTCCAGAGTACAAAGTTTTTGGATTTTAAGTACAACGTTAGGGATAGGAGGAAGGGTTATTTTTCCCGCTGAGATGGAATGTCCAACAAGTTGGGCAAATTCTGATTCTAGGCCCTTAAGAAGAAGCGCCTTGTTTTGTGGTAGCCAGAAAAACGATAAATGATTCATATAAAAAGTAAAAACATGTATGTCCTACCATTTTACAAGCCACAGTGCTGCGAGGCAATACTGATCGGTCCACACGAGCTTTTAAATATTGAACCGGTGTATCATCAAACGTCAAAATTCAATCACGGAATGATAGCTTTGTGTGATGTTAATCATGAAAAAACGGAATACACAATTGATTGATGTGAACTAAGTCCAGACTTATTTTTCTTTTCGAAGTATCATTTATTTAAAGGTGAAAAACGCAACTATAATATTCACCTAAACAATAAAAATTAGATTCAAAATTTTCGCATAAAAAGCTGCTTGTCTGGTGATCAACCTAATCGGGGTAATTTGATTAAGGATCAACGGATATGACCGAGACAGCATTTATTAATTACGTGAATCAATTTGGTGAGCATCAAAAACGTTCTATGTTCGGAGGTATTGGCCTCTTTCAAAATGACGCTATGTTTGCCTTATTGAGTGAAGGTTGTTTATTCATTAGAGGTGGTAAGTCATTAGATAAAAAACTGGCAGATCTTGATTGTGAAAAGTATCGCCATGTGAAAAAACAGACAACAGCAACCGTAAATTACTACGATATTACTGACCTGTTCACATGCGAACATCCTGAATTGGATAGCATTATTCGTACTTCTATCGATAATTCAATTCAGCAGCGCAGCTTCAAGAAGTCATCTGCTAGCCGTAGATTAAGAGATCTTCCTAACATGCAGCTTACGTTAGAGCGCATGGTGAAAAAGGCGGGTGTCGACGATGTTTCTATGTTTATGCAGTTAGGCGCACCAGAAGTATTTAATAAGGTTCGCAAAGCGTACGGAAACGATGTTGACCTAAAACTACTTTGGAAATTCGCGGGTGCGATTGATGGTATCCACTGGAAACTATTACAAGAACCACGCAAGCAGCAATTACTAAAGAGCTGCCACTAAAGAAGTCGTCCTTATATGCTTGAAGTTACAGTTTATAAATAAAAACCGAGGAATAAATCCTCGGTTTTTTTGTTTCTTTCTCAACGAAAGAGGCTAAGTATTCTCTTGGAACCCAAAGGTTCGAACTCGTCAGCTAAGTATTAGTACTTGAAGCGAGCTGTGAACATTAGCTGATCACCGTAGAAGTCGTTGATACGAGCTTCAGCGCCAATAGAGAATAGCTCTGTAGAGTGGAAACGTGCGTAAACAGAACCGATCCAATCATCGTTGTCATCGATAGACACGTAACCACCTTTACCACCAACTTCTAGTTGTGGACCAAGCCATTGGCGAACACCAATGTTAACTTCCATACCAATGTCAGTAGAGCTTGTGTGTTCAGGCTGAACGATGCGCGCTAGCATTTCACCTGTTAGGTCTGCCCAGTTGTTAATTGGAGCGTGGAAACCAAGACCAACAGCAGAGTCGAAATCACTTTCAAATTCTGAATCAATGCGCGCAATTGCGTGAGCATTCGGGTGGATTGACTTACTGAACGCGCCACCAAATGTAACAGGGCTAGCACCGATACGTGCTTCGAAGTAATCGTAGCTGAAGTTGCTCATTACTTGTGGTTGTTCTTCGACAGCTAGCGCTTGGCTCGAAGCCAACAGCATAGCGGTAGTAAGTAGTATTTTGCGCATAACGACCGTAAACCTTTATTAGTGTTAATTCCTTTGGTTTGAGAGAAATCGACAAACCATAAACATCGAGACAGTTTAATCTAACTCACGGAAAAGTAATCCATTAAAATGTAAATCCTTAATCATTTAGTTAAAAAATAAACAAATTAAGGGTCAGTCTGCTACGGAGATCTCATGTTTTGGGGCAAATGAGAAAGTTGGACAAGTGAATCATCCAGATTTTATATGTGTCTGTTCGTGTCTTATATTGACTGCTGTTTATCTCATTGCCCTTCAAATGTTAATCGGAAGCATTACTCTCCAAAGCTTGTGCGCTTATTTGCCATCGAGGTAAGGATGCGCTCTGTATCTAGAACCGAAGTCCAATTCAGTAGTTGTTTATCATTGGCAATCACATAGTCGGTCAGCTGCTGAGTTATGGTGTCTCTGAGTTGGTCGCCTTGCCAAGGTTTGGATATATAGAAATCGAGGGCCGCGTTATTAATGGCAGTTACCGTATCTTCAAGCCCGGCTTGCCCGGTGAGCAGCAGCTTGCGTGTTGGCTTTGTAGAGTCGTGTTGGTTAAGTTCGATAAGAAAATCGATACCTGTTTTTTCCGGCATTATGTGGTCGCATAAGATCAAAGCGAGCTTAATGCCGTCCTGCTCCATCTCTTTGATGACTTGTTTTGCTTCATCGACCGATTCAGCGCCCTCAACGATAAAGTTTTCTTCAAACACGGCTAAATCTTGAAGCACACTATTGAGCACTTCTGGTTCATCATCGACACATAAAATTAAGTACTTATTCATGAGGTGCTCCTTCTTGTTTGAACGGCAGCCATACTTGCATGTGAGTGTGGGTTCCAACCTCAGACTCCACCAAAATAAATCCTTGATGGGCCGAAACAATCTGTTGAGAAATAGATAACCCAATCCCTAAACCGAAGTTACCTTCTTTTTTGGTCGTGAAATTAGGGTTGAAAATAGAATTAATGTTTTCTTTAGCGATTCCGATGCCAGTGTCTGATATCTGCACCACTAGAAACGTTTGATTGTCTTTAGTCTGTTGTGAAGTGGAGATAGAAACCTTGCCTCGCTCTAGAATGGCATCGAGTGCGTTAGAAAGAAGGTTGGTCCAGACTTGTTGCAACGCCAGTGATTGGCAGAGCAAAGGGGGTAAGCTGGTGTCGTAGTTGTTTTCAAGTTGATGGTGTTTTAAGCGGTTTTCAAAGATCACCAAAGTGTCTTCGATGCCTTCGTGTATGTCTGTGTAATGGCGAAGCTCATCGTCTTCACGTGCATAGCTTTTTAGGCTCTTAACCATGTCGGCAATGCGCTTGCTACAAACTTGAATGGATCGGATAGAGTTGCCGACGTAATGGTAATGCTCTAAGTCGTTGAGTAACTCTTTACCCGCAACAGGGGACTCTTTTAGGGTCTCTAAAACCTTAGCATCTTGGCTTAAATTCAATCTCACCGCTTTTTTTGCTAGGGCACGATCATCTATGGTCGATGCTAAATGTTTTACCAGTTGTCTCTCCTGAGAAGTGGAGAGCGGTTTGGCTAATTTTGAACACGCCAGCACCTCTGTTCCTTTATTGGATTCGGGAACTGCGAGGTTCTCGAGTATCTGGTCTAGATGCTCTGATAGCGTTTCAATACTTCTCATAATTGCCGCTATGGGGTTATTAAGCTCATGCGCGACACCAGCGACAAGTTGCCCAAGCACGGCCATTTTCTCTTTTTCAATCAATTGCTGGTGTGCAGACTCCAATGATTCAAGTGTTTGTTGAAGCTTGATTTTGTTGGTGATACTACGTTGTAAGCGGCGATTAAAATGACGGAGCAGTAGGTTAGTAAACAAAGGCAGCAAAGTATTATTGGAATGCATCACCTGAGCAAAACTCTCTTTATCTAGCTTAATGACTCGAGTTGGTGTCAAAGTGATCCCTGTAGAGAAAGAAGGCTCGCCCGTCACAAATGACATTCCACCAACGATGTTGCCTTTAGAGTGACGCACGACCTCTCGCTGCTGTCCTAATTCATCTTTCTTGTAGAGAGCGACTTCACCCTCAATGATCAACCACAAGAAGCGATTATCTTCTCCTTCAACCGTTAACAAATGCTCTGGTGAGTAATCGCGAATCGCTCTGGTCTTGTCATCTTTAGAGAAGACCTCTTGCAAGGCATTGAAGACACGTTCAGCGAGCGCATTGTCTGAGAGCTGGTGGTAATCGTGAATAAAACCTGATTGAAAAGATTGAATATTTTGGTCTATGTGTGCTCTTAATAAGCGCTGTTGATCTAACGCATCACTATAAGACAACAGGTTTTCAGAGTCGTATTGGATAACGAAAGAGGTCAGTTCCTTTTGTGCTGACTTGAAGAGAACCTGATCTTGAACCGGTTTGGTTAAGCAGTGATTAAGTCTGCCTTCGTTTAGCGCAGTTAGAATGGATTGAATGTCTGACGATGCACTGACGAGTATGGTTCTCGCTGTATTACTATGAGGTAACTGCTCGAGCTCAATTAGAAACTGCACACCATTGAAATGAGAGTGATGGTGAGTGATCACCAAAGCAACGGTTTGATGATTGTCGTGGATGTCTTCCAATGCGTGGTGCGCATCTTCAATGTTCTCGGCGGTGTAGATATCGAACACACGAGACAACGGAGCTAATTCCGTACGGATGCGCTCGATGCTAACTGGATTATTGTCCAAACAGATAACAGCGTATTGATTCACAGTTTCCCCTTAGTAGTCGCAACGCTTCTAGCCTAGCAAGAACTGTTGATTAAGGATGAGAGCTAGCCGTTAATTTGCTGAGTGATTTGAAGTATCGAGCAATAGACTGATTTAACTCAATGTTTCTTGTTTGCGACTGATGGGTTAGACTGAAAAAAAACAAACACATGTAGAAAGAGAACTCATGGAACAGTTAAGAAAAATTGGCGCAATTGGCGGCGCAATCTCATTGGCTCTTTGTTGGCCTCTAGCGGTTGGGCAAATTGGACAAAATGCGATTACTGATGGCGTTGCAAAACTTAACAATTCGAGCATTCAAGCTGAGATCGTTGAGTACGATAGAGGTTACCTTTCTTCTAACGTAACCACTCGCATCACTGTGACGGATGAAAACTTAAAAGAACAACTTGCGATTGATGGCTTACCAAGTGAGTTTGTCGTTAATAGTGCGGTTAGCCATGGTTTGGTTAGCCTTAACGCTGTTTCGACGTTAGATAATGCAGACATCCTGCCACTGACTTTAACGACGAGCACAGAGCTGAACGGCAATACGGATTTCGACTTCGAGCTAAGCCAATTCAATCATCAAGGTACTGATGAGAATGGCACCTCGGTGTCTATCACTAAATCTAACCTTACAGGTCATGCGACTGTGTTGGGCCAAGTGGATTACCAGCTTTCTATCCCTTCTGTTCAAATCGATTTTGAAACGGGTGAAGAGGTGACACTGTCAAACCTGAAAGGTACGGGTTCAGGCCAACAAGCTAAAGGTTACTGGCTAGGCACGCAGAACTTCACGATTGATAGTTTCTTGATTTCAGATTCGGCAATGCAGCCATTTATGACTATCGAGAACTCAACCTATGACTTTGAATCTCACCTAGATGAAGCAACTAAGCGTCTACGCAGCAACCTTAAACTGTATATCGCTAATATCGAGACGAGCGAAGGGCAAGTGAACAACTTAAACGTTGATTTCGAAATGTCGAAACTCGACAGTGAGTCGTTCGAGAAAATCTTTGAGATTTACCAGTCTAATCCTGTTCTGACACAAGAAGACGTTGCTGAGATCATCCCATTCATCGACATTCTGTTTGCTAAGGGCTTCGACCTTTCAATGAACAACATGTCATTAGAGTTAGGCAAAGGCCAGTTTGAATCGAAGTGGTTAGTGAGTGTTCCTGAAGGTACAGAAAACATCAGCAGTGAACCTTCAATGATCATGCCAGCACTAACGGGTAACCTCCACTCGAGCTTTTCAAACGGACTGGTAGAAGAGTACCCGTTTATTCGCGAAGGTATTGATGAGTTGATCGTGATGGAAATGATCAAAGAAACAGACAAGGGTTACGAAATCAGTGCTGACCTAAAAAATGGAAACCTAGTGTTTGAAAACGGACAAGAAATTCCACTAATTGCACTACTTATGCCGGCTTTTGTTCAATAAAACTGAGTAGGCAAGAATACTCATAGGGCAATTTAGCGCATTAAGTTAAAGATTTTGTACTGTACGAAACAAAAGAGGTCATAAGACCTCTTTTGTTGTTTTTATGTTGAGTAAAACATGGTATTACTTGCATAGTTATTATTTAGCAGGAGCAATCATCCCCATGGAACTTACATTAGATAACGTATTCAATTTTAGTGCTGGCCCAGCGGCTCTGCCTAAGCCAGTAATGAAACAAGCACAAGCTGACTTCATTGATTGGAACGGTTTAGGCACTTCCGTTATGGAAATCAGCCATCGCAGCAAAGAATTTATTAAAGTTGCTGATGAGTCTGAGCAAGACCTACGTGATCTTCTGAACATCCCAGACAACTACAAAGTTCTGTTCTGTCAGGGGGGCGCTCGTGCTCAATTCGCTGCTGTGCCTTTAAACCTTCTTGGCGATGCAACAAAAGCGACTTACATTGATGCGGGCTACTGGGCTGAAAGCGCAGTTACGGAAGCAAGTAAGTACTGTGAAATCGATGTGTTCAATGCAAAAACGACAGTCGATAGTAAAGCGGCTGTGGTTCCAGCAAAAGACTGGAAGATCGATCCTGAAGCGGCTTATGTTCACTTCTGTCCGAATGAAACCATCGATGGCATTGAGATCAGCGATCTACCACAAACCGACAAGCCTATTGTTGCGGATATGTCATCTAACATCTTGTCTCGTAAGATCGATGTGTCTCAATATGGTGTTATCTACGCCGGTGCACAGAAGAACATTGGCCCTGCGGGTATCTGTATCGCTATCGTACGTGATGATCTGCTTGATCTTGCAAATGACGTATTGCCAAGCATTCTTAACTACAAAGTGCTGGCTGAAAAAGACTCTATGTTCAACACGCCACCAACTTACGCTTGGTACTTGTCTGGTCTTGTTTTCAAATGGTTGAAGGCTCAAGGCGGTGTTGAAGCGATGGAGCGTGTTAACCAAGAAAAAGCAGCACTACTTTACAATGCGATCGATGATTCTGATTTCTATAAGAACGAAGTGCACGCAACAAACCGTTCAAGAATGAACGTACCGTTCCAACTTGCGAAACCTGAGCTAGATGCGAAGTTCTTAGAATTGGCTGACGCGGCTGGTCTTAAGTCACTGAAAGGTCACCGAGCTGTAGGCGGCATGAGAGCATCGCTTTACAATGCGATGTCTTTAGAAGGTGTACAAGCGCTTGTAAGTTTCATGAAAGATTTCGAAGAGAAGTACGCTTAATCTGCCTAACTGATATTAAACGATTAAAAGAGGAGCGAACGGCTCCTCTTTTTTTAGTTTCGCAAACACTTATCTGTAACCCTGACTATCTTCTTTTACTGTTCAAACGAAACTGCTGTGGCGTGACATCAAAAGTCGCTTTGAAGGCTTTGATGTAAGAGGAATCGTTTTGATAACCCACTTGATCAGCAATGCTTTGTATCGAGTTATCTTCGTCTAGCAGGGATAAGGAGTAAATCAGTCGTATTTGTTGACGCCACAGCTGGAATGAGGTGTTGAACTCCTTTGAAAATAAACGCGACAAGGTTCGCTCGGATGCGCCTACTTTTTCTCCCCACGCTTTGAGCGACAAATCTAAATTTGGCTCATCAGTGAGGGCTTCAAATATCAACTTCAAACGCCTGTCTTGTGGCAATAACAACTGAAATGTCTGTACGTTGTCTTTCATTATTTGGTCGTGCAATACGGACAGTAGGCGAGACACTTCTTCATCGCTCACCAATCCTTCACACTGTCTGCGAATTTCTTGTAATAGCTCGTTTAGAAAGGGAGTAAGTGCAATGGTTCGAACCTCGGGCTCATACTTAGTTCCAAAGGCTGGGTTAAGGTAAATGCCAACAAACGTGGTATGACTCAATGCAATAGATTCATGTGAAATACCGGCAGGTACAAATAAAGCTGATGTGTGCGGCACAAGGTGTTGATAGTGTTCTGTTTGAGTTTGTAGCAAACCTTTGAGTGGAAAGATCACTTGATGCCATGTGTGTTGATGCATCGCATCGATGTAACCTTTCGGCATGTCGATAGTCTTAACGAGCGCGGGCGAGTTCGGATTGGCGACCATCATCTTGTTGGAGGTGACCACTCCAGTACGAGAATCGATTTGGCGGGTTAGCATGGTTAAGTGTCCTTATGTCCCTATTCTGACGGAGCGACCCTAGGCTATCATGCTCGACAAATAGAATGAAGCCGAGAGGATACGAGCATGCGCTTTCAAGTAGAGATATCCAAACAAAACCAGCTTTTGTTTAAAGTTGATATTGAGAATATCGACCGCAGAAAGTGTGAAACATCACTCGATACTGTATTAGCTAAGTTTCCAATCGAAGAGGGCTATCAGCGTCATGTGTTGGCTTCTGATAGTGAGACTCGCTACCTCAAAAGCACCGACCAGAGTATTGAAGTGTTGGCGGCGATTCCGATATTTAGATCATTAGGCGAGCGATAGTACTGCTCGTGGAAGACAATATTCTCGCAGAAAGAACAATAAGATTGAGACAAGAAGGGAGAGATATGAAGAAGTTAGGCGTGGTAAACAATGTATTGGTAGGCAAAACAGTCGCTTTCGCACATGGTGCAAAAAGTGCCATCAACAAGCAAGTATTGTTGGATCGTCAACACGCAACGGAGCTGGGTTTTACCAATGATGAGCAAGGTGATCCGCGTTTCCATGGCGGCATTCAGAAAGCCCTTCATATCTACCCAAGCGAACATTACCCAGTTTGGCAACAGGAGTTGGGCGACAAAGGTGTTTTTCAATCAGCTGGCGCGTTTGGAGAGAACATCAGCTCAAGCGGCGTGACCGAACAATCGATTTGCTTAAAAGATAAAATCCGTATTGGGTCTACTTTGTTGGAAGTATCGCAAGGGCGTATGCCTTGTTGGAAGCTCAATGTGCGTTTTGACCAACACGATATGGCAAAAAGGCTGCAAGACACACTCAGAACCGGTTGGTATTTCCGAGTGTTAGAAGAGGGCGAGATCGGTGCAGGTGATGAGATTATACTGTGCGAGCGTCCTTATCCTGACTGGTCGCTTGCTCGTATCATGGGTGCCGTTTTTACCGGTAGCTTAGATAAAGACTTATTAAGCCAAATGACGGCATTGCCATTGGTTGAGTCTTGGGGAGCGCTTGTTGCTCGTCGCCTCGAAACGGGCAAAGTCGAAGATTGGGAAATGCGCTTGGTTGGACCGACAGCGGTATAAACCAGTAGTTAGATAGAGAAAGCCCGCTATTGAGATATCGCGGGCTTTTTAATAGTGATGAGCGTTGTAAGTGCCGTTACAACCAGAAACTCTTCAGCGGCATATCAGGCGAAAAGTGATGAGCAACCTGTGCTTGAAGCAACTCTGCGGTTGCAATCGCATCAGTAAGTGCATGATGTGGCGTGTAGTCGGGTAGGTGGTATCGACGACGGCTTTGCCCTAGTCGAACCGAACCAGGCTTCTTACCTTTTAATTTATTCCATAGGCCGCCAGCCAGTTTGTTCTGGATCTGAGACTCAATCTCTAACGTGTCCAGCACCGGAAACTCGATGCCTTCATTCAATCGCACTTTCAATGCGTTGTTTAAGAAATCTCGCTCAATACGGCGGTAGTGAACAACGGGAATATGGCCAGCCATCGCTTGTAATACTTCATCCAACACTTCATCAAGATCTGGTGCATCGATGATGTCATTGTGGGTAATGCCGTGGATTACCACTGATTCTTCCTCTAGCTTCTGCCTCGGACGCAGTGTCCAGTGCCTTGCTTGTCGAAGGTAGATTCGGTTAAGAGTAAATGGCACCAAACCTATGGTGATGATCCCGTCTTTGGAAGGGTTCAAACCGGTTGTTTCGAAATCCAATGCTAAGAACATCACCTCTGAGAGTGGTGTGTCAGGCGCAGGAAGCGGTTGGTTGTAGAACTGTTTTAAGCGTTCATCCTGGGCACGTTCAAGCTTTTGAGCAAACTTAAATGGCCAATCGACCGCTGGTGATCTGAATAGTTTGTTCATAGGCCCTACTTAAACTTGTTACTGGCTTGGTAACGGAACTTAAGGAAGTTTTGCGCATTACTTAAGATTTGGAACGCATCCTTAAGGTTACGACGTTCAAAATCAGACAGGTTTTCCGGTTCGATGTTGTTATCCGGCTCAACATTGTTATCAACATCGTGCGCTTGGTGGCGAATGCGCACCAGAGAGATGAACTCCATTGCGTCCTTAAGATCTTGTGCTCTGCCTTTTGGCAAAATACCTGCGTCGATAATGTCGTCTAAGCGCTCAAATGAGTTTTTAGAGCGAGAGCCCACCGCTAGCGAGTGGACACGAATCAAATCGGCGAGAGGAGCCGTACCACGTCGTTTGAGGTTGATGGAGTTGTTATGACGACCATCTTTCTCCATTACGAAGTCTTTAAAGAAACCAAGTGGCGGAGTACGGTTGAGCGCATTACGTGCCAGACATGCTAGGAAGCGGTTGTTCTTACGTGCACGTCTTACGATAAAGCTGTTTAGTTGCTCTGCCCATTTCAGGCGGCCATAAACACCATCTAGGTCGAAGAAGATCGATGCGTTCAATAGCGCTTTCGGGTTTGGATCATCAATCCAGTCGGCGAAGCACTCTTCCCATTCTCTGCGTGTCATGCGCCAAGTTGGGTTAGTCGCCATGATGTCACCTGTACAATACACGTAACCACATTGGTCTAAGCCGTCACAAATGAATTTTGAGAGCGCTTCAAAGTACTTGCCGTGTTTTGCTTCGTCATAGGTGTCATCAAGAATGATGGCGTTATCTTGGTCTGTCACCAGCAGCTGTTCATCACGCCCCATGGAGCCTAATGCTAGGAAACAATATGGAATTGGAGATTTGCCTAACTGTTCTTCGGCGAGTTCGATAATACGCTGCTTAAAGCTACGACCAATTACCGACATTGCGGTGCCAACCATGTGAGCATTGGCATCTTCGTTAACGAGACGTACAAAGCTGTCTTTCACTTGCTCAGAGAGCACTTTGAGATCTTCGATGCTTTGTTGCTGGAAGATACTACTTACTAAGAGCAGCGAGTTTTGAGATTCGTAACGGACGATGTCGGTCGCTTCGATAATACCGATTGGCTTCTTATCTTTCAGGACAGGTAAGTGGTGCACGTTGTAGCGAAGCATGGTCATCATGGCTTCGTATACATAGGCATTGTGGTCAAGAGAGATAACCTCAGGTGTCATCACACTAGAGACTTCATCGGATGGATCGAGACCTTCTGCCAGTACGCGAGTACACAAATCTCGGTCGGTAATAATACCGATAACGGGCGTTGAGTCGTCTTCATCATCTTCAACGATGTCAGGGTCGATGATCAGCAAGGAAGAGACATTCTCTTCCGCCATCATGGTGGCCGCTTGTTGAATGGTGCGCGTTTTCTCAATCATCGGCGCTTCACTGGTCAGCAGCGTTTTCACTTTAGATGTCGTGAGGTCGTTGGCATCGTTATTACTTGAGTTTGCCTGACGTAAGCGCGCGTTATCCTCAACCTCTACGAAATCGGCAAAAGAGTCGTAGTTATCGTAGAGTTCTTGGAAAATAGGCTCAGGAATGCAGTAGAGCAGGGTGTCTTCGGTCGCTTTTACTGGGAAGCGCACCTTGTTATTGGTGAGCAGGCCCATTTGACCAAACAGATGGCCTTCATCAAGGCGGTTATACAGCTCGCCTTTACGACGATAGACTTCGACTTCGCCGCTTCGAACCATATACAGGTCATGAATTTGATCACCAAAGTGAATGATAGGTGTGTCTTGGCGGTAATAAGAAATTTCCACGCTACTGGTCACTTTCGTCAACATCTCCTCTGGGAGCTCATTGAAAGGGGGGTATTGTGCCAGAAAGTTTTGAATCTCTAATAACTCAGCATCCATAGTAATCATCCATTGGTTTGTATTATTTCATGGTACAACATTTGATAATAATTTGCCGTCACAAATCAATCTGTGAGCTAAAACCTTTTTAAAGTCTTAGGGATAGACTAACCTTTCAAATAATGGAGTGACAGTTTAAGGATGATGGGAATGTCGAAGTGGAAGCTTAGTTTTGTATCTGCAGTTTTTATGTTTTCTCCAAGTTTGTGGGCAGACACTCACAGTGTGGATATTCTTGATTACGACCACGTTTATGCAACGGCGCATTCAGGCAGTTTAAACGAAGATGCTGGGGGCAATAATAATGCATCGGCGTTTGGATTAGGTATTAGCTACACCATGACAGATGATTGGTTACTGCTTGGTGATTATAGCGCGCGTTTCATCCACCCTGACGAGAGTACTACTCGTATTGATACACTAATGGCTGGTGCGGGTTATCGTTATAGCATCAAGAAAGACTTGGATATTGTCGCTTCTTATTTGCTTGGTGTGACTAAAGGGGAAGTTGAGCTGAATGGCACCAACGAGACCTTAGAGTCGGACACTGAATTTGTCCAAGGTGTTAAGGCCGAGCTTAACTATGGCTTTGCTAAACGTTGGATTGCGAACGGTAGCGTGCAACTTAACCGCAGCGATTTATTCGATGAAGAGATTTACCACCTAGGTTTACGTTATTTAGTGACCAACAAGTTTGCGATTGGTGGCTCATACCAACATAGAGATGGTGAGGGGAGCACAGGCGTAAGTGAGAGGACGAATGAGTTAGGTGTCGAGTTCTTCCTCGAGTACTAATAGAATTAAATCTAACGCGTTACGACAGCTACAAAAAAGCCAGCTTAATCGCTGGCTTTTGCATATCTAAGTGTCTGCAAGAGCAGACTTGGTATTGTTACGATTAAAGAACCGCAGCGATACCTTTACATAGAGGGCCCATGTTTGACTTAGTCATGCCCGCTACGCTGATGCGGCCAGAGCCAACAATGTAGATTGCGAATTCGTCTTTTAGGCGGTTTACTTGCTCTTTGCTCAAACCAGAGAAAGAGAACATGCCGTTTTGGCGCTCGATGAACGTGAAGTCTGCATCAACACCTTCAGATTTCAGTGTTGCAACGAACAGTTCGCGCATCTCTTGAATACGGTCACGCATTTCAGCGACTTCCGCTTCCCATTCAGCACGTAGACCAGCATCGCCAAGGATGTGAGTTACGACAGCACTACCGTGCGCTGGTGGGTTAGAGTAGATAGAGCGAATGATGCTCTTAACTTGAGAGAATGCTGTTGTTGCTACGTCTGCAGACTCAGCAACCAAAGTGAATGCACCAACACGCTCATTGTACAGACCGAAGTTCTTAGAGAACGAGCTCGCGACTAGAATCTCTTTGTTGTATTTAGCGAAAGTGCGAAGGCCAGCAGCATCTTCTTCAACGCCTTTTGCAAAACCTTGGTAAGCAAAGTCGAATAGTGGAAGAAGCTTCTTCTCAGCAACGAGCTTAGCCAGTACTTCCCACTCTTCAGCTGTTGGGTCAATACCTGTTGGGTTGTGACAGCAGCCGTGAAGAAGAACGATATCACCTTCAGATGCTTTCTCTAGGTCAGCAACCATACCAGCGAAGTCTTTGTCTTTTGTTTCAGCGTTGTAGTAGCTGTACTGAGCTGTTTCGATACCCGCAGCAGCGAATACGCCGTTGTGGTTAGCCCAAGTTGGGTTGCTGATCCAGATCTTCACATCGCCAAGTTGGCGCTTAATGAATTCACCTGCAACACGTAGAGCACCAGTACCACCCGGAGCTTGTGCTGTTTTAGCGCGTTGAGAATTTACGATTTCTGCATCTGAACCGAAAAGTAGCTTCTGTACTGCTAGGCCGTATTCAGCTGTACCTTCAATCGTTAGGTAAGATTTGGTTTTTTCGTTTTCAAGAAGTGCAGCTTCTGCTTTCTTTACTGTTTTAAGTACTGGCGTTTGACCATCTTCATTTTTGTAGATGCCAACACCAAGGTTGATTTTCTCTGCACGAGAGTCGTTTTTAAACTCTTCAGTAAGGCCGAGGATAGGGTCGGCAGGCGCAGCTAACACTTTTTCAAACATAATCTTCATCCATGTCAATTGAGAGGGGATAGTATCTATGGGTAGTTATACCTGTATGGAATTTTTAAGACAATACGAAGTGAACAGAAAGACCAAAAAAAATCAATTTCAATCAGATTTATTGACTAAAGAGGGTATTTGATAACAAAACACCCTACGGATTAACCTATAGGGTGCAAGAAGTTAGTGGTTTTTGAAAAGATTATGCGGTGGAAGTAATAAGGCTTTCTCTCTCCCGTTCGTTTTCTTCGTCTTTTCCATCTTTGTAAGTGGCCGCTATTTCAACAAAAAGGCCTTCGACGGCTAAAAAGGCTTGAACAACTTGCGGATCGAAATGAGAACCTGCACCTTCTAAAATGATCGCTTTGGCTTGTTGATGTGTAAATGCTGGCTTATAGACTCGTTTAGAGATTAATGCGTCATAAACATCGGCTAATGCCATTAAACGACCAGATAAAGGGATGTCTTCGCCAGACAATTGATTTGGATAGCCGCTGCCATTCCATTTCTCGTGGTGAGTCAGGGAAATCTCTTTCGCGACTCTTAAGAAAGAACTGCTTCCGAGCTGCTTTTCAGCGATAGATAAGGCTTCAGCGCCAATAGCAGGGTGCCCCTTCATGATTTCAAACTCTTCGTCGGTCAATTTTCCCGGTTTTAACAGCACGCTATCAGGAACGCCTACCTTGCCAACATCATGCAGTGGCGCAGACTTATAAAGCAGTTCGATATAGTTTGGAGTTAACAAGGCTGAATGGGTTTCAGATTTACTAAGCTCTTGTGCGAGTACCTTAACGTATTCTTGAGTTCTAAGGATATGCGCGCCTGTCTCATTATCTCTCGATTCGGCAAGTGCAGATAGACTGACAATCGCGACATCGCGTGTGGTTTTCACTTCGTTTTGCGCTGTTTCCAAGCTATCGATCATGGTGTTGGTCATTGATGCCATTGAGCCAAGTTCGTTATAGCCGAAAATAGGCAGGCGGACACCTTGCTCTCCATTTGTCACCTTGTTTAATGCGCACTCTTGGCTAAGCAAAATACGCTTAATCAGCTTGCTCCACAGTGTCATGATGACAATAGCGTAGCCGCCTAATACAAGTGCTAAATAGATGAATTCTTTGATTACGCTGATCTTGCCTGTGCCATCGAGCAGGCGGGCTGGATTGTGTTCCAGCCAAAAGATGTCTTTGACTGCAATCATGGTTAGCATGCTCGTCAGTGTGACAAGAAGTACCATCACCAAACCAATCATCTGTTTAACTAGCGAGCTTCTTTCACCGACCAGCTGAAAATCATACGTCCCAGTGGCTTCCATATCGTCCATTTGCTTTAGTTTGGCGCTTAGCTGGAGAATGGTGCCGGTAAAGAAGCCAAATAAGCTCATTCCAAATAAGACTTTTAGATTACTGTCTACGGTGAACTCGTAGCTGAGGTTGTAATAAAGTGCGAATGGGATACTCGCTGCGAAGAACAGAAAGGTATCAAGCTGAGCAAACCTGCCTTGCTTAACCAAAGCATGATTGGCGAATAAAAAGTGACGAACAAACCAAACCAAGACAAAAACGATGCTGACGTGAGTGAAAATCTCAAGTGTGGATAGGCTCTCAAGCATCGGACACACTCGGCTACCATAAGTGCCAAAGAGCACCCCGGCGATAGCGTATAACTGGGTCGTTAGCGATTTATTATAGTTAGAAATATCCATCGATAAGCCTTTGTTCTTGTTGATTTACATGAGCCTTAGATTGATTGACGGATAAAGACGCACGCACGATTAACATAGATGACATGAATGAGATCGGAAATTCTATCTATAGCTTTCGCGGATTGATACAAGAAAGTGGTTAGTGTTGGATTTTTGTTAGCTAGGTGGGGAATATTACAGCGTTATTATGAAGAGGTTTGAATAGCCTCGGTTGAGTCTCGAGGCTATTACGTCGATGAGGTTGCGATGAGAGCTGAGAAGATTAGCTACAACGCGACCTAACGATTATTAAAAGGCGATTACTTTTTCAGATTGATTTCAGCTTCAATTGAACCAGTTTCAATCTCTGGGTGTGACGCCAGTTTGTCTGCTGCCCATTGGTTGATGTGCTTAAGAATTGCAGATACCGCGTGCTTTTCAGTAGGTGCTTGATCTTGCTCTACATCTAGCTTCTGCTTTGGATGTGAGCCTGTCGCATCTTCAGCAATATGGAGCCAATCTGGGTGCCAGTAGTATGGCTGGCCACTCGGTGTTGTCCAACTGTGAACACCGTTTGACTCTCCTTTATAACTTAACTGATCTGCTTCTATTTTTTTCATTGTTATCTCGCATGTTTTTGGGTTACATCGAATTATTGAGGCGTAAAGCGAATTTAGCTCTTACCTTGGGTACAAACTTAGCAAAGCTTACAAAGTTATCTGTGAAACAATTCACACAATTATAGAAATTAGGTGCAATCATATGGATAGAAGCAATAGTTGATCACGTTAATGATAAGATCACCCGTCCACAGGAATTTATCTAGGTAGTACAATTAGATGGCGCGTTATGAAGAGCTTGCAAAGGAAATTCGGACTCAGATCGCTAATAATACGTGGCGTTCAGGGGAGAAGATCCCTTCTGTACGCATGAGTTGTCGTAACTATAACGTCAGTAATAGTACTGTTTTACAAGCCTATCAGTTGTTAGAAAGTGAAGGTTGGATCATTGCCAAGCCTCAGTCTGGCTACTTTGTCGCCCCTAAGGTCGACGGCATTGACTACGAAGCGCCAATAGCACGAGAGAAGAAGGCGATAAATGATCGCTTGTTCGATTTCTTAAAGTCCAGCTCAGCAGAAGGCGTCATTCCTTTTGGCTCCGCTTTTCCTGACCCAGACCTTTTTCCTTTACCTACCTTAACTCGTAATCTAGCCAGCGCCGGCAGGAAGATGACGGGTGCCAGTGTCATTAACAATCTACCACCTGGAAGTGAATCTTTAAGAAGGCAGATAGCACAGCGTTATCTACAGCAAGGAATTACGGTTAACCATCAAGATATTGTGATTACTTCGGGTGCGATGGAAGCTCTGAACTTGAGCCTGCAAACCGTGACTCAATCTGGCGACTATGTTGTGATTGAATCGCCGGCATTTTATGGCGCTTTGCAAGCGGTAGAGAGGTTAGGGCTCAAACCGATAGAAGTGGATGTTTGCCCAGTCAACGGATTGGATATTGAACAGTTTGAAAGCGTGCTGAAGAACCATAATGTGAAAGCATGTTGGCTGATGACGACTTTTCAAAATCCGACAGGCACAAGCCTATCAGACGAAGCAAAACGCCGCGTTGTAGAGATAGCAGAGCAGCACAATACCTACATTATTGAAGATGACGTTTATGGTGATCTTTACTATGAAGGACACAAGCCTAAGCCCCTGAAGGCGTTTGATAAAACGGATTCGGTTTTGCTGTGTGGTTCTTATTCAAAAAGTCTTTGCCCTGGCTACCGCGTGGGTTGGGTGGTCAACACTCGCTTCAACGATGCGATTCAGAAGTTGCAACTGCTATCCACGCTCTCTAGTAGTGCGCCGGTTCAGCTTGGTGTCGCACATTTTTTAACTCATGAAAGCTACGATAATCATCTGCGTAAATTACGTAAGAATCTCTTGCAGAGAAAAGCACGCTTTTTAGAGGTCATCAAACAATATTTTCCACATTCTATTCAGCTTGAAGAACCCGCTGGTGGCTATTTTATTTGGATACGTTTCACTGCTGGTTTCGATAGCCAGCAGTTTCATCAACTAGCGATCGCACAGGGGATAAGTGTCGCATCGGGTGATTTGTTTAGTGAGCAGGGTAGTGTGGATAACGCTATTCGACTGAACTTCTCTTATGAACTGACTCAAGAAAGAGAGCAAGCCCTGAAACTGCTTGGAAAACTCGCACATCAGTTAGCGAATTAAGTGCCGACCTAAACGCTAACTGACTCATAAAAAACGACATAATGCTAACTGTACGGTTTTAATGTGGCGAAACTGTACGCCTTATTGGCTACAGAGTTGTGATTCAATAACGGTAGACCAAATATTGGAGAGACTGTTATGTTGAAGATGACTATGGGAAATGAAGTGAAGCTGATTGTTGTCGCGATTGTGTGTGCGCTTCTGCTTATTCTTGGCCATGTATTATTGGCAAAAGCATTCGCTGATATGGCTTGGGCGGAGTACACCACCGCTGCGATTCCATTCGTGATGATGGCGATCTGTGGCTTGGCAATAAAGTACGCTAGTAATCAAGATGTTGATTAGCACACCTATCAGGAGCTTGGTGTGGCATAACTCCTAATAACTTTTTCGTTTGTATTCTGAATATAAAAAAACCTCCGCAATTGCGGAGGTTTTTATTTTCTTTCTTTTAATTCGAGCTTAATGCGGAATTAGAAGTTTGCAGAGCGAGGAGTACGTGGGAATGGGATAACGTCACGTACGTTGCCCATGCCTGTTACGTAAGATACTAGACGCTCGAAGCCTAGGCCGAAACCTGCGTGAGGCACTGTGCCGTATTTACGCAGGTCGCGGTACCAGTTCATGTGCTCAGGGTCGATGCCTACTTCGCGCATACGCTCGTCTAGGATGTCTAAACGCTCTTCACGTTGAGAACCACCGATGATTTCGCCGATGCCTGGTGCTAGTACGTCCATTGCCGCTACCGTCTTACCGTCATCGTTCGCACGCATGTAGAATGCTTTGATGTCTTTCGGGTAGTTCTTAACGATTACTGGCGCTTTGAAGTGTTCTTCAGCTAGGAAACGCTCGTGCTCAGAAGACATATCGATACCCCATTCAACCGGGAACTCGAACTCACGACCTGAATCTAGAAGGATCTGGATTGCGTCAGTGTAGTCTACTTGTGCGAAGTCAGAAGTTACAAACTGCTCTAGACGAGTAATTGCTTCTTTGTCGATACGTTGAGCGAAGAACTCAAGGTCGTCACGACACTCTTCTAGTACGGCTTTGAATACAAACTTAAGCATGTCTTCAGATAGCTTAGCGATATCTTCTAGATCCGCGAAAGCAACTTCAGGTTCAACCATCCAGAACTCAGCTAGGTGGCGGCTTGTGTTTGAGTTTTCAGCACGGAACGTAGGACCGAACGTGTAAACTTTGCTTAGTGCACAAGCGTAAGCTTCACCGTTTAGTTGGCCAGATACTGTTAGGAATGTCTCTTTACCGAAGAAATCTTCGTTGTAGTCAACATCGCCTTTTTCTGTGCGAGGTAGGTTTTCCATGTCTAGCGTAGAAACGCGGAACATTTCACCTGCACCTTCAGCATCAGAAGCAGTGATCAGCGGGGCAGATACCCAGAAGTAACCTTGCTCGTGGTAGAAGCGGTGGATCGCTTGGGATAGGCAGTTACGAACACGCGCTACTGCACCGATTACGTTTGTACGTGGACGTAGGTGAGCTACTTCACGAAGGTATTCGATAGAGTGACGAGTTTTCGCCATTGGGTATGTTTCTGCGTCTTCAACCCAACCAACAACTTTAACTTCAGTTGCAGCAAGCTCAAAATCTTGACCTTTCGCTGGAGACTCAACAATCTTACCTGTTACTTCAACAGAGCAGCCAGTCGTTAGCTTTAGTACTTCGTTTTCGTAATTATTAAGATTATTAGGGACCACGGCCTGAATCGGGTCGAAACAAGAGCCGTCATAAATGGCAAGGAAAGAGATTCCAGCTTTGGAATCACGACGTGAACGGATCCAGCCGCGAACAGTTACTTCACTGTCTACTGCTAGCTTGCCGCCAAGTACGTCTTTTACAGGCGCGTAAGTCATGTTGGTTTCATTCTCCATTGAGGGACAAATTCAACGCAATGTTTGCAATTGATTGTTTATAGTTCGCTACATTTTGAACAAAAAACAATCGAAACATTGAGTTGTATAAACTTTTTAAATCAATGGAACATATTACCTGTCATACGGAGAGCTTCAACCTTTATTCTTGCTTGTAGAAAGAAATATTGTGGATGTCAGCCATAAAACCCAATAAGGGTTGGTTTTTTGTTCGATCTCTTAGTCTGTTTCCACTTATTGCATGTTGTCACGTGCCACGCCTGTGATGAATTGGTCGCTGCTCTATTGTAATCTTTGTTTCCAATAATGATTGTGTGATTGCATTGAACCTCACACTATATTGTCGCGGTTTCTCCTATTTAGGAGACCATTCACCCTCTTTGTTTGTCGCGAATTCACTTTGCTGCGAATTAAAGAATCACCAGAGGAATTTAATATTCACGTGTTAATTACGCCGCCTTAGCCCCTGCATTCTCTCTACACCCGCACTTTTCGAGCGCTCGCTCATTCATGAAAAACAGTCGAATACAATATGTCTGAACAAGGCAGGATATGCTGTACAAGTAAAAGAGAATTACATGCTTAATTATTTAAAAACACACTGGTTATCGAATATCAAAGGAGATTCATTATCTGGGATTGTGGTAGCACTTGCATTGATCCCTGAAGCTATCGCATTTTCCATTATCGCAGGCGTCGACCCTAAGGTGGGTTTATACGCTTCATTCTGTATCTGTGTTGTCACCGCTTTAGTGGGTAGCCGTCCGGGGATGATATCCGGTGCGACAGGAGCAATGGCGCTATTGATGGTGACTTTAGTCAAAGAGTACGGACTTGAGTATCTGCTTGCTGCATCATTTCTTGCTGGTGTCATCCAAATTCTTGCAGGCTATTTGAAGCTGGGTAATCTGATGAACTTCGAGTCTAACTCTGTGATTACCGGATTCGTGAACGCTCTCGCCATTCTTATATTTATGGCTCAATTGCCGGAGCTTACCAACGTACCTTCAAGCGTATATCTGTTGGTTGTGTTGGGGCTGGCGATCATCTACTTACTGCCTTACTTACCGAAATTGGGCAGCGCAATTCCATCACCCTTGGTGGCGATTATTGTGCTCACCATCATCAGTTTGATGTTTGGCCTAGAAGTGAGAACTATTGGTGACATGGGCAAACTTCCTGATTCGTTACCCGTGTTTTTAATTCCGAATATTCCATTCACACTTAATACCTTCGAAATCATACTTCCATATTCCATCGCTTTGTCAGTCGTTGGCATACTGGAATCCTTGATGACTGCGACCATTGTTGACGATCTGACGGATACCGAAAGTAATAAGAACAACGAGTGCAAAGGGCAAGGTGTCGCGAACATTGTTGCGTCACTGTTTGGCGGTATGGCGGGCTGCGCGATGATAGGTCAGTCGATCATTAACATTAAGTCTGGCGGCCTTACTAGACTATCCAGCATGATTGCTGGTGTGGTTCTATTGCTCATGGTGGTGTTCGCTGCAGACTGGTTAAAGCTGATACCGATGGCGGCACTTGTCTCTGTGATGATCATGGTATCGATCGGTACCTTCTCTTGGCGATCGATTGTCGAACTTAAAGATCATACCTTACCGACCAATGTCACCATGCTGGCAACGGTTGTGGTGGTAGTTCTTACTCACAACCTAGCGATTGGTGTCGCGGTTGGCGTGGTGCTTTCGGCCCTATTTTATGCTCACACGAGTAAGTCTATGGTCTTTATCTTCGATGAAGTCGTGACCAATCAAATGCATACCACTCATAAAGTTAAGGGGCATGTGTTCTTTGCTTCTTCTGATGCCTTTGTTGATTTGTTCGATTACGACAAGGCGACGTCGTTGGTCACGATCGACATTTCCGAGGCGTCATTTTTAGATAACACCTCGGTTGAAGCCCTCGATAAGGTGGTCTTCAAGTTTCGTAAGAAAGGGGCTTATGTCGATGTATCTGGAATGGATGAGGTCAGTGCTAAGTTAATCTTCAAACATGCGATGTACCACAAGCATAAAGATTTATCAGCGGTGTCGATTACGCACTAGCGGCTGTTTGAACATAGAGTTTATAGCCTAAGTAATGGTTACGTAGAAAGGTGAAGCGCTCGTGGTTGAGCGCTTTTTTGTTGGGTGACAGTTAGCTATTGTTCTCGGTTTAGGCTTTGTCTTTTCTACAAGATAAAGTGAACTGATTAATCAGGGATTCTAGGTGGTCAGACAGCTCTTCTAGATCAGTACTGATATTACGCGTCTCACCTGCCGATAGTGATGTGTCGTTAGCGTGCGATGTGATGGTTTCGACTTTCTGCTGAACATCTTTGGTTGCCTGGGTAGTAGATTGCGTCTGTTGTTGAATGTTCTGCGCATGGGCGAGCACCTGTTTCATCTCTTCGACAACACTATTCATTTCAATAGAGAGTGCATCAATGTCGGTAGAGCTTTGGTGTGCTTGTTCGCACACGCGATCGGCAGAGGTTAATGACTCTTCGCTGCCTTGTTGGAATTGGTGAATAATTGATTCAATACTGCCCGTGGCCTCTGCTGTTCGAGAGGCGAGGTGGCGAACCTCGTCCGCAACGACTGCAAATCCTCGGCCTTGTTCACCTGCTCTCGCAGCTTCGATTGCAGCATTGAGTGCTAAAAGGTTGGTTTGATCGGCAATGCCACGGATCACACTCAATATCGAAGACACTTCGCCTGTCTGTTCGTTGAGTGTGGTGATCTTATGTTTCACCTCTTCAATACTAGTAACAAGGTTCTTTATCTCGCTACTTGCATCATGGGCTTGGTTCGCACTTTTACATGCCACATCCGAAGTGTGATTGATGAGGTCAGATGCGGTTAATGTCGCTTGTTCTACATTCACCTGCTGAGCTTGTATTCCTTCAACATTACTTTGTACTTCAGCGGTCTCATTCTGCTGGTCGCTGGCGGCTTGCTCAGTAATTTGTGCGACGCTCGTCAGTTGATTAGCGGACGCGTTCAGCTTATGAGAGGTATCTTGTACTTGTTCCAAACTGCTTGATACTGTGCCCATAAACGAGTTAATTGATTTCGCCAGAGTGCCAATTTCATCTTGGCTCTGTTCCGGTAGGCGAGTGGAAAGGTTCTTATCGCTGCTGACTTGAGTCATAAAGCGAGAGGTTTTCTGAAGCGGGCGTACAATGATTTTACGAATCAGCCCCATCGTCAACACAAAGCCAGCAAAAGAGATCACTGCCATGATACCGATCGCAGCCATAGTTTGAGTGTTGATCAGCGAGTTAACATGACTCAGATTGTACTCTAGTCGAATTGCACCCAATACTTCACCTTCTGGTGCCATATGACACGCGACACAATTGGTACCACGATAATTCTCACTCGACTTCATTGGTAGAGCTATCACCAAGCCTTTACCCCAGTCAGCAGAAAATGGTTCGATGACGGTTTCGCCTGACAAGGCTCTTTTGTCAATCTCATCTACGGGTGTTTGGTTCTCGCTACCTGGTCCATATAACTTACTTACGGCATCGGCGCGTAAAACTCGAACGTCTTCAATACCTTCTTGCGCGAGCGCTTTCTGACGAAGCGTTTCTTTCTGTGCCATGGTGCCAGTTAACATCATCATGTTGAGGCTATCGAAGTAGTTGCTCGCTTTATCGTGAAGCTGTTCGCTCAACACCGAATTAACAAGTTGTTTTTGCTGGGAATATTGAAAGTAGGTGGATATTGCCAGTAGAAAGGTGAATACAATGGCAAGAGCAACCAGGATCTTGAAGGTTATTGTTGAGCGCATAGGTGTTTTTATTAATTCTGATGACGCGACTACTGTACTGGTAAGAGACCTTACCACCTATGGGGTATATTGAATTGTGTGACCATACTCCGGTTGTGGTTTTGTTTCTGTGATGTAGCGAGTTTGTATGTCAATTGGCGTCACACATGAGAGTCTAAAGAACGAGGGCTCAGTTTGGGCTGCTAGTGTAGTAAGTGAGTGGCAGCTATTACACATAAAATTGCTGTTTTGGATGGTCGAGTTGTATTAGTCAGGTTGTCTTCTATTAATAATGATTATTGTTTTTTGATGTTTGGTGGTTAATTAATGTCCAAATGCTTGTTTTGTTCAATTTAATAGCAAAAAATGTGGTTATAGCGTTGTGTTTCAGAGTTCATTCGATAATATGAAGTGACCTCTAATGACAGAGGAAGGGCAGCAACGGATACGCTGCTTTAAATAATATGGAATGTGACTTATTGATATTGGACACATACATGAAATTCAAGATTACATCACCGATCATCGAACCCACAGAAGGGTCACCACATCAGAACATGGCTTCTTCATCTGCTCACACCTCTCTATACTCTCGCTTGTACTACTCGTTTTCTACTGCCTTTTCGCGATTTAACTCCGCTTATCGCTCCTATCGATATTCGTTTTAAAGCTTAACTTCTTTCGAATTTTCTTTGCATCTTGGTTGATGACAGAGAACTACACCTATTAAAAACTAAATAAATAAGTTAAAGACAATGAATATTAAAATGATGGGTAGCTCCCTAATTATCGCTGGTACCGCTCTTGGTGCTGGTATGCTTGCAATCCCAATGGTATTAGCTCAATTCGGATTGCTTTACGGCACACTGCTAATGGTTCTGATCTGTTTCGGTACCACTTACGCCGCATTACTACTTCTTGAAGCAACCATCAAAGCGGGTGGTGGCTTAGGATTAAACTCTATCGCTAGAAAGACACTTGGCAAACAAGGGCAGCTGATCACCAATGGTCTGCTTTACGCCTTACTGATTTGCTTGCTAATGGCTTACATCTTAGGTGCGGGTGACTTGCTGAGTAAGTTGCTGTCTAACCTCGGTGTCGATATTACTGCAACAACGAGTCAAATTACTTTTACCTTGATTGCCGGTGCTGTTGTGGCGAGTGGAACAGGCGTGATTGATAAGCTCAACCGTGCACTGTTCTTCGTGATGCTAGCAAGCTTGTTTGCAACGATGGCGTTTCTAGCGCCAAGCATGACGCAAGATAACTTACTGCAGGTAACGAGTCACAATCATGTGGACTTAATCAAAACGAGTGCAATCCTGTTCACTAGCTTTGGTTTCATGGTGGTGATTCCAACGTTGGTTTCTTACAACCATGAAGCAACCGATAAACAGCTTCGTAATATGGTGATTGTAGGCTCGCTTATTCCTTTAGTGTGTTACCTATGTTGGTTGTTTGCCGTGGTAGGTAACTTGAGTGAAGAGCAGTTTAGAAGCTTCCACAATGTATCTGACTTGATGGCTGCATTTGAAGCTCAGTCGCCATGGGTTGGTACCGTGCTATCTATCTTCACTGGTTTGGCTCTGCTGACTTCGTTCTTTGGTGTGGCCATGTCGCTATTCAACCAAAACCGAGATATGTTCAACCAGAACACGGCGGTGACTTACTGCATTAGCTTTATCCTGCCGCTAGCGGGTTCACTGCTGGCTGCGGATAAGTTTCTACAAGTGCTGAACTACGCTGGCATCATTCTGGTGTTCTTGGCGGTATTCGTTCCTCTGGTCATGGTTCACAAGCAACGCTTTATGAAAGTAGCAGAAGACAGGTACAGCGCAGAAGGTGGCAAACCAATGATGCTTTTCTCATTGTTGTTTGGTTGCTTCTTACTTATCTCTCAAGTGATTTAATCAATCGATTCAGTTGCTGTGACTGGCAGCAACTGATAATGAGGTATACAAAAAGGAACGCATATGCGTTCCTTTTTATTGCTCGTTTGTTAGCGAGAGTCGATTAACAAACAACCTTAACAGCCAAACCACCTTGAGATGTCTCACGGTATTTAGCGTTCATGTCTTTACCTGTTTCTAGCATTGTTTCGATAACTTTATCTAGAGAAACAGTAGGAGCAGAAGAACGACGAAGTGCCATACGAGCAGAGTTGATTGACTTCACTGCAGCAATACCGTTACGTTCGATACATGGTACTTGTACTTGGCCTGCAACTGGGTCACATGTAAGACCTAAGTTGTGCTCCATGCCAATTTCCGCAGCCATACAGACTTGCTCAGGGCTACCACCCATAAGCTCAGCAAGACCAGCCGCAGCCATCGAACATGCCACGCCAACTTCACCCTGACAGCCAACTTCTGCACCAGAGATAGAAGCGTTACGCTTATAAAGACCACCGATAGCGCCAGAAGCCGCGAAGTAACGGATGTAGTCTTTCTCAGTCACAGTCTGGATGAACTTATCGTAGTACGCCAGAACAGCAGGGATGATGCCACATGCGCCGTTTGTTGGTGCAGTAACTACACGACCGCCAGCTGCGTTCTCTTCGTTTACTGCGAATGCGAACATGTTTACCCAGTCAACAACAGACATTGGATCGTTTGTTGTTTTTTCTGAAGTCATTAGCTGTTGGCGTAGTGCAGCAGCACGGCGAGGTACACGCAGCGGACCAGGCAGGATACCTTCAGTATTCATACCGCGATCCATACACTCACGCATTGTTTTCCAGATGTTTGCGAAGTAAGTACGAGACTCTTCGTCAGAGTGGAAAGCTGCTTGGTTCTTCATAACCAGAGTGCTGATAGAAAGACCGCTGTCTTTACACTGATTAACTAGCTCTTCAGCTGTTGTGAATTCGTAAGGTGCTTTGATTGGGTTCTCTTCTTCTTTGCCGAAGTTCTCTTCGTCAACGATGAAACCACCACCAATTGAGTAGTAAGTTTTTGAGTATGCAACTTCGTCGTCAATCCACGCGTGGATGCTCATGCCGTTCTCGTGCAGAGAAAGGTTGCTAGTATGGAAGTTCATACCACCATCGCGAGGGAACGAAACTGTGTGACAGTGCATGCCAACAGGAAGGCGTTCAGTTTCTTCTACGCGAGCAATAAAGCCCGGGATAGAATCGATATCAACACGCTCAGGAGTATTGCCAGCAAGACCCATGATGATTGCGATATCTGTGTGGTGACCTTTCCCTGTCAGTGATAGTGATCCATATACGTCAACGGTGATTTTAGTGATGTCGCGCAATTTTCCCATTGAACGTAGGTCATCAATAAATTCTTTACCCGCTTTCATTGGTCCAACTGTGTGCGAGCTCGATGGACCAACACCGATTTTATAGATATCAAATACACTAATCATAGCGATTACCTCAAAAAGAGAGCCTCCCAAGGGGAGTAGGGAGGCTCATTTATTATCATTATATTTTGTGTCTAATCTTGCGATATAAGATGAAAGGCATCTTATAAAAGCTGCTTATAGATTAAAGAGCGCCGTAGATTACAGAACTAATAGCCGCTAGACCACATAAAGCTGTAAAGATTTGTACAGGTGCTGAAGTTTTGTACTTAGCCATTGCTGGTACTTTGTTCATCGCGAATACAGGCATTAGGAACAGGATAGCTGCAATCATTGGAGCACCCATTGTTTCAATCATGCCTAGGATGCTTGGGTTAACTATCGCAACAATCCAAGTAGTCACAACGATGAACGCTAGAGATACTTTTTCGATAGTGCTTACTGAAGAACCAGAGCGAGACTTGATTAGACCAACAAGACCTTCGTGAGCACCTAGGAAGTGACCGAAGTAGCTAGAAGTGATTGCTGCGAACGCTACTAGAGGACCCATGTAAGAGATAAGTGGAGACTCGTGAACGTTAGCTAAGTAAGAAAGTACAGAGATGTTTTGTGCTTGCGCTGTTGCTAGTTGCTCTGGAGATAGAGAAAGTACAACAGAGAATACGAAGAACATAACGAAACCCATTAGCATCATTGCCGCACCGCCAGTGATAGCGTCAGTTTTCTTAACTGCGTTTTCACCGTATACACGACGTTGCTCTTTAGAGAACTGAGAGATGATTGGGCTGTGGTTGAAAGAGAACACGATGATTGGAATTGCAAGCCAGATAACAGAAGGCATTGTTGACCATTCAGGCGTTACTTCCATCATTGAAGTGTTCCAATCTGGAACTAGGTAGAAAGACAGTGCTAGTAGGATGAATACTAGTGGGTAAACCATTGCTGAAGTTGCTTTCAACATTAGTTCTTTACCGAATACAACGCCCGCTGTCATAGCAAGAATAAGTGCACCAGAAAGAAGAGGACGAGGAATAGACTCCATGCCCATTTGGTTTACTAGGAAAGAATCAACAGTGTTTGTGATACCAACACCGTAAATCAGAACGATTGGGTAGATAGCGAAAAAGTAAGCGAAAGTAATAAGGTTTGCGCCGGTCTTACCGAAGTGTTCTTCTACTGTATCTGTAATGTCAGCTTCAGGTTTTTTTGCAGACAGTACGAAACGTGCTAGAGATTTGTGTGCGAACCAAGTCATTGGTGCAGCAATAAGAGCTAGGATAACTAATGGCCAAAAACCACCCGCACCAGCTTTAATTGGAAGGAATAGTACGCCAGCACCAACTGCTGTACCGAATAGTGATAAACACCAGGTAAAATCTTTATAGTTAAACTTGCTTGAATCTTTAACGGCATTTGCCGAAGAAGTTGTTGTGTTCATGTTAAATTACTCATTTTTTGGGAACAGGAAATAAGTCGGGGCTAATTCTGCAGAATTTTCTTCGGCAAAAAATAGATCTAAATCATGTAATGAAACGGCGTGTCACATGATATGCGAAAAACGGATTTTTGATCACGAAAATGCCGTGCTACATGTGATTTATGTTCATGTCTGACATTATTTTTTTTTATCCGAAAGGGGTGCCTGTACAGATTTATACCAAGTAAACGTTTGCGTAAAATTGCATTAATAAATCTGTTCCATGGAAAGGCTGGCGTTTGTTAACAGAGATTAAACAAAACGTAGTTGCTATGTAATTTGTTGCACTACATGTTGCTGCAAGGATTGGATGATTTGTGCCGTGACGCCCCATATAAGGTGCTCTTCGAAGGGCATGGCGAAAACACGATGTTTGATTTTCTTAAAGTTTACTGTGTGGCTATGCAGCTTCGCTTGGTCTAAAACATAGGTAGCTGGAACTTCAAAAATGGACGCAACCTCGTTCTCATCAATGATGGGTTTATAGTCAGGATCGACTAATGCGACAATTGGTGTAACAGAAAATTTACTAATAGTACTCAAGGTGGGTAATTGCCCAACAATTTTAACCTGATCCGATCGAATTCCTACCTCTTCATGAAGCTCTCTAAGTGCAGTAAATTGCATAGATGGGTCGGAAAGCTCGTGTTTACCGCCAGGAAAGCTAACTTGCCCCGGGTGATGCTTTAAATGAGCCGCTCTTTTAGTAAAAATGACATGTAAACCATCTTCCCTTTCAACTAAACCGACCACAACGGCCGCTTTGCGCAATTCATCATCACTAATATGAGAAACGCGCTCTACTGATTCAGGGTGATAACCAGCAGGAGGGTTAAGTTGAAACTGCTGAAGGAAATTATCTCGGTTCATAACATGCCAATATATTGATTATTATGCCTTTAAGTATAGGCACAACCGACAGTGGAACGCCAACCTAACCAGCATCGGAGCTGTTAACCTTTAGAACTGCCTGTGATTGCTTTGGCTACTTACTGTTTCTCGGTTTTTGCTATATTCAATATGAGCATATGGGAGAGTCAACTTGGGCGAGGTCATAAAATTAACCAAGAAAACGTACTTTTTTTGATTAAGAATTTGATAACAACAACTTAGTGACTCATTCTAAAAAGAAATAGATCAAAAGGTATGAGATGAAAGGAATCATATTCACCGAATTTTTAGAGCTTGTTGAAGATAAGTTCGGTTTAGAGCTTTTGGAAGAAGTGCTAGAAATGTCGGAAGATGAGGGGATCTACACAGCGGTTGGTAGTTATGACCATAAAGATCTAGTGAAGCTCATCATTAACCTAAGTAAAAAAACGGATATTGATGCCGCCAGCTTGCAACGAGTGTTTGGCCAATCGGTGTTCAAGAATCTATTGGCTTCAATTCCAAATAAAGCGAGTCTCAAAAACAGCAACACGACGTTCCAATTTATTCAGCACGTTGAGCGTTACATTCACGTTGAAGTGAAAAAGCTCTACCCAGACGCTGAGCCACCGGAGTTTAGCTTTATCACGACAACAGAAGCCCAGCTTGTTTTCGATTATAAAAGCGCACGATGCATGTCTCATGTTTGTTTAGGGCTAATCGAGGGTTGTGCCGAGCACCATGGCGAATCGATTGTAGTTGACATGACACCTCAAAATGATGACCAAAGTGTGGTTAGGTTTAATCTCAAAGTAGACAAGTAATATGAGTTTGGTAACCGCGCTAGAGAACAAACTAAAGCGCCAAATAGCCGCCCGCAAAGTGGCTGAAGCTCTGTTGGAGCAAAAAAGTCTTGAATTGTTCGAAGCCAACCAACAGCTGGAGCTTGCCCTGCGGCAGTTGGAAAAACGTTCCAATGCGAACATTCGTCGTATCGACTTTCAAGAGCAAATTGATAATCTATTGATAGATTTTGGTCGCGCGTTTCTTCGAAGCGACTTAGATGATGTGATGCTGTCTCAACTGACCACAAACGTGACAAACAGTTACCTTATTGAAGCTAGCCGCTTAATATTGCCATCGAAGCTGCTCCCACAACTTCAAACCTGCGATTATGGTGATGCATCGGTTGGTGACTTCGACCCAAAAATCGGAGAAGCACAATGGGAAGGTGATCTACTCACTGTACCGCTTGAAATTGAGAAGGTTATCGTTGGAGCATTGATCGTAAAGGTCAACCTATCTGAACAAGATGTCGATTTTATCGAGAGCCAACTCTTATTGGTGACAGATCTTATCTGCAGTGCCATTACTCACCAATTAGCTATCAATCGAAATATTGAGTCTCGTAAGCGAGCAGAGGAATCTGAACGGGCGACACGCGATTTTGTGGCGATGATTAACCATGAGCTAAGAACGCCGCTCAACGGTTTATTGGGAAGTGCTGAATTAATCAGTGATACCGAGCTCAACAGTTCCCAACGTGAAATTGTGAATAACCTAAGTCAATCAGGTGAGTTTTTAAGGACCATCATCAATGACTTATTGGACTACAGCAAAATCAATGCGGGTATGTTGGAGCTGATTCCAAAGAAGTTTGCACTGCTTGATTTAAGAAACACCATTGAAAGCATCTTTACGAATCGAGCCAAAGAGAAGCAGCTTGAATTTAATATCAGCGTGGCACCAAATGTTCCATCTCACTTCAAAGGCGATTTAGAGCGCATTACTCAGCTCTTTGTAAACCTCATCGGTAATGCGATTAAGTTTACCGAAGAGGGGCATGTGAACGTTGATATTGAATGGGACAACGAGCATTTCGTTTTCTCTGTGGAAGATACTGGGGTTGGGATTGCTAAATCCGCCCACAAAACACTCTTCGAACCTTTTACACAGGCGGATAATTCGAGTAGCCGAAATTATGAAGGTACAGGCCTTGGTTTAGCGATTTGCCGTAAGTTAGTGGCGTTGATGAGTGGCGACATTGGGGTGAGCAGTGTTGTAGGTACTGGCACCACCTTTACTATTTCGGTTCCGCTTCAAGTGGTCGATATGCCAACAGAAAGCGACCAAGTATCGAAAGGCTTTGAAACTGAGGTCGAACTGTCATTACTTAAAGTGTTGGTGGTTGATGATATTAAGATGAACCAGATCATCATCCAACAGATGTTACGTAAACATGAGATAGAGCCAGCCATTGCCAGTAATGGTATTGAGGGGCTGGAATTGGCGTCTCATAATGAGTATGACATTGTATTTATGGATTGCCGTATGCCAGTGATGGATGGTTTTGAAGCAACAGAGAAACTCAGAGCGAAAGGCTATGAAAGATCTATTGTTGCATTGACTGCGGGAACGACCTTAGAAGAGCGTGAACGCTGCATTCAGTGTGGTATGGATGACATTCTGAGTAAGCCATACACTGCCAACGACCTTAAAGATATGCTCAAGAAGTGGGGCATGACTCCGTCCAATGCCGCCTGATTAGTATCCATATATTATTTGAGAGACTAAAAAGCCGAAGTGATCATTTAGATGACTTCGGCTTTCTTATACTTTTAGCGTTTAGTTAGCCCAGCACTCTTCAAGCACGGGTAGGATACGGCTTAGCTTATCTAGCGTCTCTTGGTATTCAGACGCACAATCACTATCGAATACCACACCTCCGCCAGCCCAAGCGTAAAGCGTATTGTTCTCCGCCACTAAAGTACGGATGGTAATGCTGGTGTCCATCCTGCCGTTTCGGCTAATGTAGCCAATGCTTCCACAATAAGCAGATCGTCTATGTGGCTCCAGTTCTTCGATGATCTGCATTGCACGAACTTTAGGTGCACCAGTAATAGAACCACCGGGGAAGCAAGCCCTCAGTAGATCTGTCGCTGAGTATTGATAATCAAGGTCGGCCCTTATTGTACTCACTAAGTGATGCACAGCAGGGAAGCTTTCAATATCGAACAATTTAGGGACATGAACCGTTCCTGGCTTTGCCACTCGCCCGATATCGTTACGAAGTAAATCTACAATCATCAGGTTCTCAGCCTGATCTTTATCTGCGCTCGCTAGGTCTTGTGCATTCGAGTCATCAATCACATGGTCATCCGAACGAGGGCGAGTGCCTTTGATCGGTTTCGTTTCAATAACGTTATCTTTTAGCTCTAGGAAGCGTTCTGGTGAGACACTAATAATGGCACTGTTCGCCAAACGGATAAAACCAGAAAACGGAGCAGAGTTATACTGTTCTAGTTTTTCGTAGGCCAACCATTCGCTGCCTTGGTATTTTGCATTGAAGCGCTGAGCCAAGTTGATTTGATAGCAGTCGCCAGACAGTAGGTATTCTTGAACGCTATCAAACTTCTCTGCGTAGCTCTGCTCGCTCATGTTCGATTGCCACGGTGTCGTCAGGCTAAATTGCTCTGCTTGAGGTTGAGCTTGTTGTTGAGATAACCAATCCCAGTGAGCTTCGATGTTTTGCCCAACCACACAAGCTGTCTTTAACTTGTGGTCAACCACAATCGCCCATTCATAAAGACCCACCGCCATATCTGGTGCATCAATATCACGCGTTGAGGTAGCAGGAAGTGTTTCCACTCGTCGACCTAAATCGTAGCTAAAGTAGCCTAAGGCGCCACCGATGAACGGCAACTCAGAGTGCTCATTCGTGGCCGGTAACAATTGCTGCTGATAGTAGTTTAGCAGTTCGAAAGGATCGGAATCTGAAACCTTACACGTCTCTTTAACATTAATGGCGGTTTTTGCACCAATTGTTTCGAAGGTGGCGATGGGTTGAGCAACTAAAATGTCGTATCGACTATCAACGTGGCTTTCTGAAGCAGAGCGTAATAGCATTGCCCACGGCAGGTTTTCGATATGAGAAAACAGCTGTTTAGCTAAAGTTGGTTGATATTCAAGCGGCTTGATTTGGATAGCGCGAAATTCGTTGTTATTCATTTGTTTAATTTGTGACAAAGAGTTCGATCACTGCATGGCTTGTGAGAGGAAGCAAGAGTATCATAAATTGAAAATAAAATGGGTTCTTGATTAGAACGGTGTAATCCAAGTGGTTTAGTTTAAAGCTATGCAAGCGATTGCTAAAGCAACTAAATACAGCTCAACATTATAAAAAGCTAAACCTACTGATCTCATTTAGCGTTATTCGTTAAATAGTGAACCCACATGGAACTAGAACAATAAAGAGGCATGCAATGACGGTTATTCGTAAGCAAGATGTGATCAGCAGTGTCGCTGACGCACTTCAGTACATTTCTTATTATCACCCTTTAGACTTTGTCCAAGCCCTAGAAAAAGCGTACGAGAAAGAAGAGAGCCAAGCAGCTAAAGATGCGATCGCTCAGATTCTGATTAACTCACGTATGTCTGCGGAAGGTCACCGTCCTATCTGTCAGGATACAGGTATCGTTACTTGTTTCGTGAACATCGGTATGGATGTGAAGTGGGAAACGGATCTAACAGTACAACAAATGGTTGATGAAGGCGTTCGTCAAGCTTACAACAACCCAGATAACCCACTGCGTGCATCTGTCCTAATGGACCCTGCAGGTAAGCGTATTAATACTAAAGACAACACTCCTGCGGTTGTTCACATTAATATGGTTCCTGGCAACAAGGTTGAAATTCAAATCGCGGCGAAAGGCGGCGGTTCTGAGAACAAAACTAAGATGGTTATGCTAAACCCTTCTGATGACATCGCAGAATGGGTAGAGAAGACGCTACCAACGATGGGTGCAGGTTGGTGTCCACCGGGTATGCTAGGTATAGGCATCGGCGGTACTGCTGAGAAAGCGGCGGTACTGGCGAAAGAGTCTTTGATGGAACACATCGATATCCAAGAGCTTATCGAGAAAGGTCCTGAGAACGCAGAAGAAGAGCTTCGTTTAGACATCTTCAACCGCGTAAACAAACTAGGTATTGGTGCACAAGGTCTTGGTGGTCTAACTACCGTTGTTGATGTGAAGATCAAAACAGCACCAACACACGCAGCGTCTAAGCCTGTTTGCCTAATTCCGAACTGTGCAGCAACACGTCACGTTCACTTCACACTAGACGGCAGCGGCCCAGCAGAGCTAACGCCACCTAAACTAGAAGAGTGGCCAGACATCACTTGGGAAGCGGGTGCAAATACACGTCGCGTGAACCTTGATGAAGTAACCAAAGAAGACGTTCAAGAGTGGAAGACGGGTGAAACGGTTCTTCTATCAGGCAAAATTTTAACGGGCCGTGATGCAGCGCATAAGCGTATTCAAGGTATGCTTGAAAGCGGTGAGGGTTTACCTGAAGGCGTCGATTTTAAAGGTAAGTTTATCTACTACGTAGGCCCTGTGGATGCAGTCGGCGACGAAGCGGTAGGTCCTGCGGGTCCAACAACGTCAACACGTATGGATAAATTCACTGACATGATGCTAAACGAAACAGGCATCATGGGTATGATCGGTAAGGCGGAACGTGGCCCTGCTACGGTTGAATCAATCAAAGAGCACAAAGCGGTTTACTTGATGGCTGTAGGTGGCGCGGCTTACCTAGTTGCAAAAGCAATCAAGAAAGCACGTGTTGTGGCGTTTGAAGATCTTGGTATGGAAGCGATTTACGAGTTTGAAGTTGAAGACATGCCAGTAACAGTTGCGGTTGATTCAACAGGCGCAAACGCTCACCAGATCGGCCCTGACACATGGAAAGTGAAAATTGCCGAAGCTGAAAAAGCTTAATCAACCGAAGTCAAAAAGTCGTAATTGATGCTGACTCTAGCGTTTGAATTGTAAGTTTTGACAGAAAGTTAAAGACAAAAGTGCAGCATTATCTGCACTTTTGTCTTATTATCAATGATATAGTGATAAACACATCGTTTGATATAAGAACATAGGAGAGAGGAATGCCTCGTTTTATTCAGATCCTACAAATTATCTTGGCAGTGGTGATTGGTAGTTTCATTGGTTACGATTTGATCTTGCACGGAATCAGCATCTTTAACGAAAAATACGTAACCATTACATGTGTATTGTGGTTGATTGTTGAGATAGCACTGTTTGTTATCTACAAACTCATAGAAGACGATTAGTCTGCTATTCATTAAAAAATTTTAAAGCCCCTGATTATGAATGTAGTCAGGGGCTTTTATTCATCTAGCATTAAGAATGGATATTGCATACTCACTACTATTAGTAAAAGAACAAGCAACAGCATACAAACTATCCCAATAGGGAAAGAACATAGGCTTGCCTCTCTATCATCATAACCAGCTTGCCTAAATATCACGGAGTCGTTCAAATGAAACACCTAACTCAAGAAATGAGTGACTTTATAAGCAGAGGAACGGATTCTCACATTAGAGTAGCGGTCACGGGTCTGTCTCGTGCAGGTAAAACAGCATTCATTACCTCGTTGGTTAACCAACTTCTTCATACCTCTACTCATAAGAATTTACCGCTTCTTGCTTCAGCGAGAGACGGAAGAATTATTGGTGCAAAGCGCATCCCACAACACAACATGATGATTCCGCGCTTCTCTTATGACGAAGCGATGGAATCATTAAATGGTCAGCCACCTGAATGGCCAGTACCGACGCGCGATGTCAGTGAAATTCGCTTGGCCATCAAATACAAGCCGGCAAAAGGCGCGAAGAAGTTACTGAGTAAAAACAGTACCCTTTATCTCGACATTGTTGACTATCCGGGTGAATGGTTACTTGATTTACCATTATTGGATATGGATTTTGAAACGTGGAGCCAATCTCAGTTTGCCGCATTAAAAGGTGACCGAGAAACTTACTCGCAAGAGTGGAGCGCAATGCTTGGCGACGTTGACTTGTTGGCTGAAGCTGATGAGAAGAAGCTGGTCACCATTGCCGATAGCTACACTCAGTATCTTCATACTTGTAAGAGCAATGGACTACATTGGGTGCAACCGGGGCGATTTGTATTACCAGGTGAGCTTGAAGGCGCGCCTGTGTTGCAGTTTTTCCCATGCGTAGCACCACAAGGTAAATTCTCGAAAACAAGTAACTATGCGGTGCTGAAAGCTCGCTATGAAGAGTACCAACAGAAGGTTGTTAAAGCGTTCTACAAGAATCATTTCTCAACCTTCGACAGACAAATTGTGCTGGTGGATTGCTTGCAGCCACTCAATGCAGGTTACGACTCTTTCATGGATATGCGTGGTGCACTTGAACAGTTATTGAAGAGCTTTAAATATGGTCGAAGCAATATCCTGAGACGTTTGTTTGCTCCGAAGATCGACAAGATCCTGTTTGCAGCGACTAAGGCAGACCATGTAACACCAGATCAGCACCCAAACTTGGTGTCACTGCTGCAACAGATGGTACACCCAGCGTGGCAACAGGCGGCGTTTGAGCATATTGATATGAGCTGCATGAGCATCGCATCTATTCAAGCGACCAGCGCAGGTTATATCTCGTCGGGCTCGGACAATGTGCCAGCGCTGCAAGGTGTTACTTTGGATAACGTTCCTCAGACTATGTATCCGGGTGAGGTGCCACGCAAGCTGCCGAACAAGCAGTATTGGGAAACCAACCAGTTTGATTTCACGAGCTTTAGGCCAATGGAGCAACATTCTGATGAACCTTGCCAACACCTAAGAATTGATAAGGTTTTAGAGTATCTCATTGGCGATAAGTTGAAGTAATTGAGGCAATAAAAGATGAGTGAATTAAAAACAAAGCAGGTCTTTAATGAGCCGCTGAAGACCTCTTTTGATGACAATGATTATGCTTTTGGTAAACAAGGCATGGATGAAGCGACCCCAGAATTAGGTGCCCAGCAGTTGTTTACGGAACAAGAGAAATTTGTACCCGTTGCACCACAGGTTGAGAGCGAGCTAGATGGAGAATCCGAGCAACAACTAGAACAGATCATTCGTCCAAGTAAAAAGAGAAAGTGGTTGGGCTCTGGCTTAATGGTTGCTTTCGCGGGCTTAGTGGGCTGGCAGGCGATTGATTCTGTCATCACTGCGATTCAATCAGCAGATTGGCTCGCGCTCGGTTGGGCAGGTTTCATTGCGGCAATCGCTTCATTGGGCTTAGGCGCAATCGGCAAAGAGCTGTGGAAGCTACGCTCATTGAAAGATCACTTCAGTGTTCAAGAGCAGAGTGAAGAGCTACTACTAAGTCAAAGTGTCGGCAAAGGCAAAGCATTCTGTGAAAACATCGCCAAGCAGGGCGGCATTATTGCTGAGTCTCCGGCGTTCGATAAGTGGAGAAACAGCATCAACCCAGCACACAGTGATGCCGAAGTGTTGGATATGTACGATGCGTTGGTTGTTGCACAGCAAGATAAAGTGGCAACTCAAATCGTGACTAAGTTCTCGACTGAATCGGCGGCTTTGGTGGCGGTGAGCCCATTAGCAGCGGCAGACATGCTGCTAGTGGCGTGGCGTAATTTCACCATGATCGACAAGTTAGCTGATGTGTATGGCATTGAACTTGGCTACTGGTCTCGCATCAAACTGTTCAAGTTGGTGTTAATCAACATGGCAGCTGCCGGCGCAAGTGAACTCGCGATTGATGCAAGCATGGACTTAGTTTCCATGGATCTGGCTGGTAAAGTCTCAGCGAGAGCTGGGCAGGGCTTGGGTGTTGGTATCCTGACTGCTCGATTGGGTCTAAAGGCCATGACACTGCTTCGCCCTATGCCTTGGCACAATGAACGCAAAGTAAAACTGGCCGACATGCGCAAAGCCGTCCTTTCTGAAATAAAGCGTATTACCCTTAAATAAAACGTACGTCTTTGAAACAAAATGTATGACATTGAGTGGTTTGCGAGCGAAGAGTAAACATATGTTTACTCTTCTTCTTGACTGAACTCAGACCTTAATTCACACTACTGTCAACTTATCCTGACACCTATAATAGGACTATTTGTGCGTCTTGAAGTATTGTGTGAAGACCGACTCGGCTTAACGCGTGAGTTGCTCGATATCTTGGCCTCAAAAAGCATTGATTTACGAGGAATCGAAATCGATGTTAAAGGCATTATTTACCTGAACTGCCCTGATATTGATTTTGATGCTTTTAGTGAACTTATGGCTGAAATTCGTCGAATTTCAGGTGTAAAGGATGTACGAAAAATACAATTCATGCCAAGCGAAAGGCACAACACTGAGCTGATCGCTTTGCTGGCTAACCTACCTGATCCCGTGATTGCGATTGACCTCAAAGGTTCAGTCGATATGGCAAACCACGCTGCACTCAACCTATTTGGCAAGCAAGAAGACGAAGTCATTGGCGAGCCACTCGCATCCTTCGTACCTAGCTTTAACTTTGGTCGTTGGATCGAAGGTGAAGTGACACGCCACCGTGAAGTTGTTGTGTTGGAGGGTTTAGACTTCTCTATTGAAATCCTACCTATCTATCTGGGTGGTGACGTCAACGAGCCTGTGCTGGCGAGCGCGGTGATGACGATTCGTTCTTGCAACCAAGAGATGAATACGCCCGATGCGATTCCTGAACAGAACAACTTAGGCTTTGAGCATTTTGTTGGTGTCTCTAATCGCCATAAAGCGTTAATCAGCCAAGCAAAAAAACTGGCGATGCTAGATCAGCCTCTGCTGATTGAAGGTGATACAGGTACAGGTAAAGAGATGTTGGCGAAAGCGTGTCATAACCGCTCAAACCGCTCGTCTTTCCCATTCTTGATTCTGAGCTGTGCATCGATGCCTGATGACGTAGCAGAAACCGAGCTGTTTGGTCACGCCCCAGGTTCATTTAACCATGAACAAGGTCATAAAGGCATTTTCGAACAAGCCAATGGCGGTACCGTATTTTTAGATGAGATTGGCGAAATGAGCCCGCATCTACAAATCAAACTGCTTCGCTTCCTACAAGATGGTTCATTCCGTCGTGTGGGTGAAGAGGAAGAGATGCATGCTGATGTTCGTATTATTGCGTCAACGCGCCACCGCCTTTCTGAACTTGCTGATTCAGGCTCGTTCCGTGAAGACTTGTTCTACCGCTTGAATGTACTGACTCTCTCTATTCCAGCATTGCGTGAACGTTCTAACGACGTAGCACCATTACTGGAACTGTTCGTAGCTAAATACGCGCAGCAGCTTGGTATGTTAAAGCCTAAGCTTACTCAAGAGTTAATCGACCAACTTGGTAATTACCAATGGCCGGGTAACATTCGTCAGTTAGACAACATGGTATTACGTGCGCTTACTGAGCTCGATTCAGACACGCTATCGGTTGAGCAGTTCCACTTGCCTCAGTTAGAAACCATGACAACAGGCATGGCGAACTTGAGCTTAGATGGTTCTCTGGATGAGATCATGAAAGACTATGAGTCTCAGATCTTGGAGAAGCTTTACCAGTCATTCCCATCAAGTCGTAAGTTAGCTAAGCGTTTGAACGTGTCTCATACCTCTATTGCGAATAAGCTTCGTGATTACGGTATCAGAAAGAACTGATCGAATAAGACCAAAATTATGGAAGATTTGAGCACACCAGAACGCATTTACAAGCGAGATGGAAATCTGATTCTACGTACCGCTGAGATAGACGATGCGACGATGATCAGTGAGTACTTTCAGGTGAATCGAGAGTATCTCAAACCTTGGGAACCGATTCGTGAAGATGCATTTTTTGCGAGATCAGGCTGGGCACAGCGCCTAATTAAGCTAAACGAGCTTCATAAAATGGGGCTCGGCTACTACTGTTTATTGATTAATGCCGATACTAACGAAATGTTAGGGACTATCTCGTTCAGTAATTTGTCTCGTTTCCCGTTCTATGCATGTAACGTAGGCTATTCACTCGCAGAGCAAGCTCAGGGCCATGGTTACATGCGCAGAGGTCTTAGTATGGCGAAAGACTACATGTTTGACGTGCAGAACATGCATCGCCTAATGGCGGGTTATATGCCTCACAATGAACGAAGTGCGGGCGTACTGGAGCATCTCGGCTTTGTACGTGAAGGTTTTGCTAAAGATTACCTACAAATTAACGGTAAATGGGAAGACCACATACTGACAGCGCTCGTCAATCCTAACTGGGAAGATAGACGCAACATCTAGACACAGTCTATAAGCTCACAAACGAGCAGCGATTAAAAAAGGCAGCGAATATTAAGCGATGTAGCGTTGCTGCCTTTATTAAAAGAACATAGAGCCATGGTTGAACCATCGGCCTGAGAAGATATTAGAGGAATTTTGATGTCATACACAACTTTGGATGAATACCAAAGAAAATGGATTTTTACTCACCAGTCGATGCCACTTCCGGCTGAGGATTTGGAAAAGATTAAGCCAATGACACAGGCAAGAGCGTCTCAGTTTTGGAAAGAGAACGTGAGCCCTCAAAGCCCAGACGCTGAGCGACTAAGCTCGCAAGACTGGCCGAGCAAAGCATCGAACTGGAAAGAAGAGATCAGCTGGATGGCACATTGGGAAGCCGATGAGCCGGAAATGCCAGAAGAGATCCTTAACTTTATTGATTGGCAAGATGACGTAACTGTTTATTTTTGTTATGAAAAGTATAATGTTCTTGAAACCAAATGGGCCGTTTTTAAGAAGCATTGGAAGAACTTTTTGTTCTACGATGATGGTCCAATTCTATTAGGTCGTCGTCGCTCTGAAGCGCTTTGGTTTGCGACTAATGGTACGGTGAAAATCGGTAACCGAGCATAAGCTGAAACGAATTTTAAGTGGTAGAAAAGCGAGCATAGTGCTCGCTTTTTTTATTTTAGTTGGGCGTAACGTTTACTTATTTTGTTTTCGTACATTTGCTCATCCGTTAGTCGAATTAACTCTTCGATAGGTGGAATATTTGACGAGTAAATAAGTGAACCATGGCTAAAAGTTGCGTGGCAATCTATACCTAGTTTTTGGGAATGTTTGTTAAAGTCGGATTGAACTCGGCTTATTATCTTATTTAGGGAGTCTTCGGTGATGTCTCTACACAATAAGAGAAACTCATCTCCTCCAAGTCTTCCACAAATATCATCCTTACGAGTGTTACGTTGAAGTGAATGAGAGAAGGACTTTATATATTGGTCGACAATATTATGTCCGAAGTTATCATTAACATACTTAAGTCCGTCGATATCAAAATAAACAGTTCCAATACTCACGCCATTTTCTATAGTGCTATCGATGAATTTGGGTGACTCGCTTAATATCGCTCTACGATTAAATACTTGAGTCAATTCGTCGTGATTAGACGTATACTTCAATTTGCGTACTCGTTCCGCAGTATGTACTTCTCTTTCTAATAGCGCGCGAATGCTCTCCATTAAATTTATCTGTATTGGTTTATAAGAGGTCTCTTTAGTATCTAGCGCACAAAGTGTTGCAAACATGCTGTCGTCCGATTGTAAGATCGGCAAGCCTAGGTAAGAGACGTAGCCCATCTGCGTGAGCTCGGGATTGTCGCTCCATTCCTCTTTACCAGACGCATTTTTTACATAAAGCATTGCTCTGGTTTCCATCACGGTCTTGCAGTACAAATTGATGTCTCTGGGGATGATTTTGCCAGGGTTCGCTTTAACTCCTGGTGAAGAAGACATCGCAATGTTTTGGAATCCAACTTCAGACGTAAGAATAAGCCCAACAGCGGGAGCATTAAGCACTTCTGCTATGTTATTGAGCAGGCTTTTCCATAAAGAGAGGTCCATTTCTTTCACTAGATCATTGATGGCATATTTAGAGCTGGATTGGTAGATATTGGTAAATGGCATGAATGATCACCTTTTTGGAATGTCATACCGTTGGCTCTAATGTCAAACTTCTTCCTTTGCAATCTGAAATAATATATTTCCTTCCGTTTGTATTTTTAATAAGACAAAGGCATAGCCCATAGGTGGCGTGTTTATAAAAACTATAAAAAAAACGCTACGACCATATTTATTTCTTAATAAAAATAAGTGAACTCTATTTGTTTAAATAATGTGCTTATAAGGCGGTTTTCGATATGTAAATCACAATTTCACTATGGTTTAACCGGAAAGTATTGAATCAATAGGGGAGAGTCCTATATTGGGAAGTGTAGCCTTAGTGGAGGTGAAGTATTATGATTTGGGATACTCTCGAACGTGTAAATAAACTTCGCAAGGAAGCAATGGAGGATCCAGAATTCTTGGATTCAGCAAAAATGCATGAGGAATGGCTTTTGAGCGAAACTCATAACCAGCCAAATAAAGGAGCTAAAGAAAAGAAACCTAAAAAACTGTCTGACATCTATGAGAATACAGACTTTACTATCAACCCAAACGGAACGAAACATTAAACAATGATTAACTGTAACACGGCTGAGGCTCTTAACCCGGAAGCTAAGTACCAACGACACACACCAGCCTTTAGCCACCAATAAAAAAGCCACTTTCAATGTATCGAAAGTGGCTTTTTCTTTTCTAGCTGCTTAGAAGCGATATCTGCATTCAGCCCTAGCTGTTGATTAGGCTTAAGCCGCTTGGTAAAGCATCACCAAACACACGCTTAGATTCGCTCTCGGACAGCTCAGTTACTTCACTAACCAGCGTTAACCAAGACTCTGGAACCTTGCTCTGCTTTAGCTTCTCAATTACTTGATTACGGTAATCGTCAGAGATATCGAACTGTCGGTCGCCAGTCTTGCGACAAATCATCACAGCAGCAAAGGCAATCATCTGCTCTTTCTGCCAGTTCTGCTCAAGTAATTTTGGTAACCACTGCTCTGCTTGCTCTCTAGGAATCATGCTGTGCTGGCTGCCATATAACGGAGTTCTTGAAGCTAATCGACCTAGTGCCCACCAATGCGCTTGTTCAAACTGGTTGTGATTGATCGCTTTGCTTAGGAACCAAGACGCAAGAAGCACTTTGTCTTCCACTTCGAGTTGCTCAAGGGATGCCGCCAATCTAACCATGGCTTCATAACCATTGTCTTGGGCATCTTTAGCACTCTTAGGGTTTTTCATTGCACCTGGGTGAAGGTACTTAGCAATGTCGGCCAAGATTGTCTCTTGCTGCTCTTGGTTTAAACCACCGGCAACACGACGCCAGAAGACCCACCAGTCCGTCCAACCTTGGTGATTCTTAAACTGGATGTTTTGTTGATAAAGGCCCCAAATTTGCTCGATACGCCATGAGTCCGTTGGATCACCAAAGCCAGGGCGCAGCGAGTAACCCGCTAAACGCAGCCAGTTCTTCTCGTGTGCCTCTGAGCGACGACGACGTTTACGACCTAACGAGAAGCTATCGAATAGATGACGGAGGGTGGTGAAATCCCACTCATCGCGTTTACCGAGTCGTTTCTCAAGATCTTTAGACAGAGTCTTGATCTCTTTCGATTCTGCACTCTTCTTATTGCCGCTGTAGAGGCGAGAAATCAGCTCTTTACACTCATCCAATCTTGGATGAAGTTTAGAGTTATCGGATTCTTCACCTTGCTTGTTTCTGACTTCAAATTCTAACAACCAACGTTTCGAGTCATCTTCAGTACTCACGCACTCCATTTTCAGTGTGCCGACTTCGGTTAACTGACAAGCGAGCAGCACTTCAACACGCTCTTTTTGGTTAGCTTGAAGCTCTGCTGTACCTGAGCCTTCCAGCGTCGAGATGTAAGGTGGAAGAGGGGAGAATAGGTCAGGATCAACATCGACCATTACACCGTTTTGGATGGCAGTATCGTGAGCGATTTGATCGTGTGTTGAAGTCAGTAGGTTAAAACGAACCGGTTCGCCCAGCGTCAAAGAGAAACGACGACTGTTCAAACGGATTTCTTGGCCTTCTTCGGTACCTTTAGCAAGTAGACACAACGCTTTACCCATCTTGTTCTTTTCTTGTAGATGTAAGAAATAAGAGCGAGCAGCACCGCCACCGATTTTAAGTTGGGCACCACGGCGTGCCTTACCAAACGCAACCGCACCAAGGGCAACAGACCAATCTGGGTGAGGGTTATCTAATACTGTGATTGGAGCGCCGTTCCAGTTACCTAGAAGCTGAGTAATACGCTCTGTTACAAGTTCACTGTTGAAGACACCACCGTTAAGCAGCACACCGACAGGAATAGCCGGTTTGGTGTCATCGAATTGAACCGCATCTGAATTTTGTAGCGCCGCTTTAGACACTTGCTGATGCGTTGTCAGAAACTCTGCAACGTGTTTACTTACCGCAGGGTCAGCAACGTAAGGTAGGCCGAATTCAACCACCGCGCTGCGACGCTTGTCTGGCGTTTCGGTAAACTCAGAGAGTGGGAAGAAACCTTCGAGTGCGATTTGATGAACTTCTTGCTTGGTTAAGCCAATACTCTTAGTGCCACCTAATAGCTTCGAACCGCTACCGAGCATGGTGATCTTTACATCGTCAGGCGCATCAGCAGAAAGCAGGCTCTCCTTTGCTGCTCGAGTTTGCTGAATCAGCTTGGTGAGGCTAGAGGCATTCAGCTTCTTATTTTGATTGAAGCGCTGTTCGGCTAGGTGAGCGAGGGCTAAATCTAGGTTATCACCACCCAGCATTAAGTGTTCGCCAACGCCGATACGGTCGAGTGCTAGTTGGTTATGACCAGCATTATCTGCATCGCTATCCCCATTGAACTGGGCTTCAATTAAGCTTAAGTCGGTAGTACCACCGCCGACATCACACACTAAGATCAATGGGATCTGTTGAAGCTCATCCGCCGCCGTTTGCTGGTGGCGCGCATACCAGTCGTAACAAACCGCTTGAGGCTCTTCGAGCAATAGAATCTTACCTAAGCCTGCAAGTTCTGCGGCTTCAAGTGTCAGCTTACGAGCTGTCTCATCGAATGATGCAGGAACCGTTACAACAACATCTTGGTCTTCAAGTTTGTTGCTTGGGTTACGGTAGTTCCATGCTTGGCGAATGTGATTTAGGTAGCTCGCACTCGCGACAACTGGCGATACTTTATCGACATCTGCTGCGCCGGCCCAAGGGAGAATGTCTGAGCTACGATCCACCGCTTGGTGCGATAACCAACTCTTCGCACTCGATACTTGTCGACCTTCAACCTTCGCGCCTAATTCACGCGCCCACTCACCGACGATAACATTCTTGATATCGCCTTCAACTGGGTTTGGTTCCCACGGCATAGTTAGGTCTGAAGGGGAGATTTGACCTTGTGCAGGGTGGTAACGAAACGATGGGAGTAGAGGCTTACGAACCACTTCACCAGGGCCGATAAGCTGATCGATTTCGAAAAGGGAAATGGGAGCGTGTTGTAGGTCGTCGTTAATTTCACAGTAGGCAACCACAGTGTTGGTTGTACCTAAGTCAATGCCGACTAAAAAACGAGGAGTTGCCATACAAAACCTTATTCTTCCAGAGTGATGACCAGTGTATTGATAGTTTTGGTCTTATTGTTGTTATTCGTATACGTCGTTCCTGAGAAACAGGTAGGACTGAATTGGGAGCGGTATTGATAAAATAACGGCACCCGCTAAGGTGCCGTTGATTCATTATGCTTCGTCGTTTGAGTCGTTGTTCGAATCTTCACGAACGTCGAACTCAACGTGCCATTTCTGACCATTATCAGTGGCAATCGCTTCTAGGTATAAAGTACCAAGCTCAGTAACGCGAGAAGCCAAAGTAACCGGAACTACTTCACCTTCGCGACGGCCTTCAGAAACTGGCAGTGTTACTTGGATTTCAGGAAGCTCATCGAGCTCTTCTGGCACCCAGTGATCAAGATGAGTACCAGCTTGATCTTCACGGCGAGTTGTTGAACCGAAGAACTGGAAGTGAACTGGCTGACCAATCACTAGGCCAAATTCTTGGCTAGGTACTTGAACGCTTGAGCCTTCTTCCATACCAAATGGAGCAACACATAGCGCCTCCATTGGAGGAGCCATACCTGGGATTGCAGGCATCGCGCTTTCAATACCTACGTAGTAAGCAGAAGCGATACCACCACGGATACGAACGCCTTGACCACGACGTACCGCGCCGTAGTAAGAAGCACCACTTGCAACCGCAAGGTCTAGGTCTAGGCCTGAAAGTTGTTTAGCAAATTCAGCGTCAGCATTGATCAACCACTCGTTGATTGTGTCTGAAAGACGATCAGCAAGTAGGTTAGATTTTAGAACACCACCGTTGAACAGGATTGCTGTTGGTTTGATGAAGTCAGCAGCAGGCGCTTCAGCACCTGGCATGCCCGGCATATTTGCAAACGGATTGAAATCTTGCTGAGCCGTTTCACCATTTCCAGAAAGCGCGTTCGCTTGCTTAGAAAGGAATGCGGCAATGTGACGAGTGATACCTGCATCTTGTGCGTAAGGCAGACCCATTTGAGTCAGTGCACCACGCGTTTTTTGTACCGGGTGATCAGTCACAGCAACTTTAGGGAAGAAGCCATCAACCAATGTTTGTTGTACTTCTTGCTGAGTCAGTTCTGTTTTTAGCGTCGCGCCAAGTAGCTTAGAGCCACGGCTAGGAACCACGATTGGCACAGCTTGAAGCTCTGCATCGTTCAGTAGCGCTTCTTTTGCGTCACGACATGCGTGTGTCATCGCTTGAACTTGCCAAGGTGCCAGTTCTTTGCCTTCTTGTGCTAGCTTCATCTTCAAGCGGTAAGCCAGAGCTAAGTCCATGTTGTCGCCGCCAAGTAGGATGTGTTCACCTACAGCGATACGGTTCAGGCTCAGGTTGCCATCGTCTTGAGTCACTTCAACTAAAGAAAGGTCGGTAGTACCACCACCGATATCCACAACCAATACGATGTCGCCAACGTCTACTTCGTCACGCCACTTGTCGTTGCTGTTATCGATCCAGCTATAAAGCGCTGCTTGAGGCTCTTCTAAAAGCGTTAGATGAGTGAAACCAACATTACGTGCAGCTTCAGCTGTTAAATCACGAGCGGCAGGGTCAAACGAAGCAGGAACCGTGATCGTTACGTCTTGGTCTGCCAGTTTGTGTTCTGGGTTCGCGTGGTTCCAAGCGTCTTTAAGATGCTCAAGATAAAGCTCAGTTGTCTTAAGCGGAGATACTTTTTCTACTTCTTCTGGGCTACCTGCAGGTAGGAAAGCATCACGACGGTTTACACCACCGTGGCATAGCCAAGATTTCGCACTAGCGACCAAACGGATAGGGGTTTTAGAACCAAGGTTACGAGCAATCGCACCAACCAGTGCTTTTGGCTCAGAAGACCAAGGTAGAACACGTGATGCTTCGTTCATTTCGTGCTCGTGCGGTTGGTATAGGAACGAGCCAAGTTGGCTGCGAGTTTCTACTGTACCAGGAGCAGTAAGCTGAGGAATTGGCATTACCTCAACACGTGCATCTTCATTCGTTGTGTCGATGTAAGACAAAACGCAGTGTGTAGTACCTAAATCGATACCAACGCTGAATTTAGGTGCTTGCTGTTCTTGTGAATGTTCTTGGTGTTCCATTATAGCTCTACCTCTGCCGGTGCAATTACAGATGCATCGTAGTTTTCAGCAAGCTTAGGTAGGTTCATGTCAGTTGCTTTCCAGCCTTTGTGAACAAGTGTACCGTTGAATGGTGCGTTACCTGTTACGTTGCCTATTAGGCGGATTTCTTGAGGGTTGAAACCTTCAGCTACTGTGATGCGAGTCTCTTCATCTTCGCTGCGGATATGAGCAAGCGTTACGTAGTCTGCTAGTACTTTTTGACCGCCCGTGTGAATAACACGTGCAGCTGCGCCAACTTCTTCGTCAGAGAACGAAGTCAGGTCTTCTTTTAGGAAGTCGATTAGACGCGCTTCTTGCTGCATGATAGACAGCAATTGCATTGCAGAATCTGTTGGTGCTGTTGCCAGCTTAGATTCAACTTCTACTACTTTTTCGATGACTTTCTCTACTTCAACAACTTTTTCTACTTCGACAATCTTTTCAACTGGCTTTTCAACTTCAACGATCTTTTCTACTGGTTTTTCTACGACTTTCTCAACCACTTTGGTTTTACGAGAAACGGCAATTAGCAGTAGTAAAACGCTTGATGCAGTAAGGCCTGCGTGAAGCATATCAAACGTCTGTGGGATTAGGTTCAAATCAACGATCATAGTGATTTTTCTCTTTAAATTGATTTAACGGTATATTCGTCGGTTTCATGGAATATACAGGTTGGAAAGAAACGCCTTGGCACAAAACCAAAATGGTCGCTTTCAAGCTATAAATATGAATGGATACTAGCATATTCAAGGCTTAAGAGTGGTAATTTATGTTTTCAAACAAGTGGTTTTTGAGTGTGTTAGCTTGAAATTTAGTCGAGATTTGGTCGATTTTTAACCTGCGATGTAAGGGCGAAGTAAACTGTGCACGATTTATGTCATTTTTAGGACGAAAACTTAAATGGAGCATCATTCCCTTCCGTTATATACTTTTAGCTCATTGAGCCTAATTGGAACCTTTATGCCACACACTACCGACCCACTAACAGGGTTGAAGAGACGGACGCTCCCACTGGTCGTATTTTCGGTCAGTTTTTTGATAACAGTGTTGTGTTTTATACTCGTCGCACTTAACCAAAATCATGCTTTAAACATGAATTTGGACAGTTTTGCTAAACACCAAACACTGAGCTTGGAAGCGTTTATCGACAATGATGTGGCCTACATAGGTTCGGGTGCAAACTTCTTCTATTCGAATGATCCTGAAAATTGGGACAAGTTCGATCGATTCGCACAGCAAACCATTAACGGTTCAAAGAGCTTGATTGGCTTGCAGTGGATGCAGAAAGTTGCGGCAGATGAGATTGCCGAACATACCGCGAAAATGGAAGCAAAGTACCCATCTTACCGACTGTTCACCATCCCTAAACATGAACCCAAAACCTATGGTTATCAGTTAGATGGTGGGCCTGCTTTTATTGCTACCGATATTTACCCGAATACTGAAGCGAATGACAGAGTGATTGGATTCTACTCTGCACGCGAGCGATTTAAGCGTATTGTTGAAAATATTAAACAGACGCGCCAAGCGAATATCTCGGACAAAGTACGTCTGATTCAAGATGGTCTAACTCAAGATACGCCTAAGACAGGCATGCTGGTTTATCACCCTGTGTTTGAAGGCGAAAGTGATAACCTACTTGGCGTTGTGATTGGCGTGGTTCGTACCACTTATTACTTTGAAAACCTGCTGGCATCAACTGTCGGTGATATGGACGTGTACATTCGCGTTACGGATACCGGGTTTGAAGCTGAAGACTCCCCAATTCTATTTGAAACTCAAGGTTATGCGGGCGTAACAGGTCACCATATAACTAAGACTATCGAATTGACCAACCGAAATTGGAAGATCGATTACAAGATAGACTCTTGTATCTCATTTTATGGCTACCTTGTACTAATTGGTATCGCGCTCGTCGGAACAACCATCTCACTGTTGTTAGCGTACATCGTGAATATGCAAATCAGAGAGAAAGAGCGCCTGTACCGCATGTTAGATAAAAGAACAGAAGAGCTCCGATTCCTTGCGAACCACGATAGCCTAACTGAAATCTATAACCGACGAGCTTTCAATAAGATGTTTGATAGGGCGGTTAAGCGAAGTGAGTCATTTAGCTTGATTGGGTTTGATGTCGATAAGTTTAAAAGCATCAATGACAAGTTTGGTCACCCTGCTGGTGATGCTTTGCTTGTGCATGTCATCAAGTTGATTTCGGTAAACCTGAAAGAAGGGGATAACCTTTTCCGTTTGGGCGGAGATGAATTCTGTATTATTTCGAGCATCTCAAATCATGAAGCGCTAGACCGCTACTTACAATGCATACTAAATACAGTAAGCCACTCTCATTGTGAGCATAAAGGGCAACAGTTAAGCTGCACATTGAGTATTGGTGCCGCGATTCATACCAGTGAAGATACAGAAGAATTGCTGCAAAAAACAGACAATATGCTTTATCAAAGTAAGTCAAATGGCCGAAATCGAGGCACAATTGCAGGCTAAGTGAGCACTTGATGCAACTGGGGTCGAGTTCTGTATTGGGCTCATGTACAATTTCACAAAATTTTTTACGAGAGAATTAGGCGACGTATGAATCACAATCGAGTGGTGTGTTTCGATTTGGAAATGTGCTGTTGGAGCGAAAATGGTGTAGGAACAACAGGCGAGATCATTGAAGTGGGTCTTGCTGAGATTGATCTAGCATCTGGAACCATCGTGAAACGAGCGCAATACTACGTTAAGCCAGAAAAAGACGAAGTCTCTCAGTTCTGTGCCGAGCTAACCGGCATTACTCCACGCAAAATCGAAAAGCAGGGTCGTCCGCTAGAGTCAGTCATCAAATCGATGATCAAGAACTTCGGTGGTCCTAACAAGATCTATGCTGCGTGGGGACGCGATGACCTGATTTTACACAAAGAGTGTCAAGAGAAAGGCATCGAGCCACCATTTAGCGAGTTCATCAACATTGCGACGCTTTATCGCGTGCAGAACCGCTTGAAAGACAAACGCATCGGCCATCGAGCGGCTCAAGAAGCAAAAGACATCGAGTGGGAAGGTCGCCAGCATTCTGGTTATGTTGATGCTTATAACTTGGCAAAGCTTGCTCTGACGATGCTTTAGTAACTGCCCTTTATATTGTAGGTTGAACCGCGATTAAGTAGAACATCTGAAGAATAAGCGACAAAAACCTCTATTTATCCGTTGGGCAAATAGAGGTTTTTTTATTTATTACTATAAGGTTAGTTGTTCTTTACTTAAATTGTAACTACCACACTTTATTGAGTTCAGGTGATAAGAACCAGGTGTTGTTTTTTGCCCCGCCAGACTGTGCCCATTCTATTATGTCAGGATAAGCGTCAGTGGTGTCAATTCTTTCAAGGGGGTGGGACCAAGACATTGGTATATCTAAAGCCCATGGCAACCCGTTACTTGTCTGATAATATTCATAGTAATCTACACTTGAATCGTCAGCACCGACTCCAAAAAGATCGGTATCTGCTAGATCAGTATTCGGGTAGTTCATCAAGTGAATCTCTTGGCTACGATGGTCTGACTTGTAGATAAATGGATTGAAATTCTCGTCATTAATATTCCTAGTAGAACCATTAATGATCAATGAAATGCTGTATGGAACGACATCTCTATTATCTCCTGATTGTGTATTGTAGAAGTTGTACTCTGCGTTACTCGGCAACATGTTGGTAATGTTTTCAATGACCGTAAATACTAATTCTCCATCATGCCCCATTTCAGGTGACAAATTATCTGTTGAACCGTTATAAGTTTTAGTCAACGAGCTCACATCTGATTCATCTAGACCAAGTAAAGAAATGGCAAAACTGTTTTCTTGTGTAGCCCCTCGAGCAACGGCTTCTCCTTCATAATCAAAACGAGTGACTCTGTTGTTTGCATTCGTATATATTCCCAAAGCGTAGTAAGTAACGAAATCATTGAGATCATAATCGCCTTCATAAGGCCATAGGTCTTCAAAGCTTAAAGTATACCATCCGTCAGTAGGCGTCCGTCTGTAAAAGGCAATCGTTGGATCATTCGGAGCATAATCATTTTCGTCCGGTATGCCGTCCCCATCAGTATCGCCAATTTCTGGCCAAGATATTTCAGCGATACCACTGATCAAATCGTTGGAGTCGATGGCCGTGACTTGAACCTTCCAAAGTTCACCATCAGCCGTTTGGCTCGAAGTCAGTATGGCACCGCTATTGTTACTTTTACCAACGAATTCATCATCTACATAAAAACCTTGGCCAACATCGACGAACCATCGGTAATGGTAGGTGACAGAGTCTGAGTCCGGGTCATGTGGGGTAGGCCCCGTCACAGTCACTATTAGATTGTCATCATTACCAACGCTGTTACTCCAATTAAGGTTAGGCGTAAATGGTGGGCTGTTATCTATTACTTTATAGGTGATGCTTACCTGGCTGTAAGAGAGTGTGGTAAGCCAACCGTCTCTGTTAACATCAATATCTAAGTCGACTTCTACGAGCCCATCATCGAGTGAGGTAACGGGTAAGTCAAATACTGTGGTTGACCACTTTCTATTTGTGCCCTGTAAAAAGCCTGGGGTGAGCGTGGTGCCGTCTACCGAAATGCTATCATACTCGCCGTTTTCACCATGATGTGCTTCCGAATCGACATCATAAGCGTAGATCGTCAGTGTTGCAGCTGTGAATTGTGCTCCAGTAGGTACTGAAATGTCGTGTAGCCATGAATAGTCTTGGTCATGTCTGCTGTATCTACCGAAGCCATATCGATTGCTTGCAGGTACGCTATAATGTGGAGGAGTACTGTTATTATCAATCTCTTGTGTGATAGTGATAGTCCCGTCAGCGTTGATGGTCGAAGAGTTTTTGGACGCGGCACAAAAAACCTGGTTAGAGAAAGCACTCCAAGTAATCGTTCCGAGTAAGATAATGGATGTATATGTATTATTCACTTTCAATCCTCCTCCAAAACAATGCCGCAAGAAACTATCAGTACTGTCTCTATTTCATCTAAGGTGTATGTTGACGTACACTTTTGGCCATTAACATTAGCGATTATGTTTAAACTTTTCCAATGTGCTGGAAACGTAAATACATCAGTTAAGTGGCCGTGTCTATCTGAGAGTCCAGTGTAATAATGGACGGGATTTTTAGGATCTGATGTGTTATATAAGTCTATGATGTGTGAGCCTCGAATGCATCTTTGTTTACCATCCCTCAGTGAAAAACTACTGGTAATATCAACGGTTATTGTCAGGGTTTTGCTACTACTCCAGTCAAAGTTACCCGGCACCACTATATCGCTGAATAAATTAACTGTAGCTATAGGTTCAATTACCGTTGCAATTTCCGGTTCTGGTTCCTCACTTGATGAAGAGCTCCCACCACTGGTGCTGCCACCGTCGCCACCTCCGCCGCCACAACCAGTTATCACAGCACTTAATGACATCGTTAATATCAAAGGAGTTAATGCTTTCATTTTTAATATCCTTATTTAATGAGTGGTATATTGAATTAGCAAGTCACGTGCCATGTTTAAGTAACTGATTTAAAGTGTTTTTTTTGAATGCTAGATGTATCTAGTCAGAAAGCTACCTCATTTTTAAAAAGAGAATCAATTTGACCGAATAGCACCATATAGCGAAAGGGTTAGGCAAGGGAGCTGCCCATTTTGAGAGTTGGCCTCGGAAATTACTTTAAATGTCGGGTAGTTAGCTCTGGGACTGACTTGAATTGCGTCTTATGTGTCGAAAGGTAGAGAATGGTTATCCAAAAAACCTAATTTCAGCGAGTGGCTTATCAATAGTGAATGGCTACATCGCTTATTTAATGAGTGAATAATATTGGTTTGAAATTTAGCTTTTTAATTAATATTAAATCGCAGGTTGCAGCCTTGATTGGGTAGGGCTAGATGATAGCGTTAGCTCACCCAAAACAAGGAGAATAGGATGAAGCACATTATTAAGTATGGATTGGCACTGGGGGCGATAAGCGTCAGTGCGTTGGTTTCGGCAAACCCAGTTGTATTGATAAACACTTTTTCAGTCGAGCCAGCCCATGAAGCCGCGACTTTAGCGTATTGGGAAAGTGCTAGGGACGTGCTAGTCCAACAACCCGGTTATATCTCTACTACATTACATCGAGCGTTAAGTACAGACGCCACTTACCTTTACGTAAACGTCGCAAACTGGGAAAGCCAAAAACACTTCATAGATGCTATCTCTGTAATGAGAGAGGAGCTACCTGCTCTTAATCTTGAAGGCGTTACTGCAAACCCTAACCTTTACGAAGTCATCCGAAATTAATAGAGAGTGTCCTGAATGAAATATGTACCACGACTGTTTTTAGTTATTTTTAGCTTTCTGTTCTCGGTTAATAGCTATTCAGCTGCCTATGGCGTATCGGTTGCTTGGAAAACAAAAGATGCTCAAGCTGTATTTGATGTGATGCCTCAACAGAAGAAGGCATTTGCTAACTTAATTGATGCTGGCTTAATTCACGATATGTTTGTTTCTGAAAGCTTTATTGGCGAAAATCAGTTTCCAATAATTAAATTTGTAATGGAAGCCGATAGTGAAGAGGAAGTAAGACGTGTTATTGGAAATCTTCCTTTTCAATTTAAAGAGCTAGCTGAAATAACAGAAGTAAGAGACATCGGAAGTAAATGGCTAGATACTCAAGTTGCTTATAAAAACTATGCGATTGAGTTGACTTGGAAAGAGCCTGAAGATCAAATGCTGGTAGATAAAATTATTAGTGTTGATTTACAAAAGGTGGTCGATTGGAGCACTCAAGGCGTGATTACTTCGGCTTATATAAAAAATCAATCTATTGCCGAGCCGAAGCCAAATCAGACAGCGATGATTCGACCAATATATTCTATTGCGGTATTGGCAAAGGGTGAGCAACATGCTCTTGATATTGCTAATGAACTTAACGCGGTTAAATTAGGCTTCGCTAGCGTCAATGTCAGTGAATTGGGCTTTAAATTATCCCTGTGATTCTGAAATAATGTAAATTCCCATGTTATTCTAAGGTGAGATTATTAACAGTGTTAGCTCACCTTATGAATAATAATAAATTACAAGAGTATGATTTGGTTATTGAACTTGATGACCGTACATTGATTAACCCGTCATTGAATAAAGTCGTGACATTGTCGCCATCAGAGTGTCTGCTTTTAAAGCATTTAATGGACAACTGCTCACAAACTTTAGGTCGTGAATTCCTTTTAACGCATTGTTGGCCGGGGCGCATTGTTACTAATAGCTCTCTGAATGTCGCAATCAAAAATGTTCGCACTGCTCTCAAAGAAGTAGGGTCCGACTGCAAAGTGATTACGGTACAAAAGGAAGGCTATTGCTTTGTTGCTCCTGAGAATAGTACCGTACCTGATAGCTTTGTTGCGCCTGATAGCTTTGTCGCATCTGATAGCAGTGTCGTATCTGAAGGCTTTATAGGATCAGAAAAATCAGCAGCATCAGAACACTTTGCCGAACAAGACAAAGACATATCGAAATCTGCCAGTTTGGGAGACAAGGAGGATTCTACTCGCTCGGAATTCACTGTGTTGGAGTCAAAATCAGCTTCTGATTTAAATGAATCAGCTGACACTCACGGGCTATCAGAGAATACTCAAGCACAAGGCAAGCATGCATCTTCTAAGTTTATGCCGCTTGTTAGCGGACTCGCGGTAAGTCTGTTTATAGTCATTATCCTGTCTTATCTTGGGTTGTTTATGGAAAGAGCTTCCATCAAGGGTGTCGATGTATACCACGACAATGTCGAGTTAGAACCAGAGTTGGTGGAAGACTTAACCTCACTTGCTAAGCCTGGCGTAGAGGCGATCTATCTCCACCGTATGGGTATAGAGTGTGGTGGCATGCAAGTGGTGGTGTTAGACGAAAGTGGTTGGCACGACATTAGCGCAGATTTCAAATCTAGGCGCTGCTCACAAGGTCAGAAAGAGGCTGAAAAGGTAGAAGGAACTGCAGATGAAGCGTAACTTTTGGCTGCCGATTGTTGTAACGGTATTTGTGATCTTAGCGTTTGGCTTGGTCTCCGGAGTAGCGACCAAAGGTTCGTATCAGTTTGAAAGCCAGTACGATAATTATGGCCGGGAGGTTTTGACCCTTGAGCTAAAAAACGGACGCTCAAAAATGCGCTATGTTGGCTACGACCGAAACGGACGAGTCGTGCAAACCAAACAGTTGTTTGGTGTGTTTTTGCGTTGGGGGAATCACTACTATTTCTATCAGCTTGAACAGCACCAAGCCCACGGGAATCAAACCTTCAACGTTAAAAATCTGTTTATCAAGCACCATGATAACAAGCGTAGTGTTTTGATATCCGATCAGCGAGGTGCGTACATTACGAAAGACGGTACGATCTTAGAGCTCAATGGCATTCTTTATGGGAAGGCAATGCGTTGATTGTGATGCAGCACACTGAGGTGATTAGTGAGATCTGGTTGGTTGGAATGGGGTGTTACTAATAATCTAGAGCAGCGTTGGGTTCATTGCCTAACGCTGCTTGTTTGCATGATTGGCTTAGTCTTCGCCAAGTACGTCAAGTTTGCTCTTGATGAAATCTTTGTGGTCAACGTAGAGCAGTTCAGCAGTTTTTCTGATCACTGAATCTTCAAGTGGATCAATCTCTCCATCGGCATGAGCCACTTCCCACATTGCCTTAATCAGGTCGATTCGCACTGGCTGTGATAGCTCACGCAGTTGGGAGGTGAAATCATACAAAGAAACAGATTGTTCAACTTGCGGCTCAGCTTGTTGTAACAAGGCTTTCGACTCTTCTTCCGTAATGCCCAACAGACGTTGCAGTAAGTTCAACTTCGCTTCTTGTTCTGATTCGTTGATCTCATGGTCTGCGCCTGCGACTTCGCATAACAAACTGGCGATAGCTAAGTTTGGTGAGGCAGTAGGCGTTTTGCCTAAATCAGAGCCTTCGACCAACTGTTTAAATAACGATGTAAGTGAATTAAACATAAGAGCGTTCCAGTAATGGTGAATAATATAACTATTGGGCCTACAGAGTGTGATCGCAAGCCCCTTTACTTAAAACTGACATTACGTATAAGCCAGTAATAAGGAACATATTAGGTTGGCTCTGGAAAACGCGTTACTTTGCCATCGCCGCTTAGGGTGGTGATGGATTGTGGTTTGCCGTCGCTATTTAGCCTTAATTCACCAATCGCGCTGCGGTTCGAAAGGCGATAGAAGGTTTGATTGTCTGGGCTTCGCTTTTCTATTTTTAAACGCTTACGTTTGGTGAAATAGTTAAGCACCGAGCGTGGGCTATACAACAGCCGGTCACATACGTCGCAGAATTTTAGCAATGGCGCAGGGAACTGGTTTTTAATACCGCTGCAGGTAATCTGGTAAATGTTCGGACTGTTGCGGCGATATCTAAGCTTAATGTCGTAAGCAAAGGAGTAGTGTACATCACCAGAAAGTACCACGAAGTTCGTTGGTGTTTTGGTATGAGTAAAGATACTAATCAGCGTGTTGGCACTACCAGGGTGCGCCATCCAGTTCTCAGCATCAATCACCAGTGGCTTACCTACTGTGGTAGCCATCTTTTGCAGCGTTTCAATAAACTTCACGCCAAACATCGGCGCGGCGGAGATAATCACCACTTTATCTTGATGAAGTAACTGATGTTGGAGTTCAACCAATGCTTCCCAGTCCATCAAGCCGGACGGTTTGTTCATCCGAGACTCGGAGCGCCAGCGGCGGGTACGAGTATCCAACACAATCACTTTCGGCGAAGTGTTGATGGTGTAGTGCCACTCTTCAAAGCGATCGAGCATTTCAAGATACTGTTTGTGTCTTGCAGGTTCGAGTTGCCCAATAGGCGCTTCAATAGCTTTTTCGCTCTGATTGGTATTCACCAACTCCGAGAACAGCTCTTTCGTTTGCTCCATAAAATCGTGGTTGAAGTTCTCCGGTGCATTACCCCAACCTTGGCACATCCAATAAGCCGCAAGGCCGTTACCAATGACTTGTGTAGCAAACTGGTTTTGATCCACCGCATGCTCCCAACCAACAGTAAGGTTCCAGTCGTCAGTGACATCATGATCATCGAAGATCATGTACGTTGGAATATGAGCAAATAGACGCTGTACTTGCGGCAGACCGGCAATGAAATCATCGATGATGACACTTTCATCACGCCATTGTTGCTGCTCGGCTGGTGTGAGCTGGCGGCCAGCCTGCATGCAGTTATTCTCGATCAACCGTTCGCGGTTAATGCACTGCCACAAGGTCGGTGACCAAACCAGCAGATACATGGCAATAAATTCAGACAAGGTCACCAAGTGATTTTCACAATCAGTGGAGCTGAAGATGGGTATTCCGCGTTTAGGGAACAACTTATCGAGCAATGAATGTGATGTGTTATGGTGCGGTAGTAAATGATCACGTTGATAGAGGTGATAGTCGCTGTTAAACAGAGCTTCACTGCTATCGATTTTTCCGTCTAATGAATCGGTCGGTAGTGCTTCGCTCACTAATCCAAGTAGCTGAATCACTTGATGAATCGCATCGAGTGTTGGACCGGCAACGTGATCTGCGTAGATCTGGTCGCCGCTCATCATCAGCATATCTGGACGCTCTAATACGGCTTGCTGCTCAACTTTATTATCGGCTGCGACTAGGCTGTCTTTGCTTGGATGATGAGGATTACGACAGGAACCATGCAAGATGTAGTCGGCGCTGGTCGATATTTTAAAGGCTATTCTTGGCGCACCAGTGGTGTCGTGTTGCTCTTGGTACACTAAATGCGGAGCCAACTTGGTTAACGCACCTTGATCAGTCTCTATCTGATATTCCAAAGGCGTGTTGGTTGGAAACTCACCTTTTAATTGAATCAAGCTTACCCAAGCATGTGTGCCGACCTGAATCGATTCGTGTTCGCTCAGTGGTGACCTATAGAAAGGGGCTTCTTGGCCTTGGTTGTATAGCTCTGCATTACCATTGAGTGGTGTGCTCGTAACAACCCAAAGCACAACCTCAGTTTTGGTCGTCTTTCTTAAAATAGGGCCAGCGAGTAAGAAGGGAAGAGAAAATGTCATCGGGCGTTTCAAGTCGATTCCTAAATCTTTGGTGGTTAGTCGTTCAGCGCTTCGGCGTTACATTGTGGAGCGGCCATTTCATGTTCATTGGGTTCAATGTCTGGCTCTGTTGATTCCAGGATTTCGATAACTTCTGAGCTAGAAAGTTCATGTCCCATCAGAAATATTGCTAATAGGGCGTCGGCTTTCGTTTTGGTATCAGAAGGCTCATCCAACACTTGCTCGAGTTTTTCTCGAATCATTGCGATCTCGTGCTCAACAAAGCCACGGCCTTCGCTGTCCCCTTGGTTTTCTTCAGGGGCGTTATCGAATTCAAGAAAGAGCATCTCACCGTCTAACTTTGTGTTGATCAGTCGCTCTGGCAACCATTCCTCACCCATAACGATATCTGGGTCGGAATCATTGGGTAAGTGGTCTATAATGTTTTGTAATTCTGAGACTTTCACAATACTTTCATTTAACCGAGAATATTCTTCATTGTAACGGTCTATTCCGATCAAACCTAAAATTTGTTGGCTACAATGGTCAATAAATGTCTAACCAGTACCACAAAATTTATTACAAAGAGTAATTAAACAAGAATGAAGCGCAAAATTTCACCGAAGCTCATCTCGTATGGGACGATTCTATTAAGTAACGCTTTCTTAGCGAATAGCGTGGCGTGGGCTGCTGAAGAGCAAGAGTGGGGCATTGCGGCAATGTTCCGTACTGCCAGTATCCCGTATGACACGTCTGGTGGTGATAAGACAGTAAGTTCGTTTGTTCCGATGTTGTTCTTTAAAAACGACTACGTGTTCATTGATGGCACGGAAATGGGCGCTTACCTATATCAAACTGAAGATGAAAAATGGTCTTTCAATGCCATATCTCGAATGCGCTTTATTGATATCCCGGCTTCTGCACAGAACGCGATTGAAGGTGATACCGCTGACTATGGTGGACAACTGACATACCAGTTGGACGAACAGTGGGCGGTTGAAACGGAAATCATGAGTGATAGTGAATTCAACCTTCACAGCAATTTGCGTGCGAAAGCGAAGTACGAAACTGGCGATTGGGAGTTCTACCCAAGTGCAACACTGCGCTATAAGAGTGCGGATTTTAACAGTGAGTACTACTCAGCTGCGGGTCAGTCGATCGGTGCAGGTGTAGATTTAAATCTTGGCGTTGAAGCGCGTTACCATGTTATCTCCAACCTTTATCTATTGGGTTCAACCAGTGTGACTCGATTGGATGATAACGCCTACGACTCTTCCATTATCGAAGATCGTTATCAAGGCGAACTTTACCTTGGTTTTGGTTTCTTTAATGACAAAGAGAAAGCGCCTAAGCCTAAGTTAAGCAACGCACCTTATTTACGTGTGGCGCATGGTTGGGCAACGCCGTCGAATATCGGCGACATCATGAAATTCAACACCGAGAAAGACGAGTACAATCACCAACTCACATCATTCTTTTATGGCCACCCTTTGACTGATGAGATCTTTGGTTTGCCGTTGGATATCTACTTAACGCCAGGTATCGCTCACCATTGGAGTTCAGAGGTTCAATCCAGTAGCACGGAATACATCATTGCAATTAAAGCGTACTACACCTTCAACTGGCCAACTCAGTGGCGATTCGGTGTCGCAGAGGGTATGTCTTACATAGATTCGATTACTTATATCGAAGGCTCTGAAATGGATCGTAAGGGCTACACGGCAAGCCACCTGTTAAACTATTTGGACTTCTCATTTGATGTGAACGTCGGTGACCTTATCGGTAAGAATGACCTCAACAATTTATGGTTTGGTTACTCACTGCATCACCGATCGGCGATCTTTGAAAATGCGTCCCAGTTTGGACGTATCAAAGGTGGCAGTAACTACAACACGGTTTACTTCCAATACGAGTTCTAAAGTATTACATCTACTAAAAATGCCGCTCCAAATAGAGCGGCATTTTTTATCATAAAAGAAAAGAGCTAATCACTATTAGTCACTGATAATTAACTATTCTAAAGCCACTTCAACTGAAACCTAATATATGAGTTTATTCTGATTATCTAATATTTCCTGTCTCCTTTTCGGATTTTACTACTATTTGATTATTTAACCTTCTTTCATTACTTGTTAACTTTTTTATATTATTTACAATGACTTATATTATATCGACATCCTGGGTATTTATGGTGTTCTAACTGTGTTTGTTATCTGTTAATCGATTGTTAATCGCTGTGCTGGTCACGTTAATTATTTAATTGCGTCTATATGATGAGCTCGAATTTATATAACAACAACGTCAGCTAGGAAGAATAATGAAAGCATATGTATTTGATGGAAAAGACAGCGCGAAATTGGAAGAACGTCCAATCCCTACAATTGAGAAGCAAAGCGATGTCATCGTAAGAATCGAGAAAACCACAATTTGTGGTACGGATTTACATATATTAAGAAATAACGTTGCGACATTTAAGCCAGGCACAATCATGGGCCATGAAGGGGTTGGTATCGTCGAAGAATGCGGTGAGTTGGTGAGTAACTTTAAGCCAGGCGATCGTGTGATCGTGTCATGTATTACTTCATGTGGTAGCTGCAAAATGTGTCAAGTGTCTAAATTTGGTCAATGTTTAGATGGTGGCTGGCTACTTGGTAATGAAATTGATGGCTGCCAAGCGGAATACGTTCGAGTTCCTTATGGCGATACAAGCCTGCACCTTGTCCCTGACGACATCGATACAGACTCTCTGGTTTTATTGAGCGATATTTTCCCAACGGGTTACGAAGTGGGTGTATTGGATGGTCAGGTTCAGCCGGGTTGCTCTGTTGCCGTTATTGGTTGTGGCCCCGTTGGCCTTGCAGCTCTGATGACCTCTAAGTTCTTCACTCCAAGTGAAATCTATGCAATCGATACTAACCCTCATCGACTGCAAGTGGCTAAAGAGCTAGGTGCAACCCATGCGATCGATAACTCAGATGGCAGCGCCGTACAGCAAATTCTCGACATGACAGACGATGTGGGTGTGGATGTGGTGATTGAAGCTATTGGCATTCCTGCTGGTTGGGATATGTCTCAGAAGTTGGTGTGCCCAGGAGGCAACATTGCGGTGCTTGGTGTTCACGGTAAATCTGCAACGATTAACCTAGAAGACATGTGGAAACGAAACTTCACTATGACAGCTGGCATGGTTCATACCAACACAACGCCAATGTTAATCAAGCAAATTAGAGCGGGTTATCTGGAACCTCAAAAACTGATTAGTCACCAGTTCAATTTAACAGAGTCAGAAGAAGCTTATTCAACATTTATCCATGCTTCAGACCACAAGTCGTTGAAAGTCATCATTTCTAACGATTGTTCATAAACAGCGAATTGTTGAGGTTAGCTTGATTAGTAAACCATTTAAAATACTCGTGATAGGTTTAATCGTGAACCTATCGATCGGTATCCTATATGTATGGGGCGTTTTCAGTGAACCTTTGGCTGAGGCGCTAGGTGTTGATCCTAAGGACGTAGATGGGCCTTACCAGACTTCCGTGTTCGCATTTTCGGTAAGTCTGTTTTTGGCTGGGGTATGGCAAGACAAAATAGGGCCAAGGAAGGTCACAATACTTGGTGTGTTTCTTGTCGGAGCGGGGCTTTTAGCGTCCGGCTATGCCTCAACATTAGCGGAATTGCAGGTTACCTTCGGGTGTATGGTCGGTGCGGGGATGGGCTTTGCTTATGCCTGTATTGGTCCGTGTACTATGAAGTGGTGGCCAGAGAACAGAAAGGGGTTGGTTAGTGGTTTAACCGCTGGTGGGTTTGCGATGGCGGCACTGTATTTGGCTCCGTTATCGACCGTTCTCATCGAACACTATGGCATTTTAGATACGTTCAAGATCCTTGGTGTCGGCTTGCTCTTTATGATCCCGATGGCTTCTCTTCTGGTCAATCCACCCAAAGGGTATGTTTCAGAAATTCCCGGAGGAAAGGCTGCTGAATATGGATCAGACGTAAACATCCAGTGGCTAGATATGCTGAAAACCCCTCAATTTTACCAGATCTGGTTAATGTTCATGGTGTCATCAGCAGCTGGTATCATGCTCATCGGCTCTATTGGCAACGTCAGTAAATCGATAGGATTAACCGCTGAAGAAATTGCGTTAGGTATCATTTTATTAGCGATTTTTAATACCGCAGGGCGAGTGATTGGTGGGGTTGTCTTCGACAGGATAGGGCGTGTTCATACACTGGGCTTAATATTTATGTTGCAAGCGGTCAATATGGTCTTTTTTACAACCATTGAAACGACCATTCCTCTAATGATCGGTATCTCCGCAGGCGCCATGTCTTATGGTGCGTTATTTGGTGTTTTCCCTCCAGTAACAGCGGTGGATTATGGTCTGAAGACGTATGGAACCAACTTTGGAATACTCTATTCAGCATGGGGTGTGTCAGGGTTCTTCGGAGGATTACTCGCTACCGTAGCGGGGACGGCTGAAAATACCTATTTGGCTTACGCTGCTCTGCTGGTTTCGATCACCGTAATGAATTACCTAATGAAGCCGGTCGATAAGTCTGTGCTATTAGAAGACGAAGTTAATCTGGAATATTAAACGCGAGAACGGTGAGGCTCTTATTAAATTCAGAGTCTCTACCGATAACGTGTTTCCACCTAATGTTGGCTTGGGCAATCTAAGCCAACATTTTTAATCGAATCATCGATTGCCTACCAATAATCAGCTTCAGTTTTTAGTATAACAATTGAACACGTTAGTTTGCATTATCCCTTGTTTCAGCAGGCGCTTAGGCAGCTAATATTCCTTGCTTTGTGTTAACTCGTTCCTTTCCTTTATGCTACAATCGCGCGAGTTTATATAAGAGAAAGAATAGGACACGCTGTGACTTCGTCTCCGGAAAAAGCAGATAAAAATAACCATGTAGCGAATACCAACGCGACATCGGACTCTGCTGCTGATCAAGCTAATCAAAAAAAGCAAAACAACAAACAACAAGCACCTAAAGCAAGCGCATCTCAAAATAGCCCAGCCTCTCTTCGTAAGGCCTTAAATGAGTGCATGATGCGCGACCGCTTCCGTCTAAGTAAGCGTATTTCTGGTGCAAGCCGTATTAAGAACGAAAAATCTAAGCATGCTGTTTTCGATGAAATCGCATTAGACATTGCCCAATCGATGATGACGGCAACCCAGCGTGCTGCGCAAAAACCTACCATTGAATACCCAGAAATTCTCCCTGTTAGCCAAAAGCGTGATGATATTGCGAAAGCCATTGAAGAAAACCAAGTGGTTATCGTGGCGGGTGAAACGGGTTCGGGTAAAACCACTCAGCTTCCTAAGATCTGTTCTGAGCTTGGCCGTGGTCGCTTTGGCCTAATTGGTCATACTCAGCCGCGTCGTCTTGCTGCGCGTTCGGTTGCGAACCGTATTGCCGAAGAGATGGAAACCCAGTTGGGTGAATTTGTTGGTTATAAGGTTCGATTCAACGACCAGATTTCTGACAACACACAAATCAAACTGATGACCGACGGTATTCTACTGGCGGAGATTCAACACGACCGTTTCTTAAATCAGTACGACACCATCATTATCGATGAAGCGCACGAACGTAGCCTGAACATCGATTTCATCATGGGTTACCTGAAAGAGTTGCTACCAAAGCGTCCTGATCTAAAAGTGATCATCACGTCGGCAACCATCGACCCAGAGCGTTTCTCTAAGCACTTCGACAATGCACCAATCATTGAAGTGTCGGGCCGTACTTACCCTGTAGATACGCGCTACCGTCCATTAGGTGGTGACGACAGCGATTCTGATCGTGACCAAATGGAAGGTATCTTCGAAGCGGTTGATGAGCTGTGTGATGAAGGCTTAGGCGACATCCTGATCTTCATGAATGGTGAGCGTGAAATTCGTGATACTGCGGACGCACTAAGTAAGCGTAATCTGCGTGATACCGAGATTGTACCGTTGTACGCGCGTCTTTCGGCAGGTGAGCAGAACCGTATCTTCCAGTCTCATACTGGTCGACGCATCGTGCTGGCAACCAACGTGGCAGAAACCTCGTTAACGGTTCCGGGCATCAAGTACGTAATCGACCCGGGTACGGCGCGCATTAGCCGCTATAGCTACCGCACCAAAGTACAACGTCTACCGATTGAGCCGATTTCTCAAGCGAGTGCGAACCAGCGTAAAGGTCGTTGTGGTCGTGTTGCTGAAGGTATCTGTATTCGCTTGTACTCTGAAGAAGATTTCGAGTCACGCCCAGAGTTTACCGATCCTGAGATCCTGCGTACCAACCTAGCGTCTGTAATCCTTCAGATGACAGCACTAGGCTTGGGCGATATTCAAGCCTTCCCATTCGTTGAAGCGCCAGATAAGCGCAACATTCAAGATGGTGTAAGGCTGCTCGAAGAGCTAGGTGCGATTGCATCGGGCAAGCCAAGTAATAAGAACAAGAACCAAGGCGACGATACTAAGAAGCTAACGGCAATTGGTCGTAAGCTGTCTAAGCTACCGATCGACCCGCGTTTAGCGCGCATGGTTATCGAAGCGCCAAACAACCGCTGTCTACACGAAGTGATGGTTATTGCGTCTGCGCTTTCAATCCAAGACCCGCGAGAACGTCCATCAGACAAACAGCAATCGTCTGACGACAAGCACAAGCGTTTCTTCGATAAAGACTCAGACTTCATCACTTTTGTGAACCTATGGGACTACATCAAGAAGCAGCAAAAAGCGCTGTCGAGTAACCAGTTCCGTAAACAGTGTAAGCAAGATTACCTGAACTACCTGCGTATTCGTGAGTGGCAAGATGTGTACTTCCAAATTCACCAAGCGATGCGTGAATTGGATACCAAGCTCAACGATGAGCCGGGTAGTTACGATGGCATTCACCAGTCGTTGCTATCAGGTTTGCTTTCTCACATTGGTATGAAAGACCAAGAGAAGAATGAATACCAAGGTGCGCGTAATGCACGCTTCCATATCTTCCCTGCGTCTGGCCTATTTAAGAAGCAGCCTAAGTGGATCATGTCTGCTGAGCTGGTGGAAACCTCAAAACTTTGGGGTCGTGTGATTGCTAAAATTCAGCCTGAGTGGATTGAACCGTTAGCGAAGCACCTAATCAAGCGCAGCTACAGTGAACCACACTGGTCGAAGAAACAAGCGGCGGTAATGGCGCACGAAAAAGTGATGCTTTACGGAATCCCGATTGTTCCTAAACGCCTAGTGAACTATGGCGCGATTGACCCAACCATCAGTCGTGAGTTGTTTGTACGCAGCGCATTGGTTGAAGGCGAGTGGGAAACTAAGCACGCGTTCTTCAAACAGAACCGCAAGCTTCTCCAAGAAGTGGAAGAGCTAGAGCATAAATCCCGTCGTCGTGACATCTTGATCGATGATGATGAACTGTTTGAATTCTACGATCAGCGTGTAGGCGAAGAGGTGGTTTCAGGCCGTCACTTTGATACTTGGTGGAAGAAAACCAGCAAAGAGACCCCAGAGCTACTTAACTTCGAGAAATCGATGCTGTTCCGCGGTGATGCAAGCCACGTTACTGATTTAGACTATCCGAACTTCTGGCACCAAAATGGCCTGAAATTAAAACTGAGTTACCAGTTTGAGCCGGGCGATGACAACGATGGTGTAACGGTTCACATTCCGCTGCCTATCTTGAACCAAATCGACCAGAACGGTTTTGATTGGCAGATCCCAGGCCTACGTCAGGAATTGGTGGTTAGCCTAATCAAGTCACTACCAAAGATGTTACGACGTAACTTTGTGCCTGCGCCAAATTATGCCGATGCGTTCTTGGCTCGTGTGACACCACTTGAAGCGCCGCTACTGGATTCTCTTGAGAAAGAGCTACGCCGCATGACGGGTGTAGAAGTGGTACGAGATGATTGGAAGTTAGACCAGATTCCAGAGCACTTAAAGGTAACATTCCGTGCGGTGGATCATCGCAAACGTAAGTTGAAAGAACACAAAGACTTACATGAACTGAAAGAGAGCCTGAAAGACAAAGTTCAAGAGACGCTTTCTAAAGTTGCGGATGACGATATCGAGCAGCAAAACCTGCATACGTGGAGCTTTGGTGAGTTACCAAAAGTTTACCAACAGAAGCGCGGTGGCTACGATGTAAAAGCCTTCCCAGCGTTGGTGGATACCAAAGACAGCGTAGAGATCAAACTGTTCGAGACGGAACAAGAGCAGATCTCAGCAATGAAATCGGGTCAGCGTCGTTTGATCTTGTTGAACGTGCCGTCGCCAATCAAATACTTGCACTCGAACTTACCGAATAAATCGAAACTTGGCTTGTACTTCAACCCATACGGCAAGGTTCTCGATCTTATCGATGACTGTATCGCTTGTGGTATTGATAAGCTGATCGAAGAGAAGGGCGGTTTGGTTTGGGAACCAGAGCAGTTTGAAGCATTGAAAGAATACGTACGTGCAGAGTTGGGTGATACCGTGGTTGAGATTGCTCAACAGGTAGAAACTATCCTTACTACGGCATTCAGCATCAGCAAGAAGTTGAAGGGGCGTGTTGATCTTTCTATGGCATTTGCACTTTCTGACATAAAAGCTCAGGTAGAAGGTTTGATTTTTAAGGGTTTTGCCACAGAATGTGGATGGAAACGCTTGCCAGATATCCTACGCTATATGAAGGCAATCGAACGCCGCATGGAGAAGCTGCCAATTGACCCTAACAAAGATCGTTTGCATATGATCAAAGTTGAGTCAGTAATGAATGATTACAAAGAGCTGCTGAATAAAATTCCAAAAGGGATCGCGGTACCAGAAAACGTAAAAGAGGTGCGTTGGATGATAGAAGAGCTTCGTGTAAGCTTCTTCGCACAGCAACTCGGTACGCCTTATCCAGTGTCAGATAAGCGTGTTAAAAACGCAATCGATGCTTGCTAAAGGAATAATGCTAGACGCAATGGCAAGGTTTGGGTATAAATCTTGCTTATTGCATTACTAATTGAATAGTTATTACATACAGGGCGACTTGGTGGCAATTTATTACCACTCAAGGCCTGCCACTAGGACGAAAAAGGTCGAATATGAAAAAAACGTTATTGGCACTAGCACTGCTAGGTGCATCTTCAACAGCAATGGCTGATTCTTGGTTGTACGGCGGTGTAATGGGTGGTCAAAACTCATTAGGTAACGAAGAAGAAACAGCAATGGGTATCCATGTGGGTACAGGTATCCTGCCACTTATCGGTGTTGAAGCGGGTTACTGGGATCTAGGCTCTTTCGACAGCGTTAAGTACGGTAACCGTAATCTTACAAACCTAGATGCGAGCACTGCTTACCTAGCAATCAAACCAAGCATCGACTTCGGTCCTCTTCACGTATACGCGAAAGGTGGTCTTCACTCATACGAGCTGAAAGGCGACAACTTCAAGCAAGACGACGTTGATATCATGTACGGCGTAGGCGCAGAATACTTCATCTTTGGTCCTCTATCTGTAGGCGCTAGCTACCAAAACTTCAAAATGAAAGATGACGACTCTGGCGTATTCACGCTAAACGCAACTATTCACCTACTGTAACTACTCAGTAAGGCGATCGTAAATAACGGTTGTTTAGTCGCTAAAGAGTTCGTAAGAATTCATAAAAAATGCCAGCTTAATTGCTGGCATTTTTGTATCTGTTCATTGTGTTTTTCACACTAGAAAGCGAGTGGCTATTTCTTGCTGTTGAGAATCTGTTGGATTCTTGGATTCAGCGCTTTACCGTGTTTGCTTTCGTACTCTTCACGCTTCAAATCGTTCAAGTTCTTCACTGAGTTAGCGGCAAGTAGGAATTGTGGTAATTCCGTTTCAAGCATGCCTTTCTCGTCTAAACGCTTCGCTTCCAAGTAGTACTTTTTAAACAGGCCATCTAGCTTGTTTTCTGCTGTTCGCTTCAAGTCATATAGCTTGTTTTGAATCAGCCATTTCTCAATCTTGTTCGCAGCGGTGCGAGACAATACTCGAATGCGGCTATCCAACAGCTCTTCTTCCGTCAAAGAGTCTTTCAGAATCCAAAGCTCACCCATTTGCGGTGGCCAGCTGTTGCCAAGTTGAATACGTTCATGACAGTGCATTAGCACGCGGTTGAGGCCGTCAGAATCGACAGAGTTAGCAAACTCAATGAACTTACCGCTTGGTTCACTACCGTATTGGTATTCCCACTGAGTCTCGTACACGCTCAAGAAAGAGCCGAACACATGGATACACCAGTCTGTTAGCTCAAGTTCTGCTGGATCTTGGTCTACGACAGGTACTTGTTGATTTGAGCCAGTGTCTGATTCAACAACAGGTACCGATGGCGACGAAGCTGCCGGTAAAACTTCTGGAACGACTGCAGGTGCAGGATCAGAAGGTTGGCTTTTTGCCTTTTTGAATGAGCTGCTGCCTGAAGCGTTCAGATGGGCTAAGCTTTTGTCGATACCCATTTCCTTGAGCTTGTCCTGCATTTCCTGAATATTGAGAGGTCTTCTGCTGTTGTTGTCTTTCATTTTGCTTCTCGTTAACTAACCAGTACTGCAACTTAGATTCGATGCGAGAGATTGGCATGAGTTCATTGGCTTTGGCTTTATACCAGAGGACAAATTTTTTCCATATTAAGCTATGGTCACCAGCAAGGCCGGAGAATTTAAACGCACGTTCTGCCCATGTTGGAATGATCTCTTCATCCAAGTCATGAGTAGAAACCGTGTTGCTGGTCATTGAGCCTCGACTTTGTGGGCGAGGGGCATGTTGCATGTTTTGCATTGGTGCCGGAGCAGGCTGAAACTTAGGTGCAGGTGCAGGTGCAGGTGCAGGTGCAGGTGCAGGTGCCGTAGAGTAGACCGGAATACTATTGACCGGTTGAGCTTCAACGGGCGCCGCAGCTTGCTCTTGCTCAATGAGCAGTTTGAATACGTGGATCTCTTTTTGATCTCGATAGTCTACTTTTACCTTATCGAGAATACCTTGGTCGACTAGGCACTTAAGGCAGTCGGCTAAACCAAACGTAGAGAGAGCACAAAGCTGACTTGCCGATTGCAGGCACACATTAGTGTAACCGGATTCATCCGCACCATCTGCAAGCATCAATAAAACAAGCTTTTCTGCTGGGCTAGAAGTATTCACTTGCCAAGCTAAATAAGAATATTTGGCGCTCAATATCGTGTTCTCAAAAAAGGTAGGTCGTTGACTCTATTGTAAGTCACCCCTTACTGAATTTATAGCAACTTAGCAGAAAACCACATCAGTGAGACAAATATTAACCATAAGGAGAGGTTTGCCCCATAAAGGCAGCATGACACGCCAATTTTTTCGTAGGATGTTCACATACCCATCACACATTTTTGCTATTGATAATTACCTCACCTATTCACCCAGTTATTCACAGATTATATTAAATTTATAAAACATCTTGATATGATCAATAAATGAGCTATTATGACGATAAGTCAAAAATGACGAAGCGTCACAAAATGGTTAACTACATGAATTTACTATTCGTGTTAACATATTGGATAGGAGTGTTTTAAATACTGGCTAAGCTTAAATAATAGTTAAGCTAAAATACGGACTGAGAAATTATGTTTGGCTTTGGTTGTAAAGGCGATAAACAAGGTATCTTTGGTTGCAAAGGCGTGTTGTCTAAAAAGCAGCAGTCTATTGCAGACCGAGAAGTAGAGTTGATGTTGTTGGCGAAAGATCTGGTTCGAGAACAAGGGTTCGGAAACCTAACAATGGACAAGCTAACGGCAGCGAGCTCTTATTCTAAAGGGACAATCTACAATCACTTTTGCAGCAAAGAAGACGTCGTTTTAGCGTTATGTATTCATTCTCTTAAGACAGAAGCAATGATGTTTGCTCGCTCTGGAGAGTTTGAAGGCAACACACGTGAAAAGATCGTCGCACTGCACGTTGCTTACCGAATCTATGCTCGCATGGAACCGGTATTATCAACCTGTGCGATCATGGCAAAAAGCCCGTGGGTACTAGAGAAAGCGTCTAGTGCACGCGTCGCCGAGATGAATGAACTGGAAGAGTTGGTGATTGAACAATGCGACTCTATGGTTAACCAAGCCGTAGAAGCGGGTGACCTAAAGTTCTCTTCTGGTGTTGGTTCTGATGCCATCGTTTTTGCTAACTGGTCAATTGCATTTGGTTCAAATGCCTTGTCACAGAACGCATCGAACAGTCATTGTATTAAGCGGTTACAAGACCCGTATTCAGTATTACACAACGCGAACATGATTCTAGACGGCCTCAATTGGCAGCCCCTCTCTAGCGATTGGGATTACCGCAAAACTTGGCGTCGTGTAGAACAGGAACTGTTCAGTGAAGAGATCGCTTACTTAGAGTCTGTAGGTCGATAGCTTCCAATAAACCCACATATGTGGGTTTATTAATAACCATTTTTGACGATTCGTCACAAACTTGAGATTGACCGACTGTGGTTGCTGTTTTCTTGAGTGTTTGACTAAGAATTGTGTTTTTTGTCAGCTTCGGCTGGCTTTTTATGACACAAATATGACGAATCGTCACAAATGGAGACTGTGATGAAACATGACAGCCAGAAGCCCACGTTCGATCAGCAAAACCGAGATAACCCTAATGCCGATAGTGCAAACGCAGATCTAAACAGTTGGCACTCAATACCTACCAAGCGATCGTTTATCGTTCTGCTGGTGGTGTTTTCAATCATCATTCTCTCTGCATTAGGGGCCAAGAACCTCTACTTTAGAGGGGACTACAACATCTTCTTCGAAGGCACCAACAAGCAGTTGATGGCGTTCGATGAAATCCAAACCACCTTTGCAAAAACCGACAACCTTGCGATTGTTGTCGCACCTGAAGATTGCAATGTCTTCACCCCAGAAACTCTCACCCTGATTCAAAACCTCACGGTCGATGCGTGGCAGATCCCGTATTCAAGCCGTGTGGATTCCCTTGCCAATTATCAGCACACCGAAGCCATTGAAGATGATCTTTTGGTAGAAGACTTGCTGTATGAAGAGTACGAACACACACCAGAGCGCATCGCCAAAGTAAAACAGATCGCCCTCAATGAACCGTTGCTTAAGAATGCCTTAGTGTCGGCCTCTGGCGATGTGACGATTGTTAACGTAACCGTGCAGCTGCCAGAAGTGGATAAAACCGCAGAAGTGCAAGAGGTGATTGCGGCGATCAATGCCATGATCGGTAAGTACCAAGCTCAGTATCCTAATGTCGAGTTCCATAAAGCGGGCATCATTGCCATGAACAATGCGTTTATGACCTCGGCTCAACAAGACAGCTCAACGCTCGTTCCGTTAATGCTGTTGGTGGTACTGGTGTTCCTGACCTTTATGCTGCGCTCGTTCTTTAATGTGGTGGCGACGCTTATTGTGATCATCTCTTCAATTGTTGCCACCATGGGTTTATCCGGTTGGGCAGGGATGTTCTTGAGTACCGCAACCGTGAATGTGCCTACCTTGGTTTTAACTTTGGCGGTAGCCGATTGTGTTCACGTGATTGTGACCATGAGACAAGCGATGCAACGCGGAATGGAGAAAGCACTGGCCATTCAATACAGTATCAAGCTCAACGCGATGCCGATTCTGATTACTTCAGTGACCACTGCGATCGGTTTCTTGATGATGAACATGTCGGACTCTCCAGTGCTGCGTGACTTCGGTAAATTGTCGGCACTGGGTGTACTCATTGCGTGCTTCCTATCTGTGACTATGTTGCCTGCGTTGCTAAAACTGCTGCCAGTCAAACGCCTATCTGCCAATCCTAAAGCGGAAGACCAAATCACTTTTATGCATAAGCTGGGTGATTTTGTCGTCACCAACCGTAAAGCACTGCTGCCGATTTCAACTCTGGTCATTGTTGGCGCTGCCGCGTTAATTCCACTCAACAAAGTGAACGATGAATCGGTGAAGTATTTCGATACCTCAAGCGAATTCAGGCAAGCGGCTGATTTCATGGAAGAGACCGTAAGCGGCATGACCACCATCAGTATTGCGGTTAAGACTAACGAGTCTCAAGCGATTGCCGATCCTGTGTTTTTGCAAGCGATTGGTGACTTTACTGAATGGCTCCGTGTTCAACCAGAAACCGACCATGTGGCAACGCTTTCCGATGTTTACATGCGTTTGAACAAGAACATGCATGGCGACGATGAAAGCTACTACAAGCTGCCGCTTAACCGTGAACTTGCTGCGCAATACCTGCTGCTTTATGAGATGTCTCTGCCGTATGGCTTGGACTTGAATAACCAGATCAACGTCGATAAGTCATCGATCAAAATGGTACTTACCGTCGACAACCTTGGCAGTGTTGAGCTAGTCGAACTCGAAGAGCGCATTTACTCATGGTTTGCTGCCAATGCACCTCAGTATGAAGTGGTCGCGTCTAGCCCATCACTGATGTTTGCTCACATTGGCGAAACTAACATGGCGAGCATGTTATCGACTCTGCCTATCACCTTAGTACTTATCTCTGGCTTGATGATCTTTGCGTTGCGCTCAGTTCGCTTGGGCATGATCAGCCTAGTGCCAAACATTGCACCTGCGATTATTGGCTTTGGTCTATGGGCGCTTATATCTGGTGAAATCAACCTTGGTTTGTCCGTGGTGGTAACGCTCACTCTGGGTATTGTGGTTGATGATGCGGTGCACTTCTTGAGCAAATACCAACGCGCAAGAATTGAAGGGAAATCAGCAGAAGAAGCGGTTCGATACGCCTTCCACACGGTTGGACGAGCATTGTGGATCACCACAGTGGTACTCGTGGCTGGTTTCTCTGTACTGGCGATGTCGAGCTTCAGACTCAACTCCGACATGGGCTTACTCAGCGCGATTGTGATTTTCATTGCGTTGGTGGTCGACTTCATCTTGCTACCAAGCCTACTGATGATCTTCGACAAGCAGACCCACTACTCAGCTAAAACTCAGCACGAATCAAAGCCTGACAACAAGTCGCAGCCTAGCCCAACAGCTGAACTGACGACATCGACCAAATAAGGAAACGTCAGCCTGCTGCGGTGGGCTGACTCAAGGAGATATTTATGAAAAGCGTTAAACAAACATTCGTTACTACATTATTCGCAGTCAGCTCATTGAGCGTCGGTACGTTAACAATAGGCACATTCGCAACTTTCCCAGTATTAGCAGACCCAGCGAAAGGCTTAGAAATTGCCGAGCAACGTAAAGCTGTCGATGTCGGGTGGGGCGACTCTGTCGCGACTATGGAAATGCTACTTCGCAATAAACAGGGTGAAAGCAGCACACGCCTGATGCGATTGAAATCATTAGAAGTGGATAACGATGGCGATAAAGGCTTAACCATTTTTGACGAGCCACGTGATGTAAAAGGCACGGCTTTCCTAAACCATTCGCACATCACCAAATCCGATGACCAGTGGTTGTATCTGCCTGCACTTAAGCGTGTGAAACGCATCTCTTCACGTAACAAATCGGGCCCGTTTATGGGCAGTGAATTTGCGTATGAAGACTTAAGCTCGTTTGAGCTAGAAAAGTACACCTTCAACTATGTTGAAGACGCGAAACTGGAAGGCGTAGACACCTTTGTTTTAGAGCAAGTACCGACCGACAAAAACTCAGGCTACACCATGCAGAAAGTCTGGCTAGACCAACAGCACTATCGCCCAATGAAAGTCGAGTTTTACGACCGTAAAGGCGCACTACTTAAGACGCTATCGTTCCAAGATTACAAACAGTACCTAAACCAATACTGGCGTGCGCACACTATGGCGATGCAAAACCATCAAACAGGTAAAAGCACCGTATTAACCACGACAGATTTAGTGTTCCAGACCGGTCTTAAAGACAAGGATTTCCAAAAGAACACACTAAAACGTGCGAAATAAGGCAGGAATATGAAAAGGATTGTGGCAACAGGAACCCAATTATCCTTAACCTTGGCAGCGACCGTCGGGCTTATGCAGGTGTCGTTGCCTTGTGTGGCGGCAGGCTTTAGCCCTGATATCGCAGGGCAGGTTAACCTTGAACATAGGCAGTTCTTTAGCGACGGTTTACAAGGGCAAGACAAAGGACAAAGCTCACTGGTGTTGCAGCCAGAGTTTTACTGGGAGCAAGAAGAGGGTAATGGCAGCTTTACCTTTACCCCGTTTTATCGTCTAGACAGCGAAGACGATGAACGAACTCATGGTGATATTCGTGAAGCCTTGTATCTCACTTACTGGGACGACTACGAACTGCGGGCGGGTGTTGGAAAGGTATTTTGGGGCGTAACCGAATCGGCGCATTTAGTGGATGTGGTAAACCAGACCGATGCCATTGAATCGGTCGATGGCGAATCCAAGTTAGGTCAGCCTATGGTGCACTTCACCTCGATAAAAGAGTGGGGCACCATCGACGCCATGTTACTGCCGTATTTTCGTGAGCGTACCTTCGCAGGCGAAGACGGTCGATTAAGGCCAACCGTGCCAGTATCGGACGATGCGCTTTACGAATCTTCGCGAGAAGAAAAGCACCTTGATGTGGCATTGCGTTATAGCCAAATGTACGGTGATTGGGATGTCGGTTTAAGTTACTTAGGCGGCACAAACCGCGACCCTTATTACCGTGTGCAAGGCAACCAACTCAAGCCATACTACGCACAAATGCAGCACTTCGGATTGGATGTGCAAGGCATTATTGGCGACTGGTTATGGAAGCTGGAAAGTATTTATCGCGACAGTTACGACAACCACACCGGCGTAGCAACGGGCTTTGAATACACTTGGGTTGGGGCGCTTGAATCGTACTGGGACATCGGCTTCATCGCTGAATACCTGTATGACAGCCGAGGCAACAATGCCCAAACCATCGGCCAAAATGATGTGTTCCTTGGGGCACGTTTCGCTTTGAACGATGAAGACGGCACCGAAGTGCTGACTGGTATCACTCAAGACTTAGATAACAGTGATGTCTACAGTGCCAAGCTAGAAGCTTCTAGTCGCATCAACAACAACCTCAAGTGGCGATTGAACGCATGGCTGTTTGAGAACGAAACCCCAGAGGACTTGCTGTTCTTCGCTCGCAAAGATGATTTTGTCGAAGTTGCGTTGGAGTATTACTTCTAAAGGCTCGATGTTTTAGCTTCAATTCTTTACGTTCAAATTCAGCTTTTCTATGAATAAACCAAGGAGCGATGGCCTTAAACCTCGCTCGTTGGTTTCTTATCTTAGTTCTATCTACTTATTTCGGTTCCATCCTTCCTATCCAAATCCTGTGAACAACACTGCCTCAACCTAGGTTCGGTGAATGTAATCAAACTGTCTCACTTGGTGACGTTTTTGTATCGGTTTCTCTCTGATTTCACAGATTTCAATGAAATTCTGTTTTCTAACGTTAAATTTGCCGTGTTTTTAGTCAATAACTTGTTCTTTTGGCGATTCAATTTGGCATTGGTTGCGTGTTTGATTACTATGTGTAGCTATCTAAAAAAACTAATCATCCGATACGGACACTACCAACTGGTAGATGAGGAAATGATGCAACATCTAGAAGAGATCATTGCTAATGCAACGACTGCTATTGATACAGCAGATTCGTTAGTCGCACTTGATGAAGTGCGAGTTCAGTATTTAGGTAAGAAGGGTGAACTAACTCTTCAACTACAAAGCCTAGGTAAACTTCCACCTGAAGAGCGTCGCACTGCTGGTCAAGAGATCAACAAAGCGAAAGGTGCTGTTCAACAAGCGATCGCAGCTCGCAAAGACGCACTACAACGTGCAGAGCTTGAAGCGAAACTAGCTGAAGAAACTATCGATGTGAGCCTACCAGGTCGTCGCATTGAGAACGGTGGTCTTCACCCAGTTACTCGCACAGTTGAGCGTATCGAACAGTTCTTTGGTGAGCTTGGTTTTAACACTGAGTCTGGCCCTGAGATCGAAGATGCATTCCACAACTTTGATGCACTAAACATCGCAGACGATCACCCAGCTCGTACTGATCACGATACTTTCTTCTTCAACCCTGATCTAATGCTACGTACGCACACTTCTGGTGTTCAAATCCGTACGATGGAAAACGGCAAACCGCCATTCCGCTTCATTGCTCCGGGTCGTGTTTACCGTAACGACTACGATCAAACTCACACGCCAATGTTCCACCAAGTGGAAGGTATGTTAGTTGATGAGAACGTAAACTTCGCACAACTTAAAGGCATTCTTAACGATTTCCTTTGTAACTTCTTTGAAGAAGAAGTTGAAGTGCGTTTCCGTCCTTCATTCTTCCCGTTCACAGAGCCTTCAGCTGAAGTTGACGTGAAACGTAAAGATGGCAAATGGCTAGAAGTTCTAGGTTGTGGCATGGTTCACCCTAACGTACTTCGCTCTGTTGGCATCGACCCTGAGAAATACTCTGGTTTTGCATTCGGTATGGGTGTAGAGCGTCTAACGATGCTTCGTTACGGCGTAAATGACCTTCGTGCGTTCTTCGAGAACGACCTTCGTTTCCTTAAACAATTCAAGTAATCCGGGGCAGTCGAAACTATGAAATTCAGTGAATCTTGGCTACGCGAGTGGGTTAAACCTGCAATTAACAGCGAAGAGCTAGCTCACCAAATCACTATGGCTGGTTTGGAAGTTGACGATGTAGAACCTGTTGCTGGTGAATTCACCGGCGTTAAAGTAGGTAAAGTGGTTGAGTGCGGTCAGCACCCAGACGCAGACAAACTACAAGTAACTAAAATTGATATCGGCGAAGAAGAGCTGTTAGACATCGTATGTGGTGCATCTAACTGTCGTCTTGGCCTAACTGTAGCAGTAGCAACAGTTGGCGCAGTACTGCCTGGTAACTTCAAAATCAAGAAAGCAAAACTACGTGGCGTTCCATCGCACGGCATGCTTTGTTCTTTCTCTGAGCTAGGTATCGACGTAGAGTCTGACGGCATCCTTGAGCTGCCAGAAGGCACAACGCTAGGTATGGACGTACGTGAGCTTCTTGAGCTTAACGACGTAACTATCGACGTAGACCTAACAGCAAACCGCGCAGACTGCTTCAGCATCCGTGGCCTTGCTCGTGAAGTTGGCGTACTAAACCGTGCAGACGTTACAGAGCCTGCAGTAGAAGCTGTTGCAACAAGCATTGAAGACACAGTATCTGTTGAAATCAAAGCAACTGATGCTTGTCCACGTTACCTTGGCCGTGTGGTTAAGAACGTAAACGTGAAAGCGGAAACACCAATCTGGATGCAAGAAAAACTGCGTCGTTGTGGTATCCGTTCAATCGACTCAGTTGTAGACATCACAAACTACGTGATGCTAGAGCAAGGCCAACCAATGCACGCATTCGATCTAGCTAAGATCGAAGGTGGCATCGTGGTTCGTCTAGCAGAGCAGGGCGAAAAACTAACACTTCTAGATGGCAACGAAGCTGAACTAAACAGCAACACGCTTGTTATCGCTGACCACAACAAAGCACTAGCAATCGCTGGTATCTTTGGTGGTGAAGAGTCTGGTGTAACTACTGAAACTACAGACGTACTTCTAGAAGCAGCATTCTTCGCACCTGATCACATCCGTGGTCGCGCACGTGCTTACGGCCTGCACACAGATTCTTCTCTACGTTTCGAGCGTGGTGTTGATTCAACACTTCAAGCAGCAGCAATGGAGCGTGCAACACAGCTTCTAGTTGATATCTGTGGTGGTGAAGTTGCGCCAGTAAACGGCAGCGAATCTGAAGCTGATCTACCAAAAGCAAACGTAGTATCTCTGCGTCACGTTAAGCTAGACAGCCTACTAGGTCACGAAATCCCATCTGAAGACGTGGTAGAAATCCTAACTCGTCTAGGTTGTGAAGTGGAAACTACGGACGCTGGTTGGACGGCAACGTCTCCATCTTGGCGTTTCGATATCGCAATCGAGCAAGACCTAATTGAAGAAGTAGGTCGTATCTACGGTTACGATAACATTCCAAACCAAGCGCCTAAAGCGGCACTTAAAATGAACGACCACAAAGAAGCTGACCAACCGCTTAAGCGCGTTCGTGACCTTCTTGTAGACCGTGGTTACCACGAAGCAATTACATACAGCTTCGTAGAACCAGAACAGCAAAAACTGATCGTTCCAGATGTTGAGCCGCTAATCCTGCCATTCCCAATCTCTGCGGACATGTCAGCTATGCGTCTTGGCCTAATCCAAGGTCTTCTAAACACAGTTGTTCACAACCAGAAGCGTCAACAGCCACGCGTTCGTCTATTCGAATCTGGCCTACGTTTCATCCCTGAAGAAACAGCTGAAAACGGCATGCGCCAAGAAATGATGCTTGCGGGCGTTATCTCTGGTACTCGTGGCGAAGAGCACTGGGACGTTGCAACTAACACTGTTGACTTCTTCGACCTAAAAGGCGACCTAGAAGCAGTTCTAGAGCTAACAGCGAACGAAAAAGCTTACAGCTTCAAAGCAGCTAAGCACCCAGCACTTCACCCAGGTCAAACTGCGGCTATCGTAGTAGACGCTGGTTTAGAAACAGAAAGGGAAGTGGGTATCATTGGTACTGTTCACCCAGAACTAGAGCGTAAGTTTGGTCTAAACGGCCGTACTATCGTATTCGAAATCGAATGGGCAGCTATCAACACTCGCGAGCTTCCAGAAGCAGTTGCAGTATCTAAGTTCCCTGCAAACCGTCGTGATATCGCGGTTGTTGTTGACGAAGCAGTAGCTTCTGGCGACATCGTAGAAGCGTGTATCGCAGCTGGTGGCGAATTCCTAACAGACGCTAAACTGTTCGACGTTTACGTAGGTAAGGGCGTAGAAGAAGGCAAGAAGAGCCTAGCTATCGCACTGACTCTACAGTCTGTAGAACGCACGCTAGAAGATGCAGACATCGCTGGTTCAGTAGATGCTATCGTAGCTTCAATCTCAGAGAAATTCGGCGCAGCACTTCGCGACTAATCCCTTCTGATAGATAGAAAAATCAAAGGCCTCGCATTGCGAGCAATGTAGATCAGATAAGGATCGGTTGACCGATCCTTCTTCTGAGAGATAATCGGAAGCCTGTTTCTAGGCTTCCGATTTTTTATGTCTATCCAAAACTATTTTGTCGATTTCCTCGAAGAAAATCCTGTTGATGTAGCTCAACTCACCACTTTCTCTGAACATATCCCAGATGAATGGGTTGTTAAGGCAGCTAGTCTTTCTGATAAAGCGACTATTCGCCGACGTCGACTACCAAGTGACATGGTCTTGTGGTTAATTGTCGGCATGGCCTTCTTCCGTAATGAACCAATTGCCGAAGTCGCACGAAGAATGAATGTCTGTGCGGATGGCTTGGCTGATGAAGAGTTATTAGCAAAAAGTGCTTTAACCCAGGCAAGACAACGTTTAGGCAGTGCTGCACCAGAGTGGTTGTTTAAACAATGTGGGCGAACGTGGGGTCTTGAACGATACCGTGATGATACGTGGCAAGGATTACAAGTTTTTGCTGTAGACGGTGCTCTTTTTCGCACCGCGGATACGCCCGAACTTAGAGAGCACTTTGGCTCGGGTAATACCTCGAGTAGCAGGCAGACACCACATCCAATGCTAAGAGTTGTGACTATGATGAATGTCCGTTCTCATGTCATCGTTGACGCTGCCATAAGCCCTTATCGGCGTGGTGAAATCCCACTTGCTATGCCCTTCATCGACTCTTTACCAGATAACTCTGTGACGTTACTAGATAAAGGTTTTTACGGTGCAGACTTACTTCTCTCTCTTCAAAATAGCGGTATTAATAGACATTGGTTGATACCAGCAAGGAAAGGGTTGAAATACACACTTTTAGATGAAGAAGAAAGCAATGATATGCTCATCGAAATGAACGTCTCACCGCAAGCTCTCAAAAAGAACCCTAGTTTACCTGAAAAATGGCAAGTCAGAGCGGTGACCTATGAAGTACAAGGTAAGCAGAAAACTGTTTTTACATCCCTTCCAAGAGCAGACTACGACGCGAAAGCGGTAGCCGAACTTTATCATGAACGTTGGGAAATCGAATTAGGTTATCGTGATATCAAAAGCTCAATGCAACACAATGCCTTAGTATTACGCAGTAAAACAGTAAACCTTGTTTATCAAGAACTCTGGGGGCTGTTGCTTGGTTATAATTTGGTAAGACGTGAAGCAAGTCAGGCAGCAGTTGAACATGGAAGAATGCCGAATGAAATTAGCTTTAAATACGCTTGTCAGTTTATAGCGAGCCAACTGAAGGTGATGAGTAAAGCGATATCGCCAGGCAATACACCTAAGCGTTTAAAGAGTCTAAGGGGAGACTTATCAGTCCTCTTTATAGACAAACGCCCTAAGCCTAATCGGCCTAGGGCGGTAAAAATATCAAAGACTCGCTACCCAATTAATCGCAAAGCAGCTCCGCTTAAGTGAACTACATTGCTCGCATTGCGAGGCCTTTTTTGGTTATTGGAGAAGGATATAAACTCTTCACTGGATAAAAACTAATTCGAAAAATCACGAATGTGCGACTCGTGAATAACTTTTCTTTATCGAAAAATTATCGAAATCTATTCTTATTGTGATAGTAGTAGACTCATACTTGTTGAGTGCGAAAGGGTTACTAGAATGGCAAAAGGCTGAGAACTAAGTTGCTTGAAATTGTGAGAGCAATAGCTAGAGGAAAAAGCCGAGTCTTATTTGACTCGGCCCATTTTTAAGTCGATATGTTAATCATCATGCTGCTTGAGCAACGATATGTTGTGCTGCTTTGTTAGCATCATCCACTTTGAATACTCTGATTTCTTCTTTGTCTGCAATCTCTTCAATCATTTCAAATGAGTTTTTAAGCTTATGAATCATAGCGTCAGTTAAAGTTACATCTGTAAATGATGGGGCGCCAATAATTACTTCATACTTGTCCGGTTTAAACAAAAGATCTGATTTTTTCAATGCTTCAATATCGAATATTCGGGCTTTAATATTAGTGAGTGAGCTAGACAAATTGTTAGGGACTAGTAACCCAAAATTGGTCGCATACTTTTCGTTCAGAAAACCGATACTTGTCAGAGTTTCGCTTCCCGCAACTCTAACTCTTTGGTTGAATGATGGTATAAGTGAAGGCTTTAGTTGTTCAATTTCCCTTTGAATACTGGTCGAGAACTTATTGTTTGACCTCTTGGGACGACTTTCTGGAGTTGTAGAAATTCCTTCGGACAAAAGGTTACTTAGGCTTGAGCTGAATCTTACAGCTTGCTCAATTACTCCAAGTAAATCTATATCTACTGCAACTTGAATTGGACCAAGAGTCACTCCATCTATAGGAGAGCGCCACTCCATAACAGGCTTTGAGCAATTCAAATGACGGGTTAATGTATCAGTTGTCATCTTAATCAAACTTCTCATGTTAGCATTCTGAGAACCATATAAATAGCTCAAGACATCATCACTTAATGTACTCACAACTCGAAAATCATTATCTTCCCCAATAGCACAAATGGCGATTGTTATACGTTCCCCTGAGCCGATTATAGGCTCGAGTTGGACGGCACACCAATTTGCTTTATACAGCGGTAGAGGAGGAAATTTATCGTAAAAGGCTAATTTATTCATAAGTTAACAATTTCCTTTTGTCTCAACTTTATACGTTCATCGAAAAGTACGCGAAGGTGTTCTAATCGAACTGACAGAAAATCGATAACAGCGACAATATCTTCATCATCTAAGAACTGTGTAGCCCCTGACTTTTCAGATAATAAGGCGAAAGGCAGTTCATTAAGCTGGGGAATTATGTCAGATTCAACTTTCTTTCGAACTCGATGCTTATCAAGCTCATTGATCTCAGAAAAATAAGTCCGTAGTAGTTGGTTGTCATTTGTCGCCTTATCAACTTCTAGAGCTTCGGGTATTGCCAACTCGTGGTCGATGAAATACATGTCACTATCACCGCCATAAAGAATGTTGGAGAAGTGCCTGTCACTATTAGCAATCCATTCATCAAACACAGATACATCTAATAGCTGTGGGTGTTTAGCTAAAACTTCAAAAGCTTTTTCATGGTTAATGTCTTCGCTGAACATTCTTAATAAGCTTGGGTGTTGAACGTCTTCAGAACCATATGCTAGTACTTGCTGATCTTCGCTAAACGCGCTGATTGCCTCGGATGTAATTAAAACAATAGATGGCTTAGGAATAGGTAATCCTAGCTCTCGCCCTAAGAGAGCGCATGCACATTCAACAAAAATTGAACGAGGTTCTATTAATTTAACAAAGGCGGGTTTTATGCCAGATTCTGTTTGAATATGAGCTCGCCATGTGGGGTTTCTATTTAAATCTCGAAAAGGTACAGCGCCAGGTAACATCCTAGCCAGTTCTACATTGTCCATTGTTGTTATCTTATTGATATAAAAGAGCCCCCGTAAAGGAGGCTCTATAAGGGAATTTAGCCGTTAATGCTCTAAGCGTTTGGCTCATTGGATGGTGCTAACTTTTGAAGCCTTTTAAGGCGCATTTTTTCTTTATATGCTTCCAATGATTGAGAGTTAGATTCATATTCTTGGAAAAAGTCATCACTAATTGCTTCAAGAGCAGATTGGTACTTTACAAGTGAGTCATTACTTTTTGTTATAGTAATCTTGCTGTTTGATTGTTCTTTTATCATAAAGCATACTCCTTAGATACCATAAGTTTGCTTAGTATAGATAGCCAGTTAATCATTACGTCGTTGAATTCTCGAGAGATTTTCTCTGTCGATTCATCAAGCCAAAAACAAACGTCAGCGCTATCATTCATTTCTAGAACTAAAACACCGACCATTTTCTTGCTAGAGGTGTTAATCGCTGTCTCATTTCGTACTAAATTATGGTTTTCGAATATCGGTAAACAAAGTCTAGTATACGGTTTTCCATTTTTCTTCTGACCCGATTGAATAACGGGGTTATTTTTATGCCAACAGGTGTATACATCAGACTTGCTCATCTTATCAAAAACATATGCGTTGCGAAAGTGGATATCGCTGCCTAAACCTCTCCAACAAATGGCAACAACTTCAGAATCATCATTTTTCACAGAAGAATACAACCATGATCTTACCGACACACCCTCAAACGAAGAGACTGCTAGAATTGCTTCAAGTATATTGAGGTAAAGCTCGGAACCATAAAGGGCGCGAGCCAACTTTGTTGGGTCCCCATTAGCCGCTAGCGCCTTTGACGTAAGTGGGTCGCTCTCGAATGAACGTTTAGCACTTGCTTTACCAGTTTCATACATCTCAAGAATGGAAATATCCTTTAACTCAAAATCAAGTGTATTTATATAGTTGGGTACCCTTACTTGTACTGGTATAGCATCAATTATCGAAGAGAGGATACCGTCACTAGCCTCTAGGGACGTAGTAATGAGGCTCCAAGCAAACTGTATTGCGTTAGGCTTTTCGTATTTGGATTGCTCAAGATCGCACTCTTTATATAGATCAAATGCATAAGTTGGCAGTTTTTTATGGTTTTTATCGTTAAAAATAAATGATGGTAAGTTACAAGAAAGTCCGCCATCGACTAAAAGTCTATTTTCTTGAAGAGTCGAATTAGGCTCAAAGACTAATGGATACGAGGACGAAGCACACACGGCAGCTATGACGCAACTATCTTTGGTCGTTGGGTTAACTCGGTCAAAAACAACGGCTTCACCACGATGAACATCACTAGTTATAACCTTTAACTCCACTTTTGTTACATCATAGAGGTTAGCGAAGCTAATTGTCCCTTTCATGAGTTCTCTGTTGAGACTAGGGTGCTTAGCTTCAAGCAATAACCATAAAATGCTTTCTAGCCGAGTGGTTTTATAAAGTCCATTGTTCGCAAGAGATTTGCTTAGTACTCGATAGTTTAAGATCGTCTTAGATGACGTTAAGTAGTAAAAGAGGGGAGAAGCTATCATTTTAGCTTTCCTAAAAGTCGATTGACTAAACTTATCGAACCATTCCTTAGTGTCTGAGAGCTTTTTTCCATTACCATCTTCGAGGAAGTCACTAAAGCGATAGAATAGCAAGATTGCGAGTAACTCTTTAGGCTGGTAACCAATAGAAGCAAGAAATGCTACGATACTGCCAGCTGATGCACCGCCGTATCCTACAAATTTAATATTACTTTCGTCTGCAGCAGCTAAAGCACCGGCGAGTGCCGCACCTTTTACACCACCACCCTCAAATACTGCGTAGGCTTCCATATGGCTTATCATTCTATTAATTTGGCTGCATACTAACACAAGCTGATTTTACCAAGCAATAAAGTTGATACGACTAAGTTATTAAATTCAATAGGATGTTTGGCTTATGAATGTTAATGAGATCAAACAATCTAACTAAAAGATCGCCCAAAAATTTGGGCACAATGGGTCAGGTCTTGTCTTTCGCTAGCTTCTACTTTGCGTCTAAATCACCCTTGACCCGTCTACAACTTCACACTTTATAGTGTCTATATTGATTGAGAGGGGCGCTTTCTGTGTTCCCTCCAAAGTAAGTAGAGAGACACTATGAAACGTTTAATTCTGAACATCACACTCTTGTTATTCACGGCGCTTGGTAGCTTTAATGCCATGGCTCATGATTCAACGATTAGGTACGGTATTGCGATATCTCACGATGGTGAACAAATTGCGTATGGTAAAAGTGGGAGTGGGGATACGGCGCTGATATTCATTCACGGCTGGAGCCTAGACAGCAGGCTATGGCAAAACCAAGTAAGTGAGTTTTCAAAGCACTACCAAGTAATGACTATGGACTTAGCAGGGCATGGTAACTCATCGTTTAACCGTGAAGAGTACACCATGGTTGCGTTCGCCGAAGACATCAAAGCAGTCATTGAGAAAGAGCAGCTCGAATCTGTCATCTTAGTCGGGCATTCCATGGCGGGTGGTGTGATTGCAGAAGCAGCTAAACTGATGCCGCAAAGAGTGAAGGGCATTATTGGTGTCGACACATCGCAAAACGTTGCACTCGCGGTTTCACAACGCGACCTAGATGCAATGACCAAACCGTTTGAAGCAGACTTCCAAGCGGGCATTACTATGTTCGTGAAAGACTCGTTGCCAAAAGATGTAGAAGCGGATTTACTTTACTGGGTAACGCAAGACATGGCATCAGCACCGCCAGCTATCGCGATAAACCAGTTCCGTCATTATTTAGGTCAATACGTAACAGGCGAAGCCCACCGTGTGTATGAGAGCGTGAACGTGCCAGTGATATTGGTTAACGCTCGCCTATGGCCAACGGATTCAGAAGCGAACAAGAAACACATTAAGGATTACAGTATTTACTACATTGAAGACTCAGGCCACTTCCCAATGCTTGAGCAACCACAGCAGTTCAACACAACCTTGATGAAAGCGGTTAAGTCAGTGAAGTAGGGCGGTTGTAATTGTTTTATTGAAAAACTCAGGCCTCGCGTGTGCGGGCCTATTCTTGATAAGGAGCAGGGTGCTAATTGTAAATGGTACAAAAGCGAGCCAACATACACCTCCCGACCTCCAAGGTGGACATACTATAAATCAAGGCAGTCAAGGCTAACTTATCCCTAATGGAGGCGAATTTTATAACTCTTTTACAAGGCAGTATGTGACATGGCCTTTGGGGTAATCGGGTAACTCACCAAAAACTTTATAGCCACGCTTCTCGTAAAAAGGCTTTGCTTGAAAAATGAGTGTTTCAGTTCGCATGTAACTGAAGCCTTGTTCTTTAGCAAAGGTTTCAGCGGCATCCATTAGTTTGTTTCCGACCTCCTGACCTCGATTCTCATCGGATAGCCATAGTAATTCAAGGATGCAATAGTTCCAGAAAGCACAAGCCCTAACTCCACCTAATACATTAACATTATCGTCTTTTGCAAAGGCCGCAAATCTTGTGTCTGGTTCAAATACCACAGCATCAGGTATGTGTTTTTGATTGAAGGATTGAATGCCCTTACTTATGGTTTCAAGGTCGTTTTTATTGGGATTAGTGGTTACTTCTATTCTCATTTTATATCCGTAATTTTTGAGCTACATCCCTATTATGCACATATAATCATCAAGAGTAATGATACCCCTCTATTCTGTAGGCGCTAGCAAGGTATAAGAGGAAAGAAATCCATCATCGCCTGTTTATTTTTAGGTGAGGTTTGGTCTGTCTGGTGGAAGGGAAGTAAAAATGTCTTATGTCGACACAGTTATTCAAACATAGAGCCTTGATGCTTGGCACATATCGCTTCTTTTAGCGCCGACTGATCTTTCTTGGCACAAATTGGCTATAACTAAATGTTGCGGGTGAAGCCCTCATCCAAAAAAGAGTTGGAGGAGTGAGATGAAAGATGAAGTCATACTAGTGACGGAAGATGATGTGGAAGTCGGTCACTGCGAAAAATTGAAAGCCCATATAGACGGGAAATTGCATCGCGCTTTCTCATTGATGATCGCAAAGAAAACGGTCGATGGGTATGAGTTTTTGCTTCAAAAACGTGCATCTGGGAAGTACCACAGTGGCGGTAAATGGAGTAACAGCTGCTGCTCTCACCCGCGTCCAGGTGAAGCCTTAGAAAGTGCGGTTCAGCGTCGTGTTGGCGAGGAGCTAGGTACCAGCAAGCTATTAAAACTCAGCTCTCTCGGGTCATTCATTTATCAAGCACAACTCGAAAACAACCTTACAGAGCATGAGCTCGACCACATTTTCTTAAGCTTTACTAATCAGCCCTTGTTATCCCCAAACGAATCTGAAGTGAGCGAGGTTGAATGGTTTTCAATCGAGTCCATCCAAGAGATCCTTCACCAACAGCCTGAAGCGTTTACGGTTTGGTTCCCCGACGTTTTTTTTAAAGTGGTCGAGCACCTTAAGGTGGAGTCAGAGAGCGCTGACTAACGCCAATTTACAAATAAGATTTAACGCTGCTTATCATCATTACTGCCCTCGTTGGACTCAGTCTCTTTACGCACAATTTCTAGAGATTCATCCATTTTTAGGAAGTAAGCATGTCGGGTTTGCGTTGAAATAATGTGTGGTAGGGCGATAGCACACACTTGGAAAAGAGTTGTATTCAGAAAGTATTTACATTAGGAAAATGCAGATAGCTATTCGCATGAGAATATTAACCAGTTAATAACTCTAACTTGCCCATTGAGGCCACATAACCCTCTCGATCCTTTTAAATACATTATCAGTTTCCACTTAAACCGCTTTCATTTGCTTTCTCCACTCAATCTAAATCTCATTGTCAATAAATTTATGTTTCAAAAGTTTCTGGTTTGTTATTTTTGTGATCGTGTTTTAACATTTAATCGTAAGGTCTTGAGAAAAGCGAGGAATTCACGAGCAGTACTCGCGATAACCATAGCTAAAGTGAGATGAAAATTATGGAAATTAAACTACTATCAGCAAAGCTCGGCGTGCTGAAATCGACATCTTTCAAAACAAACGTAATCGCAGTAAGCATGTTCGCTGCATTTTTCTATTCAGGCAGTGCTAATGCCGCTGCAAACCTCAAACCAGATGACTTTGTAGGAATATCTTTTTGGTTAATCTCTATGGCGCTAATGGCGTCGACAGTGTTCTTCTTGTGGGAAACACAAGGGGTGACTGCAAAGTGGAAAACGTCATTGACAGTATCCGCTCTCGTGACTCTCATTGCCGCAGTACACTACTTCTACATGAGAGATGTGTGGGTTGCGACAGGAGAAACTCCAACCGTTTACCGATACATTGATTGGCTCCTTACAGTGCCACTTCTGATGATCGAATTTTATCTCATCCTTAGAGCAATCGGTGCAGCTTCTCCAGGCATTTTCTGGCGTTTGCTCATCGGTACGTTAGTAATGCTGATACCTGGTTTTCTGGGCGAGGCGGGTTATATCAACGTTACCATCGGGTTTGTAATAGGTATGCTTGGTTGGGCCTACATCTTGTATGAAATATTCTTCGGTGAGGCTGGTAAAGCAGCCACTAATCAAGCCAGTGACTCTGTAAGATTTGCTTACAATTTAATGCGCTGGATTGTCACTGTTGGTTGGGCAATTTATCCAATCGGCTATGTTCTAGGATACATGATGGGGGCGGTAGACGAAGCGTCTTTGAACTTGGTTTACAACCTCGCTGATGTAATCAACAAAATTGCTTTTGGTCTGCTTATTTGGTACGCAGCAACTTCTGAAAGCCAAAAGGAAGCTTAGCTGGTTAGAGAGCCGACCTTGTTCGGCTCTCTTTAACTTCGCAGAGTTACACTCACTCACATCAGTACATAGGTGGCACACATGAATAGTCCACTGAGATTGTCATTAGCAGATAAAACCAAAAGCGTGCAAAGACAGTGCGAGCGCTTCCTGAACACCCAAGTAGCCGGTCATCAACCTGCAGACTATCATTTGAAAACCGGTGGTAGCCGTACGAGAATGAATATTTGTATCGATGCTTCCCTCTCTTTGGGATTATCTGACAGCGATGCTGTTAGGCTCTCAGCATCGATAGAGTTGATGCACAACGCATCCCTAGTGCATGACGACATACAAGACCATGATCCAACGCGTCGAGGTATGGAAACGGTGTGGTCTAAATTTGGGCACAATGTTGCTATATGTACAGGCGACTACCTCATCACTAAGGCCTTTGGCTCACTCGCGTCGGTGTCTTGTTCTGGAGCTTTGCCATTGCTGCTGGAAGAGATGCAACAAGCCGTTAGCGAAACGATCTATGGCCAGCTTGAAGACTTAACCACAAAGGAGGTGAACTCAGCTAAGCAATATGAGCAGATTGCGGCGAAGAAAGCCGGTCCGCTACTTTATCTGCCGCTCGTTCTTCCACTCGTAGCGTCCAATGAGACCGTTTCAGTTTCGATAGCTAAGCGTTCTGCAACCAACTTTGCCGTCGCTTACCAGATACTCGATGATTTGTCCGACAGCGTGGATGATGGCTCCAAGTCCCGACCAAACTTGCTCAACTTTTACAAGCAACACAACGATCCATCTACGGCGTATAAGCTGACAGTCCAGCGCGCTCGTTATCTTCTGAAAAGTTGTGAAAGAGACTTTGGAAAACTCCCTAATGATTGCGCTGCAGGGTTTTTGAATAAAACGGTATATTTACTCGGCGAGCTTGAGAGGCATACGCATGAAAGCAGAAACCAATAAGCAGTCTACTCCAAGCGCTGTAGTTATCGGTGCGGGTTTCGGTGGAATCGCTTCAGCCCTAAGGCTAAGAGCCAAAGGCTATGAAGTTGCGATTATCGACAAAGGCGATCAACTGGGAGGCCGGGCTCGGGTGTTTCGTCGTGGTGGCTTCGTTTTTGACGCTGGACCTACAGTAATCACAGCTCCCTTTCTCATCGATGAACTTTTTCAGCTTTTTGGAGAGAAGACGCAAGATTATGTGACTATTGTTCCTGTCTATCCTTGGTACCGTTTTCACTACCATGATGGCTCTACGTTTGACTATGGCGGCTCATTGAACCAAATCCTAGCGGAAATCGAGTCCATTTCACCCGAGGATGTGGACGGATATAAGCGGTTGCTAAGTACATCGAGAGACATTTTTGACATCGGTTTCACCAAGCTTGCCGACGAGCCTTTCGACAAACCAATCTCCATGATCAAGCAGATTCCAAACCTAGTTAAACTTGGATGCTACAAAACAGTCTGGCAACTTGTCTCTGATCACTTGCAACATGAAAAGTTGAGACAAGCTTTCTCGATACAACCTCTATTAGTGGGTGGCAACCCATTTGACACAACCAGTATTTACAACTTAATACACTTTTTGGAACAAAAGTGGGGAGTGCATTTCGCCATCGGTGGTATGGGTGCTCTCGTCAAAGCGCTTGAACAGTTAATGCGAAGTAAAGGCATAAAGATCCGTTTAGGCGAAGAGGTTGAAGGTGTCATCGCTGAGGAAAAGAAAGTGACAGCCGTTGATCTTAAGGGTGGCAAAAGGATCCGGTGCGACATCGTTGTTTCCAACGCGGATCCGGCATATCTCTATAAGAAGATGGTGCCAAGAGATCAACAACGCTGGTCAGCCAAGGTAAAAGCCAAATATTCGAAGTTTTCAATGGGTCTATATGTTCTCTATTTCGGTACGACTAAACGGTTCCCAAATATCGCGCATCACACCATATGGCTAGGAAAGCGTTATGAAAGTCTTCTTGACGATATATTTAATCGCCAAGTACTCGCGGATGACTTTTCTCTGTATGTCCACCGACCAACGGCGACTGACCCAAGTATGGCGCCGGAGGGCTGCGACAGCTTTTACGTATTGGCACCAGTGCCGAACTTACAGTCGGGCGTAGATTGGGAAAAAACCAAGAACCAATATGGCGACCAGATCATTGAGGCACTCAATAATAGTATGATGCCGGGGCTGTCAGATTGTATTGTTGAACGCTTCTGCATGACTCCGAAAGACTTTGAGTGTAACTATAATAGTGTCCATGGTGCGGGCTTCTCAATCGCTCCAACACTCACTCAGTCGGCCTATTTCCGTTTCCACAACCGTGGTGAAGGTCCGGAAAACCTATTTGTGGTTGGCGCGGGTAGCCACCCAGGTGCAGGGTTGCCCGGCGTACTTTGCTCGGCAAAAGTGTTGGATAAAATAGTTCCCTCGGTCGAACCGATGAATGCTAGCGACTCTAACATCATTTGGTTAAAGAGCGATGACCAGCTAACACAGGATATTGCCTCTCCCAGCACTAAAGGGGCTGACCAGGGAAGTGGAGGTTAATTATGAAAAATCCAGCGCTCCTTAGCTTGGCAACTCATGGTAAGACATTCAAATTCGCAAGTCTTCTACTTAGCAAGGCACAGGTAGATCAGGCAGCGAGGCTCTATCAGTTCTGCCGTTGGGTTGACGATATAGCAGATGAAACACAGGACAAAAGCTTTGCGAAAGAGATGCTAGACAACGTGAAGCAACAAATCATTACCGGCAAACCACGTAATAAGATAACCGAAGATTTCCTAATATTGTCCGGTGAATTAGGTATACCCATCAACCATGCTCTGACCCTCATTGATGGTGTTTCTAGTGATTTGAATGAGGTTGCCTTTGTTACTGAAGATGAGCTCATTGAATACGCCTATAAAGTCGCTGGGGTTGTAGGGCTGATGATGTGTCCGATTCTCGATGCTAAGCCGCAAGGTACTGCGCATGCAATCGATCTTGGAATCGCTATGCAACTAACGAATATAGCGAGAGATGTGATGGAAGACGCTCAACTCGGGAGAAGGTACTTGCCTCTTGAATGGTGTGGAGTCAGTACACATCAAATCGTCGAGGACTCAGACACAACGGTTCGGCCACAGGTTATGCAAGCGATCAGACGTACACTCGCGCTGGCAGAGTGCTATTACCAAAGTGCGCGTCAAGGGTATCGTTACCTGCCACCGCAAAGCCACAGAGCAATTGTTGTTGCAGAAGCTGTTTACCGAGAGATAGGAGTAAAACTTGAGCGGCAAGGTCTAAGGTATTGGCAAGGAAGAACCACAATTACGCTCGGGGGTAAATTTTGGTTAGCGTCTTCCAGTTTAATCTCTTTCAAAGTACGCGAGAAAGCACCTCACAATCACGACTTGCACAAACCGTTGAGCAAGATAGTCGGTTTTGACAGGCTTGGGCGTAAATCAAATGGTCTTCCACACCAATAACCGGCCAGTTGTGCCGAGTTCGTCTACAACCCCCCAGTCGGAATATAAAGCTGATCTCGTGATGGTGGGGGTAGGACTCTCCTCTTGCTCGTTAGTACTAGCTCTGATTGAAGCCGGATATTCGGGCGAAATAGTTATGCTTGAGCAAGCCGATGTCGTGAATACCAACAAAACATGGTGTTATTGGAGCGACAAGCATATGCCCCGTTATCTATCTCCTCTTGTGAGTAAGCGGTGGCGTCACTGGCGTGTTGCAGAGACAAAGCAATCTGTTTCTAACAACGAACATGGCTACCATTGCATTAAAGCGGCAGATTTTTTTGATTACTGCTTTGAACGTTTTGCCAATTACGGAAAAGTCACCATGCTTTTCAATAAAGCGGTGGATGATATTGCTGTGGGTACCAGCACGGTCACGGTTCGTTCCAATGATTTCAGCATCACCGCCACACATGGTTTCGACAGTCGTCCTCCACCGCTAACCAATGTTGGTAGAGGTAGCTTGCTTCAGTGTTTCACCGGCGCTTGGGTGGAGAGTACCGAACCCATATTTCACCCTCAAACTGCCCATTTAATGGCGGATATAAAAACCGTAGGTGATGCCATTGAGTTTATTTACATTCTTCCTTTAAGTCGGAGAGAGGCGTTGATTGAAGTAACGCAATTCTCCCCGAAAGCCAAATCATTAAAACGTCTCAAAAAAATGACGCTTGAGGTGCTAGATACTTTTGGCTTGGGTAGCGAAGATGTGACTGGTTGGGAGGGAGGGATCTTGCCGATGACAACCTATACCGACCCAACTATTGTCGATGAAAAAGGTAGTAACACGAGCAACCAATGGCGAAACATAGGTATTAGAGGCAACTGCATTAGAGCGGCTACTGGGTACGCTTTCTCTCGAATTCAACAAGATAGCCAACGCATAGCTCGTCAAATTACAGGGCAAAAAATTGCAACTTACGAAGAAAAGACAATATCGTTGAACGCTGGGCTATACACTTGGTTAGATTCTATCTTCCTAATGGCTCTTACTCAGCGTCCTGAATTGGCACCTGAGGTATTCAAAAGAATGGCGAGGGGAACAACGGGTGAGCAGTTTGCGAGGTTCATGACTGAGCGAGCTTCGGCGCTTGACCTTCTCAAGGTTATTGGCTCAATGCCTAAACGAGCCTTTGTTCGCGCAGCTTGGGAGACAATGATATGGAATCGACGTTGAATCATCCCCAATCTCGGCTTTGGCCATTGTTTTGTGTTTATGCTGCCACTTTGGCATTCCTTAGTTTATGGACATCTCACGGAGACACGGCAGTGCTGGTGCTGATTGCGGTTTTTGGTATACCACACGGGGCCTTAGACGTACTCATGATGATGCGCCTTTCAAAAAATCTTAATGGTCGTGATGGCGTAAATGGACGAGTTCGACTTGGTCTGTATGCGTTGGCCTACTTGGTGGCCGTTATTATCTGTTTGTTTTTATGGATGAAGATACCAACGTTGTGTTTGGTTCTACTGCTGATTCTCGCCGCTGGACATTTTGGGGAAGACTGGTCTCCAATTGCTCGAAAAAGCAGAGTTTTTTTAGGGGTTGTAGTCGTGACACTACCTGCCATTTTCCACCCTAATGCCCTGAGCAGTTACTTCGTTGTTCTGGGGGTAAGTGAGTATCAAGCAAGCAACTTGGTAACTATGATGGCTTTGGCATGTCTTCTATCGTGCATAGTGCTGATTACTCAGTTTACTAACCACTCGATGGAATTTATTCTTTGGGTAATAAGCCTTTTCATTGCCGCTGCGCTCTTACCAGTTCTCCAATATTTTTGCCTATATTTCTGTGCGTTGCATGCGCCGCTTCATACTCTAGACGTCAAACAGACTAACCGATTGTCATGGAACCAAGTATTTAAAGCGGCGTTATTGCCGACTGTTGGGACGGCACTCATTATGATTGCTTTTTTCAACTGGCTTCCAGATAAAGGATTGTCTGCTCAACTTCTTAATACGGTTTTTATCACTTTGTTTGCGCTGACCGTACCTCACCTTTTTCTCACCCGAGTTTACAATGGACGTGTACGAACGCACGAAATGATAGAACCAAACAAATAGTAATGAGAAGGCATATCACTCTGCTGAGCCCAGTTTAGTATTATAGGCAGGTACTTCACGATCGCTTAGTCGTTTCTAGTCATATTCGGCATTTGCCCTAGCATCCCATCTTCGCCGAAATGAAATGTTTCAAGTTGGGCTCTGGGTGTAGAGTTCGACTTTATTGAGCTGGTATGGAGTGCTTCATCTTTTGTGCTAGCGGCGTAAAGCTGCCCAGAAAAAGGAATGCTGGTGTCGTAATTTTCAAACCATACTGCCATTGCTTCCGTTAGCAAATTATCAGATTTGTCGACATGCGCTAAATAAGACCTGTGGTTGGCAAATATTCTTAGGTCATGGACTAAATTGGGCGTGTTGTCATCCTGGAAGACCGCAGCCATCAAAAAGCCTGGAATCTTCTGACGCCATATGTCACAGACGGTCTCGAATGACATACCTAAACTTTGTATTTGACCAGGTTTTACATAACGCTTCGTAAATCCAAATAGCGGAGGCCCTTCTTCTCCACCGCCATCAGACTTCATGAAGCCAGCAAGATTGCTTTTAAATTCGTACTTTATACCCGAAGCTGATTTCGTGCGGATTTTTGTTTCTTCGTTCCATCCGCCAAACACGGTTAACGTATCTGGTTTTTTAGACGAATAATCATAGGCATCCCATACAGGCTCTTTTTCAGTAGATCGAGACAAGTAATCGTTAAACGCATCGGCACTTCGGACCCATAAAATATGCCAATATGTCAGAGGATCTTCCGTATCAGGAAAGGCAAAGATAGCCTTGATGTCAGGGTTTTCTTCGTAAGCTGACTTCGAATGCGTTTGGTACGCCTGCTTAAATTCAGCCAGTTTCTCTTTTTTGATATGACGCTTTCCATAAACAAGAATCGGGGTTACGTGTGCCGAGCCAGAGGGAACAACAGTTTTTTCAAATAGGGGTAAAACGGGGTTTGCTTGTTCGTTATCATCTTTTTTTTTTGCATGTCTTCTCCTAACTGAATGTTCATTTCTATTCTTGATAGTTAAAGTTTAGTTTTGATTCTTTTAGCACGAGCATCTTTTATCTTAGGTTTGATAAAAAACTATGCTGCTTTACGTTCTAAGGACACCTTATACACTGTTATCTCTTGTCTGTTCTGATGCCAACAGACCATCCCTGGTTTTGTGGTACGAAGCGTAATAAGTTGCTGGGTGATTTCTCGTTGTCTCTTCACATTTTTCTTCAGTTAATTCTGAGTGAAATACAAAGCCTAGATACAAAAAAACCTCTGGCGATGAATCACTCAGAGGTCTTTTATTGACGCAAAAAACTACCTCCTGAGTGGCCTCATGGTGGTAGTGGTGTTTTTTGCGTTTAGGTAAATTTTGTTCATGGAGATAATTATTAACACCTTGTAGCGACCCGCACAAGGTAAATTAAGATTCCACTAAATAATGCTCGTGATCATCGTAACAGTATATTCAGCGAGAAATAGTTCCGACTTCCTATCGTGAGGATTTCTCAAGAGCTCACCAAACTTCATTCGAGATAGAGATATAGGGAGGTCTGTTTGGCGCATTTTGACTAGCCTTCAGGGAATATTAACGGTAAGTACGTAATGACAACAACGCATTGAGCCCGCTGATATGTTGAAGAAAGCAGTAAAATCATTGGAGTAGGGCTGTCTATTTGTTTAACAAACCAAAGGACTCCTGATACAGAGCCTTCGGTTAATGAGAAGTTTAAGCTTTTACTCTGGATTGAACAAAAGCCGTTTTCGAAAAGTTAAACATAAGCGAGCAATTAATAAAAATCGTGATGGGAGGCCACTTATTATTGTGCTCAGTATTTACGAGTAAAGATAGATGGAGAATGTCACACAAGAGCAGATTAACTTAAGGGTTTAGTATCACTTAATTCTAATAATAAATATTTGCCCACTATTTGAGGAGATTGTTTATGTTGGTGTTCATCTGTCAGTTTACAGTCGCACAAATCATTAAATTCAGCGAAAGAAACTGGTGGACCTAATATATCCGAGTTCTCATCCATCTTCACGCTCCTTTAAAAAGTTTCAATGCGTGACCAATACACAGATACTAAAAGCGGACTGCACGGTAAAAGCCTGAGATGGTAGGCTTTCACAATAAATGCTTTTGGCTATTTTCTCATGCTATCGCTAATATCACATCTGTAAGTTTAATGTGAGTATTGTTGCCTATTGAGTGTAGGCTAAACTTTTACTGTTATCCTAACTTTTAGGGTAAATATGCTTTCAATCTAGCATGTATAATCCACGAGAGACGTTAGGAGATGAATGTCAGCACTTTATGATTTTAAAGAAAGCAAGTTCGTTGTTTTGTTTTTTTGCAAAAGTAACAAGTTCATCAGTGGCAGACTGACACTGCTGCACGGCATTTGCATTTTCATTGACGAGGTCGCGTGCTTTGATCGTAGTGACTGCAATACTTTCTGTAACAGAAAACTGTTGATGAGAAGCTGTAGCAACTAATGCATTCATATCTGAAATTGTTTTAACCGACGCATCAATGTCTTTAAATGCAGCCATCACTTTTTCCGATATATCAACCGATGCTCTTATCGACTCTACATCTGATACGATATTGTCGTTCGCCTGCTTTGATTGGTTTTGCAAGCGCGTGATGATCTCTTGAATGCTGCGTGTAGATTCTTGTGTCTTACCCGCTAAACTTCGAACTTCATCTGCGACCACCGCGAAACCACGACCTTGCTCTCCCGCTCTAGCTGCTTCAATTGCAGCATTCAGCGCCAATAAGTTTGTTTGTTCTGATATAGAACTAATAATATTCGTCACTTCACTTATGTTTATTGCACTATTCATTAGATCTTCAATCAACTCCGCCGTCACTTGAATAGATCCGCTCATTCGCGAAGTAAGTTCTGTTGATTCTTGCAGTAAGTGACTCCCACTTTCGACACTCGACAAAGCCATTCTCGTTTGTTCTTCTGCTTGAGTCGCATTTGAGGAGACTTCACTAGCGGTACTAGATAGTTGGTTGATAGCTGTAGAAATTTCGTCAACCTGAGCTAATTCAGTCTGAGCATTCTTCGCTGTACTCTCCATTACTGTTGATAGCTTACCGGTTGCTAAATTAGATTGTTCTGAAGACAACGTCAGTTCATTAATTAATGAGGTCAATTGCGCCATTGAACGGTTAAAACACTGTCTAATTTTGTAAAACTCATTCTTGGAGGGTTCAGCATTTATTAGCTTAATCTCACCTTTAGCAAAGCAATCTATGGCTACTGAGATATCGTCAACATTTTTTAGAATTGTTTTGCTGGCAAGAAAAAGAATAAGTGCTGAGATAAGCCAACTGATGCCTAAAGTGATTAAAGTCCATCGCTCAAGATTTTCCAATGATACCCTCTGATCAATGGCGCGCTGAATAAGCAATGCCTCCTCTCTTCCAGATGCTTCATCAAGTATCCTTCTTATCTTGTCAACATACGCTTTTCCTGTCGCTTTGTTCACAAATTCAGAAGCTGCTTGGTGCGAGCCAATTTCCCTAATCGCGATACCAGCATCCAAGACTTCACTTTGCCAATTGTTCACCTCGGCATGAACCGAGTTAAAAGCTATCGTTTGGGTGTTGTTGTCTTTAGTGAGTTCAATCAATCCCTTAAGAGCCACATGAATTTTCTTTTTACCTTGGTAATAGGGTGCAAGGAAACTCTTGTTCCCCGTAATCATATAACCCCTGTATCCAGTTTCCATATTAACAACTTGCTCGACTGCTTTATCGACCTCAAGCATCACTCGATATGTATGATTAACCCAATGACTATTTTCACGGATAATTTTATTGGAAGAACTAATAACCAAAAACATTGTTAGGCATGACAATGATATTGCTGACATTATAATAATAAATAACCATTTTGTAGGTGTGTTTTCTAACCTTGACATATAAAATCCATTTTATGACGTTGACTGATTTGAGGTTTAGTATATGAAACAATACACCATGCGCTTGTTATACCCTAGACACATTATTAAATAGCAGTCATTCAAAAATGGTATAGATTAAACCACTTTACTAATGTGGTTAATGGTGGGAGAATTCATTTAAGATTAGAACTATCAGTAATAATCATGGATATAGAATCTTTAAAGATGTTTGCAGTTTTAGCCGAACACTTAAACTTTACCGAAGCTGCAAGCACATTAGAAACAAGCCAGCCTACCTTAAGTCGGAAAATTAGAAATTTAGAAAAAAAACTCAATGTGACATTGGTTCATCGAATCGGAAATAAGATTAGCCTCACACCGCATGGTGAAAATTTTTTGGAGTCCACATTAGATATTTTAAGCTTAGTCGAATACAGCGTCGAAAAGCTCCAAGTCCAAAAACAAGGTATAAACGGTCGGTTACGTATAGGGAGTTTATCTTCCATGTCGAGATTTTTAGTGCAAAACTTTCTACCTACATTCCACCAAAAATTTCCCAACATTGATATCCATTGGCGTACCTTATCTGTCGATAACTTAAAAGTGATGGATAATATAGACTTGGTTATTTCTCCCATAGAACCTAATGACGACAGGATTGTTTGTCGTAAGTTATCTCAGTTCCAGCGCGCTTGTTACGCTTCACCTAAATACCTCAACGAAGCGAGTATGCCGACATCCGTTGATGAACTGAAACAACACCAGTGTATTACCCAGGTGAACAGGGTAGGAGTCGAACGCTATTGGAAATTGGAAAACTCAGATGGAGAAAGACGCGAGGTTAGTGTGGAAGGACAAATGACAACAGATTCCATCGACATTGCAACTTCTATGGCGTTAGAAGGCTTAGGTATTGCCTTACTTCCGATTACGCATGCTAGAGAGTATGTGTTAAGTGGTCAATTAATACCGTTGTTCCATAACTTATGGTTCGAAGTAAATCATCTCTATGCTTTCTATAAGCCAAGTCTACATACTCCTAATCGTTTTAAGTTATTTATTAATGAGCTTGAAGAGTTTCGAAAGCAGTGGCAAAACGGACTCAGCTACACTTAAATGATTGGACCAAAAATGGGGAGCGGGAAGTTGCTAGATAGGTAAAACTAAGGCCTCGTGATCACTTGGCCTTAGTTTTTGAGAATCGTTGAGCCTGCATTTCTAAAAACTCGACTATGTAGGTCGGTACTGATAATACTAATCTTTATTATCAGCGCTTGATACCATTTTCTCCTATGTTTGGTACAAGCAATTCTTACATCAAACCGGCAAAATAATGAATTCTTTCACTTTTATGAGAATCGATTATTTCTTGTTTTGAGAGTCTTGAATTTTTTTTGCAATCCACTGATGCAAATGAAGCCCCGTTTGACGCTCTAAGAGTAAATCTATCCCAACTAAAATTAACAGTCCAATTATTGTACCCATAATCATCTCCACACTTGTTATCGTTTGTAATTCAATTAAATCAATACGTGTTAGTATTTTTAATCCATCGATTTCATCATTTCATCTATATCAAATCCACCAAGTTCCTTTAGGTTATTCTTAATCTCCTCATCTATAGATAATTGACGTTCAACTTGTTTTAATTTTTTCTCAAGAAACTTTTCAACTTCTTGGGATACATTGAACATAAGCCCTTGTTCACGCGCTGCTTTTCTCGCTAGTTTAAGGCGAGCATCCAAGTCTGAAGGGATTTTGATGTTCAGTGATACTTTGGATTGTTTTTTTTGCAATGACATGTTTGTTCTCATTTTTAACTTGAGAATACTATAAAGTTTTCTACCTTTTTAGCAAGAAAATTTTAAAGTTTACCTCTGTCTGAAGCAAAACAAACACCACATCAAGGCGAAAATATCTAATATTTATTGAGACTTAGTCCCACCTCAATGTTAGACGATATAGCCCAGCTTAGTGTGATCTACGTTAAATAAGTCGAGTCAGTGCAGTAAATTGACAGCAAAGTGATGTTTACACACTGCCAGCTCCCGCAGTAAGAACCCCTACCAATAGTTGCGACTTCGCCAAGGTTTCTAATTCATGGTCACACATTGATTTAAACGTTTCATGCGCAATTTGGCTATTTTCTGCTTCTATAATGTCACCTATTGGCTCGAACTCTTGCTCAATAAGTTGAGCGTTTTCTCTCGCAAATGAGTCACTATGTACATCTAAATGTGTTGACGTTGTATCTTTCTTATAAAATTGAAATGAAGCCATATTTACGACCTGTGTGGTCATTAAGTATTCGGATTATGGTGGTTAATGACATATTCAACATCAACAAGTTCTGTGAATAAAAGTGTGTCCAGATATTTAGAGCTTTTTATCTATTAGATCAACTATGGCATGAAGAAGTAGAGGCTTGGAGTGCGGAGGTTAGTCGAGGAAGATAAATTCGTAAGCTGACTCGGAATGTTTTTGGTAAGCATCTCTAGATTTAGCACGTTTCTCTTGTCATATAACGCATGCTGCAAACAAGAATCGGTGTATTTTGTGCCTTGTCCGTGATGGCGGTAGTGCCAGGGGAAAGCGCGTTTTCGACGCTAAAGTAAATTGGGTTCTCGGAGTTGATAAATAACTCTGTATGAACCTTTATGAGACGACTGAAGTGTTAAAATATACAGGATTGCATCGTGTAAATCAGGCAAGGCTTGAATAAACTATTGTTCATCTGAATTTCTGACGGTACATTGAAGGTGATGTGCCTTTGTACTTTTTAAACAGGCGATTAAAGTTAGAGCGATTAGTATAGCCTACTCTTTCTGCAATTAAGCTAATGGGCTGCGACGTTGTTGTGAGCAATTGCGAAGCATGATTCAACCTTAACTTTGTTAAATAGGTGATGTAACTTTCGTTAAAGTGTTGTGTGAACCAACGATGTACAGTGTTTTCACTTACATGTACGTAATTAGCAAGCTTTTTCAAAGTAATATCTGATGAATAGTGCAGATCTATGTACTGGCAAACCTTATCTATTTTGCTGAAATCATTACTAGCCTTTTCTTTTTCTCCTCGCGAATAATAGGGCAGTAGCTCGATAACATGTTGATCAGAGCACAGTTCTCCCAAAACCTGAATGAAGACTGCAAGCTGCGCAATTGGGGATAGTTCACTAAAGTTAATGAGGTGTTGGTAAACCTTCTCTGCTGTTTGTGTTGTAAACCTTATACCTTTGTTGGCATTGCGAATGATAGGAGCCAACTGTCGAAGCTCGGCACTGCTGTACATGAGTTGGCCGATCCACTCCTCTCTGAACCAGATGACATGAGTTTCACACGGATGTTTTTCATCTGAATCTCGTGATTCGAAGCTATGGGCAAGGCCTGGGCCAATTAGTAGTAGTTCGTTGTGTTTTATCTGCCCTTCAAAGGTTTCAATTCTCGATTTACCTTGAAAGTTGCGATGCAAAACCAGTTCAAATTCTTGATGAGCATGCCAGCTTTCCGGTTTGAAGGTTTCTTCAAAATTTTTTATAGCGCCAGGACCAGCCATGCCTTTGAGGTACTTTCTGTATTGTTGCTTTCATTCCAAGCCGTTTTAAATTACTGGTTATGTGAACGCATATTGACACGTATTTTTCAATTATCAATAAAAGTATCACTTTTTAGTGGAATAGTATCACTAATGTAAGGTAGGGCTGATATGTTTGAATCATCGTCAAAGAGTACAGGAGAACACAAGCATGTCTGAATACTTGAATCGTTTAATACCAAAGCTTACCTCACTTGTGGAGGTCAACCAAAAGGCGTTATCTCAAGCAACGGAGTTATTTGCTCAAGCTATTGTTAACGACAATATGATACAAGTCCTAGGGACAGGTCACTCGCACATGGTTGGTCTAGAGGGATTTATTCGAGCTGGTGGCCTTGGTAATGTCAATGCTATCTTAGACTCGGTGCTACTAACCAATGATGGTGCACTAAGAGGTTCGGCTATGGAAAAGTTGCCAGGATTAGCCGAAGTTATTTGGAATGAACAGAATATTTCAGCTAATGATGTAGTGATGGTCATTTCTAATTCAGGGCGGAATGCTCTCCCAATAGAGTTCGCACAGATTGCTAAGTCTAAAGGACATCAAGTTATTGCGATAACGTCGATCGAACAGTCGTCGAAATATCCAAGCCGCCATAGCTCTGGTCTAAAGTTGATGGATATTGCTGATATTGTTATTGATAATCAGGTTCCGCCTGGTGATGGCCTATGTAATGTAAACGGAAAAGTGACGGGCGCTTTTTCAAGCATAGCGGGCATTATGATCATGAACATGTTAGTTGTGGAGTCCCAGAAAGCAGCATTAAATCAAGGTTCTACACCGCTAATTTTCTCGAGTCAGAATGTTGATGGTTTCGACAATGACTATGTATATCAGCATTTTGGATCTCGATTAAAATCTATGTAGATAGGCGCTAGACAATTAGCATTGAAGTAACAATGGGTAAGCGATATGTTTCGATTACACCCGATAGGATGTTCCAAGCTAATCATTCGAATGATACACATAAAATAAAGGATTGTTTTTAGATATAAATTGGTAATGGATTTTCCCTAAAATAGAGAACTTAAATTTATTCAAATTAATAAACTTGGGCCCACTTCGTAGTGGGCTTCTTTAAGTCATATACCTTGAAACTTAGGTTGAGATGGACTTTTCTTCCTGCTTGCGTTCCAACTTACTACGTACCAAATCTGATAGTCGCAGATAACGGTCAGCTCCATTCTTTGGTAGTTCACTTGGCCTTTCGAACGATAAAGGTTCTTTTAACTCCTCTGTATCCCAAAACTGATCACCAGTCGAGTCGAATGGAGTGCCGTCTGGTAATTCATTTGAATAATGTACGCCGTCTTGTTCTTCACCCACAAAAACTTTCCATAGCACTAACTTCCCACCAAAGTAGTCATTTATTATGAGTGAGGACATCCCGCACTGCCCACGGCTCGGGTTGGACGGGTTCCAATTTTCTGGCTCATCAGTGCTGTCTATAGACCAACTGTCCTGAAGAGCTTGCAATACTTCGCTGAGACTTGGATTCATATGTATTCCTGCTATGCCTTCGCGACATAAAACCCCAAGCATTATTGAGGAATCAAGTTAACGATAGTGCTAATTAATTGTAATTGAGTGACTTTGACTAACTTGTGACTTCCGATTTTTGAGCAACGATAGCATTGTAACACTGTGTTGACGGAACCGGATGAGTTAGCCAAGCAATCATAGATAGATAAATTAAGGCTTCAAAGCCTTTGTATTACTATGGAAGTTAGCTATCAGTCCAGCTTAACGAAAGCTTGGGATAATCGCTGGAATGCCTGGTAGAAGGCCAACCAATGCCATCACGCTTGTTAGTACAACAAACATAATGCCCGGTAGTACCCAACGGCTCATCTTACTCAGTTCACCACTACGTTCTTTACAGCCAACTAAGCCTAAGTTGTCTAGCAACATGGTGATAGACCAACCAAATGCTGGGTTTACAAGCGCTGATGAGAACACAACAATCGCTGCTGATTGCGTAGTTTTGCCTTCACGCGTCATCTCCATTCCTGCCTCTAGCAGTGGAACGAATACACCCACAATCAGTGCCACACAAAGTACCGGTTGCCAGATAGCTAAATCCATCGGGTAGCCCCAAATCGCAGCGATGATACAGAACAGAGCCGTCAGCAAAGCACCCGCCGGAATAGGGCGTTTAGCAATCGCCGCAGGTACGATGTAAGTACCCCATGAAGACGTAAAGTTAGTACCGCCAAGTAGCGAGCCGAACGTTTGACGAATAGACGCTGTTGTCATGGTGTCATCAATGTTCATGTGTACTTTTTCAGTGCGCTCTGGGTAGCTGATCTTTTGGAATACTTGATGCCCCAAGAAATCTGGTGACCACATCGCTACTGCTAGAATCGCGAACGGCAGTACTACCATGAAGTGTTCAATCGTCGGTAGACCTAGCATCCAACCTGTATCTTCTCCCCACCAATACATCGGGTTCATGTTAGGTAAGCCTGGCTCAGTGTGGAAAGCAAATGGCGCACCCATAGCAAATGCAATCGTACCACCCAGTAAGCAGCTAAGAGGTACAGCTAACCAACGCTTACGGAAGTGCTCCAATAGCGCATACAGAATAATGGTGCAGAAGATCACCACAAAAGCGATGTGGCTCATGCCGATGCCTTCTGCCCAAGCGAACAGCTTTTTCACTTGAGAAGCGGTGCCCACGAAGCCAAGGTAGAGCAGCAATCCGCCACACACACCTTTACTGGTGAGGTTAGCCAACATACTGCCGCCTTTACTGATGGCTAACAGCAAGCCGAATGCGCCAATCAGCAAGCCAAAGGCCATTGGGTGACCGCCAGCGGCAACAACAATAGGGATTAATGGAATAAGTGGGCCGTGTGTACCTGCGAGGTTAGCCGTTGGTAGTAGAAAGCCAGAGAAAAGAATGATGAAGACAGAGGCGATAAGGAGTTCGTATCGAACGTTTTCTAGAATGAAGTCTTCATTTAACCCGAGAGCACCAGCAAAGGTGGCTGCAATCGCGCCCACCATAACCACTTTACCAATGGTCGCGGCCATGGCTGGGATGGTGTCTTCTATCTCAAATCGATAATCTTTAAACGGTAAATTTGGACGCCAGCGCTTAGGCGACATGATTTGTAATTCGTGCTCTAGATACTGTTCTCGGGTTTCAAACTCTGAGCTTGGTTTGTGTTGCTGTTCATAGGAGAGTTCGTCCTCTTGGGTCTGAGGCTCCTCTCTTGGTATATTTACGGACTCTAAAGTACTGCTCATTTTGATTCCTTTCTTTCACACTCTAAGGTGTGTTGTTCCAACAAACGTTATTGACTCATGCAGATGTGTAAACAATGCGTCAACTTATAATTAAAAATTCGTTAAAATTTAGTTGTTAGTACCTTATACCAAACCCAAAAAAACAAATAGACTCAGGTAGTTAGACATTAGTCGTAGAGTGCCTTGGCTAGCGTGGAAGCCGCAAGATAGTTTGTTTTTTGTAGGAGGTTTAGCTTCAGGGTTAATAAGGTATCGTTCAGTATGAAAGTGCTAGGTTAGAAAGACTCGAGAAAATCGATTGGTTCATGTTTTGTAGCGCACTTGTTGTGATTAGGGAGGGAAGAAACAGAGGCCGTTTAATGGGGGACAAAAATAGCGTCAGAAAGCAATTATTGACGCCATGCTCTTTTGTTAGGCTACGATACCTTGATAAGCTTTAGAAGCCATTAAAGGAATAAATTCAGTAATTGAATACGTGACAGCTCCACTTTTAATGAATGGATCTGAATTTAATACTTGCTCAAGCTCTCGTTTACTTGCATGTTGCGAAATAAGTATGCCCCCAGTTCTAGGTACTTTCCTCCCACCAAACAATAGATTGTTTGATTTATATTCTCCTTCAAGATAATTCTTATGCTTATCAGTTAGCTCTGGAGTTATTTTTGTCATGTCTGTAAAGGTCATATCTACTAGGTACATATAATTCTCGCTTTTCAAATAAATTGATATAAAATTGCTACTTATTTCGTAGCGAATCATATCGCTACTTTTTTAGAAGCGCAAGGTTTATGACAACACCATTACCTAAAAAATTAGTAAGAGGATCTAGCTCGGGTATAGCCATCATGGCTTTATTCGATCTGTTGGGCCGAAAGTGGAATATGAGGATCATGTGGGAGCTGAACTCTGAACCTTTGAGCTTCAGAGGACTACAACAACGATGCGACAGCATGTCCCCTTCGGTTTTAAATACTAGGATTAAGCAGTTAACTGAAGCTGAGTTAGTTTTTACAACATCGGAAGGCTATAAACTAACAGAGTTAGGAGTGTCTTTAATGCAAACACTCGACCCTTTAAGAGATTGGGCGGCAGAGTGGGAAGATAAAATATCGAAGCAATAATAGCTTAACAGATAGACGTTAAATGGATTGAATTATTATCTGCGATAAAAGAAGCCGTCTGTGATAATCAACCACATTTCAAACCAAATAGACTGCATCCGCATATAGGAGTATGTAGATAGGTAAGAAAGTGGTTGGTTGAAATCCTACGAAAATGATAATGCAAGGCTATTTTAGTCTGTAGATAAAGTGCTCAAGGTCGTGTGTGTTACCAACGATCCTTAGTCGACAATACTCTTTAGTTAATGTGCTGTCTGTTAGTGCAAAATGGTGAGCGGACTCGACCAATATTCCGCGGTCATCAAACCAGCTAGCTAAGTTTTCACCTCTTTTATAAGCCAAAAAAATCGGCGTCTCGTCATTTGTCGGCATGACTTCTATTCCGCATTGTTGTAGTTCGTCGATCATCGTCTTTTTGATTTCCCGGCAATCTGTTTTGCACTTCTCAAGAAAGCTGTCGATATTTGGTAACACATCACAAGCGATCTTGATTGACGTCAGTGATGGTGTGAATGGGATAATGATTCTTGACAAATAATCTCGTAAATTAGGAGAGACTACAGCGTAGCCAAGACGACAAGATGCTAAGCCTAACCCCTTAGAAAAACTACGTGTTACCACAACATTATTAAATTCGTTGGCAAACTGAGCCATACTCTCACTCTTTTTTAAATAATCCCCATAAGCCTCATCGATTAAAAGTATTGAGTCAGAATCTTGACAAGCCTTGACTACTGGCTCTAATTCCTCGCGAGAGTATGCTCGACCGGTTGGATTGTTTGGGTTGTCAATATAAACAATTGATGGGGCAGTGGTTCTGATCTCTTCGCAGAAAATAGGAATAATGCCAGGGCTATATTTGAGGGCATTATAAGAGCCTCCGAGCTGTATAAACTCAGATACTGCATCCACGAATTGGGGTCCCAAGCCGAGCATCGTCATATTGTCGCCGAGTAACTTAGAGAAAATCGTCGAAAGCATGGGCATAGAGCCATTAGAGAAAAAAACGCGGTCCGGAGCGGTCCCGATATAGTTAGCCGTCAACACTGATAACTTCGCGATATGGTTAAAAGAGTAATAATCGCTTAGATCATCGAGTAGTGTCTCTTTTATTGCATCAGATAAGGGTGGAGCACCGTTGGGGTTAGTTCCAAGTCGGCAATCAATAGTGTATAAATTGCTAATGTAAGAGGCGTGATCGCCTCTAATTCTTTGATTAATATTCATGTTGTTTACTCAACGCCATCTAACTTTATAGAAGCTTAGTTACCCTAATGCTTCTTGAAACTACCTTTTAAAATTGCTTAGGTTTTACTGGAATTTTGTTTCAAATTCACTGGTTCTAATGCGGTTCTGACTGACCTAGCGATTGCTTTAACAGTAGTGTATGCCACACAAACAAGAGGAAAATTGAAAGCGTTTCTTGATTCCTTCAGTAAGCGTTTTATTGCATATTTTACAGTTGAGTTGAAGGACTCATTCATTAAGTTAGGGCTCTCCTACGCTTTTATTTCCAGTTCACGATAACGTAGTCAAAAAAATTAAACCCTAATTTGTTTCACCTATACCCCTTTAAATCAATGAACACACTGGCTTTTCGAATACTTTTGAGTCGAAAAGTGCCAAGGGTAAATGTGCACTTAATCTGGGGCCCTTGTGGGACAGTTGCTGCCAACGTCGCGGCTGAGAATGAGGTTTGGCTGAAGTCCGGCTCTCTTTTTGATGCTATTGAGCCTATATTTCTCTTCCGATGTTCTTTGCACCTCATGTCATCAATGGCGAAGAACTCATTGACGGCGGAGTGCTCAATCCTGTACCGATTGCATCAACGTTCGGCGATAACACAGATGTGACTGTAGCTGTGAACTTAAGTGGTGACCTGATACGCTTAGACAAGAAAGACAACGGATTTCCAGACGACAAAAGAGAGTAATCTGCGCGATAAGGCTACTCATTTTATCGCTAATCTAGGTAATATCGTAAAAAGCAAAATGAGAATTAACTTTGCAGTTTATGACGCTGTCAACCAAGCGTTTGATGCGATGCAGTCTGCCATTGTGATGGTGGCAAAAGATGTCATCGTGCCCACAAGCATAGAAGAGCAGGTTATCTCTTGGCTAACAACTTACTATCAAAAAAACGCTGATATGCAGATTATCGAGAACGCACACCAGCCAGATAATGGAGCGACTTTGACGCAATGCTGAAACGCCCTTCATAAAGGTAAAAGGCCATACTTACCGCCCAATTTCGTAGTCAATTTCCTATTATCAATATTGCGTCACTGTGAATGAATGGCGCAGATTGTTGATCAATATTTAGCCTCTCAGTGTTTGTCAGGAAGTTATGAGTTACCTTACTTTCCTTTTCAACCTACCAACCTTTGCCAAGGTAATTAATCGTTTACTACCTTGAGGAATGAGGCAATGTAACAATGCTAAACTGTACAAAACAGCATCAATGGAAGCGTTGAAGTAGGGGAGCTGTAATTATTCGATGGATAAAACTTAAGCTTCGCACTTTCGAGGCCCTTGTTTTTGTGGCGAATCAGGAATAAGGCAATACCTTTTGGTTCTGTGCTCAAGATTTTGGACAATAGCAAACTCTATAGTGCACACATTTTTTCTCTAGTCGCTATATATGATAGTTAAACCGCTCTAGATAGTTTCGGTACAGTTATTTTTAGGGTTAGGCGCGCTTTACAAACAGCTAAACCTAAAACTGTCGTTTAAATCCAAAGGTAAGATTAGGGTGCTAAATAGATTGTCCCTAGATTCTTGGCATATTGTTGCTCTCTCATTTGGGTTGTTGACATACTTATCTAAGTACTCCGCTGTTAAAACGGGCTTACCGTGATTAATAAAGGGCAGCAGTGCATCACATTCCTTGTACTCAAAACATTGTTCGTTAACAGCAAAGTCAAAGTACTCGACCAGTTCACCTATTTGGTCCAGATCATTCTTTAATCCGACCGCAAGGCCTCTTTTATGCGCCTCATTTGCAATAAATCGATTGTACGCGAGCTGATCTTGAGACGTCAGATTGAAACCAGAGTTATTGGTGTATCCATCCATATTATCAGGTTTAACACCATCACAACCTTTGTTCTTGGCAATATCCAGACGTTTTGTCATGATTGAATGAACGTTAGCCGAACGAATATCAAGCCAGCGCTCGTTGTCCCAGCCATCAAGAGTGTTTCCAAGTGTGTTTGGCAAGAAGAGCTCTCTATCATCTCGATAATCCTCATAAGAGCCTGCTGAAAAATAACACACCACTTTTATTCCTGATTGTTGTAAATTTTTTATTGTCGTATTGCTCGTATCAAAAAGGTCTACATCATAGAGAGCAACAGAGTAAGAGGTGTTTAAATTGCCTTCTAGCTGCCATTGCCACGTGACTGAAACAGGCGGCCGGTACCAAGAACCGGTTGTAATAGGAGCGACGTTTGTATCAAGAAGGCTTTGTTGCGTAATTCAATGGAACTAAATCCAGAGCCTACGATCTGATCAGCTACGTCCACTACCTCTCGTAGCTCTATGCCTAAACCTCGTTACAAAACAACCAACTGGAAGCAATATAACCAACTGGAAGCAATATAACCAATCACTCATTAACCGTGGTTCTCTGACCTTTTGGATTGATGAAGAGGCAATAAGCGGCTGGGCGCAAAGCAAACAAAATAAGCGTGGGAGGCCACGTCGTTTCAGTGATTTAGCTATCACGACAGCACTCATGGTGAAACGGTTTTTTTCTATGCCATTGAGAGCGCTGCAAGGATTTATCGACTCGATATTTAGGTTAGCCCATGTACCGTTAAGTTGTCCGCATTACACCTGCATCAGTCGTAGAGCCAAGCAAGTTGAGGTCTCATTTAAGACTAAAACGAGAGGAGCGATACAGCACCTGGCCATTGATGCTACTGGCCTTAAGGTTTATGGCGAAGGTGAATGGAAAGTCAAAAAACATGGGACGGATGGCAAGCGTAGAGTCTGGCGAAAGCTTCATATTGCCGTCGATACCAACACTCATGAGATCATTGCCGCCGAGCTAAGTTTATCAACGGTTACAGATGGAGAAGTACTCCCGAATTTACTAAAACAAACACGCCGAAGTATCCTTGAGGTGTCTGGTGATGGCGCTTATGACACAAGAGCGTGTCACGCTGCTATTAAGATTAAGCGAGCCGTTGCGCTTATTCCCCCAAGAGAAAGAGCAGCCTTCTGGGAGCGTGGTCACCCTCGAAATCTCGCCGTGGGTTGCCAGAAGCTATACGGTTCAAATAAGTATTGGAAAGAGCGGTATGGATACCACAGACGTTCATTGTCAGAAACAGCGATGTATCGAGTTAAACAGTTGCTAGGAGGCCGATTGAGCTTAAGAAATTACAATGCACAGGTGGGGGAAACTTACGCGATGATAAAAGCGTTGAACAAGCTTACTGGGTTAGGTATGCCTGAAACTTGTCGTATTGACTAAAAAGCATGCGAAACAGGGTGACTCTGTCTCTAAACTGAATTACGCAACAAAGCCATGCGCACTCGCTGAACAAAGTAATGCAACGCCACTTAGTGTTATTATTCTATTTATCACATAGCCTTCTGTTTAATCGGATAAAAACCAACTAAGCTTAGAAAGTAATCAAAAGATGAATGGAGATAAACATCACATTTATAAATGTAAGCAACATTACTTTTATTAATATATGTGATGTAAAGCAATGTGATATCGACCTGTCAAATGCTTTCACACGCTAGATTATTGAAAAAGGTTCATCTTGGCTTTCAGGGGAAAGCTACTATGACCCAAAATCAGCATTAATCCACAAGCCCTGCCCATAGTAAATATAGCCTCTAGTAAAGTTCGCTTCCGCAACTTCCTTAACAGGATAGACTTGATTTCTGTGCGACCGGGTATCTTTCACTTTTTTAAGTTACTCAATAATAATTATGTGCGAATTTCTCATGTTTTTTACTTCATGATCAGATCGTGATTATCTAAAAAAGTCCTCTATGAGATAAAATCTTTTATTTTCAGTGGTTAAAGTTCAATCCCCCACTTTGTGGGTGGATGGATGTGTGGGGCAGTTTTAAACCGAAATTGACAATTTGGCAGCATGAGACCATGTCTATTAACAAGGCGTGATCCAGCCCTGTCCCCTACATGGCGTATATTCCATACACCTTGTCGCAAAAACTAAAGCGCAATCAGGAGAGGTTAACTATAGTAAATATTAAATTTAAATCGGAGATAGAATATGAAAAATAAATTACATGTGGGCCTGTTGTTAACTTCACTGTTCAGTTTAACGAGTTCTTTCAGTGTTTTTGCTGAAAGCGGAGATTTTATAACCTGCCAAAGCAAACTAAACCAAGTGAATGAAATGTATGGGTTTTTCAATTCAGATAAATTTAAATATTTAACAAAAAAAGATTTAGAGAAATTTTTAGCACCAAATATGGATATGATTACAAATAATAAAATAATGGCATCTGGATATACTGATTTAATGAAACATTTTGAGTTGATCGGATCTGAAATGAAAGAATTCAAGATATTACCTGCTCAATATGTCACCGAGGCTGGGAATGACGTTGTTATTAAGTATGATATAGATACAGTGAATAAATCTGGTGCTAAAGTTAGTTTTTCAGAAATTGCAATTCTATCATTTAATAATGATTGCAAAATAACTCGATGGGATGAAATAGTATATACTAAACAAGGACATTCAACGTTAGAAAATATTCGAGTATCAGATTGATGGCTCAATTAAAATTACCTTAACAATTTCGGGCTCTTAGCAATCAAACTGAAAACCCTCACCAATTATGGCAGGGATACAAAGAAACATAAGTTACCTGAGGCAGGGCAACCGCATGAGCTAGCAAATTGTTACCAGCAACAAATTACCAACAAGTACCAGGGCAAGATTACGAAGCCCCTTGCCCTGTAAGGAATTACGAAAGGTAGCGATTGCTACTTTTCGCTTTTTTTGCTTTCTTTTTATCCCTGCTTTGAAGCAAGTTTCTTCCGTGTAAACCCAATATATACCCGTGATCATTGAAGATACTTGATTTCTCATTAAATAAGGATCGTGCTACTCACCATGAAAATGGCACTAACTCCTGAGCAAAAAACAACAACTTGAACAGATGCACAATACTGAGCGTGATCATCGAGTATGCGACCGTATAAAAGCGGTTTTGCTGGCTTCAGAAGGTTGGAGCCCGACTATGATCTCTCAAGCCCTTCGTATCCATGAATCTACAGTTGCTCGTCATCTTAGTGATTATGCTCACTCTGAAAAACTTAAACCTGAGTTCGGTGTGACCTACACCGTTTAAGGTATTAAAAAGTGGTTACATCACCACGGTTTTTCATACAAAAAGCCCAAAGGTGTAGCACATAAGCTAAAGCCTAAAGAGCATCAAGCATTTATCGAGTATTAAAACGAGGTACTTAAGTCCAAGGATGCGCCTGTACTTTTCATGGATGCCGTTCATCCAACTCAAGCAACAAAGCTTAGCTGTGGCTGGATCCGTAAGGGACAGGGTAAGTTTATTGAAACGACGGGTAGCCGTACTCGAGTGAACTTAAACGGTGCTCTGCCATTAAAAAACATCAGCGCAACGATCACCGATGCTTATGAAACTATAGATAGTGAGAGCATTGTTTGCTTCTTTTGGAAACTCAAGAAAGAGCATTATCCACTAGAGCGGCTTTGGAAAATCATGAATGAGAATGTTAGGTACAATGTTTATTTCCTCTCCAAAACAGCATTTACCTCTGCTATCAAAAAGTTTTTCGATGTGACGTTACCAGAAATTGGCCGCTTACCCAGCCGATATTACGCTTGAGATCCCACGCAATGCCTGTGGCACCTTAGAGTTTGATCGCTCACAAGAGATGATAGACAGAGGCTATCATTTGGCACAGGCGACATTAGGCAATCGACTTTAATGTGATGGTCACTGACTTCTCGGATAGAGCATTTATGGAAACGGAACTCAAACAACTTAAACTCAACGATTCGATGGCAACAAAAGATGTCATCGTGCTCACAAGCATAGAAGAGCAGGCTATCTCTTGGCTAACAAGTTACTATCAAAAAAAACGCTGATATGCAGATTATCGAGAACGCACACCAGCTAGATAATGAGGCGACTTTGACGCAATGCTGAAGCGGCCTTCATAAAGGTAAAAAGGTCATACTCACCGCCCAATTTCGTAGTCAACTTCCTATTATCAATATTTCGTCACTGTTAATGAACAGCGCAAATCATTGATCAATATTTAGCCTATCAGTGTTTATCAGGAAGTTATGATGTGTCGGCTCGCTATGAGTTACCTTACTTTCCTTTTCAACCTACCAACCTTTGCCAAGGTAATTAATTGTTTACTACCTTGAGGAATGAGGCTATGTACCAATGCTAAATTGTACAAAACAGCATCAATGGAAGCGTTGAAGTAGGGGAGCTGTAATTATTCGATGGATAAAACTTAAGCTTCGCACTTTCGAGGCCCTTGTTTTTGTGGCGAATCAGGAATAAGGCAATACCTTTTGGTTCTGTGCTCAAGATTTTGGACAATAGCAAACTCTATAGTGCACACATTTTTTCTCTAGTCGCTATATATGATAGTTAAACCGCTCTAGATAGTTTCGGTACAGTTATTTTTAGGGTTAGGCGCGCTTTACAAACAGCTAAACCTAAAACTGTCGTTTAAATCGAAAGGTAAGATTAGGGTGCTAAATAGATTGTCCCTAGATTCTTGGCATATTGTTGCTCTCTCATTTGGGTTGTTGACATACTTATCTAAGTACTCCGCTGTTAAAACGGGCTTACCGTGATTAATAAAGGGCAGCAGTGCATCACATTCCTTATACTCAAAACATTGTTCGTTAACAGCAAAGTCAAAGTACTCGACCAGTTCACCTATTTGGTCCAGGTCATTCTTTAATCCGACCGCAAGGCCTCTTTTATGCGCCTCATTTGCAATAAATCGATTGTACGCGAGCTGATCTTGAGACGTCAGATTGAAACCAGAGTTATTGGTGTATCCATCCATATTATCAGGTTCAACACCATCACAACCTTTGTTCTTGGCAATATCCAGACGTTTTGTCATGATTGAATGAACGTTAGCCGAACGAATATCAAGCCAGCGCTCGTTGTCCCAGCCATCAAGAGTGTTTCCAAGTGTGTTTGGCAAGAAGAGCTCTCTATCATCTCGATAATCCTCATAAGAGCCTGCTGAAAAATAACACACCACTTTTATTCCTGATTGTTGTAAATTTTTTATTGTCGTATTGCTCGTATCAAAAAGGTCTACATCATAGAGAGCAACAGAGTAAGAGGTGTTTAAATTGCCTTCTAGCTGCCATTGCCACGTGACTGAAACAGGCGGCCGGTACCAAGAACCGGTTGTAATAGGAGTGACGTTTGTATCAAGAACGACCGGAGAGCTAGACTGCTCAGGTTGGGGCTTATTATCATTTGAATTGCAGCCAGAGCTGCTTACTAAAAACAGATATATTAATAACTTTTTCATATGCGATTGTATTTTTTTATGAGTTTTGTGAATGTACATCGCGTGAATATTATTATCAATAATTTTTTAGTGTTGTTTTACTTGTCGCCAAATTACTTACAATTGTTGTTTCCTTAATGGGTATCTAATGTTAGTAGGGGAGGATTACGTATCTGGATTTTGGATCGATTGTTGATCATTAATCACGCGAGTGCAGGCTGTTATTATGGCGAGGGTCTTTATTTTTTAATTGTAAATATTATGTATTGGCGTGTCGTATGAAGAGATTGGCGTAGATTAATTACCTTTATCTGACCACTTTATCGTAAATTTAGATTTTAAAATAAATGAGTTTTTAATGATGGTTAATATTTTAAATAGAGTAAATTACTCAAAAATCTTGTTATCTTTGTTATTTACTTCTGGCTTTGCTAGTGCAGAGTGGCTTTGTTGCGTAATTCAGTTTAGAGACAGAGTCACCCTGTTTCGCATGCTTTTTAGTCAATACGACAAGTTTCAGGCATACCTAACCCAGTAAGCTTGTTCAACGCTTTTATCATCGCGTAAGTTTCCCCCACCTGTGCATTGTAATTTCTTAAGCTCAATCGGCCTCCTAGCAACTGTTTAACTCGATACATCGCTGTTTCTGACAATGAACGTCTGTGGTATCCATACCGCTCTTTCCAATACTTATTTGAACCGTATAGCTTCTGGCAACCCACGGCGAGATTTCGAGGGTGACCACGCTCCCAGAAGGCTGCTCTTTCTCTTGGGGGAATAAGCGCAACGGCTCGCTTAATCTTAATAGCAGCGTGACACGCTCTTGTGTCATAAGCGCCATCACCAGACACCTCAAGGATACTTCGGCGTGTTTGTTTTAGTAAATTCGGGAGTACTTCTCCATCTGTAACCGTTGATAAACTTAGCTCGGCGGCAATGATCTCATGAGTGTTGGTATCGACGGCAATATGAAGCTTTCGCCAGACTCTACGCTTGCCATCCGTCCCATGTTTTTTGACTTTCCATTCACCTTCGCCATAAACCTTAAGGCCAGTAGCATCAATGGCCAGGTGCTGTATCGCTCCTCTCGTTTTAGTCTTAAATGAGACCTCAACTTGCTTGGCTCTACAACTGATGCAGGTGTAATGCGGACAACTTAACGGTACATGGGCTAACCTAAATATCGAGTCGATAAATCCTTGCAGCGCTCTCAATGGCATAGAAAAAACCCGTTTCACCATGAGTGCTGTCGTGATAGCTAAATCACTGAACCGACGTGGCCTCCCACGCTTATTTTGTTTGCTTTGCGCCCAGCCGCTTATTGCCTCTTCATCAATCCAAAAGGTCAGAGAACCACGGTTAATGAGTGATTGGTTATATTGCTTCCAGTTGGCTATATTGCTTCCAGTTGGTTGTTTTGTAACGAGGTTTAGGCATAGAGCTACGAGAGGTAGTGGACGTAGCTGATCAGATCGTAGGCTCTGGATTTAGTTCCATTGAATTACGCAACAAAGCCTCTCAGAGTCGGTGATAGAACAAGATATGTCACCAACTCTAACAGTGCAGTTTGAAGACCAGTCGAATATTCAGGCGAACAAATTTTTGGAGGAAACATTTAAAGCGTTTATTGATCGTGATAAGTCTCACCTAAAATCGATGATATCTGAAAGTTTTGTTCAGAAATTTGGTGATGACAAAAACACACATGATGAATTTATTCAACATGCGTCCGTTTTAACCGAACAGCTGACTAGAATGGATATTGTGTTTGAAGATGTAAACGTTGATGCTGATGGGACTGTCTCAGAGATACACACTGTCGAGGTTACCAAGAACGATGGTAGTCGAGCTAAATTCAAGCTCTACGCTTTTTATTATTTCGATCATATGGGAACGGTTAAGTTAATCGATGAACTATCGATTCAAATCGAAGGTGCAGTAGAGGATCAAGATATGGGGTCAAGAACACGATAAAGTAAAATTTTCACCTCAGGTAAAATGGAAGATAATTTCATTTATATCAGGTCATTAAATACTGTTATGACTTTATATTTTATGATTTATATCGTATCTACATGCTATCTATGCTGTGTCATTATTCAAAGATTCAAAGCTGTTGTTGAAAGTGTTTATAGATAAAATTAAATTTAATTTCTTTGATTTACGGGCGGATAACTCCATTTTAGTGATTTGTTTTAATTATCTATTGAATGGCACAGATATAAATCTTATATATTAACTTCAATTGAATTTTGAGTGAAATATTGTGTTGTCAAATAAGATAAAAAGTTCGTTTCTACCTTTAGTCATTTTTAGCTCGTGTGTTGCTGCAGAAAGCGAATTTGTCATTGAAGACATTTTAGATGGGCAGCAAGTTTCGCATTTTGCCTTAGGTGATACCGATGGGGATGGTTCCGATGAAATAATTTTTATGGACCAATATGGAAACGTAAAAATAGCCAAAAATTTAACAAACCCAAATACGCTCAATATGTTAGTTAATACAAGGTGGAGTTTGTCGGAAAATTGGAAGTTACAATTTCTTGATCAAGCTTATCCGAGTACAGATATCCGCGTTGCCATGACTTATGAACATAATGGTAATGTATTTAAATCAGGTACAGGGCTCGCTTCTAAGAAAGATGGGAAAATAGAGGTGAACATCAATGGTTTTTCTGGAAATCCAGCAGTGACGATTAATTATGTCTCTGTTGCAAAAGGAACAATGAAGGGTAGTTATAAAGATATTCAGTATAGTGGTTCAAGAAGTTATCCGATGAATGCACGTAAAGAATAATCATTACCTAAGTTAGCGTAACTTATATGCGCTGATCTTGTTTAATTATTTCTATTATTGGTTTCTTTCAGACTAAACGTAAATCAAGGTAAAGCAAGCTCTGACCCAGCTTGTTTTACCTATTATTTTATTTGCTTGAGGTAACGAGAAAGTGCCTCCACTAAGTCTGACTTAATCAGTGGTTTCGTTAACACTTCATTTGCACCTGCCTCAATAAAAGCTAGAGTTGATGTTTGCATGATATCGGCAGTCCAGCCAAAAATAACAAGGTCATCATGTCCTGCTTGTCGTATTTTTCGAACTGTTTCCAAACCATTCATTTCCGGCATATGGTTATCAATAATGAATAGGTTGAAAGCGCCTGATTCTAAGTGCGTTAAAGCCTCAAAGCCACTATTACAGGTAACGCACTCTACGTTTAATTTATCCAAGAATCCTTTGGCGATGATAAGGTTCATTTTATTGTCATCTGTCACAAGAATCTTAAATGGAGACAGATCGACTTGCTCTGTTATTGGATGCTTATCATCTTCAGCCTCAATTGATGGTAGGTTTATGACAAAGCTGAACTTGCTTCCTGTACCAAGCTCGCTTTGTACAGTAAGTTTGCCGTTCATCAAGGTCACAAGTTTATGGCAAATTGCCAATCCAAGTCCGGTCCCACCATAGTGCCGAGTTGTTGAGACGTCTGCTTGTTCAAACTCATTAAAGATTGAGCTCAGTCTTTCTGCTGGGATGCCGATTCCTGTGTCTTCGACCATAAACCTCATCGCTGAGTGAGCCAGTGGATTGATGCTGACAGTAATTGAACCGCTCGCTGTAAACTTCAATGCGTTCCCAACTAAATTTAGAATGACTTGTCGTATCCGAACTGAATCGCCCCTGTAGACAGAGGACGTATTGCTGTTATCTAGTAAAGAAAACTCAATCCCTTTTTCTGAACATAAGGTTTGATAAGTGTTTAATACGGGATTAATGACGTCGCACATTTTGAATGAATGCGGATCAATTTCTAAACTGTCATTCTCTATTTTGGCTAAGTCTAGAATATCGTTAAGAATGGCAATTAAGTGCTCGCCTGAGTCGAGGGCTAACTGAAGAACTTCCCTTTGCTCAGCTTTTTCCAAGTCTTCAACCAACATTTGTAGAATACCCAGCAAGCCATTCATTGGAGTTCTAATTTCATGACTCATTGTCGCCAAGAATAGTGATTTTGCATCATTTGCCTGGCGTGCATTATTTGCTTGTTCTTCTAACTCCTTCTCAAGCTGCTTAAATTCTGTGATATCACGTTCAATGGCGATAAAGCGTTCGACGTCACCTTTCACATTCCTTAAAGGTACGATATCAATATCAATCCAGTAGGACGTTTTGTCGATCGCGTAATTCAATATTTCCGCTTTAACTTGGTTCCCCTGTTGAATCGCAGAACCTATTCGATTTGCCGTGCTAACAGAAGTCCCTTCACCTTGTAGAAATGAGCCTGGTCTTAACCCTTTAATGGAGTCTAAGCGATAACCTGTCATTCGTTCAAAAGCGCTGTTTACCCATTCTATACGCCCCTTATTATCAGTTATCACAACGCCATCTCTGGCTGTCTTGACTACGGTGGCAAGAAGGTGACTTTCTCGTTCTTGCTCTGCTAACCGCTTGTTTGATTCCTCTAGTAGCTTTTTAGAACCTGCCAATTCTTTATGTGGGTTAACGAACAATTTTTGCCCGAGAAAAAACACTAAAACAGAGCTGAGTACTAAGACAATCAAAAGCCCATTTAACAGCTCCTTCTGTAAGCTTGAGAGCTGGTCGGTAACAAATAAGCGGCTTACCCCTTGGGTTAATACTAAGCCTCCTCTTGTTAAAGCCGTTTGAGTCAATAACCAGTCTTCTTCACTGTATTTATTTTTAATTGGTATGTGTGAATCATGGCCATGTGAGTGTGTATGCGAGTCATCTTCTCCAATAAGAGATGCTATCGGTGAGCTTATTTGACTGAGCTCGTACCAACGCTCTCGGTTCGTGACAAACGAGCCAAAGAAATCATCATAATCGACAGCGGTTTCACCATATAGCACGCCTACGAAATCACTGCCTTGAAGTAAAGACATAAATAGTTTGAGACAAATATGATTGGTGTCATCGTGCAAAAGGTACAGAATGCGATCGTCGACTTCTTGATTCGCAATTGCTTCAAAGATAGCTTGCTCTTGCTTTGATGCAGGGTGACGAAACGTATCTTCAAACAACAGCTGACCGGTGCGGTCTCGCACGGCAAATTGCATTGATTGGTTCTGTCCCTTGAATCGTTCAAGATGAAATGAGAGCCGTTCTATATTTGAGACCGATACTGCGTCGATGACCCCTTGGTATTGCGAAGCTAAAACAATGCGGTCTTCTGCAACCTCGAGATACTTTTCCATAAAAATTTTGGCAGATTCAAGCTCAAAGCGACTGTTACCGCTTTGCAGTTGTTTTACGGTCGATTGGCTGTGATTAGAGAGCACATAAAGTGAAATGCCGCCGTAGGTCAAAGACGTGAGCAAGAGAAATAGTACAAGCAACACTTTAGGGCTGATTAAAGATAGCTTAGTCATACTTAAATGACTTCCATGTTATTTTTGGGAGTTATATGAAAAATATAGGATAGATATCTTGTTTATGGGCTTGTTTATCCTTTTTGTCGAATAGAATGGGCGATGACTAATTCCATCCTCATTGCCCTTGATTAGCCGAGATATTGCAAAACTTCCTTAAATATCTATGTTTAATATAGGAATACCAATACAAAATGGTCATTAAAGTATGGATGCCACTCCAGTCAAAGTTTTGTTTGTGTGCGTGAAGAAAGGTGTAAGAGCGGCTATCGCCAAAGCGATTGTCGAGCTGCAATCTAATGGGATGATACACGCGAGTTGCTGTGGTTTTGAGCCCGGGCCAACCCCCCAAGTTCTCTTAGATGAGTTGTCTAACATGCTTGATGTTGCAATAATTGGCGAGAGTAAAACACTATTTGAATACAAAAAGACCAATGAAAAATTTGACTACGTGATTACGCTTTGCGACCAAGCAAGTAATGAGCAGTGTCACTTGTTTATTGGATGTGTCAACCTGGTTTGCTCTCACGTACCTCATAGGCTCCATTGGGCTATCCCAAATCTGGTTGCTGCACTAGAGCTATCAGGGAGCGAAAGGACCCAGTTTGTAAGAAAGGTTGTAGAACAGATTGATCTCAAAGTGACGCAACTTGTCGCAATCGCACAAACAGAAGGCTAAATGGTCTCTCAGTTTTCATAAAAGAGGATTTACTTACCTTACTGGTAATTTGGTTTTTGTCTTTACCTGTCCAAAGGCGAAGCTGGATTCAATCGAAGCAATATTGGGCAGGCGAGTTAAATGTTTGCGAATAAACTGCTCGTAGCTTTTTAGAGACTCACTCACCACATGCAATAGGTAGTCGTGATTCCCAGTCATTAGAAAGCACTCTAACACTTCATCTATCGCTTCAATGTGCTGCTCAAAGTCTCGCATGTTATCTTCAGTCGGCTTTTCAAGCTTTACCAACACAAACACGTTTACGGGCAGGCCGCACGCTTCTTGGTCGACACTGGCGTGATAGCCACGAATGATCCCTTGCTTTTCTAGTGCTCGAACTCTGCGTAGACAAGGGGAGGGGGAAAGCGCGACGCGGTCAGCTAACTCTTGATTGGTGAGTCGTGCGTTGCTTTGCAGTTCAGCCAGTATCTTTTTGTCGATCTCATCCATTGGCATATTCCATCAATATCAAACAATATTCGGCAATATTATTGCTCAAAGTGTATGTATTACTTCTTAAATAGCAATCTTTAACATCTATGTAACACTAAAATTAAAGGAGATACAACAAGGATGGAATGACTTAGCAATTATGAATACTGCAACTCAACTTAGCCCACTGCGAAAAACCACCAAACATGAACAAGCAGAAGCCCTTGCCATTGAGCAAGCAAAACACTTTGGTATTGATCTAAGCAGCGATTACGGCACCACGCTGGTGGAATTGGCGACGACACTGTACACAGCCAATACCAAGACCCACGATCTTTGGGCTTTGACGGTTGATGGCCTTTCAGAGCTGGATAAGAGTGACCGTATCGCTTGGTTTAACGCCAAACGCTTTTTGTCGTTCCAGATCGCTAAGATCCTCGATAACCTGCAAAACCCGATGCGTGCGACTTACCAGTCTATTACGACTAACAATGGTAATTTCGCCTCAAAAGGGGCGTATCCTATTTTCGACAATGTGGCAGCTATCTTTTCTGCCAGCCCGGTTATTACTCGCACGGCGACTTATCTGTTTGCCTGTACTGAGTGGATTGAAGATGCGTTCAACGGTAAAGAGCCACTTCACGATATTTACTCTCGATTGCTGAACCCAACATCAATCTCTCTGGCAAACCATATGGTTGATCTTGAAGCAGGATCGAGAGCCAACGAGTACCTTGCTTGGAACTTTAACTCGGGGATGGCGGCCATAGATGGCTTACTAAGTCACTTGCTAGGTCATGAAGATATTGTTTTGGCTTCACGCAACATCTACGGCGGTTCTTATCAGCTGTTAGAAGATTGGTTTGGTAAACCTTCGAACCTCAATGTCGCTGTCGAGTGGGTGGATGGTTACTCCGGTGACGATTTTGCGGCTCGCCTTGATGAGGTCGCACACAAGTATGCTGATCGCCTCGCTGCAGGTAAGAAGATCTATGTCTATCTTGAGTCACCGTGTAACCCACATGGTTACGTGTTAGATGTCGCCAACATTAGTAAGGTGACTCATTCTCGTGGTTGGGATGTGATTGTGGATTCGACTGTAGGTACGCCGCTGTTACACCCAGTTCTCAAGCGTGATGATGTGATGGAAAGGCCGGATTACGTGATTCACTCGTATACCAAAGAGCTGGCCGGATCTGGCACCACCACAGCAGGTGTGGTGATTGGGCGCAACGAGACCATGTTTGTGCCAAAAGGAGAGGAAGTGACTTTCACCAAGCCCAATGGTGAGGGGGTGACGATTCCTTGGAATGAAACCCTGTTTTGGAATGTGTATTACATTAAAGGTGCCTTCTTAGATGCAGACAAAGCGTTTGAGGTGCTCAATGGCATGAAAACTTATGAGATGCGTGTGGTGCAGAAAACCATTAATACGCTGACTCTAGCGAAAATTTTTGATGCTCACCCAGACATTAATGTGTCGTGTCCTGCTTTGCCAGACAGTGATAACTACGAACACTGTCGAAACAATATGTACTTAGGGCTGCCAGCCGCACTGTTTACTATCGATATGGAAGGGAATGGTAATCGAGCACCAATCAATCGAGATGGATTTAAGCAGTTCTTCGACATGCTTGAACCCGCTATCGGTATGCAAGTAAGTCTTGGGCAAACCAATACGGTGGCGCTGTGTCCTGCATTGACCACTCACTCAGAACTGAGCGACGAGGCACTCAATGAGGCGGGAATCAAGCCAACGACGATGCGCATCTCGATTGGTTTAGAAGATCCTCGCATGTTCATTGCACACATAATCGAAGCCGCTAAGTTATCGATTGACCGTAAACATGTTGATTTCTCATCGAGCTTCCCAAGTAACGAGCATATCGACAAGATCTATATGCAAACTTATATGGACGTGCACCAAAGGTTTGTGAAGAGTCTGCCTAAGTTCAGTCAGCTGAGTCAGTAAAGGCGGTTAGAATTTCGCGAAAGCGACTCAAAATGATGAGTAAGCGCCCTCTTTATTTAATAAAATTAGGGCGCTTTAGATTTATCAGATATTTATATCAGTAATCTAGTTTTTCCGTGTAGCAATCTCTTGAATTACACGCTCTGCCGCTTCTAAGGCACCTTCGATAAATCCTCCAAACTCTTTTGCAGATTCAGTACCTGCAAAATAAATGCCCTGTTTTTCTAGTCGTTCTAACGAAGTATGCAACCCATATTGAGGATGAGTGGAAGGGGGCAATTGATCCTCTTCAACGGCTGTGTAAATTTCTTTTGACCAGTCTAACAGCTTCACTTCGGTGGTGTTGTAAGCTTCTGGACCATAGATCCTTGAAAGCTGTTCAACCGCCATGGTTTTTAATTGTGCAGTACCTAGCTTCATTCGTGTTTCGGCATTGAAACCTACAAACCCGAATAGAGCAGCATGCCCATTTTCAGCACTCGCATCATGAATTTCCACCAGTGGGCCAATTTGACTATTTGCGTACCCTGATAATCCATTCTTCCGCCAGAACGGTTTATCATAAAGTGCGAAGAATTTCGCATGGGCGGCCATCCATGTGGGTGCTCTTTTCAGAGCTTCGAGTGCTTTTGTTGGAAGTGCAGGGGAAAAGCGAATGTTATTTGCAATTAAACGGTGAGGAAGTGCAAGAATAATGTTTTCACTTTCTAAGCGTATGGCCTTTTTTTGGTGGAGAACATCTAATGCAAATCCTTGGCTCTCAGTATGATTAACTCCTTGTAATTGATGCCCACACTTAATGTTATCTTGGTTAAGAAGTGCAGCAACGCCCATGGTTAATTGTGCTATACCCCCAGAAACTCTCATGGACTGAGGTGCGGAAAAGAATTGATTAGGTACTTTGCGAACCCCCTTACCTCCCGCCTGCTCTAGCATCATGTCGCCCGTTTCGTATTGTTCTATGATTGGTAGTGATAGGCTATCGACAAGTCTCATAACTCGCTGATTTATTTGAGGCCAAAACCAAGAAGGGCCAAGATCAAATTGGTCACTTGGACTTGTTGCAGTCAAGCTCGAAGATGATAAGACTCTACCGCCGAGCCTTTCTCTAGCTTCTAGTAATAAGTAGCTATAACCAGTTTTTTCTAGGTATGCTGCTGTGTAGAGGCCGCTTAATCCGCCTCCTATTATAATAAAATCGTATTTCATTGCTTGCCTTATATTTGCCTACCTACCGATAGGTAGTTTAGGCTTTTTTAAATTCTATGGCAATACCTATCAGTAGGTAGGTAAAAGTGAAGTTTTCTATTTGAAATATTCTTGATATGAACTTCTTATGAAAGGACACATTTCGACGGCTTTAAAGTGTCGAAATGAGATTCTATGTAGCTTATGCGCTAGCTATTGCAAAAGCTACCGAGCGTCAATAATTACTTTTAAGCTAGCTTGTTATTATAAGGATTGTTGGAAGCTTTAAGGCAGCAGAAAGTGGTTCTGCTGCTTTTGTCTTTGGTGCATCTGAGGGAGTTTATAAAGAAAATTGGGGGGCATCACTATCCATTGATAACACTGAGTGATTGAGCAGGCGTTCATCCCAATCATCTTGTGACTCGTACTGCCACTGTCCGTTGGTATAGACAAATGACCAACCAGAACCAAGTCCTCCAGTTATAGGGTCCGTTATAACGAGTGCGACGGGCCTGCCATTTAGATCAAAAAACATCTGACCAGCGTATCTAATTGTGTTCCAGTTAGTGCCCGCGAGAGTGGTAAAATTATCACTCTTGGTACTGTTGTTTATATCTCTTCCTACGACGCCAATGGAAAATGAACCATCGTTAAATCGAATTCCATATGGATTGTAGATGTCATTACCCTGAGCTTGTTCCTGACCGTATCCATACAAACCAAATCCCAATAGATGCTTCCAAGCGGATGCTTTATACCACGACTTCCAGGACGCCCAGTTTTTATTGTAAAAGCCGCCGCCATTTTTAGCTCTTAAAAATGCAAGTTTTGCGACAGACAAGTTCAGGTTGATCAGATCCCTCTTAATAAGAAACTGTCCTCCTTCAAAGTGAATAGAATCACTTATCGGCTTAGCTCGATCCTTCACATCAAAACTGCATTGGTCTGAGTTACTTGCGCTAGCGCCTTTAAAGAAAGCAGCCCCCATACTAAAGTCGTCGTCATCAAAGTTAGGGCGATCAGGTAAGTCTACATTCATTGATGAGCAGAACGAAGTGAGTAAACTAAAACTCGTAGAAGCCTTTGAGCCTCTTGCGATAATCGATATTCTTTGCAGTAATGCAGATGCCTCTGAAGGGTGTCTATTAATGGTTTGAATTAAAGCAGAAAAGTTTCTTTCTTTTAATGCTTGTACTCTGGAGGGATCTCCATATCCTGAGAAAGTGGGGATTGGCCAATTAAGCTCATTTGCCACATTTTGAGCTAAAATCTCGGTAGGACCATGTCTGTTCAGACTATCGGTGTCAGATGAACCTGTAATATGATGAATTACCTCATGAATTAATGCTTCTTGCCACCATGGGTAGTCGCTTGAATGGATGCTAGGTGCGACGCCTATATTCACGACAGGTGTACCATAGTCGTTCTCGCGAGCTTCATGGCTTGCAATAATTGGCACTTGTTCAGCATCAGAATCTTCGATATCGTCAATTTCTACTTCATCAACATCGGAAAAATCTCCTTCGCGCTCTTCATTCACCTCGTATTCATTTGTGAAGAGAATTTGCCCTACATTTTCTTCGTTATTATGAAGACCAAAAGAAATAGCATGTTGAAATGTTGGCGAATTAAATAGCGCATCTATTAATGTGTATTCTATTGAAGCTGCTGTATGGCGATCGATAATACTTCCATAGCTAGAAACGACCGATTGTGTTATTGCTGAAGAAATAGCTGCTCTTTGAGTACGTGTTAGAGGTTGCTGCATACCAGTGTTGACGACATAGTTAGCATAATCATCACTGTCACGCTCGGGCTTTTCACTTTCAGCAAATGCATCTCTTGGGGTAACAACAGTTAATATCAGGGTTGCAAGTAATACTGGATACTTAAGCATGTTAAACTCAACGCATATTGGGTGGAGTTATATTATTTACTTATCGAAAGCTAAATCAAGTGTTGAAGTGCAAAAATGGGCTTACACTACGAGTCAATCGAACTTAAAAGATTGTAAAGGAATATTCACTTAATTCTCGTATATTCCGTAAAGGAAAATGTTCGGTTGAGCACAAACACGCAGAGTTCTCATTGATCTTTCCGAGTGGTTGCGGTATGGCCGAAATCTATAATTCGGCTAGACATGCCAGGCGACTCTAAAGGGAGCCATTGATTGCAGCGCTTGCAAGTAAAGCAACTCAGGGGCCAAAGGTAACTAAAAAAGTTAACCCACTGATAAGTAGCAGAGAGCTGACAGCTTGAGTTAAACCCCATGCGGTCGCGGCAATAGCAAAACGAGTTCAATGCTTTGGGTTCGAAGAGTCAAGTCTAAAGATTAAAGCGGCTGGCATTGTCATCAGTACGGTAATTACAGCAGTTGTTTGATTAAATAAAACTACTAAACCAAGAAACAACATAATGCCGCTAGTGGTAAAAAGTAGAAGGTTGATTGTAGGAGAATCCCAACTTTTACTAACAAATCCAATTGTTTAGCGGCACTCTACAACTATAGGGTGCCACGCATAAAATTTGAAGATATCAAGATGCTTGGAATTGACCTACTAGTTGGATCTCTGGTCTGGTCGGTATATGTTGGCTCGACAAAAACTACATTGATTCAGTTTCTATAATTTCATTCATTAAACGATCAATTTGGAACACGACTTGGATACTCGCCTCTTCCATTGCTTGAACCGCTGTGATTACGCCTTTTGTATCCCCCGAGGCTGCTTGACTCATGGCTTTTCGACCATTGTCATGTACCTGTTTGTGTGGCTCTTCAAGCAATTGATAGCTTCTCAAATGATTGTAAGCTTTACCATCACCGCGATAATACCATTGTCCTAAGCGACACTCTGAGTGAGTATTGATGGTTTCAGTGAATGAACCACTTTGGAGTAGACGGTAGGTGTTATTTTTCCAGATAGCGTGGTCGAGTTTGACCGAATCCAAGAATGCACGAGTAGAAGCAATATGAATCACTTGCTTCATGTTTTCCGACTTCACAACCACTTCGTTAACAATAGAGCTTATTTGCGCGGAAGATGCTGACACTTCTTCAGCGCAAACTTGGTTCTCCCCAATTGAGATCTTTATCGCGTTTACTTGCACCAAGACTTGCTTGACTAATGAGTCAATTTTTTCGCTAGCTTCACTGGCCTTACCCGCAAGGGTTCTTACTTCGTCAGCGACGACTGCAAATCCGCGTCCAGCCTCACCTGCGCGCGCGGCTTCAATAGCTGCGTTTAATGCTAAAAGGTTAGTTTGATCTGAAATCTCTTGGATAGTCGATACAAGGTTAGAAATAGCACCAGCTGTATGATCCAAAATATCGACAGATTGAATGCTTTGAGACGCCTGATCGCTGATCTTAATTGCTCGGTTGTCTAAGCGTACTAATGCTTGATGTGTTTGTTTAAACATATCATCCAGCTGTTGAAGCTCTTGGTTTTCATGGGCCATCGATTTAGCACTTTCAACCATCTCTTTTTGAATGGTTTTGAGCATATCTCCACCTTTCAAGCAATTAGACATCATTTCACTGCTGTTGTGATGTTGTTGATGTGTCGATTGAGCAAGGTTTTGCGACTTATTTAATTTTATTTCGAGAGCATTAATATCAGAATGATACTTCTTTTTTAGTTCGGCGAGTTTTTTTTTAAGTGATTGGTTTTCTAGTTTTATTGTTTTTATTCCAAACATAAAATACCTATATGTATAAATTAAAAATTTATTGTCGATGCTGATAATATTGGTTTTGTTGATAACTTACTGTTTTTAAAGGTAATAAGAATCTGCGAGATTGTAACAAAATAATACAATGTTGTTAGTCTAAATAGCTTGATTAGGTGATCTGATTAGTAGAAATTATTTACAGTTACTTGTACTAATATTGAACGCGATTTACTTGGAATCCAACTTAAAGACTTAGACTTCATACTAGTTACCATTAGGGCTTCCGTTCTGCGAGTTGTTATTTTACGATAACTTGCTCAAAGACATGAGCATACATAGAGTTAAGTTTTCACTTTGACTCAATGCTTATTTTGAAAGCTTAATAGTGAGCAGATTGATAGAGAACAGCTTTGTTCGTTTCTTGGAATAAAAGGAGTGTTGAGCATTCTTTCTCCCTTGATGTTAATCATATCTGTTTATTATCATGACAACGGTTTTGTTGTTTGAGTGTGATACAAAACATCCAATACAGTTGGAGATCGCCTCCCATGGCCAGGTGGGACACAATGAAGCCTTTAAATCGATGAAAGTACTGTGCTATTTCTCTTGTATTTTGGTTAGTGTTGGCTTTTTTGTACTTCTAGTGCTTGTATAAAGAAAGTCGCATATTCGAAGGAATAATGCGACTTTCAAGGACAAAAGGCCGTTATTGACTGTTATGGAGGGTCAATATGTAAAGGTTTGATCGTTTGGTGAAATAACGCGTCTTATAGGATCGGTTCCATCGTAAAACCAAATTTCAACCAGTAAACTCTTCTGGCTATCAGACATGTTAAAGTCAAACTTCGCCTTACCACTATCTAGAGGAACAGAGACCACTTTGCTTTGATAATCCGCTTTATAGTGTCCCGAACTTTCTTCTTGGTATTGCTTATACAAGCTTAAATGCGCGCGTTGTGAAGAAAAATCACTAATATCGACATCCAGTGAACCAGTCTTTACTGGATCGTAGTTAAACCCTGCCGGAATCACTAAATCCTGCATGGTTGGATTGTGTTCTTGTGATGCTAATATCGGCTCAGCTGTTGGAGGGTGACTAACATCACTGCTCGCATCTGGAGTGTTAGCGCCAGAGCTATCACCTCCAGAACCACCCCCACATGCGGTAAGCAAAATTCCTGTCAGAACTATTAATAAGTATTTCATAATATTTTCTCTCTATGGAAGATTATAGGTTTTGCCGGCTGCTGGTGATTGGTGCCAATTCTCATCTGTGACACCCCCTGATTCAGCCCAAGCTTGGAACTCTGGATAAGCGTCAACGATATCAATGTATTCAAGTGGCCACTCCCAATCTTCCATTATTAGTAGCGCCCACGGAAGGTATGTTGCAGTTTTAAAGTAGTTGTTTGAACCATTTAAGCTGGCATCGACACCAATACCATACAAGCTTGTATCAAATTGCTCGGTAGGTGCTTGTCCTGAGAGGTGAACCTCCCAAGTTCTGCCTGGATGGAATGGGAGCCCTTCGCCGTGATAAGTGTTTGGTGTCGCAAATATGAATGGGTCGTACGGCATGCCGGTAATTGACGAGCGATCAGAGCCTTCGGTAAAATAGACCTCTAAGGTAAAGCTAAACAAAGAGGCACTCGTATCACAGCCCGTTTCGGTTCTAAAGAAAGTACAGCCGCTACTATTGTTTGCGTGCACACTCATGTCTTCACCGATGATAAATATTGCTTCATCGGATATGCTTTCTAAGCCGTTAGAGGGTTGTTCAACACCATCAAACTTCAACGTAGTCAACGTTGATTCAATGCTGCTTCGTGTGATGCCTGGCAGTCGAATAGCAAAGCCATTTTGATACGTTGCCCCATAGGACATCAGCTTCCCTGAAATTTTTATAATTTCAACATGAGTGGCCAATGTGGTTTCCGTAATTTGGAGATCAACTATGACGTCGTTCATGTCATAATCTGCCGTGTACGGCCAGTTGTCCTCAAAGGCGACGGAAGCATAGTCGTCAGCACTTGGGAAATACTCAACGGCGTAGCCATTTGCAGTGATGGTAATGGGGTGGTCTTCTACCTCACCAGACGTTGAACCACCGTTGTAGCTAAGCCCTGTTTGCTGACTGAAACGAAAACGGCTCCAGCTTGTCCCTGCTGTAGCAGACTGAGAGACGATGAATGGTAGAGAGTTGCTACCAGCATTGAGCAGCGTGTCAGTGAAGACTTGCTCTCCCGCATCCTCAAAGTCACCGTCTCGGTTCCAATCAAACCAAGCAGATAAGTAACCAGATGAGGACGCCGTTACCTCAATAACTGAACTTAATCCAGGATCTAGGGCTGCGACGAAACCAATGCCATCTTCATCGGCTGTACCAACGGCATTATCGTCTGTAAGAGCCCCAGAATCACCATCAGGAGAGATGCTACCCAGATAAGTCACACCATCTATGTCATGTCGGGGACCATTTGACGCCAACGTAGTACTGTAAGTGTCAGGGGCATCACCAAAATCAATGTTAGAGTTAGTTGGAACCGCGTCTGCACTAGCGCATCGTGCACCATCATTTGAACCGGATGCCGGACCATTTGCAAAAAAAACACCGTTAACATTCGTTATGTTTGTCGGGTCAGTTAAATCGACTCTGTAGATATTACCGGAACTATTACTGGCGGCGTAAAGGTAGCCGGCACCGTCAAAATAAAGTGCACCAAAGCTATTTCCTCCCAACCCGGTATCACCTAAATTCGTTCTAGCTCCGTCCGAGCGAAGGTATTCGAACAAATCACCGGTATTATTGTCGATACCGTAAATTTTTCCGTTATTTGGGTGGATTGCGATATCTGCGTGGTTGGCTTTGGTGCTGTTGTAAGTTTTGACGGTTTGCATGGTTAAGCTTGCAGAGGAGTTTGACGCTAAGGGGGCTAGGTTAATTTTGAAGATACCTTTCGTTTTGTTGTAGAAATAGAGATAGTCGTCATAGACATCACCGGCGATGAAACTGTAATTAGGCAAATTTGAAACAGTTACCTCTGATGCTAGAAAATCACTGCCCATCCTCAAAACCCTAGAGCCAGTGCTGTCGTAGCCATATAGGTATCCGTCATTCTCACTGAAACCTGCCGCATTAAAGCCAGACTGCCCCAAGCCAATACTTGCTGTCTCTAAGTTGTTGTTACCTGTCACTAAGTCAACGGAATACACTGAGGCTGGCTTACCTTGTATTAGGTAAGCATCACTTGGGCAAGACGTAAATGGTCCTGCCATACTCACTGAACTCGCTGTCAGTCCTGCTGCTATAACCAATAGTCGTTTCATGCTAAGTCCCTTTTGTTTGTCTAAGCATCTATGGGGTTGTCTAAGTGAGTATGAAACTTCTATGCCAGTTATTACTTCATGTTTTATATACTGTTTTTTTTTAGGGGTATCGCAATTGTCATAATGATAGTCAAAAAAGGAGTGGATTAACGCATGCTACGTTTCCACAACACTTGAGCAAAAGCCCATGTTCGCTCATTGGTAACGGTTGTTAGATTAGTAAAGGATAAATGTTATCCTTTTTAGAATTATTCAACTGTTCCGTTTTTATTATTAAATTAGATGGACCCAAAAACTAAAAGTATTATTCATATATACATGCTTTAACTGTAAGGCATTGCTGTATATAGTATTTACTTAATATTAAGATGGTATATCTGGGAATTAATTTGACTATTAACTTGTTTTAAATTATTTGAGATGATAAATATGAATGAGATTCGGTTTTTCATTATTTTGGTGAATTTAAGCTTTTTCTAATTCTTGGCGATCTAATTTTTGGAATATATAAATTAGTAAATTAGTAAATTAGTAAATTAGTAAATTACTGATTGTTGATATAAATAAAGGTGTTTAAATTTTCATATAATGTAAGTTATCATCAATATCCCAATTAAAATATCAATAAGGAAATAGCTTGTGTTATTAAGTAGTTCACATAGAGATGTGGATATTAAAGAAATTGAAGTTATATGCTCAAATAGTGATAGCAACCTAGAAAAAATACAAAAAATGTCTCAAATTCTAGAAGTTGTTAACAAGGAGCTTGCTGAGTATAAATCTCTTTCTTTAAAGGATTACAAGGCTATCGATGATAAGTACTACGTAAGACACTATATAGTCAGCAAGATTAATGATTTAAATAGCTTGATTTTCATACAAAACTTGAAAGTAAGTGTGATGAACACGATTAGCTATCGATATAAAAGTGATGAAAAATCTAGAAACCTCGCTGTTAAATCAAGCATTGCGAGAACAATGATTTATATCGAAAACCTTCTCGAGCGTCGCGATGAAGGCCTGTTAGGGGAACCATTGAACAGTGCAATCAGGAGTTTAAAGTACAGCGAAAGTAGTTTGTACTATAGGTTAGAAAGCGCTCTGATTTATACGTTTTTTAAAGCAGAAAAGCGCCGAGTATTGTTTGCACTTAGCAATTCAGGTTTCAAAGAAGAAATTAAGCTTATTCCCGAATCGGGCGCTAAAATCTCACTGAAAAAAGTAGACGCTATCGTAAAAAGAGCGTTAAGTGGGAATATTCACGACAGCTTAGATGAATTTAATATAGCTAAAGTACTTAGTGATGCTACGAGAGAGGTAGAGATCTACCATGCTTGTTCTCAAGGTGATGATAAAGCTGCTTTCCGTTTAGCTTTGGTGAAAATGACAGCAATATCTGATGAGATGAGCACTTCATTGGATTATTTGGACGAAACTTTCGACCAAATTTTATTAAAAAATAATATACCTAAGAAGGTACTGATCCGAGATGAGTCTAAGGATGGTCTAGAATTTCAGGTAATGGATACCATGGCGTTATTTTACAGTGACGCTATTAAGCTAGACGACATTATTGTTTATGAAAAACCCCAAGTAGTAGAACGATTTAATGATGTTATTCATTTAATTAGTGTACTTTCTGAAGTCATGGAACTGGAGGGGGATGAAAGCCAATCAACTCTCGCTATTGAAAAGATAGTAGGTAGAGAAAATTTCAACTCGGACAGTCAATATTATGCGCAGTTTGTTGAATATAAAAACTCTGATTTCGAGCAGGATTTGGACACTCTGATTCGTGACCAATCAATCTATCAAAGTGACTTGAATAGCAATGTCAGCATTATTTCATCCGCAGATATAATACTGCCTTTCTACAGTAAGAATGCGATTAAAAATATTCTTGATGACTACGTGGTTGGTAAAGCAGAGGGTATTGCTGAAGCGTATCGATTGGTCGAAGAGAAATTTCCGAACTGTGATGATTCAGTGAAGGCTTTCATTGCTCTGTTTGCTAATTTGTTTATGTCTGCTCCGACGACAGAGGCTATATCTTTAGCGATAAAACCAGCGGTGCTGATGCTGCAAACTCATCTAGGTATGAGCGGCAGAATTGTTCTCGCTAAAGATAGCAACCATCGCCACTTCTTAGTCAGCACATTTGCATTCCATCACCGAGTGACTTACCTAGGTGGGGCCGATAATGAGCTTGTTACTCAGTTGATTGAAGTGTTGCCTAAACCGGATGAGAACTGGAAAGATGTATCATACGAAGCGTTAAACGCTATCTTCTTTAAATTGAACATTCCAACAGGTTTTGACGACACTCAGGAGCAACCTAAACCTTTCTTACTGCGCAATCATAGATTTGATAACTTTATGTGGGACGCAGTACAAGAGACGACGCTCCTTAAATTTAACCTGATTGCTCAGTCGTTTAAAAAGGTAGGTACCAAAAAACAGTTCCAAGAGAATTATCTTTTGAAAGATTTGGTTGCCAATGAGTTTAAGTTATCTCTGAGCGACAAATTGGTCGAAATGAAGGAAGTTCTGTTTACTGAAAGCTCAATGGAAGCTGCATTAAACAACAAGGTTCCGTTCTTACAAGTCGCGCAGAAGATGATAAACGATCCTGATTATGAAGTAGATATTCAAGATATTGAGTCGATTTTTCTTGATTCAATTGTACTTCTAGCAGACATCATTCCCATTTTTTCCCCGATTGCTAAGGCGTTGAACGTTAACCTCTCTGTTGTTGTAAATGCTTGTGTAGTGAAAAATATTAGAGTGATTCGTTTATCTAAAACGGCCTTCATGAGAAGCGTTGTAAACGATATCTCTGACGAATTTATACGCCGTTCTAAATTTATATCGAGCGATGCCATCGGCGATCTAAAAAGTAAGATAAGAGCGATTAAAAAGTACAAGTTCCTGAAAGAAACCAGTGAACGTTTAGAAACCATCAAAACGATGGGTTTAAGTGGTGGTGCGGGCAGCTTTAAAGTGAATAGTGCTTACGGTGCCTCTTCTGGAAACGTTGTACTTGAGACGTTTGACTGGTGTTTTAATGGAAAAGGACCCGTTGGAAAAGTCGTATCGGACAATCAGATTCCATTGCCAGCTCAGCCTGAAGTTTTTCAATCTATTATCGATGAAAAGGTCTCTATAGTAAGGCAGGCGGATGAACCGATTCTGATTTCTGGTTGGCGTTCTCCACAAACTGGCCGCATTCATATTCTGGATGGACAGCACAGGTTTATTGCCGCAGCGAAGCTGGGGATTCCCGTTGAAGTAAAAATCAAAAAGTTCGGTACTGTACCAACCCAGGTAGATTGGAGTGGCACTAAGTTTAGCCAATCTACCCCTGCAAAGTACAAGATAAAAGGTGTTCAGAAGCCGATATTCAAAAAAGCTATCGTTCAAAAGTCTACTAACACTAAGGGGAAAGTTGAGAACATACACATTCACCCCGAGCTTAGGATTGGTTCGATTGGTCGACCTAATAAAAACTATTCTACTGGCGCGCAGCTGATGACGTTTTGTGAAAACCTAAAACAAAACAATGTCTCGGCATTGATCTCCCTTGATTCTGGGATGTCGGCAAGAGAGATCGTATCACTAACTAAGCAACTAGCGAGTCACAATATCGAGTATATCTCTAACAAGACGACGTATATTAAGGACTTCTTTTCAATCAAAGCCCTTACACAGCCTTTAAGTGAAGATATCGATGGTCTAGCGAATCGGGTACTGGACTTATTGAGTACACGCGAAGGGAATGTGTTAGTCCATTGTGCGTTAGGTGATGGTCGCTCTGGTATGGTTAAGTCGGCAGTGATAATGAAACAAATGTTCAACGAGAGCCGTTTAGACTTGAGTAATGTGCTCGAGGGGACTAAGGCTTACGTCAAACCTTCCATCGAATCCGAACAAGCCGTTTTATCATATTTGGATGTGAAAAATAGCATTGATACGATTCGTAAAACTCATCCAAAAGCACTCGAACGTTCTGATGATATAGAGGTTTTAAATCAATACCTTGAATATCTTCAAAACAAGAGTGCCACGGTATAATTGACCTTGTACTCGTCTCCGCAGTGATGCTGAGCTGTTAGGTTACACTGCCTCCTCGAATAAGTAATCGAGTGGGGCAGTGGTTAAATCAATCGTGGAAAAATAAATAGGGCTTAGAGCTGCTCTATATTAAGTGCCTTCGCTCTTTCAGCTCACGCTTTTGATGGGTGGTGTTGGTCATCATGGCGATAAGTCTTGCCACTTTTTTACGCATGTTGCGCCTATCTACAATCATGTCTAAAGCACCATGTTCGAGTAAGAATTCACTCTGTTGAAAACCTTCAGGTAGCTTTTCCCGTACCGTTTGTTCAATGACTCTTCGACCCGCGAACCCGATTCTCGCTCTAGGCTCATCGATATTGATATCGCCCAGCATGGCTAAACTGGCTGAGACACCGCCAAAGGTTTGGTCGGTGAGTACCGAGATATAGGGCAGTTTAGCTTCAGACAATCGTTTGAGCGCAGCGCTGGTTTTCGCCATTTGCATCAACGCCATGAGTGATTCTTGCATGCGCGCTCCCCCGCAGGCTGAAAAACATACCAGTGCGCAGTTTGATTCAATTGCTTCATTGACTGCATCCACAAATCGAGCGCCTACAACGGATCCCATTGACCCAGCCATAAAAGCAAATTCGAAAGCACATGCGACAACTGGCATTCCAAGTAGCTCGCCCTTCATCACGACCAGTGCATCTTTTTCTCCTGTACTTTTTTGTGCAGAGGCCAGTCGCTCGGTATAGCGTTTGTTGTCTTTAAAACTGAGCAGATCTATTGGTAGATATTGAGTGCCTAACTCCGTTCGCTCGCTGTTATCGAGAAATGTGTCTAAGCGAAGACGTGCTGTCATGCGCATATGATGCCCACATTTTGGACACACCTGTAGGTTTTCCTTGAGTGCGATATGGTACAAGGTTTGAGTACAAGAAGGGCAGCTGATCCAGACACCTTCTGGGATTGACGCTTTGAGATTACGTTTTAAGTTGTTCTTATTCAATAGTTTTTCTAGCCAGCTCATGGATAACCTTTATTCCCATCGTTCGAGTGATGAATATTGTATAAGCCTGTTTTTGGTAATAAAGTGTCAATTTTGGGTTTCATAATCCAATAATATGAGATTGTATGAGAGGGGATATGCTGGATAAAATTGATCAGCAATGGCTAAAGAGTTTTCATTGTATTTATGAGAACAATAGCTTCAAAAGAGCGGCAGAGTTTCTGTGTTTACCGACTTCAAATGTTAGCCGACATATCGCGTTGTTAGAGCAACAACTAGATGTAAGACTGTTTGTGAGAAGCACGCGTCGTATCGCTCCAACAGAAGCTGGCGAGCATCTTTATCAGCGTACGAAGCCCTTGTTGGATAAACTCAATCAGGCGATAGAAGAGGTCACACAACACTCTCAAGACGTACAGGGACAATTAAACATCTTAGTGCCGGACTCTGCCGAATTAGCTCAAGCTGTTATTGCCTTTTGCAACCAGTACCCTTCGATATCACTGTGTTGTGATACTAGCATTAGTCCACAAGAGGACTTGATCGATGGCTTTGACGTTATTGTCAGTTTTCATAGAGGAAAGCTAGAAGACAACAGCTGGATCGCTAAAGAAATCCAACGCTGGCCGAGTGTTGTCGTTGCCTCACCTAAACTACTTCAAAGCTGCTCAAAACCGTTTCAGATTACAGATTTAAAACACGTGCCTTGTATCAGTAGCTTTACCGCACTGAACGGTACACCTTGGGTTTTTACAGACGATAATGGTGAATGGGTAACGCAGCGAGTCAAATCAGCATTTAAGGTTAATAGTGGTCAGCTTGCTAAGGCTGGAGCATTGGCCGGTTTAGGCTTTGCGATACTACCAGCTGAACTTTGTTGTGAAGAGATTGAAGCTGGTGAACTAGAAATCGTAGAACTCGAATATCAGCCTGCAGACTTAGTTCTGTATGCGTTTTATGCCTCAAGAAAACACATAGCGAAGAAGGTTCCCGCCTTTATAACGCATTTGCAGCAGCGTGCGAAAACAAAGCAGTAGGCCATTCGAGCCTTACTCTTGCTTAGAAAGCGTATTGCGGGTACTGAAAAACTACCCCCCAGTATCGCTAAAGTGCTACATTACAGGTTAACCGCTTGTTTTTAATTACCTTGAGTACCTACGTTATGTCACATACCGCCAAAGATCAGAAAAAACTAAAGGCCCGAGTTAGTAAAATACAAGGTCAGGTCAATGGTTTGAAAAAGATGCTCGATAACGACGAGCAACAGTGCCAAGACGTACTGCAGCAAATCGCAGCGATTCGTGGCGCAGTGAATGGCTTGATGAGGGAGGTCATTAAAGGTCATCTTCTAGAGCATGTGGTACTAGAAGATGACAAAGTTCAGCGTGAAGAAGATATGGAAGTGGTACTGAAAGTATTGGATTCATACATCAAATAGCGCTTGGTTTAGCGGTTCATTTGAGCCTTTCTTTTTACTAGCTCTTTCTTGAGAACATTAACAGCGTAAGGCTTCATTGATTTCCAAGCCTTACACTCTTCTCGTGTTCTACCACAGCCTAAACACCACCCTTTACTGTGTGAAAAGTCGCACATATCAATACAAGGGCTTTTCTGTTTTTTCATATTAGAGCCTATCTAGTACTTTCTCTACACTGGCTTCAAGTGAGCGCAGTCGGTTGAATTCCTCGAACAAACGCTGCTCTAGGTTTTTGAAGTTTAGGGGTAAGGTTCTCTGGCAAATCCCGTAACTGTTGTCTTGAGTTTTATAGCCTTTCCAACTTTCAATGCGAGCTTTCTCTAGTGCTTTAAACTGGCGTATAAATTCTGCTTGGGAAGGGCAGTCTTCTTCCGCATGCATGCAAATAGGAAAGGCCTTTTGCTTAATTTGAGGCCCTTCGATAAAGGTCTCAAAGTGGATACCGCCCTGTTTTTGGTTGAACCATGTCTCTTTATATAACTGAAGGTACTCGCCACGGTTATAGATCTCCCAACCGTCCTCGAACCAGTTTGTTTTTCTTAGCATCTTATCTAGGTTGCGGAAAACACCTTTAACATCTTTCATATGGAAACTCTTAAGCCGTGGTTTGTGAGATAGTGTGTTAAAAAAACTATACTCCCCCTGAGTATAAAATACTACCCCCTAGTATATGTGGTTATTGTACATAACCGAATCTTAGAGCCTATCTCAGTGTGTCGGAATAGGAATTGGCTGTTTTGAAAGGACACTGATGCACCCTGACCCGGCAGTATTCCCCATGTGATTCAAGGCCCTCATGTATGGGGTATTTACGCATTAAAACTGACAAGTTGATGTTTAACGAGGGTACATTTCAGTTATGTAGGCCGCATAAAACAAGGGAAGCGAAATTAATCGGTTCTATCCTCGTTAATTTTCAGGAGAATAGCCGCCCGATGATTAATGTCGGTAGTGAACACGAGGTTTCAGGTATGGCAAAGAAAATTATATTTATCCACGGTCGGGGGCAAAAGCCTGACAGGGAGTCGCTTCAATCATTGTGGTACGATGCTATCGAACATGGATTACAGCGTGACTGTAAAGGTTCTGATTCACTCCAAGCTTTCCAGAATATCGAGAAGCGTTTCGTGTATTTTGGCGACTTATCAAACACATTATTGAACAAGCCAACTGAAGAGCCGCTTGTCCGACAACAGGCTTTGATCGATCTCAAAGGGTACACGTCCCATCAGTTTAATAAGAAAACGTATGGTGAAGTTTCGAAGGCAGGGTTCCTGCAAGAGGCGCTCGCGGATACTTTTTCTTCTGTGCTTAGTCGTTTGAAAATGGCAGAGCCACTTATAGCATTAGTTGCTCCCGATATGAGTCATTATTGGTATGAAGACTCTTACTTTGGTAGCGACGTAAGGTATCGATTAATGGTGGAGCTGAGAGAGGCGTTAGATAACCAAGATGAGGTGATGATCGTCGCACATAGCCTTGGCACAATGATCAGTTATGACGTGTTATGGAAACTCTCCCATTACAGTGAGTACCGAAATGATTACGGCGCCAAAAAGAAGATTGATCTTCTGGTTACGTTAGGTTCACCTTTAGGTGATGAGAGTGTGAAAGAGCGCTTGAAAGGGAGCCGTTTAGAGGGCATGAAAAAGTACCCTTTGAATATTCATAAGTGGGTGAACTTGTCGGCTGAAGATGACTTTATCTCTCACGACAGCAAAATCAAAAATGACTTTCAAGAGATGCTTACACTGGGTTTGATTAATGGTGGAATGAAAGACATTTATCCAATTTACAATCTCAATGTGTGTGACGGGCAAAGCAACCCGCACGCTTCTACTGGTTATCTCATAAATCCTAAATTCATCTCCGTGTTAGATGAGTGGCTTGCCAGTTAGCGGTAGCGCACTGGCCTAAATACGCATATTCAAAGGTAGATAGCCAGATAATCAAATGAGTGTTGCGATACGGATATCTTACTTAATCCAATTTTATCACTGCGATTGTACTCCTCAATAGAGTGGTCGAACCCGTAAGCTGTAGAAGGTGCCATATACTGGGTCATGCCGTGTTGTGTCGTTGTTATTTGATCATGCCCATGACCACAAATGACTTCTCTCACTCTATATTTCTGAAGCACTTTCATTATGGAAAAATCGTTCTCAAGGCGGATTGCTTTCATCCAATCGGCACCGACAGGGATTATGGGGTGGTGAATAACAATGATAGGATGGCTGGCTTTTCTCAGCTGTTTTTTTAATTTGGCCAGACCTCGATTATCGATACGTCCTGAACCGAGTGGATGAACGCTGTCTTTGGGTTTGAGACTAGAATCGAGAAATAGAAATTCACGACCACAAATGGTGGCTCTATCGGTTACGCAGATCGTCGAACCTTTAAGCTCTTCACGCATTAAGCGAGAGTCATCATGGTTGCCTGCAATCGCATAAATAGATTTGTTGGTAAGGTGTCGAACGAACGTTTCTAAGTGAACATAGTCACCGGGTTGGGGTTTACAGCAAATGTCACCTGTTAGGAAAATAACTTCGCATTCTTGATCGTTATTGACGTATTCAAGAGCTCGACGTAGATTTCCATAGCTGAATTCATCGGAGAGGTGGCAGTCACTGATTTGGTAAATGGTGTTCATTATTGGCGTCCGGTCATTTCAAGATAATCAAGCAGGGCTTTTACCTTGGATATGCGCGTCTATGGTGTGGATAGAGCGCGTGTAGATCCGAAGGTTTAAATGCCCAGTCATACAAGATACTAATTAGCTTACCATTTTCTACAAATTGTTCAGCTATGTTGTCTGGTACTCTTTCCTCCTAAGCTCCTGAATCGCCATGCGCCCGTTAGTTTTGATTAGTACAAAAATGCCTGCTGGATGAGCAGGCATGATGTGAGGTAGGTTTAAGAGAGCGGCTCCCTTAAAATAGTGGAGGAAAGCATTCAACCTTAGTGGCTTAAAGAAGCGAACCCCGTTGGAGAGATAAAACCATCATTCGTTCTTTGCTCAAACGTCTGTAAAATTGGGTTGATGTAAAACTCTACGATCTCATCACTATTGATTCGATTCATGTACAACATGACCGTTTGATCAGATTGTACGACAGCGCCATCGATAGCGGTTAATTTATCAACGTCTGGTGCGTAAAAGTCTTTGTTAAGCTCTATGCCAGTATCAAAGTCATAGAATGTTTGAGTCTCAGTATCGAATGCCGATACTTTGACTGTTACCCCTTCCTTAACCCAAGATTCATTGTAATCGACGCAAAACAGGGTATGTTGCGAGGCTCTCAATGCATCGAATGAAGAGTAGGGGCGACTTTTGTCTATCAGCGCACTTTCTCCAACGTAGTCGTAGCTATTCTCATTGAGCTTATTCACTACGCATCCAATATTCATGTCATAACCATTAATTTGTGGGCTGCGCTTACTTGTATTAACGGTATTCCCTTCAGAGCCAGTAATGTCGTATTGGCTTTGCGTCGAGACTAGCTTGTCTCCAACTGGCGTGACAAATGAAAAGTAGTTTGGCTGTGCACGGTCGATCCCTGTTAGTTTGCCATCAACCACTCTCAAGGAATCATAACGTGAATTCGTATCTTGATAGTCTAGTTCCTGATATTCATCTGAAGATTTGATATAGGCATAGTGATTATAATTCACAGCATGATCTTCTGGTGGATCTTGGTAGTCGACGAGAATATTACCTTGTGCGTCTATCTGTATGTCTCGTTCATCGGCATACGCACGACTTTTTAACGTTTTGAAGACAAAGGCATTATCTTCTAGCACTGCTTTGTAGATTCCTCTTGTGTGCCAATGCTCGTCATCTGTAATGTCAAAGCTATATAGCGTCTCATTTGGTGCTAAGTCACCTTGTTTCTGTTGGCTAAGAAATGGGCTCTCGTTTTGTAACTCAGCATCAAATTCCGATACCTTACCGTCAATCACGATGGGATAAAGCTGACCACTTTCTTTGTCCATGATGACAGGGTAATTGCCATGATATGTTTTACCTTTCCAAGCGACCGTTGAGTTGTCCATGTTAAACATGGTGTACTTCTGGTTGATATCGAATACACGTGTAACCGTTGGCATAACCGCTTCGTCACATTGTTCGCATGGCTGGAAGGCAACTTCGAATATGCGCTCGTCACCTTGTAAATTTTTGTACGCCATCGTATTTAATGCCGTATTGCTTGCGGGCTCAATATCAAAATTGGAAGGCTTAATTGTCTGAAAGTTGGTTTGGGGAATATTCAGTGATTTGAGGGCCGGAAGCTTAACAAGCGGTGCTGGATCAATTGAGCCATTACCGTTTGAACCTCCGCCATTCGAGCCTCCACTGCTTGAGCCGCCACCACACCCGGTAAGGGCCATAGATAGCATTGCTGCGATTGAAATAGTGTATTTCTTAATGTTCTTGTTTTGCATGAGCTGACTTGTGTTTTTGATTGTGGGATTGATGCTTCTCTCTAACTTAACTGCCACTTTATTTTTTATCTGAAACCAACATTGGAATCAGGTGTTTTTGTTGTGTACGGTCAATGATTCTGAGCGGAATCATTGTGTATTCACATATTGGGATGAATACGAGTAAGTTAGGACGCTTTGTTTAAATGCCTTTGTAGCCTTGTTAAAGAGTTGCGCGATTATAGTTATTTTTATTGTGTTGCCAGCTGTGCAAACTAATATTTTATAAATGATTGGTTGAATGACTATTTCTAAGTAACTAGCAGCATATATTCGATGTATAGCTATAGCATGATTTAATTATTCTGATGTATTTAGTCAGCCATTTGTCGCTTATTGTTTTTTTTGACGCAGCATATGGTCGTACTTTTAATAAGCTCTTAAAATCTAGCGGCATGTTCAAATGACTATATTATATACTGGGGATATAATCTGGAATTTATCGCTATAAATGCCATTGTACATATTGAAAGTGTGGTGATTAAATAATCTACGTGCTTATTGGGTGGATATTCGGTGGGTAGGGAGCAGAGCGTGCTTCTTAAATCATTCTATTTAATTATAATTCTTTATCTATTTTTGTTTATTCCAAATTTTTATGTATCTCTATAATGGAATCAATTAGTTAAGTGAGCCCTGAAATACTAAAGAATATTTCCATTGCCCAATGGATCTAGTGAAGCCACCGCGTAAGATGTTGTGCTGAGTAGTAGAAATAATATGGTCCACTTTAACATGATAGGTCCTCATTTGTTGGTTCGGTGGATAGGGTATTAGATAGTTTGATGGTGTGTAAAGTATTAATAGATAAGAGTTTTTATTGATAAATTCGTCGAGTTAGCTCGGTGTGAGTACGTGCGAAGACATGAAAACGGCCTAAGGCTTTAATAAAAAAAAGCCACCCCGAAGGGTGGCAAATACAAACGAGAAGAATCATTACAAATGAAAAGCCCTTATTTCATAGTAAAGATATTCTACAAGGTTATGCAGACGGTTGAATATGAACATTATGTTGTAGATGTTGCAAATTTGTAATTGAGAAAGTGTGATATTTGAACAGGAAATACCCGATATACGCACGTTTTGTTTGATCTAGCGCTGATATTTTCCGCACCCAGAGTGTCAATGAACAGGCAAATTAATCGAAGCAATGCTCACGAGTAGGGAATGCCCTATTTCTCACTTCTTGTTCATATTCACTAAATGATGTTTTGATCAGCTGGCTTAGGTCGATGTATTTTTTGACAAACTTAGGTGTATATTCAGTGAATAAACCAAGCATGTCTTCGGTCACTAACACCTGACCATCACATTCGGGTGAAGCTCCGATACCAATAGTCGGGATCGATACAGATCGGGTGATTTCTCGAGCTGTAAGCTCATCGACGCCTTCAACAAGTAATGAAAAGGCTCCAACTTTTTCGAATTTTCGTGCTGTTTCGATGAGGTAGTCCCTTTGGTGTTGTGTTTTTCCTTGAACCTTAAAACCACCTAATACGTTGGCGTATTGAGGGCATAGGCCAATATGAGGCATTACCGGTATACCTCTTTGAATTAGAAACTCCACTGTTTCGAGCATTTCGGGGCCACCTTCGATTTTGATACCTTGGGCACCTGTCTGAGCCATAACTTTGGCTGCATTTTTATAAGCTAATTGTTTCGATTCCTGGTAGCTGCCAAAGGGCATATCTACTATTACGCAAGATGTTTCGGCACCACGGACTACGGCTGAACCGTGGGAAATCATCATTTCTATGGTAACTGGCAATGTAGAGTCAAAGCCAAAAGCCACCATGCCTAGCGAGTCACCAACAATAATAAGATCGACATAAGGATCCATTAGTTGCGTTATGTTTTTTGTATAGGCAGTGAGTGACACTATTCGCCCTTTTCCTTTCATGCTTTTTATCTTAGCGGTTGTGATTTTTGTTTTTGAGGTATGTGTACTCACAATATTTTCCTTTAAACGGTTTTTCGTTTGAGTGACAAATAGTCCGGAACCACTCTGATTTAGGTGTTTTCCCAAATAAGATAGGAGTCAATGTGATTAGGTTGATTGTTTATCTTATTGTTTTATATGGTAATGTAATGCAAGTTCGGTTCTGGTAGCGCCTAGATTAGTGGAGCAACTCATGGAGGCGGTATCGAATATATGTCAATGAATAGAGAATATTTATCAACAATGATTTCAACCTACCCACCTTCGAAAGAGTCATTTGAAAACTTGTGTAGCGAATGCAAAGTGGTCGCTCGTTCAATTCCCAAAGGGGCAAATGTTGAGGCACACAGCCATGCATGGGTTCAGTTGCTTTATGCGAAAGAAGGTGCGTTGTTTTTGTATTTAGACAGATCCAAGGAGAGGATGCTTGTGTCTCCTCAGCAGGGAGTATTGATTCCGGCTGGCGTTAGACATTCGGTAGGAACGTTGAGCAACGTAGAACTTGTTAGCCTTTACATGCCTTCAGAGATCTTTGATTTTTGCTCAGTCAAAGCTCAGCTTGTGGAGATCAATTCTTTCTTAAAATCGCTGTTAATTGAGATGGAAAGAACTCCAACAAGTAATGATGAGGGTGGCCAAAAGTTACTCGTTGATTTGGTCTTTCACCGTCTGAAAAGCGCTAGACGGCTGTTTACTAGCGCTCCTATGCCTCATGATAGACGCGTGCTTCAATGCATATCTTCGGTAGGAATTAAGTCAATATGTAGTATGGACAAGCGAGAGTTTGCATTGCTTTCAAACGTTTCAGAAAGCACATTGTCAAGAATTATACGTATTGACACTAACTTGAGTTATCGACAATGGAAAAGTCAGCTCGTCGTTCATGTCGCTATTGACGAAATGCTAAAGGGTAAAAGTGTTAGCGGGATTTCCTCTGAGCTAGGTTATGACTCCCCATCATCATTTATTCACATGTTTAAGATGATGACAGGAAGAAGCCCGGCGAGATTTATTGAGTTACTTAGAGGTTGATGCATCTTTTAGAAGCTGAGAGCAAAAGACAAATGCTCTCAGCTTGCTTTGTTTGCCTATTTTCAACGGCTTGTTTGGTTCTTCAAAAACTCTTCAAGTGGAATCGGTTTAGCGAACAAGAAGCCCTGTAGGTAGTTGACGCTTCGCTCTCTTAAATAATCTGCTTGTTGCTCTGTTTCGACGCCTTCAGCGATGACATCTAGAGATAAATCGTGCGATAAGGTGATCATGTGTTGAAGTAGGTGGCCTGTGATTGTGTCAACGCCAATGTCTCGGACAAAGGTTTGGTCAATCTTTAGGTAGTCGAGGTCTACTTTTTGTAAGTTAACCAAAGAGGAGTGACCCGTACCAAAGTCATCTATTGCTATCTTGCATCCGAGCGCTTTGATTTTCCCGAAAATATCATCGGTTAAATCGCAGTAGTTTAGCGCTTCTCTTTCTGTGAGTTCTAGAACTAGAGTAACGTCGTCACAGTCAATAATATCGATAAATTCCTGACACGCCTCTAGCAATGTGCCTTTCGAACAGTGCTGGGGTGAGATGTTTATACCCACATGGAAACCACTAGGTAGCTTGTCTATGAAAGGCTTAATTTGCATAGCTGTGAGCCGCATCAATTGGTGTGTCATAGGTACAATAAGACCAGAGGTTTCAGCCTTAGGAATGAACAGATCTGGTCTCACGATACCTTGTACTGGGTGTTTCCACCTCAATAGAATCTCTATGCCTTGTATTGCACGAGTTTTACTATTCACAATCGGCTGAGCGTATGGGACAAACTCTTTTCTCTCCATTGCACGTTCAATTTCGAGGTATAGATTAGAGGGACGCCTTGATAGCCATATAAGATAAAGGGCAAACAGAGTTTGCAGCAGTATGATGGCTACAATGTATTGCTTATCTTTAGCCCAGAATGCCGTCAGCATGTTTGGGTAAGCAAAACCTGCATGTGCGCTATAAGGAAACTGTTTTGATGATACTTGATGCCAAGAAATGAGTTTTTCTACTGGGTTTGTCTTTACGGTCAACTCTTTACTATCAAGCCACTTATCACCGACTGCAATAAATGACCGCAACTTGCTGCCTGAAGTGAGCGACTCTCTTAGGTAAAGGCTATCAATCCCACTTAATGCTGCGTGATCATCCAACGTTGACCTCACCACGATAAGAGGGTGAGAAGTATCAACTTTACTTCCATTAAGCAGCAGTAATTGTCCTGAAGTGTATGCGGTAGGATCATATTTGGAATTGCCTTCACCCCAAATAGAGGTGCAGAAGATAACATTGTCTTTCGCTAGATTGGCACTTCGTACGTAAGGTATGGTTGCTACCAGATGTCTAAGGGCTAGGGCTTCATCTTCACAGGCATTAGAGTTTAGCAATAGCTTTAAAGCACTCGTGTTGGTCTCTTCACCAAACTCAAGAATCTCATCTACCTTTTGAACGATGCTCAATGCTTTCTGGTTCGCTTGTTCATCGAGATAGCGGCCAAAGTTTAGATACAAAAGCGTGAGCGCTAGAACACAAGGTATAAAAGAAAGAAATACTAGCGTTGTTGGGCTAGTTTTTTTGTTTGCAAACATAGAAGGCCTAGTTAATTGAGTCTTTTTTGTTTAAAGAGAAGAGCATTTAACGAGATTGGGGTACCCAAGTGTTTCGGTAGGAATACATAAACGTCAGTATAAAGCATAATTTTAATCTTTCACTTAAGATTTGCTGCTGATTCCACGTTGTCCATTCTCATTTTTGAGAAATAATTGTTCAACACTAAGCATATTGTGAGTGAAAAAATACATATTACCTATTTTATCTGCAAAGATATGTGGTGTACGTTAGTAACTCTTCATAGAATAATCAGCATTAGGTTAGATTATTTCCCTTACGGAAAATATTAACTATAAAGTTTCGATATATCACTATTAATATAAGGTTATTTGGCAGCCGTCTATAGAGGTGAATCCTCAATGGTAAATGCCCACTTGATACACTTTGGTGTGCAAACAAACCCCAAAGTGTATTTTTTTATCATGAATATATAAACGTTTTGTGTTAAATTTTTATTATTTATAGCCGTTATTTCAATCAGTTCTGCCTGTTGAGCTAAGATCTGCTCTTTAGTCTTTTGCAATAAAACGTCGCTTAGTTTTGTATCAAATACATTCACTATTTCATCATAACTAAGTTGCTTCCCCTCGATAGAGATAAAGTAAGCTTTATTTCCAACTTCGTTGATCTCATCGACGCCGTTTTGAGCCAAAAGGCTCATGGCTCCGTTATGGGTACCAGCAATCTTCCATATGAAGCCTTCTGGCGCTGTAAGTATTTGACCGTAGGTCGTACATTTTACATCGGACAGCTCAGAAATTAGGCCTGGCATTCCGGTGACCATATCATCGGGGCCATCTTTACAGGGTATCTGAAACTCTGGATTAACTAGATCGACCAATTGAGCGGCGTGTAATGGTGCTGTGAGTCCCATCAAGGCAATGCTTAATATCATCTGCTTAAACATTTCAACTTCTCTTAATTGTTTTGTTTAAATTGGGCGTGCCCAAGGCCAAGTATTAATCAAAAATTGATTATTTCAAGTGTGGTGCACTTGATGCAATTGTGCAAAAAGCAGGGGAAAGTTTGAGTTCAATTCAATAGGTATAAGCGGTGCTGAATCATCTAGATGAACTCACGCTAAAAACAGGCAGTAGAGCTGTACATGGGGTTTTTAAGAATTAGAACATTGGGTTAAGCTGAGTGCGGTAGGAATCTGTTTTGTAAGGCTAGAAAATATTAAGACCTCAACTCTGAGAGGTCTTAATACACTTATGTTAGTTAGCTTTTGATGCTTTATGTTGCTCAACCATGAAAGTAATCGCGTCATCACTTAGGCACGATTTGCTCACGTATTGGCGTTGCTTCCCAATATGAATGATAAAGCCAAGGTCAGTCTCCTCAAGCTCGTCGATCTGGTTCCACTTGATCGTGTTGGTGGTCTTATAGTTTTTGTAACTCACGCCATCTAAATCACCTTTAAATACCACTTTGCTGCCAGCGCCAGAGCTGATTCTTTGTCGCCACAACCACCAGGTTCGTTTGCAATATACGCTGAACGCTTCGATAACACTCAATACAATGAAGAACCAACCAACGTAGCCGCTCGGTAATAGTTCAAACTCAAGTAGAACCCAACCAAAAAGAAGAAACAAAAACGCCTTCAAATACGCTTTTGGGAATTGAGTCGGGACGCTCGTTTGGTCATAGCACTCAGCAAAGAAAGCTTTGTCGAGGGTGTACTCTGTGGTGAAACCGGAATCTTTAGACATGTATGACTACTTTAAGGTTCTCTGTAAATGGACTTTCAGTGGGCAGGTGTCCCACGCAGCAATTTCGCAACTTGATTATTGTATCGCTTCTCACCGCTTTTATTTAGAGATTTTGGCTCTGTTTTGTAAATCGATGATAATGAAAACGGAATTCATACTATTAGCTATGCAACGTTTGAAAAAAATTAAAGGGTGTTTATGTCAGCGAAGTAAAAAGACCTCTGGCTAAGAGGTCTTTAGTCTGGGGAAGTGTTATGTAGTTGCTAGCAGTGTTAGAGCGTCCCTACAGTTACATAGTAAACACCGGCGACATACCGCTCTCTTGTCCACTCATTAGCAACAAGCCAATTAAGACAAGTAAAACACCACCAAACAGTTGTAAGTAATGACCTGCAGCTTTCAGTGACGCACTGTTATTCTTGTTACCTGCAGCCAAATAGCGTTTTACCAAGTTTTTGCCTGTTAGTGTCATGATTGCAATCGTCGAGGTTGTGAACGCGGTACCTATCGCCATGGCAAAGGCACTGACAACGCCCATCCAATATAAGCCAACCATGTTTGCGAAAAGCAGAACCATAATCGCACCTGTACATGGCCTTACGCCAATCGTAACGATGATTCCTGCATATTCACGAAGTGTTGAAGCTTTGTTTATAGCGTCTGCATCGGCAACATGCTGGTGGCCGCATCCACAATCCGTTTGAGAATGATCTGTGTGAGCGTGTTCAGCACTTTGTAATGCGTTAGATGGCTTCAACATCATTGAACCAGCAGGTACTGATGAGCGAAGGGCCATTGATGATTGGACTGAAATTGGCGAAGACGTATCGGCAGCTAAGGTGGTGATCGCTTTCACTTTCAATTTTGGTGTACGCATTGTGGTGTAGATGTTTTTAAGAGCCTTCCAACAGATCAATGCACCCACTACCGCGACTAACGCGAAACTCAACGAGACAAACATATTGGCTTTGTCATTCACCATTCGCATAGAAGCGCTAAAGCCCCATAGCAACACGCTTGCTAATAATATTGCGACTAATGCTTGTAAAAATGCAGAAACAACCGTTAGCACTAAACTGGCTTTTGCTTTTGTTGGGTGAGTAGCTAAGTAGGTCGAAACGATGACTTTGCCGTGTCCTGGTCCAAGTGAGTGAAGCATACCGTAGATAAAGCTGACCCCGATAAGGTAGCTACCTGCGCCCCAAGGGTTAGACTTCGCATCATAGAGGAGGTCGGCAAGTTCTGAATTAACTTCTCTTTGCCATTGAATGCTGGATATCACCAATGATGGCCACATAACCCACAGTTGGTATGCACCGACGGCAACGAGTGTGAAGGCAAGGACACCTGTAAGGTAGTATTTTGTTTGATTTTTCTGCATTAAATGCACCTTTATCAGAAATCTTTTTCTTGATGATTAGAGAGACTGAACGAGCACAGACGCTTAATTGTCGAAACGCCTAATCGTAAAAATAAAACGCCTTGGTTAAGAACCAGGAACCGCTGCACAATGAAGCTCGACCGACTGAGTGAATAGCTGACCTAATGTGTTGTCTGGGTCGGCATCGGCAGGTAACGACATCGCATAACTCATTTGCTCAGGCGTTGGGTTCGGCTCGATAATTTCTAACTTACATTGTCTTGCGAGCTCTGGAGATAACGCCACATCGTCATTAGCGATCCACGACATATCGACAAAATAGCTCGGATCAAAAATCAACATACGAAGCGAATCACGTGTTACTGGCTTTGGCTTTGAAAGTGGTAGGTCGAACGTGAGAACCATTTTGGCTTTATCACGCTCGAATTTGGCATGTTCAGCAACCTGATATTTAATTGGCTCCTCACCATTGTAGAAATAAGTAAAGTAATGTTCATACATCATGTTTTCGATCACTGAGGCCGCAAGGTTCTTGAACGTTTCTTCCTCTTTTTCTGGAGAAACGTCTTCGCCATCCAGCATATACATAGAGGTCATTGCGTCAAAAGACCACTCCATTGAAAAACCGGTGATCATGCCATTCTCACCCTCTATATGAGTTTTCATTTCGATCCAAGAGTGGGGGTGTGCATGCAGGTTCGGAGCAAAAGTCAGCATCGCTAACCAAAGAGGTAAATGCTTAACAGAGCGTAATCGCGTTGGGAAACGACATAAATATCGTGAGGAGAGGCACCTGAGCACCTTGATTAGACTAAATAGCGGTTTCATGGGACATAATAGTTAACTGATGTAATGTTATACTATAACAACTGGTGGTGCTGTTCACATCAAATTTGTGTAAATCATCAATTCACTTGTAATAATGTACAGCAAGTGTCGATCATTATTTTTTATGAGCCTCCCATACTCAAAGTCATCAAATTACTCAGTGTTGCATTATCTCTATTTTGTATTTGATATGAAACTAAGCTCTAATAATTTTAGGAGTGCGACAAACAAAAGAGTGCCTGAAGTGATGATCACCAAATTGATAAGTGCGACATTATTATGTTTGTTGTTTTTCTGTAGCGTTATCAAAGCAGAGACGAACATACGTATTTTGAATAACACCCGTGAGGATCTTAGCTTATTTATATCCGGAGATGAGCAAGTTATCACCTCAACCGGCGTCAACCATATTAGGCCTTATAGCTATGCTGAGGTTGCTAACCTGAGTCGATATGGTGGTATAAAAGCAGGCAAAGACTACTACTTTTTTATATTTTTAGGCTACGAATATCTCACTCCTGTAGTCAGGCTAAAAGGAACAGCGTGGGGGTCAGATATGTCTTTTACCCTTGTCGATCCTGAAACCACACATATCGGTGACTTATACAGTGATCGAGCAATTCACGGGAACAATAAAGGGGGGTACCGATACTATTATAAGGCTGATTACACCGGTGGATATGATGATATAACGTTTGTTATAAGTGAAGAACCAACGGCTCCATTATCTGATGCGAATAGCATCAATATACTGACTTACAACGTATGGCTGCTCCCTTATATTGGAGAGTATATGAATGATAGAGATATACGAATTGCTGAAGCGGTCAAGAATCATGACGTGGTTTTTATGCAGGAGGTGTTCAGGCGAGAAAATGAACTACGTTTAAATGCGGACATGCAGCGCCACTTTCAGTATGTCAGTCATAAACTCGATGGTGGTGGCAGTAATACCTACGATGGCGGTGTTATTACTTATAGTAAATATCCCATTGTTGAACAGGCACAACATGTCTTTGATAACTGTCGGGGAACCGATTGTGCGGCAGATAAAGGTGTTCTCTATACCAAGATAATAAAAGATAGCCGCCCTTATCATCTGTTTAACCTGCATCTTGGCTCTTGGAATTCCCGCGAACATCGAAATATACGAATGCTGCAGGTCGGTGAAATACTCGCCTTTGTGGAACGGTTAGGTTTACCGGAGGACGAGCCTGTTATCTTCGGTGGTGATTTCAATATCGCCAAGCACAAGTTTCCGCTCGATTTCACTCAAATGCTAAGAGTATTGGATTTGCAAGAGCCTTCTTTAAAGGGGGCATTGACCTATAGTTACGATCCGCTTGTGAATCAAAACCTATCCGATAGTGATCAATCAGCCCAAGAACGATTGGACTATCTGTTGTATTCAAATAATAGCAGCGTGATGGCGAGTTCCAGCAAAATTGAAGTGTTACGCAGTTTTGACGATGATATGTGGGGTGTGTGGGATTTATCTGACCACCTAGCGGTAAGTGCACGTTTTGAAGTGCCCTAGGATAGTGTTTCTTCTATCTTAGCGGTCTGAAAGGTTCATCGATACAAAGTCAGTTTATGTATTAGGCCGAGCTCCAATGTTTTGCAGAATAAATAGGGTTCTCTATAGTTAAAGTAACAACTTTTAAAGCTAGGGCAGCACTGAACTCATCATAAAATATCTTCACTTCTGATCTCACTTGTGCGTTTTCAGTTGATGAGCCTTCATCTTCGATTCAATCCATCGCTGCCCATTCTGGAGGGCTGCTGATGCAAAATTTCTTCAAATTGGCACTTAGATTTTGTGCCGTTTTTTCTCTCTTACTTCTCCCTTTCTTTAGCTCAATGACTTCATCAGCACCACTTAAAGTTGGCGTTTACCCTTGTCCTCCTTTTGTTATTGGTTCGATGGATAATGAGTGGGATGGCCTCAGTATTGAGCTGTGGGAAAAGATCGCCAGGGATATGGATGTTGAGTTTACGATAGAAAACCATCCACTCGATGAGTTGCTTAGCGCTATTGAATCGGAACAAATAGACATAGGTGTGTCTTGCATTTCAATCACTCCAGAGCGAGAGATTTTTGCTGATTTTTCCCATTCATTTTACGAAACGCACCTTGCTATCGCAGTCAAAAAGAAAGGCTATCTTGAAACTTTACACTCGATATTCTTCAACCCAGCCTTGTGGTTGATCATCGGTGTGGTTGTATTTATCGCAGGTGTCATCGGCGCATTTTTCTATATGCTTGAACACGGTGAAAACCAGAAGCTCTATTCGATGAAAAGCCGAACTGGACGCTGGCTAGAGAGCTTTATCCTTGGTTTACTTTTCATTACTCGAGGCCCATTTAATTACTTTGAATTTAAGAGTTTAACGGGGCGGATTGCTACGGTGTTTATTGGCGTATTCAGTATGCTTTTCATTGCCAGTATTACTGCTGTGTTAGCGAGTAAACTTACACTCAGCCAAGGATCTTCTCAGATCAAAGGTATTAATGATCTAGCGAATGTCAAAGTAGGCGCCAAGGTCGCGACGACATCCTCTCTGCTATTGACCAGCTTTGGTATCAGACATGAGAACTATGTTGATATGCCAAGGCTTTTGGCTGCTCTAGAAGAAGGAGAAGTCGACGCCATTGTAGCGGATGATGTAGTGCTTAAATATATGATTGGGAATGGCAGAATGAGTGGCCAATTTGAAGGTTTAGAGGTGTTACCGTATCAGCTAGAGAAACAGAACTACGGTTTTATCATTACGGAAAATAACCCTTACGAAGAAGAGATTAACCGCGCTCTGTTGCAAATTCGAGAGTCTCGCAAGTGGCGTAAAATCTTAGTCGAGTATTTTGCAGACAACTAACCGAGACAGCGATGCATAGCGTGAAGTATTAGCTGTTAGTCTGCTCTGATTCCAGCGCTGAGGTTTTGCGTTTTTTGTAATGTTTAACACCTGTCCAAATGACATAAGCGGCTACAAAAACGATCAATGCAGAGCGGAGTAGGATAGGCGCATCATGCTCTAATTGCTTAACATGGGGGGCGATACTGGCAAACAAACGGCTGGTAAAAAGCATCCCCATTACAAACATAACAACTTTATTCATCTGACTCGCCACTCAATTAGACACGTTACACAGAGCACTTTCTTATCGGTTCGCTTATCAAAACGGCCAAGAACGACTCTGCTCGAAATAAAAGCATGCGCTTCTCAAACAGCATCGTCAACGCGATATCAGCCTATAGCCGGTAAGCTAAAATTCCGTTTTTGGAAGTGGGAGTAGTTAGGTGTAGGAACTGTGCTTGATCGAAGCGTTTATAGACTCATACGAATAAGAACCTATAAACGCTTGTCATTGGTGCGAAAACCTTTCGGTTGGCGATGTTAACCTCAACTCATTAGCTTGCTTTGGCTAGCTCAACCGTCAAGGTGATAGGAGCTTGCAGGTGAGGGTTAATAGCGGCTCTGAGATCTTCTTCATATTGGTCCAGCCAAGCGTAACGTTGGCGGTATAGCTTTCGTTTTTGGCGTTTAAGCGGCTCAAGATCCTTTCTTGTTGCGCGTAAAGGCAACACGTAAAAGCACTTGTTATGTTGTGCTCCGTTATGCTCTTCCCAAAGCTCATCATATTTTAGGTTGATGTCTTTGCTTTTCTTTCCATAGCGGAATGAGTTTGACACATGGCTCGCTTCGTTGACTGCGTAAATGTGGGTTATACCCAGGTCGGAGGCCATTAGTCTTAGTGTTTCAACGATAAATGACTTAGGTCTTAAGCCGTGCAACGCTTTGGTAAACGCTCGGCTGAACCCGTTATCATTGGCACCCCCTTGAACACCACCGATGTAGATATCATTGTTGAAGACAGAGAATGACAGGGTGTACATCTTATTCAATTGTGAATCAGTCAGCGACAGCGTGAGCTCGCCTTCTTTTCTTGAATTGCGCTCAAAACTGAGATTCAGTAAGTAAGTTTGTTCACCAATTTCTAGCTCTAAAAGGTTGATTCTTTCGTTGTAAATATTGTGTCGAGCTGGAGTGTTGAACGTATTTTCAAACCAGTCGTAATGCTTTGATAAAATTTCAATTTTCTGCTTTTTGCTAAAGCCATTACATAGGTAGGGTGTGACAAACTTAGATAGGAAATTCGGTTGCTTTTTAAATAAGAGTTTTCTCTCATCAGAGTTGAAATTCTCATTCATTCTTTTCGTATCTGAGTAATAAAACAATGCTCGAATTGTAAACTTAGCTATCGCTTTGTACTTGCCCTTGTTTTTATGGACATTAGCGTCAATTCCCATACGAACTACATTCATAATCACCTCAAAAGAAGAAGCATCCCCCGAACACATCCGCGTTGGGTTTTACGTTCTTTACACTCATAAACATCAAGGCTGCGATGATAATGAAAAGTGAAATTTAGGTATGTATGGGTATGTATGACAATGTAATCGGAACAATTACTTAGTGTGTGTATTTTGCGCAGATAGAAACGGCTAGTTCACGGGTACTTGCTGGTTAAACAAAAATGCCACTGCAAAGATGCAGTGGCATTGTTTATCTATCGCTTGTTATCAACGCAGGGCTAAATTAAAGCTCTAACAGTTTGGCCAGTTCACGCTCTTCTAGAAGCTCTTCAATACGTTGTCGAGTTTTAGGTGCTTGGTTTTCTGTTGATTTACCTGCTTTTTTAACGCGACTGCTTTTGGCTTTTTCCTTTGGCGTAGTCATCGTCATTTTCCTTATAGTTCTGCGTTTTAGGGCGCTAGCTTAAAGGTTGCACGACTCTTTTAGCGCTTTACTGGCTTTGAATGCTGGTGTTTTAGATGCAGCGATTTGAATTTCTTCGCCTGTACGTGGGTTACGACCCGTGCGAGCGGCACGAGTGTTTACTTTGAAGCTACCAAATCCAAGGATCGCTACTTCATCACCGTTAGCAAGCGTTGTTGAAATACCTTCTACAAGTGCATTTAGCGCGTTACCCGCTTGTTCTTTTGAAATGTCTGCAGATGTAGCGATGTGTTCAACTAATTGAGATTTGTTCATATTCTTGATTCCTTAGTGAGTAAGGCTGGTGTCTACCTTTGGCACCTAGCTTGAGTGATCTTATCAACACCAAGTACGATATTGTCAGTGATTGGGTAGGGCTTTGTTAAGTAACCAACAAGATCGTTTAGAAAACCATCAATTAAAAGCCTAATACAAGTTGTTGATTTTTAGCGTTTTAAATACGAATAGTAAAAGAGCTATCAGGAATTTTAGAGTTGGAGGGAATGGGTGAGTCATCATCGTGCCAATTATCTGCAACCTGAGTTATTCGTTTTACTTGATGATAGATAAAGCAAAGCCCAGCGAATTGCTGGGCTTAAGGTATTCAGGTTGAGCTGCTCTGAGTGAGCTTATTTATTGGTGACGAAAATTTGCTCTGTCTCTAGTGAGGTCATGTCACGAACTTGGCGCCAGATGTAGTAAAAAATACCTAACATCATTAGTAAGCTTGGAATCGCAATCGCAGGGTAGCTATATAGAGTCAATTTACCGAGTTCTTCATTGAACGCTGCTGTACCAGCAGGGCTAGTAACAATCCAAGTCGCCAGGAAATAGTTCATCGCGGAAGAGAATGCGAACGTGCTAGCGAACATGTAGTTAGACGTCATTAGGCAACGATCAAACTTAGCTTGGTTTCCGAATTGCTTTAAACGCTCTTCAATTAGAGCAATGTTCAGCAATGCAGGCGTGAAAATCACTTTTTGGATGAATGGGTAGCGAGTAAAGGTAGAGCCAAGTACCGCTAGGCCAATTAAGCCAGGGATTAAGGCTTCTTTTAGAGCTAACCAACGCGTGTCTAGTTCGAAGAAACCAATACCACCAGTTAGTAACACGCTGACAAAGCCAAGTGCAGCGATGAAGTTAAATTTCTTGTTACGGATTAACTCCATGCCACCGTAAGCAATAGGGAAGGCGAGTGCGACAAGCAGTGCTAAGCCAGTTCCGAGGTGCTCTTCTCCGCTGAACTTCATTAGGATAAATGATGGAAGAAGGACGTTAAATACGACTTCAAAAAGAGGACTCGATTTTTTGTTTTCAGTGTTACTCATAATATCTAAATACATTGTGTTATGGATTTATTCTCAGTGATTGTTGTTTACCTCGACTGAGATGTAAAGCCTAAAGGGGTCATGCTATGTAACGACATGTGACACCGACGACATTAACGCCGCTTCCGAGTGGTAGATTGAACGTTCGAGGGGGAGTGTGTGAGGTTTGGAGTTACGCCCACTCATCAGGTAACGTTGTGATTACCTGATGAGTGTTAGGGCTCGTGTTAACTCACTCTGTAATCGACCTTTATTTATCGAACATTAAGTTGAAGTTGAGTGGCACCTTATCGGAAAGCGCTAATCCGCCTACCGTTGCTGAAAGTTTGTTTAAGTTGTCGGTCGAAATACCAAAATCTGCGCCATTGACGATGACCGTGGATGTTGAATTCACCATGACAAAACCGTCAGAGGGTACGACCATAACAGGGAAGGCGATGGTTTTGGTCACGCCGTGCAGAGTGACTTCCGCTGCTATCGTCGTATTATTTGGTTCACCTGTTAACAGCGAAGGCTCAACGGACCCTGAGATCTCAACCTCAGGAAAGTTCATAGATTCAAAATACAGCTCGTTTAGCCTTTGATCACGAATAGACACTCCTGTGCTAATACTCATCATGTCCAATACGATTGAAAATTTCCCATCTTCGGTAAGCCCACCGGACGAAGGCTTGATGGAAGCGGGTTCAACAACGAACTGCTTCTTAATGGTTGCGAATGTCACATTCGACAGCTTCGGATCTAATGTGTAGCCGCTTTCTGCAAAAGACTGCGCTGATATGGCGGTGCAAAGAAGCCCGGTCGTTGTAAGTAGTTTTTTCATAAGTTGTCACCACATAATGGATTGCCAGTTGAACAAATAGCGCTGTTCGTATTCTGAACAACTTTGAAAAGTATAGGGGCAAGCTCAGCTCAACACCTTACTCATGCACTAAATTCGGTAGGGGGCACACATGTCATATTGGTACGTATGGAACCATGATCTCTTGAGTTGTTTGAATACGCACTGTTATGTTATAACATCTCCTTGGTTTGTTGTTTTGGCAAACAGAGATATTGCCTCTAGAGAATACGAGCGCGCAGCAAGGAGATGAGATAATGAATGCCGTTTTAGCTGAACCTTTGACAACGAGTTGTAATCAATCGTCAAGTATTGATGGAACGCTAGCTCATAAAGGGCAGAAGGGCCGAAATCCATCTTGTAGTGCAGCTTCATCCCCGACAGTGTTGGCTGACATTTACCAGGATGATATCAATGTCGCGATATGGCAGCGTAACTTTGATGAGAGCTTAGCGTCTGAAATCAATGAATTTATTGCGGCTAACCCAAATTTTAGTAAGTCTGTTAGCGTGTCACCTGCAAACGCTTTCGACAAATTGGAATTCGCTACAGACGGAACGGCTTCAAAAGTCCTGCTAGAAAATATGGCTGAGCTGGTGGACATGTTCTGTTGCTTGTTTGAGCTTGAAGAAGTTGGTCTCCGCTTGGCTGTACTGAACAAGGCAATGTGTCCTCGCTTTCATTTTGACCAAGTACCTTGCCGGTTAGTGACAACCTATCATGGCATTGCGACTCAGTGGCTAGAGAACGATGCGGTTGACCGTTCTAAACTCGGTCGTGGAAGTAATGGTCAGCCAGATTCAGCATCCGGCCTATACAATAATCAATCTGATATCCAACAGATGGCCGCCGGTGATGTTGCGTTATTGAAAGGAGAGCGTTGGAGCGGTAATGAAAACAGAGGCCTTGTCCACCGTTCACCTGTCACTTCATCTGAAGAAGCTCGATTGTTACTGACCATAGACTTCGGTTAGTTCTTTTTGGCGGATGAGATGAGCAAGCAACAGGAGTGTCGCTCGCTCTTTTCATTTAGGCGAAGATTCGAATGCGGTGGCCGTCTGGGTCAACTGCGACAAAGTTGATACCAAACACGGACTCTTCAGGCGCTTGTTCAAATTGTATTCCTTTCTCGCTCCATTCTTTATAAAGGTTTTCTAGAGTATGTTTATCTGTTACTGGCATGGATAGTTCAGTGCCGCCGCCAGTTACTTTGCTTACTGGTGTTAAAGCATCAGATTGCTTGAGGGTGATCTTTACGTTGCTTGCAAAAGTTATGGCAGCAAACGTTGGTGATAGCAGTGTTGGCTCACAGTCAAAGGCTTTGGAATAAAAATCCATGCTGCTGTGAATGTCAGTGACATAAAGGACAAGTGAATCGATAGTAAACATAGCTGCTCCTAGTTAGGTTATCTGGTGTGGTGCTTCTTTGGACAACAGGAATATATCCCTAACTAGTGACAGTTTTTGTCAGTAGCGAATCACTTTGTCTGTAATTCCTTCCATGCTTTGCCACTCTTTGAGTAAGCTATTCCGTGACTTCGAATATTTTTCTTCCAGTTTGGCCCATTTGCTAATTCTATCGAGCCTGAAGTTTCGATAGGCACTGCGTGTTTCACACCAAGCGACCAGCACATAATAGTTTTCAAATACGCCGATCAGCATTGGCCATACGACCCTAGAACTGACTTTTGCCTTGGCGTCTGTGTAGTGAATTTGAGCTTTGTTTTGCTGCTTGATCGCTCGCTTTATCTCCGACAGTTCAAAACTTAAGTCTGTAACCTCAATGATTGAAGCAACACGAATGATATCTTCACTGCGCCTAGCTTGATGGTCAGAAGGGAGCACGGCCGAGATCTTGGCAATCGCATTTCTAGCCGACTCACTAAATTCTCCATTAGCTTGCTTAGCGATCCATTCCGCACCGAGTCGCAACGCTTCTAGCTCTTCCGAGGAGAACATCATTGGTGGCAGAGTAAAGGTAGGTTTGAGCAGGTAGCCCACACCAGCTTCGCCATCGATTTCCGCGCCTTGTGCTTGTAGTGTTGCAATATCACGATAGATGGTACGTGTACTGACATTCAGTTCTTGAGCAAGGTGAGCGGCAGGCACGGGATATTTGTGACAGCGCAATAATTGAAGCAAATCAAAGAGGCGTTGGCTTCGAGACATAAGCAAACTCTATGGACATAACGACTTATAAGATTATTCGAATCATAGGGTAAACGCTAGGTTACCTCCATAGGTAACTGATTTAATGAAAATTGTTTGTTGACTTAGAGTTAGGTTGAAGTTTTACACTCCTTAACGTTAAAAACACAGCTTAATAGGGCAACAGAATGTCACGTAAAAGATTGAAATTTTATAATCCTGAAAAACTTTTTAACCCAACTCCTTTTGGTTTTTGCCATACGGTGAAGACCTCCGCGAACGGAGAGTTTGTTTTTATTTCAGGGCAAAGCGGTGGTGAAGGACTGGAACATGAATTAGACATAGATTTTCGTCGTCAGGTTAAGGTTGTTTTATCTAATCTTGATGTTGCGTTACGGGCACATGACTTAGGTTTTGATGATGTAGCTAAGATTACCGTCCTGATTGTTGATCATGATTCAGATAAACTTCATATCTGGGGCGAAGAAATGCTTAAATGTTGGGCTGAAGAGCGCTTACCCGCGAGCACACTGATCCCAGTTCCGAAACTCGCGTTAGATGGAATGCTAATTGAAGTCGATGCTATAGCTTTTAAATCACAGACTCCTAGTTGTCGTAATCAATAAGACAAAACTGTCAGTACATACCATTTTTACTTTTTATCAGCGTAAATTCTCCGGACAATATTAAACATGCTAAAAAATTATTTAACGTTAATCGCTATTGGGCTGATTTGGGGTTCCCAATTTATTTTCCAAGAAATTTCAATTCAAGGGTTCTCTCCAGTCTGGGTAGGGACACTTCGAGCTGTACTAGGTGCAATGACACTTATTGTTATATGTAAACTTATAAGAGTTAAAAGCATTAGCAATCAGTGGGGGCTTTTTGCTCTTATAGGGCTATTAGAAGCTGCGATCCCTTTTGTTCTTGTGCCTTGGGCACAGCAGAACTTATCTAGTTCAATTACGGCGATATTGATGGGCACACTGCCTTTTTATGCGTTATTGCTATCACCTGTATTTATAAAAGGAGTAAGAATAACTAAGGGAAACGCTGTAAGTGTCATCGTCGGCTTTAGCGGGTTATTGGTCTTATTCTCCCCAGAAATGTTGTCGAATACTGGCAATATAGATTTATTGAGCGCAGCCGGCATAGTTGTTGCGGCCGTGAGTTTCGCAATAGCGCTTTTGTTACTGAACCGTGTTCGAGATGAACATCCATTGATTGTCGCGCGAAATGTACTTTGTATGGCGAGCATTCAACTGATGTTGATTGCGGCTTTGACTTCGCCAATCTTTAGCGTTAAGCCTACCGCTACATCAGTGTTTTCATTGGTTTACTTAGGAGTGATGTGTGCGGGTGTGGTTTATTATCTTTATATGATGAGTATACAAAACGCCGGGCCGGTATTTACTTCAATGACTAACTATCTTGTACCCTCTGTGGGTGTGTTTATTGGAGTATTACTTGCGAATGAGCCTGTACACCCCACAACATGGTTAGCGTTGGTTATCATATTATCTGCACTGTTTATCAATCAAAAGCTCGCCGAAAACCGTTAGCGGCTGTTTAGAAATATGTAAATTCATTTCTTTAAAAGTGAACATGAATTGCGTAAGTCACGTCTCTATAGATAGGAATTAAAAGGTCTCGTAACGACGAGATCTTTTGTGTGGGGCTGTGATTGATGTTGAAGCGATACGCGCGGCATTTACCAATCACATGATACTGATGAATTAATATGGGAGCCTTAGCGTATGATGTTCGACCTTTTGGTTTGATCTGGATCTATCTTTCGGCTCACATATACCTTAAATACAATATCTTAGGGCATTTTATAATTTATTTTAATATGTAAAATATATCAGCTTGCTTTCAGCGTGGGAACGGTCCTGTTTCCAGCGCTATTTATACAAAAATTATAGGTTTCCTATGTTAAAGAAACTCTCACTTAAGAATAAGCTGGCGATTTCTGCCAGTCTGGCCATCATCCTGGGGGGGATTTTGGTTGAAGCACTGTCATTTCGTGCTTCATTGCAGCGTTTGGATACAGAAGTTGAACAGCGTTTAGAAGGTGCATCGGCTTCATACAATCAATACGTATCGGATTGGATCTTATCCAAAGAGCGTGCGCTTACTTCTCTGTCTCAAGAGTCTCAAAAGGAGAGTTTGGTTACTCACCTGAAACAGGTTCGCGATTCAGGCTCTTTTGATAATGTCTTCTTAGCGTATCCTGATGGCTCACAAGAAAATGCCAATGGGGTAGTGTTACCACCGGGTAATGATGATCCTCGTTTGTGGGGCTGGTATACCAATGCGGTTGCTAATCCAAGTAAGGTTTTCATGGACAACCCTACGGTTGCGGCTGCAACGGGAGCGAATGTAGTGTCACTAGGCACCGCAATGCAACTGCATGGCCAACAGGTCGTATTGGGCGCGGATGTTGAAATAACCGATATTCTAAATAGCCTTGAGCAAGTAATTCTTCCAGGTGAAGGTTACATGTTTATCGCGACCAACAAGGGCACGGTTTACACGCACGCAGACACTAAGCTACTGAACAAAGATATCAGCTCACTTGGTTTGAACTTTTCAGATGTGCAAAAGGCGTTGGTAAGCGGTAAGGACATCTCTATTGAGTTGAACGGTACTGACTATGTGCTGTATGCGCGTGCAATTGATGGAACCAATCTAATTACGATTAGCGTAGTGAATCATGACTCTTTAGTGGCACCACTCTTTGACGCTGTTATCGGTCAAGTGTTGGTGACATTGCTAGTAGTGGTGGTTTGTACGGTACTATTTAATTTGCTTTGTACCATTCTATTCCGTCCACTGAATCATGTGTCTCAAGCTCTGGCGCAAATTGTGAACGGCAGTGGTGACTTAACTCAACGCATTCATGTTGATAATCAAGATGAAGTGGGCGAGCTTGCTCAGAACTTCAATACGTTTGTCGGCAGCTTACAGCAGTTGATAGGTCATATCCGCGGACAATCAGAGCAGCTCAACAGTCAGTCAGAGCAAAGTGCTCAGCGTGCGAACCGCTCTGTGGATGAGCTAAACCACCAGCAGCAAGAAATCACTATGGTCGCGACGGCGGTAACTGAAATGGCCTGTGCAACTCAAGAGATTGCATCACATGCCGAGCAAACAGCGAAAGCTGCACAAGACTCAGCGACAAACACTAACAGTGGTCACGCTCTGGTTGTCGACACTAAAGGCTCAATCAATAACTTGGCCAATGAAGTGAACGAAGCGGGCAACGTGATCAGCGAGCTAAACAAGCACGCTCAAGAGATCTCAACAGTATTAGCGACAATCCAAGGCATTGCAGAGCAAACTAACTTACTTGCTTTGAATGCAGCGATTGAAGCTGCTCGTGCTGGCGAACAAGGTCGTGGCTTTGCTGTGGTTGCTGATGAAGTACGTGTGCTTTCGCAGCGTACTCACTCTTCAACAGAAGAGATCAAATCAACGATTGATATCCTACAGCGCACAACGACCCAAGCCGTTGAGCTGATGGAAAGTAGTTCTAAACTGGCAATACATTCAGTAGAAGATGCCGACAGAGCTTCGCATGCGCTTGAAGAGATCAATACGGCAGTTGCTTTGATTAGCGATATGGCGACTCAAATCGCCACGGCTGCTGAAGAGCAAACACACGTGACTGGTGAAATTACCCAGAACGTGACGACCATTAAAGATGTCACTGACCACTTAGTTGTGGGCGCGCAGGACAGCTTAACTGAGTCGAACGAACTTAAGAGCCAAGCCGCTGGTTTAAGTGACAAAGTGGCGACTTTTAAGCTTGCTTAACGGTCTTGTTCTCTGATGCCTGATCAGTGAATGAACAGTAAGCAATAAGCCAAAGCGACGTAGATTACGTCGCTTTTTTTGTGGCGATTGTTAGACGGTAGAACAAGATAAGTCACTGAATTAATCGAGTAGATGATGGCACATCAGTTCAATAAAACTGACTGGCGATTCAAGCATTGGGGTATGTGACACGCATTCAAGCTCAATGAGTTCTAATGATTTAAACGCCCCTCCTAAATCCAGCCAAGTGCTCAAAGGTGCGATACTGAAATCGAGTTCGCCAATAGCAACAATAACTTCTAGCTGATTGACCATAGGCAGAGTCGCTACATCTATACTGTTAAAAATATCCCCCCATAGTGCGTCAAGTACTGTTGTGTTGGTGTGTACTCGTTCCCAAAGGGGAAGTTCATTAAAGCTAGGATCTGCCCAGCGCATAGGGCTTAATCGATTACATAGATGGACAAACTTTTTATGTGGTTCTTTGTTTATGTCGTGTTCGAGCTTTCCAATATTTTGTTTAAATAGGCGCTTTCGTTCACCTGACGCATGACTTTCCCAGTGTGAAAACTGTTTGGCTTTCATCTCTTCAGATAAGCTTGGTGATGCTCCAAAAATCATAACCTTCTCAATATGAATATTGGAAGAACTGGCGAAGTGAAGCGCCATGTAAGCATGCCCTGAATGACCAAGAACAAAGGCTTTTCGTATATTAAAACTCTCGCAGATAGCTTCAATATCGTCAGAGATAATATCTAAATTAATTGTCTGGTTATCTTTTCCCGTTAAAGCAAACCCACGATGGTCTAGATATAGGCAGGTAAAGTAGTCGTGTAGCGCTTTCGGTATTACTCGCTTGTAGTAATCAACACTACCAATAATCAATAAATTTGGTCCTTCGCCGTGTTGTTCGGCTTTAAGTTGATACCCATCGCGCTTGAAGATTGTCTGGTTTTTAGTTTTCATCACTCTTAACTCACATCGTTTTTTTGAACCTTATCGCGATAGATAATCCTGATAAATAGGCTAATATGAGATTCAGTATTGGTAGTTTTGGGATAATAAGATTGGAAAGGATCGATAACGCTTGGTTAAACTCATTCCTTTGTGTGTATGAACAGAACAGCTTCATCAAGGCTTCGGAGCGCTTGTTAATTCCGAGCTCTACGGTAAGTCGTCATGTTCAACAACTTGAAAATGAGATTGGCAATAAACTGTTTTATCGGACTACCCGCAAGGTTACGCCAACCTCAGCGGGCGAGATTCTGTATAACGAGATAAGAGAGCCGCTTCGTCGCCTGAGTCAGACGTTGCAAAGCCTCACCATTTCAACTGAATCAGTAAAAGGAAGTATTCGCTTAAGCACGCCAGACGTTCCGTTCATTGGCGATGTTCTTGCTGATTTTGTGGTCGACTATCCCAATATATCTCTGTTCTGTGAACACAGTACGTCCATCGAAAGCGCACTCAACAGTGACCCAGATATCGTGATTAGCTTTGAGCGAGGATCGCTGGATGATAGGGATTGGATTTCTCGTCCTTTATGCCAATGGGAGAGTGCTGTTTTGGCTTCTCCAACTTGTTTGGTGGAACACGGTTCTCCAAGTAAAATTGAAGAGTTAAGAGCGTTGCCATGTATCTCTAGCTATAAAGCTTTTGGCGGCAACCCTTGGGTCTTTAGCAGGACAAAAGACGACTCGAAGGGCTTGGATATCAAGTCAAATATTAATGTCGATGGTGGGTTTATCGCGAAAGCCGCTGCGATCCGCGGGCTTGGTTTTGTTGCTTTACCAAGAGAGTTTTGTCGTGAGGAAATAGAGCGGGGCACATTGGTTGAACAGTACTTAGATGACCAATTAGCGCCCCTGACGATATATATTCATTACCGTTCGATGAGTTATCACACACATCTAACTAAGCTGTTAGTCAACTTCATACGTGAACGAGCAAACTGATCGAGTTATTCGGCTTCTGAAAACTCTCTAAGCGCGCTCATTGCGGCTTCAGCTTTGTCTTTCTGAACGAAGATATGGTCGTGGTAATAGCCAGCAATCACGTTGGCGCTAATACCGTATGAACCAAGCTTTGTGGCGAAAGCAGCGGTTAACCCAACCGCTTCAAGGCTTGAGTGTACAGACAAAGTAATCAAGCTAAACACACCATCGAAACTTAACTGCGCTTGAGTCGCCACTTCTTCTGTTAGTACTAAAGTTAACCCTTCTTTTTCTCGAAAGGTCGCCATCGGATTGAGGTGGACATAGTCGGCTAATTCTCCCTCTACCGTACAGAAAACATAGTTGCCTTCAATGAGTTCTGGTGACATGGACTTTAGCAGAATGTTTAAATCGGTAATGGCGGTCATCGTCTTTTTCCCTGCGTAATCGCGTTTGTTTATGGTGTTGGATAGTGCAGTCAAGATAGAGGTAAGCTGTCGGCGAGTACAATTAATAATATTTATTCACTATAAGCACGACTAATCGCCCGTAATTTTAATTCTGTATTTTTCGGTTTTTGCAGCGTTTTGGTGTGTTATGTGTCAATAGTGAAGATCATTCCGCTTCCATATACCATTTTTAACCAACCATTCGACTTTTGTTAAAATTAGAGCTTTTGATCAAATTATATAAAATGTGATTGCATAAGCTTTTCAAAATAGTTTGCCCCCACTCGAAGTTCCTAGTGAGATGAATATAAATTAATAAGCAATCTCATTTTTATTGTCTTAGGTTGAATTTGTAACACTGTTGCTTCACGTATTGAGCGTATAACGCTAGCTGTCTGCATTTTCGTGTTTGTCGTAGGTAACAACCAACAAACCTAAAATATCAAGGAACAAGCTATGTTAAAGAAAGTATTAAGTTGTTGTATTGCAGCCACATTTGGTATTTATTCTGCATCAAGTTTGGCTCAAGGTTCGGCTTTAAATTCAACTGAAAACTTACAACAACCTATTGCTCCACTGATGTTGGCTTCATCAGATGATGCGATCACTGATCGTTATATTGTTGTATTGAAACAACCGCAGATGCTAATGAATGACGCGGCTGGATTACAGCAGTTCACTCAACAAACGGTAGGCCAGATGGCCAATTCGTTTTCAATCAAAACAGACGATGTTTTTGATAGCTCCATTATTGGCTTTGTGGCAAATCTAGACGCACTTCAATTAAAGCAACTCAGACGTGATTCTCGCGTTGAATATATAGAACAAGACCAAATACTCAGTATCGATCCTGTTGCTTCAAATGAAGCCGTTCAAAGTAACGCGATTTGGGGGCTAGACCGAATAGATCAAAGAAGTCTTCCTTTGGATCGAAACTATAATGCCAATTTTGATGGCTCTGGTGTAACAGCATACGTGATTGATACGGGCGTTAATAATAATCATGAGGAATTCGGCGGGCGCTCGGTTTCTGGCTATGATTTCGTGGATAATGATGCTGATTCGAGTGACTGTAATGGGCATGGTACCCACGTTGCAGGAACGATTGGCGGTAGCCAGTACGGTGTGGCTAAAAATGTCGATATTGTTGGGGTAAGAGTACTTAGCTGTTCGGGCTCAGGAACCACATCTGGCGTAATATCTGGTGTGGACTGGGTTGCTCAAAATGCATCAGGGCCTTCAGTCGCAAATATGAGCTTAGGTGGCGGTCGTTCAACCGCATTGGATAGTGCGGTACAAGGCGCAATTCAATCTGGAGTGAGCTTTATGTTGGCAGCGGGTAACTCAAATGCCGATGCGTGTAATACATCACCAGCTCGTGTACCAAGTGGTGTGACGGTGGGCTCAACAACCAGCTCTGATTCACGTTCAAGTTTCTCGAACTGGGGCAGCTGTGTTGATCTATTCGCACCGGGATCTCAAATTAAGTCTGCTTGGTATGATGGCGGCTATAAAACGATTAGTGGAACTTCCATGGCGACGCCACATGTTGCCGGCGTTGCAGCCTTGTACTTACAGGAAAACAACGGCTTAACACCGCTTCAACTCGCAGGGTTACTGAACTCAAGAGCCTCGGAGAATAAGGTTTCTGACACAAGAGGAACCACCAATAAACTGCTGTATAGTTTGACTGATAGTGGTTGTGAACCGGATTGCGGTGGTCCAACACCTGGACCAGATCCAGATGGAAAACTAGTCTCTGGCGTGCCGGTTAATGGACTGAGTGGCAGTCGAGGACAAAAGGACTACTTCTACATGGACTTGGAACAGGGTCAACAGCTGACAGTGGTCACCATTGGTGGCACAGGCGATGCGGATCTGTATCTACGTTTCGGGGATAAACCAACGCTTAGTACGTGGGACTGCCGACCTTACCGATCGGGCAACAGCGAGACTTGTACGGTGAATGTCACCCAAAGCGGCAGATATCACGTGATGTTGAATGCATACTCGGCGTACAGTGGTTTGACGCTTCAAGCAAACTTTTAAATTTAGGTTTGAACAATGGTTTCAAAAAGTCACTCACTAGTTTAGTCAGTTCAGAAGACTGATAGCCAAAGCCCACCTTGTTGTGGGTTTTGTTTTTGGTTTGTAGGAGGCAACAAAAGGATATGGCGTTGCTTGCTTTGGTTGATAAGCAGGAATTGGCGGTACTTCGACGAACTTTCGGTTACGTCTCAGAAAAGCTCGAAGTTTGTATGCTAGATTTAATAGTGATACACAACTGGAGATATCGATGATCTGGCTTTCGGTGAAAGTACTACAGATTGGACTTGTCTACGGATACACGAAGTATCAACAAACAAAAAGAGCTCCAGTGTAGGGCAATGTAGATCAGATAAGGATCGGTTGACCGATCCTTCTTCTGAGAGATAATCGGAAGCCTGTTTCTAGGCTTCCGATTTTTTATGTCTATCCAAAACTATTTTGTCGATTTCCTCGAAGAAAATCCTGTTGATGTAGCTCAACTCACCACTTTCTCTGAACATATCCCAGATGAATGGGTTGTTAAGGCAGCTAGTCTTTCTGATAAAGCGACTATTCGCCGACGTCGACTACCAAGTGACATGGTCTTGTGGTTAATTGTCGGCATGGCCTTCTTCCGTAATGAACCAATTGCCGAAGTCGCACGAAGAATGAATGTCTGTGCGGATGGCTTGGCTGATGAAGAGTTATTAGCAAAAAGTGCTTTAACCCAGGCAAGACAACGTTTAGGCAGTGCTGCACCAGAGTGGTTGTTTAAACAATGTGGGCGAACGTGGGGTCTTGAACGATACCGTGATGATACGTGGCAAGGATTACAAGTTTTTGCTGTAGACGGTGCTCTTTTTCGCACCGCGGATACGCCCGAACTTAGAGAGCACTTTGGCTCGGGTAATACCTCGAGTAGCAGGCAGACACCACATCCAATGCTAAGAGTTGTGACTATGATGAATGTCCGTTCTCATGTCATCGTTGACGCTGCCATAAGCCCTTATCGGCGTGGTGAAATCCCACTTGCTATGCCCTTCATCGACTCTTTACCAGATAACTCTGTGACGTTACTAGATAAAGGTTTTTACGGTGCAGACTTACTTCTCTCTCTTCAAAATAGCGGTATTAATAGACATTGGTTGATACCAGCAAGGAAAGGGTTGAAATACACACTTTTAGATGAAGAAGAAAGCAATGATATGCTCATCGAAATGAACGTCTCACCGCAAGCTCTCAAAAAGAACCCTAGTTTACCTGAAAAATGGCAAGTCAGAGCGGTGACCTATGAAGTACAAGGTAAGCAGAAAACTGTTTTTACATCCCTTCCAAGAGCAGACTACGACGCGAAAGCGGTAGCCGAACTTTATCATGAACGTTGGGAAATCGAATTAGGTTATCGTGATATCAAAAGCTCAATGCAACACAATGCCTTAGTATTACGCAGTAAAACAGTAAACCTTGTTTATCAAGAACTCTGGGGGCTGTTGCTTGGTTATAATTTGGTAAGACGTGAAGCAAGTCAGGCAGCAGTTGAACATGGAAGAATGCCGAATGAAATTAGCTTTAAATACGCTTGTCAGTTTATAGCGAGCCAACTGAAGGTGATGAGTAAAGCGATATCGCCAGGCAATACACCTAAGCGTTTAAAGAGTCTAAGGGGAGACTTATCAGTCCTCTTTATAGACAAACGCCCTAAGCCTAATCGGCCTAGGGCGGTAAAAATATCAAAGACTCGCTACCCAATTAATCGCAAAGCAGCTCCGCTTAAGTGAACTACATTGCCAGTGTAGGGGCTCTTTTCTTTTGTTTTTCGAATAAACGCGTTTTATGTTGCGTGGTAAGGAAAGAAAAATCGGTTCTGTCCGGTTTAATAACGAGTAGCTAAATGACTTCCCCTTAATACCTCTTAACCGATAAGCGAAAGTATGTTGAAAATTGAACCCATTACACCTCACATTGGCGCTCGTATTCATGGATTAAATCTTTCGGATTGTAGTGAGAGTGAACTCGATGATGTGTACAAAGCACTTGTTACTTATCAAGTCATTTTCTTGGATGAACAAAGCCTCTCGCCTGAACAACACTTAGCACTTGCAAAACGGTTTGGAGATCTCGAACCCGCTCATCCTTTCTTTCCGAGTGTAGAACAAGTTCCGCAAGTCAGTGTGATAGAAACTACTCGAGGTAATGCGCCAATGGAGAGTTATTGGCATACCGACTTAACGTGGCGGGAGCTGCCATCTAAAGCCTCTCTATTACATGCTCAACATGTACCGGATATCGGTGGCGACACGATTTGGTGTTCAATGACCGCAGTGTTTGATTCATTAGATGAAAGCATGAAAGACAAGCTAAGGGGCTTATCGGCAACGCATTCTTTAGTCGCATTTGAGGGTATTGAATCGGACCAAATCGAGCTAGATTGGCATAAGTCGCTGCTGAAAACTGCGCAAGAAAACCCGCCGGTGGTACATCCCTTAGTGCAAGTTCATCCAGAAACGGGCAAAGAGACGTTATATATCAACGAGCAATTTACCCGTTACATCAATGAGCTTGAGCGTGAAGAAAGTGATTCATTACTTAGCCAGTTGTTTGAAATTGCACGACGACCAGAATATCAAGTGCGTTTTAAATGGAACAAGGGCTCAATGGCGATATGGGACAACAGGGTCACTCAGCATTATGCCGTTATTGATTATGGTGATACTCCACGAAAAATGCACCGGGTAACAGTCACCTAACGTTGTAAATCAAGCCCAAGACGAAGCGACTAAATATTTTGACTCATCGATTAATGTGATTTACTTTTAGCGCTAATGTTCAACTCAAGACAAATACAAGGAGGATTTTTATGAAAGTGTGTGAATTTAACTTCGCGCATATTTTTTGGTACGACCAAAACTCAAGTTTTAACACTATCGTGCTGCGATAACCAAAACTTGAGCGAAGCATTTCAATATAACCTTCAATAGAGTTTCTTCACTCTAGTTTACTTGGTTGTTGTCAGCGAATGACGACAGCGCTTTGTTGCGCTTGAAACTTGAGTAAACAAATGACTACATTAATATCTACATCATCCATTTCTTACGATCTAACATCATACCGCCTATTTGATGGGCTTTCCTTTACCATTAAAAAAGGCGACCGCATTGGCCTTATCGGCAGTAATGGCTGTGGAAAAAGTACTTTATTACGTCTGTTAAACAAAGATTTACCTGACTTTGTGGGGAATGTTTCCTTTGCTTCGAATGCTGTAGTTGCTTTGATTGAGCAACACCTACCCAAGCGACTGTTGAGCCTCTCAATGCTTGATGCTGTGACCGATAACCTTCCTTTAAACATGCAGCAAACAGAACAATGGCGAGCGCAAATTACTCTTTCTAATTTAGGGTTTGATGAAAGCTATTGGAACCAGCCTGTAGGCACTTTAAGTGGTGGTCAATACGCGCGAGTGTTAGTCGCGAGAGCATTGATTCTTGAGCCAGATGTCCTGTTGCTAGATGAACCAAGTAACCACTTAGATCTACCGACGTTACTTTGGTTAGAGCAGTTTCTGAAAGATTGGAGAGGGACGTTTGTCATGGTTTCGCATGATCAACGATTACTCGACCACGTCACCGATTCTACTTGGGTGTTACGTGACAAAAGGATACTTAGCTTTAGCCAAAAATGCACCGAAGCTAGAAAAGCACTGGAAGATAAAGATCGAACGGATGCTGAAAGGCAACAAGCAGAAAAGAAAGAGATCGACCGCATCGAAAAGAGCGCTCATCGTTTAGCGATTTGGGGGCGTGACTTTGACAATGAAGGTCTGTCACGAAAAGCAAAAAGCATGGAAAAGCGAGCCGAAGGGTTACGCTCGACCATGACTCGTTTAGACTCCGTTGAACCATGGACACTAAGTTTGTCCGGTGAATCCATGAAGGCCAATCGACTACTTGAATTGTCGGAGGTGCCAATTAGTGCCGCTGATGACCAAGCGCCACTGTTTGAAGTGCTGTTCCAACAGATAAAGAGCGGTGACCGTGTTGCTGTGCTAGGCAAAAATGGGGCGGGTAAGTCATCGCTTCTGAAAGTACTGTGGGCGAATTATCAGGCGTGTCAACTTGGAGATAATGATTATTTTCACCCCAATGCTGAAGTCGGGTACTACGATCAAAGCTTGCACCAATTACGTGATGACCATTCACTACTGGATTCACTTTACTCATTTTATCCTGTGTCTCAGGAAGCTAGAAAAATGGCTTTGATTAGCGCGGGTTTTTCCTACGAAAGACACGAGCAAAAGATCGCTGAGCTGAGTGGTGGAGAGCGTTCTCGACTGCTGTTCGTTGGGCTATCGCTAGCGAAGTATCACTTCCTGTTGTTGGATGAGCCCACTAACCACCTTGATATTGAAGGCAAAGAAGAGCTGGCGAATTGCTTAACACAATTCGAAGGGGGGCTACTGTTGGTTAGTCATGATCGAGAGTTGATCGAAAAATCATGCAATCGATTCTGGTATATCAATGAAGGTCAACTTGTGGAAATGACTTACTTAGATGCGGTGTATGAGGCGATGTCTGTCAGCCATCAAGGTCATAACGTGGAACCTTGCTCTGCGTCGATTCAGTCTAACTCTAAAGCCTGTGTCGATTCAGGTTCTGAGCTGCTTAAAACAGATGAGCAGATTTCGCAAAATGATGAAGAGTGCCTTTTAGAAAGGCTATTAGAGCTCGAAGAATTACTCAGTAAGGATCAAGCTCGTAAAGCAAAGCATCAGAAGCCTGATCTGCAAATGAAATGGCAACAAGAAATAGTTCGGATTAATGCGATGTTGGGACTGAACTAGCCCAGTTTGTAATCCAGTAGGCATCACAATGCTCAATATCTATTGTTGAGTAGGATTCGGCTCTTTAGTGCTGCATTGGCTAAAGAGCCTTTTGTTACGACTTAATATAGAATTAAACACAACAGTTAAGTCAGTCTCGCAATCTCAATCAGGCGAGCTTAACGCCTCGTCGGTATTATCTCTCCGAATTCTTTATTGGGTAACAAAAATGAATGTAGCGAAACATCACGAGCGACGAATACGAAATGTGTGTGACTTCATTGATAGACATTTGGATGAGTCATTAACTTTGGATCAGCTGAGCTCAGTGGCGGCGAGTTCAAAGTACCACTTTCACCGGATCTTTAAGTCGTTTATGGGGATTAGCACTATTCAGTATGTGTTGTTTGCTCGGTTAAAGCGCGCTTCTTTTCGTTTAGCTTTTGAGCCCGAGTACAGTGTCACCGATATTGCATTGGAGGCTCACTTTGAGAGTCTTGAAGCATTCTCTCGAGCATTTTCGAGGCACTTTGAGCAGACACCTTCTCAATTTAGAAAACAACCAAACTGGCCATATTGGCGTTCAAAGTATGAGTTTAACTCACCAAAGAGTGGAGAAAAGATAATGGATGTGAAAGTCGTCGATTTTTACGAGACAGAGGTTGCACTGATTGAGCATAAAGGAAGCCCAAAGCTGGTTTACAATACTGCTGCTAAATTTATTGATTGGAGGAAGTCGACGGGTTTTTCTCCGGTAAAAACCAGTGACACATTTGGTGTGGCTTATTCTGACCCTTCAGATACCCCTGAAGATGAATATCGCTTTGATATTTGCGGAAGCCATAACGGGGATGTCCCAGAAAATGTCTTTGGTGTTAAGAGGGGGATCATTCCGGGCGGTCGTTGTGCTGTAGCTGTTCATAAGGGCAACCATGATTTAATCGCTGACACGGTCAGCTACTTATATCGTGAGTGGTTACCTAAGAGTGGCGAATCTTTGAGGGATTTTCCGTGCTTTTTCCAGTACCTTAATCTAGTCCATGAGGTGGATGAATGTGATTTGCTTACTAACATCTACCTGCCGATACGCTAGCTTTATGTGTCACAGATAACAAAAAATGAAATCATATTAGGCCTCGTATTAACGAGGTCTTCATGTATTTGGCAGCAGAGTTGAAACAGATTAAATGCAAAAGCGTGTATATATTTGATTCAAACCTCACTGCTCGGAGGTGATGTGTAATATAATCGTTCGGTTATATAAAAACAAAAACTCAATCATAAAACGAGTAAACGTCCGGGCTTAGAGAATAAAGAATTTCGTATGAACGCTATTCGTAAAGTTTATCAATATGCTGAACCGAATCTAACCCTAGTAGGTTGGATGGGCTTTGTCGGTTTCCCTGTTTACTTTGTTGTGTGGGAGTATCTGTTCCCGCAGCCTTATGAAAATCTGACTCTCCGCCTATTATGCTCGGTGTTGTTCTTCGGCATCATTTTCCGTAAACACGTTCCATTCGAATGGCGAAAGTATCTGCCTGCGTATTATCAAGTCGCGATTACGCTCTGTCTGCCATGTTTCTTCTTTTATATGTTGCTGATGAACAATTGGTCCAATGTTTGGGTCATGTCTTTCATGTCGGCAATATTCCTCCATATTCTTTTGGTTCATGTCACAGGAGTGATGTTTGCACAAACCTTTGCCGGAATAGGGATTGCAACGTTTTGCGCTTGGGTAGCACAAGGCTTCTATCTTGAGATAACCATGAACTGGACGCATGTGCCGATTTTTTGTTTATCTATCTATTCGGTAACCTGTTCTATTTCCGTAATCAGGTGGAACACGAGAACAAGGTGTCCCTAGCAAAATCTTTTGGTGCCGGTATTGCACACGAAATGAGAAATCCTCTTAGTGGCTTATTAACTTCTATTGATGTTATTCAATCGATACTGCCAAACCCAAAGAGTGGTGACATCAAAGAGCCATATGCACTGAGCGCCGAAGAGTTAAAACAGCTGCGTGACGTGGGTGACGAGGCCATGGAAATCATCCATTCAGGCAACGAGACCATCGATCTATTGTTGACGTCGATTGACGAGAACCGAGTATCTCGTTCAACCTTTAAAAAGCACTCTGCACAAGCAGTGATCGAATATTCAATCGACAGCTTTAACTACAAGCGCGCGTCGGATAAATCAGCCATCTCTTTGGATGTACAAAGCGACTTTGATTTTTTAGGAAGCGACACTTTGTTGAAGTATGTGATGTACAACCTGTTCAAGAATGCGTTCCATCACCGTAGCCCGGAAGACTTTCATATTCATGTCACCATGAGTAGCGATGACGTTAGCAATCAAATTGTGGTGACGGACAACGGGGCTGGCATCTCTAGTGATGCAATACGTCATATTTTCCAAGACTTCTATACGACTGGTAAATCAGGTAATTATGGGTTAGGTCTACCATTCTGTCAGAAGGTGATGCGTTCGTTTGGTGGAGAGATTAGATGCCAATCAGAGCTCGGCCAGTGGACTCAGTTTACGATGACGTTCCCGTCTTTAACGTCAAATTCAGTCAATGAGATTAAGAGTGAATTGAGAAAGTTAAAGTCGGTATTGATGGTGAGTGATCAAACAGTCCTGAATAAGAAAATGACGGAAATGTCTCGATTTATGGGATTTGACCTCACGACTTTGGATGTGGCATCTGCACTTAAAAACAAAGAGTATCAGTTCGAATTTGATTTAGTGTTCGTCGATATGGAGAGTTTGGATTTGAGGGCAAGCAGCCTTGATAAGCTTGAGTCTTTGTTGTCGTTTACAGAAGCGCGAATTGTTTACTTGTATGAGCATCATCCTGTTCACCGAGTTCGTAATGTGTCGTTTGAACCTATTTGGGTGGAGACACAAGTTTGGCTGCTGAACACCAAAGCAACGATTGACCGTTTACTGTTTGACTCGAATTACGTGATGCCTATGTTGGCCGCTAGGCCGATTGAAAATGCAAATAAGCGTACCATTATGGTCGTGGACGATAATGAATCTTTGCGTCGTTTTACGGCAATGTTACTGGAAAAGCAGGGTTTTGATGTCGTACAGAAAGAAGATGGTCAGCAAGCATTGGATGCGCTGGATTCAGACGATGTAGACTTGATCCTGATGGATATCGAAATGCCTATCATGGACGGTGTAGAAGCGTCTCGACTCATTAGAAGTGCGAATAAGCCTTACTCTTCGGTACCGATCATTGCACATACAGGAGACAGCTCGCCAGTCACGCTAGAGAAGATGGAGTCATCAGGAATGTCGGACTTTATTGTGAAACCAGCAGACAAGAACCGATTATTCGACAAGATTGCTCATTGGATATAGTGGTTCTAAACACAAGTGTGTTTGAGGTTTGAAGTAGACCGAGTCAATTTAATGAAGAGCTCAGCGATAGGCTGGGCTCTTTTAGTTTTGCGACATGATAGCGTCCATTCTGTCCTGCCGTTGGGTTGGCTATTAAATTGGTGTGTACAGCGTTATACGAACTCCAGCTCTGGATGATGATATGCCTGGTGACAAACCGTGAGCACATGATCGATATCTCTTGGTGTTATGTCTGCATTCACAGAGAAGCGGATGATGTTTTTGTTCTTGCCAGTCGCTGGGCGACAAAATACCGCACCGAACACATCTCGCTCCTCTAAGAAATCACGCACTCGTTCAGTATTTCTCTCGCTACCACACTCTAAAGCGATGATCTGAGATTCACTGCGGATGTTAAAGCCAATCTGTTTAAGTCCCGTAGTGAGTGATTTAGCACGTTCGAATAAGACTTCGCGCTTATCGTCAGAACTTTTAATGACCGCCAAGGTTTTCTCTAAGCGAGCGACTTCTTGTGGCAATACGGTCGAGCTAAAAATCGCAGGATAGGCGACAAAGGGCAGTGTCTCAGACAATTGTTTGGGGCCTAAGATCGCGCCAGCACGGTATGCAAAAGTTTTGGCCAAGCTTACAGTAATGAAATCGACTTGGTTAGTGAGCCCAAGTGCTTCAACGAGGCCAGCACCTTTGGTGCCATGAGTCCCCAGAGAATGCGATTCATCAACCACGAGTGCACAATCAAACTCTTGCGCCATTTCGTAGATGTCGCGGAGTGGGGCAATCGTGCCAATGGTGCTATAGACCGAATCTACAATAATGACGCCAGAGCCATAGCGCTCAAGCTGCTTGCGCAGATGGTTCATATTGTTATGCATGAACGGATGCGCGCTCGCACCTGCGGATCGAATACCTTCCCATAAAGACATGTGGGCAAAGAAATCAATATACACAGGAGTTTGTGGTGGGCAGATGGTTTGCAGTAAGCCGATGTTCGCCGCCCAGCCAGACTGAGACAGCAAGCAGCTTTCCATACCTACGTAGTTCGCGAGCTCATTTTCAAAGGCGGGTTTTGAATCCTCGTCTTGTAAGAAAATCGCCGACATGACGATGTTGTCATCATGTTCAGCAATTGCTTGCTGGTGGGCTTGTTGAATCTGTTTGTTGTGCGATAGCGCGAGGTAATCATTGCTTTGCATCACAACTGAATTGCGCCTAGGACGTTTACCCAGAACTAAGTGTGTTTGGCTTTCGTTCTGGGTAATGAGATCTTCAATGTAATGGTTTAAGCGTTCTTCAATAAAGGAAGGTAGTGGTTTATTTTTGGTTTTATCACTCATAATTATTCTCTTCATATACAAGATAACGCCAGCGCTGACAGGTGTATATTGACGACAAAAAATGAGGTGTCATTAGCTAAGTTGCATAAATGGGCACACCCTTGCAAACTCAATATTTATGGGTTTTAAGGTGAGTGGATTTCCTTACGGTAACGAGCTTTAGCCCCGTTAAAATCAGAATAATAAATGCCTTTTTTATAATAAATAACGATGAAAAAACTAAAGCTCAAAGCTTGGGTGGAAGCTATTTGCTGACACATTGTCGGATAAGTTTAATCAAGTCATCTAGCTGTTGTTTGGCCGCTCCCTCTAGTGAATAACCAATGTTGATGCGTAAGCAGTTGCTATAGAGATCAAGAGTACTGAATAGGTGTCCAAGTCGAATATCAATCTTTTTCTCGGTAACGGCTTGAGCAAAAATTGGTTGATTCAGATTTGGAATCTGTAGCCAAAGTACCATGCCACCTTGTGGGTTACTGATCTTTACATCTGGAGGCAGGTGTTGGGTTAAATAGTTGAGGTATCGTTGGCGCAACGATAGGATTTGAGAGCATCTTCTTCGAACGTGTTTTGCGTATTGACCAGATTCAATAAAGTCAGCGACAGCGAGTTGAGTGGGTAGAGCAACGCCGTAGCTTGCAGCAGAAAACTGTGCCTTGTACTCATTGATATACCTTCCCGGTAAGCACCATCCTAAGCGGTAACTCGGTGATAAGCTCTTCGAGACAGAACCACACCATAAAACATAACCACCTTTGTCATAGTATTTGGCAGGCAGTGGAGTGTGCGAAGAATAAGAGAGTTCCAGGTAGACATCATCTTCAATGATTGGAACTTGATACTCATTTGCTAATGCTGCCAATTTCTGCTTTTGGCTAGCAGACATATTGATCCCTTGTGGGTTCATATGCGAGGTACAGAAGATAGCGGCATCGACGCGTTTGCTTTTGAGATGTGTTTCTAACTGTTGTAGGTCTACACCGTCATCTAGAGATGGGATCTCGATGATCTTACGCGACATCTTGCCAAGTAATTCGAGTATTCCGTTGAAACATGGTGAGCTAATGGCAATGGTATCGCCTTCTTTGGTGCATGATTCAAGAGCGGCTTTTATTGCCGACATACAGCCAGCCGTGACCACCAGTTCGCCTGGTGAGAAATGTACATCAAGCTTGGCAAAGTGAGTGGACAATGCTTGTCGTAATATCGGCTCGCCTTGAGTATCAGGGTAATGGTTGAGCCTGTTACCCATGCGTTTTATAGATCGACGGAAACTGCGTTCAAGTTCAACGACCGATTGCTCATCATTGGTGGTGCTAGAGACTCCTAAAGGCCCATTGATTGAGTTGTGAGTCGATGAGGTTTGTCTCACTCTGGAAACTTTACTCTCAAACTGTGCCCATTCAGGTGTTGAGTGAGCTGGCTTATGAGGAGAAACAAAATACCCGGCTTGTGGTCGAGAGTGAATCCAGCCCTGTGACTCTAGCTCTTGGTAGCAACTTACTACGGTCGACATGCTAACGGCTTGTTGCTTAGCTAATTGACGAAGCGAAGGCATGCGCCCACCTTCGGGTCTTTTTCCACTTTCAATCTCATTAATAAACTGATTCGCAAGTTTTCGGTAAATGCTCATGGTAACGGTTGTGGTTAACTGTACTGGTTTTTGTTTCAAAAATTGTATCTGTACCCTTTTTGTTGTTCAAGGGATACTTTTTTAAAACAAAAGAGGGGGACAGTATGAAAAGAAATGATTTGTTGTTAGCGGTTTTGGTGATGGCAATTTGGGGATTCAATTTCTCGATGATCAAAATGGGCGTAACCAATGTTCATCCTTTGTTGGCAACGGCCGCGCGTTTCTCGCTAGCCGTGATACCAGTGATATTCTTTGTCGCAAGGCCGAATGTCGCGTGGCGTTATCTCGTGAGTTATGGCTTTGTCTTTGGGGTTGGTATTTGGGGTATGGCATCATGGTCAATCACAGCAGGCCTCTCATCTGGGCTTTCCTCAGTATTGCTTTCAAGCAACGTGCTTATTGGAATGGCAGTTGGGGTATGGGTTTTCAAAGAAAATGCGTCGGTTCGTAAGTTAATTGGTGCGATGCTAGCCCTGTGTGCACTTGCAGTTTTAGTCTCAGCGGCGAAAGGGAATGTCACCGTTAACGGCGTTATCTTGATTATGATTGCAGCGTGCAGTTGGACCTTAATGGGCGTCATTGTTAAGGCTTCCAGAACTAAGCAGGCGTTTGCATTTAATGTATGGGGAATGCTGTTTGCACCAGTGCCGTTGGTGTTATTTGCTGTGATGTTACACGGTGATCAAATCATCTGGCAGGGGATTGAACAATGGGACTGGAACACAACGATTGCGGTGCTATTTCAGGCATATCCAACCACGCTATTTGGCTATTGGGTGTGGAACAAGCTGTTAATCCAATATCCATTAAGCACAACCGCACCGTTAACCTTGCTCGTGCCAGTCTTCGCGCTGATCAGCGGATACTTTATGTACGATGAAGTGTTGTCACTCGCTCAAGTGGTTGCATCGGTGTTGTTCTTAATCGGGATTGGTTTGATCGTTAAACCTGCAACAGCGGTGAGTAGCGGTACATCCGGTGACAGAGAAGTGGAAAGAAAACTCGCTAAGCAATCATGATGTCATTTTCATTAACGAAGAGGGGTTTGAAGTAACCTTTATAGCCGTTATACCCCGATGACCATGATGTTGAACTATGAATTAAAGCCTCGCAAGCGCGGGGCTTTCTTATGATGGGATGAGTACATGAAATATGATCATTATCTAGGGTTCTCGATTTTCTTTCTAGTTATCAGGTGTTTTCTTGTTCTCTCTTTTAGAGAATGATTTGTCTTATTGTTATGTTATATTGTAATAATAGGGCAGGGTGACTTGCATCTTCGATACTTGGAAATCAATTACATGGAAAACACCAAACAAGTCCTACTGGTCGCCGGAACTCACGGTAACGAACTCTCTGGAATTTACCTACATAAACTTATTAAAGAGCGCTTGTATGCCGCTGATCGTTCGACATTTTCTACCGATTCAGTTATCGCAAACCCAAAAGCGGTAGATCAGAACGTAAGGTACTTAGACACGGATTTAAATCGTGAGTTTTCTCAGCTCAACAATGACGACACGCTAGGTTTAGCCGAGCATACCGTAGCTCGCCAGTTTGCAGAGCGATACGCAAGCAAAGAGCAGCAACTCATTATCGACCTACACAACACAACCAGCAATATGGGCGCGACACTGATCTTGCTTTCCAACGATGCTTTCTATCAAAAAATGGGCGCGTATGTGAAACAGCGAATGCCGGAAGCGAATATTCTATTTGAAGATAGGAAACCGTGGGATGAGCAGCCTTACCTTTGTACTACAGGGAAGTGCGGTGTAATGATTGAAGTGGGTGCTCAGGCACATGGTTCGCTTAAATTCGACACGCTTAAACTGATGAAGCAGATGCTGACCATGGTGCTTGATTATGTTGAGAAGAATAACCTCAATCAGCTGCAAGCATTAGAAGACTACGATGCGTTTTTCTATGTTGAAGAAGTTAATGTTCCCCTTGGCCCAGACGGCATGCGTGTTGCTACTGTGCACCCAGCGATATGTGGTCGGGATTTCGAGGTCGTTAAGCAAGGGCAGCCGATATTGGCGACGTTCTTTGGATATGATATTTATTGGGAACGTGAACAAGACATATACCCGCACTTTATCAACGAGAGTGCCTACGCTAAAGCCAACATCGCTATGGCACTTGCCGAGAAGCGATTGGTCTCAGTGAACTAGTGTGTTGAACCTATAACGGATTGGTTAAAAAGCCCTATGAATGCAGTAATTCATAGGGCTTTTAGGTTGGGGTAAGGGTTAACCAGGTCTGGCTAAATCTGACACGCCAACAATTGGTTTTCTAGATCGTTGTCGATGCTATAACCAATGACTTCTATTCTGGTTTCACTGCACTCATCGAGTTCTGATTCGGTCAAACCATCCTCTGTTAAGTTGTAGCCAAAGATACCATTTGGAGTAATAAACACCGCCTTCATACGTTCAACTTTCAAGCCGACTAGAAAGTGTCGTAAACGCTGGTGGTCAAACAGTTTATCGGCTGCAAATCGCCAGCCAATACTCTCGAAGCCTTCACCTTGGTTACTTGCCTTTATCATACCGCTCTCTGGCATCGGTAATTCTGAAGCGAGTGGCTTGTCTTGTTTATGATGATGGTGGTGATGGTGCCCATGAGCTTGATGATGGTAAAAGCTGGTGTCTCCATCAAACTCATCGAAAGGGATCTTACCGTGATGAGCAAAGATCAGCTTAGTGTCAGGGTGACAAATCTGAGCAACGTACTCGGCAAGTTTTTCGGCATCCCCCTTGTTATAAAGGTCTACTTTATTGCCGACGATCGTATCCGCAATGGTAATTTGTTGGTTGAAAGTATCGTGGTCAGAATAACGAGTATCAGACAGCTTGCGAGCATCTACCAAGGTGATGTTCTTTTGCAGTGATAGCACTTTACGATAATGTACAGAAGATAATACTTCTAACACTTCTTTCGGGTGGCCAAGGCCAGTAGGCTCAATCAGTAAGCGGTCTGGCTTCGCTTCAGAAAGCAACTGATTGAGTGCTATCTGCATGGGTAATCCCGCGGCACAGCACATGCAGCCACCGGGTACTTCCCGAATAAAAACTTGCTGTTGTTTGGTTTGATTGCCTTCGAATAAGCTTCCATCAACGCCAATTTCACCAAACTCATTCACCAAAATAGCCCAATTCTCATCGGCTGGTTTGTGCTTCATTAAGTTAAGAATCGCAGAGGTTTTTCCTACTCCGAGAAACCCAGTAATAATGTTGGTCGGAATCCCAAGCAAGGGGGATTTATTAGAGTTCATTAGCAATCCTTCTATAGCCTTGAACAAGAGTATGGTTGGCAGAGACAACCGATTCTGAAAACGCCGAGTATTCTGGTGGGACTTTTGAAATGCTGTTTAGGTCAAAGCCTGAACCTATGTTGGTCATCGGTGGTACATGAAAATTCTCAGGAAGGTCGAGTCCGTCCACCACGCAGTTATGACGAATCACGCAACCTTTACCAATGACGGCATTGAAAACGACAGAGTTGAAGCCGATAAAGACATCGTCACTGACTTCACAAGGCCCATGGATAATGGAGCGGTGAGCGATAGAGGAGCGTTCTCCTATGGTTACCGCAGCACCGGCCTTTGAATGGATAACCACACCATCTTGAATATTCGTGTCTCGCTTAATCACGATGGCTTCCATATCGCCGTGTTCATTAACCTCATCGGCACGTATCACGGCATAAGGACCAATGAACACGTTATCTTCAATGATCACCTTGCCACATATAATGGCCGTTGGATCAATGAAAGCGGTTTCCGATACGTTTGGCATATGGCCGTTAGGGTTTCTTCTTAACATATTGATTTCTTTTGATTGGTGGTAATAACTGCTGAGTTAGCGATCGAATGACAGCCTCATTGCTGGAGTGACCATGTCACCCGGTATTTCTTTTGATGTGTCAGCGGTAGGCGTATTTTGGTTATCAGGGGATTCTGGATTGCTATACACCTTGGCACCATTGACCCAGGTGTGCTTGATCTGAGCAGAGAATTCGTGCCCTGCGAAAGGTGACCATCCACATTGATGTAAGCTGTTTTCATTACTAACTAAGGTTGTTGCTAGTGGATCGACTAACACTAAATCGGCGAAGTAGCCCTCACGGATATAGCCGCGTTCCTGTATCGCATAACGAATGGATGGGTTATGTGCTGTTTTCTCTACGACTTGCTCTATGGTCATGGTTCCGGCATGTACGTGGTCAAACAGAGTTAAGAGGGCGTGTTGTACTAGAGGCAAACCGGCAGGCGCTTGCTCATAAGGAACTTGTTTTTCTTGCCATGTGTGTGGCGCGTGATCTGTCGCGATGATGTCGATTTCGCCCGTGTTCAAAGCTTCTAATAGAGCGTCTCTATCACCTGGGGATTTGATAGCAGGGTTGCATTTGATTTGGTTCCCTAATCTTGGGTAATCTTCATTACTGAACCAAAGGTGATGAACACACGCTTCAGCGGTTATCCGCTTACCTTCGATTGGCCCTTTATCAAATAGTGCTAACTCTTTCTCTGTAGTGATATGCAATACATGAAGCTGGCTATTGTGCTTTTTAGCGAGCTCAACGGCATAACAAGAAGAGGCATAGCAGGCTTTGTCATCTCCCAGGATAGGGTGGTCTTCAATCGTTAAGTCTGCTTTATCTTTTCTTAATTGCTCTTGGTTTTTAGCGATCACAGGCCCGCTTTCACAGTGGGTGACAATCAGGACGGGAGAGTCACGGAATATGGCATCGAGTGCTTGAGGATCTTCAACCAACAGGTTACCCGTTGAAGCACCCATAAATACCTTTACACCACAGTGTTTGGTTGGGTCGAGTTTCTTAATTTGGTCTAGATTGTCCTCTGTTGCACCGAGGTAAAAGGAGTAGTTAGCCAGTGAGCTCTGTGCTGCAATATCAAACTTTTTCTCTAAGGCCTCAATATTTGTTGTCGCGGGGGTGACGTTTGGCATTTCCATGTAGCTAGTAATACCGCCGGCGACAGCGGCACGTGATTCTGTCGCGATTGAGCCTTTGTGGGTTAACCCGGGCTCGCGAAAATGGACTTGATCGTCAATCATCCCCGGGATGAGGTAGCAACCTTTTGCTTCAATGACTTCACAATTTGAATTGGGCTGTATATTGCTTGCAACCTTTTCAATTCGTTGGTCGACAATTAATACATCTGTCTCGGTAATGGTACCTTCATTGACCACGTAGGCATTCTTAATGAGCGTTGCAGGCATAGCGTTTCAATCTCTCCTTGTTGATTAGGCTAATACGGTTGGAATCTAGTTATTCGATGTAGGTATTCTTAGCAGGGCATATTTACTTCGGGCTTAGCACACTCATCACAAACACAGCTGATCTCTATCTGAGGGCTTGTGACGGTGAATCCTTGTTGTTTCGCGTGAGATTTAAGATCGCGAATAATAGAAGGGTTGATGGTTTGTTCACTTATCTTGTCGCACTTAGAACAAATCAAAAACTGTGGGATGCCATGTTCGTGCTCGCAAAGGGTGTGATCACAAAGTATGTATTTATTTGATACCTTGATCTTGTGTGCTAGGTGATGTTGTTCTAAAAAGTCCAAGACTCGGTAGACCGACATCGCCTGAACATGTTGATCAAAATGTTCTTTGCAATAGTCAACTAACTCGTAGGCAGACAGCGCTTTATCGGCATGGGCTAACGCGCGCAGTATCAGCAGCCTTTTGGCGGTAAACTGTTTTCCATTGTCTCTACATCCTTGCTTGACGTGCTTAATGATCGCTTCAATATCTTTCATTTTAAGTACTAAAATTTACCCTGTTTGATATGTTATAACATATCAATTGCGAGCTGTGAAATGTACTTTGTTAAGTGGCACCATTGAATTATAGGGTTGAACGCCCTCGGACTAGGGGGGAATTGCAATAAGAGTCAGCACGCAATCAGAGATTACATTGCCCAACTCGAATTAAATGCTGAAATGATACAAATCTCATATTTAATACTGCTTATTAAGTAATCTTTGTTGACCTTGATATCAAATCAAGTGGCTGATTTTATTGGGTATAGGAGAAAAGTCTCAGAAATTAATACTTAGATAACTAAAGTTTTAAATTCTAATTTATCAATAGTTGTTGGAATATAGTTCTATTTGGGAACTGTTAAGCAGATGTTTTTAGCCATATATATGAAATTAAGAGCGTGTTATGTTTCTGATTTGAAAGAATAATCTTACAGTTCAAATAAAAAAGTTGGCGAAAATCAGAAGCTTGGCATACACTTTCCTTGTAAATGACCTTATCTCATTGATTGAATAGGGTAAATGCTTTGGCGCTACTGGCGATAGTAGCAATGATTAACATAGCTTTGAGGAAAGTTTTATGGCACTCACGAAGGCCGATTTGGCTGAGAACCTGTTTGAGACACTCGGATACAGCAAGCGGGATGCCAAGGAAACGGTTGAAGTGTTTTTCGAAGAAGTTCGTAAAGCGCTTGAAAATGGCGAACAGGTAAAACTGTCTGGTTTTGGTAATTTTGATCTTCGCGAGAAAAACGAGCGACCTGGTCGTAACCCGAAAACTGGTGAAGACATTCCAATTTCTGCTCGACGTGTTGTTACTTTTAGACCGGGACAAAAACTAAAGGCCCGTGTCGAAAATATTAAAATCGAGAAGTAGCCAAGCAATTGACCACGCCTAGCGTGGTCTTTTTGTTTTTGTCACCATATTTATTCTTGCCTTCCGTTTTCATTCTTTTATCTTCTCGTATCTGATGTGACCCCATTAAAGTAGACACTTAATACAGAGTATTAAGTGTTATGAAAGTAAAATCACAAAGACAATATACAGACGAATTTAAACGAGAAGCGGTTCAGCAATCTCTTGACTCTTCTGACACCGTTAAGTCAGTAGCACTATCCTTAGGGATATCACCAGTGCTACTTTCTAAATGGAGATGCCAAATGACGTCCAAGAAGACAAATCCTTTGCCAATACCTAACCAAGGCCCTGAGAAATCCGTTGCACAATTGGAGAAGGAGATCCGCCAGTTGAAAAAGAAGCTTGAGATGGCGGAGCTGGAGAATGATTTCTTAAAGGAAGCGAAGGCTTTCTTCGACAGCCAAAAAGAATAAGATTCGAGTACATCCTGAAGAAGGCTAGTGTGAAGCTCCCGGTTATTCGTTTATGCCGATGGTTAGATGTATCGACTGCTGGTTATTACAAGTGGCTTACGAGGAAACCCTCGAAACGAGAGACAGAAAATGAATGCTTAAGCAGCTACCTGAAAAGAGAAAGCAAAGCTCAACACTGTATTCCAGGTTACCGAAAACTTTGGGAAGCAGCTGTCGCTAATGGCTTTATTTGTAATAAAAAGCGAGTACAGAGGCTTTTACAAAACATGGGCTATCGCTCTTGCGCTAGCAAGAAGCGATATGGACGAACGCTTAGACAAAATACACTCATACCTGCTTATAACATCCTTGACCGTCAATTTAAGGTAGATAAACCAAATCGAGTTTGGGTATCAGACATAACTCAGGTGCGCTGTTCGGATGGTTGGCAGTATCTGTGCGTCGTCTTAGATTTGTTTTCACGCAAAGTGATTGGCTGGTCGACAAGTCGAATTAACAACGCAAGTTTAGTACTAAAAAGCCTGAATAAGGCTTGGGAAAAAAGGCAGCCCTTCGGTCATGAACTCTTGTTTCACTCCGATCAAGGCATTCAGTATCGAGCGTTGGAAACGATCCGCTGGCATCGTAAACGCAAGATTAAAATTAGTATGTCGAGAAAAGGAAACTGCTGGGATAATGCTTGTTCTGAAAGCTTCTTCGCGCAATACAAGAAAGAATGGATGAACCACTTAGGAGAGATCTCACGACAAGAAATGACAATGCAGAGTCGAATCTACATTGATACCTATTATAATCCAATAAGAAGGCATGGGACTTTAGGTGGACTAAGTCCTATGGATTTTGAGCTAATTAACTAAACCCCTGTGTCTACTTTTTAGGGGCCACATCACTCTCGTATCTCGTATCTCGTATCTCGTATCTCGTATCTCGTATCTCGTACAATTTCTAATCAGCGTTCAGTTCTCCTTAACGGTAGTTAATTCTAATTGAATTTAAATACACCGCTCTATTTGCTGTAATGCGTCCACTTTATGACCGATCAAACTGATTTTTTGATCCAGATCTTAGGAGGATGTGTGCGAAAAGCCGCTTTAGCTTGGGTATTGCTTTTATTTCCCGCGATAGGCCAAGCTGCCGATTACCAACAAATTGCCAATATGTGCGTCGCTTGCCATGGCAGTACTCAAGACACTTCTTTTCCTTCTATTCCGAACCTGAAATGGCAGAACAAGCCTTACGTGGTTGAACAGCTCACGGCTTTTAAGAGTGGAGAACGTTCCGATAAAACCATGTCTAAAGTCGCCCAGCTTTTGTCTGAGCAAGATATTGAGCAGCTTGCCACTTACTTTTACACACTGAATCACAAAGGATCGCAACAATGAGTTTAGATAGAAGACAGTTCCTGAAAGCTGCGTTAACTGCAACCGCGGCGTCAGCGTTGCCGGTCTCTTGGGTGTTTGCTGCTAATCGCCCGGAAGGTTTAGAGGCCCTGGATATCAATGCGTTAACGTGGGCAAAAGCAGAAGATTTGCCGGATTACTATACCATTTTAAATACCAACCCTTTGAATGCTTATCCGCCAGAAAGTATGCTCGCCCCCGCTGTTACGCCCGCTGATGTTCCATTTGTTCGATGGAATGGTTTAATGCCAGATTTCAATAAAATGGATCCGGATACTTGGACGTTCGAAGTGAAAGGGGAGTCTGTAAAACAGAGTAAAACTTACACAATAGCGGAACTCAAATCTAAGTTTAAACACCATACTCAAAGCCTAGTATTGGAGTGTGGTGGCAACAGCCGTAATAACTTTTACCCAAGCACTAAAGGCAATCAGTGGAACAATGCAGGCGTGTACTGCGCACAGTGGACAGGTGTGTTGCTCAGTGATGTGCTAAAAGACTGTGGTATCAAAGATGACGCGGTTTATGTGGGCAACCATGGCTTTGATAAGCACCTAAGTGGTAAAGGTGAAGCGATCTCTCGCGGCGTACCGATTGAAGCCGCAATGACTGACAATGCCTTGATTGCATGGGAAATGAATGGCGAACCTATTCCATATCTTCATGGTTTTCCGTTGAGAACGGTATTTGGAGGTCGCCCAGCTTCTGTCTCTCAAAAGTGCACTACGGGCATTAGTATCCGAAATAAAGTTCATGATGGCCATAAAATGGCAGCACCCGCCTATCAAGTGCCTAAGCACCCAATCGCGCCTGGTGAAAAAGTAGAAAACAAGGATTTTAGAATCATTGAAGAGATGATTGTGAAATCGCTAATTACCTCGCCAAAGAGTGGCACTGAGTTTGCGCTTGGTAAAAAGGTCAAAGTGAGCGGGCACGCGTGGGCTGGGCTGAGAACCGTCGAGAAGCTCCAAGTTAGTTACGATTACGGTACCACTTGGCACGATGCCAAGCTGAATAAACCGGTAAACAAGGGCGCGTGGCAGCAATGGGAAGCCGATCTAGAACTTCCTATGACAGGTTATTATGAGATCTGGGCGAAGGCGACCGATAGCGAAGGCGATAGCCAGCCAGTGGTTCAACCGCAATGGAATCCAAAAGGGTATCTGTTTAATGGTTGTCATAGAGTCGCGGTAAGAGTTTCGTGAGGAAAGCCATGTGTGATAATTCAACTCAGCCCAACAAGCGCTCTTATCGTAAAGGAATTATGAGAGCGGCACTGGTCTGTAGCTTGTCAACCTCAATGCTTGTTCATGCCGATGAAGTGCCGGATAACCCGAAGGCTTTCTATGGGGTAGATAAGAGTTCAGGTTTAATCATGGCTCCGGGATGGGAGTTAGTGAAAGGCCAATGTAATGCGTGCCACACGAGTCTTATTGTGGCGCAGAACAGTGGTACTCGAGAGCAATGGCGTGAAACGATTGAATGGATGGTAGACACTCAGGGACTATGGGACTTGTCTGATACATGGGACCCAGTACTGGACTATCTGAGTACCTACTATCAAGACAAAGGGATCGACATGAACAAGTATCGACGCAAACCTATTGATAGCGCTCTGATGCCGCCTATGCCGGGAGAGCAATAATGAATCTAACTAAGTTCACGCTGCTATTGGTAACGTCGACTGTTGCTATGATGTCACTCTCCGCATGCACTGACGAAAACACTGAAACGGTGGGAAAGGTTTCGCCAAAACTAACAATACAAAGTGACAAAAGAGAACCATACATACCAAGCTTGATGGTAGGTGAAAAGCTCGTTAACAACTTATGTAGCCAGTGCCACGGCGATAAAATCATCCCTTTCGTACAGTCTTATCCGAATATTAAGGGGCAGAAATCCAGCTACATCCTTAAACAATTGCGTGACTTTAAAAGTGATTCACGTCAGGACTTATACATGCAGTCAGTCTTGAAGTCTCTATCTGATAAGGATTTACAGGATGTCGCTGCTTTTTATAGCACCTTAAAGCCATTGGACTTGTATGAACGCTCCCAGGAGTATTACCACCAATAGCGTTCGCTTGTGATTCACAAGAGAAACACTGAAATTAAAAAAGGGCTGCGAGTGCAGCCCTTGTTCGTTTTTGGCTTTGTAGTAGCGGTAAGGTTGGTGTTATGCCGCTTTAATATGAGTCGTAATGTATGGTTGCCATGCTTGTTGGTATAGCTCTAAAGATTGGCGTCTTAGGCTATTGATTTGCGCAGCTTCAATGTCGTTGATTGGGCGCTTTTCGGCAATGGCATGGCGCTCAATACCTTGGATGATCTCGTATAGCTCATGTTCAGGACCACTTTTCACATCCGCTATCGCTTTTAAGTGAAGTTGAACCTCGGCGATCATGTTAGTTTTTGGTAAGCGAACCAGTAAGTTAAGGTCACGGTAGCCAGAGTCAGCTGGTGACTTAAACTTGTTTTTCACTTTTACCACGTCCGCTTCACGGCTCAGTGCTTCGTACACTTCAACTAAGCTTTCTACATCATTAGCGATGATTGTTGCGCGAGCTAGGTCGGTAATTCTTGTGTTGTCACCATCCAGTTCTAATTCAATTTTCTCTTGAGCGCGAGCTTGAGATTTAACACCAGCGAATAGGGCATCTGAATTAGTGAGAAGAGCAGTACTTTTACAGATTGTCTCTAGCTCTGCTTGCGCTTGGTGAGCTTTGCTGTAAAGGATGTCGAAGTCGGTATAAGGCTGAGTTGGACGCGAGTCGAAGGCCTTGATGCCATATAGGCCGCTTAGGCTGTGGCGGAATACGTTTGATGAAACTTGGTTTTGCGAAGACGCTGTGCGCGATTGATCAGTTGAACTCGTTGAAACAGGTGCTGCTGCGAATGCAGGCGCTCGGCTCAATACTAGAAGCATTAGGGCCGTCGTACGGAGAAATACACTCATTCAAACTCCAAAATACAAGGTTACAAAAACGGGTAGTTAAAAGGGGTAACCAGTAACGCATAAGAGTAAAAAAGCTTAACTAAACTCACTACATATTAAATGGGGCTAATTAAGACAGAAACCAACTCTAACGTTTAATATTGCTTTAAAATGTGAACATATAGACAAATAATTCCAGCGTTTGTTCCGCAATTTTAAGAACTTTGGACCTAGCCAGTTTCTGGTGTTACTCGAAACCAATTTGACACTTTAAGCCAAGCTAAGGTTGCTCTTACTTCTCTATACTGTACCCTTGCATTATGACTGTTTAACATGAACGAAAGATGAATAATCCTGAATTTTGGCACAATAAATGGGCAGCCAACCAAATTGGTTTCCACCTTGAAGATGTAAACCCACTTTTGGTTGAGTTTTGGAAAGCAACTGAGCCTAGCTATGAGAAGAGTGTTTTTGTTCCTCTATGTGGCAAGAGTGAAGATCTGATTTGGCTAGCGTCTAAACATGAAGATGTTCAAGGTGTGGAATTGAGCCAGATTGCGGTTAGAGCTTTTTTCTCTGAGCATTTTTACACGCCAACCGTAACTCAAATAAACGGTCAGCATGAGCTTTATCAATTTGATGAGTTGAGTGTTTACACTGGGGATTACTTCACTGCGCCAATTCAGCCGGTCGATATTATTTATGATCGTGCTTCTTTAGTTGCTTTGCCTGCTGAGATGAGAGTGCAATATGTAGAACGCTTGAAGCAGTTATTGAAGCCTGGCGGCAAGATCCTGCTTGTAACGCTAGACTACGACCAAGACGAAATGGCAGGTCCTCCGTTTAGCGTACCTAAACTAGAAATCGATCAGTTGTTTGCGGGTTACAAGATTACGTTATTGAATCAAGACATTGCAGACCAAGAGCACCCTAAGATTGCTAAGAAAGGTTTGTCTCGATTCAGTGAGGAAGTGTACTTGATTGAGTCGGAAGTCTAAGCTCAGTTTGCTTTCGAAAAGATAACACCAATGAAAAGACGGGCGCATGGCCCGTCTTTTTGATCGTTAAGACTTCATGTGTGAAAGCCTAATTAGTAAATCACTTTAACTTTAGATGCGCTGGTGATTGCATCTTCAATCGCGGTTTCTGTGCTCTTACGGCGTGTTAGTGCAACACCAAGGCGACGACGACCATCGATGTCTGGCTTACCAAACAGGCGAACTTGTGTTTGTGGTGCATCTAGCGCTTCCGCAAGGCTTTCAAAACGGATGTTCGTTGATGTGCCTTGTCCAAGGATTACTGCAGACGCACATGGGCCATACTGAGTAATTGATTTAATTGGCATACCTGTAAATGCACGTACGTGCAGCGCGAATTCTGATGAGTCTTGAGACATCAAAGTCACTAAGCCAGTATCGTGTGGGCGAGGGGATACTTCGTTGAAGATCACATGGTCACCTTTAACGAACAACTCTACGCCAAAGATACCATGACCGCCTAAAGCATTAACCACTTGCTCTGCTGTGTACTGTGCCGCTTTTAGAGCGTTGTCTGACATGATTTGTGGCTGCCATGATTCGCGGTAATCACCATCTTCTTGGCGGTGGCCGATAGGTGCACAGAAATGGACACCGTCGACGGCGCGAACGGTTAGAAGAGTAATCTCATAATCAAAGTCGATGAAACCTTCAACGATCACACGACCCGCACCAGTACGACCGCCTTCTTGTGCGTAGTCCCAAGACTTCTGGATATCTTCTTCGGTTTTGATAACGCTTTGGCCTTTGCCTGAAGAACTCATTACTGGTTTCACAACGCAAGGCATACCGACAAATTCAACCGCTGCAGCGAAATCTTCAAAGGTGTCTGCAAAGCGGTAAGGGGATGTGCTTAGCTTGAGTTCTTCTGCTGCCAGGCGACGAATACCTTCACGGTTCATCGTTAGCTTAGTGGCGTTAGCTGTTGGAACGACATTCAAGCCTTGAGCTTCAAGCTCTACCAACTTGCTGGTGGCGATAGCCTCAATTTCAGGCACCACGTAATCTGGTTTTTCTAGTTCAATGATGGCTTGAAGTGCATCGCCATCTAACATGTCTAATACATGGCTGCGATGCGCAACTTGCATAGCTGGCGCATCTGCATAACGGTCACAAGCAATAACTTCTAAACCTAAACGTTGGCACTCGATAGCCACTTCTTTGCCAAGTTCACCTGAACCTAATAGAAGTACACGAGTAGCATTTTCACGAGTAGCAGTACCAAACATAGAAATTCCTTCCGATCTTTTGAACGATTGATTGAAAACGGGGTGATCATACTTATTTAAACGACAAAAGCAAACGTTTGCGTAAGTTGTGGTGTTAATTACAAGCATAAAAAAAGCAGCCCTATAAAAATGGGCTGCTTATTTAAAAGGTTGTTAATTAGATGTACTTAGATTGCTAAGTAAGTCACTGGAATGTCAGGATTAATCGCTTCTAATGTAGATTGCGTATCCGCTAGGTGACTGATACTACCCTCGGCGATTTCAACCAATGCTGCACTTTCAATTTGTTCAAAATCGAAGCCCGCAAGTTTTAGTTGAATCAGCGCAACTTGTAGCGGTGGAAGGCTAGGGTTGAATGCTGCGTTTTCAGCGTAAGCACCAGTGAAGATCTCACCAGTTGTTAGCTGTAGTGATACACCACTTAAATTTTTGGTGTATGGCGCATGGCTGCGGTTAAGGGCTGCTAATGCTTCAACTACGATAGGAGTGGTCTCTTCCGTCGTGTACTTATGATCAAGTTCAGACATCAAGCCTGTTGTTACACCAAGATCAGAAGGTCCAAATGAATCAGGTAGGTACTCTTGTAGTGACATTTCATCACGCTGTGGCAGCTGAACTTTAAGCTCTTTCGCTGTAGTCAACTCATTCATAAATTGACGACAGTGACCACAAGGGCTGAAGTTAATTGTGATGTCCGAGATGCCTCGCTCGCCTTTCATCCAAGCGTGGCTGATTGCAGATTGCTCTGCGTGTACGGTTTGGCCAAGTTGCGCACCCGCGATTTCAAGGTTTGCACCAAAGTACAAAGTACCAGACAAACCACGCACGATCGCGCCAACGTAAAAGTCAGATAGCGGAGCGTATGAATACGCTGCAGCAAAAGGAAGTAGTGCGATGCGTAGTTCGTCATCCGCTAAGCCGCTTGCTTGAAGCAGGCTAGAGAACTGTTCTGGAGACAATGTCGCGTCAAAGTTGTCTGCTAATACGATGTCACTTAAAAGCGCTTTCATTGATGATGGAGCACTTTCCAGCGCCAGGGTAATACGACTGTTCATGTTGAATCCTTAATTGACCTTAGGCTTTAAGTTTATGCAATGCTCAGGAATTTTCTGTGATAAAGATCACTATTGTATTGTTGTTGTTACATTGGATTGCATAATTAGAGTGAGGTCACACTTGAAATCGATTGCAAGGACCATTTTTACAGCTGATATCGCACTTATTGTTCAAAATCACCGGTGATTAGCTGAATAAATGGCAATAAAAAGCCCAAGCAAACACTGAAATCAACAGGGCTGCGCTTGGGCTGATACGTTTTGTGAGCACTTCCGCTATGAATAAAACCAGACGACCATGCCAAACACGCTAGGTGCGATGATTGAGGTGATAACGCCACAAAGCACTAGCGCCAGTGAACTGAAAGCCGCATCTTCTTGGTTCTTTTCGGCACAAGTCGCCGTACCTAACGCGTGAGAAACCGTGCCCATGGTTAAACCCCTAGCAATAGGGCTCTTAATACCAATCAGATTGTAGATAGGGTAAGCAAAAATTGCCCCGAATAAACCAACGATAAGAACTAGTATTGCAGCAATAGCCGCTTCACCACCAAGATGGCTTGATACTTCCATTGCAATGGGTGTGGTGACTGATTTGCCCAATAGACTCGCAATCAAACTTAGGTCAGCTTTGAAAGCGACGGCAATCATTGCCGCTGTGGTCATCGACATCACACTACCCAGTGTGCATGCAAAGGTTATGATTCGCCAGTTAGCTCGAATTTGAGGTAGCTGCTCATATAAAGGATAAGCTAGGGCGACAACCGCTGGCTGAAGCATGTACGTAATCCAAGTATTGTCTGCGTAGTAGGTCTCGAACGGGACTTTAAAGAACGTCAGAATTGGAATGATGATGCCAATGCTTATTAGAAGCGGGTTACATAGCGGGGAGTTCACTTTCTGACTTACCCAACGGGCAAACAGAAACACCACCATAGTTAATAGAATCCACATGGTTATTTACCTCTCGCCAGCAAGCGGTCTAAGAACCATGACAAAGATACCAATACGATGAGTGTGCCGCCCACCGCGCTCGCCATAATCGGCAGTGCGTTAGCGATAAGCATGTCAAAATGTTCCATAAGCCCGACACTGATCGGGACAAACAGCAAAATCATCAAACGAATAATTAGGCTGGCACCAGGTTGTACCCAGTGCGCAGGCACAATACCTATCACCATGGCAGTAAACAAAATCAACATACCAAAAATACTGCCAGGGATTGAGTTGTCTAAGTATTGTTGTAACGCGTTGCCTGCAGTGAGAGCACCTATGATTAAGGTGAAGGAGATTAAGCAGTAAACGAGTTTGATCAATCTTTCTTTCAAGGTTTTACATCTCTCGATAATGGGTTAACTAGCTAGCTTTTCTACGTATTGATACACCGCTTTCAAGATAGCCATTTTCTTCTCGTCACTTTCATGTTCGTGTGCGAGGTTCTCTAGGTTGAGCATGTACTCTTCTAAGCGGCTTTCGTAAAACTCACGACAATGGTTTGCCCACTTAAGTTGCTCGGATTCATCTAGCGTCCATGGGAAGTTACGTGCGCGGTAACGGAACAACAAAGGCTTAATACGTTCGTCACTGAAGGTGATGTCTAATGCTGCTAAGTTATTTGGGTCAGTCTCACGAATGATGTTCATCGCGGTTTTATCTGCCGGTGAGAAGAAGCCATCGTAAATCTGTGTATCTACATCGTCGCTCTTTTCGTACTCACGTTCCTGTGAATATAAGCCAATCAATTTTTCACGAATTTCTGGGTGCTCGCGCAGGATCGCGAGGTTCTTCAAACACTGCTGACGATCAATACCAATGGTTTCTGCATTTTCAGCGGTTAACGTTTTTGCTGGCGCTAGAATAGGGCACTTGTTGAGTTGAACCAGCTTAATTGGCACTGGTAGTTCGTCTTCATTTAGGTCGCTGCGCTTGGTGTAAAGTCTTTCTCTGAGTTCATCAGTATCAAGTTCCAATAGCGGGCTTGGGTCTTTTGCTAGGTCGACAACAATCACCGCATTTTGATTGGTAGGATGCCACGCCATAGGAACAATCCAGCTTGTGTAATTGCAGTCACGACCAAACATGCCTGACACATGCATCAAAGGTGTCATGTTTACGATGTCGACTAATTCGTTCAACTTGCGCTTGTGACGCATGTTGTAGAGATAATCAAACATCTTAGGTTGTGCGGTTTTCAGCTTTTTCGCGAGTTCAATTGTCGCGATAACATCCGCCATCGCATCGTGCGCGTTTTCATGTTCTATGCCGTTTGCCACAGATAGATGTTCCAGTTTGAAGCTTGGGAAACCTTCTTCGTTTTCTGGCCACACAATACCGTCAGGGCGCAGAGCGTGTACGGCACGCATCACGTCTAATAGATCCCAACGAGAGTTACCGTTTTGCCAGCTCCATGCATATGGGTCAATGAAGTTACGGTAACAGGTGTATCGCGTTACTTCGTCATCGAATCGAATACTGTTGTAGCCAAGGCTTGTGGTGTTCGGTTTTGCAAGCTCAGCATGTATCTTGGCGATGAACTCAGGTTCCGGTAGGCCTTGAGACATGGCTTTTTGTGGAGTGATGCGAGTGATCAGTGCGGCTTCAGGTGCAGGTAGATAATCAGCAGGAGGTTGGCAGTAGATGACCAATGGCTCACCAATAATATTGAAATCTTGGTCGGTACGAACGCCGGCAAACTGACTTGGACGATCTTTTGCTGGGCTCACGCCCCATGTTTCGTAATCGAAAAAGAAGTAGGTTGGCTGATTATCTGAACTCATTGAATTTCCTGAACAGTCTACGGGCAATCGTGTACTGTGGCTGAAGGTTAGTTTTGTTCAGTATCTGATAGTATGCGGTACGCGTGCAACCCAGATCACAAATAAATTGCAGGAAAGTGCTGCATTCCTATTCAATCAGACTGCGATCGAGGACTTGGTATCTTAGATTGCTTATTTATTGGCAAGATCAACCAACAAAGTGCTGTGACAAAGCGCTCGAAGGGGACACCATTTGGGGGGTTAAAATCAGCTCTGGATAGCCAAAACATTTTGAGTCTATGAAGAGTGTGTTACTGCTTGTATCTGCCTTACATCACGCTTTTAACGTTACGCGCTTTGTTGCACTAAACGCTCCTGAGAGATGAAACTGAATAGGTCATTAGAGTAAATCGTAGAACCAATCATAGATATAAAATTATTACCCTAAATGATGTTATTTTATAGTTTTAATGACCACAATAAATAATCATGTTAGATAATTTGACATGTCTTAATTTTAATACATTATAAATTTTGAGGGTAAATAAGTCACCTTTGATTTCTTAATATTTCAATTTTATTACAATGAGAATATTAATCTAACTTGTTTCAATTTTGAGAATTTATTGCAACATGATGATCTATATATTTCTTTTTTTGGTGTGACTTCAGTTTATCTTGGTCGGTATTTCTGGATATATTCCAATAAATAGGTTTTTACTTGATTAAATAAATGGTTAACTAACTAATTAGTATGTAAAACGAGTTTTATATATCATTGGATGGAATGCTCTAATAACATTATTTTTATTAGTGTTATTTATATCAATTTGCGTGATCTTATTCTCACTGCTCTCTATTTCTTTATAAATAAGTGTCAATATATATATTTTCTAAATAGGATTGTTGTTACTTAATTGTTAACTATGGTTGGCTGTTAGGTAACCCTAATAATAAAGTCGAATTTATATAAAGGATTAAAGAAATGAACAAAGTCTTTAAGGTTGTTGCTGTCTCTGCACTTTCTATCTCTTCAGCGAACGTTTTCGCTGTGAGTGACACTTTTGATGCAACATTAGAAGTAAAACAAGCAATTACAATGACAAAAACCAGTGATTTAGACTTCGGTATCATCACTTCAGACAACACTACTGATGTTGTTGTCGCTCAAGGTGATGCAGGGGCTGCGGCGTTTACGCTTTCTGGAGAATCTGGTGATACGGTAACAGTCAGTATTTCAGATACCAACTTGGTTAACGGTGTAAATACAATCGCGGCAGAATTTGACTTTAATAATGCGATAACTCTTACCGGGGGTACTGCGGATCTTAATATTGGTGGCACTGCACGTACTTCGAGCGCAACATTAGTCGCTGGTACTTATACTGCAAACGTTGCAGTAGATGTAACTTACCAGTAATCAAATGAAACTAGTCTAATATTGTGGCTGTTATATTGCAGCCGCTTTTACTATGAAGTCTCTATTTAGATGTGTAGTTAAGTACACGGCTTATATTGGTCTTATTTTTTATTCAAGCCCGTTCTATGCTCTGGAAATAATTCCTGAGAATATGGAAGTAAAATTTCCGGGCATGTATGTTTCTGGTTCTGGACAAAATGCCGATGCTAATCCGGCTAATGGTCAGATTTACGTGGTTCGTTTTTATGTTGAAGGCGATCCGGGAAAAAAGATCGTGGTTTCGCTTCCTTCTAATCAATATCTTAACCATTCTCAAAAATCGAAACGTCTTCGAATCAGGAAATTCTATTTTGGCTGCGGCTTGTCGAAAAGGGGCAGAGCGAAAATAAAAGGGAATGGCAGAAGTAAACTGCTGTGTATTGGCGCAAGAGTAAAAATCGGCGCGAATCACCCAGCTGGCGTTTATACCAGTACCATTCCTTTTGAGGTTAATTATAAATGAAGTTATTTATCTCATGTATTGTCGGCTTACTTTTCACTGCACAAGCCTATGCTCAACTCCTTATTGCACCAACACGTTTCGTCTTAGATGCTGATACCTCTGTGACAGAAAAAGTCGTGGTAGAAAACAATTCAGATGAACCGATTCGATTAGAGATAAAACCTATTTATCGACCAGTAAAGGCGAGTGGGCTGGTGCGTACTGATGCCAATATTGCTGAGTCTGAAAACATCGCTGATTGGATTAAAGTGTCACCACCGATTATTCGTGAATTGAAGCCTAACCAAAGGCGCACCGTTCGCCTGCGTATGAACGCCTTACCTGCGGACATGCCTGATGGTGAATACCGTGCTTATCTATGGTTCTCTCCGATAGCGAAAGCGCCCGAAGCCTCACCGCCAGACCTGTCCAGAAAGGTACGATCTAACAATGGTTCAGCGTTCCAGCTTAACTTCCACATCAACAGTTATGTGCCGGTTTACGTACAAAAAGGTGAACAGGTCCAAGATGTTAAGTTTGAGTGTGATGAACAGTACCTCAAGATCACCAATGATGGTAAGTTTCAGTTCAGCGCCAAACTGAATGTCGACGAACACAGCGAAAAGGTGGTGTTGCTGCGTAATGCTGAATTAACCAAATCGCTTCCAAAAGGCTCAAAGATTTCACTGGTTCAAAACGACGAGTCTTTGCACGAATGTGTTCTATAACTTGAGCTGTATGTTGTCAGTGCTTACGCGCTCGATTGAGTGACGATAAGATTCATGTTCCAGCACCTGTTATGTCGACTTGTCTTGCTTTGCTCTTTGCTTCCATTTGTCGCTTATTCGCAGTCAGAACAGGAAAGCGAGGCGAGTGAACTCTATCCTGCTCATATAGAGGTGCGAGTAGGACAAGTCGGTGATAGCTTTTACCGTGTGATGATGGATGACTACGAAGAGCCGTTCATATCGATATCCAATGCGGCTTTTTCGCTGTTAGAGATGAACGGGCAGTGCGATGACGTGGGTTATTGTGAAATCTACTTGCCGCAAGATCTGGGTAGAGAGTCTCCCCCCTATATTGTTGATACCCAGCAAGCGCTTTGTTATCGCGATGACAATAATATCCAATCAATTAAGTTTGAAGTGATTGAGTCTGAAACCTATATCCACTGGTACAGCCTACAAGCGTGTATCCCTGCCAAAGTCCGATGGGACATTGATGACTATCAGCTGACCGTTTCTCCGGAATTCAGCTCCTTGACCGAGTTGGAAGCGGTGATCTCGAAGATCAAAAGTGAGTCTCGTAAGAAAGCGGAGGAGTTAAAAAGAGCCTCTAACGTGCCTGCGGTCGATCCCCTTCCTGAGGTGGGATTAGCGACACGAGTAGCAACGTCTGTATATCACGACAGTGAAGAGGGCGGCGATGTTTACGTTATTTCCGATACCATTTTAAGCACCGAACATTCCTTATCTCGATTGTCTATTGATTCGAGAGAAGATCAGCCCATCGTTTATTACAACATCGTGGTTGAGACAAACGATGGTGAGGGCTCGCTTGAGTTAGGGCATGTATTGTTGGATGGCAGCGTTTTTACGAATAACCAAACTCTTGAAGACGGGCTTTACTACACCAATCGAAACCGTCAGCCAGAGTTCGGCAACTTACAATTGGAACGTACAACCCAACCCAATATCAGCATTGATGTGTTGGTTAATGGTATCTATCAAACCACTTATCGTTCTGATGAGTTTGGACGTTTTGTCATTGAAGAAGACAACATTTCCCCTGGTGACACCATAAAGTTTCGTTACTACTTATCTAAAGGGGTGTGGCAGGAAGAAGAGATCACCGTTGCTGGTTTAGAAGATGCCTTTTTACCACACAATGAATGGGGCGTTGAGGTGGTAGGTAATGAAGGCGCGGATCGAGCTGGCGCTGTCTCGTTAGAGTATGGCCTCGCTGATTATTTTACCGTGGGTAGTGCTTTCAGACGACAGCATGGTAAAGACTTAGTCGGTTTTCAGGGGCGATATTTACCGACACATTGGTTTGCTGGTCATATTGGTTGGTTGCCCGATTTTAATCGGTTCCCCATGGAATTTGATATCTTGCTAGGTGCCGATCAGTCCGCATCGATTGAACTTAATAAGACCGATGAATTGGATTTGGAGTCGATGGAGTATGATGTCTTCAAGTACAACTTGTCACTTGCAAACCTCACTGCCTTTTTAACGGTAAGAAACGATGACGACGAGTTAAGTGTAGAGCCAAAAGTGAACGCCAAAGTGTCGAGTAAGCTGTTCCTTTCTTATGCAGGGGATTATCGATACACGAAAGATACCCACCAAGATAGTTACTTGCATACCGTCGAGCTCGCCAAAAGCGGCTTCTCTGACACATCGTGGAATATATCTGGAACAGTGAATGGATCTGGACATCATGAACGCACTGAGCTCTCTTTAAGAAATGCCTGTAAAGAGTGTGTGCTTGATCCTTTGAAGGTATTTCAAGAGCTGACCACTAATGTATCGGCACGTTACCAGAAACAAGAGGTCTCATTTACTGCCTCCTTGGAAGCACGCGTGAATCCATATCTGCTCTTTAAATTGGAAGGCACAGAAGACCGATATGGCGTCGAGATGACCACGGAATTTGGTGCGAAAACCTATTTTGACGAAGATATTGGCGAGTTTGTTGAATGGAATCGATACAACCACTCTAAACTGACCGGCATCGTGTATGACCATCACAAGCAACCTATAGCCGGAGTCAGCTTACAGGTCTTAGACCAACGTGCTGTCAGTAATTCAAAAGGAAGGTTTGAGTTTTCAAGTGTTCCTGCTAGAGAAAAGCTACCAATTTATATCGATGAAGGAGCGTTAGACCTCAACTTAACACCAATTCAGAATCCAGTGTTTGTAAATACTAAGCAGGTGGGACAAACCCATGCACCGATCGAGATGATGGTGTCATTTGGTGTGGATGGCACTGTGGAAGGGGATATAGAGAGCAATGCGTACCTGCATTTTAAACACATCCAGAAAGGCACCGAATATTCCAGTGAAATAGAGAGTGATGGCTTTTACATGGTCGAAGGGCTTATCGCGGGTAAATATATTGTGATCTTAGAGATGGGAGACAAACGATTCGTACAAGGTGCCGAGTTGGATGGGGATTTTTGGGTAAGCGACTTAACATTTCAGCTGATCGACTTTCATAAGGTCTATTAGTGATCGTTAAGGCTGAGGAAAGATGTCCTCAGCTTTTATCATAATGCCTAATGTTTCGTACCTAACGGCAAAGTCACTAGTAGATACAGGCTTCTGCTACGGTGAGGTTTTCCCCTGAATGGAGATCTTTTATAGGGCGCGTGCCGACCTGTTCTGCTGATACCTCGCGATAGATCACTTGATTTCCCTCCGGCGTGGTATTGATCGCCGTGACCTCAAACAGAGAGTTTCGATTAACCAGCACCTCTAATTCATCATCGCGAACCGTGGGTATCACGATTCCATGTTGACCAAGGTTAAGCTCAAATCGAGAAAGTTGCCCATTATGAAAAGTATAAGAAGATGTTTTCGAGATAGACGTAGATAAGTATGAATTGGGACTGACGATATCTCCAACTTTTACAGTGTCTCCGTAAGCGGAGAGTAAGCTCTCCCCACGAAACACTGTCCCTTTGTATTTGATGCCATGTTCGAACGCTGAGTCTATTTCATTGATTAATGATTCTGTCTCCGAGTCCATTCTCCCTTGCGCTAACCCTCTTCTTATCGGCTGATAGGCATCATCTTGATACCTTTCTAGTGCATCAATCTCACTAGGGTTTAGGTGTTGGTTTTGCGCTCCTGCTTGTTGGTACAGCTGCGACCGGATCTTAGCGAAGTCTCCATAATTCGATTCGAATCCTGGGTCAGACCATATCCTCAAGAATGGCTTCAATGTTATCAGCACTGTAATACTGAGCGTTATATTTGAGGGCGGCGAGTGAAGTAAATGGTAGTGCAGAGAGGCAAAGGGCAAGCAAATAGCGAATGTGTAATGTTTTCATTTTGGTAATAATAATCAATTTCTAATAGCTTTTTATTATACATATTATGCCTTCTGTTTAATATGGGTTGTTGCGTATCTATCTGATTATTTATAGATAGTTCGCGTTCTAATTAGTTCAGAAGATAAATGGAGGTGTTATTCGAAAGCGAATCACAGTTTGATTTATTGGCACGATCGTGAAATTGATTTATCCCATAAAGCGAACCACTCTGCTTACTTTGTCCTGTTAATGGTAATTATTATCAATAACAATAGTAACTGAGAGAGTAGAAATTTTAATGAAAACGATCGTAACTTTATTGTCAGCGATACTCCCATATGCCGCAGTCGCTAGTGATTCACAAGTCACTGAATTCATGGAGGCGTTTCATGAATCTCCCCAGACGGTTATGGATGCTATTCCAGAAAAAACTGGTCAGGTTATCTTTTCCAAGAACTCCGAGTATATGAGTCGTCATCGAGACTTGATGAGAGGCACCATCATGAGAAGGGGAGAGGCAAACTCAGAAATATCAGAGTTCTTATTATCACCGATTCGACAAAACGATAATCCTGCTCGTTTAGTTGATGCAGGGAACGGACTGATTCGAAACTTAAACCAATTGGCTCAAGTGGTACCTAATCAAACACGACTTGATGTTCAACCTTGGTCAGATACCTATTGGCCTCTTTATTCTGGTGCACTTGCTTGGCGTTATGCCGATAAGGAACTGAGAGCGAACAATTGGCAAGACTATTTCAACTTCAGTCATTCGCAAAAACCACTAGAGTATTATCAGGGCAAAGACCGTGATGACCTGTCGCCAGCAGAAAAATATGATCTTCTGGTTGGAGATGAGAATTTCACGCTGACCCAACTTTCATGGGAGTCGGGGAAGGGATATTATGAGTCTCGTGGCCACGTCGAGCGTTGGATGGGGCTTTGCCATGGCTGGGCACCTGCTGCCTATATGCTTCCTCGACCAAAGCAATCGCTGATTGTACCTGACGCGAATGGAGAGCCGCTTACTTTCTACCCGTCAGATATCAAAGCTCTCGGGACATTACTATGGTCTGAAGCGCCGTTTAGTTCTCGCTTTATTGGTGGGCGCTGTAACATAAAAGACCCGGAGAGAGATGAAAATGGGCGTGTTGTCGACCCGAATTGTGTAGATACCAACCCAGCCAGTTGGCACTTATCGATCTTAAATCAACTGGGCATTTCCAAGCGTAGCTTAATCATGGATGCAACCTATGACTATCAAGTTTGGAATCAACCTGTTGTTGGTTATAAGGTGACCTATTTTAATCCACAAACGAACCAAACCGCTTCTCAACCAGCAGCGGTAACCATTGACCTGAGTGATTACCGTAAAGATAGATTTTCTAGTTACCGTTCTTCAAATGCCCAAAGTGTGGTTGGCGTTCAGATGGTGGTCAGTTATGTCGTTGAGACGTCCCCAACCCATAGAACCAGTGACTCACCGCGTTACGATGGTATTACTAACGTTACTTATTACTACGACTTGGAGCTTGATCAAAATGGTAATGCGATTGGTGGTGAATGGTATCAGAACCGACATCCAGACTTTTTATGGACACCGACTCCTCAATCGGTAGCTAAGTCATACTATGATGGTCAAGGGCTGTGGGACATTACACAGCCTGTTCCTCAATCTTGGCAAGATAACGCTCGTAGAGCATCACGCAGCACTCAACCACTGACATCAGTAGTACAGGCTCTGTTCGAAGCATCGAGTGGTACGCAGACCGCTGGTGAATGGCGAAGTATTGTTACTGAGTCAGAGGATGGATTGAAATGTCTAGATGCTGAAGTCGATGGCTCTAAATCAGGTTTAGTCATTTATGGTTGGCGCTGTCACGATGGTGATAATCAAAAGTGGAAAATGAATGCGAATGGCAAGTTGATCAACAAAGCCGCACCAACTATGTGTCTTGACCAGAATGGAATAGATATTAGCTTAGAGTTGTGCCGTAATCATGAGACTCAACAATGGCGTTGGGATAATGGTCAGTTGAAGAATGGCTTAGCAAACTCACTGAAATGGAATGACCGCACTTGGCGGGTGGGGGCTGATATCAACGGTAGCCAGTGGCGTTGGAAATAAACTGAATTGGTGGCCCGCCTAATGTGGGCCGTTTTCTTCCATCAATTCGCGGGTGTTAATCAGAAGGCGGAGAGAGCATTAACTTAATTTTCTGCATCCTAGATAGCTGCGTATTCTTGAGGTCTGTCCATATTAGCCTCCATTCTTGGAAAGTAACCGTGATGGGATTAAAACTGTCCACTGGTTTGGTGACGCCGTAACGCACGATTTCCACTTCCGGTTCAAAAGTACCAAAGAACTTATCCCAGATAATAAGCACACCAGCGTAATTTTTATCGATGTATTGCGGGTTCCTGCCGTGGTGCACTCGGTGGTGCGATGGCGTGTTAAAGAGGTACTCTAGAGGCCCTAAGCTTCGAACCCACTGTGTGTGAACAAAGAACTGCAAACCTAGGTTTAAAAGCACCACGAAGACCACCCACTTGGGGTCGAACCCTATGATGACGAGTGGCACCCAGAATAGCCACATCCCCGCGATTGGGTACATTAAGCTTTGACGAAATGCGGTACTAAAGTTCATGCGCTCTGAACTGTGATGCGCGACATGTGCGGCCCACATCCAGCGAACCCGATGACTTGCTCGATGGAACCAGTAGTAAAAAAAATCCTGTAAAATCATGAGCACAATGAAACTCAACACGCCCATCTCTATGTCCATTAAACGCCAACCAAATAACCATAGGTAAAGCTGAACGATCAGCAGCCCGGTCAATAAGTCCGAGAGCTGATGCATACCTGCCAGTGTGAAATTACATACCACTTCAGATAGCTTATAGCTTGAGTTATCTGGTAATCGTCCTTGTTTCTGACCAATAAAATACTCCGCCAGCATGCAAATCATGAACAAAGGCGCCAGTACCAATAGTAGCCATTCTGGGTGATTGATTAATGCGTCGATATTCATCCTTTATCCTTGTGGGTCCACTCTGAGTGATGAGGTGATATGTTGAGTTAATCGCTATTCATTAATTCGCCTAGGTAGCAGGTTTTTCTACCAGCGAGCGAAGTGATCTTCGGTTAAACCAAGCACCTCATCGAGCTGGTGGATTGTCCCTTCGTTGTCTTTAATTGAGCCAGAAAAGTGACCGATGAACTGGCGAAAGTTACTCTTTAACAGCCATAGGTTGAGCTTTTCGCTGCGGTGGTTGCAGGGAGTAAAAGTCAGGTTGATGCGTCCATCTGCAGACGTTATCTGCCAAGGCAAATGGGTATCTTGGCGGCTAAATGTAAACTGTGCATCACTAAGTAAGTGTCGGGTCCCATTAATCCACAGTACGTTTTCACAGCCACCTGTTTCATTAACTCCAGCCGCGAGGTTAAGCCCAATGTTCGTGTTATCAACTAGCGCATTGATGCTAGCCCAGCGCCAACTGGTTTCACGTCTCATGTATCCAGCAGAAAAGTCATAGCCAGCACGTGCGTCGTTGAGAGAGACCGCTCGTTGGTTGATCTCAAGCGTTCCAGTTACTGTTAGTGCATTGTGCTTTTGGGTGTAGGTCCACCCTGAATAACCGGTTGGTGTGCACATCGCCATAGGCAAGCTTTGGGGCTCTGGTCGCAGGTTAAGTTGTGCTTTCACATGCTTGGTGTTAAGTGAGATGCTCCAATGTCCGTCTTTAATATCAAAGACAATACTATGACCTGCGATTTTTGTTGTGCCTTGAAAGGGGGAGTGAGTAACTTGCTTATCAACTCCTAAAGGTCGCAGCCAATTGGACTCTTCTAGGTGATTACTCTCTATGTCGTATACGTAACAAAACGCCGAACTCAAGTAACGAATGTCAGCAATAGCAACGCCAATGATGTGAGTCTGTGTAACTAGGCTCGCAAACTGAAATTGCTTGTAATGGAAGTGCTTACTCCAAGCGCTTGTTTTTGCGTCCATGGCGTTTCGATAGTCAAACTTATCGATGTTGAGATGTTTTGGGACACCATCGAAATGCCCAATGATTGGCTGACCATTAGAGTTAATCACGCAGTCTGGAGCTGGAAGTGTGTTTATCATTGCGATGGTTCACATTAATTTAACAATTAACCCCATTGTGCGGTGAGTTTAGTAGAATTTGGAGGTCATATTCGGACAGGAGCGGGTTTCTAATCACGATCTTACCTATTTAGGGGCGATAGTGAGCGGTTACGTTGACGGAGGGGATCTGATTTAGGGAGATTCGATTGAACATTATCGCAGAGTACATGCCAACCGAACACCGCCGTCACCTGGGCGCTTTAGATGTGGGATTATTGCTCAATGCCATAGAACAAAGAGGCGTGAATACTGAAGAACTACTCTTTGGTTTAGGACTTGAAAGTGCCGATTGGCGAGATCCCAATACGAAACTGACTTACGCGGATAAACTGTCTATTTTCAGTGCTGTGAACCAAAGCTTTCCACATGATGGTTTGGGTTTATGGCTTGGGGAAAACGCTAGCTTGAGCCACTTTGGTGTGTTGGGGTATGTGTTATCGACCAGTCAAAACGTAGAAGAGGCGATCAAGGCAGGTTTTAAATACCTACGCTTGAACGGGCCGATCTTCTCGGTAAAGTTGATTCGAGATGGTGAGAAAGCTGCGATACTGATCGACAACACATTAGAGGTTGGGGACCTGCTTCCTTTCTGCAGCGAGTACTTTCTTAGCTCGATCCTTTCTTTGTTTCAGGAACTGACTGGCTCTGTATTATCGATTGAAACGCTGTTGTTGCCTTATCCGCGCCCCAATTACGCCGCATTGTATAATGAACGGTTTGCGTGTGATGTCGCCTTTGATCAGGCCAGTTGTGAGATGCGATTTGATGGATCGGTGTTGTCCCAAACCCTACCAACTCATGACGCCGCAACTCTGAAACGTTACCTCACTTCTTGCCAATCGATTGTTGATACCTTGGATTCAGAGCATCTATTAACCAACCAGATAAAAACGATCTTCTACCAAACGGTAGGTCACTTTCCCGGTATTGAGCGACTCGCAGAGCAGTTTGGTTGCAGCTCTCGTACACTCAGGCGCGAGCTGAACGCTCATGATTCCAGTTATCAGACATTATTATCGGAAGTTCGCATTGAGTTAGCCAAAGAGCTTTTACTTGCGACAACCATGAGCATTGAGGATATCGGTGAAAGGCTTGGCTACAGTGATCCTGCAAACTTCAGAAGGGCATTTAAAGGCTGGCTTCATAAAACACCAGCACAGTTTCGCAATGACCTCAGCTGATCCGATACCACGGTAGTTGGCTGGTGATTTGAAGCTAGATTGTCCAAAGAGGTTATTTAAAGAAGGTCTCCCGAAAGCCAGACACCTGTTGTTGATAGTATGTATCCCACTCTTGGGTGCTCCAGTCCCTATGGCTGGTAGACCGCAGTATATCTAAGGACGACTTTAGTTGAGCGAATTGTTCATGATAAGTTGCCACCGTTTGCTGTTGCTTCGCTACTTGTTGTTCACGAGCCACAATGTTGCTTGCTTGTGATTCATCCAAATATATCTCTTGCAGTTCTGCCTTAATGGAGGCTAGCTCGGTAGGGCTAAAGCTACTCGGAAGTAATGACATAGCGAGCTCGTATTGTTGTGCTTTAGTTTCTACGTTTAATGCTTCGGCTTTACTTTGCCACTGCGACAGTAATTTTTGATAGTGCAAAGTAAACTCGTTCGCTTCTATCGAATTAACTGCCTTTGCACTAAGCGTAAAGTCTAAATGCGCAAATTGATCGGAAAACAGCTGGTGGGCTAACTCACCCCATATCTGTTGCGCGGATTGCTTAAACAAGGCAACGCGCGCCTCTAAGTCATCTACAGAGTCGAGAGGGATGGTACTTTCCATAGTTTTCCACTCTGAATAGAGAGCAGGATAGTTGCTCAGTAATTCAAACCATTCTTTTGGTAACTCAGATTCTAGTTGCGATAGTTGTACCGTACAGTTGTTGGCCTGTTCGCATTGTGCCCAAAATTGGTCAAACTCACTGAACAAGCTTTTACCTTCAAGGCTAACCAGCTGCTCTGCATACGCTTTGCCATCAATCGTTACAGGCTGATTGGGTTGGCGCAAAGTGTCTTGCTGTCTTTCGGTTCCATGATTCTCAATGAGAGGGTAATCATCGCTTGGTTGCGCAACTGCTTCCTGTTCAACCAAAGCCGTGGGTGTTTCTGGTGTTTTCGATGACCATGAATAACTAATCATGCCCACCAATGCGGTGAGCATGATGATTAATATAACGCGCTGCATTTCTTATTCACCACGTTACTTGATGACTGCACTAACAGGGAAGTGGTCTGAAAGATTGTAATGCTTCCAAAGCTCATTACTGGTAGAGCGGGGAACGTCAACCCGGTTATTGTTATGCGCTTTCACTGCGTATTCGGAACTTACCACGACATAGTCTAGGTATTCGGCGTTTTCCCCACCAGACATTGGCTCGCCAGCGAAGTTATTAATACGTGGGTCGAATGTCGACGCCGTATAGCCTGAATACTCGGGTTCAGTCGCTTGAAGATTAGCAAACATCTCTTGGTAATCACTTGGGAACTTAAGCTTATTAACGTTGAAGTCACCGCTATAAATCACAGTTTCTGATGCAGGGATATCGAGCGATACGGCTAACTCGCGCATTTGTCTAAATTGACGTTGTCGGTAGTTGCGTGCCGTTGTGGTGTCGAACGATGCGGTGTGAGTACCAAATACGTGATATGCCTGTCCATTTTTGATGATCTCTGCGTAGTTCACGCCCTTGTCAGCAAAACAGTCAGTACCAGTGCAGTCGGGAAACACATATTGAGCTTCGTTAACAATAGGATAGCGGCTGACAATGATGACGCCGCCGTCATAGATGTTGATGCCATCTTTATCGAGCATCTTGGTTTGGTAAGGGTATTCTTTGGCCAGCTCACGTAAGAATTCATCTCGGCCGTTGGCAAACACCTCTTGAAGTGCGAGTACGTCGTAGCCTTTGACATACTGAGGGATCAGGTCGTAGCGGTCACCAATATGGGAGGCGATCGCAGGAAGAGCCCAAATGTTATACGTCATGACCTTCAACGTATTCGCATCAGGGTTTGGTTGCTCGTCTACTTTTTCTGGAGTGATGGTGTAGTGAATGTCATCGTAACGTGCTGTGTTATCAGCTTTGAGTGCGAGCTCGGTATTCAGGTCAAAGGTATCGGTCGTACTGCGATGAATATTACGGTCATCGTAGAGTCTCAAATTAACATCAGCAGCACTTAAGCCATGTTGTAGAGTAGAGTTGTACCAGTGTCCATTCATGGTTTGATTAAGAGTGATACTTTCACCCACAGTATTCGAAACCACAGTATTGAATTGATAAGTTTCCCCTGATTTGACACCCGTCCAACGATTAAAGCTGATCAGTTTTTTGGTTTCCCAAGGGCCAATTTGTTCAACGTGTTGTTGCCATTCGTCTCCATATTTAAGGAGGTCAGTACCACTGTGACTGGCTTGAATCGTCATTACTTGATTGGTGTTATTGGTCAGATACACGTCGGTATCGGCGATAGCCGGGGTAGATAAGAATGAAGCTGATGCGAGTAATGCACTTAAGCTAGTCCATTGATTTTTCATTGGTTACGTTATCCTTACTAATGGGTGTAATGAATAACGTAGTCAATAGATATTGCGCTTGAGTTGTAACTCTATAAGCAATATTAAATTATGAGATATATGCCAAGGTTTTATAAATTTGACCATCTATTGAAGATGAAAATATTGTTCTGATGGAATGAGAAGTGTTACGCGCGCGCAATAAAGTTGGAAGGTGAATTGGTATCGGTTAAGAGAATGAACAATAAGTCGTTTTGAGAGGATGTGTTAATTTTGGAATTGTTGAGTAATTTACTCTTGTCTGGTAAACAGAAACTCGAAAAACAGGTATGATAGTGCCGTTTTTAATCCTGAACTGGGAAAGTCATGGCAAAGTTAACACTCCAAGAGCAGATGCTTAAAGCTGGCTTGGTAAATGAGAAAAAATTAAAGAAGGCGAAGAAAGGCTCTAAAAAGTCTCGCGTTCAAGCTCGTGAAGCAAAAGCAGCGGCAGAAGAAAACAAACTGGCGCAGCAAGCAAAAGACAAAGAATTAAACCAGCAGCTGAAAGAGAAACAGTTGAGCAAAGAGATCAAAGCTCAAGTGAAACAGCTGATTGATATGAATAAGATTGACCAGAAAAATGGTGAGATCAAATATAACTTCACCGACGGTACTTTGGTTAAATACCTATACGTAGAAGAGCTGACTCAAAAGCAATTGAGTAAAGGTATCTTGAGTATTGCGCGTCAGGGCGAAAGCTATGTGGTTATTCCAACAGCGGTAGCAAACAAAATCGCTATGCGTGATGAAGAATCAATCGTTGATACTCAAACGGCAAGTAGCGATGAAGTTGATGAAGATGACCCGTACAAAGACTTCGTTATCCCAGATGATCTTATGTGGTAATGGTTAGCTAATTACTTCTAGATTCGCTGTATGTTTATGGCGCTGAAAGACAAAAAAAGCCCTGATGATATTAACATCAGGGCTTTTTAATTTTGGTGAATATAAACGTAAGCCGAAACGATTTTCTAGCGAGACAAACTCCGTTTTTCAACTCTATTAGAGCTAGTCAGCGATGACCTCTACGATATCGAACGCTGAATCTTGTGGGTAGTCTTTGAGCTGATGATATTCAATATGAGATTGCTCATACCCGTCAAAATAGCAGTCACCGATTTCGTTACGTGGACAAATGTGTACATCATCTCGTGATATGAGCTCTGTTGAGCAACATGGACAGTATTTCATAGCTCCTCCTGTTAGGGATCTCTGTCTTTAGCCGGCTTCATTAACTCAAACTTTTGTGTCGTTGTGATTGCATTTTTAAGTCACGCACCGAGTTTATTTGTCATAAACCAGCCCTTTGCTATTGCGTTTAATCACTAACAAAGGGCCGGTTGTATACGACGTTTTACTGATGTCAAACCGTCTTTTTGAGCCTTATTTATTGGATACTACATATATTGAAGCGAGAGCGGCTGCCACCTCCAAGCACTCTTACATTGTCTTTTCTTCTTAGTGATTTCCAGGCTGTGCTCTCTTCTGCGCTGAGGTTTGATGGTTGGTAATCCAAGTTAGCGTATCGCGATACCACTACTTGTTTTTGCATGTTTTCTGAAAGGTTGTCGATAATATTGGTTGTCACTTTGCCGTCAGAGTAGGCCATCACTAACACTTCGTCATTGTCTTCCAGTGCCGAGGTTAGGGCTGTTTGGTTGCCTTCGTTATATTGAACGTCTCGGTAACCTTGTGTCTCCCCTGTTTTTTGACCGGAAATCGCTCGGTATAGCAGGTTCTTTTTCCTTTTTTTAAGCGAGCTCAGTGGCGTTTCGTTCGCGTCACTGTATAGGTTGACCACTTTGATGTCGTTCTGTGCTGCGTATTTCAAAATGGAACTCTGGTTACTAAGGCCTCTTCGTGTGAGCGCTGGTGAGTTTTGTAGGCTTTGGGAAAGGCGCTGTTCGGTTGCATCAACGATAACAATCGCAGGGTTATTCCCTTCACTTAATGATTGTTGGAGCGCTTGTTTAACTTCTATATGAGCTTGCTTTCCTTCTAAGGTATCCCATTTAGGTGCGTGCTGAGGTGTTGCAGATGGTCTAGTTTCAAGGGGGTAGGGTTGATAGTCGTAATGCTCTTTTGGCCAATAAGTATTGCGCTTCTCTTTTCCTAGATCATCAGCTAAATGAAACTCGCTCACCACTTTTTCATTTTTTAAATACGCCTTAGCCTTTTCTTGTCCGAGTGCTTTCCAATGGAAATACATCTCTTCGCGAAGGTTGATCATTGATTGTCTCGCACTACTGATTTCCGTTACAGGATCTCGCCCATTTTCAGCATTGTTGTAGTGTGTAATTCCTGTCGTTTGGTACTCATAATTCGGAATGACATATTCTGTGATTTGGTTGGTGTCGGGATGTCGATGAGACAGAGGTGTACTGCCTTGTGGAACAGCGCCAGAAGAAAAATCTCGAGCGTGGATCAGCTCATGTCCTAAAGCGACGGTTTGATCAAATGGTGTTTTCTTTCCTGGAATGTTAACCATCTCTGTGGTGGAGAAGAGAATCGTATTCGATACACCTTTGCCATTGAATTGTCGTTGCCATGCCAGTGAAGCCTTTTGCTGGTCTTCGAACAACGAAGGTACTGTCTCGAATAGTCGGCCTGGGCCTTCAGGTTCCCTGATCACCGTGACAACAGTAGCCTTTGATTGATCGACTCCGATCGTATGTTCTATTAGCGGTTCCACAGCATCATCGGGTGCATTTACTGGTTCGTAGGTAGCGATTTGTCGCAAAATCTCACGCCCTGTTGGCGATAGTTGCAGGTTGCGAATCAACACGCTCATGTCTGCAAGGTAGGCGTCACTCTTGGTTTGCACGTATAGATTTCTGGACATGCGATAAAGGTTTCCATAAGCCCCGGAATTGTATCCTTCGATGACTCTTACGCCGTCTGGATCATCATAAAAGAGTCCAAATTCAGATCCTTTTCCAGCAAATGTATGGCTTGAATTGATGAGCAGCATCAAGGTCAAAAGGGTTAGTGTAATTTTATGTTTCATAGACTTATTCCTCTAATGCCAATTGAATTTCAATCCAATCTTCTAGCTCTCTAAGCAGCATATGGTTGATGTGTGGAAGCATGGTAAAGTCATCCTCTTTAACGATGGCTCCTAATTGTGTTACTGCCGTTTGAATATCCCCTTGGCTTAACGCGCTCTTGATATCAACTAGGTCCGACCAAAGCTGGTGGGTAGAGATTTCCCCAATTTGAAACGCAATGTTGTCTTGATGGTCTTGTGATAGGTAGCTCAGATGAAGAGGTGATAGCGTGCTGTTGAACAGTTGATGTTTACTGTTGGTTGATATATTTGATTCTGACTGTTGATGCTGTGCGATTTGAAGATAGAGAGAAAGATCGCCCAATAAATACTGAAGTTGGTTGGCACTTGTCGCTTTCATCGCCTTTTCCGTTATGCTGTCAATGGCGTTTTGAAAGTTTTGCTCAAAGTGAGAGTCAGGTTGCGACATCACGTTATCGAGTATGTCTGCCATTTGAGGGGCATAAAACCTAAGGTTTGCTGCAGAGTATACGCTTGGGTAGGGTACTGAGTAATTGAGAGAGCGTATGTAAGAAAGGGTAATAGCGATCTTGAATTGAGGCTGAATAAAGTGTTTAAAAATTTCATATTGTTTGATTTGATCTAATACCCCACCACTTGGTCGTTCTGTTAGCAGCAGCTCGTACCAACGGCTAATCTGATACCAACTGTTGCGATTATTGGGGTCTGAGCTGTCAACTCCTTTGCTCTCCAAGTAATCATTGAAAGACGTTTGGTAGGGGAGAGCTTCTATGTTTGCTAACTTGGACAGGAGATCTTCAAATAGTTTGTTCGACGACTGGCCAGATATATAGGCGTTAGCAGTACTGATTAATTGAGTTTTAAATAAGCCAACTGGCCAACCAGCAATAACTCTCGATGCAACATGCTCTTCGACATTAAGTTCAACCTTTTTTAGCAACACTTCTGATAACTCTGGGTCCTTTATAGGGTGGTAAGTATCGTATAATGCACCAGAATCTTTACATGCATCGACAGAGGCTTGAATGCCTCCGGGTACAATGGCAGGAACTCCCCAACACTCTCTGGCTGGGCGTATCAGTAAGGTAGCCGTTTTAAGTTGCTCTTCACTGAGATAATCAAGCCCCCAAACTTCGTTTGCATACTCTCTCAATCCACTTTGCCTGACTTGAAATTCCAATGTACTTCGGTTGATTTTGCTGTGTGTTATGATCGATGCGACGTGAGGTTTTGCCCTTTCTATTAGCCTGTTAACTATGTTCATTCTGTGCGTGGATAGTCGGCGTAAAGCGATTTCAACGAGCTCTCTTTTCTTGCTATGTAATTTTAAAGCGAGCGCGTGGTAGTCATCTTTGCTTAGGTTATTAACTAAATTGTCAATTCGTGAGGGCCCTTCAGTACGAATACAGCGTTCTAGTTCTGTTAAAGAAGAGTGAACGTTGTGGCATAGCGGCTGGTGCAGATTTGATTCAGGCGATACATGCGCGATAGATTTCAACATTTCTAAATCAATGCGTGCCATTTGTTTAGAAAGTTGCCTATCGTATGCAGCGGTCAGTCGGCGATATTCTGTGTCAGCTTCAAGAAGTAAGTGGTCGACATACATTTCGGCACTCTGTAATACGTGATTGTCGTATTTGTTAAGTAGAGCAATTGCGTCCTTTTTTTTGTGATGGAAGCGATAAAAATCTGGCGAGTGGTCACTAAACACGTAATGTGATTGGTTTTCAAACTCTTCAATTTTTTCTTTCGCTGCGAAGTACTTAATATCATTCGACAATAGGTTTAACTCATCACCAACGAGAGGAACGATGGAAAAAACAGAAGCGGCTTCATCAAGACGAGTAGAGGATTCCTGAGAGAATGTACTTACCATGTTGTCTAGCCAAAAGCCCACGGCGACCGCATCTCCAACTGGCCCTAAAACTTCGAGCGTAGAAGAGCCCGCTTTACCGAGGCGGTTGAATAGACTTTGTTCGCTTAGTGTACTTTCAAAAGTTTGCGGGACGCTCGCCAGTGCTTGCTCTGTTTGTGGCCAAGCTGCCGAGAAAGAGTTTGTATGAGCATCGTGCTCAAGTTCGCCTAGTGCAATGCCAAACTGTGGCTCTGAATAAACTTCGTTTCGAGCCCAGGACGTAATACGATTCTGGTTAATCGCATCTAATGATTGAGTATCTTGGACGTCGTCACTAAGACAAAATGCGACGGATAAGGGGCTATAGACAATGGCTGCGAACCGCCATAAATGGATTTTCTTGGTCATATTTAGATAGTGCCTTTCTTTGGTGGTTGGGAGGAAAAACACTTCTCAAACAGTGTTCACTGACGACAGAGGGAACCTGCCCAGAACAGTTGTTGAATAAGTGCTTTAGTTTACTTTTGGATACGGAGGTAACACAAAGCTCACCACCGGAGTGATGAGCTTAGTGTTTGAGTACAGGCGTGTTTTTAGTGTTGTATTGGAGTAATCATTAGCTGAGCATCGTGATAACCGAGTCGATTTAGTGCTTCAGGATCGAAATCGGTCTCAACAGTTATATCGCCCGCATAGTAGGTTTTGTGGTTGGTTAATATGTTCACGGCATCAAATGAATCGACAGAGTGCTCAGCACCGATATCGATCATCCCAGAGTATTGTGACTCGGCATTAAACTGACCAGAAACATAAGAGTAGAAGGGGCGAACACTCGCGCCAGCGGCATATTGCATGCTGCTCAGGCCATATTCGTTGATTGCCCAACTCCAGTCCCACCATTTCATCTCACCGGGAATATAACGGTGGTCCCATTGGTAGCGGATATTCGCTTGCTCTTCGCTGTTGGTGCCCATGGTAAATGTGTGAGAGAGCGTAGGGCGGTTAGTCGGGTGTGAAACCAACGCATTACCACTGTAACGAAGAAAGCCTGTGAAGTTTACGTCGTAACTCATATTAGCTTTGATGCGATAAGGGTAAGAGATGGTAGAGCGTAAGAACTCAACTCTAAATGGTAATACTGATCGAGCAGGTACCGTTAAGATGGCTTGAAGGTCACTCGCCTTAGAGCGCTGCCCACTATTGGTATCAGCGAAATGCTGGCCTTTTTCTAACACCACTCGAACATCGGTTTTTCCAGCTTGAGGCCAGTTAAAGTCTTCGTTCATCAAGACAACATCTGCAAGGTCAAAACGATTGGTCTTATTCCACTGCGTTGATTGTAAGAAATGAAGATCGACGATGATCTGTTTAGGCTGCTCGGTCTTATTGATGGCGTAAGCTGAAAGGGTGTTAATTAGCTCTTGGTCTGTTTCTTGAACGGTACCGTATGAGAAGCCTTTCGTATCGAGCGTGTAAGCGAAGTTATCGACGGTGATTGTCGTTTTCTCATTACAACGGTCACCTGTACAACTGCCATTACTATTTCCCTTGATCTCCCAGCCATCGTTAAGCTGATTTATCGCCATGTCTTGGCCCACATAGAGTCCGTCATCGCCACCTACCCATGCATAACCAAGGTTGTGTGCGAGATATGCTAAAGGCCTGATGAAGTACGCATTGTCATTGACCAAGCTTCTCTGAACCCCAAGGTTACTGCTTTCTTGGATTGCTTGCGCTGGGTAGTATGGTAACCCCGCTTCTGGTTTATTGGGGTAACACCAGGTTTTGTCACTTAACTCTCCATGCTTAATAAGCCCGTGGTAACCAGAGCCCATGATCACCCAATCATCTTTAAGACCAAAGATATCCCAAACGTTCATACGAGAAACAAGCGCAGCTTTGTGTTCCTGCGCTTCAGTATGAGTCAGTGGGCGATAGTCGGAGCGACAAACATCCTCACCGAGGTTATCCAACACGACTTGGTCTGAATAGATTTTGGCATTAACAGAATAAGACGTTAATGATGTGGCAGCGATAAAGAGCGCAGTTTTACTGACGTTGAACATTAATGAGTTCCTAATTGCCATTGTTTGGCTTTTTTATTAGATATTATTTATATGTGTTATTTGAAGCCGAGGGCTCCTAGCGGCGTGTACTCTGTCATATAAAACGATCGCAAAAATACTGAATTGAATTGAAAAGAAATTCTCTTTAATTTCAGTTATTTTTAGTGATTAAAGTGTCATTTGATAAAGATTTTTCTCTTTATTCTCTGTCTTTTTTATTGAGCGGTGCGTACTCAGGTACGGGATACCTTTTGAGGTGTGTGTAAGGCTTTCGATGAAATGATGAAAGGTGGCGAGTTCAACAAACAGGTTGATACTGATTGTCTTGCATAGATGGTAAAGAACATAGACAAAACAGATACAAAAATGCAGCGATAACCCAAGGGTTGTCGCTGCATTTTCATTTATAGTGATTTGACTACCTTACTTAGAGCAGCCTTCGGTAATCGGCGAGTGTCTTCTTACGCGTCGCCTGGTTTTTCGCGTTTGCTGTTCCAACCCATAAAGTTGTAGATGTTGTATCGCGCAAACCCGATTTGTTCATGCAGAGCAAAGTCTGTTACCGCAAAGTTATACCATAATGGCAGCCATGAAGTTTGAGCTGCCATGTAATCAGCTCTCACTGGAATCACGTTCAATCCAAAGTGGTTGAAGTAGAGTTCACTACGGCGAATGTGCAGGCCAGATGAAACCAGCACAATGTTGTCGAATTGGTGATGTTTCATCAGATCGCTGGTCAGCTGCGCATTTTTCCAAGTGTTCACGCTGTTCGGCTCCTGGATAAGGTCGGCGATTGGAACACCCAGTCTAAGCAGTTGTTGCTCGTAAATTTCAGCCTCTGTGACACCGTTATTCTGAGCATCACCACCACTGATGATTACTTTGCATGTAGTTTGCGTTTTAGCACACTCTTTATATTGGCTTGCCGTTTCACTGATTCGGCCATAAGAGAAAAAGGTGGGCTCGAACTCTTGTGTGCTTTTAATTAGCTGCGTGCCTGCACCAAGAAGAACAATCGCATTATTATCCGACCATTGGATCTCAGGCTTGCTTTCGTAATTCGCTTGCAGGTCGTCTAGTAAATAACGAGGAATTAAACCCGTACCAATCAGCACAAATGACGATATAAGAACAAGAGATAAAAAAGTGGAAGTTGCTCGCCATTGAAGTAAGCGAGTTATGAAAACCAATAGTAGAAGAAGTAAAAGTATAATAAAGCTCATGGTGATCCCGTTATCGAACTGGTGTCAATTTAATGCAGCATATTGAGGTGTTGAATCATATATCAATCACGGTGATACTTCATAGCTAACTCATTGTATTATTGAACAAATGCACGCTTAACATTTAAAAAGCAACTCCGGCACCAAATAGACAATAAAAAACCGATGCATGGGCATCGGTTTTTTGTTGATCGAGCTGTTTGAATCAGAATTAAGCGTTCGCCTGTTCCAGATCTCGTTGCTTGTCTTTCTTACGTAATAGGCGACTTGTAATCGTACCGGCTGTCATCGCACCAGATACGTTAAGCGCTGTACGAGCCATATCGATAAGTGGCTCGATAGAGATAAGCAGTGCTGCAATCGTTACAGGAAGGCCCATAGCTGGAAGTACGATAAGTGCTGCGAACGTTGCACCGCCACCCACACCAGCGATACCGAAAGAGCTCACCGTGATGATTGCAATCAGAGACAGAATGAAGTTGATGTCCATTGGGTCAATACCAACCGTAGGTGCAACCATAACTGCAAGCATTGCAGGGTAGATACCCGCACAACCGTTTTGACCAATTGTTGCGCCGAAAGAGGCCGAAAGGTTAGCAATTGCTGGTGGCACGTTTAGCTTCGTGATCTGAGCTTCAACATTCAGTGGAATCGTTGCAGCAGAGCTGCGCGAAGTAAAAGCGAACGTTAGAACAGGCCAGATTTTTTGGAAGTATTCTTTCGGGTTTACGCCAACAAAAGAAACCAACACACCGTGAACCACAAACATCAATAGAATAGCAACGTAAGACGCTACGATGAAACCTAGTAGGCTTAAGATGTCAGAAGCACTTGATGTTGCGACTACTTTCGCCATTAACGCTGCGATGCCGTATGGCGTTAATGCCATGATCATCTTAACTAAGCGCATCACGATAGATTGAGCTGCTTCAACGAACGTACGAATTGGTGACTCTAGCTCTTCTTTCTCTGCCATTACTTTACGAGCAGCAATACCCGTTAGCACACCAAAGATAACAACTGCGATGATAGATGTTGAGCGAGCGCCTGTTAGGTCTGCAAATGGGTTGGTTGGAATGAAGCTAACCAGCATTTGTGGAATTGTTAGGTCTGAAACGCTGCCAATGCGGCTTTCTAGCGTTGCGATACGTGCTGTTTCACGCGCACCTTCTGTCAAACCTTCAGCAGATAGGCCAAATGCCTGAGTTACTACAATACCAACAATCGCAGAAATCGCTGTGGTGGCTAACAACACAGAGATCGTGATGCCAGAGATTTTGCCCAGTGAACCGCCTTTCTCAAGCTTAACTACCGCCGCAATCATCGAAACTAGTACTAATGGCATGATGACCATTTTCAGTAAGCCAACGTAACCACGACCAACAATGTTTACCCAGTCTAGCGTTTCGTTAATAACAGGGTTGCCTTCACCAAATAGCAGCTGAAGACCAAGGCCGAAAGCACTACCAAAAACTAAACCTAATAGAACCAAGCGCGATAACGTGTGTTCTTTTTTCTGCTGTCCGTAGAGAAAGAAGAGGATACCAGTGAATACCGCTAAGGCAGCGATAGCTGAAAATGACATTTGTTTTCCTTATGAATTTCTTTAAATCGATAGGGCGCTTGGATATATGGGCGCAAATACTGTTAGCTACAGTAGCGACCTGTAACAAAACGTAAAATAAGGAAAAGTAATTAAATAGAACGATAGGTAATATCCACCGAATGGTATGAGTGGATATACAACATTATGGTGAATAGATGAGCTTTTTAGCGATATTTTGCCAATAAATTGAGCATGTCATTGGATGAGTAAATTTCGATATTTTGGAAATTATTTTCGAACAATCGGAACAACATGGCCTGAGCGACATCTTTTGATTGGATAGGGCGTAGGTTTTTGAATTTCCCAAACATAAAAGGCGACAGAAGAGGAAACACGCTTTGTAGCAGCTTTTCATCGGCTCTTGGTTCTTCTCGCTCGCCAACCAACGGCCCAGGGCGTGCAATGAACAGTTGCTTGAAGCCGATACGCTTTAAGTTCTGCTCCATTTGCCCTTTACACTTGAGGTAGTGCGAATAGGAATCAGTGGACGCGCCATAACTGGACACAACCGCAAGGCGTTGAACTCCAAGAAACTTCATCGACTGAGCTACGTGGCTGACCAACTCTACATCGACTTTACGCAATGCTTCTTTCGAACCTGCCTTTTTCTTGGTGGTGCCTAAGCAGATGATCCCAAGGTTGGGTGTAGTTTTGGTATCGTCCCAACTGGTGACTTGCAGATCACTATGAATCAGCGTGTGGAGTTTTTCTGAGTGGAACTGTGAATCGAGTGCCCTTCGGGACAAAGCGTAAATGTGCTGTATCGCAGGCTCGTTGATGAGCAGGTTCATCACATGATGACCAATCAGTCCGGTAGCACCAGCCACTATGATTGATGTCTTATCTCCAGAAATACTCATAACTATCCCTAACGTTTACGTAAGTCACTGTTTCAATCTAAACCTTCTTGTTCAATGACGAAAACTTGTTCGCTTTTAATGTGAAGGCACGTGCAAATTAAAGACGAGCCATCGGCATTAGCTATAAGAAAATAGTGTTGTGGAAACAAGAAAGCCCGCGTATACGGGCTTAAAGAGATCAGGCAATATAATGAACGTAATAGATTTTTAAGTTAAGAGGTTAACACCCGTCATAGAATTTATTGATTGTTAGATCGCCAATATTGATGAGTTGAGTTTGATCTAAGGTGTAAGATCGCGTGAATTGAACAAAACAGTTATAGCCCTTTAATTCTCTAAATTGCCTTTCTCTACCCGTGTAGACTATGAGGGTTGGGTTGAATTTCGGTCCATAGCTGAGCAACTGATAGTCATGAGTTTGCATCGCGTTTTTAATATTGTCTGAATCTAATGCAATAGCGCCCCATCTAATCCATACATCTTGGTCTGGCAATTGAATGAGTTTTTCTTTCTCTAAGCCTTCGATGGCTGCTTTGCCCATGACTATTTCATTGGTTGCGTTAAAAGCGCCGATGAAGCCATCGAGCGTTGCTTTTGTTGCATCCGATTTGATGTTTAAAAATCGAGGTGCTGCTGCCACAGCTATAATGCCTAAAACAGCGATTACGGCGACTAACTCGATTAATGTAAAGCCTTTGTTTTTCATAAATACCCTTAACTATTGATGGGGTAAGTCTATCAATAAGGGGAAGGGAGTAAATAAATGAAATTTTGTTATAACTTTATGAAATATAAGGGTATTTTTACGAAGTTTAACAAGTGAACTAATACTTGAAATCTAATTGGTTTATTGGTTTTAAAGTGTACGGATTGTCTAACTTATGAGATCTGATGATGGCGCGATGAAGTGATGCATTAATCTATTTTTAGCCTCAAAAATAACAAAGCCCGTTGGGCGACGGGCTTGTTACTTTCTTCGCAAAATTTAGGTGAAGGACAGTGGGATTTTCCTTACCTTTTTGCTTACTTTCTTACCTGATTTATTTGGTTTTCTTTTGCTTGAGTTTGGAATCATCGCACCTCCTAAATCATTTTTCTGAGCTTTATTTTTTTCAACCGGTTGTGTTGCTTGGTGTTGCATTTTGTAACTAACAGCGTGGGTGTTCACTGTATGGGTACTTATCAATGGAGAGATTAACAAGCACATCATACAAAGCATAAAGGGTGCCAAAACGTAAGTCATTGATTCTTCGTTTGTGTAGCTCTAGGAGCTCAACTACGCTGTCTTTTTGATTCTCAATTTGAGAAAAAGTGGTTTTGAATTGCTTAAATTAAGAACACTCTCTGCGGTTTCTGTTACTTAGGCATAGATACAGCTTTGCTTAACACGTAAACTGGGTCGTAATTCACATAGACCAAGGACGTGCTATGAACCTCAAGCTTGATACTCTCGCTCCCACTCAGGTTTATCACCTGATGACTCAAACCGTCGTTCCTCGCCCGATCGCGTGGGCATTGACGGAATCTTCTGATCAAGCGTACAACCTAGCGCCTTTCTCGTATTTCACGCCTGTTTCCAGCAATCCGCCGCTACTGATGTTATCGGTCGGGAAGAAGCCATCGGGAGAAATCAAAGACACCACTCGTAATGCCCATGAGACGGGTAAGCTAGTTATACATATTGCATCGTCGAGTTCAGCTGAAGTGATGACCGCGACTGCAGCTACTCTTGAGCATAATGAGTCAGAAGTAACGGCGAATGACATTGAATTAGTTGAATTTGAGGGTTTTTCCTTACCGAGAGTGAAGCAGTGCGCTGTGGCTTTTGGTTGCACACTCTACGAGGTCAAAGAAGTCGGTGAAGTACCGCAAAGCCTTATCTTTGCTCAAGTTGAACAGGTGTATATCTCTGAAGGTGTGATCGATAAAGAGAGCGAACGCTTGAAGATTGATGCACTAGCACTTGATCCTTTATCCCGACTAGGCGGAGGCGAATATGCCACGCTGTCTAATGTCTTCTCTGTCGCTCGTCCTAAATAAGCGTTAACTATTTAGCTCCAGCGGATAAGATCGTTAAAACCCGTTCCTCAATCTAAGTGCCACATAATTTTATGTTAGATACAAAATACTCGCAGTACATCCAACATCGTATTGACCAAAAAACTAAGCCGCTTGGCGCATTGGGCTTACTCGAAAAAGTTGCCTTTCAATTAGCATTAATTCAGAGCCAAGGACAAGAGTCGGCGGCCGAACATATTGAATTAAATAAACCGCGTATCATCATTTTTGCAGGTGATCATGGTGTTGCTGATGAAGGCGTGAGTATTGCCCCGAGTGCCGTCACACAGCAGATGGTATTGAACTTCTTAAACGGCGGCGCAGCGATTAACTGTTTTTGTGCTGTGAACCACATCGATATTACGGTGGTCGACACAGGAATATTGTTACCAATCGAATCTGATAACCCAATGTTGATCTCCCAGCGTTTGGGTACACGAACCAATAACTTTGCCAATGAAGCCGCAATGAGCTTAGAAACGGTAGAACGTGGGATTGAATTGGGCGCAGAGCTTGTATCTAGAACCATTTCGAATGGCACCAATATCATCATGTTTGGCGAAATGGGCATCGGTAATACCAGCAGCGCTTCAGCGATTTTGAGTGCACTAGCAAACCGTACTGCAGATGAGTGTGTTGGTCTAGGCACTGGTATCAATAACGAGCAGTTAGCAAGAAAAGTCGCGGTGGTTGAACAGGGCGTAGCTCGCTGCAAAGGACTCGACCCTAAATCGATTTTGACCCAAGTCGGCGGTTATGAAATCGTTCAAATGGTCGGTGCTTTCCTTGGTGCTTATCAAAACCGGACTCCAGTATTGGTCGATGGTTTTATCGTGTCAGTCGCTGCGTATGTCGCGACCTTAATTGAACCGAATTGCCGTGACTACATGATCTTTGCGCATCGCTCTGAAGAGTCAGGTCACAAAATCTTATTAGAGCTGCTCGACGCTGAGCCACTGCTTGACCTTGGCTTGAGATTAGGCGAGGGCACGGGCGCAGCTTTAGCTATGCCAATCATCCGAGCGGCAGCGGAGTTCTATAACAGCATGGCGAGCTTCGAGAGCGCTGGAGTCACAGTTTAATGAGTGATTTTCTGGACAGATCTTGGAAAGATCGTGCTGCGTATCAATGGGGGCTGTTTTCGTTGGCAATGGGCTTTTTTTCTCGCTTGCCGATGCCGAAGAATACGCCTTATTCAGAAGAGCGTATGAACCGTTCTGGTCGCTACTTTTCAACAGTTGGTTTGTTGCTGGGTGTCTTGTGCGGCGGTTTGTTTCTGTTGCTTGATACTGTGTTACCGAGCTCGATTGCCATCTTTTTGATGATGAGTTTTAGCTTAATGCTCACTGGCGCTTTCCATGAGGACGGTTTGACCGACATGGCGGATGGCATCGGTGGTGGTATGACATTGGAACGTCGTTTGACCATCATGAAAGACAGCCGCATCGGTACATACGGTGCGTCTGCGCTGATCATGGCTTTGCTTGGTAAGTGGGTTCTGCTCAATGAACTCGTGAGTATGACTGGATTGTTTATGGTCATCGTGACGAGCTACACCTTTAGCCGAGCGATTGCGGCCTCCCTTATTTATGACATGCCTTATGTTAGCGACTTGGATACGAGCAAGAGTAAGCCTTTAGCCAACAAACAAACCAAGGGGGAGCTTGTCTGCCTTATGTTGGTTGGCCTGTTGCCAAGCTTGTGGTTTGGGTTAGCGTTTACGTGTGTTTTAGCTGTGATTGCTTACCTGTTTAGAGTGGGCTTCAAAAAGTGGTTAATTGCACGCATTGGTGGCTTTACTGGTGACTGTTTGGGCGCGGCTCAACAGTTGATGGAACTGCTGATTTACGTTGTGTTTACCGCTGCGTTTTATAACGGCTTTATGTAACTCATTCAGGATTTTAGAGGCAACACATGACAACCAATAATCAAGCGTATCAGAGTCATCACCATCTTGTTTTAGGTGGCGCGCGCTCAGGTAAGTCGAGTTTTGCAGAACAACAAGCATTATGTGCAATTGAAGCATGTTCAAATGGGCGTCTACATTACATAGCGACTGCGACCTATTTAGACGATGAAGTGCGTGAACGAATCGCACACCATCAACAACGTCGTGGCGAGCAATGGATTGAGCATGAAGTACCCGTCGAATTAGCCGAAAAATTGCAGTCTTTTGAGAAAGAAGATGTGGTGCTGATTGACTGCCTAACATTGTGGTTGAACAACATCATCTTTGAACTGGGTGACGACGCAACCAATGAACAGGTTGAAGCCGTGGTTGAAGTATTGGTCAAAAGCGTCGAGCAAAGCCCGGCACAGATCATCATGGTATCGAACGAGGTGGGTTTAGGGGTTGTTCCACTCGGGAAAGTATCGCGCTTATTTGTTGATAATGCTGGTCGTATGAACCAAGCAGTTGCTCGCGTTGTCGAACATGTCACTCTAATAGCCGCGGGGTTGCCACTACACCTTAAGCCTTCAAATCATTCTATTAACGCTCAAGGCTAGGTCACTGATATGGTCAATGGAACCACCAAAAACATCTATTTGCTCAGACATGGCAAAGTGGAAGGGAAGGCTGCGCTAAACGGTGTCTCTGACGTATTGGTCAATCCGGAGCTTCAACAGCAGATTTGTGACGCTTTGGTACATCAGGATATAGCGGTTGATGCGGTCATCACTTCACCGTTGAAGCGTTGTAGCGATTTAGCTCACTTGTACGCGGAGTGCATGTCTGTGCCTTTGTCTGATGCTCCTGAATTTCAAGAGATGAACTTTGGCGAAGTGGATGGTATCGCATTTGATGAGCTTGAGGACAAGTGGGCAATGCTCGACACTTTTTGGCAAGACCCATCGAACCATAAGCTCAATGGTGCAGAAAGTTTACGGAGCTTCCACGAAAGAGTAACTCAAGCTTGGTCGCAAGTTTTGAACGCTCCAAGTGACAATCTATTGTTGGTTACCCATGGTGGCGTTATTCGTATGTTATTGGCGCATTGCCTTGATATTGATTGGAAAAATCCGAGTCTGTACTCAAAGTTGTCGATCGAGAATGCATCGATAACCCATATTCAAGTGACCCAGTTCGCGCAGAGCTTTATCAGCGTCAAAGCGATAGGCCTGCCTGTTCTCTGAGTGTCCAAAAACACAGTTTAAGAATTAACAATCTTAGAAGTATTAAAAGTAATTAGAAGTATAAAGCGGCGTTAACAGTCGCTATACCAGATTGGTATTACTACCTACGTGAAAGGAATTTAGTCATGACAACACCGAGTTGGGATCTGAGCATTGCTTATCGCGATCTTGATGATGCAAAAATTGAACAGGATATTGAACTCATTCAACAGTGTATCGAACTCTTGTACCTCCATGTTGAAAAGCGTCACATCATTCTGGCAATGCAAAACGCAATCCAGACCTCAGAAGCCGCAGGCACGCTACTGAGCACAATTAACACCTTTGCTAACTGTCACGCTTCAGTAGATGCGACTCATACAGAAGCCAAAGTGCTGCTTGGCCGTGTCGCAAAGCTGAACTCTGAAATGTCACAAGCGTTTAGCCCTTATGAAGATACGCTGATTCACGCAGAGCCAGAGTTTATTGATGCCGTTTTAGAACACGAGAGTGCAGATGTTGCAGGCCAACGCTTCGCGATTGAAAGCTCACGTAAGCTATCAAGCAGCCGTCTCAGTGTGGCTGAAGAACAGCTTTTAGCAGCCATGAAAGTCGATGGCCGTGATGCATGGGGTCGTTTATACGATAACCTTACCGGCTCATTGAAACTGTCTTTGAAACTTGATGGTGAAGAAGAAGCACTTGGTTTCTCGCAAGCGGCGAGCTTGTTGTACGGTAGCGAATTCGACAAACAAGAGCCTGCATGGCGCGCGGTTCAAGGTGCAATGAAGACTCACCAAGAGTCATTTGCTTCGATTCTAAATGCGCTTGCAGGTTGGCGTCTGACTGAAAACAAAAAGCGCTCGAAAATCGCAGATGTGCATTTCTTAGATCCAAGCTTGCACGGCAGCCGAATTGTGCCTGAAACGCTAGACACAATGATGTCTGTGGCGAAAGCTAATCGCGCAGTAGGTCAGAAAGCAGGTCTGTTGATGGCAAGAGTTCACGGCTTAGATGAAATGAAGCCATGGAATCACTTAGCTGCAATGCCGCCACTTGGTGACGCTGAATCTAAGGTTTACCCATTTGATGAAGCGATCGAAGTGATCAAAACCGCTTTCGCAAAAGTAAATCCAGAGATGGCTGATTTTGTCGCTTTGATGGTTGAGAATGGCTGGATTGATGCCGCACCAGCTGCCAACAAACGTTTAGGCGCGTACTGCACCAAGTTTGCCGCGACACGCACACCGCTTGTGTTCATGACTTGGAGTGGCAGCCGCTCTGACTTAATGACATTGGCACACGAGCTAGGCCACGCGTTCCACAACTGGGTAATGAAAGACATGCCGTTGTGTAAGACACGCTACCCAATGACGCTCGCAGAAACAGCTTCTATCTTTGCTGAAAACATCGTTCGTGACCACTTGTTAACGCAAGCCCAAACACGAAACGAGAAACTTGAAATGCTGTGGGAAGAGCTGTCTTCTTCATTGGCTTTAATGGTCAACATTCCAGTGCGCTTCGAATTCGAAAAAGCATTTTACGAGCAGCGTGAAAAAGGCGAGCTGACGGCGCAACAATTGTGTGACCTGATGGAAAGCACTTGGAAAGAGTGGTACGGCGATGCGATGACCGAAGCAGACCCTTACTTTTGGGCGAGCAAGTTACACTTCAGTATTTCTCAGGTGAGTTTCTACAACTACCCATACTTGTTCGGTTATCTGTTCAGCAAAGGTGTTTATGCGCAACGTGATGCGAAGGGCGAACAGTTCTATGGCGACTATGTGTCTTTGTTGCGAGATACGGGCAGCATGATGGCGGAAGAAGTGGTTCAAAAACACTTAGCAATGGACCTGACTCAAGCCGATTTCTGGCAACAAAGCATCGACATGGTCAAAGTTCAGATCGATGAATTTGAAAGATTGCTCGATCAGGAAGATTAATTGATCTCAATCTGTTCATAGCAGGTAAGAGCTGTGTTAGCTTACGTGGCTCTTATCTTGCTGAAAGAACTTGATATAACCAAAAGTTGCTTTAAATAGAGAAAGTTATTTAGCACAGGCCTCGGTTTGTTAATAAGCAGGAAATATAAAATATATGGGTAGTATTTGTGAGTGATAACGGAGTTTCTATTGATAAGTGCGATCCTAGCAACACAATTTCTATGTACAATTTATTAACATACGGCCGTGCAATTAAGGAGTAACGCATGACGAAGACCCTCTTTCGCCAATCATTTCTTTTTGACAGCCTAGATCTTGAGCAAGAAGTGTTTGCAGGACAGACCGTACTGAGTAACGGTGTTCAAATTAAGCTTCATCAACGTGGTGTGTTGGAAGTGATTCCCGCTGATTACAGTTCTGAAACCAAGAACATTATCTTTTCAAGCGGTGTACACGGCGACGAAACCTCACCAATGGAGCTGATTGATAAGCTCGTTGAGGATATTGAAACAGGCTTTCAGGCAGTGAACGCTAGATGCTTGTTTATCATAGCTCACCCAGAAGCAACCAACGCGCATACCCGTTTTCTTGATGTGAATATGAACCGTCTGTTTGATGAAAAGCAGTACGAGAGCAATCGAGAAGTGGATATCGCCCAGAACTTAAAGTATCTGGTGACAGAGTTTTATAAAGAAACCAAGCCAGAAACACGCTGGCACTTAGATTTGCACTGTGCAATCCGTTTATCTAAGCACTATTCATTTGCAGTGAGCCCTAAGGTTCGCCACGAAGTACGTAGCAAAGAGTTATTCGACTTCATCAACAGTGCTCATGTTGAAGCCGTGTTGCTGTCGAATGCACCTACCAGCACGTTCAGCTGGTACAGCGCTGAAAACTTCGGAGCGCAGGCTCTGACAATGGAACTCGGGCAGGTTGCGAGAATTGGTGAGAACCAACTCGATAGACTAACGGCTTTTGATCTCGCCATGCGTAATTTAATCGCGGAAGCTGAGCCTGAGCATCTGCCCAAGCCAACCATTACTTATCGTGTGAGCCGCACCATTGTTCGTTTACATGATGATTTCGATTTCATGTTCTCAGATTCTGTAGAGAACTTTACTGCATTCAAGCACGGTGAAGTCTTTGGCCATGATGGTGATAAACCATTAATGGCAAAGAACGAAAACGAAGCGGTGGTGTTCCCCAATCGCAATGTTGCTATCGGTCAACGAGCAGCTTTAATGGTGTGTGAAGTGGAAACGCGATTTGACCACGGGCAGTTGGTTTACGATTAATCGGTAGAAGTGCTGACGGTTCGTTGAATAACCGCTCAACTGGTTGAAATATCAAGGTTCACATTACGGTGTGAACCTTGAGTTTATTTGGGGATACAGGTAAGGTTACGCGAACAATTTCAAAGTAGCTTGATATGGATTTCCAACAACTTCTTCACCAAAAACAGCGTAAATGGATGCGAGCCATTTATCTGATGGCAGCACTGCTTATCGCGCTGAGTGCTATTTACCTAATGGTTGGCGATCTCTTCATTTCCCCTCTGGGCACCTTGTCCACATTAGAACAAAAACTACTGATTGATTTACGCTTACCTCGATTATTGGCGGCGATTGCCATCGGGGCAGGGCTAGCTGTATCTGGCGCAAGCTTACAAGTCTTGTTAGGCAATGTATTAGCAGAGCCGGGTGTGCTCGGCATTTCTGGTGGTGCAAGCCTCGCCATGGTGATTGTGTTGTTCTTCTTGCCGTTTGCGCCGACTCCAGAACTCTTCATGGTCGCGGCGGTATTAGGGTCACTCTGTTTCACAGTGATTTTGGTGAGTATGGTAAAGGCAATGCGGCTTACCACGACCAAGCTGCTGCTGGTAGGTGTCGCATTAGGTATTCTTTCTGGTGCTATGGTGACATGGGCATTCTATTTCAGTGATGACATGAGCCTTCGTCTCTTGATGTACTGGCTAATGGGTAGCTTAGGCGGCGTGACTTGGTATCAACACTCGCTGACATTAGTGATGATTCCTGTGATTATCTGGTTGTGTCTGCAAGGCAGTAAGCTCGACAAACTGATGATCGGTGAAACCCATGCGGCGCAACTTGGCGTGAATGTGCCTAAGTTACGTTGGCGCTTAATCTTCGCAGTATCCATTTTGGTTGGCTGTGCGGTGGCGTTGGGCGGTGTAATCAGCTTTGTTGGTTTGGTTGTGCCACACTTACTGCGTTTAGCTATTGGTACCGATAATAAATATCTACTGCCTTTGTCTGCCGTCGCTGGGGCTGCGCTGCTGGTGTTTGCTGATATTTGCGCACGAACTTTACTTGATTCTGCAGAATTACCTTTGGGTGTGATGACCACAAGTATCGGTGCGCCTATCTTCATTTGGATGTTAATTAAAAATCATGATTCAAATTAAGAGCCTGAGCGTCGGCGCTCGTTTATTACCATTATCATTTGAGCTCAAGCCGGGCCAAGTAACTCATGTTATTGGGCCTAATGGCAGTGGCAAGAGTACTTTGCTGGAGGCCATTTCAGGCATAGGTGACAGCTACAAAGGTGATATCAAGATCGATGAGAAAGACCTATCTGACTTATCGTTACAGGACTTATCATTGCAACGTGCGTACTTGTGTCAGAGTGCAAGACCGGCTTTCAACTTAGAAGTGTTCCAATATCTGGCATTATCACTACCAAGCTCGTCACAAGGGCTTGAAACTGAAATCAATGCAGCCTTGGAAGAGATAACCCAGATGCTCGACATTGCGGATAAGCTTCATCGCTCAATTCAAGCTTTGTCAGGTGGTGAGTGGCAGCGGGTTCGATTGGCGGGCATGTGCCTACAAGTTTGGCCAACACTTAACCCATATGCGAAGTTACTGATCTTAGATGAACCGGCGGCACCGTTAGACATTGCGCAAGAGGCGTTACTCTATAAGCTCATTGAAAGAGTGGCGCAAAAGGGCATCGCCATAATCATGGCAAACCACGACCTTAACCGCACCCTAAGACACGCCGACCAAGTGCTACTGCTCGACAAAGGCGTTTTACAAGCTTGTGGTACTGCGGGGGAAGTACTGACTCCAGAACAACTTGAGTCTGTATTCAACACTCAAGTGAAGAGTGTGGCTCTTGATGGAATTATGGTATTGCTGTTTCAATAAACCAAGGGACAGTCAACTGAAAAATAAAACCCTAAGTTTTATTTCCGCGTAAGGGTTTATCGCCGATTTTTACCCAATCTTATTCTCTTTTATATATTACTTCTCGAAATCTTAATGTTAACAACAGTCTGTATTTGATAACAAGTGTTTTACTTCAAAGCTATTTGGCTCCATAAAAAATCAAGGTGACAGTTGTTTTATCATAAAATAAAATTATTACCTCGCTATATTGATTTTTTCGTGTGATGTTTGCGTTGCATATGCTCTTTGTATGCCTCTGGGTGTTTGAGTTGTTTTTTTGTGATGATTTATTCGTTAAAAACAACTCTTATTAGCATAAATACTTTTAATTTGTGTTTGCACTGTAATCAATCCAATCTATCAAATACTGAGAAAACATATGAGTATTACTATAAGGAAGCTAGCACTGGGCATATCATGTGCCATTGTCCAGTATTCTGCATTTGCTGATCACAATACCTTTCCTACACTCAACAGTTCACATGAACATAAGTTTAAAGCCAATAGCCAGCTTTCTAGAGAATCTGAATTAACTTTCAACTTCGTGTTAAATAATGGTCCTAGAAATAAGTTAGATACTTTATCTAAGTCTTACTTAAATCAAATTGAAATTATTGATAAGAATAATCCTTTATATGATGAAAACCGTGTTAACCGTGATGCAGTAAAACAAGAGGTGGCTGAATCAATACAATATTATTTAAAGCATCAGTTAGTGTTGAACCCAAGGTTCGCTATATTGGACGGGAAAGTTGAAGAGTGGTGTTTGGAAGTACTTGACTCTAACTGTGTAAGTCCGATCGAGCCATTTGGACAATTGGCACACCTGGATAGTGCAATGGCACCTTCGGGTGGTTTTACACTTGTTGTCGGCAAACCTAATAGTCAAGCAACAATTAAAACGATACTTCAAACCGTACCTGGGCAGCGCTATACGCTTTCTTTTGACATCACTGGTGAATTTGTTAAGCATCCCGGACTCTCATATACATATCAACCACTAAATACACTTGTGTCCATTGGGGGGGAGGATACGCTAATCACTAAAGCGCACCCTTTAATTCAAGAAGAGTTTTGGTCTGGGGGCGTTTATGGGGTTGTAGATGCACCGTGGGATAACAACGAAAACGGCCGAAATCATTGGGAAAAGGTTGAACTGCAGTTTGTAGCGACGCAAGAACAAACTATCTTAAGTTTTACAAATCTTGCTAGAACGAACAGTGGTCAGCAGACATCACCAACAATGCTCTCTAACATAATGGTTTATGATGATGTGACAGCAGATAAAGGCCTTCAGCCAGGTAAGGTTGCGGTTATCGCCACTGCTGGCGTTAGCGTTGCTGCGCTTGCTGGGACGACAGTTTATCTGGCTCGCAAAGGTGTTTTTCAAGATGTATTCCAAGCTCTTGGATATTCTGCAACTACAGTTGGTCCTGGTACTGACGCTATGAAACTAAATGCGTCTTTCGATGATATGTATGAGATCCTGCAAGGAAATGGTGGTAAGCAAGCTTTAGAAAATTATTTAACCTTCCCTACTCGAGAGTATGGCGCTGAATATTTTGAGAATCAGATTTCAGAGTCCGATCTTAACTTTATGACTGATATGGGATTTAAAGAACTCCACACTGGTTTGCCAGCCAATCAGCTCCCATTTGATGAGAGCGCGACATACATCACAAAAACGGTTTCAGATATCGCGCCTATAGAAGAACAAACTGTCATCAAGTTTGACTCTCAAGAGGCTGCTGCAAGTTTTGTTAGGCAGTTAGATTCGTACTTATTGATGGAAGAAGACGCTATCCCAGGGATCAGTCAGCATGTGAGTAGTATTAGTGTCATTGTTGGTACTGATGAAGCAAATGCTGTTGCGGCTGAACATGAATCTGTAATTATTCTTCACAGTGCTAGTGAGTTTGAAGCTGGCGATGCTGGTCTTATGGGAGTAGGCGAATTTGTTGCGAGGTTTGCGGTTGCCAGCGGTTTTGAACAGTCTATCGTTGATAGTCTGCCGTTCATCTACAACTCAACAAGCCTCGCAGGTGTTGGTTGGAGTTCAGTTGTAGAAGACGTAAGTCAGGCTGCAACTACTGCCATTCATAGTTCCTACCAAGCAGGGATGACTGCAGAAGAGTTTTCTGCAGCAGCAATGGAAGCTTTGGAGGTTGCTGGTATCGTAGCGTTACTCTAGTTCCAATTAGATAATTTAATTAACGGGGTGATGAAGTATAAGTATTGTGCTTCTTATGGCCTATCAATTCTAACGCCCAGCACCTTGACCATGTCGACTTTACAAATTTAGTGAGACAGCAATGGAAAAAGTTGGACTAAGATCTCATTCATCTAGCTGATTTAATTCTTTTTTGACTATGAGAACCCCAAAGCGGCTTACTCATTAAGCCGCTTTTTTCTTCACTTTGAATATTGTTTCTACAATCAAGACAGAATACTGAAATCCAATAATTAGAAGCAACATCATCTATCTACAACGCTTTTGTTTGAGTTGTGTGATTCCGATTCCTATCGATATAAAACTCACTGTTATTGATAAAATTGACGTATATATTTTTCGTTGTTCTTTAAACGAAAACTATAAATCCTTGAACTACAATCCTGATTGACTAGCAGTCATTGGCATTGTTTAGGGTAAAATAATAGAGAGTGGGAAAGTGACAACAATAAATCATAATTTTCTTAAAGCAGCAGTAGGTATGGCTTTGCTATCGAGTGTGCCGTCAGTGGTAAATGCTCATGGTTGGTCTGAATTTCCAAGTGCACGTCAGAATACCTGTTACGAGCAAGGTGGCATTTGGTCGGGGACACCACCAAACGCAGCATGTGCTCAAGCTAAAGAGATTTCTGGCTCATATCCGTTTGTTCAGCGTAACGAATATGCAAAAAATATTCAGGATTTCAACAACATCAATGCTGTAAAAGCAGCGATTCCTGACGGCACGTTATGTTACGCCAATGATTCGCAAAAGCGCGGTATGGGCGCACCTCACACGGGTTGGACTCGTACCGAGCTAAGCACTGGTACGTTTGAATATGTATTCAACGCGACGGCACCACACAACCCTTCATTTTGGGAGTTTTACCTAACCAAACCAAATGCAGACTTGAGCAAAGGCCTAGCGTGGGGTGACTTAGATCTTATCCAAGAAGAGGGCAATGTCCCTGTAAATGGTGGTAAATACCGCATCAATGTAACCATTCCTTCGGACCGCTCTGGTGATGCAATTTTATTTGTGCGCTGGCAGCGTAATGATTCGGCAGGTGAAGGCTTCTACAACTGTTCAGACATCACCATTACTGGTGGTACAACTCCTCCGCCAGATCCTACTCCGCAACCAGATCTAGTACGTGGCGACCTGTTTGTGTCTGATCAGTTCGGTACACCAGAAATTGGCGATACAGTTAAGTACGACATCATCAACAAGTATGGTGAAATTGCACGTAGCTTCGACATTGTGATTGATGCGAGCAATGTGAACGATTGGGCTCGTCTGCTAGCTTCTGAAATTAACGGTTGGCATGAAGAGTTCAAAGACGGTGCGATCTTCATCGGTGACTGGCATGCTGAAATGCAGCACTACATGTACTTCCAAAACGATCCGTCTCGTAATTTCTTTAACTCAAAAGATAGCCGTGCTTCAGGTCAATTGACGTTGATTGACGGTGGTGATGGCGGTGTTGAACCGTTGAAAGGCGATATCTACGAACTTGTTAAGAGTGACAATGTAGTGAATGCGGGTGACAAAGTTGTGATTGCAACCAGTGAAGCCGCTAACCTTACGCAAACACAAGGTTCTACAGTAAGCATCCAAAACAATGGTACGGCTTCAATTGTGATTGATACTACAGCGATCACTGCGAACGAAACGTTATCTTTCGTTGCTAGCTCTATTGAAAGTGAGAGTGTTGAAACCTTCACATTCGAAGTGATTGCTGAAGATGGTGGTGTGACACCAGACCCAGATCCAACGCCGGATCCAGATCCGACTCCAGACCCAGACCCTACACCAACCCCGGGCACATGGGATTCATCTAAGGTTTACCTTGGTGGTGAAGTTGTGACTTACTCTAACCAGTCCTGGAAAGCGCAGTGGTGGATTCAGGGTGGTGAAAACCCTAAGGCAACTTACGAAAACGACAAGTGGGGCGTTTGGCGTCCAGCTAACTAAGGCCTGTTAACTGTTCCCCTGATGATTCCATTTGGGCTGAGTTTATTATCGTATAAATGGCGCTACAGAGATGTAGCGTCATTTTTTGTTCAAGGTGTTTATCGCCTCGTGGCACGAAATGGTAAAACTCAGTTGGAAGGATTGATTAGAATTATTTCAAACGCGACAAGTGCATAGGAAAAACACGAGTCACTTTATCTTATTTGAATGGATGCTTATTAATTCGAAAGAGGACTAATAATGTACGAACTAACACTGATTCTTAGCTTAATGATGGGTGGCGCACCAAGTACGGCTGAAATGGAAATTAATACTCAATTTACGACTCTTGAGCAATGTAATGAAGAAGGCGCAGCACTAGCCGAGAAGCTAAATGCAACCGACCTTAAAGTGCTCCAAGTTCAATGTGAGCGTGACTAATCAAGAGAGCTAGTTTAACAATATGGGCACATATCTTTGTGTCCATATCACATCAATATAATAACCTATTCCTTACTCTCTCCATCGGCAACTCTTCCGTTAGCCACTACAAATAAAACCATACTGTTAACACGCCTTCGTCCAAATACTATTTCCCTTCCACTTGGTAATTATATAATTTGAAACAATTTCATCTGACCTATTGTTAAATATTCACTATTTGATAGTGTGTCTAGGTGCACATAAAAAAGTGTACTTCAGATTTAGCAAAGAATAATAACAGTAGGAGTTGCGATGAGTATTGTAGTGAGACGCTCTGAACCGTCAGATGCAAAGGGAATAAAAGAAGTTTACGAATGCACTAATGCTTATACCTGTACGCTGCAACTCCCAAATCCATCTCTGGAAACTTGGCAAAAACGAATCTCAAATGTTCCAGATAATGTGTACTCTTATGTCGCGTTATTGGACGGAGAAATTGTTGGCAACCTAGGTTTAGAAGTGTGTGTAAATCCAAGAAGGCGTCATGTCGCTTCTTTTGGTATGGGTGTTAAAGACGATGTGTTAGGCAGAGGTGTAGGTAGCCAATTACTCGCAACGGCAATCGACTTATGTGACAACTGGATTAACATCAAACGACTGGAACTCACCGTCTATACCGATAACGAACGAGCGATCAGCCTATATAAGAAGTTTGGCTTCGTGATTGAAGGGGAGTCAGCAGGGTTTGCCTTCAGAAATGGCGAATATGTGGCGGCTTACCATATGGCGCGACTGGTATAACGTCTAGGTTCGATTAATAGGTAATAAAACGCCACGTTGTTATAACGTGGCGTTTGCTATTTCAGTTAGCTGCTTACTTAAAAGCCAATATTTGATGCACTTAAGCCGTTAGTGGCTCAAGGTTTGCCGGGCGGTAATGCACTGATTTCAGAACTTTACCTTGGCGAACTGTTTTACCTTCAGATACGAAATCTTCCGCACATTTAGCGATGATGTATTCACCTTTTTGAACCGCCATTAGCTTGATGTTCTGTTCAGCATAGAAAGCTTCAGTCTCTGCGTATTCTGTCTCGTTACGACATACTTTACTCATGTTGCTTGAGTGTACTTCATCCCAGCAAGGTAAGAAGTCGATTGAGCGGTTTTTAGCAACGTTCAACAGAAGATCGATCAGGTAGCTGATCGCTAGGTTGTCTTCTACTTTAGATTGACCAAGGTGAACCAAACGTCCCATCAAAACATAAACGCTGTCTACAATAGCGTCCGCTTGTTCGATTTTAGAGTCAGCTTCTGCCAATTCAGTCAGCTCTTCGATCGCTAGAGAGGTATGTAGCGTATCGCCTTTTTCATCCATTGTTTCAGGAGCTGCAACAGGCAGATCAAAAGTACTGCGGAACTCTTCAATGTCGCGGTAAAGGTGATCGTAGATTTCTTGGTTTAGTTGAGAAAGGTTCATATTCCTATCCATTCTGTTTCGTTAATGGGTCATTTTAACAAAGGTAAGAATAGGGTGCTAACGCAAAGTCGAAGAACTCGACTTTTATTCATTGGACCATTGAGGTATTTTGCACACAAATCAATTGATTATTATGATTTTCTACTTTTTACTCTTGTTTATATTAGAAATATTAATGTTGTCGCTAACTTAGGCAGCAGTGGGATATCGTTATGCACCAAGCTAGTGAAAGCGAAATTGTTATACGCCGCTTGTATCAAATTACTAATGACTATCGAAAGGGCTTCAATGTTCAGATTGCTCAGTTGCTCACAATGGGGCTTGAGCGTTTTGATTTGGATATCGGTATATTGTCTAAGGTAGAGGGTAATACTTACCTTGTGGAGCACTGTGTCACACCTGAAGGCGTTGACCTGAAAAGTGGTGATATGTTCGATTACCGCTCAACTTATTGCGAGATCACATGCAGCTCGAGTGGACCTATCTGCATAGAGCACTGTGGTGAGAATAATACTTACGCGCGACACCCTGCTTATCAATCCTTCGGCTTAGAGTCTTATATCGGTATTCCTATCTTTGTCGATGATGAACTTTACGGCACGCTTAACTTTTCGAGTGGTAACCCTTACTACCGCGAGTTTAAAGAGTTTGATATCGATGTGATGAAGCTGATGGCCTCATGGATTGAAGTAGAGCTTGTTCGCAGGCAGCAAGAGAGAAAACTACAAGAGTTAAACGAAAGACTCGAGTATCAGGCGCTTTATGACCCACTGACGCATTTACCCAACAGACGCTTTTTATTTAAAACGTTAAACGCAGAAGTAAAGCAACTTAAGGGTTCTTTAGGCAAAGGAACGTTAGCGGTGGTTGATATTGATTTCTTTAAGTCAGTAAACGACGGCTATGGTCACCAAATGGGTGATGTTGTCCTGAAGAAAGTGGCCAATGTGTTGAGTAGTAATGCTCAAGAAGGAGAGTTTGTTGCTCGCTTTGGTGGCGAAGAGTTTGTGATTTGGTACCCGAGTACGCCGGTCAACACGGTTGAGGATAAGCTTGCGACGCTGCTTGAGGAAGTGAAGAAGATTACTCTAGATCGAAAGCCTATTACTATCTCTATTGGTGCTTGCCATTTCGAATTAAGTTCTGGTGAAACAAGGAATGAACGAATGTCGGCGTTAGACTCATTAATTAAAGTGGCCGATGAGTGTTTGTATGTTGCAAAAAAAAATGGACGAGATCAGTTCGTGTCTCGTCCATATTACCAATATTTAGATGCTTAATCTTGAAAGCTGAGAGCTTAACTAAACAGGTACGGGAATAGTTTGCGACGCTCTTCTGGCGTTAACGATTCAACTCGAGCGATGTTGGTATCTGGAATCGCTTCAGGGTTAGGGTAATGCTTCAACACCTTTTCCATGCTCGCTTCACGAATCAAATGGTAAACCGGATATGGAGAGCGGTTCGTCAGGTTTTCATCGTCTTCAGGATCCGCACCGCCAAAGCAGTAATCAGGATGGAAGGTCGCCACTTGGTAAACGCCTTCCCAATCTTGCTGCTTTATCAAAGCCTCTACCCAATCGATGAACATGTTGTAGTCGAAGAAATCTTGCAGCATGTTAGGAACAACCACCAGAGTCGTTTCTAGCTCAGCGACTGGTGTGTTATCCAACTCAACAAATTGAGTCATGATGTCTTCTAGCAATGCCTCTTCGGTTTCTGCCTCACTCACAAAGATCTTAATCTGCTTATTACGTTGTGGCTTTGCTGCAAATGGGCACAGGTTTAGGCCAATAACAACATCGTCTAACCATTGCTTTACTTGGTCATGGATGGTTTGAAGATCAGTGTTTTGAGTGTTCGACATAACAGGTTCCGAAATGAAATTTTGCGTAGGATATCAGAACGGTTGTTAATCAAAAGCACTAATTGTCTTGAAAATGCCGTTGTTTCTACGCTTCAGCGAGTTTAGATGTCGATACTTGAAGTTGTTTCAACTGATAGACCCAAGCAAATATCGCGACATAGAAGACTGAGCCTCCTGCAATCACGCCATTCCAACCAAATAACTGCCAGCAGTATAAGAGTAAGAACCCGCCCAAACTGCCACCAATATAGTAGTGCACAAGGTAGAGTGCTGTTGCCGTCGCTTTGGCGCTTGGCGCTTTTTGACTGACCCAAGAGTAGGCTAGGGTATGCGAGAAGAAAGCCCCGCCACTTATCAGCAATAACCCTGCAAGCATGAAAGGAATCTCATCAACCGCAGATACCAGCATTCCTAGCAAGCTTATACACACACCTAACAGAATTCCGTTTAACGGGTCGAAACGTAGCGTCCATTTATTAGACAGCTTCGAGCTGACGGTACCCGCTAGGTAGCAGAGAAAGATCAGTGATGCTAAGCCAACAGGGACTGAGTGAGGCTCGGATACTAATCTAAAGCCCATTACTGAATACAGGTTCACGAACAGAGCGAAGTTGGCTCCACCAATCAACATAGCAAGCCATAAGGTACGGTTTCTTAAATGCATCACAACTGAGCGATTATGATGAAAGAACAGCCCTTTTTGCGGCTTGAAGTTTTGCTGGTCTGGTAGTCGATAGGCAATAAATAAAGCGCCTAATAGTGAGCCCACAACAAAGATCAGCACGGTAGCGTGCCAATCGAAATAGTCTGTAAGCAAGCCGCCTAACACACGGCCAAAGATCCCTCCCAATGAGTTGGCAGCAATATAGCCACCAATCGCGACAGCAAAGGCTTTGGGTGTTAACTCTTCGACCATATAGGCGACAGCGACACCAGCAAAAGCTGCGACCGCAATTCCCATGCATGCTCTAGCAATAACGAGTTGTAACAGCGTGGTGGTGAATGCCATGCCTAAACCAATTACTGGAATCGCAAAAAGGCTAAATAGGATGATAGGCTTTCGACCAAATGACTCTGAAGCGATAGCCCACGGTACTAAGCTAATCGATAACCCAAGCGTGGTTGCGGCAAATAGCCAGTTAATTTGGGTTTCCGACACTTGGAAGTGTTCAGCCATGTGCGGCAAAATAGGTTGAAATACGTAAAGGTTGCAGAAAATGATAAATGAACCAATCGCCAATGATTGAGTGATCCGTTTGTATTGAGTACTGCCTTTGTCGAACATTTATCTTGTGCCTATGCGGAATAATTAAGCTGTTTGTGAACAAGTTATCAGTACAAGGTGGATTAAAGAAATATATTAAAAATATCACCTCTATATATTTAATATATCGATATGCTTGAATCAAAACCACTTCGCCATTTTCTCGCGGTTGCACAGTTTGGGAATTTTACCCAAGCGGCCAAAGCCTTACATATCGCTCAACCTGCCTTGAGCATATCCATTAAAAAACTCGAGCAAACACTTGATTTGATTTTGTTCCGACGCGGAGATAAATCGGTCACTTTGACGGAGGAAGGAAAGGTACTGTTTGAGCATGCCAAGCGAATCACCCAACAGTTTGATGATGCAGAGCTGGCGATGAATGAATTAAAAGGCTTGGAGAAAGGGGAGGTACGTTTGGGAGCGCCAAGTATGATGGGAAGCTACTTCTTTCCACAAGTCGTTATGGCATTTAAAAGCCAATACCCAAATCTCAAGCTGACGTTGATCGATGCGGGCACGGCTTCGATTCGTGAAATGTTATTAAACGGCGAACTCGATATCGGTGTTATCAATCATGAAAATGTACCGGATGACCTAGAAACTGACCACTTACTCAGTTCTGAAATGTTAGCTGTTATCGGTAAAGAGCACCCATTGGCGTCACAGTCATCCATTACCTTTGAAGAGTTTTTTGAGCAAGAGTTGATCATGTTTAAGTCAGGCTATTTCCATCGTGATTTCATCGACGCGACCTGCAAAAAATACGATTTAGATATGACGATCGCATTCGAGACTAATTTGTTGCCAATGATTCTTTCTATTGTAAAGCGCGAGTTCGCTATTACCGCATTGCTTAGCTTGGTAACAGAGTATGAGGACGACGTGGTTGGAGTGCCATTTAAAGACCCTGTAAAACTTAATCTATCTTTGGCATGGCGAAAAGAGGGCTATTTGTCTAAGGCTGACAGAACCTTTATCGATTTCGTTAAACAATATGTGTGATTAGTAACATATTAACTCCGCAAATACTTGGGACTAATGTCACATTTTTCATGGCTTTATGCGACGCATATCACTATGCGTGGCGCGGATATTAACAGTTTCTAATTTACTTGGTATGCATGCCCGTTAAATAATACTAGTACTTTTTGAGTAGTTAGTGAGGGGCTATGAAATGTGGATGTAAGGAGCAAACGTTAATACGAATTCGTAGAACGTTGCTCGACCGAGTGTTAGGAATCAAGGGGCGATATAAATGCAGCAAGTGCGATACTGTCATTAAAATAAAGGGCTAGGTATTGAGATGAGAGTAATGAGCCCGTTTGAAAATTAATTCGTCGATTATATTATGCTGTGAAAAATGTGTGCCCTACAATATGGTTAACAAGCAGTGATTGGTAGATATTAGTTGCCTTTAAATTAATCAATTAGGCAACCCTAGCTCCATGAAATGTAAGTGTAAAGAACGAAGGCTCATTAGAGTTCGTAGAACATCAGTTGACAAAGTTCTCGGTATAAAAGAGAAATACAGGTGCGCGTCTTGTAGTGGTGTTCTGAAGGTAAAAGGATAGTGGCGAAAAGGGAAGGTAGACCTTGGTTTCCTATACTGATAACACAAAGCCCGAATATCTTTGGTGAGATATTCGGGCTTTGTTGTAAAGAGGTATAACAACTTACATAGCGTTAAGTGTTTTTTGAGTTATACATCTTGTCGAAGTTCTTTTGGTTCCATCCGACCATGATTTGGTCACCGATTTTAAGAACCGGGATAGAACGAGCCCCCATCGCTTGTAATTCTTTGCGGCCACGTTGCATCTTGGCATTTGTTAGGCGGTAAACAATCTTCTTAGAGTCCAAATATCTTTGGGCATCTTTACAGTGCGGGCATTTGTCTGCGACGTACAATACAACACGTTTCATTTTTACATTCTCTTGCTGAGTCTAGCTCTTGATGAATCTTGTTAAAGTGTAACGAATCCTAGGTGATTAGAAAAGTGTGATCAGTTACACTATGCGGCTCAATTTTCGACGTCATAACATTTTGATGTGACGTAACTTGTACGGTCTTACTGCATGCATCCTTCATTACGCTATATCCAAGGCTATCCAAAGCACATTATCGATCCTGTCACTCAGCTTGTTGAGTCAGGTAAATTGGTGCCATGGTTTGAAGCTCGCTACCCAAAGAATCACGAAATAAAAAGCGAGAAAGCCCTGTTTGATTATGCGATTGAGATTAAAAATCGCTATATGAAGAAAACGCCACCCATCAGTAAAGTCATTTATGATGGCAAGATTCACCTAATCAATAATGCACTAGGTTTGCACTCATATGTCGCCAAAAACCACGGTGGCAAGATCAAATCGAAGAATGAGATTCGTATCGCCAGTGTTTTTCGTAATGCTCCTGAGCCTTTGTTGAGAATGTTGGTGGTGCACGAACTGGCGCACATTAAAGAGAAAGACCACGACAAAGCCTTTTACCAACTATGCTGTCACATGGAACCGGAATATCATCAACTTGAGTTAGATGCCCGTTTATTCATGATTTATTTAGATTTAAAGAAGTAGCCCAATGAGCCAATCACAAAATAGAACCACGTTAAGTCTGTCAAAAAACAGTGCTTCTGATAAAAACCGTAACAGTACGGATTCAAAAGTGGCTGGACAGAACAAAGCTAAGCGAGCTTCTGGTAAACCAAACAACAAAGGCGGGAAGGGCAAAGCTCCTTTTAAAAAAGACACTTCTAATAAGAACGCACCCAAAAGATCGAGCGGCTCTCAAAAGCCTTCTGGCTCGAAGCGCACCGGTGGTTCACAACGCAATAAGAATACCGTAAAGCCAGCAGCGGGTTTGCACCCAAGAAACCAGCACACAGGGCGCTACGACTTCGAGCTATTGGTCGCGGCTTTGCCAGAACTAAAAGCGCGCTTAATTAAGAATCCAGTAGGCGAAGACACGATCAATTTCTCTGATCCATTGGCGGTTAAACTACTCAACAAAGCGTTATTGGCGCATCATTATGGTGTTAAGCACTGGGATATTCCTGCTGGATACTTGTGCCCACCTATTCCTGGTCGAGCGGATTACATTCACAGAGTGGCAGACATTCTTAATAGCGATGGCCAGGGCAAACCTTATAATCATCAATCAGTGAAAGCGCTAGACATCGGTGTTGGTGCGAACTGTATCTACCCAATTATTGGCGCCACAGAATACAAATGGCGTTGCACGGGTAGTGATGTTGACCCAGTGTCGGTGAAAGCCGCGAATTTCATTGCTGAAAGTAACGTTAATTTAAAGGGTAAGATCAAAGCACGTTTGCAAGCTGACTCTGAATCTATCTTTAAGGGCGTAATCAAAGATAACGAACGTTACGATGTCACTATTTGTAACCCTCCATTCCACAGCTCTCTAGAGGAAGCAGAAAAGGGCACACAGCGTAAACTAGACAACTTAGCGGCAAACCGAGCTAAGAAAGCGGGTCAAACGTTCAAACCTGAAACGAAAAAAGCCAAGCAAAATAAGCCAATTTTAAACTTTGGCGGTCAAAAAGCGGAGTTATGGTGCCCAGGTGGTGAAGCAGCATTCATCATGAAAATGGCAAGAGAGAGCCAATTGTTTGCGACTCAAGTGCTGTGGTTCACGACGCTAATTTCGAAGAAAGACAACGTTGATATGCTTCGTTCTGAACTTGGTAAGCTTAAAGCGAAACAAGTGAAAGTCGTAGAGATGTCTCAAGGCCAGAAAGTGAGTCGCTTTGTAGCATGGACTTTTATGGACGACGAGCAAAGACAAGAATGGATCGCGCTTAAATAAGGGTTCACACGTTAAACTAGAAAGTATCGTGAATTCTATTAAATAAAAACGGGCTTGTTGTTCAATCAACAAGCCCGTTTTTATTAGATTTGGTTAAGCAGAGAGCAATTCATCCAACTTACTTTGGTACTTCTTCTCAAGCGCATGGTTTCCGGCTTTCTTTTCGAGATCGACTAAAATTTGAAGCGATGGAATTTGATAGCCATACCGCTGGTGGAACTTAAACAGACGAAGCCTAGCGTCATTATAATCGGCTTCACTCACTTCAATTTTAGATAGCTGTAATATCGACTTTACTCGGTTCGGATCATGGTCAATGGCGCGCGTGAAGTAATACTTGGCTTGTTCTGTATTACCTGCCTTAAAAGCACAAAACCCCGCATTCTCATAACTGGCGGATACTAAGTAGTAATAGGGCTGGTCAATGGCGCGATTAAAGTACTTATCGGCTTGTTTATACTCGCCTTGCTTACACAAAAACGTCCCGTAGTTATTGAGCACGTTACCGTTTCTTGAGTCTAGGCTTAACGCTTTTCGATATGCAGAACTCGCTTCATCGACTTCACCCACTTGTTCATAGTAATGGGCCATAGAGAGCCGAGCACGGTAATAACTCGGTGCGTGTTTGATAGCAAGTTCTAGATTTTCACGAGCCCTTACCATGTTGCCTTGGCCCATGTATCCCAAACCTAATTCAATGCGAGATTCTGACATAGCAATAGGATCGCTTTCTATTTTCGGTGGTCCTTCTGTTACAGAGACACAGCCAGACAATGAGATAGAAGCAATCAGAGCTGAGAATAGGGGATTTGAAAACAACGACTTGGCAGGCATGTGAAGCTCCTTATGAACACCAGACAATCATATGAAATTGGTAAACATAAGGTGGTAAATCTATGGTGGAATGCGACCCACTCTCCATAAAAAAACTGCGTACAACTGGCTTGTTTTCATCGTTAAAGGAATCAACAGCTTATTGTACGCAGCTTTCTTTTACTGACTAAATAGCGAATAGCTAATCGTCTTTGGTGAAGTTCTCTTCGCTGAAGTGATCCAAATCGTAAGGCGTTTGTTGGTAAACGCAGTAGTTTAGCCAATTTGAGAACAGTAAGTGACCGTGGCTGCGCCAGCTTGCGACCGGTTTGTTGTCTGGGTTATTGTTCGGGTAGTAGTTGATAGGGATGACTGGCTCCATGCCTTCACCTAAATCACGGATGTATTCATTGTGAAGCGTGTGTGCATCGTATTCAGGGTGACCAGTCACAAACACGTTTCGCTTGTCTTTGGTTGATGCTAGATACACACCAGCGACATCTGAAGTTGCAAGCACATCAAGGTCGGTATGCTCTGCTAGATACTCTGGTGAGAAATCCGCATAGCGAGAGTGTGGCGCTAAGAAGGTGTCATCAAAACCACGCAGAATAGGGTGGTAAGGGTTGTGAATCTCGTGGTTGTAAACGCCCGAAAGCTTCTCTTTACGAGTACGCTTCGGTAAGTCATACAGCAGTTTCAAGCCCGCTTGAGCAGCCCAGCACACATAGAGAGTCGAGGTAACATGCTTGTTAGCCCACTCCATGATGGTTTTTAGGTGGTCCCAGTAGATAACATCTTCAAACTGAACCAAGCCCAGTGGCGCACCAGTGATGATCAGTCCATCAAAGTTACGGTTTTTGACCATCTCAAATTGACGGTAAAAGTTATCCAAGTGCTCGGTCGGTGTATTTTTACTTGGACGATCATCGATTCGAAGCAGCTCAACATCCACTTGCAACGGGCTATTGGATAGTAGGCGTAAGAATTGAGTCTCGGTTTCAATCTTCTTCGGCATTAGGTTGAGGATCAAGACTCGAAGTGGACGGATTTCCTGTGTCGATGCTCTTGATAGCGGCATAACAAAGATGTTTTCTTCACGAAGAACATCGCTCGCTGGCAATTGGTCTGGAATGCGAATAGGCACAGCTTTCTCCCTAAGCTAGATATGTAGACGTCTATACTTCTAAATCTATAATAGTTTGATGCGCTTGTCGATATACAAAATGGATAGTTGTAAATTATTTGTGTTTTTATCAAGAGAGCACTTAGTCGTCTTGTGGTTATTGTCTCTGCTCAACAATGCAAAGACGTGTAGAAGAGTGATTGAGTACGGATATCGGTAGTAATCAGAGCAACAGAGTACTATTTACGATAAACTCATGTTTTTGATTTAAGCCGTAATGTATCAATGAAGTTAATACTCATTCGAGGGCTGCCAGGTTCGGGTAAGTCAACAAAAGCAAAAACTTATGACGCCTTGCATGTCGAAGCCGATATGTATTTTGTCAACGAACAAGGTGAGTACTGCTTTGATCCTAAACAGTTACAACAGGCCCATGAGTGGTGCCAGAACACCGCTGAAAATGGTCTAAAGCAAGGGAAGGACGTCGTCGTATCGAATACCTTCATTAAACACTGGGAAATGAAGGCTTATCGTCAACTTGCTCTCAAATACAAGGCGGATTTAGTGATTGAAGTTTGCCGAGAAAACTACGGCACTATTCACGATATTGAACCATCGGTGATTAAGCGCATGGCGAGAGATTGGCAAGAGTAGCTCTACATTCATGCCGCTCCATAGAGTGGGTAAACCCTCATATTAAACTAACAAAGCAATTCCAAGGTAACGATTGAAATGGCAAAACGTTCTGTTGTCGTAGAGATGACTTCTTACGGTATTTACTCCACGTGGGATTCTAAATCTAAAGACCTACCAAAAATCCAAGAGTTTACCACCACTGTTGACGCTGAAATCGACGTTGAATTTGGCTATATCTTGAATATCAAAAAAGCCAAAGGTGAAAAGATCCGTTACTGCATTTATCACCCGGATATCACAACCGACAAAGGCGAAGTGCTTGAGCCGTTCGATGGTGAAGAGTACGTCGGCAATAACGATTGGGATTTCTACCTAGGCGACACCATTTGGGCACCAGTCTCAAACAAGATCGGTAAATGGCGCATGACGGTCGAACTTAAAGGCAACATCATCGCAGATAAGACATTCGACCTAGTAGCAAAAGATCAAGGCCAGTTCTGGAAGCGCAGGGGGTTCTAGCCTCGAACTTCTAGACAAATTTGAACAATAAAAAAGCCGAGTCTTATAGAACTCGGCTTTTTGACATTAGCTAGGTGACATTCTTTATCTAGCTTAGAAGTAAGATTATTGCGTTACGTAAGCCACAACAAACTCAGTGATAGCAACCATGTCTTTCACTGCTATGTACTCTTCAGTGGTGTGCACTTTCGCCATACCTGTAGATAGGTTAACGGTTGTTAGACCTTTCGCATTGAAGTTATTTGCATCACTGCCGCCGCCGGTGCGCTTGGTGTTTGCAGTAACGCCAAGCTTCTCGAACGCCGATTTGATAGAAAGAATGTGCGGGTTATCGTCTGCAATAACGAATGCATCGTAAGCACGAGTTGATTCGATTTCTACTTCAGCACCGAATTGCTTTGCGCTCTCTTCAAACGTTGAAATCATATGTTCAACTTGCGCTGTTAGCTTGTCGCCATTTAGTGAGCGAGCTTCCGCAACCACTTTTAGTTCTGGCATAACGATGTTAGTCGCTTGACCGCCTTCAACAATACCCACGTTCGCAGTTGTTTCTTCATCAATACGAAGTAGGTTCATTTTAGTAATAGCGTCTGCTGCTACTTGAATTGCACTGATGCCTTCTTCTGGTGCTAGCCCAGCGTGAGCAGGGCGACCTTTGATAGTTGCAACGATCTTTTGTTGGCCTGGAGCAGCGTTTACGATTGTGCCGATAGGGCCGCCTGTATCTAGAACGATAGCATGCTCAGATTGAATGTAAGACATATCGAAGTTCAAAGACCCGAATAGACCGCCTTCTTCGAATACGGTGAATGCAATTTCAATGGTCTTGTGTGCTTGACCTTCAGCTTGAATGCAGCGAACGGCTTCCATGATAGCCGCAATGCCAGACTTGTCGTCACCACCTAGGATAGTGTTGCCCTTTGAACGGATGATGCCATCTTCGATGATTGGCTCAATGCCGATACCTGGGGTTACTGTGTCCATGTGGCAGCTGAATACTGTGCTACCCCGTAGCGTGCCGTCTAAACGCGCGTAGATGTTGAAGCCATTCGATACTTCTTCAGGAACCGCCAGTTTATGTACGTCAAAACCTAGTTCGCCTAACTGCTCAGCCAGCGCTTCAGCAATTACTTTTTCGTTGCGAGATTCACTATCGATTTTCACAAGATCGCAGAAATGGTCGACTAGACGTTGTTCATTAATTTGGGTCATTGTTAATTCTCATTATGTGTCCGCTAGCTATAAAAAACTACGGAGGTAGGAACAGGAAAATCACTATAACGCCTCTTTGTAGGATGATTGCCTGAGTTAAATCAAGAAAACCGCCTGAATATTCCAGATTATGAGAAAAACAAGATCCAGTTCTATAAGTTGACAACATTTTAATCTGTATATTGCTCGGGTATACTGCAAACCGAAATTAACCATGCAGAAAGTAAGAACACTGCCCGAATAGTAAGAGAACTATGCGATTGATAATGGCACTTATAAATTAATAAAAACAATGTTTTAGGGTCATTCCTGCTTGTTGTTACAATGAGTGCTTTTCTGGGCTTCTTTCTGCTGTATCCAATCAACGATGTAGATTTGACTAACTCGCAAGTCAACGAGCCCGCTGTTTACACCCCAGAAAAAGAACTTTCTAAAACAGAATATGGAAAAAAGCTAATTCATATTCTCGATTTGTCTCGAAGCGATCCCATATTCGCTGATAAAGCGCTGGCTCAACTACCTCGCCTGCATCCAACAAGAGACTTAGTCATCTACAAAGCGTACCGTCTTATGATATTGACGAACGTGGCGCAACATCAGCAAGACACTAAAGCCGTGATGGGATATTTAGACGAGATCAACAACCTTGCTGAACAAGAAGGTATGTTGTGGTTGAAATCGCAGTCATTGGTTGAATCTGCAATTGAATATCTTAAAGAGGGCGACCTTGCAGCGTCTGAAATTCAGATTCGTTCCGCTATCGGGATTGCAGAGTCGATTCGTTACGATGAGCTATTGGTCAAAGCTTACAACACGGCGGGTGCAATCAATAATGTGCGTAATGACCTTCAAGATGCGCAGTACTTCTTCCATAAAGGGTTACAACTAGGGAAGAAGTACCCAAAGCATATTTATAACAGCAAGCTCATGTCGAACATGGCTTTGCTTTACATCTACTTAGAAGATTGGCCGAAAGCACTAGGCATTCTAGAAAAAGCCAAAAAGCTCTATTTTGACAGTGGTCTATTTGAAGATGAAGCCATTGGCATCCTTTATATCAACGAATCGTTCAGTTACTTAAGTAGTGGTGATTTAATCAACGGTCGTATTGCTTATGAAAAGGCAGAAGCGCTCAACAGCGATAAAGTGAGCAATCGATATAAAATACTCGTACTAAGAGCGTACAGTGAAGTGCTGTTGGCGGAAGGAAAGTTAAACGCTGCACTTGCAGTCGCCAATCAGTGCCTAAGAATAGCTGTAAACTCTTTGCTTTGAAGGGCTTTCTGCCAAGACAGTTCCAACGCTTCACCTCCTTCATTAATCGTCAGATGATCAACTAAAAGTTTTAAGAATCGTCCTTCTAATGCCATCAGAAAGTCAGTCTTCGTAGGGAAAGGATGGCTGATTCCCGTTCTTGAGATTTTGGTTGCTTGGCTTAACGTGGTGTAAGACATGTTTTCGTAGCCAACCGTCAATAACTGATGACAGCTGGTATCGAGGATGAGTTGAATAGTGCGACAGGTATCGATCTTACTACGCTTAGCCATCTTTAAGAGCGCCTATATAAAGAAATCAAAGTAAAAGCATACTCTCATATGAAATGCTATTCCATATAGTGAGCCGGTTAATGAAGGAAAACTTAGATCTATGTTTTGATTCTAGCTTCTTATTTTATATTTATAGCTGAGTTTGGTGTTGGGTTTAGTATAAGCTGTTGGCTTTTACAAAATCATTGCTAGCAAGTCGAAGAGCTTAAAGAAAAGCCATTCCGACCTAGGTTAGATAGAATGGCTCGAATGGATTTACTGTCGCTAATATTAAAATGTGTTGGAGAGGTAGGGAGTATTAGCGCGTTTAGCTATTTAATTGGTTTATGTTATTTGGCTATACCTTGCAGCATCTCAACCAACTCACCCTCTGTGGTTGGCTCTTTTGCTAGCTCGATGACAGCAGAGGCGCCGCCTTTAAGCATATAGGCTTGAGTGCCACAGTGGTCATAGTGGAACCATTTACCATCTACACATACGTCGGTATAACATCTTGGGTCTTGTTTGAGTTCCATATCAATTTCCTCATTAACATTTGGATAACGTTTTTTAGGCCAATTGATCACAAAATGCTGAGAATTGATCTAGATCAATCAGGTGCTTGAATAGTTGAACAATGTTCAAATAAGAGAGCTGTGTCGAGGTGCCAAAATTCACTATCAAGCACTTAGGTAACTGATATCTTCTAAAGCACGTGATTATCGTTAACAACTGATTCTCTTTTTCTTGCCAGTTTCTTGTTTTCTACTTACGCTACAAATTCTTTATCTCCCTGAATCTTTGACTGTGTTTTACTAATGACCAATATATTTATCGTTGTAGTGGTACTTGTTGTCTTCTTTTACTTCATTCAGAAGTACGTATTCAAACATGACGACACCAAAGACCACGCTTATCAAAAGAGAGGTGCGTTGCTCAACATGCAACAAGCCGCGTTTTACAATGCACTGACTACGGCGGTTGGTACTCACGGTGTCGTGTTTGCCAAAGTGAACATGTCGAATGTGTTGGCACCTGCGAAAACGAATACTAAGAAGAACTGGTTTATCGCGAATAATAAGATCTCTCGTAGCTATTTTGATTTTGTGGTCTGTGACCCACGAACGTTGGAACCGCGCGTGATCATCGAGCTTGATAATGGTAAAGAGCTAAATAAAGGCAAAGTGGATCGAGAGAAGCTGCTTATCCATGTGTGTAAGTCTGCTGGTTTGCCGCTTATTGGCGCTTCAGTAAAACACAGTTACCAAGTGAGCCGTTTGAAGAGACTGCTCGCGACACATATCGATCTTATCGAACCTGCCAAGGAGGTTCGATTCTGTAAGAAGTGCGGTAGCCCGATGATCATCAAGCTGGCTAGCCAAGGTGACTACAAAGGACGACGTTTTTTCACTTGTAGTCGTCAACCGAACTGTACTTATACCGAAAACTACAATGTTGTGTTCGATGTAGAAGAGGAATAACAAAGAGTAGGGCACAGGCTCAGTGTGACCTAACTCAAGTTTATTTCTGTTTCACGTCTAAAAAATCAACGTATTGATGCGAATAAGAGCAAACGGTTGATTCAAGTGCAATTTCCACTTGCGCCACAATACATCAGTCGTTAATATCTTCCTCGTTCTTAAGGAATGGGTCCGTAGCTCAGTTGGTTAGAGTACTACCTTGACATGGTAGGGGTCGGCGATTCGAGTTCGCCCGGACCCACCATTCCTTCTGTTACTTGTTGTCAAAGTAGCGGCTTTTGATTTAGTCACAATCGTCATAAAGAAGATTAAAAACATTGTGCGTCCGTAGCTCAGTTGGTTAGAGTACCGCCTTGACATGGCGGGGGTCGGTGATTCGAGTTCACTCGGACGCACCATTATTCGTTCTTAGGAACAAGCAAAAAAGCCCACCTAGTGTGGGCTTTTTTGTGTCTGAAATTCGCCAATTTACCCTGGCCTAGTTCTACTTAACGCTCGTCTTACCTACATCAACAGTTCTTAGATTTTCTTTAATGCCACATCTGTTGCTTCAAGTCTGCAAGTCACATCCTCAAGTGCCAGCGGGCGTCAACCTACTAGAACGCCTCTCTGTGCTTTAGCATCGAACTCATTTTTAACCTGCTAACTCACGCATGAATAAGCCATAGTGAGCTCATTACCTACGTGTTGAATACGTGTTATCTAACGCTATCCACGTTTTAATACCCAAAAAATTACTTATAAACATTGGAGATTATTAAACGTGATTAAGCTGTTTATATCGATCAAGCCGAAGCAATGAAGGTAATAAACAAAGTTAGTTTATACATAATGAGCTATACAATAAAAAAATATGGGATTTCAATTTATATTTATTTTCTATGGTTTGTTTCGGTTCTATATCAAGAACTACGCGAATGTTAAGTAATTCACCAAGGGCGCTCTACTCACCAGATGTGACTATCAGTATTTAAGAGAGCGTTATTGAGCTAAATCCGCAATAAATGTTTGTTGGTAGTGAGTGCTGGATTTGAGCTCTTTTTTGATCCATTGGTTAAACAAGCTAAAGTCAGAATGTATTTGCCAGAAAAGGGAAGCAATAACTCGTTTACCAAAAAAATCAGGGTGGTCTGTAATGACCTTAAGTCTGTTATCTTTTACATGACTATCGATCAGGAAGCTAGGTAAGAATGCGATGCCTTTTTGAGCATTACATAAATCGATGATGGTATCTAAATCATCCAGTCGCCAAAGGTTATATGCTGCAATAGTCGATAAGTTAAGCAGTTCTTCACACCCATCCATTAATAGAACTCGCTGAGATGGTGCATGAGACTTTATAGGCCCCAAATCCTTATGAGCGACCCACCAGCAGTTAACGTGAAATAACTCCTCTACATTGAAGTCATAACTTGTCTTGTGGTAGGGGTTACCTAGCGCTAAATCTATCTTACCTTCATTGATATAGTTACCTAAAACGAAACTGGGTTTGGTGACGACCAATAAGTCCACGTTTGGGAATGCTTCTGAAAATGCCAGTAATGTCCTCTTTACATTTTTATCAAACACCAATGGATCGATACCTACTCGGTAAACGATTTGGTCTGAAATATTCATTTGTTGAGCAACGGTCACCAAGTCCCGATATTTCGACACCACAGGTAAAGATAATTGGAAGAGGCGTTCTCCTTTTTCTGTTAACCAAACTTTAGAGTGTTCTCTATTAAATACATTGAAACCTAAATCTGACTCTAGATTTTGTACAGCTGTACTAACTGTCGATTGTGATTTTCCAAGTTTGCGAGCAGCAGAGCTAAATGAACCTTCTTCAACTACTGCTATGAACGAAACAATATTTTCGAAATGTAGTTTCATGATTCCACTAACCTTTTGACACAAAGAAATTATAATTTTTATGGTTTTCTGATTCGAAGAACAATAGCGTGATGATCTTCGTATTTCAACAATTTTTATAATGAATAATAATGACTGATAAATTATTAAGTTGTTTATATCTAAAGGTTATATAAGAGCGATATAACTAAAAATATTGAGCTGAGTCTTACTTTTTCAAGTTTATAAAATAAATTAAATATTGATCTTTGGAACTGATTTCATATGTAACTTGTTGTTACATATGGATTTGTTTTCATAGTTAGTGTGGGGGGGGTATTTTATTTTGATCATTTTTTGTTCTGCTTATTGATAAAGTCGATAGGGGTTATTTTCCTTACCTTTGACCTGCTAATTATAATGGCGACGAATTTTCAACAGCCCTTATAGGAATAAATAATGATTACTAAGCTATACGTGAAAACAACCATGTTTTTATCTCAATTCAAGAACGATGAGCGCGGCGTAACTGCGATTGAATATGGTCTAATTGCTGTGGCAATGGCTGTATTAGTAACGACAGCAGTGGGTGCAGACGGTTTCATTGGCAAGCTTGAAGGTGCATTCGAGCAAGTTGCTACCGCTATTGATACTGCGAGCAGCTAACATTAAGCCTTATTGGCTAGTGTAGATGATATCGAAAGATATTTGTGCCAGACCTATGTTTTGCATCGGTCTGGCTTAGTTAATTTATGATGTTAAATAAGATTAATTCTCACCAAGTTTAGGCGGTATTCCCTATTTTTAGTCATGAATTGTATTTAGTGACTTTGGCAGTATTGAGTTTATACGTGTCGGCCACTGATTTTCTCTATCGTAAGATACAAAATTACGCCTTGTGCCTATTACTCTTCTTGCAGTGTTTTTTATCTCCGCTAGATATTCAAATTATGAGTTTTTTACTGATGTTAGGTATCGGACTTATTCTTTATAAACTGATTTGGATTGGGGCGGGTGATATTAAATACGTCGTTATTTTGTCGCTTACCATCCCTGTTAATGACTTATTATTGGCGTTTATTCTGACGGCTTTTTCTGGTGGTATTTTAGCTATCTCTTATCTAGTGAGTAAAAAATTAATAAGAAATAAAGTTGGTTTTCAAGAGGGTATTCCATATGGGATCGCTATTAGCATCGGCTTTTATTTAGCAATTTTAACTCAATCTACGCCATATATATAATCCTCAAAATATGAGCACATTATGAGATCACGACTGGTATTACTTGTCGCCATTGCTGCCTTAATCATCGGCGCACTAGGCGTTATCGATCTGTTCAAAAGTGAACCTAAACCAACAACAACTGATGAAGTGGTCGCTGAAAAAAGCGAAAAGCATGTTGGGGTTTGGATTAGCACCAAAAGCTTTGAAAAAGGGTATGCAATCAATGCACAAGGTGTCGTTAAACAGCAATTGCCTCTCAGTGAAGCATTGACGCTTGGTGTTAGAGAAGATGCTCAGATCAGCTTTTCACCTTCCATTCTATTAAATCGAAATCTTAAAGCAGGCGATGTTGTATTGCCTGAATATCAAGTGAGCCCGGGCAAGCCTGGCTACATTGACCTTCTAGTTACAGAGGGCATGACGTTATACCCACTCAAGGTCAGCGATAAAAATCTGATTAATGATTACATCCGACCGGGTTCGTTTATCGATGTACTTACGGTGAGTTCACCTAACGCCAATTTGGCTGGCAACATCGATAAGCCAAAGCGCTTTAGGGGAGTGAAGGCGTCGATGTTTTTGAAACACGTCAAGGTACTCAATATCGGTAATGATGACACGGGTGATAGTTCTATTACCGCTCGCTCTCCGAGCAAAGAAGATGGTCTGACAACCGTTGTTATTGAAGTGAGCCCGGATGAACTACCAAAACTCGCGCTTGCGCAACGAACCATGCATATCGAAATCTATCGCAGTCAACACTATTTGCAGCCGGAGTTCGCCGAGGTACGCAATATCATCGATAACTATACAGGCATTGTTGAGTTACGTGGTAACGAGAACACCCCAAGAGAGGCTTTGTGATGAGAATTACCCATCGAGTTAAACGAGCACTGTTTGGTTCTATTCTAGTAACGCTGGTTGGCTTACTTTCTACCACAAACACTTTTGCGGCTGATCGTTCTATCACGCTCAATGATGGTCAGCACATCCAATTTAAAAGCCCAATCGGTCAAGTGTTCATTAACAACCCAAGTATCGTTGACTACAAGATAATCAATGACAATACCCTTGTAGTATTTGCCAATAGCGTGGGTCAATCGCGTTTGATTGTCTACGGCGTTGATGACGATGTACTGCTATCAGACCGTATTATTGTTGACCTGAACTTAACGGACATCAGGCGACAACTCAAATTCCTTTTCCCTGATGCCAAGGTCAAGGTTCAGTCAGTGGGAGAGCAAGTCGCAGTGAGTGGCGTTGTTGACTCAGAAGCAACGCGTGACGACATCTACCGCTTGGTCGCGACGCTGCTAGGTCGAGAAAAAACGGAGAAATGGGACAAAACGCAAAAGCTAGAGTTTAAATCTGATAGTTCAGACTATGAAGAACCTGAAAGCATGGTGTTTGCCCGCAATATGACGTGGGAAGGGATCATTGAACGGATTGAAGTCGCGACGACTCAGCAAGTGAACGTCAAGATATCGGTCGCTCAAGTAACAGAATCGTTTGGGCAAACCGTCGGTGTTGATTGGAGCACCGTTGGCTCAAGTGTGGGTGAGTTTGTTTTCGACCAATTTGATGCGGTTAACCTCAGCACCTTAATCATGGCGTTAGGTAACGACCAAATCGCAGAGGTTCTCGCAGAGCCAAACTTGACGGTCTTGTCTGGCGAGTCTGCAAGCTTTCTCGTTGGTGGTGAAGTGCCAGTTATCGTCTCTACCAGCAGTAACGTAAACATTTCATTTAAAGAGTTCGGTATCAAGCTGGACCTGACGGCCAAAGTGTTGAGCCAAGACAAAATCCGTATGCAACTAGCACCGGAAGTGAGTGAGGTTGAGGGTTACGTAGAAGCCGCCGGTATAAAAGTACCGCAATTGGCCTCTCGACGTGCCATGACAACCGTGGAGCTTGCCGATGGAGATAGCTTTGTTCTCGGTGGTTTGATGAGCAGTGCTGACTTGGAAAAAATGCAGAAGATCCCTTTTGTTGGCGATATTCCAGTTCTTGGTGCCGCATTTAGAAAAGCAACCACTGAAAGAAAACGCACCGAATTGATCATCGTAGCCACCGTAAACCTCGTGGAGCCGATGAAGCCGAAAGATATTCAACTGCCATATATCAAGAAAACATCGACATTGGCACGTTGGCTGAACATCAAATGGGATGGTAAAGAGGTGACGTCTTCTGATGCAACGATTCGTCTGCTGTCGCAAGGAGGATTTATCCAATGAAGAAACTAGTATTGATGGCGTTGTTCGCGATTTCACTATTCGGCTGTGCTTCTGAACAATATTTTGTCGGTCATGGTTCTGAAGCCCTGGTATACAAAGAGCATCACAGCTTTAAGTTCGAGATTAAAAGCCGTGCAGAAACCACCAAGCAACTCGACGTTTTAATACACAAGATTGAGTCGATGGATAAAGAAGCGACCTACTTGGTGGATTATAAGTCGGCCGTTAACAAGAAGATGTTGCAGGGGATCTTTGAACAGTACCCATCGCACATCATCGCCCCACAGAGAGTGGTTTATCGACATGCCCAGTTATTACCAACTGATCTAAATATCCAAGTGACGTTAACGGGATTGAAGAGCCAAGAATGTACACCAGCACAGATTCATGTTCGTGCAAGGCAGTCCGATTGTTTTGTTGAATCGATGAGATTGAAGCAAGTCGCGTACAAGTCGAGATTGGTAGGAGAACAATAATGTTTGATCTAACGAAAGCATTAACAACGAAGGCTAAGCCAGTTCAGGCAACCTCGATAGGTGTCGCTGGGTGTACGTTGTTTTACCAATCACAAGAGTGTTTAAGCCTGGTTCAGGAAGTGTTTCGCTTTGAAGGTTGGAATGAGCCTGCGTGTGTGAAAGCGACAGCGGGCATCACCAAAATCACCGAGCAACAAAGTAGTCATATCGTGATTCTAGAGCTTAATGAGTCGAGTAATGTGGTGGAAGATGCGAAAGCTTTTGCCAGCAAACTGCCGACTCATAAAGGTGTGGTCGTGATTGGCAAAGAAGATGCCATTTCAACGCTTCGTTCTCTCAAAGACATGGGTTTCTATTATGTGTTCTGGCCTGTGAATAAGCAGGAGTTCGCAGATTTCTTAACGCACGTAAGTAAGAACCTAAAAACCTTCTCTGGTGTCAGTCAGAAACGTAAAGCAAAGCGTGTTGCCATCGTTGGCGCAAAAGGCGGCGTAGGCACGTCGTTTATCTCTACTGAGCTCGGGTCACTGTTGTCGACACAGGGCTCAGACACCATTCTTGTTGATCATCAATACGCCGACACCAACATTGATGTGTTGCTGGGTTTAAAAGACTTTAAGCCACGAACTATTGATGAGTTTACCGCGCCACTGCATGAAATGGATGAAGAGGGGGCATTGAGTTACCTCACGAGCGCTCGTAAGAACCTGCGTTTGCTCGCCATTGACGGTGACATGAGCCAAAACGACGTGCTTAATTACAACCAAACCTTGTGTGAGTTGTTGGCAAGAAACGCTAACTTCATCATCGAAGACTTCTCTGGCGCTGTGGACTTCAAAGTTGAACCACAACTCTTGGTAGAAAACTTTGATGTGGTCGTGTTGGTGTTCGACGCGTCGGTGTCATCCGTGAGAAGTGCGAAGCGACTGTTTGAAAAGATAGCGAGCTTACAGCTCACGTTATCATCGCGTACGCGCGTCATTATGGTTGCCAACTACCATCGCCCGCAAGGCGCTTATGTGTTGCAGAAACCCGATCTAGCGAAGTATCTCGGAGCAAATGTTGATCTAGAGGTCGACTATTGTAAGTTGTTGGCGCACATCATTATCGATGGAAAGCGAGCCCATAAACACGACCGTCATGTGAGTCGTTCTATGGAACAGTTGGTCAAGCTGATTAATGGACAGCCGATTGACCAAAAAGCGATGAATTCTTGGTTAAAGAAGGTGCGTGTTAAATGAGTTCAAACAAAGACTTATATCTCACTTTTCGTGGTCAAATCTTTGAGGCATTAGATGCAGAAGCGGTTCAGAAAATGAGCCGTAAAGACCTAGAATCACAGATTCAAGCCGCGGTTGATTTGCTGGCAAACAGTTACCAAAGACCCATCACATCGATGATGAAGTCTGGTTTGGTGAAAAGTTTAATCGATGAGCTGTTTGGTCTTGGTCCACTTCAGCCTTTGGTCGAAGATCAGTCTATCTCCGATATTATGGTGAACGGGCCAAATAACATCTTTTTCGAACGACATGGCAAGGTCAAAAAATCTGAAGTCTCGTTTGTGAATGAAGAGCAGCTATTGGCGATTGCTAAGCGTATTGCCTCGCGTGTTGGACGACGTGTCGATGAGCTTTCTCCTACGGTCGATGCAAGGCTAGAAGATGGCAGCCGTGTGAACATTGTGATCCCACCGATTGCATTAGACGGTACCTCAATCTCCATTCGTAAGTTCAGAGAGCAGAACATCGGATTTGAAGACCTGATCGGTTTCGGTTCGATGTCTCCAGACATGGCGAGAGTACTGATGATTGCTTCTCGCTGCCGTATCAATGTTTTGATCTCTGGCGGTACGGGTTCAGGTAAAACGACGCTACTCAACGCGCTCTCTCAATACATTGCGGAAGACGAACGTATCGTCACGATTGAAGATGCCGCTGAATTACGTCTACAACAACCCAACTTGGTTCGACTTGAAACGCGAACCTCCAGTGTTGAACAAACCGGAGCGGTCACCCAGCGAGACTTGGTGATTAACGCACTGCGTATGCGTCCTGATCGAATCATCCTTGGTGAGTGTCGTGGCTCTGAAGCATTTGAAATGTTGCAAGCAATGAACACTGGACACGATGGCTCTATGTCTACGCTCCACGCGAACACTCCAAGAGATGCGATTGCCCGTGTTGAGTCTATGGTAATGATGGCGAATTTAAATCAGCCTCTAGATGCGATTCGTAGAACGATCGTCAGTGCCGTGCAGATGATTGTTCAAGTGAATAGGCTGCGTGATGGGTCTCGTAAAATTACCAGCATCTCAGAAATCGTCGGGCTTGAGGGCGATAGCGTGGTGATGGAAGAGATCTATCGCTTCCGTTACGACGATGCTCATTTCGGTGAAAACGTGAAAGGAGATTTTGTCACCAACGGCATTATGCAGCGATCTGAGCTTGTGAAAAAAGCGCAATTCTTTGGGCTCTATGAAGAGCTTATCGCATCCTTTAAGGGGGCATAACATGCTTTGGATTTCGTTGATCCTATTCGCTTTTGTGCTGCTTTTGATTCGGGACTCAAAGGTAAAAAAGGTCAATCAATTCTTTAATATTGAAGAAGCGGAAGCGGAAAACTTTAACGCTATTAACGTGAAATCATTGGTTCGTAAACAGAGCTGGCACACGTTCAAAGAGTCCATTTCACCAACCTTGATGGTGTTGGGGCCGCGTTCTACCTTGTACATCGCGTTATACATTACGGGCAGTTTAATTACCTCGTGGTACATCGTGATTGACTTGCTTTCGATGACAAACTCCTGGTGGGTACCTGTGTTGGCTTCGATTTTTTCCTTTTTCGGTTACCGCTTCTTGGTGACCAGAAGGCGTCGAGATTTCGAGAATACCTTCCCAGATGCGTTGAACATTCTGATGAGTGCGGTGACGGCGGGTGACAGTTTGATGCAAGCCATTAGTTATGTTGGCGAAGTGATGGACAACCCTATCGGGCGTGAATTTAAGCTGATGGGCGACCGATTGAAATTAGGTGAATCGCCAGAAGTGGTGCTTAAGCGATCGTGCAAAAAATACCCGTATCCAGAGTTTTTGTTCTTCACCGTGACGCTTAGAGCCAATATTGCGCGCGGCGGGCAGCTCAAAGGTGTGTTAGCTCGATTGATTCGCGTACTAGTGGATTCCAGAACGTTAGAAAAAAAGAAGATGGCGATGACTTCGGAAGCGAGGATCTCCGCCAAGATTGTTGCCGCTATACCTTTGGTTTTTATGATCATTCTGAATTATGTAAACCCCGACAATGTCAATTATGTCCTGTATGACGAATCAGGTCGTGTGGTGTTGTTTTACGTACTTGGCAGTGAGCTGTTCGGCTTGTTCATCGTTTGGCTATTAGTAAGAGGTGTACGAGCATGATGATATTAGCTTCGCTTATCGTTCTGTTTTTTTCGCTGCTCTTTTTGATTATTGAGTCGGTGCGTTCTGATCAAAGGCAAAAGAAGGTTGCTGCGTATATTGGGGGGGATGCCATTAAACCACCTTCGCGCATGAACCGCTTCTTTGTTCGATTTGGTAAGGAGCATAGACATGAACTTGAACAGAAACTAATAGAAGCAGGTTATTACAACACCGAATGGGCAAAGTTTTACTTTCCAGCCAAGGTGTTGGTGTTAGGCCTTGTTTCAGGTTTGGTTCTGTTAGGGGACATGACATCGACCAACAAATTGCTGGTGGTGATTGTCTCTCTAATTGCGGTGATTGTTGTTCCGGATACCTTGTTGCAAATGCGACGCAAGATGTTGATCAGCAAAACCTCAGCACAGCTCCCTTATTTACTAGACATGATGTCGGTATGTGTACAAACCGGCATGACAATAGAGGCATCTTTAGTGTACTTGGGTAAAGAGCTGGCCGAGTTTGATTCCGACCTTTGCTACCAAATTAAGCGTACCTCTGACTCTGCCAAGATACATGGTGTAGAGAAGGCATTGAACGATTTGACTGAGCGTATTCCAACTCCCGCCGTTCGAAGCTTTGTTCTGACGATTATTCAGAACTTGCAATACGGTACTTCTGTCGCTCAAACACTCAGTGACCTTGCTGAAGATATGCGAAAAGTTCAAATCCTCACGGTTGAAGAAAAGGTAGGTAAGCTCTCTGCAAAGATGAGTGTGCCGTTGATCCTTTTCATCATGTTTCCGATCGTCATCTTGATTCTCGCACCGAGCATCATGCAAATGACATTGAGTATCTAGGGGCGTGAAGCATGAATAAAAAAACGATGTACCTGATGCTGCTAACGCTAAGCCTGTTAGCCGGGTGCCAATCGACACCTTCCGAGCAAGACCACCAGCTTGCCGAGGTGACCAGTATGGAGAAGGTCAAAAACTACGATGGTCTCATTAACCATTACAAATCTCAGCTTGAGCAAGGCTCCCAAGATCCAGTGGTGAAACAGAAACTAGCATGGGCGTACTTCTATAAAGGCGACATCGAATCCGCAGATTTTTACGCTCAACACCTGAAAAAAGAGGGCATCGAAAACCCAGACCTTTATCAGTTAGAAGGGCAAGTATTTGATGCCAAAAATGACACGGATAGTGCGATAGCTGCTTATATTGCATCTGTCGAGGCTGGTAATAGGGCTGGTCAAATTCACGTATTACTCGGCGTGTCATACACAAAAATTGGTCAGTATGAGAAAGCATATCAAGAGCTGAATCTGGCACGCTTACGTGGTTATAACGATGTGGTGGTTAAGAACAACATCGCGATGGTCCAGATGGCTAATGGTGAGTTCCAGCAGGCGATTGAAACATTAGCGCCAGTGTTGAAAGAAGAACCAACCAATCAGATTGTAAAAGCGAACTTGGCGATAGCATTGATGAAAACCCAGCAGATTGATTCGGCCCAAAAGCTACTTAAAGGCGACTTTTCGGCGCAAGAAATTCAAGTGATTGCCGCTGAATTGACTCAACTGGGAGTGAGCGATGAAGCGTCTTAATAAGCAGAAAGGGGTGACAGCGATTGAGTTTGTTTTAGGGGCTCTGGTGCTGTTCTTCGCAACCTTTGCGATCTTTGAGTCGAGCTACCAAATCTACGTTGTAAACATGACCGAATACTCGCTTAGAGAAACGATCAGAAATACCAAGATCTATGAAGGTAAAGGGATCAATGAGCAATACGAGAACAAGTTCCGAAGCTTGATTGAAGATGATGACAATCTATGGAGCTTTTTGATTGATGGCTCACGCTTCTCGATGAAGGGTCAGTATTTCAAAACCTACGACGATTTTGTTGAGAACAGAGGGCATTCGGACCAAGGTTTGAACTTCAATTACGATCTGGCCGAAATTACCGTGACTTATCGCTACACACCAATCATTAAATTGGCTGGTGCAGCAGATAGAGATATTTCACGCACAATGGTTTTGAACTTAGAACACGAGGGGTGGAACGATGATGCGCCGTAACCCAGGAGCGTTTTATGGAAATCGCCAACAAGGTTCTTTTACCGTTGAGTTGCTGTTCATCCTTGTCGCGTTGTGGGGCGTTTATCTTTTTGGCGCCGATTTAAGCCATCAGCTGCTCGCACGCGCAAAGCTCGATAGGTCCAGCTTTGCTTTGGTGAACGTGATTAAAGAACGCACGCGTTATTTTGAAGCGGATGTATTGGCGGGGCAGAACCTGTCTGTGACTAACTCAGAATTACAAGACATGACGAAGGTAGCAAGTCGAATGCTCAATACACCCGTAGACAATGTGGCAATCAAGATCGAGTCGTTAACGAACAACAGTAATGTCGCTGAGTTTAGTAGCAGTAAGTTCAGAAGCTTAAATTGCCAGACGGATTCAATTATTGACCATGCGGATTTAGCGCCGGTAGATAAGGGCGTTGTTTACCCCTTGTATCGCGTTAGCCTTTGCGAAGAGGAAAGCTCTTGGTTCAAGCCGTTCTTTAATGATGGTACGAGTACCACGGTTAAGATTGCCTCTTCTTCTATCATGCCTGGGAGATAATGAAATGAAAATTCAGCATGAACGTCATATCAATCGTCAGTATCTCAGTCTACAAAGACAGCAAGGTGTCGCCGCAGTATGGATGGGCTTATTGCTTGTTCCTATCATGGGAATGACCTTTTGGGCAGTTGAAGGTACACGCTACTTGCAAGAGACCAGTCGACTTAGAGATTCCGCAGAGGCTGCGGCAATAGCGGTGACTATTGAAGATCAGCCTGATCTTGCGCGTGGATTAGCAACTCAATATGTCGAGAATTACGTGAGGGACATTAAGTCTACCAATCTTTCTGCACAGAGATTTCATCAAGCGGAAGATGAGGGAGCAGGGATTCTTGAATATATCCAATACACGGTTAATGCAAAGACCACTCATGACTCTTGGTTTGCGAGCAGTTTTATCCCTTCGTTTGATGAGCAGCAAGATCTGGCAGGGCGCTCACTAGCGCGAAAATACCCCGTTTACCTTGGTGATAACAACATCGACATTGTGTTCGTATCAGACTTTTCTGGCTCGATGGATGATAGGTGGGGGTCAAGTCGTCATAAAAAAATTGATGATTTGAAAACGGCCATCGATCAGATATCTAGCAAGATCCTGTGCACATCGACTGACTTAGAGTACGTCGATGGTGAGTGGAAAGAGGTGTGTGATGAACCTGGAGAAGACACCACCGGAGATAAGTTACTTAACCGAGTGGGCTTTGTGCCTTTTAACGTGAGAACGAGGGAAATCGTCTCAGGTGGTCGAGCGAACGCTACCAGTCAGTTGAGTTATAAACACAATTATAAACCCAACGTGTCCCCTTATTCTTACAACGATGTTAATTGGGATTATTGGCGTGCGTATTCGCAGAATGAGGTACTCAATTGCGCGAATTGGCAGTCCTACTGCCCAAGCCCAAAATCGGACAATCAAAAGTACGCTAAGCGCATCAAGGATGTGATCTATTTAGATAACTATCACGTTGCTGACGTATACAACTATGTTGATTTATCCACGTCTGTAGCCACGATGTTTACGGACAAGTCGGGGTTAAGACCCAACTTCTATGGTGTGAATGGAACGGATCTTTTTAACGCTCATGGTTCTTCAAGTTCAACGCAGTTTAAAAACATTCGATTATCGAACAAATTGTCCGATCTAAACCCGATTAGTTCTATGTGGGCAGACGGTGGCACCGCCGCCTTTCAAGGGATCTTAAGAGGCTCTCAAATCCTTAAGGATGGCGATCCCAATAGCTCGGATGACGAAGAACAGCAAGCATACAACAAGAAAATCAAGATGCTGCTTATTTTGAGTGATGGTCAAGAAAGCCCTAATAACGGCATTCTTAAAGGGCTTGTTGATAGAGGCATGTGTGACAAAGCAAGAGAGGAGATACCTGGCTTATATATTGGTGTCATCGGTATCGATTTCCGTGCTTCTCAGCAAAGCGGTTTTCAAGACTGTGTTATCGACCCAAATGAGGACATCATCGACGTATCTAACCTTGATGAATTGATTGAAAAGATAGAAGAACTCATCCGTAAAGGCTCAAAAACAAGCGGCATCACTAAGTTGTATTAGAGGAAAATATGAAAAAGTTAATGATCGGTTCCATTGTCCTGTCGACATTGCAATTTAGCCTTCACGCCAATGCGGAGGACGGCATAAGCGTTTATTGCGACACGGCATTCAGTGAATATCAACACAGTGTGAGAGTTGATGATGTTGTTGGTGTCGCGCAGCACAGGTTGGGGGCGCTACAAATAGAGCAACAATCCGATAGCAACGAGTTGAAACAGGCATTAGCCAGCCAATCGAGTCTAGGTATCAATAAAGCCGGATGTAAGACTTGGATCAGCAGCCAAGAGCGCCACAGATTGTTGGCTCGAATCCACTTTGGTTTTGACCAACACAGTCTAACACCAATGGGCAGCAAAGCACTGAGCCAACTCGCTAGTGAATTACAAACCAGTGGCAGTTCGGTCACGGTCGATGGGCACACAGACAGCACTGGTGATGAAGGCTACAACCAAGCTTTAGGGCTACAAAGAGCGCTCACTACTTCGAATGCTTTGGTTGCTGATGGGGTAGAGAAGAATCGCTTGGTTATTCGTTCTTTTGGTGAAAGTAAGCCTATCTCTTCTAATGAAACGAGTGAATGGCGAGCAAAGAACAGACGAGTCGAGATCTGGACGTCGAATGATGATGCTACAGAACGAGTGAACTAAGAGCATATCTTAGCGTTCAACCCAATATAAATAGTTAATGGAGTCAGTGGCTTGTGATGTGGCTAAGAAAAAGTCTTAGCCATCAATCTGTCGGAACCCCACTCAATATTACCTTGCTTAGAATTTTTGTTATAACGGATGCTAATGAATATTCAATCAAATTTAACTATCTGATACTAAAGAATAATTGATGCTATTTGACAGAGTCTCTTCTGAAGGGATGGAACAAAATATCGACGTAGATACTTGGATATCTATATTGGACAACATATGCGACATTATGGACGCATCGAATGCGGGAATCATCACGATCTCCGATTTTACTTGTTTGGGATTTGAGAGCGTTTTATGTTCTTCAACCAAGTTATGCGAGCAGCACAAAAGTAAGATCAGTTGTTTTTGTGAGTACGTATACAAAGAGAACCGCACGGTTTATTTGAGTGGATGTTCTTGTGGTGAGGCAACTGTTGAGAAGGAGCCTGACGACTATAAATCATTTTGTGGCATCCCCATCAGCGGCACAGATGGAGAAGTGTTTGCCATCCTATTTGTGTTTGACTTGAATCCAACCGAGTATACGGAAAGCCAAGTGAACCTGATTGAGAACATTTCAACCTTACTACGCTCTGAAATCCTCTTGAAAGAAGAGAGCAGGATTTTATATAAAAACAGCCACTTCGATATCATGACGATGTTGCTCAATCGAAGGGGGTTCTTTTATGAGTTCAACAAAGCAAACATTGATGATGGAGAGATCGTTTGTCTGTATTTTGACTTGGATAATTTAAAGTACATCAATGATACTTATGGGCACTTTAAAGGTGACGACTATATTTCTGGCTTTGCTTCGTGCATAAGAAATAACATCAAATACAACACAATACCGGCGAGAGTCGGTGGTGATGAGTTCATTGTGGTTATTCATTCAGAAGAGCCCGGATACGCTTGTGAATTGGTTCGTAAAATTCGTGCAGATTTTCATGAGTTCATTGAAGGGTTTCGTGGTGATGATGATGTTTCACTTGGGTTTTCCTATGGGTGCGGAACTTCTGATTCTCAAAGTTTGAACATCATTAACTTGATCAAGTCATCAGACGAGAACATGTATCGCAATAAGAAAAATAAGCTGTAAGTTATACAACTTTTATATGCCGATGACAGGTACGAAAAAGCCCACCAGTGTGCAATGTAGTTCACTTAAGCGGAGCTGCTTTGCGATTAATTGGGTAGCGAGTCTTTGATATTTTTACCGCCCTAGGCCGATTAGGCTTAGGGCGTTTGTCTATAAAGAGGACTGATAAGTCTCCCCTTAGACTCTTTAAACGCTTAGGTGTATTGCCTGGCGATATCGCTTTACTCATCACCTTCAGTTGGCTCGCTATAAACTGACAAGCGTATTTAAAGCTAATTTCATTCGGCATTCTTCCATGTTCAACTGCTGCCTGACTTGCTTCACGTCTTACCAAATTATAACCAAGCAACAGCCCCCAGAGTTCTTGATAAACAAGGTTTACTGTTTTACTGCGTAATACTAAGGCATTGTGTTGCATTGAGCTTTTGATATCACGATAACCTAATTCGATTTCCCAACGTTCATGATAAAGTTCGGCTACCGCTTTCGCGTCGTAGTCTGCTCTTGGAAGGGATGTAAAAACAGTTTTCTGCTTACCTTGTACTTCATAGGTCACCGCTCTGACTTGCCATTTTTCAGGTAAACTAGGGTTCTTTTTGAGAGCTTGCGGTGAGACGTTCATTTCGATGAGCATATCATTGCTTTCTTCTTCATCTAAAAGTGTGTATTTCAACCCTTTCCTTGCTGGTATCAACCAATGTCTATTAATACCGCTATTTTGAAGAGAGAGAAGTAAGTCTGCACCGTAAAAACCTTTATCTAGTAACGTCACAGAGTTATCTGGTAAAGAGTCGATGAAGGGCATAGCAAGTGGGATTTCACCACGCCGATAAGGGCTTATGGCAGCGTCAACGATGACATGAGAACGGACATTCATCATAGTCACAACTCTTAGCATTGGATGTGGTGTCTGCCTGCTACTCGAGGTATTACCCGAGCCAAAGTGCTCTCTAAGTTCGGGCGTATCCGCGGTGCGAAAAAGAGCACCGTCTACAGCAAAAACTTGTAATCCTTGCCACGTATCATCACGGTATCGTTCAAGACCCCACGTTCGCCCACATTGTTTAAACAACCACTCTGGTGCAGCACTGCCTAAACGTTGTCTTGCCTGGGTTAAAGCACTTTTTGCTAATAACTCTTCATCAGCCAAGCCATCCGCACAGACATTCATTCTTCGTGCGACTTCGGCAATTGGTTCATTACGGAAGAAGGCCATGCCGACAATTAGCCACAAGACCATGTCACTTGGTAGTCGACGTCGGCGAATAGTCGCTTTATCAGAAAGACTAGCTGCCTTAACAACCCATTCATCTGGGATATGTTCAGAGAAAGTGGTGAGTTGAGCTACATCAACAGGATTTTCTTCGAGGAAATCGACAAAATAGTTTTGGATAGACATAAAAAATCGGAAGCCTAGAAACAGGCTTCCGATTATCTCTCAGAAGAAGGATCGGTCAACCGATCCTTATCTGATCTACATTGCACCAGTGTGGGCTTTTTGCTTATTTGACTTGTCTAAGCTCGAATGATCATTTGGTCGCGTTCTGGACCAACCGATACCATTACAATTGGTACGCCCATCAGTTCTTCAATGCGAGTAACATAATCCTGTGCAGCTTGAGGAAGGCTTTCAAAAGTGCGACAACCTGTGATGTCTTCGTCCCAACCCGCCATGTCTTCATAAACTGGCTTTAGCTCAGCCGTTTGTGGCCAAATTGGGTTTTCGCTGTGCTCACCTGCGTATGCAGTACAGATCTTTAACTCAGCCAAACCAGACAGGCAATCAATCTTAGTGAGAGCGATTTCTGTCGCTGCTTGCAGTTCAACACCGTTGCGCGTTGCTACAGCATCGAAGTAACCCATATCACGTGGGCGACCTGTAGTAGCACCGTATTCATTAGAGCTTTCGCGGAAGCTATCTTGTTCTTCCATTGCAGTAACGAGGGTACCTGTACCCACAGAAGAGCTGAATGCCTTAGCCACTGCAATAACGCGCTCAGGTCGAAGGGCAGGTAAGCCACTACCAATACCCGCGTAAGCTGCCGTTACATTTGATGATGTTGTCCAAGGGTATTCACCGTAAACCAAGTCACGACCTGCACCGAGTTGAGCTTCAAACAGTAGGTTCGCGTCTTGTGCTTGAAGTGCCTTAAGAGGCTCAGTCACGTTGCAAATGAACGGACGCCAAGCTTTCGTCACTTCAAGTAGCCATTCAGTCATTTCTGAAGCGGTCTGAGTGAAGTCACATTTAGGGTAAAGGGCCTTTAATTGAGGCATCTTCCAATCCAGCATGAATTGAATGCGCTGCTCTAGAACCTCTGGTTGATTTAACCAACCCACAAGGATGCCTTTCTTCATCACGCGATCGCCGTATGCTGGCGCAATGCCTTGACGAGTCGAACCGTAAGCAGCATCACCTAAGCGTTCTTCTTCAAGCGTATCTTCGAGTGCGTGCAGTGGTAGGCACAGTGTAGCTCGATCAGAAATAGCAAGTTTCACGTCAACATTTGCTGCTTGAACTTCTGCGATCTCTTCGCTTAATGCAGCAGGGCTAATCACCATGCCAGGGCCAAGTACAGCCGTACAGTCAGGGTTAAAAATACCACTAGGAAGCTGGTGCAGTTTGAATGTACCGAAGTCGTTAACTACGGTATGGCCTGCATTGTTTCCGCCTTGGAAACGGATGCTCGCAGATGCTTCAGCTGCTAAAAAATCGACGATGCGGCCTTTGCCTTCGTCACCCCAGTTTGCACCCACAACAACGATAGATGGCATAAGTTTATCTCCTGACTGATTGAGAAATCATGTTAGTGCTGCGTTGTGGATAAGAGAAATTAATTATCTTTATTATCTTGATAAGGATTCCATATAACTCTAAAGTCTTAATCACAAGCGAGAATCCCTATCACGTTCAATGGTATGGACTCCCCACCTCAACTGACAGCGTCAGCTAAAGTTACAGGTGCGAACCAAAAACAGGAGCCCATACCATGAATAAATTTAACACAATCTCGATTGATTTAGCCAAATCCGTCTTTCAAGTCGCGGTATTTAACCGCCATGGCAAGCGTAAGTTGAACCAAGCTATGTCTAAAAAGAAAATGCTAACGGTCATCAGCCAACACCCTTGCGCAACCATTTGCATAGAGGCCTGTGCAGCATCTCATTATTGGGGACGAACGTTTCAAAGCCGTGGTCATACCGTCAAAATGATACCTCCCCAAAAAGTGAAGCCGTATCGCAGTGGTAATAAGAACGATGCTAATGATGCTATCGCGATTTACGAAGCTTCCTTACGCTCCGATATTCATGCTGTACCTGTAAAAACACCGGAGCAGCAAGATATCGCAATGCTGCTGAGTTTAAGACAAAGCTATATAAAACAACGCACGGCAGTAAGTCTACGTATCCGTGGCTATGCAGCGGAATGTGGCATTACCTTCCCACAAGGAGCCAATAAACTGCGAGAACTACTCCCTTTCGTTATCGAAGATATGGAGAATGAATTAACACCGACAACTCGATTCGTTCTCCGAGAATTACATGCTCAGCTACTAAATCTTGATGAGCCTATCGAGAGAGTTGAATCGCAACTTATAGACTTTGCAAAGCAAATACCCGCTTGCCAGTTATTAATCACTTTACGAGGTGTACGTTGGGTGATTGCAAGTGCCATTTTTTCCCGTCTGGGTGACGCTTCGGCCTATAGAAATGGTCGAGGAGCTAGTGCGAGCTTAGGTTTAGTTCCGGCTCATACTGGCAGTGGTGGTAAGAACAAAAACCACGGAATAAGTAAATCAGGTGATAAAACCTTACGCTCTCTTGTCGTTCATGGAGCAAGAGCGGTGGTAGCGAATATCCGAGATAAAGAAGATCGCTTAAGTTGCTGGATACGAAACTTATTAGAAAGAAAGTCGTTTAACCAAGTGGTTGTCGCCCTTGCGAACAAAACGATCAGAATGGCTTGTGCCATGCTGAAAAGCAATCAATCTTATAATGAGACGTTAATCGCTTAACAGTTGATTTTATAAGGTTAAGGGAGACATCAATCCCCCCATGTAAGCAAGTAAATTATGGTAAAGAGTAAGCATAGCAAGCAAAAGAAACTCTGAGAGGGACGAAGGTGATAATACACCACACGCTCGATAAGAATTTTTGCTGAGTGGATTAAGCCATAGAGGTTCGGGGTAGCTCCCCATAAAGAAACCGAATATACGTGCACTTGCATACCTTTACTCGTTTCCTTGCAATACTAGGGGAGTCCATATACGTTCCTCACTGTAGGGAATGACGGAACTGGTGAATTGTGAAATAGAGAGTGACGCGTTTGTAGTTCTTTTCTTTGGAAGTGATGAACCGAACGTTCACTCGGTTTGTTAGCGTCATTCCAGAACCGAGGAACGAGGTATCAGGAATCTCAAACCACAAGCGAGATTCCTTATTACGTTCGTCCCTTACCGTAGGGAATGACGGAGCAGCGGGACTGTGAAATAGAGAGTGACGCGTTTTTAGTGCCGAACAATTGGAAGTAACACAAGAGAGAAGATGATGCTTGATATCAATTTGTTGAACACGTTTGTGACGTTAGCCGAACACAAACATTTCGGTAAGGCGGCCAACGCTCTACATATGACACAGCCAAACGTAAGCTTGCATTTAAAACAACTTGAACAACTGACACGCATCAAGCTGATAGAAAGAAGCCCATTTCAGCTAACTCAAGCGGGCGAAAGGCTCTTAGAAACCAGCAAAAGAACCTTGCTTGAGTTGCAGGTATGTCAGGCTGATCTCAATGCGATTAATGACCTCAAAATTGGCACGCTAACCATTGCGGTTAGTGACATTATCTCTCGATTTTTATTGATTCGTCCTTTCCAGAAATTTAAAGCGCAATATCCGGGTATCGACCTCACATTGCTCAATACCACCTCATCTCAAGCATCGAGTTTGGTGAAGAACGCTAAGGCTGACCTTGGCTTTGTGATTGCGAAAGAGCAGCATAACGAGTCGCTCTATTTTACTAAGCTTCAAGAGTTATCATGGTGTGCGCTAGGAGATGGTTTGGATCCTCAAAATTCTGACTATTCAAAGGATAATGATACTCAGAATGATGAAGTCGATTCTGAACTGACCTTGATCCTACTGGGTCATGATACGAGAACGCGCGACTTCATCGATGAAGGTTTACCCAGTTTGAATCTACCCAATCACAGAGTCATGGAAGTAGGGAGCGTCGACGCACAAATTGACTGGGCGGAGGCGGGGTTTGGTGTCGCTATCATTCCTGAGTTTGCGATCTCAACTAAGCAACACCTTAAGTCCAAGGTCACGCCATTAATCAACTTTTCTAGCACCAGTCTTGGTTATATCGTAAGGCAGAATCAAGTCTTATCGAAAGCCACAAAGCAACTTTTAGGATGGGTGAATGATGAGATTACATTGCTACAAAGAGGCGTTGATTAGCGTCGCAGCAAACTCGCATAACAACCAATAAACGATTCTGAGCCCACTGTATGTGGGCTTTTTTGTCGCTGCCATATACGTCACAGGAAATACCGCATTGACAGTGTTTGATTATCAAACTAAATTTAGCATCATTAAATTTGATAATCAAACTACTTGATTTTCAAATTAGTTTGACTGATCAGCAACATCAACTTTGAGCATAAGACTAAGGACACCATTTTGAGCTTTACAACCCATCACCACCACAACTTCTCTTCACATAACAGCCAAGGTGAAAAGCGCACTTTCTATGTCCTGCTACTGACTGTCACGACCATGTTTATCGAAATCATCGCAGGTACTGTGTATGGCTCGATGGCATTGCTTGCAGATGGTTGGCACATGGGCACACACGCAGCAGCGTTTGGCATCACTTTGTTTGCTTATCGTTACGCAAGAAAACATGCCGATAGTGCTCGTTTCTCTTTTGGTACAGGTAAAGTGAGTGTGTTAGGGGGCTACACCAGTGCTATTGCTTTGGGGATTGTGGCTCTGTTGATGCTGGTGGAATCGGTACATCGTTTTTTCAACCCTCAAGCCATTCAATTTAATGAAGCGATTATCGTCGCTTGTATTGGTCTTACGGTGAATGTTGTAAGCATGTTCTTGTTGGGAGACCACCATCACGACCATGATCATGGACACGCTCACGGGCATTCGCATAGTCACTCACATAGCCATGATGATACGCATCATCATAGTCACACTGAGCATCACCATGATCACAATCTACGCGCTGCGTATATGCACGTTCTAGCGGATACGTTAACTTCGTTACTCGCAATTGTCGCGCTGCTGTTTGGTAAGTTTTATGGTTGGAACTGGTTAGATGCAGTGATGGGGATGGTCGGCGCGCTGGTCATTGCCAAGTGGACTATGAACCTTATGAAACAGACTAGCCCAATCTTACTCGATGAAAATATCCACCAGGAATACCGTGACTCGGTGATCGAAACGTTATCGCCTTATGCTTCCGTGACCGATTTTCATATGTGGAAGGTGAGTGGTCATCATTATTCAGCAGCGATTACTCTTGAATCAATCAGTGATAAATCCGTTTCTGAATATAAACAAATGCTCGCCAAGTTTGATAAGATAAATCATCTTACTCTTGAAGTGCACTCAAACGGCCATGCAAAACATAGAACAGCTTAACCAAATATTGACTGAGTTCTACGATAAAATGTCTTCGTGGGAGCAATCCGTTGTTAAAGAAACGGGTTACTCGCTCGCGCAGGTCCATACGATTGAAGTATTGGGCATGCATGGCGCATTGAGAATGAAAGAGCTTGCCGAAAAGCTTGGTATTACAACAGGCACACTTACTGTTCAAATTGAGAAGTTAGTTAAGGCAGAGTTGATTGAACGACATGAACACCCAACCGATCGCCGAGCAATTGTGGTTGCTTTAACTGATGAAGGGCAAAAGATCCACGTTCACCATAACCAACTTCACCTAAATCTTGTCAATGAGCTAACCCAACGTATAGAAGAACAAGATAAAGCGGTGCTATTGAAGTGCTTAACTAAAATGGTGAAAGCTTTTTAACACGTTGCAGGTTATCAGCTCCTATCCAAGGGTAGGACAATTTGTGTGTCACGAGGTGAATCTACAAAGCCGACAGTTGATGTCGGATTTTTGTTATTTAGTGAGCGGTTACGACGTTCATTGATTAGTGACTCGTTTATTAAAATTAAACACACATCACCTGGAACTCATCTAAACAAAAGGGTCGATTAGAAAATACACAGACCCTTTTGTTTTAAAGGTGTTAGGGCTGTTTTTAACGTTTGTATCAAACATGAGAAACCTTTGTATCCCAATTTTAAAATCTTGCTAATGTACATCGTACTAATTTGTGTTATTGATAATTTTAACCTTAGTGGGTAATCTTATTTGCACTTTCAATGAATGTGCAATAGCGAGATATAGAGGCAATACAGCCCCTGTAAAGCGCCCATTATTGGTAAAAAGATAAAAATAACGAAATAGCATGGGCAAGATAACACAGTTAAATGCCCAGCCTTAGATACCTAAATTTAGTAAAGACGAGTCACATCTATGGATATAAAGAAAAAGCTCTATTCATTGGGAATGTTTTCCATTTTCGGCATGATTTCATTGCTGTTTACCACCTCGCAATTCGCAGATACGACTGCTCAAATGAGCGAAGCTAAACAAATTACTAAAGAACTAGAGGTTCGCTTGCTTAACCTCCGCCGTAATGAGAAAGACTTCTTGTTGCGAAATGATATGAAGTACCTTGATAAGTTCGACGTAAACTACGACAAGTTTTTGGCTTCAGAATCACAGCTCAATGTTGTTCTGAACGATTTAGGTTTAGTAAACAGTACACACTTACGTGAAGACATCGAGGCTTACCATACGAGTTTTGTAGAGTTGGTAAAAGCAACGGAAGTCTATGGACTCGCGAGAGACAAAGGTCTTTTGGGACAGTTTCATGAAGTGCTAGATAGCATGAGTGCAACCGCGAGCGCTGAGCAAAAAGTAGAGCTTTATCTTTTTAATGATTTGATTGAAAAAGGTACCTTTGATCCGAGCATGCTTTCTTTAAGCTCGAGTGCCTTGCTAGAGACAGCAAAGCAAGTGGTTGAACAGAAGAAAGTTATTGGACTTAAACACAATGAGGGCCTTCTTGGGGAAGCACGCTCTGGTTCACATGTGATTGAGACTCAGTTTAAAGAGTTTTCAGCAGTACTCGACCAAGAAACTCAAAAGGAGATGGACAAACTATCACTGATCAACAACATCCTTTGCGTCACATTACTTGTGTCGATCATTTTGTTCAGCTGGTTAATCGTTCGCTCTATCATTGGTAAAATTGAGTCATTGCTTTCGGTGATCCGCAATATTGTCGATTCCAACGATGTGTCAATACGTTCACACCTTGATGGTAAAGATGAGTTGAGCACGTTAGGTCAATACTTCAACCAATTGCTTGATCAGCTTGAAGGCTTGATTTCGGCCTCTCAATCTAAGTCTCTACAACTGACTCAAAGTACTTCTAACATGCACGACGAGCTTGAGTCTGTAATCAAACAGTTTGAAGTTCAAGCTAACCACACCTCAACCATGACAACATCTGTTCAAGAAATGGTATTAACGATTGGTGAAATTTCAGAAAGCACCTCTGTTGCTGCAGAAGGCGTTCAACAAGCGAAAGTGAATGCAGACAAGGGGCGTGAAGTCGTGGTCGATACTATCAATAACATTACTCAGTTGTCTGAACGTCTATCAAGCAGTCAAGATTCAATCAGCTCACTGAACCATCATGTTGATCAAATCGGTGATGCAGTCAACATTATCCAAGGCATTGCTGAACAAACTAACCTACTAGCGTTGAACGCTGCAATTGAAGCAGCACGTGCCGGTGAGCAAGGGCGTGGCTTCGCAGTGGTAGCAGATGAAGTACGCGCACTAGCAAGCAGAACACATCAGTCGACGACAGAGATAACCTCGGTGGTGAGTGCAATTCAAAGCCAGATGCAGGCATCGATGACTGAAATTGGTGAGTGTAACCAGCAAGGTCAGCTAACGCTTAAAGATTCAGAAGAGCTGGATGCTAGTCTGCAGCTTATCTTAAGCGACATGCAGAGCATTCAAGGTAACTCTGAACGCATTGCGTCTGCAATAGAAGAGCAGGGTGCTGTGATGGCACAAGTGAGTGACTCCATCACGGAACTCAATGCCATCTCACACGATAACAATGCCTCAGCACAGCACTGTTTAGTTGAAGTAGACAAAGTGGCAGAGCAAGCCCATGAGATGGATAAAGCAGTCGCACAGTTCAAAACGTCCTAATCAAGCACCAAAATAACTAAAACCAAAGGCGCAGACTATCTGCGCCTTTTTGTATTTGAAAGGTATGGACAGGCACGAAGATAGAGGATTAAGAATAAGGCATTCCAAATCGGACTTAAGTATCTATGAAATAAGGTTAAAATAATCATCGTCTATTAAGCTTAGTTATACCTTCACGATACAATCTGTACACATTACTTTATCGTGAATGGCTGAATCTCACGGGAAGAGGAACAAAATGCATTACGACGTATTCAACGGAGATGCAGATGGCATCATCGCATTGCTTCAACTGCGCCTACATGAGCCTAAAGAGAGCACTTTAATCACGGGGGTGAAACGCGATATCAAGCTGCTTTCGCAGGCTGTTGCCCAACTAGCGGAACAGAATCTCCAAAGTGATGTCACATCGGTGACTGTTTTAGACGTGTCGATGGAGAAAAATCTACCCGCATTACAATCACTGCTTGCTGATGAGGTTACTGTCTTTTACTGCGACCACCATCGTACAGGGGACATCCCCAAGTCTGAGTACCTTGAGACTCTGATTAATACAGCACCGGAGTGTTGCACAAGTCTTTTGATCAACCAAAAACTCAAGGGAGAATATGTAGCGTGGGCAATCGCAGCAGCGTTTGGTGATAATTTAAAAGCGGTGGCTGCACGATTAGCGCTAACAAATGGATTTGACCAACCTCAAACTGAATTTTTGGAAGAGCTAGGCACGCTAATCAACTATAACGGCTATGGCGCGTCATTGAGTGATCTGCACTTTTCACCGACTGAGCTTTACCAAGCGCTTTATCAATATCCGAACCCATTCGATCTCTTGGATGATAAAGATTCCGTGTTTTATCAACTTCGCATCGCTTATCAAACTGACAACCAACAATTATCAAACCTTACTCCGATCTATGAGAGTGAAGTCGCGCGCGTGTTCGAATTGCCTGCAGAGACTTGGGCTAGACGAATCAGTGGCGTGTTTAGCAATGAAATAGTGAATCAAGACCCAGATCGAGCACAAGCGGTGTTAACAAAAAACACTGATGGCCAGTCTTACACTGTGAGCCTAAGAGCGCCTTTATCAAACAGAGTTGGTGCAGATGAAATTTGTTCGAGTTTTGATACTGGGGGCGGAAGGAAGGCCGCTGCAGGAATAAATTCGCTTAAAGAAATAGATAAGCTGAGTCTGATTGAACGAATAGAGAACTATTATTCAGACCATTCGAAATGATCATGATGTTATATTTATTTGATTTATTAGTGTAGAGGTTTATATGTGGGATTTAATTGGGCTTGTACGTCCAATTAATCCATTTGCAAGTTTTGGTGATATCACTCGAAAAATAAAAAATTTATAAATATCATAAACTTTAGAGCTTTTATTCAGTTCGTTTGACGATCTTACCCTCGTATATAAAGCTTAATTTTCTTCGTGAATTAACGCTGCTTAATATATTTATATGGTCAATATAAACTGCTAGAAATGAGCTTGTTTCGCATTTTAATTTGAATGAAAAGTCAAAATTATATTGATTCTAATATTCAATCTGTGACTTAAAATCACAAGTTAAATCAAAGGTCGTTATTTCCTATAAATTCCAATACTTCTCTATAAATATTCATGATTAAAATGAATTGGTTCGGTTGTGATTGGCACAGCTGTTAAGTAAGGAAGTGGGACTAATGTTGAAACGTAAAGCTCTACAATTAGCAGTATCAGTCGGCATGGCGGCCATGTCGGGCGCGGTTTATGCAAATGGATCTGACATGACGAATCCAGATTCAGGAGTCGTGGTAGGTTATTGGCACAACTGGTGTGATGGCGGCGGTTATCAAGGTGGTAATGCACCTTGCGTGACATTGGATGAAGTGAACCCTATGTACAACATCGTGAATGTATCATTCATGAAAGTGTACGATGTAGCGGATGGTCGAATCCCAACTTTTAAACTGGACCCAACGGTTGGGCTCTCAGAAGAACAATTTATTGACCAAATCTCAGAACTCAACAAGCAAGGTCGCTCTGTACTATTGGCTTTGGGTGGTGCAGATGCACACGTAGAGCTAGAAACCGGTGATGAAAGAGCCTTTGCTGATGAGATCATTCGTCTTACGGAGCGCTATGGCTTTGATGGTCTAGATATCGACCTAGAACAAGCGGCCGTTACTGCTGCAAACAACCAAACCGTTATTCCAGATGCGCTGAAGCTAGTGAAAGATCACTATCGTGCAGAAGGTAAAAACTTCCTTATTACAATGGCACCTGAGTTCCCGTACCTAACGACGGGTGGTAAGTATGTTCCTTACATCGATAACTTGGAAGGTTACTACGATTGGATCAACCCGCAGTTTTATAACCAAGGTGGTGACGGTATCTGGGTTGAAGGCGTAGGTTGGATCGCACAAAACAACGATGCATTAAAAGAAGAGTTCATCTACTACATCTCTGACTCACTAATCAACGGCACTCGCGGTTTCCATAAGATCCCGCACGACAAGTTAGTGTTTGGTATCCCTTCAAGTATCGATGCTGCAGCAACTGGTTTTGTGCAAGAGCCACAAGATTTGTACGACGCATTCGATAGCCTAACGGCGCAAGGTCAGCCTTTACGTGGCGTGATGACTTGGTCTATCAACTGGGATATGGGTACTAACAAAGCCGGTCAAGCGTACAACGAACAATTCATTAAAGACTACGGTCCTTTTGTTCACGGCCAAGTGACACCGCCACCGGTTGAAGGTGAGCCTGTGTTGAAAGGTGTTGAGAATACACGTGTTCTTCACGGCACTGTTTTTGACCCAATGGAAGGCGTGACAGCAACAGATAAAGAAGATGGTGATTTAACTTCATCAATTGATGTTGAAGGTTACGTTGAAACCAGTGTTATCGGTACTTATGTTCTAACCTACCGCGTGAAAGACAGTGATAACAATGAAGCAACTAAAGTAAGAACGGTCGAAGTTTACAGCCAAAAACCTGTATTCGATGGCGTGTCTGATACTACTGTCATGTTAGGTAGCGCATTTGATCCGATGGCTGGTGTGACTGCAAACGATGCTGAAGATGGTGACCTAACAAGTTCTATTACACACACTGGTAGTGTCGATGTGATTGAAATGGGCAACTACACGCTTGTATACAGTGTGACAGACAGTGCTCATCAAACCGTCACTGCTGAGCGTAAAGTGTCAGTGACTGATGGTTCTAACTGTGCTGCTGCATGGGATGCCGACACTGTTTATGTTGAAGGTGACCAAGTATCACACGACGGCGCGACTTGGGGAGCAGGCTGGTATACCCGTGGTGAAGAGCCAGGAACGACAGGTGAGTGGGGCGTTTGGAGAAAGGTTTCAGACAGCTCATGTGGTGGAAACCCTGATCCAGGTGGTGACCCAGAACTGAACGTATCTGGCTTTCAGTCGGAATACGTACTAGATAACGGCAATGTACGTTTACAATTCACACTGACATCAAACGAAGCGTTAGATGTAACAGCTATGGTGATTAACAGCGCAGGTACTGTAGTAGAGCAGACCAAAGTTAACCTAACTGACAGTCGTGCAATAACAATGGATCTGTACGATGTAGCCGAAGGCCAATACAAGCTTGAAGTCGTTGGTAAAGCAACAGACGGCGAAATGGTGATGGTCGATAACTCATTCGTTATCAAAGAAGAGGGCGGTACAACGCCACCTCCAGGTGATTACCCTCCGTATGAAGCCGGAACGAACTACGAAGCGGGCGATATTGTAGTCGGCAGTGACAATGGCTTATACGAATGTAAGCCTTGGCCATACACAGCGTGGTGTGCAAGCGCATCTTATGCTCCAGGAGATAGCCAATACTGGCAAGACGCTTGGACAAAGCTTTAATCTGCTAGCTCTGTATACTTAACACCATAAAGCAAAAGACCAAAGAGAGGCCATTGTGCCTCTCTTTTTTTATTAGTTAATCCAAATCGAATCATGACCTCGGTCTTATTAATGTCACAACTATCATTACCAATCAAATATAAGAATGAATATCATGTCTGAGAGATCCCTTTTTACTCGTAAGCCTTTATCGATCGCAGTCGCTGTTATTTGTACTTCACTTTCGCCAAACCTATTAGCGCAAGAGGAAGTGAAGGATACAGATGAGCAAATGGTAGTTACCGCTACTCGTACAGAGATGGCGTTGAAACAAGCACCAGCTTCTATGTCTGTAATTACTGCTCAAGACATCGAAGATAGCCCAGGTATTACCTTGGCAGACATCGTTGCTGAATCAACGAGTGTTGAGTCTGACTTTGATAGCACGCGTGCTGGCCGTCAGATGATCTCTATTCGTGGTATGGATTCTGATTACACGCTTATCATGGTAAACGGTCGACGTTTAAGTTCAGCAAGTGCCATTATCCGTGGCAACGATTTCGATCTTTCTACAATTCCTACTGAATCTATCGAACGTGTGGAAATCATCCGTGGCCCAATGTCGGCACTATACGGCTCTGACGGTATGGGCGGTACCATCAACATTATTACTAAAGCCCCTGTCAATGAGTGGAGTTCGACATTAAGTATGGATACCTCGTCACCAATGGATGGTAATGGTGGGCAGGAGCAGTCTGTAGGTCTAACGACCTCTGGTGCTTTGATTGAAGATGAGTTGTTTGCTCGTTTCTCTATTAACCAAACGAGCCGTGATGCATGGCAGTCATATTCTGGTATTCACTCTTCGGGTCGTGATAGAGAAGATGTGACTGCACTAGAAGGCCGCGATACGTTAAGCCTATTAGGTACGTTAACTTGGCATGCAACTGATAATCAAACCATCGATTTAGACTTAGGTTACAGCGACGACCAACGTGATGGTTTGGCTGAATATGCTACAGGTGCAAATCCAATTGACAGTAAAGTTGTACGTAACAGCCAAGCGATAATACACAGCGGTTTTTGGAGCTGGGGTGATACACAAGTGCGTTACTCGCGTGAAAACGTAACTGATAGTGACGCAGCTGATTTAGGAAATAACTACAGCAGTGATGTTGAAGAATTGACGCAAATTGTAGAAGCTTCAGCAACAACCTATCTAGGTGATAGTCATACCGTTACGTTTGGTATGGATTACCAGTTAAGTGAGTTAACGAACAGAGAAAACCTAGTTAACGGGACATCCGAGGCTTACCAAGGTGCATTGTTTATTCAAGACCAATGGTTAATGACGGAGCAACTAACAGCAACAATCGGTGGTCGTCTAGATAAACACGAGCTATACGGTGAAGAATTTAGCCCGCGAGTGTACTTGGTTCACCAAACAACGAATGACTTAATCATCAAAGGTGGTGTTGGTAAAGCATTTAAGGCGCCATCTTTAACACAAAACCAAGCGGATTACACAGTGAACAGTTGTAAGGGTGTTTGTGATTTACATGGTAACGAAGACCTTAAGCCTGAAACCAGTTTGAACTACGAGATCGCTGCTATCTATAGCCAACCTCGTTGGAATGTCGAAGGTGCATTGTTCCGAAATGAAATCAATGACCTAATTGATCGTGATGATACCTATTGTGAGAACGGTGGAGTATTTGAAGCGGGTAAAGGGTGTGCAGATAGTTCAAGCTCAACAGGTTATGTAAACGGTAAACGTACTTACACTAATGTTTCAGAAGCAGTAGTCCAAGGTGCAGAGCTTACGGGTCAATTCCAAATCACCGACGAGTGGGGTATTTCTGGTAACTACTCTTTCCTAGACACAGAAGACAAATCAACGGGTGAAGAGCTGTTAGAGCGTTACAAGCATTCTGGTTTGGTTAAGCTAAACTGGAGCCCAACTTACGATCTAAACACCTTTATTAGCGCGCGCTACCGTGGCGAACGTAATATCGAAACGGATCTAACTCAAGATGCGTATACAACATTGAATATTGGTACGGTTTACAACGTGAATGATTCTGTTCGTATTCGTGCGGGTATCACTAACTTGACGGACGAAGCGGTATCTCAAGAGCTTGAGAATATGGGTTACGTCGAAGAACCACGTACTTACTACGTAGGTATGACGGCTGACTTCTAATCAATCACCGTTTGATCCGATAAGTTAATACACATGAAAAAGACCCCACATGACTTAACGTTGTGTGGGGTCTTTTTATTTTAGTGCTCGCAGTAGAGCGAACATAGGTTCCGAATTTACTCAGCTTTTCACACACGCAATGAGCGCATTACCTGAGTGCGTATCCCAAGGTAAAAGCTTCTCATAGTCATGCTCGAAAATGTGAACCTCAAAGTAGGGCTTCAAAATTTCGATTAACTCTTTAAATGAGAACGCAACCATTGGGTGTTCATCGTTCCATATCTGAGTCTCACCAGCAGTGGTTTTCTCGATGCTGAGCTTCAATGCTTGCTTGTCGCCTTCACCCGAGTAATACCAGCCTGAGCGGAAGGTAAAATCGTCCTGTTCTTGATTGGTAGTATGACGAACAAACAGAGCATTACTGATCTTATTTTTGTCGACCACATTGAAACAGAACACACCGCCTTGTTTTAGCGCTTTATGAACGCTGGCAATGCACTCTTTTAACTTCTCGATACCATCGTTGTAGTGGATCGAATATAAGAAACAAGTGATGAGGTCGAACGGTTCTGATACCTCGAAATTACTCATGTTCTGTACTGAAAAGTTGGCCTCAGGGCAGCGTATTTGAGCGATATCTAACATGGGCTGGTTTAGGTCAAGTCCATTGCTTTGATAGCCATAATCAATAAAGTGACGAACGTGTGGGCCAGTGCCACAACCAAGGTCTAGGTGAGTTCTTCCTTCATTTCCAAAAATCTGATGTAGCCTACGAACGCAGTGACTTTGCGCTTGGTAGTCAATATCAACACACATTAAATCATAGTAACCGGATAGGTCGGTATAGAGCGCGTTGGCGGACATGTTTGCCTGCAGCATTTGCTGAAAAAATTGGGGTGGCGCATAGTAAACTAGAACTTGAAAATAACAAGAAAATCTTTGATTGATTTATCGAGTTAATAAACCTTTATTGATGCGTAGCAATTCTTTCATTACTCACATTCTGCGCATTCACATTCCGTGTTGACCGACACTCTATTTTTACCATTCGATTTAGCCTGATAGAGGGCATCATCTGTTACACGAATCAAGTTATTGAGCGAGTTACTTGTTCGTATTATACAGCTGTCGGTGACACCGATACTGACACTTGTGCTAAATGATTTTCGGTTAAAACCGATGAATTGATGGCTTCGAAATTCTTCACAAATACGCTCACCGACAATTGTTGCCTGGGATTCTGCCGTGGACAATGCAGTGGCATGGTTTGTCTGAGACTTCGGAAAGAAGACAATAAATTCTTCACCACCCTAACGGCCAACAACACCATTTAGAGCTTTGACATGTTTCTTGATGATGGTTGCGAGTGTGCGAATGACGGTGTCACCGACGCTATGTCCAAATTGGTCGTTCACATTCTTGAAGTCGTCAATATCGAGTAGCAAGCAAGACATATTAGCTTGATTGTTAGTCGGTTTTTTTAGCCAGTCATAAACCGCCTGACGAGTTAATACCTGCGTAAGGTCATCGTGAAGTGCGCGATGAATTAACTCCTTTTCTAGTGCGACTTTACTAGTGACATCTTCTACCACCACTTGAATCGCTTTTTCACCTTCCCAGTAGATGATGTTGTCGTAAATATTGAAGTATTTTTTACTTCCATCAAGGCAACGGTTTTCGACCACTGAACTAAAACTCGGCGTGTGACCGGCCATAATATTCTGGCTACGCTTTAGAGCGTTGATACGATTGTCGGGTGGAATAATAGAGATGACCGAATTCATAGCAAGGACTTGCTCAATAGATTTAGCACCCTGCATTTCAACCCATGCCTGATTGACCATCAAAGGTTTGAAGTTTTGATGAATGAGCACACCTTGTTTCGAGCTTTTCAGTAGCGTCCGGTACATGTGGTCTTTTTCTTGGAGCTTACGCTCAGATGCGACAACTGCCGTAATATCGACAAGCATAACGCGGAGAGCTGGACGGTTGTTGAGCTTAATCATGTGCGCAAGGCTAAACAAAGAGAGTCGGCGTCCATTAATAGGGATATCTTTATAGACTTTACCTTTTTGTAGCTGACCTTTGATTGCAGAAACGTAGCGTTCACGCACTGTGCCATGGTAGCTATCGGGTATTAAGGCATAGACGAAATCGACATTCTTTAATAGCGATTCTCGGTCATCGTAACCAAATAGGGTCGCGATATTATCGTCGACATCAATGACCTGATGATCCTGGAGGGTAATGTAGCCTTGGGCAGAATCGAAGTTCTGGCAAGGTAAGGCTGTCGTTAAGTCTAGTTGGATACTCATATCGGTCTGATCAATTAATCTCTACCGCAAAAAGGTGCTTTGCATTAACTTGGGTATATCGCTGATAGACAGGGTAAATGCAGCGAGACTCTACATGCAAAGTATGATATTTATCATTTAACTACACTAGCGTAATTTTACTGAATGGAAAACGGATTAAAATTTTATTAAGGATAATTAAAGCGTTATGAAAATAAAAATTGATGATTTGTCAGGCGGAGAGGTTATTCGGCTATTAGAAGAGCATTTAGCTGACATGTATGCGACGTCGCCACCAGAAAGCGTTCATGCACTCGATCTTGATGCTTTGAGATCACCAGAGATTACTTTTTTCAGTGCATGGAAAGACAGTCAATTATTGGGTTGTGTTGCTATTAAAGAGTTGGATTCCCAACATGCCGAGCTTAAATCGATGCGAACCTCTCAGTTTGCTCGCAATACAGGAGTAGCGAGCAAACTCTTGCAGCATGTTTTAGACACGGCTTCAAACCGCCAATATCAAAGAATCAGCTTGGAAACGGGCTCTGAAGAGTATTTTAAGCCTGCACGTAATTTGTACGAGAAGTTTGGGTTTGGTTACTGCGAACCCTTCGCGGATTATGAACTAGACCCTTACAGCCAGTTCATGAGTATCGAATTACGCTAAATATGGTCTAGTAGAATTACACCGTATAAAGAGATTCCCTATCACGTTCAATGGTATGGAATCTCTGTTGTTGTTGTGAAAAGCAAAAAGGTTGCCTCGGGCAACCTTTTTCATAATTAATCAATAGATAATAAGGTGTTAGCGTGTTTCCAACTCTGTGAATATAGCCTCAGCGTCTACCACACCGCCAGAAATCGATAGAGTGTTGAAAGGCACTAAATCTGTCGGGCTAGAAGGCTTTTTAACAAGTAATTCTGGATAGACTTTTGATTCGTTCATTAATAGCGACTTCAGTTCTTTCACTGATAGGTCAGGATAGCGAGACCACACTAAAGCAGCGACACCTGAAACCACAGGTGCTGCCATGCTGGTACCACTTTTCGAACCGTAAGTGTTGCCTGGTGTAGTTGAAAGAATGCGATACCCAGGAGCAAATACATCAACAGATTTTTGTCCAAAGTTACTGAAGCTTGCCACTAAGCTTTGGTCTGCGTATTTTGCAGATGCACCTACATCTAACCATGTTGAGATAGGCTTTGAACGGTAGTGCTTAGCGTAGCGGTTTGGAAAGCTTGGTTTGATGTCGTTGTCGTTACGGCTATTACCCGCAGAGTGGACAATCAGGACCCCTTTACGAGCGGCATAGCGGAATGCATGGTCAACAATGTACTTGCGAGGTGAGTAGCTTTTTCCGAAACTCATGTTAATGATCTTTGCGCCATTATCGACGGCATAGCGCACCGCGTTGGCAATGTCTTTATCTCGCTCATCGCCATTTGGCACCATGCGTACCGCCATAATTTGTGCATGGTCTGCAACCCCATCGATACCGATAAAGTTTCCTCGTTCAGCAGCGATGATTCCCGCAACGTGAGTGCCGTGTGAGCCAACTGGCCCCTTTACATCGTTGTTACCGTAACCCTTTTCCCATGGGTTATTGATGTCATCTAACACGATGTCGCGACGAGTATCGAGCTCAAGATTTAAATGGAAGTCTAAAGAGTCTTGATAGCGGCTACGACGAGATTCCAAGTATTCAAATGAGTACCAAGATTCAAATAGGCTAAGTAGGCCTTGCGCCGCTGCAACGACGCTAGCGTTTTCGTTATCTAATAGCGTTTTTAATCCGTTCGTCGAAAAGTCTTTCTGATCAACGTATTGAAGAATCTCTTGTTTGTATTCGTTGGCTTGGTCAATCGCGGTAGTGACACGATTTAACGCATCTTGATCGTCTTTTAAAGAGGAGAGGTAGTCGGACTCAACGCCTTCATAGTACTTTCGTTTTTTGCGTGGAATCCAACGCCCATTTTCTTTCAGTTTCAGGTACTTCTTGTATTCCCGTGTGACTTCTAATGTATCTTGGTCAACGTTGATCCCTAAGGAGTTTCCGAGAAAGTTCCATCCGTGAATATCGTCGATGTAGCCATTGCCGTCATCATCAATACCGTTATCTGGGATCTCGCCTTTGTTCGTCCAAAGCTTGTTTTTCAGGTCTTCATGTTCCACATCAACGCCCGAATCAAGAACAGCCACGATCACTGGCTCTGGCTTAAGTGGTGGCATAAGGTAGTCATATACCACGTCAGAACCTACGCCTTGAAGCCTTGTGTAGCTCGCAGATAAATTGAACCAATCGCCGCGCTGTGAATCAGCAGAGCTCATCATTCTCATTGAGAACAAGGATGGTTGAATGGTTTGTTTAGAGTAATCTTCAACAATCGTACCTTTTACGTCTTGTATGAAAGGCGAATTGACGATATGTGGCGTAACACTCTCTTCTTTGACTGTTGTAGCGGTGGCGTGTGAAGAAGCGATGATAGCTAAAGCGAGAGTGGTAAGTCTGTATCCGTATTTCATCTGTGTAGCGTCCTTATAGTTATGCGGCTAAAACTGTTTTTAAACGCAATGCGTAAACACGCGTTTAGCCAGTTTAGTGAGCGGGAAATGCCCGTCCAAAAAGCAGTCAAAAGGTAATATGCAATTAGACTTCTATCATTCGCTTGGTCAATGAAATGGTATTGAGATCTCACTGTGATCGATTTTTAAGCTTTAAAGTTTGAGCTGAATTCTATTAATAAATTAAACATTTATAAAATACGCATTGGGGGTTAAACTTCTTAAAAATCAATTGATTAATTTGTTATTTAGCAGGCGGTAAGGTTTTCATTGAGCCAGTGGAAAGGAGGGGGTAAGGAGCTCGATCTTCTTATTGAAGGAACAGAACGAGCATCCTAAGTGTGTTTGTCAGTTCAACCTTAAGGTTGTTTTAGAAGGTTAGTCATTTGGATTAAATACAAAGTTAGCATCAATAGCAAAATGGTCGGATAAATGCCAACTTCCCCAAGTTTCTGAGTTTAGTCTTTGGTTGAGCTTCACCGTATTTGTGTTACTGATTGCTTGCCTATGCACTCTACTGACAAAAACGTAATCTAGATACTCGACATCATCACCACCCGAATATTTGTTCGCGGCGTATGGGTTGATGGTCGGATCAAAAGTTGCTCGGGTGTAGCCCCTGAACTCTGGCGGATCAACATCCAATGTCGCCAACATCAGAAGATATTCCATGAAGTCACTATTTTTGTCGATATTGAAGTCTCCGGCGTAGATAACCGCTTCATTGGAAGGGATGCCTTTAGTCAACATAAAGGTTCGCATTAGGCCGAGTTGTAGGCGTCTTAGACGCTTGGCTGAAGGTGTGTTGAAAGAGGCAAGGTGTGTATTGAAAATGTGGTATATCTCGCCATCCTTATTAATCTTGGTATATACAACGCCTTTATCCGCGTAGCAGTCAGTGCCTGTACAGTGTTCGAAAACGATACTATCGGTTTCGATGATTGGATGTCGGCTAAATGTCACCACACCGCCATCGTACAGTGCATTACTGTTACCACCAACAACCTCGGTTCTGTAAGGAAATTCATCCGCTAACTTGTTGAACAAAATTTCTCTATCGATCGAAAAAGCTTCTTGCAGGGCGAGTACATCAAACCCAGAAAGGCTATGGCTCATGATGCTTGCACGGTCTGCAATATTGGAAGACACAGAAGGAAGCAACCATAAATTGTATGATGCGACGTTGAGAATGTTTGGCTCATATTCAGTGTCATTGATCGTATGCTCAGACACCACAAATTCAACGTCGTCAAAACCCGATGTGTATACCGCTTTAACGCCGAACTCAGAGTGATATCCATCTTGATTATATCGATGAAGAATGTACGGGTTGTAGTCGGTCATCATGCCTTGACCTTTATACCCATAAGACAGCGTAGTACCTGAACTATGACCAACCAACTTAAGTTGAGCGACGGGTTCTTGCGGTTTGACTTCCCATGTTCCCTCATCAGTCAATCGTGATATTGTCAGAAAGTAATCATATGTAGCGCCATTCACAATTCCATAATATCGATTAAAATCAGCCACTTTAGCTTTTTGATAGGGCCAAATTACTAAGTCATTTCCTGTTAACCTGTATTGGTAACCATTACTGACAGGCGCACTGGAGTCTACTGAAAGGTTTATCAATATGGGTTTGTCAGTGCGGTTTATATAATAAAGCGATGTTGCGAGTGCTTGGCTCGCTATTGCCCAAAGTATCAGTGTTAAACATACCTTTTTAATCATGTTTCTTCCTTTGATTACATTCCTAAAATCGAAGTCAGAAAGTAGCCCTCATATGCATGTGGTTGCAATTTGATTGTGTTGGTTTTGTGTTGTGTAACGGATATGTGATCATATTGTAAAAATTATGAAAAGTTACACCATTTTATAGTAACTTATGATTATCCAACCTATTTCGAAGTACATTTAATGACGACTTATTTTGCTGGTTTCTCCCTCGGACTTTCGCTGATCCTTGCGATAGGTTCGCAAAATGCTTTTGTACTAAAGCAAGGCCTAAAGAACCAACATGTTTTGGTAATTTGTACGGTGTGTGCTGTCTCTGATGCATTGCTGATTAGTTTGGGCGTCACAGGCTTCGGGGCTGTTGTTAAGCAGTTTCCTCAAATCGAACAGATTGCTCGTTATGGTGGAGTAATGTTTTTGGGTGTGTATTCATTTTTAAGTTTCCGCTCTGCATTTACTGAAAATCATGCGCTAGAAGCAAGTGCTGAAACCAAAGACTCGTTAACCAAAGCGATAGCCATGTGCGTAGCGTTTACTTGGCTAAACCCACACGTCTATTTGGACACCTTGGTGTTATTAGGTTCCATTTCTACTCAATATCAACCTAATCAGTTGTTATTTGGATCTGGAGCGGTATCGGCTTCTTTTGTGTTCTTCTTTTCTCTTGGCTTTGGTGCGCGTTTCTTGGCTCCGATGTTTAAGAACCCGCGAGCCTGGAAGGTATTGGAACTTGTTGTGGGTGTAATAATGGCATCTATAGTAATTTCTTTAATCGTTTAAGTGGCTGCATTTCTTAATTTTTAGAAAAATAGAATTAGACTTCGTCTTTTGTTGATGACGCTCGTCTTAGGGATGTAAATACAAATTAATGACCTGATACGGAGTCAACAATGATTAAACTGATTAACTTTAAAAACTGCCCATTTTTTCAACGTGTAATGGGGGCTCTAGTTATGAAAAAAGTGCCGTTTGAAATCGAATACATTGAGCTTAACAACAAGCCACTGTGGTTTTTGGATATTTCCCCAAATGGACAAGTGCCTGTGCTAGTGACGGAAGATGACACCGTATTATTTGAATCTGATGCGATTGTTGAATACCTTGACGATAAATACGCGCCTATTGAAGAAGTAACGGCCGAGCAAAAAGCACTGGATCGAGCTTGGTCTTATCAAGCGAGCAAACATTACATGCCACAATGCGGAACGATGGGCAGTAAAGACAAAGATACGTTTGATACGCGCTTGGCAAACCTTCAAAAAGCGTTTCTTAAAGCTGAAAATAAATTAGGCGATACTCAATTCTTTAAAGGTAATTACATTTCAAATGTCGATATTGCTTGGCTGCCACTATTACACCGTGCATCGGTGATAAAAGAACGTTCAGGTTTTGATATGTTAGAAGGTTTTCCTAAAGTGCAAGCATGGCAGAGCGCTTTGATTAAGTCGGGCTTAACGGAGAAAACGGTACCTCAAGATTTTGTAGAAAAGTTTAGTGGCTTCTATTTAACGAATACCTATTTGGCAAGCCTTGCTGAAGCTCATTAATATTACATTCACTATTTTAAATATACTTTAATGGTACCTCGCTCTGAAAGGTTTGAAAGGATAAATTAAAGCTCACTCTATTAATCAATAGCGTGAGCTTTTTTGTTTTCCAAAAAGGGGAGTATTAAGTAATAGCTAGAATATACCAACCACTCTATATGATTGATTGTTCTATAACTGACTGTTTTATAGCTATTTATTTAATGCTGATACTGCGATTCTTACTCATCTTTATGCTTTTGCTCTATTTTGTCTCATAAATAAGACTCTATAAAATTTATGAACTATTCGCTTGGTGAATGAAAGTTGTCGTGATAATTTCCCAATCACTCCGCAAATGAACAGTGTTTTATTGTTTGTTAGGAGTCGCTTGAATAATTTATTTAAACAGTATCGCAACCGTTGGAATAGTGTCGGAAACCTATTAATAGTTGATGAACGGTACTGTGGAACAAACTAAAAAGGGTATTTTCATGCTTAAATCAACATTTCTATTAGGCCTAGTTGGCTTGGTTTCACTTCCTACATTTGCTGCTGGTATTGAGGGTGGTCCATACATTGGTGCTGGCCTTGGTGTATATCAAGATTCAGACACGGACGGTGGCGCTAATTTAGATTCTGACGGCATGGGTTACAACCTTTACGGCGGTTATCACTTCAACCGTATTGTCGGTATCGAACTAGGCTACACGGACTACGCTGATTATGAGTTATTTGGTCAAAAGAAGCTTTCACCAACGTCTCTCTCAGTAGCTGCGAATGTTGGTTACACTTTCGATAACTCAATCCGTCCATTTGTACTAGCGGGTTTAAGCTACGTAGATTTGAACTCAAGCAACAGTGCTTTCTATGGTGATGACTCCGGCGCAGGCTTCCACTTCGGTGTTGGTGTTGAATACACGCCAGTAGAGAACCTAACACTTCGTCTGATCTCACAAGCTGATGCCGTGAACGTTGAAAACTTCGCTTATATTAACGGTAATAAAGTACGTCTAAGCAGCCGAGATGTAGCATTTAGCACAGTAACACTGGGTGCTTCTTACAATTTCTGACGCATGTTGAGACCTGAAATTGTTTATAGTTGATACGAAAGCCGCTCTGATTATGAGCGGCTTTTTTGTAGCTATAGCCTATGACGCGTTCATGCGTAAAATTAGTTGCTTTTCACAAGCTTATAAAAGGGAATTGTATGAGCGATTTTGGTAGATTATAGGTATTACCGACTTCCAGTGAGCAGCAATGAAGATTCTTCACACGTCCGATTGGCACCTTGGCCAAAACTTCTACAATAAAAGCCGTAAGAATGAACATGAACGTTTCTTACAATGGTTACTTGAGCAAGTTACTGAACATGACATCGATGCGATCATCGTTGCTGGTGACATTTTCGATACCAGTACGCCACCAAGTTACGCTCGTGAGATGTATAACAAGTTTGTTGTCGATTCGAACATGATCGGCTGCCAATTGGTACTGCTAGGCGGAAACCACGATTCCGTTTCGGTCCTGAAAGAGACCCAACAGCTGCTCAAATACATGGGCGCTGACGTCATCCCAAATACCAACGAAGAACATGCGACTCAGGTTGTTGAACTCAAGGGTAAAGCCGGTGATGTAGAAGCGCTTGTGTGTGCCATTCCGTTTATTCGTCCTCGCGATGTGCTGACCAGTCAAGCCGGTGTAACTGGTGTTGAGCGTCAAAAACAGCTTGGCGATGCAATCAAGCAGCACTACCAAAGTGTTTATGAAGCAGCGGTCGCTAAGCGCTCTACCTATGAAAACCATGAGCACATGCCAATCATCGCTACGGGACACCTTACTGCAATGGGCGTTCAACAGTCAGATTCTGTACGTGATATTTACGTTGGTAACCTAGATGGCTTTGCTGCGGACGGTTTCCCTGATGCCGACTACATTGCTCTTGGTCATATTCACCGCCCACAAGTAGTGGCTAAACGTGAATACATTCGTTATTCCGGCTCTCCAATCCCACTTAGCTTTGATGAGCTTAAATCTCAAAAGCAGGTGTGCGTGGTTGAGTTTTCTGAAGGCGAACGAACCATTTCTCAATTGGTTGTCCCGACATTCCAACCGCTTGCTGAAATCAAAGGCGATTTGAGCGAGATAGAGTCTCAACTGAACCAATACATTGGTTTGGATGGTGAACAAAGTGTTTGGTTGTCGATAGAGGTGCAGGCTCAAGATTACCTATCTGATCTACAAGAGCGTATGCGTGCATTGACTGAAGGCTTGAACGTGGAAGTATTGCAACTGCGCCGCGCAAGAGAGCGTCGTAACCAAGCGTTGGAGCAAGAATCAGCAGAAACCCTGTCTGAACTTAGCCCAATGGATGTGTTTACCAAGCGTATTGCCTTAGAAGAGTTCGAAACTGAGTCTGAAAAAGCACGCTTAGAACGAATGACGGTGAAGTTTAAGCAGGTCATGGTCGAAGTGTCTGAAAGCGCTCAAGCAACAAACAAAGTAGAAGAGTAACGAGTATGAAGATTTTAAGCCTAGAATTTGAAAACCTTAACTCTTTGAAAGGGCGTTGGAAGCTCGATTTCACCCAATCACCGTTTGCAGAAAACGGCCTGTTTGCAATCACGGGCCCAACAGGTGCGGGTAAAACGACTATTCTGGATGCAATTTGTTTAGCGCTATTCCACCGCACGCCTCGTTTGAAAAGCATAGCTAAAGGCAATAACGAGCTGATGACTCGCGGTACAGGTGAGTGTTTCGCTGAACTTGAATTTGAAGTACAGGGCAAAATTTACCGTTCTAACTTCCACCAAAAGCGAGCTCGCGGCAAGCACGATGGTGCACTGCAAACACCAACATGTGAATTTGCTGATGCAGATACCGACAAAGTCTTAGAGACCATGCTAACCAAGAAGACTAAGTTGGTTGAGCAGGTGACTGGTTTGGACTTCTCTCGCTTTACTAAGTCGATCATGCTGTCTCAAGGCGAATTTGCCGCCTTCTTAAATGCCAACGCAAATGACCGAGCCGAGCTTCTAGAAGAGTTAACCGGTACCGAGGTCTACAGCCTAATATCAGAGCGTATTTATGATCACTTTAAGTCGAGTGAACAATCACTCAACCACCTGAAAGCGAAAGCTGAGGGTGTGAGTTTACTGTCTGATGAGCAGATTCAAGAGCTGACAACAGAGCGTGACACCTTAGAAATTGAACAGAAACGTTTAGCTGAACAATTAAAAGAGTGGCAAGCTCACCTTAGCTGGTGGAAAGACGTCACCAAAGCGCAGCATACTATTGCGACCAGTGAACAGGATTTAAAAACAGCGCAAGGTGATTTAGAGCAAAACCAATCATCCTTGGTTCGTTTGGCAAACAGCGAACCTGCTGAGAAATTGCGACCGTTGCACAAAGACCTAAAACGCTGCGAGCATGAGCTCAATCTTACGAAAATTAACCTAGATAACAGTACTAAGTTGCTCACAGTGCGGGAGGCCGAGAAGTTAGACGCCCAAGCCAAGCTGACTCAAAGTAGCGAATCGGTTGAAAAAGTGAAAGCCGAGCAACAGGATCAAGAAAAGATCATTGAGCAAGTCCGCCCACTGGACAACCAAATATCGGTACTCAAAGACAAGCAAACCTCGGCGGTTAACGCCGCAAATACGTTGAATGAACAACACGCACAGCAACGTAATCAACAGCTTATGTTGGTGCAACAGATTGACGAGTTGAAACAGCAAGAAAAGCTAAGTGCTGGCTATCTAGAGGCGCATCAGGCGGACCAACACCTCGAAAAGCACTTAGGTCAGTGGCAAGCCAAAGTTGAGCAAGTGCGTACGTTAGAATCTCAGCATTCGCAACAACTCAACCTAGCGAAGCAAACCTATACGGCGCTAGAAGCTCAACAAGCTGTGATTAAAAACGCACAGCAAACCAAAGCATCGCAAGATCAAGCTCTGGCTGAATTGGTGCTGGCCGAGAACAATACCAAGCAGCAATGGGAAGCGCTAAACGCGAACACCAGTGAAACAGTATTACTTGCTCAAAAAGAGTTGTTGGAGCTTTGGAATCGCAACACCCACTCATTGTTTGAAATCAATCGTGACTTTTTAAACGCACAGCAACAGCTCACAGTTAAGACACAAGCCCATCAAACTAACGTTCAGCAAGCTGACAAGCTATCGAAAGAGCGTGAAGTACTGGTAGAAAGATACAAAGAGAAAGAGACATCACTTGAGCGCTTAACCTTGTTAATTGCGCAAGAGGGAGAGTTAGCTAAGTACCGTGCGAAATTGGAATCTGGCTCTGAATGTCCGCTGTGTGGTTCTACTGAACATACGGTTGAGCAGTCACAAGATATTGCGAACTTGATTGCTCAGCAAGAGCGAGAAAAAGATGAGTTAGCGGTCATTAAGAAAGATGGTCAAGAGCATCGCCAACAGTTGGATTCTCTTGCTCCTATGATCACAGCACTAAGCGATCATATTCAACGAGCACAAGCGGATATCCAGCAAGCTCAACTTAATTGGCAATCTGTAATAGGTAAGCTTCAACAGAGTTTGTCTGACTTTCCTAATGTGACGCTGGAGTTAACACTGCTTTCTGTGACTGACTTGGGGAAAGAGATGGCGGTGACGGCTTTCGTAGAGCAATGTGAGCTTCACGTAAATCAAACCCAGCAGCAGCTGAAAGTCTTAGTGGATGCTAAAAACAGCTATGCTGAGGCGGAAAAACAACGTTTATCAGCGAGTGTTACGGCTGATAAAGCGCAAACTAATCTTGTGTTAGCGGAGGAGCGCTTCAACGACCTCAATAAGCAAAACCAAGTCGCGAATGAGCAAGCGGCTCAAACCACGCAAGCCAAAGAGCAACAATGGCACTCACTCAAAGAGAGCATTGTGGAAACCTCAATTGAGGCACCTGAACTTGAGTACATTGATGCTTGGTTTGCTGAAAAACTGCAAGCCTCAAACACATGGCTGCAAACCAAACAGCAACAGTCTGAACTAGAGAAGCGTTTGATTACCGAATGTGCTGAGCAAAAAACACGGGATGACAAGCTAAGCAGTGCGCAGAAAGAACTGGACACGTTAAGCAAAGAAAGCGAATTGCTAACAGCGGAGTTAGCTCGTATTAGCGGTGAAAGAGCACAGTTGTTTGGTGAGCAAGACATTCAAGTCGCAAGTCAAGCAATGAAGCAAAAGGTAACAGATGCAGTCACAACATTTGACGCGGCTCAGCTGGTTCTCAATCGCTGTGAACTGGAACATCGAACCGAACAAACCAAACATACAGGTTTTTCTGATGAGTTAACCGCGAAGCAAACAAGCCTCACGCAAGCGAAGAATGTTTGGTTTGAAGCTTTGCATGCGAGCCCGTTTGAAGAGGAAGTTGATTTTGAAGCGGCACTGCTTGATGAGGAGTTGCGAACTCAATTACAAAACCTTAAGAAGTCTCTGGATGAAGCAATTGTCAGTGCACAAGCAAGGCTGAATACGGCAAAAGCCGCGCAAGTGGAGCTACAAAACCACGAAAATGCGCAAACATGGCAAGAACAAGATCAACAGTTAGTGGAGCAGGCAACGGCTGAGTGCCAAGAAGCTCAGCAAAGTCATGCGAGCAAAATTGGCGCAATTTCTGCCAACCTTGAAACAGACAGTCAGAATCGAAGTAACCAGCAAGATTTGTTTAAGCAGATCTCCGAACAACAAGTCGAGTTTGATGATATTTCTCGTTTGAATTCGCTGATTGGTTCTAAGAACGGTGACAAGTTCCGCAAATTTGCCCAAGGCTTAACACTGGAAAACTTAGTGTATTTAGCAAACAAGCAATTACAGCGTTTGCATGGTCGATATGAATTAAAACGCAAAGCCGACGATGGCTTAGAGCTACAGGTACTAGACACTTGGCAGGGCGACGTAATGCGCGATACCAAAACTCTGTCTGGTGGTGAAAGCTTCCTGGTGAGTTTGGCGTTGGCATTAGCGCTTTCTGATCTTGTTAGTTATAAAACTAGTATTGATTCTCTGTTCTTAGATGAAGGCTTTGGCACGCTTGATAGTGACACGCTAGACATCGCATTGAACGCACTCGATAACTTGAATGCATCAGGCAAAATGATCGGTGTCATTAGCCACGTTGAAGCTTTGAAAGAGCGTGTGCCTGTTCAGTTGAAAGTAACCAAGCACGCAGGCCTTGGCGTTAGCGAGATGGAAAAGCAGTACAAAGTGGTTGCTTAATATCTCGAGATTGGTCGTCTGGCATCAAAAGCCCAGCGTGTTGAGTTGAAATGGTTTCAGCTTCAACAAAAGCAGATCCCCAACTCAGTCGTTCCTCCTTCTTGGGGATGACGGAATGGGGCTCTGATTTGTATACCAGTGCTGGAAGAGATGGTCGGACGATAGAGAGTTCCGACCATTATTTGAAGTTGGGTAAGTTAGCTTGGGTATCACAACTATCACCATTCCCTGTAGCGATGAACGAGCTTAATAGGGCATCTTTTTGTTAGAACTTCAATTGATAGGCCAAAACACAAGGAACATTCATGCACAAAAAGCCGCACCTCCCGACAAAGACATGCCCTGTGTGTCAAAAGCCATTCGCATGGCGCAAGAAGTGGGAGCGCTGTTGGGATGAAGTGGTGTACTGTTCCGAGCGTTGTCGACGTAATAAACCTAAACAGGGTTAGATTTTGTTAGCGCAATCTTCGTTATTTTCTACAGCGAGGGTCGTATATGGACTCCCCTAGTATTGCAAGGAAACGAGTAAAGGTATGCAATTGCACGTATATTCGGTTTCTTTATGGGGAGCTACCCCGAACCTCTATGGCTTAATCCACTCAGCAAAAGTTCTTATCGAGCGTGTGGTGTATTATCACCTTCGTCCCTCTCAGAGTTTCTTTTGCTTGCTATGCTTACTCTTTACCATAATTTACTTGCTTACATGGGGGGATTGATGTCTCCCTTAACCTTATAAAATCAACTGTTAAGCGATTAACGTCTCATTATAAGATTGATTGCTTTTCAGCATGGCACAAGCCATTCTGATCGTTTTGTTCGCAAGGGCGACAACCACTTGGTTAAACGACTTTCTTTCTAATAAGTTTCGTATCCAGCAACTTAAGCGATCTTCTTTATCTCGGATATTCGCTACCACCGCTCTTGCTCCATGAACGACAAGAGAGCGTAAGGTTTTATCACCTGATTTACTTATTCCGTGGTTTTTGTTCTTACCACCACTGCCAGTATGAGCCGGAACTAAACCTAAGCTCGCACTAGCTCCTCGACCATTTCTATAGGCCGAAGCGTCACCCAGACGGGAAAAAATGGCACTTGCAATCACCCAACGTACACCTCGTAAAGTGATTAATAACTGGCAAGCGGGTATTTGCTTTGCAAAGTCTATAAGTTGCGATTCAACTCTCTCGATAGGCTCATCAAGATTTAGTAGCTGAGCATGTAATTCTCGGAGAACGAATCGAGTTGTCGGTGTTAATTCATTCTCCATATCTTCGATAACGAAAGGGAGTAGTTCTCGCAGTTTATTGGCTCCTTGTGGGAAGGTAATGCCACATTCCGCTGCATAGCCACGGATACGTAGACTTACTGCCGTGCGTTGTTTTATATAGCTTTGTCTTAAACTCAGCAGCATTGCGATATCTTGCTGCTCCGGTGTTTTTACAGGTACAGCATGAATATCGGAGCGTAAGGAAGCTTCGTAAATCGCGATAGCATCATTAGCATCGTTCTTATTACCACTGCGATACGGCTTCACTTTTTGGGGAGGTATCATTTTGACGGTATGACCACGGCTTTGAAACGTTCGTCCCCAATAATGAGATGCTGCACAGGCCTCTATGCAAATGGTTGCGTCAGGGTGTTGGCTGATGACCGTTAGCATTTTCTTTTTAGACATAGCTTGGTTCAACTTACGCTTGCCATGGCGGTTAAATACCGCGACTTGAAAGACGGATTTGGCTAAATCAATCGAGATTGTGTTAAATTTATTCATGGTATGGGCTCCTGTTTTTGGTTCGCACCTGTAACTTTAGCTGACGCTGTCAGTTGAGGTGGGGAGTCCATACCATTGAGCGTGATAGGGAATCTCAGTGATGTTCTGATATTCCCAAACTTGTACTTCTACTTTACCAAGGTAACTGTTCCCCGTTATACGCGTAAAAATGTCCGCTTTGCTCTGGTGTGGCGGTGCGAATAATGTCGACGAGTTGATGTGCCACGTAAGCCGAATCAAATAGCTTACCTTCCGGTACATTTGCTTGAAAGGGTTTCGACAACGCAGTATCGGTCGTCCCTGGGTGCAGCGCTAATATGGTGCCTTTCTTAATGGTGCGACCCCATTCAATCGACATGGTTTTAATGAACATGTTGAGGGCTGCTTTTGATGAACGATAGCTATACCAGCCACCTAATCGATTATCTGTAATACTGCCAACCTTGGCGGAAACCACCGCAAACTTGGGGTTGTCGCTTGCTTTGAGAAGAGGAGTAAAATGCTTAGCGAGCAACAAGCTTGGTAGGGTATTCACAGACATGTTTTTGAGGAAGAACTCTGGGTCGATGGACGAAAGATTCTTTTCAGGCCCAAGTTCTGGAGTATGTAACATCCCAACGCAGTTAATCAGCCAATCGAGTTGTTCAAATTGAGATCGTAATGAGGCAATATCGGATTCTTGAGTCACGTCAACCTGGTGCCAAGTCAGGCGTTTGTCATCAACCTCAGGCTTTTTAGAATGGTAAGTCGCTGCAACACGAATATCGAGAAAATCAAAGCGAGACAGCTCAGAGAGTAGGTGTTTAACTACGGCGAGGCCAATGCCGCCACTACCACCAATAACCAATATATGTAATCTGAGTTGCTCCACCATTATAAGTTCTCCAAATTAGTTAGTCGTTGTTCTGCGGTATCTAGTATCGCTTGCTGTTCTTGTTCATCCATGTTGTCCCAAGAACGATAAAGCATTCCCATGCGAGGGTTTCGGTTTAAGGCATCGCGGTGTTGATCCATAAAGCGCCAATACAAACTGTTGAACGGGCATGAACTTTCACCAGTGCGCTCTTTAATCTTGTAATGACAGCCTTTGCAGTAGTCACTCATGCGATTAATGTACGAACCGCTGGCAGAGTATGGTTTGGTTCCTATGATCCCGCCATCCGCAAACAGTGCCATACCTCGCGTATTTGGCATTTCAACCCATTCAATTGCATCAACGTAAATGCCGAGGTACCAACTGTCGACTTGGTCTGGTGCAATGCCTGTGATTAAGCAAAAGTTGCCCGTTACCATGAGCCTTTGAATATGGTGGGCATAAGCATACTCTAGAGACTGATCAATCGCGTGCTTCATGCAATTCATCTTAGTGTGGCCATCCCAAAAGTAATGCGGCAACGCTCGGTCTGCTGAGTAGTGGTTCTTGGTAGCGTAAGCCGGCATGTTCGCCCAATACACCGCCCGTATGTATTCACGCCAACCCAATATCTGACGAATAAACCCTTCGACCTGTGCTATATCGATAGAGGGCGCACCTTGCTTAGAGGATGCGTGATAAGCTGAAAGAGCTGCATCAATAACTTCGCTAGGGCTAAGAAGCTTGCTGTTTAACGAGAACGAGAGTCGGCTGTGATACAAGCTCCATTTTGAGTCGTGTTCCACGGTCATTGCGTCTTGAAAGTGGCCAAATAGCGGCAGACAAACTTGGCAGAAGTGAGCGAGCAAAGACAAACTTTGCGCTCGATTCACAGGCCAAAGCAATTGGTCGCTAACTTGCCCCATAGTTACTACTTGATGTCGTTCGATGCGCTCTAGGATGGATGAGATATCGTTGGCAAACATCAAGGGTTGTGGCAGGTTTTCGATGTCCTGTTTCTTGAGTTTCTTACGGTTGTTTGCATCATAGTTCCATTTACCGCCGACTGGCTTTCCGTCGTCTAAGAGAATGTCGAAACGCTTCCTCATTCGACGATAGAAGTGCTCCATCATGATGTGTTTATCCTTCGGGAACTGTTCCTCGATTTCGGAAAAAGGAAACATGAAGTGCTCGGAGTCGCAGCTCCCTTTGACAGTGTTAGGTAATTTGAGCTTGTTAAGTTGTTCTAATAGACGATATTCGTCTGGTCTCTGGTATTCAAATTTCTCGGCGTTAAACTCGTTTGTGTAGTGCTGAAGAACGGCGTCGAGATCTTTAAACTGTGCCGTATCATCCAAGGTTAAATGCAACACTTGGTGCCCACGTTGTGTTAGTTCTTCAGCGAAATAACCCATTGCAGAAAAGAACGCCGCCACTTTTTGGATGTGCGAGGCAACATAGTCGGTTTCCTGCTTAAGTTCGGCGATGATGTAGATTACGTCATCACTAACATGATCAAACCAAGAGTGCTCTATATTGAGCTGGTCACCTAAAATTAGGCGTACAGTTTTGTATTTCATATTACGTCCTGATATCGAATTGACGCTGATGTCTCGTCTTCCCGGTGCCACTTGTTGATAAAGGCGTGCTCTGGGTCATACATTTCTGTCTGCTTAACAAGATCGAAATGACGGGATTTAGATTGTGATTGATTGGCTGCATTTTGTTTGTTGGCGTTTTGCGCAGCCTGTGAATTTAAAGCTCCGGCGATATAAGCCCAATTACCCCAATTCGACGCGACATCGTAATCAATGAGTTGGCTTTCGAAGTAGGCGGCGCCGTGGCGCCAATCAATACCGAGCTCATGAATCAAGCAGCTCGCGACCAGCTGTCTGCCTCTGTTAGACATATAACCCGTTGCGTTAAGCTGGCGCATGCAGGCATCAACAATTGGGTAGTTGGTGTTGCCGCTTTTCCACTTGACGAAGCTTGATCCCGAAGTGGTGTCGAGCGAATGTTCATTTGGCAGATCACTAGATTCTCGACCAAACAGCGATGTCCCCAGCGTTAAACACTTCCAGTAGAAATACTCACGCCACAACAACTCAAAATAAATCCAGTAGGTAGAATCGTTCGCGCCACGATGCGCTTCGAAGTGCTTTAAGTGACGGTAAATAGTTTTTGGCGATACACACCCTAATGCTAGCCATGGCGAAAACTTAGTAGAGTTTTCGATGCCATCTAATGCGTTTCGAGTCTGTTTGTAGGTACCAGCATAGTCATTTGAAAAGTAGTTTTCTAAGTGGATTAACCCTGCCGTTTCGCCGCCTACGTAATCACCTGCATCTGAGGCTTCCGATTCAAGTATCGGCTTTCTATAACACTCGGTAGCGGTTTGTGGCGCTGGTGGAAGGGAAGTTATTACACTCTCTTCTATCTCAATCTCTAAATATTCAACTTGAAGACGGAACTTAGTGAACGAACGAGGTAGCTTAGTAAGTTCGAAGGGGAACGCATCACTCTCAAACAAAGTCGTGTGATGTTGTTGAGAGATGAATAAACCAGGGCACTGCGTTAGCGTATCAATTACTAACTGTCGCTCGTCATGGGCACAATGCGAACTGGCAAAAAAGTGTGTCACTTGCTGAGATTTGACGAGTTGAACTAAGTCCTCACTCGTATTTCGCTCTAACACAAAAAGGCGTTGTCCAAGACGCGCCAAACTCAAGGCTAAATCATCTATAGCTTGCTTAATGAAGAGGTGACGATGCGCCCCGTTTTCCTGTTCTTGTGAAAGTCGAACAGAGTAGGTAGAAAGCCTTGGTTCGACCGCGACGCATAGTAGCTCATCGACGAGCTGAGACGCCCGGTGCAGTAGTGTGTTGTCGTTTATTCTTAAGTCATTTGTAAAAAGATAGAGACCAATCTTTTTCATGATTACACTCGTGAATTGTTAATTATTAGACGCTTACGAGTTGATACGCTAACAAGATCACAAATGATGTAGGGAAATCGGTAGTACGTAGCCAGCGAAAAAGGGACGAGTACAGAAGGGTATTCGGCCAACCGAAATATGCCAACCAATAATACCGATAGAGGTTGGCAATGCTGAACGTTTTAACCGTTTAACAGAAAGCTGCTATTCCATCGGAACGACCAAGATATCAATCGGAGAGGTGTCGATTATCTGTTTCGAGTGGGAGATAAGCTTATGCCAAAAATCATGGTGATGGCCGCACATTAATAGGTCAACGTTATTTTCTGAGATCGTGTTCTTGAGCTTATCGTTCAAATCGCCCGTACCTACAAAAATATGCTTAATAGGGTGCTTTGCGTAAGCCTCGAACTCCTTCAAGTGGTTAACGGCATCTTGATTGATGGGTAAATCCCCGTCATTTGCTTGAATATCAACTAGCTCGGGGTAGATTTCTCCATGCGTACCATCGATGTAGACAAACGAAATACCCGCATCGAGTTTATCCGCGAAGAAAGTCGCTCTATCAATCAGTACTTTGGTGTCGTCAGACAATTCAACGGCGACTAGAATATGTCGGTATTCCATAATTTAAGCCCTTTGTTGTGGGTTATGTAACAAGCATAGTTTTTGTTGGCGCAAATGATATCGAAGAGGTCTCATATTAAGGAAAATCATCATTCAAAGATCTTATAAAGGCTATCCTGTATATAGCGCTTTGATTGATAAGAAATTTACAAAAGGTTGATATAGTGGATGAGGCGCTAGCTTATGCTGTTATATAGGCTTGAAAGATCAATGCGCCACCAATGAAGAGGCATCAATGACAGCATTACTCACCATTCCCACCCGAACACTTGGCTTTGATTACGATATCGAGATTCGTGATTGGTCACAAAAATTGGTTGGCTTCCATGTGTTTGAAGACGGACGACGTCCACTCGATGGTGGTATTGGGTTAAGCCTTAATCTCATAGAGCAATTTGATGTTAACGGGCAATGGTTAGAAACTCTGCCTGCACGTTACCGTGAAATCACAGACAACTTTCCAGAATACCAGTACCAAATGTTGTGGTTGGCGGCGAACACTTATGAAGCGGCACAACTGTTGGAATTACGGCCAGTGATCTTGGCGCTGATTTGCATGAAATACAGTGTTGATAACCAGAAAGCTCTGGAGCTGAGTCGTTTAGGGCAAAAGAAGATCCTGGCTAAGCTTGGTTTAGACAGCAGCAAAGCGACGCTAAAATTTATCGATAAGCTTGAGCTGAACTACAACGTTGGCGATGAACTCGACCATATCGTGCGAATTCTAGAGCCCCTGCAAAGAGGTGTTCTTAAATTTAAGCACTACTCAAAGGTTGGCTACACGGCACTGCGTTTGGACCAGGTACACCCATTTTTAACTGGCAGTCGATTGGGCATTGCAATGGTTGAAGAGGGTAGACTCAACTCTCCGTCGAAGATGGCCATGTTCCAAGATGCGATATTGTTAGGGCAGGATTTAGAAATTGATGATCCTTTACGTTCAATAACCAGTCAGAACTCGTTCGCAATGTTCGAACAACTCCACGACCATTGGACTGAGCAGCGTCAAATGCGACGTTTAGAAGGCAGTCGCCCTATGGACATTGATATCCCTTATCCGGTCCCTTTGCTTGGGAATGAAAACATTCACCCAATTACGGATTACTTTGATCTTGAGAAAGAGGGCATCGAACAAAAGCACTGTATTGGCGTGTATCATAATCGCATTATGAGTGACCGCTATGTTGTGTTTCGAATGATGAAACCTCAGCGCCTAACCATAGGTTTACGTCGTGTTCCAAATAAAGCGTTTCCGTTTGAGATTGACCAAATCTGTGGAAAAAGAAACGCGCCACCGACTGAGGCAGCTCGCCAAGTGATTCACGATTGGTTGGAAGAGAGCAAGCAAACGTACCCTAATCAAAAGTGGGTAAAATAGACTGGGTAAAGTAGAAGGGAAGCTATATGTATCAACAAGGCGATTTATGCCCACACTGTGGTTTGATTATTGCGATGCCCACGGACTTACAAGCGGAATGCTTAGGTTGTGGAGAAGAGATTAATCAAGACGCAGACTATGATCATTATGAGGAAGAAGAGTAGCGTAATACTGATTTTGAGTGAGTTGTTTCACTCAGTGGATCTCATTTATATCGTTCGTATTGAAAAAGGAAGTTTAAATGCAAAAAGTCGTTTTTAGACAATGTGTCCAGCACTCTCCACATTGGCAAGATCTCGAACGTCTTTTTCAAAGTGAATGGGCGAACTTTGAGTTTAAATCAGCCTATCCGGAACAATCGGTCCCAACCAATGCTCATCTTCCGCCAGTTATTGTGGTCATTCGCGAAAATGTTGTTATCGGTGGTTTAGCGTACTCCCATTTTCAAGAACCTCATCAAGTAAGGGATGTCGTCTGGATTAACGCTGTTTATGTTGATGAGAAATGGCGAGGCCAAGGCATTGCGAGTGAATTGATTAAGCGAGCGGTTGAACAAATGCCAGCCTTCTACCAATCTAAAACCGCAGAACACTCTGCGTCTAAGCTTTACGCCTATACAAATATACCGTCCTTGTATCTATCTCTCGGTTGGTCGAGCGTCAATATTGATACCGACCCAGACCATCATGTGATGTGCGTTTCTTTTTGAGTGAAGGTATCGGCTTAAGATGTTAAAAGTGTTTAGTTTTATGTAAGAAATAGGGCAAATATCGCCAATAAATCAAACAACTAGACGCTGATTAAAGCTATCAATACGATTTATTACGGCAGTTGTTGAGCACAAAGCCTATATTGACTAGAATGACGCACTTTTTTTATTTACGTACATACAGGTAATGAACATGAGCGATACTAATTCAAGACCAGCTTTACCAGATCATCTTGCAGGCAACCCACGCAGCCCACACCACGTGGCTGAGTGTTTCGAATACCCAATCGGTATCCGTCTAAATGGTAAAGAGCGTACTGATGTTGAAGAATACTGCATCAGCGAAGGTTGGGTGAAGATTCCTTCTCCTAAAGCACTTGATCGCTTCGGTCAGCCAATGCTTATTACTCTTAAAGGCACTGTAGAAGCTTACTACATCGAAGAATAATAGATGGTTGTAGCTGAAATCAGCTGCGGAATACTGTTTATAGAAGGGTCTAGAGAAATCTAGGCCCTTTTTGTCTTTGTACCGTCCTAAATATGCTTTCGAGAAATAGAAAGTTGTCTTGTCGCCATCGTAAAACGCAGTATTCAATATGCCGCAAGGACAATAATACGACGTACTGTGCTTGCTTAACGCTCGATTGCTCACTTCTGGCTAGTGCTTGCTCGATTTACAATTGGTTGAATAGTAAACGAATCGTCAAAAATATGAAGCGTGATCTAATTAAATGAAACTAATTTGCTGTATTTAAACAATTTTATTGTTAATAGCTATATGCATCACAGAAATTATCCCTGAAGCACATACAATCCCTCTTGTTTTCGAATGAGCGTATATTTTTTCGTTCGAGCATTTTATATTTCCTTCGCCCAATAATATGAGGTTCCTATGTTTGGAATATTCAAACCTATGGCGCATATCGATCGCTTGTCATCAGATAAGATCGATAGCACTTACACACGATTACGATGGCAACTGTTCATCGGTATTTTTGTTGGCTATGCGGGTTACTACCTAGTCCGTAAAAACTTCAGTTTGGCAATGCCTTACTTGATTGAACAGGGTTTCAGCCGTGGTGAGCTGGGTGTGGCATTAGCAGCCGTATCTATTGCTTACGGTTTATCTAAATTCTTAATGGGTAGCGTTTCTGACCGTTCTAACCCTCGTTATTTCCTCAGTGGTGGCTTGTTAATGTCGGCACTGGTTATGTTCTGCTTTGGTTTCATGCCTTGGGCAACCGGCAGCATCACCGCAATGTTTATTCTTCTATTCTTAAACGGTTGGTTCCAAGGTATGGGTTGGCCAGCGTGTGGGCGAACCATGGTGCACTGGTGGTCACGTAAAGAGCGTGGTGAGATCGTGTCGGTATGGAACGTGGCTCACAACGTGGGTGGTGGCTTGATTGGTCCAATGTTCTTATTGGGTCTGTGGGCTTTTAACGACGATTGGCGAACCGCTTTTTATGTTCCTGCATTTTTTGCCACTCTCGTTGCTATTTTCATTTGGTTCACAGTAAGAGATACCCCTCAATCTTGTGGTCTACCGCCGATTGAAGAGCACAAAAACGACTACCCAGATGACTACGACAAATCTCACGAAACTGAGATGACAGCGAAAGAGATCTTCTTTAAGTACGTATTCAATAACAAACTGTTGTGGTCTATCGCGATTGCAAACGCGTTCGTTTACCTAATTCGTTATGGCGTACTGGACTGGGCTCCTGTTTACCTAAAAGAAGCGAAAGACTTCTCTGTAGATAAATCTTCTTGGGCTTACTTCTTGTATGAGTGGGCAGGTATTCCTGGCACGCTATTGTGTGGTTGGATTTCAGATAAGCTATTCAAGGGCCGCCGTGCTCCAGCAGGTATCTTGTTCATGGTATTGGTGACTATCGCCGTTCTAGTTTACTGGTTTAACCCGGCAGGTAACCCAACTATTGATATGCTGGCACTGATTGCGATTGGTTTCCTAATCTATGGCCCAGTAATGCTAATTGGTCTATACGCACTTGAACTTGCACCTAAGAAAGCTGCGGGTACAGCGGCAGGTCTAACAGGTCTATTTGGTTACTTAGGTGGCGCAGTTGCAGCAAACGCAGTGCTTGGCTTCATGGTTGACCATTACGGATGGGATGGTGGTTTCACTATCTTGGTGGGTGCTTGTGTTGCTTCAATCATCTGTCTGCTGTACGCGTTTGTCGGTGAGCGTAAGCACCATGAAGAGAAAAGCCTTGAGCGAGAGAAAGAGGCAATAGCTTAATCATTCTTTAACTCAACAGCATCATACTAATAATTAAACGAGGCAGGGATAACCTGCCTCTATTATATCAAGGAATAGAACAATGAAAACAACGTCACTGTCCCTGACTCTATTGGCTCTAAGCTTATCGGCTAACGCCTTTGCCGATCCTTTGGTTATTGCTCACCGAGGCGCATCGGGTTATTTACCTGAACACACTCTGCCTGCTAAGGCTCTTGCTTATGCAATGAAGCCGGACTACATCGAACAAGATGTTGTGATGACCAAAGACGACCAACTTGTCGTACTTCACGATCATTATCTAGATCGCGTTACCGATGTTGCTGAGCGCTTTCCTGACCGTGCGCGTGAAGATGGGCGCTTCTACGCGATAGACTTTACGCTCGCTGAGATTAAATCATTAAGAGTGACAGAAGGCTTTAAGCTCGATGAGCAAGGGAACAAAGTCGCAGGTTACCCAACACGCTTCCCAATGTGGCAGTCTGATTTCCGAGTACCAACGTTTGCAGAAGAAATCGAAATGATCCAAGGCTTGAATAAGACCCTTGGTTATGACGTTGGTATCTACCCAGAAATCAAAGCACCTTGGTTCCACCGTCATGAAGGGAAAGACATTTCTAAAGCGGTACTGGCTACCTTGCATCAATATGGTTACCTATCTAAAGACGATAAGGTCTACTTGCAGTGTTTCGATGCGAACGAACTAAAACGTATAAACGACGAACTCATGCCTGCGATGGAAATGGACCTCAAGCTGGTTCAGCTAATGGCTTATACGGACTGGAATGAAACCATGACTTACAAAGGCGATGTAGCAACACCTTATAGTTACGATTGGATGTTCGAGAAAGGCGGTATGGCAAAAGTGGCGACTTATGCTGACGGTATTGGCCCTTGGAAACCTATGCTGGTGGACGATGCATCAACCAAAGACAACATCATCATAAAGCCGTTGATGAAATCAGCGAAAGACGCAGGCTTAGATGTTCACCCATACACATTCCGAGTTGATCCAGGCCGAATTCCAGGTTATGTCGATAACTTCGATGGGATGTTGGATGTGTTTTATAACCAAGTGAAAGTCGACGGTGTGTTTACCGACTTCCCAGATAAAGCGGTAGACTTCTTAAACCGTTAATTGGTTAATCCAAAACAAAATACAAAGAGTTAAAAGCACTGCCTGAAGGTGTTTTTAGCTCTTTTTTTGGTCTAACAATCTCGCATTAAATCTACTATCTCAACACACTTTCATTATTACTTGGTTTACACCGTTTGTACTCCTTGATAGGTTACGCGCAATGCAGTCAGTTGCTCAATATGTAGCGCTTCTGGCTGAAGCGAATATTGAAAATGGACACATCATGGAAGAAAGAAGCAAAGCCTATCTAGATAGTTATCTCAATTCACTGCCGGCTGAAGTTGCCAAAAAATACACCTCATTCAGTGCCGACTATTACTGTGCGGATGAATACAACGCCAATCTATGCGCGCAGCTGATACTGAAAGGTGAAAAACAAGCCTCATGCAGCATGGAATATTGGTATAGCCATGAAGGCGAAACCATGCCCGTTGTTGGACATTTACAGGTGGTCACTGATTGGCACGGTGAGCCTGTCTGTATTGTTGAACTTACCTCGGTGTCATTGTGCCGATATAACCAGGTGACGGCTGAGTTTGCTGCCGCTGAAGGCGAGGGTGACAAAACGTTGGAATGGTGGCGAGAAGCCCACTGGAACTTTTTTTCTCGTGAGTGTGAAGAATTAAAGATCACACCAAGTGAAGACATGATGTTGGTGCTTGAGCGTTTCAAAGTCGTCCATCAATAATTGGTTTGATCTATACAGAGTGTCACAAGTTAAATGAATCTTGACCCGTGGCATTAAAAGCTCAAAAACGGCAAAGCAATTGAACAAGGAGTGTGTAGTGAAAATTGCGATATTGGATGATTATCAAAATGCAGTAAAAAGCCTCGAGTGTTATCGTAAGTTAGAACAACATGACGTCACCGTGTTCACCGAGACCTATCCAGAAAATGAACTAGTGTTGAAGCTGTACGACTTTGAGGCGCTTGTGCTCATTCGCGAGCGTACCGAAATCACGGAGTCGCTGCTATCTAAACTGCCAAATCTAAAAGTGATCAGCCAAACCGGAAAAGTCAGTAATCACATCGATCCACAACTGTGTGAACGTTTCGGTGTGAAAGTGCTAGAAGGACGAGGTTCACCTGTCGCGCCCTCTGAGCTCTGTTGGGCATTGATTATGGCGGCATCTCGTCACATTCCTACTTACGCTTCAAACCTTAAACATAACCAATGGCAAGATTCAGGCGTACTTGGTTTAGGTAGAACGCTGAGGGGCTTAAAGCTTGGCATTTGGGGCTATGGAAAAATCGGGCGCTGCATCGCGCAATACGCCAAAGCGTTCGGGATGGATGTCATGGTGTGGGGTAGCCAGAATTCGCGAGACCAAGCACATGCCGATGGTTTTGAGGTGGCAGCAACCAAGCCGGCATTTTTCGAGAGTGTTGACTTACTCTCATTACACCTTCGTTTAAACAGTGTTACTAAAGGCTGTGTTACTGCCAGTGACCTCAGCGTAATGAAACCTGACTCGCTATTCGTGAATATCAGCCGAGCGGAGTTAGTCGAACCAGAAGCCTTGCTTAACGAACTCACTAAGGTACCAAGCAAAAGAGCAGCAATAGATGTGTTTGATATTGAACCTGCGACACCAGATAACGAACCTCTGCTATCTCTACCAAATGTGACTGCAACGCCGCATTTGGGCTACGTTGAACAAAATAGTTACGAACTCTACTTTGATATCGCTTTTGATAACATTCTGTCCTATCAAAAAGGTGGTATATAGAGCTAGAATCTGCCCAAGGAAAAAAAAGGTAGAGAAAGTATGAGCTTAACAATCAGACAAGTTACAGTAGATGATGCTCAGGGTATTATCGATGTATTAAACCCAATCATCATCGAAGGGCGTTATACCATCTTAGATCAGACGTTTACGTTGGATGAAGAGAAAGGTTTTATTGAGTCGTTTCCCGAACGTGGCGTGTTCAGTGTTGCTGTTAATCAAACGACTAATCAATTGCTTGGTTTTCAAAACGTAGAACCGTTTGCCTCTTATACGAAAGCCTTTGATCATGTCGGTATTATTGGGACTTATGTTGACGAAAACAGCCGTGGGCAAGGCGTCGCAAAACAGTTATTTGAACATACGTTCGAAGTCGCAAAAACCAAAGGCTACGAAAAGCTTTTTGCTTATGTTCTAGCTGGTAACGAACGCGCATTAGCGGTTTACCTTAAACAGGGCTTTGAAACTGTCGGAATAGCAAAGAAACACGCCAAGATTGGCGGCCAGTACTATGATGAGATTCTTATCGAGAAGTTCTTATAAGTACGGTGAAATATTCGCTACATCATCGATGCAGGAGGCATGATGACCAAAGCTACAAAATCAACGGCTCAAATCAAGCTGACCAAAACCGTCTTATTTGATTGGGGCAACACCTTAATGATCGACTTCCCAGATGCACAAGGGAAAATGTGTGACTGGGAAACTGTACAAGAAGTGAGTGGGGCACAAGCCTTACTCGCTCAATTGTCGAAGCATCACAACATCTATGTTGCCACCAATGCGGCCGATTCTAGTAAAACTGACATAATCCACGCGTTTGAGCGAGTTGGCTTGTCCCAATACATTGATGGCTACTTCTGTAAGGCGAGTATTGGCTTATCTAAATACGAACCGGGCTTTTATCCTGCGATCATCTCGCAACTCGGGATAAAGCCACAAGAGATCACCATGATTGGCGATACCCTAGAAAAAGATATTTACCCTGCGCTTGAAGCTGGCCTACAGGCTGTTTGGCTGAATACCGAAGGCGCCATTACAGATACAAACTTACCTATCGTTGAGGTTCAAAACCTGACCGAACTACTGGAGTTATACAATGGATGATCATTCAGAGATTTGGCGCCAGTATTATCAAAAAGCCTTAGATAAGCCTCATTCAAAAAGAACAGAATTCGCTATGAAGCTTAACGAGTCACGCTTAAACGTTGCGATCGACTGTGGCTGTGGTACAGGAAGTGACATTGCGTTTTTAGAGCAACAAGGTTATCAAGTTTATGGTTTCGACGTTAATCCTGACTCAATATCGATATGTAGAGACAGGTTCGGTCAAAAAGCTTGGGTCGAGATATCTCAAAGCGCATTTGAAGATTATGATTATCCCAAAGCCGGGCTAGTGACCGCTAATTCCAGTCTATTTTTTGCAGAGCCGAATCAGTTTGATGAAACGTGGCAACGAATCATCAATAACATTGAAATCGGTGGTGTATTCGCAGGTGATTTCATGGGGGTAGATGATAGTTGGGCTTATGGTTATCGAACCTCTACAACGCCTCTCACAAAGGCAAAAGTACTGAGTCTATTTGATGCGTTCGAAGTTATCCGTTTTCACGAGCGAGACGAACAAGCGCTTACATCATTAGGCAAGATGAAGCATTGGCATACTTACTCTGTTGTGGCGATTAAGCGACGTCCAACCTAGTAACGTTCAACTAAAATTTTCTGTGCGTTCATTTTGAAAGCAACTTCTCATTTGTTGTCTAATTAATACTCTAAGCTAAGCCTATATTTCTAATAGAGGGGCAAGGTTATGAGTATCGAACGTCATGGAATATCGGTTGGAATTGAGCGTGTTAGCGGCGAAACCATCATCGTGTTCAAAGCGAAAGGGAAATTAACGCACGACGACTATCAAGCAATGATTCCCATCTTAAAAACCACCATAAAAGAGATCGATTCGTCCACACTGAAGATGCTTGTCGATATCTCCACATTAACGGGCTGGGAACTGCGCGCCGCGTGGGATGATTTCAAACTCGGGCTAGAACTCAACTCCAAGATAGACAAAATCGCTATTTGTGGTGATCAAAGCTGGCAAGAACTGGCATCTAAAGTGGGAAGCTGGTTTGTGTCTGGTGACATCAAGTCATTCGAAGATCACGACTCTGCGATAGAGTGGCTTGTTGATTAGTTTCGTCACATCATTATTTCAAATGACAGCCATTGGTAAGCTTTAACCTTTAACGAACCGCATTGATGGCTGTCATTCATCGACTCCCAATATCATTTTTTATGTAATTCAATAGAATATGCTGACTGCTGTAGGTAACATGCCGCCCATGCGATATCGTCGCTTTAATTAGAATAAGAAGCACAATAACAAGGTCTAAGAACATGAATAAGGTAATTGATAAGCTCGCTTGGGTATTCATTCAAGATGGCAAGCTGTTAATGGTGAGATCAAAAGGTAAAGAACGGTTTTACTTACCGGGTGGAAAACGTGAAGCGGGTGAAAGTGATGAGCAAGCATTGCTTCGTGAAATCAAAGAAGAGATTTCAGTCGATTTAGTGCCTGATTCACTCAAATACGTTGAGACGTTTACTGGCCAGGCTGATGGCAAAGCGGAAGGTATTTCAGTGCAATTGACTTGTTACGTTGCAGACTACACGGGCGAATTATCACCAGACGCTGAAATCGAAGAGCTTAAGTTTGTCGATGGCAATGACAGAGAAGTATGTTCATTGGCGGCACTGGTTGCGCTAGATTGGTTAGAAGAGAATCAGTACTTGTCTTAACGACTAGGTAAAATCCTTAAAAGATCACAATTATGAAAAGCTTGAAGGGCGACTTCCTTTCATTAAAAGGTCGAGTCTTCTTTGAGCTTTTTTCGTATCTTGCAGATCCACCACTTCAATCATCTCACACTCATCCCTCACCATTTCATTGATTAGGCTAGGGTAGTGTCGGCAATCTTCTGGGCGGTCTAAGTAAATACTGCAGGTGTATTTTGCTTGAGCATTTGTGTCTTTATTGGGGACGAGTTCTAGAAACGGGCAACGAGTTAAACGCTCACCAGAATGAGGATCAAACCAAATCTCACCACCACGAACATATTCAAAGATGTCTGGGTTGAACAGTTCCCACAAGTCAATCTCTTCTTGAGTCGCGGCGAGGTCGCCATCTCCATATTTGATGCAGCATTTTCCGCATTGATTACAATCTTTCATTCTTGGCTTCTTAGTTAGCTAACTCTTGTAATGTTATCACTGATACGCGTGGCACGTTGATTTTGTTGTCCAGAGCTTAGAAATAGCGCGAGGCGCAAACAACCATTGGCAAAGTGAACCGACGCACTGCCATAAACAGTGATACAATTTGGCTTCATAAGTGATTAATACAAAGGCTCCAAATGAGAACGATCTACACCACTGAAGGCGACATTAACGCAAAGAAACAGAAAGACGCTTATCCAAAACTGGCGTTATGTGAAAACTGTGTGCGTGACTATGTGGTGATTGAACAAGGAGAGCGCACTTACAAGCCTTGTGCTAAATGTGGTGCCGACGATTAATGCGCCTTGATAAATACCTTTGTAAAAGCACAGACCTCACTAAGTCACAAGCCATTAAAAGCATTCATCATGGTGAGGTTAGTGTAAACAGTGAAGTCGTGCTTGATGAATCCACTCAAGTACACGAAAGTAATACCATCTTGCTGAATGGCGACGCATTAACGCTACGCGCGTTTCGTTATATCTTGATGCACAAGCCAGCAGGCACCATCTGTTCCAATATCGACGAAGTGTATCCATCTCTTTTCAATTATTTAGAGTTAGATAAAGCGTCTGAACTGCACATCGCAGGGCGTTTAGATGCTGATACCACAGGATTAGTGTTAATCACCGATGATGGTCGTTGGTCTTTCAACATCACATTGCCCACAAAGTCGTGTAAAAAGGTGTACCGCGTGACATTGTCACGAGATGTTAAAGACGATGTCGCTGATAAGTTTAAAGCAGGGGTTCCGCTGCAAGGTGAGAAGAACCTTACGCGCCCGGCAGAACTAGAAGTAATTAGCCCAAAAGAAGTGCTCTTAACCATCACCGAGGGTAAGTTTCATCAAGTTAAGCGAATGTTTGCTGCTGTTGGTAACCGAGTGGTTGGGCTACATAGAGAGCAAATAGGCGACGTCCGTTTAGATGTTGAAGAAGGCCACTGGCGTTACCTCACTGAAGATGAAGTTAACTCCTTTGGCCAGTAACCTAAAACAAATTTAAGCATAATGCACAAAGCTCAGCGATACTTCTGGGCTTCAAAACAGAAGGAATTGTTTATCATGGGAAACCTCAAAGTCACTGAAATAAAATCGTTTGTGCCCGCAAAAGATTTCGATCTATCTAAGCGATTTTACCAAGCTCTGGGGTTTGAGCTCATGTCTGAGTTCCATGATATCGCTTATTTTCGTCACGATGATTATGCATTCCTTTTACAAGATTTTTACGAACCTGTACACTGTCACAATTACATGATGCACTTGCTCGTAGAGGACGTAAAAAGTTGGTATCAGCATGTACAAAACTCTAATGTAATGGCGGAATTTGAAGTAACCGTTACCGAGGTGGTTGAGCAACCTTGGGGAATGCTTGAGTTTTGTATCACTGACCCAAGTGGCGTGTTATGGCGCGTTGCCGAGAACATAAGGCCGCGTAACTCGTAACTTGTTTTGAGACCAATGAAACGCTTCAAATTATCCATATGTCGCTTTATTTATGCCGTTCTTCGGTAATTATCAAATAGGTTCAAACATGGATATAAAGGCAAAAATGCACAGCCAAGACGTTTATTACTGTGATGACGTTGATCTGGTCGCCGAGCAAACGCAATGTTTAGAAGTGCTGTACGATTTCAACCACACTCGCCCGAGTGAAGGTAAAAAACGCCAACAAATTATGAAGCAACTCTTCGCAGAGGTCGGCGAGGGTTGTTACATAGAGCCGCCACTACACGCCAACTGGGGGCGTCATACTCACTTAGGTAACAACGTATACGTAAACTTCAACCTAACGCTTGTTGATGATACCGACGTATTCATCGGCGATAACGTAATGATTGCACCTAACGTAACCATCGCGACAGGCACACATCCCATCAGCCCAGAACTCAGGCTCAAAGCCGCCCAGTTCAATGTTCCTGTCCGTATCTGCAACAACGTATGGCTTGGCGCGCGCACAGTTGTTTTACCGGGCGTTACCATAGGTGAAAACTCGGTTATCGGAGCGGGCAGTATAGTCACCAAAGACATCCCAGCCAATGTGGTAGCTGTTGGTAACCCTTGCAAAGTAGTGAGAGAAATCAACGAACGCGACCGAGAGTACTACCACAAAGATCGCCGTATACCAGAAGAGCTTAAGTAAGCCGTATTGACCAGATTCTTAATGTGTGTGGGGGGGGGCATACTAGACAGAAAAATTCCGCATTTTCTCTAGCTCCGCCCCTAGCTGTGATATAAGCCATTGTTATATAATGATTAGATTGCACATAAGGTGTGAACGATAGAAACTAGACAGAATTATTCTGCATTTAAATACAGAATTTTTCTGTCTAATAGAGCTGTTATGCGTCAGGGCTAAAATTGGACTAATAATATGAAGTAATTTCATGGTATGTTTGCCGCCTAACATCTATTAACGGGAAATTTCATGTTAAATCGTGGCGCATTATTACTCCGATATACTCAAGAAGCAGTGGATTGGCTGAACAAAGTTGATACAACTGGAGTTTCTGACTTGACGGTAGAGTCTGCAAATGAAGATCGCACTGTATATTTAGTAAGTAGTGAAGTCGCTGATTCACCTGATACAGTCAAAGAGTGGGTGAAATTGAACTGCGATGTACTTTTTGAGGGTGAACTGTTTGATTGGTATGTAGACCAATCACTTTGGCCGCAAAAACGTAACTGGGCGTTGTTTCAAAAGTGGTTCAAAATCGAGTGCCACTCAGTCATTGAAGATACCATGTTAGGCTCTCCGATCGTGGATGAAGACGCATAACAAAGCGTTTAAGACAGATTCCCAACGCCTGGCATTTTTAGTGCTATCGTTGGGTTTTGTGTTTACGGTGCTGTAGTTAGGTTTTGTGGTAGCGTTGCTCACTACTTAACGCGGCGTTGATATGACCCCCACTGTCAATTAAAAACGTAGAAGTTTCTGCTCCCTCATTTCAGAGCCTTTGTTCATTTTGGGATAGTGTTACCGCATAGATGAAGCAAGTAATGTCGTCGGTTCTCATGCTGATATACGTGGATTGCTCATCGTTTGATGAGTAGAGCCTACTTTACTTGTTCCGTCGTAGCACCTGTCTTCAGTCTATGCTCGTGGTTCAATACAGCCGAAGCTATATTGCCGTCCTAACGCCGTCGGTGTTTGTGCCACTCCCCATTCACCGTTGCTTGGATATTATTGCGAAGAAGAAAGCCCTTGAGTTGGAACTTTGCGTCTTTGAGATCTTTCATTGCCATTTCTCTGGCACGCGAGAGATCTCGAATAGCTTCATCTTCGGCTTCTGGTACATAGATGGGTGTAAGCTCTTCGGCTTTTAACAGCTTGGCGAGCTTTGCTGCGTCTCGTTTGTCAGTTTTAACTCTATCGCCTGGCTTCTTAGGTATAAGTGATGGAGCGACGACATAGCAGCAGTGTCCAAGGCTCGTAATCAGGCGATAAGTCCAGTAACCACATGGTCCTGCTTCATAGACAAAGTGCAGAGTGGCTTTTGGATACTTGGATTGCAGTTGTCTGGCCAATTTAATAAGCGCGGACTTGTTAGATTTAATACGGCCAAGGTGTTGTGGGTTTGCCCCTCGATGTTCTTGTAAAACAGCGACTTGAATAAATGACTTATGCGTATCTAAGCCAATGAAAATTATGCTATCTTTACTCATGCTAGCCTCCAAATTTAGTTGTTTGACGCACTAATTATGGCTCTGGCTTAAAGCTAACCCACTATATTGGAGGCTAGCACCTTTCGTGGGGGTCATTATGTCTATGTACATAGGAGGGGCAGTGAAAAATACAGTATTAATAGATTTTGACGGTGTAATTCGTCATTGGTCCAATATTGAAATGGAAGAGTATGCTGATACGTTGGGACTAGTACGCAACCCTTTGTTCACATGTGCTTTTTCTGAAAAGCACCTAATTCCCGCAATCACTGGCAAAATTTCTCATGATGAATGGTGTAACAATGTTTGTTACGACTTGTCGCTAGTTCATGGTGAGAGTACGGCGGCAAAGTTGGTTAACAAGTGGCGTTCACTGAACGCTGAGATTGACTATGAGTTCCTTAATAATATCCGAAGCCTACTTTCTAACGGTAGGGTTGTTTTGGTCACCAATGCGACAAGTCGATTAAACAATGACCTTGTTAACGTGGGTTTAGAGAAAGCATTTGATGAAATTGTTAACTCGTCAGAAATCGGCATTGCCAAACCTGACTTTTTGTTTTTTCAACGCTTATTGAAGCGCCTCAGGGTAAAGTCGAAGCATTGCATCTTTATTGATGATACCCATCGAAATGTGGAGGCCGCTAGGGCTATGGGGATTGAAAGTCTTTTACATACTAGTACAAAGGAAACACTGGATTTCATCAAAGATAAATGTACATAACCAAGCGTTCAATTGGACAACCAACGCTTAGCAGTTTTGGCTCACAGTTTGGTTTTAGTGTTTATGTCACAATGCTTTAAGTTTGTGGCTGCGTTGTCTGCCTATTAACGCGGCTACATGGATCCCCCCGGTTGTCAAACATCCGCTAAACTTATGTTGATGGGTTTTGGACTGCCGCTCTACATTCGGCCTACTTATCGACGATTCGCATACGTCGTGGCCCTGATGACTTTGCGCGACTGCGGTGCCTTATTCGTTAGATGGCATCTAGTGTGTCCACCGCATTAACAGGCTCTCCGCAAGTGGTCTTAACCTATCTCCATCATTAGCGTCTGCAATGACCCGGTGGGTTTAACTCTTTATGCTGCTTAAGTTTCTACTTAAGCAGCATAGTTTTCATATTCTGTTTGATTGTGTAAAAGCGACCATATAATTCGTGCGTTCTTCGCGGCAAGTGCCACTATCGCTCGATTCATTCCTCTGCGCTCTAGAACGCCTCGACACCACTGACTTAACTTATCTTGCTTGTCGCCAAGGTTGGCAATCACGGTCCTTGCCCCGTGAACTAATAGTGTTCGCAAATATTTGTCGCCGTGTTTGGTTATCCGGCCTAAACGAGGCTTTCCTCCTGTGGAATATTGCTTTGGTACTAAGCCTAGCCATGCAGAAAAATCACGGCTTTTATCAAATTGAGTGCCATTGCCTATCGAAGCGAGTATCGCAGTCGCGGTCTGAGGGCCAATGCCCCGAACCTTCATCACTCGTTGAACATTAGTGCTGACCTTAGCAAAAGAATCGAAGACTTGCTCAGTATCGGCGATACGTTGATTGAGTTCGTCAAGGTGATGATAAGCATCGGCTATCACCGTTCTTGCGAGGTGTGGCAGTTCATTTTCTGCATCTTCGAGCATTAAGGGAACCTGTTTCATCAATGAAGAGTGACCAACAGGAATGATTAATCCGAATTCTGAAAGCAGGGCACGCATGCGATTCATAAGCGCGGTGCGTTCACGAACCCAATGTTCTCTCATTCTATGTACCGATATAGGATAGCTTGCTGCTCGGGGGATTTTACGGGCACAAAGTGAGTTGATGGGCGCTGAACAGCTTCGCATATGGCAGCAGCATCATTAAGGTCGTTCTTTCCCTTAGTTCGATAAGGAACTACGTATTTAACGGCCATGATACGGGCGTCGTGACCCAGTTTATTGAGTGTTCTGCCCAATAATGTGCACCACCACACGCTTCAACGCCTATACGCATGAGTGGCATATTTGCTATTGTAGTCAGCAGTTTAGAGCGAGTTACTGACTTATGAAGTATGACCTTACCGTTTTGGTCTATGGCATGAAGACTAAAGTGGTTTTTTGGCTAGGCCGATACCGCAGAAATAAGAATAATTAGAAATAGTGCCTCCGGTGCAATTAAGTACCACATAAGTTTGGCAGATCCTCGGTAGGGGGAATCCATGTCATGCGTTAGGCTGCAAAATTAATATACGGAAAAAAATGGATTATTTGAGTATAAATAAAGAAGCATGGGATAAAAGAACCAAGGTACACGTTGAATCGGAGTTCTATGATATCGCATCATTTAAGAATGGTAGATGTTCTCTAAATCCAATCGAGCTAAAACAAGTAGGAAATGTTCAAGGAAAGTCTCTATTGCACCTACAGTGTCATTTTGGTCAAGATACCTTGTCTTGGGCTCGCTTAGGTGCAGAGGTCACAGGTGTCGATTTATCTGCTAATGCAATCAAGCATGCTAATTCACTAAAAAAGGCTTTGGATTTAAAAGCGGATTTTATTGAAAGTGATGTTGTTCAATTTGGTCATGAAAATAAGCAACAATTCGATGTCGTATTTACTTCATACGGTGTGTTGTGTTGGCTACCCAACTTAGTTGATTGGGCACAGACTATTGCCAAGTCACTAAAAGTCGGCGGGGAGTTTCACCTAGTTGAGTTCCATACGTTTCATGACTTGCTATCTGGCTACTCGTATTTTCCGGATAGAGCGCCTGACGTTGAAGAGGGCGGCACTTATACAGAAAACTGCGATGGTACAAAATCAACTACGGTTACTTGGTCTCATCCAATAAGTGAGGTTATAAACGCCTTAATCGATACAGGTTTAAAGATTGAGTCTTTCTCTGAGCATCCATATAGCCCATATAACTGTTTTGATGATTTGGAGTCAGTACCAAACTTGGGATACCAAATGTTGTATAAAGGTCGACAGATTCCTTTGTTATATTCAATCAAAGCGCGAAAAGTCGCCTAACAAGATGATTGGACTCCCCATCCCCAATCCGCCTATCTTTTAATAGGAAGCAACACGGGAGTCTGATTATGAAAAATCTCATTATTGGCGTTGATCTAGTCGCTAAGGTTATTCAAGTTTGCGTTTACGCAGATAAAAAGGCGCAATCTAATCGAGAAATGACACCGAAACAGTTCAGCGCTTATCTCAGTAATCTGTCACCCTCTCTGGTGGTGTTTGAAGCTTGCGCAAGCTCTAATTATTGGAATCAAATTGCCACATCTTTAGGCCACACTTCGAAGTTAATTTCCTCTCGTTTGGTTAAAGCGGTTCGTCAGAATCAAAAAACAGATAAGAATGACGCTTTAGCGATCATTCAAGCCTCACAGTTACCTGAAGTAACTTTCGTTTCTGGTAAGACGAATAGCCAACAGCAAGCGCAATCAATGCTGAAATTACGAGAGCAAGCTGTTAAACAACGGACGGCATTAAAAAATCAATTAATAGGATTGATGAGGGAGTTTAATCTTCCAGTCTCGAGGAACCATCAAGGCTTTACTCAATCGATAGAGCTGATTTTGGAAGACGCGGACAATGAGCTAACAGCTGATTTTAGGCATATGCTGAAAGTGTCACTCGACTTATATTTGGTTTTGTGCGAAGCCATTGATACTTATGATCATTCCCTTGATCAATGGATAAGGTCAATCCAAGAATGCCAAAAGTTAATGAAGATTGAAGGTATCGGTAAGTTAAACGCAGTTCATTTGTACATTGCTTTGGCATCAGGAGAACTTGGTCAGTTTAAAAAGGGAAAAGATGTTTCCGCTTGTATTGGCTTAACACCACTCCAACATTCTTCTGGTGGTAAAGCGAAGTTGGGACATATTGATAAACGGAAAAACTCAACGTTGCGCAGCCTATTAATTACTGGCGCAATGTCTGTGGTTCAGCAAGTCGTAAAACGCGATGCTAAAACAAAGAAAGAACAGTGGCTACAAGCATTAGTAGTACGTAGAGGTAAAAAATGTGCAGCGGTAGCGCTGGCAAATAAAACAGTTCGTACCGCTTTTGCTATGCTTAAATCTGATACGGAGTATAGAGCATCTATGCTCTGACAGTTTGACAAAATGAAGCGTAAGATAAAAGTTAGGTGATACAGAATAGTCGAAAGAGGAAAAGCTCGCTAACAAGCATTGTACCCTAACAGCCGAAATTATCATTGAGCAGAGGTAGCTCCTCAATAGTAGCTCGTATATAAGCACGCGAATATCTATCGTTCTTTTTGTTGAAACGGGGGAGTCCATATAAGAGACTATGGCGTCAATAGTTAATTTTTGACGCTATCTTTATTCCACATTGCGCCGTCTCTTAGCATTGAATTGAGTGTTACAACCATCTTTCTCATGCAGGCAACTATCGCTACTTTTTTAGGTTTTCCTGCCGCAAGTAATCGTTCATAAGTAGCCTTAAATACAGGGTTGCATTGGATAGCCGACATCATTGCCATGTACATGACTGTTCTAACTTGAGGCCGACTTCCTTTTATCATCCGTTTGCCTTTGAAGCGTCCGCTCTCTCTTGTTATAGGTGCGACGCCAATGAGAGAAGAGGCTTGCTTGTTAGTGATAAAACCGAGTTCGGGTACATTGCTAATTAGGGAGGCGGCTAGGATCTTTCCTACGCCAGGCATGCTTTGAAGGATGGTGTTCTTAGCTTGATACTCAGGGCAGCTCTCAATCAGCTTTTCTATCTTTGCCTCTACTTTTTCAAGCTGATTTTTTAGAGCGGTTAGAATCGGAGTAATAGTCGATAAGATGTTTTTGGGTAATATTTGTAGTCGGTTTCTTTCCATGGTTTGCATGGTGAGTAGTTGGTTCCGCCTTGTGACTAAGTCACTCATAAGGCGTATGTTTTCGCTTTTTAGCTTGGTAAGTTCGGGCTGAACTCGTTCGGCATAATGTGCGATGAGCGCGGCATCTAAACGGTCGTTCTTAGCTCGTTGATCAATGGCTTCAGCAAACCTTTTAATACGTAGTGGATTGGCAACGACATAAGGCAATTTGGCTTTATCACAGGCGAGTATGAAGGGCATTTCTAATCGACCTGTAGCCTCGATAACGACGCGTTGAGGTTTGTGTTTCTTAATTGCTTTGATGGCATCGCTGATGCCTTTATCGGTGTTTGGTACGGTGAAGTAAATGTCGAGTGGACGGATATAGATATCTAATTGTGACTTACCAGTATCAACGCCAATATTAATGTTTTGAAGTGTGTTTGTATTCATAATAAGCTAACTCTTGCTTGCAAATGCGGGCTCGAGACCCAGAAGACTATTCGAGTGTGGTGCTTGGAGTTCTATCTGGCGTTCGTACTTGTTATCGGTCTCTCAATAGAGGAGCCACTGTTCAATCGAACTACCAGATAGAAGAACTTTAGTTGCAGCTAAAGTCTGGGTCTCACCTTACCCGATTGGAGTGCTTATTATCCATACAATTTGTTCAAGCATACAGCTAACAGTTGGCGATTTTGGTTTGGATTGAGTGTAGTGGTGGTTAGCTGCAACTTGACAAGGCGTTATGTATTTTAATCAGTGTTTTAGGGTAACTGACTAATTAATGTTGGAGCTAATATCAATGCTACTAGATACGAGTAAAAGTATGATTCGTAGTGTTAAGAGAATTTGTGGGTCACACTATGCGCCTGCAGTTCTCATAGCCATTTTTATTATGTCGACAAGTGTTGTAGAAAATAGAGTTATTGAGGGTCCATACACTGATAACGATGTGTTACACCATAAAGCTGAAGTAACAGGTAAGCATGGTGCAGCTGGTCGTGGATTAACTTATCAAATTATTTTCGATAAAGAATACAAGTACGATATTAAAATTCAAGGGTATGACTTTAACTCAATAAATCATGACTATTCCCTAGGCTATGGTTCGCGTAAAGATATAGAAAATCTGAGTGTTGGACTAGTTAGAACGCATATAGATAATATTTATTATACTGTTTACGTTAACGCTGGAGATGAAGTTCTTCTTTCGAGCTCTGATGGCCTTCATAGGGTAAATAAAATCAATGCCGAACAAATTAAATGGCGCGTTTGCTCAAGTCTTATAGCATTTGCTTTTCTTTCTCTATTCTTTAGGTTTCTAAGGAAGTAGTGTCCGAAATTCCTGTATAAAGTTTGCTATTAAATTTGTAAAACCAAAATGCATAACAAACTGTATAAAATTGATTCACAATGCGTGGTACTTTTACTATACGTTGGTTTAAGTGTTTAGGCGGGTATGCGGTAGTTTTTGTTTTGCGTTAATCACCCTTTAACAGGGAGTTATATCTAATTTACATCACACATTACTACTGTATGGATGTACATGCTTTGTATTGGTATACTATTCACCGGTTTTTTAGTTATAGAGTTATAAAATGACCAAGTACTTAGAAGCTGGCATCAGAGAGCTAGTCGAAGAATTTGAATCTAATGGCAAACCTTGCCCTTCAGCACAAACAATTGTTGATCGCCGGGCAGGCTATATTGGTAGCGCTGTACTAGCTGGTGAAAGTCCTAAAATTGAAAGCGAATACTTAGATGTAATTAATAGTATTCCGGTTAAGATTTACAAGCCTACAGATGAAGTGAACTTACCTATAACGGTCTATTTTCATGGAGGCTGTTTCATCAGTGGTGGCTTTGGTACACATGATGCTCAGCTAAGACAAATTGCTCTTCTATCCAACTCGATAGTTATTTGCATTCAATACAGGCTTGCACCTGAACATGCTTATCCAGCAGCACACGATGATGTATACCAAGCTGTACTCGGTATTAAGGAGCAAGCGCACAAGTATGGGGGGGATTCAGAGCAATTAGTATTTGTTGGCGATAGCGCCGGAGGGCAATTAGCTTTGGCTACGACGCTTAGATTGAAAAAGCTAGAGCAGTGGTTACCTCGTCAGCAAATTCTTATTTATCCAATGCTGGATCCAACAGGCAATTCGAAAAGTTATAGAGAAAATGGTTCAGATTATATTATAACGGCAAATATGCTTCTTTCTGGTTTCGAGTTATACGCGAATTGCAGCTCTAAAGAAATTGTTGAGCCAGAGCTCAACCTTTTAAACAGAGACTTCAGCGGTTTGCCCATCACAACTATTATTACCGCGGAGTTTGACCCGCTACGTGATGAGGGGGAGCACTTATACAAGTTGATGCTTTCACAAGGCGTAGAGGCTTACTGCGAACGTTATTTGGGTGTGATTCATGGTTTCTTTCAGTTGTCCGGCGTTTGTAATTCGGCAAAACGCTGTATTAGTGCAATTTCAAACCAAATAAAAAATTAGATTGAACAAGCTGTTTAAGAGTGACTCACAACGCTTGGCTTTTTTGCTGTGCGTTGAGTTTAGTGTTTAAGGTGGTAAGGGGCGGCTTCGGTGTTGCGTTGCTTCCCCCTTAACTTCGCGTTATATCCATGGAGGCATTAAGTGATTAAAACGGAGCGTTTAGAGCTCAGAAAATTTACGCAGCAAGACCGTAGTGAAGTTATAAAATTACTTGGTAATTCTGATTTTATGGCGTTTTCTCCAACTGGCGCAATGACACATGAGCAAGCAGATACGCGTTTTGAAGAGCTTGTTAGTGCATTTCAATATAAAGGTATTGGAAAGTTTTGTGTTGTGGAACGCAGGACTGGCGAGCTAGTTGGTTATTGTGGGGTAGAATCATTTAACCATAAAGGCGAAAGTGTAGTTGAACTTGGATATCGGCTTAAGGTTTCAGCTCGGGGTAAAGGGTATGCATTCGAAGCAAGTTCTGCCGTTCTTTCTTTTGCTAATCAAATTGGTTATACGAAAATTCTTGCTATAACTGAACCTGAAAACATGCCTTCGCAGCACATACTTCTTAAACTTGGGTTCAAGGCGTGTGGTGACGGTTCCTATCAAAATATGCCAGTTCAGTACTTCGAAAAATGCATATAACAAACATTTAAGAGCGATTCGGCACGCTTGGCATTTTTGGTTCTGGTTGAGTTCAGTGTTTACGGTAGTCAAATTAAGTGTCGTTGTTGAATGCTTCACATCTTAATTTGGCGTTGATATGACCCCCACTGTCAATTAAAAACGTAGAAGTTTCTGCTCCCTCATTTCAGAGCCTTTGTTCATTTTGGGATAGTGTTACCGCATAGATGAAGCAAGTAATGTCGTCGGTTCTCATGCTGATATACGTGGATTGCTCATCGTTTGATGAGTAGAGCCTACCTTACTTGTTCCGTCGTAGCACCTGTCTTCAGTCTATGCTCGTGGTTCAATACAGCCGAAGCTATATTGCCGTCCTAACGCCGTCGGTGTTTGTGCCACTCCCGATGCTTTATCCAATGCGATAACACTAATTCTGTCTTCATGCCGGTAAACGAGCGATTCGAGTTCTAGGATCCACATCGCTGATGACAACTTCACGCGCAATGGCCCAGATGTAAGCGATCATCTCTCTTGCGATGGCGACCACAACGACATTTCGGTGTTTACCTTTTTGTAGTAGTCGTTGGTAACGACGACATAACCTTTGCTGGGCTTGCCAAGCGATATCAACTATCTCTTTAGGCAGCCCTTCTTGCCTTAGTTGCAGCTCTACAGATATGTTCGCTTTATGCTTATAGGTGTGTGCGCCTTCAACGAGTAACCGTCTGGCTCGACTGTTGCCACACTTTGTTAAGCTGCCACGACGAGTTTTCCCTCCACTGGAGTTTTCTGTTGGAACAAGCCCAAGGTAAGCCATAAGCTTTCTTGGATGGTCGAACCGCCGTAAGTCACCCAGCTCAGCTATTGTGCCAAGAGCTACGAGTAACCTTACACCCCGCATAGCTTGAATGGCTTTCACAACAGGATAGTATCGCCAGTTTTTGACCTGATGGAGCAGTTCATTATCGAGTCGTTGCAGCCGCTGTATCCGCTCATTGATAGTAATGATCATCTCTTGCAAGACGATTTGTTGACTATGGTGAGGAAGAATGAGATCGGTCAGCCACCGTAGATGCTTTTTAGACCAGTTATCATTCACCGTCGCTTGGATATTATTGCGAAGAAGAAAGCCTTTGAGTTGGAACTTTGCGTCTTTGAGATCTTTCATTGCCGTTTCTCTGGCACGCGAGAGATCTCGAATAGCTTCATCTTCGGCTTCTGGTACATAGATGGGTGTAAGCTCTTCGGCTTTTAACAGCTTGGCGAGCTTTGCTGCGTCTCGTTTGTCAGTTTTAACTCTATCGCCTGGCTTCTTAGGTATAAGTGATGGAGCGACGACATAGCAGCAGTGTCCAAGGCTCGTAATCAGGCGATAAGTCCAGTAACCACATGGTCCTGCTTCATAGACAAAGTGCAGAGTGGCTTTTGGATACTTGGATTGCAGTTGCTTGGCCAATTTAATTAGCGCGGCCTTATTGGATTTAATACGGCCTAACTGTTGTGGGTTTGCCCCTCGATGTTCTTGTAAAACAGCGACTTGAATAAATGACTTATGCGTATCTAAGCCAATGAAAATTATGCTATCTTTACTCATGCTAGCCTCCAAATTTAGTTGTTTAACGCACTAATTATGGCTCTGGCTTTCAGCTAACCCACGATATTGGAGGCTAGCACCTTTCGTGGGGGTCATTATGTCTATGTGCTTCTGATATCAATCATTCTGTCAAGTGTTTAAATTAGAAAATAGCATGGAAGGTAATCATGGAATATAACAGCCCCATTAGCCCAAGTTGTATAGATAACTTACTAGATGAGCTATGGCTAAATGAGGACTCTTTAGTCTTAGATGTTGGTTGTGGTAATGGCGAGTTAATTAAAAGAGTTATAGAAAAATTTAATTGTCGGGCGGTAGTCATTGATAACGATGAATTGGAAATCGCTAAAGCAAAGGAAAATCTGGAATCATATTTGGACCAAATTACCTTTCATACATCTGCATTCAAAGATGTTGAGTTGCCTAGGGGCGCATTTGATGCGTGTTTTAGCTTAGGCTCTACTCATGCTTTTGGCGATGTTGGTGAAGCTTTAGACAATGCATTATCTGACATGAAATCACTTATAGTTTCCAATGGCGTAATTGTACTTGGGGATGCGTATTGGCGAAAAGAGCCAGATGAGGAATACTTACTCGCAACAGGTATTGATCCTTTAGAATTAAGGTCAAACTTAAAAAATATAGAAGCAGGCAATCAGTTAGGCCTCGAATGCGTTTATGTTGTTCACTCTTCCTATCAAGATTGGGACACATTTGAAAGTTCGTTTTGGTTGGCATCCGAACGAGAGTTGCTACTAGATCCTGCGAATATTGAGTTGTTGGACAAAGTCAAAACGATACGACACTGGAAAGATGCGTACTTAAAGTGGGGACGTGAAACAATGGGTTTTGCACTATACCTGTTTATTAACTCTACACACCGACCCACTTAACAAGTGTTTAAGAGTGATTTACAACGCGTGGCATTTTTACATTGCGTATCATGCGGAGGGTAAGGTACCACGTTCCTCAAACCTTAACGGTGCTTTAGTACGGGGTTGACATCAAAGGTCATGAGTTTTGGTGTTTCTGGCTAAGTGCGAGGAACGAATCCTTTTCTAACTTTAAATCAGTAAAAGTAGGGGAGTTCAGTTCGTTTTCCTCTAGCTAACTTTCGCCTCTTAATCGAGTTTAAGTTTTGTAGCTACCCGCCTCACTTCATTATTAAAAAGCTTTTGTATAATTTGAATTTTAAATATCTTGTGGCATATAAATAGAAGTCGTGCATGTACTAACAAATGACCCAAGATTGATTTGTAACACATGGCATTCTCTATGCGTTGGTTTCAGTATGTAAAGTGGTATGCAGGGGCTTTCTATTACGTTACTGCCCTTAGCAGGGCGTTATATGTTTTCATCAATTTAGGAGTAATTTAATGTCTTACGTAGAGACTAACTGTCTATGTGGCGCTGTAAAAATCAAAGCAAAAAGCATCAACCCTAACTTTACAGTTTGTCATTGTCAGTCGTGTCGAACTTGGGGAGGTGCACCATTTTTCGCAGTTAAATGTGGAACTCAAGTCAAAATTGAGGGGCAAAACAAAGTAAAAATGTACAAGTCATCCTCTTGGGCCTCTCGTGGTTTCTGTCTGGAGTGCGGCACTCATTTGTTTTACAAGTTCAAAGAAACAGGTGAATACAATATGCCTGTAGGTCTGTTCCCAAACTTAGAAGGTTTGAAAATGGACATGCAATACTTTAGCGACATGCGTCCAAGCTATTACTGCTTTGCCAACGAGACTAATGAAATGACTACAGAAGAAATCATGTCTTATTTTGCGGACAAGGTGTAACTAAACATATAACAAACATTTAAAAGTGGTTCGTAACGTATGCAACTCTGATAGCACTGAGTCTCTTGTATTGTTTAGAACTTCATTGAGGTTAGGTCCCCAGGAAATTAAGGAAGCATAAGTGAAACTATCAAAGGAAATTCTGGTTGGTGTTTGGTCTTTAGATGAGTTCATCATCCATAGAGAATCAGGTGAAATGTTTAATTGGCCGGGGAAACAAAACGGTACTCTAATTTATACAGACAACGGGTTTGTTAGCGTCGCACAGAATAGAGATCCACTAACTAATCCTACAGACGAAGATAAAAAGAGAGAATCAAACTTTTATACAGCTACTTATGAATTAGATTTAGAGAACAATCGTGTGTTTCACTTTGGGCTTCAGTCTAGCGTGAAATCTGTTATAGGTGAACGTATGGAGCGTGAAGTTAAGCTACTAAAAGATGGTCGATTATGGTTATCTGGTAAAGGGCTAAAAGAGCGAGTCACACTCGTATGGTCAAAAGTTGATACCACGCAAACTGTTCAAGGGTGATTCACAACGCTTGGTATTTTTACTCTGAACCGGGTTACGTTCAATTTGAGGTTGTTTCTGTAAATCTCGTTTCAACCTATGCGTACAGACATCTACAAAGGATTAGAAACAGATGCTTATCAATGACTATACCGAAAACACGGAGTTTACAGAGCTAACTAATGACCTGTTAGACATCCGTAAAATATCTGATGATATAGTGGGTATATGTAAGTTTGTTCAAGGGAATCTTATTCACTCATATTGGTTAGAGCACTACGGTGTTGAGGCTGATCCGTTAAACAAGCTGACCGAAATGCAGACTCGGTATGCTAAAGATTTAGTCTCTTTAGCAATGTCGAAATCAGGTGAGCCTTCACACGTTTTCAAGAAACCAAACCATAGAGTGATCAGTATTTGTAGAGACTTTTCACTATTAGTTTGCGCAGTATTGAGAGCAAAAGGAATACCAGCGAGACTAAGGAGTGGCTTTGCGACTTATTTAGCTCAAAACCATTTTGAAGATCACTGGGTATGTGAGTATTGGAACAAAGAAAAAGGGTGGATAGCCGTCGATGCTCAGTTAGACGATATTCATCGCCAAGTCTTGAACTTTGAATTTGATCCGTGTGATGTACCGTCATCAAGCTTTATCCTAGCTGGGCGGGCTTGGAAGCTATGTCGTCAAAACGCTGAGTCTGATGAAAATTTTGGTTTTCGAGATTTCAAAGGATTAGCCTTTATCAAAGGGAGCCTAATTCGAGACTTATATGCATTATCAAAATTTGAAATGCATACGTGGGATACCGGTTGGGGCATACTGCCTAAATTTATAACCCCTATTTCTGGAGAGTGGGAATTAACTCTGCTAGACGAACTTGCAGAGGTCAGTTGTTCTTCAGATAGTGTTAAAGCTCTTGAGTTAGTGAAGTCGTGTAATGAAATAAGGCTTCCAAGCGGCTGGGATTGTTCTCAGTTTCCGACATTGAGTGAGCTCTATGCTTCACTGTAGCTATGTGGCCTACGAAAGCAAAGAAATTAAACTTGATTCATATTCCAGTGATTTTATCAGTCGTTGAAAGGTGATAGGTGAACACTGTTCTGAGAGTATTTTAGTTTGGTGTTTGGTGAATTTTTGATCTATTTCATTCATTTTAAAGGAGTAAATAGTGAGTTCTGAAAGGATAAAAAATATTGTTTTCGACATCGGCAATGTCGTCGTTCGTTGGTCACCTGAAGAGATTATTCGTCTTACTTTTGGAGATTGCGCATCAGCAGAAGAGAAAGCGAAGTCTGTATTTCAGTCTGATATTTGGTTAAATCTAAACAAAGGGCTGTTATCTGAAAATGATGCAAAAACCCAATACCGTGATGTGCTAGGTTTCACTGAATTAGAATGTGAACGTCTATTTTACTACGTTAAGCAAACCCAAATCTTGATTTATGGCTCCGTAGAGCTTATTAGACGTTGTAAATCTGCAGGTTATAGAGTTTTTGCATTGACTGATAACGTCCATGAAATTGTTTCTCATTTAAAAGCAACATATACATTTTGGGACTTATTTGAAGGCGCTATTGTTTCCGCTGAGGTTGGTCTACTTAAACCTCAAGTTGAAATATACGAATCATTGCTCTATCAGTATGGCTTAGAGGCATCAGAAACCGTTTTCATTGATGATATGCCATATAATGTGGCTGGCGCAGAGTCAGTTGGTATGAACGCAATTCTCTTTAAAAACACTTATCAATGTGCACAAGCTTTGAAAGCACTGGGTGTCCAACATTGACAATATAACTGTCACTAGATCGCAAAGTCTGATTCATGGTTCTCGGCATTTGTTGTTCGAATTGGTTGAAATATCTATCCTCAAGATCAGGTTTGACGGCTTTGTTTAATGAAAATATTTTGTTACTAAAATGGAGGTAACTTTGAGAACAGAAAAGCTAGATTTAGAGCACCTTCCCCTTCAAAGTGAACTAATTCGCTCTGTTTGCTCAGCCTTTATGGTAGAAAGTGACGTAGTAGCGGCTGTGCTATTAGGCTCATTAGCAGCAGGGAAAGGTGACCGAGTTTCGGATGCTGATATTCTTATTTTTACGAAGAACAACTTCCATAAATCTGCCAATAAGTGCTTCTCAGTTTTTGAACACGACAAGGAAATATTTTACCTACTTGACGGCTTTCACAATGATAATGCTTACTTTAAAAAGTATATCTTCAATGATTTAACGAGTACCGAAGTTCACTGCTTAGATTTGAGTGAACCGTTCAGTATTTCAAAGCCATTCAAAGTACTATTCGATAAAACAGGCATCATCGAACAAAGGGTAACCAGTGAACCCGCTCCAAAGCATGAGGATTTTCCTGCCTATACGAATGGTGATAAAGGCCTTACTTGGGAACTTTTTGATTGCATTAAGTGGATGAGTCGAGGGAACCATGAGTTGGCTAAGAACCATTTAAAGAAGCTTGTCGATAAACTTAAACCGACTGCATAAAAAAAAGAACGATAGTTTATTCTTTACGAGAGCATTATTTTTTCAACCAAATTAAGGAAAAATCATTGGATATCGTTTTTACTCACTCGCCGAGCCCTCAAGATATCGATCAGATTTACCAAGGGCTAGGTGATTTCAATCGAAGATTTATACCAGAAATCACAGATGAGTCTTTTGCTATTTTTGTTCGCGATAAATCAGGAGAAATTCTCGGAGGTTTAACTGGTTTTATCTATATGACTTCAGTTCAAATTAGATTTTTGTGGTTAACAGAAAAGGAAAGAAATCAGGGGTATGGAGCTGCACTAATACGAAAGATAGAGATGTATTGTAAAGAGCGAGAAATACGTAATATTGCAGTTGACACTTATACGTTCCAAGCCCCCGACTTTTATGAGTCTCATGGTTTCAAGGAAGTAGGTCGTTATAAGGACTATTTGAAAGAAGGAGTAGACAAAATCTTTTATCAAAAAGTATTAATAGACGACTAACAAATGGAAGCGTAAGTGACTTATAACTAAGGGTAAGAGGAATCATGGAAGGTGTTTTAGTCGAAAAAGTTGTTTTAGGTGAGATTGTACACTTGCTTTATTGCAATAAAGAGTGGGTGAAAAGCCCTTTAGTCATCATCTGTCATGGTTGGAACAATGATAAGTATGAAGGTTCTAATTTGGCGTTAAACCTAGCTCTCCAGGGTTATTCAGTCATCTGTTTTGATTCAGATAGCCACGGTGAGAGGAATGATGGCAATGCTCAGAGCATGGATAGCCACGCGCGTTTTATTAAAAGGGTGACACAGGTTATCAAGCAGAACGCAAACGACATTGATACACTTATTAAGCATTATCAAGAAGATATTCGGATTGACCCATCAAGGATAGCACTTGTCGGCATTTCAATGGGGGCACTGTCTACATTCTATTCGCTGACTCAAAATAACCAGATTAAAGTTGCGGTGCCTATTCTTGGTTCTCCTGATTTCGTCGGTTTGGAGAAGTTCGCATTAAAAGCAGATTCGGACAATAAGACTTTCAACGAAGACGAAAAGTTAGCAATTAGGTATATGAAAGAGATCGATCCATGTTTGTATCTTCTTGAAAATGAAAGTCGCCCAATGCTAATTATAAATGGCGAGAGAGATGATTGGGTTCCAGCCAAGTTCGCGAAAGACTTTTTTGAAAAGGTTAAGAGTAAATACGATAAAAATAATACTGAAATTGCGTTCAATTTGGCTGACGAATCACATTATTTTTCGAATGATATGCGTGATCATACGATATGTTGGTTGAATAAACATCTGTAAACTACCACTTATATTTGGAACGAAAAACAGCTAACAACTGTCACCATTCTGATTCATAAGGCTTGGTGATTCTGTTTCCGGTGAAAGGTGCAGTTTGGAATATTTCAAGACTATGTGTTTTTAAAAATCGGCAAAGTACAAGAAATCTAATGTAAAGACTGATTTATCGATTCAATATGCAAGCTTGAGGGATTCAGATTAAAAGCATTTTAACAGTTCGCTAAGTCTTGAGGCTAGAGAAGCTTATCAATCCTCGCTGTCGAGCTTTGCATCACATCCCACTGAGGAAAAATATGACGAAAGTAAAAGATACTGCAAGCTTAATAGGTGACACTTTTAACCCGTTTCCAGAGCCATACAAATCAATTCTGGGGGACTCTGAATGTAAGGGACTGGGAGACCTATTTGGCTTAAGCCAGTTTGGAGTGAACCTAGAGATACTTGAACCCAATGCGCAATCAGCTTTAAGACATTGGCACACAAAATCCGACGAGTTCCTATATTTGCTTGAAGGTGAGCTGTGCTTAATCATGGATGGCGGTGAGCAAGTTATGAAGCGAGGAATGTGCGTTGGTTTTCCCGGTGGTGTCGAGAATGGGCATCATTTAGTAAACCGAAGTGACAAACAGGCAAAGTTTATTGTTATAGGTAGCCGCGTAGCAGGTGATAAAGCTCATTACCCGGACGACGATTTTAAGTGGGTAGAAGCAAGTTCTGGTAATTGGGTGGCATGCAGAAAGGACGGCACGCGCTATTAGCCTTTTTCATATTAGTAGATAGGAAGGGAGTTTTGACATTCACAAGACAATTCGAATGCTCAGACCTTACATTTAGGCCAGTGGTCGTTGATGACGCTGTTTACTTGCTCAAATCTGTAGGTTCAGATTTGTTCCCTAAGTCGCTTCCTTTAGCAGACATCAAAACGCTTACACAAGCACGGGAGTGGTGTTTAGAGCGTGCTTTAGAGTGGGAAGAGGGTAAGTGCTATGTTTGGAGTTGTCGGCATTTAAACGATTCGCAAGTTATTGGTCAGGTCACGTTACTCCCTTTGGAAAATTGTCTTGCGTTAGCTTATTGGATTAGCCCCAAATGTTGGGGGAAGGGAATTGCTACGCAAATGTGCAAAGCATTATTGTCACAAGTTCAGAGTTCCGGCTATCAAGGCGAAATTTGGGCTGGTGTTCACTCTTGGAATCACAAAAGCGCTTCGGTGTTGAAGAATTTGGGCTTTCAAGAGATTACCTCTAGTAACGCAAATACTGTGGAGTACCATTTAGCAATGGCTGAATATCAAGTTTAAGAGTTGCTGGCATTTAACCTGTGGTAGTAAGTCTTTAGAGTAACCATCATTAGGTATTGCTTGCCCGTTCCGCTTAAACGCATTTTTATAGGTATTAATAAGGAGTATTTGAGTGAAAGGTAACTGTTTATGTGGCGCTGTCTCGTTTGAGTTGTCAGGCGTGTTACCCCTTATTTATCAATGTCACTGTTCATTGTGTCGCCAAGTCTCGGGGTCTTCATCAAATTCAGCTTTAATTATAAAAGAGTCGCAATTCAAATGGTGTACCGGCGAGCATCAAATTAAGTCATTTTCTACTCATTCGGGTTTTAAATCGGAGTTCTGTTCTCAGTGCGGTAGCCCTGTACCCAACATGAGTTCTAGCGGTGAATCTTATTGGGTTCCAGCTGGTTTGCTAACTGAAGCGGTAGATACAAAAGTTGCTGCCCATGTTTATGTTGGTTCTCACGCTAATTGGGATGTAGGTTTTGTTAACGACGGGATCCCTCAGTTTGAAACAATGCCAAGTGAACAAGATTGGTTAGCGCTAAGCGGGAAATAACTTCGTTAAGTGGGCTTTCCTTTTCTGCCCCAAAAGTAGCCTGAACTTAACCATAGTACTTATAACGTCGTCCATATTATCGTTTCTATTGCTCATTGATGCGCATCGCTACTCAGTTCCGTATATATCTTTATGATTGGTGTTTTTGATATTTAATCAGTGGCTTATAGTCGATTAGTCACTTGTGAGTTAGCTTCATAGTTTTGTCGATGCTATGAATACGAAAGTGTTTGGGTGACTCAGTTAAACGCTAGTAATGAGGTATTAAATGGTTTTAGGAAGTTGTCTCTGTAATGCTGTACAGTTTAAAGTCACTGGTGACTTTAAGCGTATCGTCAATTGTCACTGTAATTTATGTCGAAAAATGAATGGAGCTGCATTTTCAACTTACGTTGCAGTACTGCAGACAGACTTTGAGCTGGTTACTGGTGATTTATCGTTTTGTGATGTGACGGAGAATGCGCGAAAACACTTTTGCGGTGAATGTGGCACACCGATATTCAATTCAAATCCAAAATACGCAGGGTTAAATATTCTACATCTCGGCTGCCTAGACTTAGATTTGTTAGGTGAGCTAAAACCAGATGTAAATATCTACAATGAGTCGAAAGTCGGTTGGTTAGAAAACATTTCAGGTTTGCCCACTTTCGACAAGGCAATAGGTTGACGCTAAAGCCCGTTCATTAGCATAGTTGAACTTGTTTATTTCATAGGTAGGCCCTTCAATGGAAGTACAATTAATTGAGATTAAAGAACAAGAACGGAAAGTGCTTGAGAACTTGTTCTCTTATTACATATACGATATGACCGAGTATATGAAGTGGAGCCCTAACAATGAGGGCAAATTCAGCTACGACTCTTCCCAGTTTGACGTGTACTGGGAGCGAGAAGATCATATTCCCTATTTCATCTATGTGGATGCCGAGCTCGCAGGGTTTGTATTGGTTCGCCGTTATCCTAGTGATTTATCGAGCTATGATATTGAACAGTTTTTTGTACTCAGAAAATTTAAAGGGCAAGGTGTTGGCAAGGAAGCCTTAGCACAGGTCGTTTCTGTATTTACAGGCAAATGGCAAATTCGAGTGTTGTTAGAAAACTCTGGGGCTCTATATTTCTGGAAGTCTGCTGTTTCTCGCATTGTTGGGGACAAATTTAGAGTGACGAAAGCCAATGATGTCGACCTTTTGATGTTCTTCATACACTTTGAAAGCAACGGTTATTGATTAGCGAAAAGTAGTTTCCGAGCTTCGTTGACATGGCTTCAAGTGAGTTAAGAATTGATAAGACAGTAGTAGCAATTCTCACTCAGTCGCTTAGCATCGTATTACTGAGTAAGTTTGCTTGACCTCAAGTTAAGTTGAAGTAACAGAATGTTTTCGATTGTTATTCGTATCACTAACTAGAGGATTATTTAGCATGACTCAGATAGAGCATTTAAACATTACTGTTCCAGATATTGATGAAACCCTGATGTTTCTTAGTATTGTCGCCCCTGACTTTAAAATACGTAAAGATGTGGACCTCCCTGGCCGCCATCGTTGGGTTCATGTTGGAAATGAGCAAAGCTATTTCGCTCTTCAAGAGCCTCACTTAGACTCGCTCGCACCAAGAGCTATGCAAGAAACGTATAAGAACCATGGGGTCAACCATATTGGTTTAGTTGTACAAAATCTACAAACAATAGAAACTAAACTTGTCGAACAAGGCTATCGTCGAGGTATATATGCTCCAAGAGAAACGCATCGAAAGCGAGCATACTTTTACGATAAAGCGGGTTTTGAGTGGGAGCTCACAGAGTTTTTATCTGACATACATGATGAAATGTACTTATACGAGTGATCGTAGAAATATGTGTGACTAGCAATAAAAAGTTTACACTCGATGGCTATTACGCAATGGCTTTGTCATAAGTGGTTTTCTTGCCTATGTAGTACTCAAGGCTGCAACGGAGCCAAGGCCACAAGGAAATTAGCACCAAAGTTGCATTGATGTTTGCGCTCTGAAGAGTGGGCAAAAAATATAAGAGAAACGATGAAAATAACGACGTTAGTTGATAATAATCGCTTAGACAGTAGGCCTGATTTAGCTGTTGAACGCGGGTTGTCACTGCATATCAAAACTGAGTCGCTAAGCATGTTATTCGATATGGGAGGTGGCGGTACTTTTTGTCAAAATGCGCCTTTACTCGACGTAGAGATCAAAGACGTAGACCTAGCCGTTATATCACATAGACACCACGACCATTGTAATGGCGCCATCGATTTTGTTCGCCATAATTCTAATGCCAATGTGTTTTTGAAACACAGTGATGAGCGTAGCTACTACTTCCGTGCTTATGGTTTTAAAAATAATGTCGGTATTAATCCGGATTTACTGAAAAATAGTAGTGGTCGTTTGAAATTCGTGAATAAGACGACCGAGATTGCGCGTAACGTATTTATCATTACTGATATCAGCGATAAATACGAAAAGCCAAAAGGGAATCAGTACCTTTACACAAAATCTCAGGACAAATGGAAGCAGGACTCATTCGATCATGAGCTTTTGTTAGTAATCAAAGAGGAAGACGGCATCGTTATTTTTACTGGCTGTGCGCATAGTGGTGTCCTAAATATGGTCGATACCGCGGTTACTCATTTTCCAGAAGAACGAATTAAAGCCGTTGTCGGGGGCTTTCATTTAGTGGGGTTACCCTTATTTGATAGCATTGGTGGGACTACGAAAAACATAAAAGACCTTGGACTTGCGTTATCAGAGTATCCAATTGATAAGCTCTACACGGGGCATTGCACCGGAAAAAAAGCATATAAGTTGTTAAAAGAAGTATTGGGAGAACGCCTGGAGGCGATTCCAACAGGTAGCTGTATCATTGTGTAGTTACTCTCAAACTGGTTCCAATCAAATGTCATTTTGAAGGAGTGGGGATGGCAATTTTGTTATATAGCGCAAAGGGCTCGAATAGCTCTGAACGGGTAGAGTGGGCGCTTAATTTCAAGCAAATAGCTTACGATAGAATTGAAGTTAGCTCTAATGAACTAACAACAACATACCTCGATATTAACCCGTTTGGTTATGTTCCGGCACTTTCTGTTGATGGTCTGATTTATTCTGAATCGATGGCAATCATTGAGTACCTTGAAGAACGCTTCCCTAATCCGAGTTTGTTTGGAAAAAACCTTGATGAAAAAACTCACATTCGTCGAGTTTGTGAATACGTGAATAGCAGCATCCATTCACCCCAAAATAGAACAGTATTGCGATTTCTGCGCCCGCAATTATGTGAGCAGTCAAAGCGTGAACTCCGTGGAGACTGGATTATGCAATGTCTAAAAAAATTAAGTTCGTCGATTTGCCTTAAATCAGGGTTCGCTGTGGGGTTTGATTTTAGCGCAGCGGATATCTTTGTTGCTTCAATTTATAAAAAGGCGTTACTACACGGTTGTGAAAGAGATAACTTCTATGACGTGCATTTGAAGTACCTCCTTGAAAATGAGAGTGTTAAGCTTTCAGAGCCACAACATTGTTAGGTCTTAAGCGAATTATTCAAAAGGTCCAACGCTTAGACGCATGTTGAGTTTCTATAAGAGGAAAGAAATGGAGTTAAAGTGTCACTGCGGGAATGTAAGTTTGATATTAAGTTCGCTCCCTAAAGAAGTTGGCGACTGTAATTGTTCTATTTGTCGTCGTTATGTTGCAGCTTGGGCGTACTTTTCTCCCGAGCAAGTTCAAATCAATATGATTGAACCAACAGATTTTTACTGTTGGGGAGACAAAGAAGTAGAGTTTCACCGTTGTAAGTCATGTGGGTGCCTGACGCACTATCTAACAACGGAGGAATGCTCCGAGGATATTTTGGCAGTAAATATGAGAATGGCTGAAAATGAAGTTATCTCGCGTATTCCTGTTCGTAAGATCAATGGTGCTTCCTACTAGTCATCCAATAACACAAGCCGATGAGGAATTATGGCTAAAATCTATTTCGTATGTGGTTTTATTGGTTCCGGTAAAACGACTTATTCCAAGCAGCTTGCAGCTAAACATAACGCTTTTCGTTTTTCGATTGATGAGTGGATGATTCCTCTTTATGGTGAGCACATGGAACGAGATGTGTTCGATAAGCGGTTAGCTACGCTCCAAGACTTATTTAAAGAAACTGCACTTCAGCTTTTTTCTCTCAATGTCCCTGTTATTTTCGACTTTGGTTTTTGGAAGAAGGCAGACCGAGATGCTTTTAAAACATGGGCATTGACAGTCGGTGTTGAAAGTGAAGTTCATTATCTTGATGTATCGTTTGAGACATGTAAGCAGAGGGCATTGAAGCGCAACGCAGATCTGGACGGAAAGTCGTATGAAATGACGCCTGATATGCTAGCTTTGTTCTGGTCTTGGTTTGAAATACCAACCTCAAATGAAAATGTGGTTTGGGTAAAGACCCCCTCCGAGTAGATATTCGATAGCCTTATTGTTTGTTCGGTACATTAAGAGTCTGGGGTTAATATTTATTATTCACTTCCGAAACTGGCGAGTTCTTTGGTATGCCTGTTGTTAGCCTATGTCTGAAACCAAAACACTTTAAGGAGTATCAGACATGTTTAAGACTATGCACACCGCATCAAAACCACTTGTTCTTTGTAATGTTTGGGATGTAGCAAGCGCCTTAATTGCAGAGCAAACCGGCTTTTTAGCGATTGGGACATCGAGTGCGGCGATTGCACGCAGTCACGGGCTTGATGATGGTGAAAATATCGAATTTGAAGAGATACTATCGGTGGTAAAAGCTATTGCACAGGCAACAGATCTACCTCTGAACGTGGATATTGAATCAGGTTACGGAGATACGCCGCAGGCAATCTATGACAATATTACTGAGTTGGTGAATGTTGGCGTGGTCGGAATCAATATTGAAGATAGCGTAGTCGTTAATCGTGAGAGGCGACTTTGTGATTTGATGATGTTCTCGCAAACGTTGAGAAAAGTTAAAAGTATGCTCAACAAAGCCAACCTAGAAGTATTCATTAATGTCCGCATTGACACATTTTTAATGGATGTAAAAGAGCCTCTAGTGGAGAGCATCAAGAGAATCCAAGCCTATCAGCAAGCAGGTGCTGATGGAGTTTTTCTTCCATGTATCAAAGGAACCGATGATATTAAAGCCGTTGTAGATAGCACGTTGCTGCCCATAAATGTCATGTGTGTTCCTGAATTACCAAATTTTAAAGAGTTAGAGGCTCTTGGCGTGAAGCGCATCAGTATGGGTAATTTCTTGTACGAAGCGATGCTTTCCTCATTGCAAAAAAACCTGATAACCATAAAACGTGAGCAATCATTTAGAACATTATTTTGATACCGCAACCCTAAATAGGGTGCAAGCGATCGGAACTTTAAGCTACAGCACTTGTTTTCAAACCAAGTGTGACCCCGTTCCCGTGCGCGGATAAGAATTGGGACTTTAAAACTCCACAGTTGATTCGCTTGATTTCAAAGGTTATGGAAATCTTAATGCACGGGAGTCAATCAAACCAAAAAGGATAAATAAATGCAGTTTGCTAAAGCATTTGAATACAAAAAATGGGCAAATAGTCAGCTACTCGACTTTGGAGAGAGACAATTTTCAAAACTGCCGGAAAATGATGGCATATTTTTCTTAAGAATTCTGAATCATACGACTGTAGTGGATAGTCTTTTTACAAGTCGAATCCTAGGAGAACCGGAAAAATACACTGCTGATAATACGGTTGAAACTCCTTCTTTTTCAGAGCTGCGTGAGCGGATGGCTCATAACGATACTAGGTTAGTGCAGTATGTAATGTCAGCCTCAAAAGATGAGTTAGACAAAGTCATTCAGTTTAACTTCATAGATGGTGATATAGGGACAATGTCTGTTGAAGAAGTCCTTCTCCACTTGCTTACACACGGTAATAACCACAGAGGCATGGCTTCTAGAGTGTTAGCTGAAAACAATTTAGAACGCCCAAAGGACACATTTACCCTTTACCTTCATCTCGTGGAGCCGACACGCAGAGGTAGCGCGGTGTTGAAAGAAAAATAGCAGTAAGTGAATTTGGGAATTCAATATGATGACTTTAAGAACTGCATACACGCATGAGTTAGATGATATTTATCTTATGGGCTTTGATGTATGGAGAGGTTCCGCATCTGTCGATGAGTATCTAGCTTGTTGTAATAAAAGTAATAAGTATCAGAAGGGAACTTGGTATGTGCTTATTGAACATCAAAAAATCTTATCTTCCTTGATTGTTTATCAGGGAGTGTTTGGTCTTGAAGATGGTAGCTGCGGGCTTGGTTCCGTTGCTACACCTCCAGAGCTAAGAGGCAAAGGCTATGCTTCAAAGTTAATTAACATGATAAAGAATGAGTTACTCCAGAATCAAAATAATACGGTGTTGTTCTTACATAGTGATATCGACAAAACGTTTTATAGGCGGTTAGGGTTTACAGTGACTGAAGGTTCTGACTGCATGTACATTACGAGTGATGGTAGGGCATTTAAAGGGACCCTGCCTAGATACTTCTAATCGCAGATGTCATGTAAACTTTTTCGTAAAATAAATCACCAGTGTTAGAAGCCTAAGGCTTGGCACTTAATTGAGGGAACGAATGAGAGTTTTGATATCAGGCACCAGTGGTTATATTGGTCGCCACGTTCATAAAGTGTTCGTAGAAAGTGGCTTGGAGGTCTTTCGGTACTGTAGGCACAATGGTGTTGTTCCTTACTCGGTTCATTCTAAAAACGTATCGACAGGGTATGAAAATTACTTTGATGTGATTATCAACTGCGCGCGTCCTCATTGGGCAGAGTATTCAGCAAGTGAAATTGTCGATATTGAATCCAGGCTAATCAAGCAGCTTGATAATTTTGCAAGTGAAAATGCAATAAAGATTCACACCTCGGGAGTTTGGTTATTTGGCCGTGCATCTCACCAAGATCTTAAAGAGTTTAGACTTAACCCGCTCACAGCCGTTGAGTTAGACGTAAGAACAATTGAACATGCGATGAGTTCTAATTGGAATATTGTTTACTGCCCGAGTTTAGTGTACGGCGGTGACAATTGCCAATTAAAGCGAATCGTCGAGTCCCTTACTGAACAAACGGTTCAAGTTGCTGTTCCGTCGACAGGGTACAATCAATACGTGCACGTTTATGATGTCGCCAAGTTTTATTTACTTTTGGTCTTAAACCCAACTTCGGAAACGCAGCACTTTATTGCAGAAACTAAGGGGTATAGCCCAGAACAGTTTTCTCAACTCTTATTTGAATCAAACGTTATCGAAAAAGTCGATAAATGTTCTTGGAGTGAATTTGCGAGACTGAAGGGCCATGATGCAGCAGATATAGAACGATTAAATCTCACCCTTCCAGTTAGCTCTTTATTCGAATCGACAGAACTTATTAGCGACTACATAACAAGTTTATGTACTCAAATTAATTGTAGAACGCCTAGGTAGTTGCCGTGTTACAGTGTGAAGCATCAGTGACGAGTTAAGGGTAGCGAATCGCCTTAGCTATTGCTCAAGGAAGCGTTCTTTATTTCCATCATAATCCATTCAAGGAAGAAGCATTGTGAAACTCGCTCAATTAAATATCGCACTCGCGAAATACCCTTTAGACGCACCAGAGATTAAAGATTTCGTCGATAACTTGGAATTGGTAAATGGCATTGCCGAAAGTAGTGAAGGGTTTGTGTGGCGCCTTAAAGATGAACCTGGCGATGCAACCAACATAAAAGCGTTTGATGATCCGAACATGATCGTCAATATGTCTGTCTGGGAATCGGTCGACGCGTTAAAGAACTTTATGTTTCGAACTCACCATCGTGACTTTATGCGAAGAAAGGGCGAATGGTTTCATCGCTTAGCGGAAGACACATATGTGCTTTGGTGGGTTAAGGATGATCACATCCCAACCCTTGATGAAGCGATTGAACGTTTAGAGCACCTCAGAGAAGTGGGAGACTCTCCTTACGCATTTACCTTCAAAACAAACTTCACTGAGGAAGAGGCTCCAAGATAGTCTGCTGTCGGCGCTTGTTGGTGATCGGCTTACCTCAATAACTGGGTTATAAAACATTTTATCTATAGTAGCTCTTTGTTAATAATGTGTATCACTACGCACTTCCGCATCTATCCGGAATGGAGGCATATTTGCTATGGTAGTCAGTACGTTACGGAAATGTATTAGCCAGTTAGCGAAGGTTTATAACTTCTTCTAACCACTCAGTTTTGACCTTTTGCTGCTGTGTTCTCCTTTCCTAACATACTAATTATTAACAGGGCGCCTCCGATAAATAAGTACCACATCAATGTGTCAACTTGGTGGTAGTAGAATCCGTGTTGCCATAAATTTGGTTTAGGAGGAAATTCATGATCAGGGAAATGTCTAAATCTGACTTTGAGTCATTTTGGCCTACTTTCTCGGCTGTGATTCAAGCGCAAGAAACCTACGCATTTGATCCGGAAATGACGATGGAACAAGCCTTTTCGGTTTGGTGTGAACAGCCATCACAAACTTATGTCTATACCGAGAATGACGTTGTTTTAGGCTCGTATTACATAAAGCCTAATGCAATGGGTCCAAGCGGTCATATTTGTAACTGCGGTTACATGGTTTCCGAAGAGGCAAGGGGGCAGGGAATTGCTCGGTCTTTGTGCGAACACTCTCAACAAGTCGCGATTGAATTAGGCTTTGAGGCGATGCAATTCAACAGTGTAGTGTCGACGAACAAAACGGCAATCAAACTTTGGGAAAGGCTTGGCTTTAGTATTATCGGTGCCATTCCAAAGGCATATAAGCATCCTAAATTTGGTCCAATTAACAGCTACATCATGTACAAGTCACTCAAAAAGTAATGAAGCGCGATGTACGGCCTATAGCCCTTTAAGAAGGTAAGTGCTCAACACTGAAACTTGGAGATTTTAAATGACAATAGTCGAAAAAATTGTTCGCCGCGAAATGGAGGCTGTCATAGTTTACGAATCTGATGATGTGGTTGCGTTTGCTGACCACAATCCGATCAACTTTGGGCATATTTTGATTTGTCCCACACACCCTTACACCAACTATATCGATGTACCAGAAGTTGTTCTCACTGAAATTCATTCTGTCGCTAGGCAGGTGTATCGACGTATTGAAGAGGCATTTAAACCTGATGGTATTTCATTCTTGCAAAATAACGGTGAGTTTAATGAGTTGTCTCATTATCATCTACATATCTTTCCAAGATTTGAGGGCGATCAGTTTGGTTGGAAAAGTAGTGAACTCGGCATCCAAAGTATGGAGAAACTGCGCGAGTCATTAAAAAATTTGTAATTATAGTGAAAATTAGATGCACAAAAGTGCACGAAGAGGCTTAACAATGAGTGAAATAAAAACATTAGAACAATTAAATGAGCTTTATGCCGAGCCGAGTAAAAGGGCTAAAAATAAAGTACTTCCAGCACTGGATGCCCATGCGATTACTTTGATCAACCATTGTCATTTCGCGGTTTTGGGGACGACAGACTCTCAAGGCTTTGGGGATCTGTCTCCAAAAGGCGGTGAGCCCGGTTTTATTAAGATTGTCGATGAGTCAACGGTCCTAATACCTGACAGTTCGGGAAACAATCGAATTGATGGTTTAAAAAACATCATCAATAACCCAGAAGTTGGATTACTGCTGATGGTTAATGGGATTGATGAAGTGGTACGTCTTAAAGGTAAAGCCAGCATTCATACCGATCCAAATTTGCTTGCCGCTTGTCCTGACGGGAAGAAAGCCCCAAAAGTCGTGATTAAAATCGCCGTAGAGTCTATGTACTTTCATTGCGCTAAGGCGGTAATGAGAGGCAAGCTTTGGTCTGATACGTTTAAAGTCGAGCGTTCTATTCTACCTTCACTGGCACAGATTTTTAAAGATCAACAAAAATCTGAAGGCCAAGCGATCAATCAAGACGAGATGGTTAAATATTATCATTCGACACTGTAATATTTATGAAAAATATAGTTCAAATTATCTTTGTATCAGGGTCCAAATTTTTACTGGGTTTTCGTCAAAATACTGATGCGTTCGACCAATACTGGGGATTCCCTTCTGGAAGAATAGAGCAAGGGGAGTTACCTCGGACCGCAGCAGAGCGCGAAGCGCGAGAAGAGGTCGCAGTTGACGTTGGTAACTTAGCATTGTTCGCGATTGTCTCTGATCCAGAGCTACCCATTTGTCACTATTTCTACTTATGCCATGAATGGGCTGGCGACATACAGAATGCTGAGCCCCATTTATGCCAAGAGTTACGTTGGTTTGAGCATGATGAGCTACCCGAAAATTGCACACCGATAACTTACTTGATCACTCAGCAATTGAATGACACCGCGCTTACAAAAAACATAAAGCCTGAGATTGACCAACCAAAGCTTTGTGCGTAAGCCGTTCTGTGTTGAGTAACCGATTTTTCATTTAGGCCAGTGGCGTTGGGTATGAGTCAAACGTCACTTTGTACCAAAACTAAACACAATAACAGGGAAGATATGTTTACAGGTATTGTACAAACCGTTGCTAACATTGCTGAAGTGAGCGATAACAATGGAATAAGAACGTTTGTCATAGAGTTTCCGACAGGCTTTTGTCACGAGTTGGAAATTGGCGCCAGTATCGCAATTGATGGTGTGTGTTTGACCGTTACTGAGTTGCTGTCAGACGTTCGAGTAAAGTTTGACGTCATGTTGCAAAGCCTATTAATTACCACGCTAAGCAAGTATGAAGTTGGTCAATCAGTGAACGCCGAGAGGGCGGCAAGAGACGGCGCTGAAATTGGTGGTCACCCACTTTCTGGTCACGTTGACTTTAATGTCGCGATTATCCAAATATCCGAAATTGAAGATAACTACTGCGTGCGCCTAGCTCTTCCTAATGAGTGGAAAAGATATGTATTCCCGAAAGGTTATATTGCAATCAATGGGGCTAGCTTAACCGTTTCTGACGTTAATAAAGTCGAAGGGTGGTTTGAGGTTTGGTTGATCCCAGAAACCCGTCGAATGACCGTCTTCTCATCGAAATCAGTAGGTAACTTCGTCAATATCGAAATCGAGCGTGGCACTCAAGTCGTCGTTGACACGGTGCGTGATACTCTAAATGAAAACTTAGGTCCATTGTTGCCTTTATTTGAGAAGTTACTTTCAGAGCAAGGTATCGATTTAGATGCATTGGGTTATAAGCCTAATACATTGGGTTTCTCAAGCGAACCAAAGTAATGCGGATTGGTACACCAAAAAGGTGAGCAGTTGAAATGTTAGAAACGGCACGAACTCAGATTGAAGCAATGGGTAAGCAACACGCAGCAGCGCTTTTACAATATCACCTAGAAAATCGCTGTCATTTAGCTCCTTGGTCTCCCATGCGTGACGAGCAATTCTATACCTTGGGGTATTGGGAAGACTTTTGTCATGCCAGTGAAGCGTTATTCGAGAGCGGGAAAGAAATTAAATTTGTCGCAATCGACAAAGAAACGAGAGAAGTTGTCGGTGTCTGCAGTTACACCGCCATTGCTCGAGGTGTTTTTCAGGCATGCTTTTTGGGCTATCACATGGCACAAAAATATGAAGGTAAAGGTTTTATGACTGAAATTCTTGAGGTCACACTTCGATACATGTTTGACGTTGTCGGTCTCAATAGAATTATGGCGACCTATATGCCACGTAATAAAGCGAGTGAAAAGGTTTTGTTTAAGCTTGGTTTTGAAAAGGAAGGCTACGCCAGGAAATACCTGAAAATCGCAGGGAAATGGGAAGATCATATTCTTACCTCGAGGATTAGCGACAACTAGAAAGTACAATGATGAGCAAATGCTAAGTGAGCAACTTGAATTGAATGATGGTGCTAAGGCTTATCTCAACAGCTTGAAACTTGCTGGCAAAAAATGCGGTGTGGTGAGCTCTGCGGCAACTTGGATGGTTGAAAATATCTTAACCTCGTTAAAGCTTGAAGATACCTTTGACCTAGTTATCACACAGGAACATGTGACTAAGCATAAGCCTGATCCCGAAGCATACAATCTTGCTTTGTCTGGGCTTAACGCTTCACCAGAACAGACTATCGTGTTTGAAGATTCAGCTGCAGGTATTCAAGCAGGTAAAGCAAGTGGTTGTGATGTTGTTGCAATCTAGCATGAGTTCAATGGAAAGAATGACCTAAGTGACACCATAAAAATCATCAATACATATGAAGAAATGTCTCTTTGAGTATCTATCAACCATATGGACTGTAACCCTAATCTGTTCCATCACCTTTTTATCGTCAGGTGCTCATACCCCAAGCTACGCAAGAGATCGCCAAAAAGTTTGAAGGTTGGCTTGTTGCCCCGGCAGAAATTTCAATAATGAATGAGTCATTTTATACAACTCGACAGACTAGGAGTACGTAGCAAATGGAATACGCGTTAGATACCGACCCATCAGATAGTGACATCAACGAAGTTCGCGCTGGTCTAATCAAACACAATACGCCATTTCTTGAAGGCATACCTAAATCTCAAGTAGGCTATTACGCCATGGAGGAGGGTGTTAAGGTTGGTGGTGTTATTGCGGATCTTTGGGGAAACTGGCTATTGATCAAGTTTCTTTGGGTCGATGACTCAATGAGAGACAAGCAGGTCGGCAGCCAGTTACTGCAACACCTAGAAGAGTACGCACAGTCTCAAGGCTGTACGTCATCACTGGTCGACACGTTAAGTTTTCAGGCCAAACCTTTTTATGAGAAGCATGGCTACCAATGCCAAATGGTGCTTGAGAATTATCCTCTAGACTCATCATTAGCGTTTCTCACCAAGTCGCTAACAGAGTAATCATATAGGGCAAGGATGAACACAAACAGACACAAGGAAAGTGAAGTGATTAATATTCGAGAGATGTGCATCGCCGATTATGATTCTGTGATTAACTTATGGTGCGAAACCGAAGGTATGAGCATTCGCGATGCAGATTCAAAACAGAGCATTGCAACTTATCTCGAGCGTAACCCCGGCTTGAGCTTCGTTGCAGAGTCTAAACAAGGCGTGGTTGGTGCGGTGTTAGTAGGGACGGATGGCCGTCGTGGATATTTGCAGCACCTAGCGGTCAGTACTGAATTTAGAGGACAAAATCTAGGTTGCCAACTAGTAACTGAAGCGGTTAACGCATTGGCTGGGGTAGGTGTCTCCAAGACACATTTATTCGTGTATAACGATAATATTAACGCTCAGAAATTCTATGAAAAGTTAGGCTGGTTTCCACGTGATGAAGTGCGTATGTATTCGTTTAATAGCTCGGGTAACAGTAACGCCTAACGGATCGATATAGTCAGAAAAAGCGGCACATAACAAATACCAGGTTAACCAAAGGAGTAAGATTTGCCTCATTGTATTATCGAACACTCGTCGACGATTAACGCCGAGCAACTGAACAAGAAAGTGTTTTTAGGAGCACTGAACTCAGAGTTATTCGAAGCCGATGGACGAGACATTAAAGTTCGAAGTATCGCTTATGAGAACTACCAAACGGGTACAGAAAAAGAAGATTTTATCCATGTGACTGTGCGTATATTGTCTGGCCGAAGTGACACAGACAAAGCAATGCTTTCTGAGACAGTGATGACGCAATTGCTGTCTTTGTCCCTCAGCAGAGCATCGATCACCGTTGAGGTGGTAGATATGGACAGACATGGTTATGCAAAGGTCGTTGTTTAACAGGGTGAAAGCCGCATTTTTGCGCTGATCTTTGTATCTTCACTGCAACTCGCTACAGGAATATTGGGAAATGTTGTTTATCCATAAATCTCAACCTTTGGTTCATGGCTCGGAACTATGCTTTGAGCTCGCCGATTTTTTAACTGAAAATAAGAGTAAATTTGAGGACCGACTGGTACCAGACCTGTCGTACATCGATGATATGGCACATGTGGTCAACGGAATCAAAATCAAAAGCGTACAACATGTGAATTATAACCAGTATCGTCTTGAATATGCGTTCGACTGGGAGCTCTTTCTCGGATGTTCTGATAGAAATGAAACGGGCGTTGAGAATGGGCGTGTTCTGTTTATCTTGGAAGACGATAATAATCTTAATTTCGATTTTCCAGATAGGAGCTCAAGAGATACTTGTGACGAGTTTTAACTGACACGTGGGGCATTGCTTTGGATTGGTGTTGATTCTTAAGGCTTGGCATTAACGATGCACAATGAGTAACCCGATAAAACATTTCTGCCATTTGAGGCGAAGTTTGAATAGGAGTAGTAATGAAAATAGTAGAAGCACAACACTCTGATTTAGAGAGTTTGTTCGTACATCTGGATACACAGTTGTCAGAAATCGCATTAGAAGAGACACCGCTATTCCAACCAGTCTCAAAGTCAGAGTGTAAAATGTCTGAAGCACATAAGGCTCGCTTTTCTGATGGGTTTAAGTTTGAGTTTGGAGAGAATGGCTGGCGAAAAATTTGGTTAGCTAAAGATTCGAATGGTGCTATTCGTGGCCATATCGACTTGCGCCATCATAATGGTAATTACTGTTCTCACCGTGTGTTGCTTGGAATGGGCGTCGACAGCAGTGTGAGAAAGCAAGGCTTAGGCTCCAAGCTAATGAATGTGGCGACTCAATACTGCCGAGAGAGCGAAGCGATTGATTGGCTGGACCTTAATGTATTGTCAAACAACCTTCCGGCTAAAAATCTTTATTTGAGAACAGGGTTTACGGTTGTCGGCGAAATGGAAGACTACTATCGAATTGATGGTCAGTCGGTGTCTGAACTAACAATGACATTACAGACGAAAGGGTAAAACATCCAAGTCAATCAGGAGACTAACTTGAGCAAACCAATAGCAATTCTGATTCATGTCCCAAACATAGAGCAGGGACTAAGTTGGTATCAAGCGGCCTTTCCTGAGTCTGTCGCCACCTATCATCCGTCTTCTGACTTTACGACTCTAGATATCAATGGTTTTTCTATTGAGATTGTGCAAGCGGATGGGAAAGTTGGCTCTGGCAAAAAGGGGACAGTCCTTTATTGGTCTACAGAGGACTTTGACAAGTCACTTTTGCATTTTCAGTTAATTGGGGCTCAGTTATACCGAGGTCCAATGGAGATTGAAGGCGGGTTGACGATGTGCCAAGTCGAGGACCCTTTTGGAAACCTGATTGGTTTACGCGGCATTCGTAAAAATATCGCTTGTAATGAGACACGACTAGATAGCGAATAAAGGAATAATAATGATTACTATAGAAAGACTTAATGATGCTCATATTGAGCAAGTTAACGAAATTCAGCTTGCGGATGAACAGGTTAAATTCGCAGGAACAGCAGCGGACTTTCTGTCAGATGGCAGCGAGACCACGCATCTACACATTATTAAATATGGCAGTGAGGTGGTGGGCTTCTTTAAGCTTGATGTTGCTTACCCAGCGGGCTACAAATTTTGCCCTGAAGGTAGTGTTGGCTTAAGGGCGTTTGCACTTGATAAAAACCAACAAGGAAAGGGGCTAGGTACTGGCGCGGTGCAAGCGCTATTTCCTTATCTAGCAGCCAATTACGAAGGGTATGAATGGATTTACTTAACGGTTAATTGTAAAAACCCCTCAGCCTATAGGTGCTATGTTAAAGGTGGTTTTGAAGATACCAATGAACAGTACCTTGGTGGCGCCGCTGGGCCACAGTTCATTATGCGTGGAGCTATTAACGCTTAACTAAAATCTGTTTATCAAAAGGCAACTGGGAATCAAAGGAATGGCCATGAAAGTTCAATATCTTGAAATTGTTACCTCTGAAGTAGATACGGTTTGTGCGACTTACGCGCAGATCTACGATGTGAAGTTTAGTGATGTGGATTTGAACTTAGGTGGTGCTAGCTCTCTAATGGTGGAGTGATTGGCGTAAGGGGACCACTTCGTGAAACTGAGGAGCCAGTCGTTCGCCATTACACGCTAGTGAAAGACATTGAAGCGGCAGTAAACGCAGCTGAAAAGTTGGGTGCTGAAGTAGCAGTTCCACCAATGGAGTTACCACGTCACGGAATGTGTGCCATTGTCATTCAAAGTGGTGTTGAACTCGGTTTTTGGCAGCTGTAGCTGGTCGTTTGACTAAGAAGTTTAAAATTTAAAGTGGCATTTGTTCTAAGGAGGGAACATGTCAATTACATCCGACACCCTCAACAAGGTATGTTATGAAACAAAATATTGTCCATATTGCACTTGTCGTAAAAGACTACGATGAAGCCCTAGATTTCTACGTGAACAAACTCAAGTTTGAGCTTATCGAAGATACCTACTTACCAGAAGAAGATAAGCGTTGGGTTGTAGTTGCTCCACCCAATTCACACGGTGTAAGCCTACTATTGGCGAGAGCATCCAAGCCCGAGCAATTGGATTTTATCGGCAACCAAGCTGGTGGCCGTGTGTTCCTCTTCTTAAATACCGATGATTTTTGGCGTGACTATGAACGCATGGTGTCTCTGGGAATCAAATTCGTTCGAGAGCCGAAAGAGCAAGCCTACGGAACAGTGGCGGTATTCGAAGACCTTTATGGAAACCTATGGGATCTTCTGCAATTAAACCCAGACCACCCGATGGCAAATCGATAAACCTGAATCTTACAAGCCAACACCAAATAGCACCGGAGCAACATGGACATAACCAAAATTTCAGCGGATAACGTGCTGCCCATTCGTCACCAAGTACTCTGGCCAAACAAACCAATGTCGTTTTGTGCGGTAGAAGGCGATGAGCATGCCTCGCATTATGGTGCTTATATTGATAACCAATTAGTTTGTGTTGCGTCTGTTTACGTTCAAGGGAAGCAAGCCAGGCTACGTAAGTTCGCTACATTGCCAGAATACCAAGGGCAGGGTGTTGGCTCTAAGGTGATCGCGCACATCATCAAAGATCTACAAGCGGATAAAGTGAGTTATTTTTGGTGTGATGCTCGCACAACCGCTTTGGGTTTCTATCAAAGGTTTGAGATGCAGGTTGAAGGCGTTGAATTCCAAAATCAGGAGTCTCTTACTACAAGATGTCGGTTCGGTGGGGGTAAAGACGTTCACTGTAACCCTGTGCATCAGTCGTATATCTAAAACATCAATTCAAGTTAAGGAAGCGTATCGTGGAAGAAATCAAAGGCATTTTGCAATTCATGGCTGAAGTGGAAAAGTTGAAGGATGTTCATAGACAAACGAAGCCAGTTGGTTTGGATCGCTATGAAAACTCCGCTGAGCATAGCTGGCATGTCTGTTTGAGTGCTCTGATGTTGAAAGACTATGCGAATGAAGAGATCGATATAACCCGAGTGATGAAGATGTTGCTGATACACGATCTCGGTGAAATCGATGCAGGTGACACGATTATTTACGCCAGTGAAACGGAAGAAAACAAACTTAAAGAGAGAAACTGTGTCGAGCGTTTGCTTGGGGCATTGCCGAGCCATCTAAGATCCGAATATTTGGAGTTATGGCTAGAATTTGAAGCGGGTGAGTCACCGGAAGCAAGGTTCGGTAAAGCGATCGATAGAGTGCCCCCTTTACTTCATAACATCCATGGTGGCGGTCATAGCTGGAAGAAGCACAATATATCTAAAGATAAGGTACTGACATTCAACGGTGAACGCATTTCTAAAGGCAGCAAGGCACTGTGGAGCGAACTAGAAGTTCAACTTGAAGCCGTCGCCGACCAAGGGTTATTGAAGTAAATTTAAATCCAGATTGCCAAGGGTGATGGAAAAGGAATGACATCATCCACACCTTTTAGGCGCTGATATGCCCTTTAGATTGTGACATTCTCATCAAAATATCTAGGCACTGTTTATTTACACAGTTGTCGTGTGTATTCTCACAGCTCATTAAAAGGAGTAGTAAGAATGGCGTTCAATTACGAAGAGAAAGTCCCTAATCCAGCCGAGTTTTGTGAGATGCGAGTGAAAGCAAAATTATCACCGAAGTCACTGAAGGCAGCCACAATCGCTTTACCAAATAGTTTATACGGCATTTCTATTCGAGATGGTGACCAACTCATTGCGATGGGGCGTGTTGTTGGCGATGGCGCGTGTAATTTTGAAGTGGTTGATGTTGCAGTCGATCCAACCTATCAAGGGCAGGGTTTAGGTAGAAAAGTGATGGAATATATCGATAATTACCTATCTTCTGTTGCACTGGAAGGGTCGTATGTTTCCATGATTGCTGATGAACCGGTGTTTTATGAAAAGCTCGGTTATAAGCTTGTATCTCCAGCTAGCCAAGGCATGACAAAGAAGTTTCCACCCAAGCGTATGTAATAAAGAATTGTGGCTCTACCATGACGTTATGCGAAGAGCCTCAAGTTTAAAAGGAACACATCAATTAATGAAAAATAGAATCTTTGCGTTATCGCTGCTTGGCCTATCAAGCAGTGTATTCGCTGATAGTGAATTACCAAGCACTAGTTATGAAATGACCGTTGCAGTGGAAGAGCAATCCCTAAAGCACGACTTTCCATCTGTTAAGTTTGATTACCTTGGCCAGACGCTTACCACGAGCGTTGATGAGTGTTCGTATACTGGAACGCTCTCTGAAGATGACGACAACACGATTCTTCTATCGGCCACGATGTCATGTACTTATGAAAGTGGATCAAGCTACAGTGAGATGCCAGACTTCGTGCTCAAGCATGAGGGTGGTGAAGCGAGTATGAGCTTTGGTGATGGCGAGACTGATATGTGGACATACTCCGTCACAGTTAAGAAGCTCGATTTATAGTTAACCTTCATTAGCAAGTTGACACGTTAGCCATGGCACTCTTGTCGCCTCTTGCTGCGTAACTACATGCCATGAGACGTCGATCAATATAATAAGTTAGATAATCCAACGTTAGATTGTTACTATGCAATCAACTTTATAAATGCGTATTGGTTTATATAAATGATTGATAGTAAGTACATTAAACACCCATACTACTGTGAAAACTGTAACTCAATGACTCCACACCTTGCTATGAGCAGCTCTGTTGAGGAGCAAAAGGAGCAGGCGGAATCAGAAGCAAGGCAGTGGAAAATAGGGATGATGGTGGAGTATATCGTAAACCTGCTCTTTAAAGACGACAAAGACACGCCTGGATTTTTCATAGACCAAGAATATCAATATCAGTGTGAAAAGTGCGGCACCAAGTCATGGCATTGATATTATGAAATTTTGTTTCAGTTGATACCTAACTTTTAGCATCTAAAACTTCAGCTAACAAGGCTCATTCTGCAGTTTCCTTTTTGTTATGGAGGACAAAGGAAGTGATTTACCCAAAGGCTTTAAACATCGGTGACAAAATTGGTTTTTTCTCACCGTCTTCCCCTGCGACAGTGTTCGCTCCCAATCGGTTTGCCCGCGCTAAAAACTACTTGGAATCGAAAGGTTTCACCTTGGTTGAAGGCTCATTGACGGGGAAGTCTGATGGCTACCGTTCTGGCTCTATTCAAGCAAGAGCCGAAGAGCTAAACCAACTGATTCGAGATCCTGAAGTACGCTGCATTATGTCTACAATTGGCGGCAACAATAGCAACTCGTTATTACCGTATATTGATTATGAGTCACTCAAAAAGGATCCAAAGATCATCATCGGTTACTCCGACGTAACCGCGTTGCTATTGGCGATTCATGCCCAAACTGGGTTAGTAACGTTTTACGGCCCGGCACTTGTTGCCTCATTTGGTGAGTTTCCACCGCTGGTTGATCAAACGTTCCAATCATTTAGTGAGTTGTTGTGCGAGAGTACAAGTCAACATCAATACAGCATGCCCAAGGTATGGACGGATATTAAACATGATTGGGAAACTCAGAACTCCGCGAAGCCAGTCTACGACAATGAATGGAAGTTTATCGGCAAAGGAAAAGTCAGTGGCCGAGTGATTGGTGGTAACTTGAGTACGATGGCTGGGATATGGGGTAGCCAATATATGCCCGAAATTCTCGATGGCGATATTTTTCTTATCGAGGACTCATTGAAGGGTATTGAAACCGTAGAGCGGTCTTTTGCACACCTATTGGCTTGCGGAGTATTTGATAAGGTGAGCGCCATCATCTTAGGTAAGCATGAGTTGTTCGATAATAAAGGGACCGGACGAACGCCACTCGATGTGCTTCTTGAAGTGTTAAAAGGGAAAAGCGTGCCGATATTGTATGGATTTGATAGCTGCCACACTCATCCAATGTTAGTCACGCCACTTGGCGTTCAAGGGAGTATCGACTTTGATAATCAGACCTTTGAGCTGCGGGGACCTTGGGTTACTAACTTCTAGTCTCATCGTGTCTCGGGAATCCATTTGGAGCAAGGAAGTGCATGGAAATCATATCTGAAATTGAAGTAAGTAAAGAGCAGCATCAAGCGATTACGACACTCAGGAACAGTGCATTCCCAGAGCATCAGGTTCAACGCTCATACTACAAACAACTCCCTCATATGCGCGCTCTGAAACACCATGAAGGACAGTTGGTTGGTTATCTTGGCCTTGATTATCGAATGATCAACGTTGGCGGTCATGCTTTTAAAGTTCTAGGTGTTATTGATTTTTGTATCGCCGAGGACGTTCGAGGTAAAGGTCTTGGTTCAACAATGCTTTCTGAACTCGATGCTTATGCAAAGGAGAGGGATGTTGATTTCATTATCTTAATCTCCGAGTTACACAGCTTTTATTCATCGCACGGTTACAACCGAGTCGTTGCCGACCATTCTTGGCTAAGGCTCAATGAGCATCTAAGTTATGGCATCGCGGTCGAGGAAGTTGACGACCTGTATGTCAAATCGATCAGCGGTGTCAGTTGGCCATCTGGGAACGTCGATTGGTTAGGGTACATGTATTAACACTAATAATAGGATGTATTGGAAAGGTGATCCTCTCATAAACCTGTCTATACTGAGTTAGGTTACGCCACGACGTTAGATGGCGCTATGAATGTAAGTTTGATTAGGTTAAATCTCAGAGGTGACGATGAAAAAATTACTACCACTATGCGCCATTCTACTTTCTGCATCCTTTTCAGTTGCCGCTTCCGATGGTTTGATAAAGTACCAAAGTAATTACTCAGTGAAAGAGACGGCAGACCGTTTTGAAGAAATGGCCAAAAGCAAAGGTTTAACCTTGTTTGCAAGAATCGACCATCAGAAAAACGCGAGTAAGGTCGATCTTGAATTGAGACCAACGGAAGTCATCATCTTTGGTAACCCGAAAGTAGGGACACCATTAATGCAATGCGCTCAAGAAGTCGCGATAGATTTACCGCAGAAGGTGTTAGTCACGGAGGATTCTAATAAGAAAGTATGGTTGTCTTACAACGATCCTAATTACTTGGTAGAGCGTCACGCGATAAATGGCTGTGACGAGGTGATTAAGAAGATTTCAGGTGTGCTTAGTAAGTTGTCTGAGGCGACGGTTGCTAAAACGAAATCTTGATTAGGTCGCGCTTAGAACTACGTGCGAAAGAGTAAGAGCTTCACATCATAAGAAGTGTGAGCGAGTTAAACAGTTTTGTGCATAAACAAGTAACTGATTGACTGACTTTTTCATGGTTGCCATATTTGTTATATGCATCTTTGATTCTATAAAATGCCTTGAGATTAATTGAAGCTATGTCATATTCATATATCTTAAGTCTCTGTTATCAATAGGATTATAGATAGGATGTATGGAAGCGAACAAACACGAGCATTTTGTTGTAGCTGCAAAGCGCTAACATTGCACAAATACACTTTGTTCAGTAGCCAAGCACAAAAAGCACCACAAGATGAGAAGAAACCAGGCTTGCTGATGCAAATCTTGTCTGGGTTTATTTCCAATGGAGCAACGGGAGATTACAAATGCACTCGATGCGGTACCTACTTAGAGACGCCGGACCATCTAGATTGATGAAGGGTTTAAGTAAATAAAAACGGGAAGATCTCAGCGATCTTCCCGTTGTATTTCGTTTTGCTATTGGCAATTCAATTTAGAAGTCTTAAGCGCAACACTTCTTATATTTCTTACCGCTACCGCAAGAGCATGGGTCGTTGCGGTTAGGTGTCTTTTCAAACGTCATCGTTTTTGGCTTGTTTAGGAATGTATCAAGCTCGACGGTGTTCTCTTCTTGTTGCGCTTCTATCGTGATATCTATAAAGAACTTTTGCTCTGCAGCCAGTGTTTCGATCTCAGTTTTGCGAGCTTCGTTTTGAACCGTTACTTTGATTGGTGCTTCTTCAGTACCCGCTTTTACATCGCGGTTTACGTTATAGCCTGCAAGAACGTGGTTTTGTCTTGTTTCGATACGGCCTTTGAAAAATAGTTTCGACATGGGGTACTCATTCAGAAATAGTGTAATTGCGCTCATATTCATGTTGATGGCGCATGGAGCGGGGGATTATACGCATATATTCCAATTGATAAAGCTGAGATCCAAACATAGACAGCAATCTTTTTTACACGGTAATGTCGATCGGTGTGGAGTATTGACAGCAACTTAATCTGCACGGCTCGCGATGAAAAATAGACGATTTGTAGAATGGAGGCCATGACCAAAAACATGCGGCCTGACAAGGTTTTAGTATTATTTTAAGCTCGGTATTTGCTGAAGCCTAGCTCTAACGTTAATGTGTGTTAAATCAGAATAATAGCGAACATGAAGGATTAGGTAATGACATCAAAAGAGGTGGTGCTAAATTTTTGGGATGCAATGCGTACTAACGATTTTGCAAAAGCGAGCGAATGGTTGGCGGAGGATTTCCAAGGTTATTGGCCACAGTCATCTGAGCTAACCGTCGGGCGAGATAACTTCACAGCGATCAACTCTGAATACCCAGCAAATGATGTATGGAAATTTACGCTCAACTCGATTGTATGTGAGGGCGATACTGTTGTTACCGATGTGTCGGTGACTGACAGTGTTCTCAATGACCGTGTGATTACCTTCCATACCGTGGTTGACGGCTTGATCCAAAAGCAAATCGAGTTTTGGCCAGATGGCTTTGCTCCGCAAGAGTGGCGCTCACAATGGGTTCAGTTAGTCAGCCCTGAATCACTCAATCAATAACCTCAAATGCCACAACACGAGCGCACAGTAGCGTACGTGAATAACAACAATCAGATAAATTGAAAGTCAGCAAGTTAGGAGAGTTCATGAACAAGGTCGTAATCGTTACTGGAGGAAGCCGAGGTATTGGTGCTGCAACATCTAAGCTATTAGCAAAACAAGGCTATGCGGTTTGTGTCAATTTCATCCAAAATGAATCAAGAGCTGAAGCGCTAGTTAGCGAAATTAGAGAACAAGGCGGCACTGCTATCAGTGTGCGTGCTGATGTCTCGGTTGAATCAGACGTTAAATCCTTGTTTGAAATTGCACGCAATAAACTCGGGCCTGTGACTCATTTGGTAAACAATGCGGGCATCTTATTCACTCAATCTGCATTAGAAGATATTGAGCTTGATCGCTTTGAAAAGGTAATGAAGTCAAATGTGTCGAGCTGCTTCCTCTGCAGTAAAGCCTTTATCAAGCAAGCGGATGGTGCTGGCTCGATTGTGAATGTATCGTCTGCGGCTTCACGTACCGGAGCGCCATTCGAATACGTAGATTATGCAGCTTCGAAAGGTGCAATGGACTCCCTTACTAAAGGTTTGTCCCTTGAACTGGCGTCAAGAAACATCCGTGTCAATGGCGTAAGGCCGGGTTGTATCTATACTGAAATGCACGCCGATGGTGGTGAGCCAGGAAGAGTGGATAGGTTGGCTTCACAATTGCCACTACAACGAGGTGGTACGCCAGAAGAAGTCGCGAACTCTATCGCTTGGTTATTGTCAGATGAAGCTTCTTATGTGACAGGGTCATTTATTGATATTGCTGGTGGGCGTTAGGGTACTAAGGCTTTTACGCAAAAATGGAAATTAGTTAGAATCATAACGCAATAAAGAGTACCCAACTAAAAGAACGAAACTAAGAGTACAAATATGAATAACTATTTTGAAAGCCCATTCGTGGGTAAATCACTTAAAGAACAAGTAACCAACCCAAATATCATCGTGGGTGAGCACAGTTACTATTCCGGCTACTATCACAAGCATAGTTTTGATGATTGTGCGCGCTACCTGCTTCCTGACCGAACTGATATCGACAAGTTGATCATCGGTAGCTACTGCTCGATTGGTTCTGGTGCCGTGTTTATGATGGCAGGCAATCAAGGTCACCAAAACCAGTGGGTCAGTACATTCCCATTTTTTTATCAAGATGATGAAAAATTTGAAGGGGCAATCGACGGCTTTAAACGTTCTGGAGACACTGTGATTGGCAATGATGTTTGGATTGGCACAGAAGCGATGATCATGAGTGGCGTAAAGGTTGGCGATGGGGCCATTATCGCCAGCCGCGCAGTTGTAACCAAAGATGTTGAGCCGTACTCAATTGTTGGTTCTAACCCAGCTCGTCATATCCGCTATCGTTTTGGTGAAACTGAAATTGCGCAGTTGCTAGAAATGGAGTGGTGGGAATGGAATGAAGAGCAAATCAAAGGTGCAATGACCTTAATGTGCTCTTCTGATATCGATGGCTTGTACCAGTATTGGAAAACCTTTGCTTAGCATCTTCTGCTTGGTACATTGAACCGTGATTTAGCTAGATACCGGCTCCGACTTGAAAGTAGAGTGCGGTATCTTCTTCGCTGAACGCAATATCAATCCCTGAAATCAGGCCATAACGCCTTGCGATAAGGTATCGGAAACCAACGCCATACGCTGCGTGTGAGCTTTGTTCGAACATATCGCTGTCACTGTCGCCAGCATAACCAATCCCAGTAAACACACCGGTAGACCAACGTGGCGTCCATTGTTTGCTTACTTGCACCTCTGCCGCAAAGGTATGCTCTCCTTGATAGCGGTTTCTCGCAATCCCCCTTAACTGAATGTCTGGATAGTATTGAGGTGAGAGAAAGCGTTCATCAGTCGACAAGGATTTGTATTGTCCGCGCAACGCGAGATTCCATTCCTTGTTGAGTTCCCAATAGTTCAGCCCTTCAAGATTGAACGTTTGGTAGTTGTAATCACTGCCAAGTCCATCGCCAAACCATAGATACTCAGCGACATAGTTATAGCCTTGAGTTGGATTTAGAAAGCTGTTTTTACTGTCGTACTCCGCGATTAAACCTAAGCCTGATGAGGTAGGTGAGGTATTCCCAATATTGTTTAGGATCTCTTGTGCTTTAGGGTGGTTATTGAGTGACAATTTAGGTGCAAAAAACTGTTGAGATAGGCCAACTAACCATGGCGAGTCTTGGATTCTAAATTGAAGCTTTTGTATCCCTCCCATGCCTTTTAAACCAAGCTCGATACCTTCATTTGGATCGAGTGGAGAAAGGGCATTGGGAGAACTTTGTCGGTAGAAAGTCATGTTGATATCGCCATAACCTAAACCACCAAGGTAGCGTATCGAATCCTCTTTCCAGCTGCGCTTGTGACCAATAAATGCCATCCAAGTGCCATTTTCTGTCGCAAAGCCACCGACCGCGGTGATTGCAGGTGTTAAGAGTTGTGCGCCGCCGTCAAGGGACTTCTCCGCCAGTGCTTTGCGTGTGTTTTTCTGCTCTTCTGATTCATGAAGGAAGATACCGGTGAAACCACCACCGTAGCCAACCGCTGGCTCTGTAATGAGAATCGGGACGGGTAAAAAGCCATGGGCATTTTCAGCTAGGTATTCACCCATGTCCAAGTGACCATCGATTTGGTCGATAAAACTCACCGCACCTGCTGTTGTAGAGACCAGCACGAGAGCACTTGTGGCTAGGGGGTTGAGTTCATAACGTTCCGTATTATTCACTGTCCAATAATTTCAGTTTAATCAATCGAATAGATAGCGCAATAAAACGAACGTTATTAAGTAAGAACTGTGTTTAAACGTGAACCGAATAACAGTTATCGTTGGATTGTCGCTATGTAGTCAAGAACATCAATCGCATCTTGCTTTGTGATAACGCCTTGCCATGCGGGCATACCTTCCTCGATATTGCCTTCTAAAATCTCATCAACCAAGGAGTTCTTTGTCGTAAAGAATTCGCCAAGCTTATTGGGAATATTGGCGGGTTTGCTTGGCAGAGATGCTGTTGTTGGTCCATCACCTAAACCTTTGTCACCATGACACGCTTGGCAAAGCTGTCGATATTTGGTCTTGCCGTTGGCGAAGTGGCTCGCATCATTCGCTGTCGCGGCACTCGCGGTGAATGACATGATTGACGCCATTAAACAAAAAATGAAAAGGGCTATGTGTTTGGTGGTTTTCATTGTCTGGTTCTCGGTTACTACTGAACAATGAAAGCATAAGCAAAGGTGAGTAGAAGAAACGTGAATAACAAAAGTGGGACTATGATTAAAACCATGATCATATGGTGTATGGCTGTTTCAATGTGATATGAGTAAATGATTGATTATAAACAGTTTGCATAGAATGGTATGTCGCATTAGTGTGGTGGATTAATGGGAGGCATTATGATTAGTTGCAGTGATTACGATTATATTGAAATTGTGTGTATGCACAGATACCCAATTAAGCTCACTTTACGTTCTGGCGAACAGGTCGAGGGTGTTGCATTAGATACCCAGCGTAACCAAGACAAAGAAGAATGCATTAAGCTAAGTGTCTCTGGTCAAGAACAACTTGTTGTATTGACGGGAATTACTGAATTAGAAGTGTGTGTCGACAACCCTCATTTTAAGCAAAAATCTTTCAAAACGTCATAGGGTGACATATGAGTAATTCAATAGAGCAAAGCTACTGCACATCTTGTCGTGATCGTACGCAACACGTTGTTGTTTTGGTTAGAAAGGAGAGTGCATTTGCAGGCAAGCCAAACCAAAAGCGGCATGAATTTATCGCAGGCTTAATTAAAGGGTGGTTTCTTGGTCCTTTTATCGCCTCTATGGATGAGTTTTCTCGCCATGTTGTTTGTGAAAAGTGCGGACACAAAGAAATCCAAGATTAGAATCGATTTGGCTTAATCGTTGATGTATTAAAATGGCTTAGGAAATAGAAGAGTGAAAGAACAAATATTAGAAGCGGTAAAGGCATATGGTTTTTCGGTAAGAACCAACAATACCGACGAGGTTGATCCAGCAAAGGCAAAAATAGGGCAATTGTGGCAAGGCTTTTTCGAACAAGCTTTCCCTAAGCTGACCCCAGACTCAAAGGTATACGGCGTTTACACCAACTACGAGTCAGATTTTACGGGTGACTTTGATGTGATTGCTTGTACCAATGCGCTTACTGATAACGACATTGACCAATTGCTCGAAACAAAAATTGAACCTGGAAAATACCTGACGTTCTCGGCACAAGGCGAATTACCACAAGCGGTGATCGATTTGTGGGGAGAAGTATGGGCGTATTTTAACGCGCCAGATTGCCCACATACACGAACGTACACAACCGACTTTGAGCTGTACAAAGGCGAAACTGAAGTCGAGATATCAATTGCGATTCAATAATCTTTGAGCACTGATATATCCTGTAAAAGTTAATGAAATAAAAGAGCCGCTCGGTTTGAGCGGCTCTTTTGCTATTTGGAATTATCCAAAAAGACAATCTTGCTTGGTGTCATTCCATAATGGGTACTGTTTCATTACTTGGGTATAAAGTTTACTTTCGAGGTGCGATCGCAACCAACGCCCGACGTTCTGGTATTCAGACTGCACAAACCATTTCTTTTCTACTCTTACAAACTGGCTCACGAATGGCATTACGGCAAAGTCGGCTAGGCTAGGGAAATCTCCAAACAAATAGTCGTGGTGGGCGAGCTTAGCCTCAAGTTCGCTGATAAAGGCTTCGCACAAGTTCCTACGTTGCTCGATGCCGTCATTGCGATAGCGAACAGAAGCGCGATACTTCTCTAAGTGACCAATAAACTCATTGTCATTACGTTGAATAAGCTGGTGGATTTGCTCACTGAGCGAAGGGTTACTCGAACGTAGAAGATCTTGAGGATCGTTCTGTTGAAGCGCCCAAATCATCACATCTAAGCTCTGCTCAATAACCTTTCCATCGGATAACACTAGAACTGGAACTGTACCTTTTGGCGAACTGGCCAATAGTTCACTAGGCTTGTCTTTGGTGACGATTTCTCTTAGTAGTACTTGTTGTTTCGATAAAGCGATGCCCATTCTTCCACGCATTGCGTAAGGACAGCGACGAAGAGAGTACAGGACGGGTAGAGCTGAAGGATTAGGCATTGTTGAGGTCATTGAGTTTGAAAAGTGTTGTACAGTGGTAAACAGATCGTGATGTGGGTAGAATACGCGGCTTAAAAATTATAAGTAAGTGAGCGACTTCAAAAATGAGCAGAAAAATTGAGTTATTAGCCCCTGGTGGCGATGTAGAAGCGATTAAAGCAGCCATCGTAGCCGGAGCAAATGCAGTTTATTGCGGTTTAGATACCTTCAACGCTCGTAACAGAGCTTCTAACCTGTCGTTAGATGAGTTGAACGGGGTAATCCGCCTTGCTCATGAATACGGTTGTGAGATCTTTCTAACTCTTAACGTTGTGCTGCTGGAGCACGAAACGAAGAGCATCACTAAGCTATTAAACCAGCTGGTGAACACCAAGGTAGACGGCATCATTGTCCAAGATTTGGGCTTGTTTAACTTAGTGAAGAAGCACTTCCCATCATTAGATGTTCACGCTTCAACTCAGTTAACCACACACAACGAAGGTCAGATTAAGTTCCTGTCTAAGATTGGCGCATCGCGCGTTAACTTGTCGCGTGAGTTGAACCTGCCTGAAATTAAAATGCTGACCGAAGTCGCACACGACCATGATGTACTGACAGAAGTGTTCGTACATGGCGCGTTGTGTATCGCGTTTTCGGGTCAATGTTACTCAAGCTCAGTAAGTGTGGGTAACTCAGGTAACCGCGGTCGTTGTAGCCAAGCATGTCGTGATGAATATGAAATCACCAATGCGGGTAACCGCTTCCCACTGAACCTAAAAGACAACTCTGCCTATTACGACTTGCCTGAACTGGTAGACGCAAAGGTAGACTCGCTTAAAGTCGAAGGCCGTATTAAAGGCGCACACTACGTTTACACAGTGGTAGATACGTGGCGCAAGCAGATCGATAGCTTTGTACAAGAGGGTTTGTTGCTTGAAGACGATTCTAACCTACACAAAGTGTTCAACCGTGAATTCACGAACTCTTTCCTTAAGGGCAACCTAACGAAAGACATGTTCATCGATAACCCTCGTGATAACAGTATTAACTATGCGGTTGAGCAGGCGAAAGAGAAGAACAACGAAATCTCAGTGGTTCAGATTCAAGAAGCGACAGTACAGCTGCATGAAGCGAAAGATGTACTTGGTGACGAAATGCGTGACAAGATTAAGTTCCTTGATATCCGCAAAACGCCGGTTGCTATGTCTTTCAGCGCAAAAGCAGGTCAGCCATTTACGGTGGCAGTGAAGACAGAAAAAGAGAATTTCACCCTGCAATCTAAATCGCTGCTTACTGCAACAGAAGAAAAAGCGATCACTCAAGAGCTACTTGAGAAGCGATTCAAAAACGTGAAGAGTGCGGTTCACACACTAGAAAGCCAAGATTTCAGCGAAGTGGACCCTGGGCTAGTGATTCCGTTGAAAGAGGTGTCTGACCTTAAAGACGAAATTGACTTCATTCTAAACGGTTCTGTTGAAGTGATTAAGCACGTTGAAGTGCCAGCACTACCACAGCACCCTAAAGTGAACGAGAAGCCGACTATGTCGATGCTTATCGCTGACGTTGCAGACTTGCACCTATGTGATGTGACGGACGCGGACGTTTACTTCAAGCTCCCAGAAAGCTTTAAGAAGCGTTGTAACAAATACATCGATATCTTAGCGGCAAACCCACGTTTGATTCCGTGGTTCCCAGCAGTATTGATTGGTAAGGACTACGACGAAGCTGTTCGTATTCTTGAAGTCGTTAAGCCTGCTCGCATCGTGACTAATAACACGGGTATCGCATACAAGGCTTACGAAATGGGTATCGAGTGGGTTGCAGGTCCATTCATGAACACGACAAACTCTCACGCACTAGTGACGCTTAAAGAGGAGCTAAACTGTGCGGGCGCGTTCATTTCGAACGAGATCAACAAAGGTCAGATTCGTCATATTCGCCGCCCAGAGAACTTCAAACTGTTCTACAGCATTTACCACCCAATCTTGATGATGACTAGCCGCCAATGTTTCTTCCAAAGAACAGTAGGCTGTAACAAACCAAGCATCGAAGCAGGTTGTATGTTGAAGTGTGAGAAAGCGACCACGATTACTAACGTAAAAGGTATCTCGTTCGCGGTTGATAAACAGAAGGGTGGCTACCCAAGCATTTACAACCATGAGCAGTTCCTAAACCATGACGCTGTAACGGATTTCTCTGGCCTGTTTGACGAATTCTTTATCGACCTAACCAACATTGGCGCGGGTTCTAAAGAAGTTCAAGACAAGGTAGAGCTGATCAAGCACTTCGAAGGTTTAATCAACGGCGTTGAAGGCTCACAACAACACCTAGAGCAACTTGTCGAGATTCGTACTAACGCTCAGTACGTTCAAGGTTTATAGGGTCCAAGGTTTATAGGGTTAAAAGTCTATAGCGGTAAAGTTCTTTAGGGTTCGCGGCTATAGGGGGGGAAGGTTTATAGCTCTCAATACCTATATCCCAAAGCTAATAGGCTCAAAAAACCAAACAAAAAGCCACTCAAACGAGTGGCTTTTTCTATATCTGAGGTTTCTAATTCGGTCTGAATTAACGAGTCGTTTATTCCGCTACTGCTTCTTGTTTGAAGCATGGGCTTTTTAGCGTGTTCATTCGTTCAATTTCACTGGTTAGACGCAGTGACAGCAGCGCTTTTTGGTTCGATGCAAAGTCAAACATCACGATAGTCGCGGTACCGACAGTCGTAAGCTTTTGCTGCGCTTTACTGACGATCGCGTATTCCATAGTAAAGCGGTCGTCTTGAATGTCGGTGACTCGTGAACCCACCATCAAAGTATCAGGGTAGGTGACAGGTCGGAAATATTTACAATAAGTGTCGCCAAGAACAGGACCAACCTTAGTGATTGCCATCTCTTCCATCAGTTCTACGTGCTTAAAGAAATCTAAGCGAGCGGTTTCGAAGTAACGAAAATACACAGCGTTGTTGACGTGATTGAGTGCGTCCATTTCTCCCCAAGCGACTGGGATTTCTGTTACTACCGGGTAGTCAGATAATAATGCTTCCATGCGAACTCTCTTATTGTTATTTATCCTTCATTGGAATAAAAACCCTACCGCTAATTTAACAAAACTGCAACACGTGTGATTTAAGTTTTTGAAGCTAGAAATCACACGTTGTCAGAGGCTTGGCTGTTAGCTACTAACTGGTTCGTCACTCAGGTGTTTGAATTGGAGTTCAACCAAGCGTTGGTATAGTTCACAGCTATTGATGAGCGACTGGTGGTTGCCGATGTCTACAAGCTGTCCTTGATCGAGCACCGCAATTTGGTCTGCGTGTTTGATTGTTGATAAACGGTGGGCGATGATGATCGTCGTTCTGCCGCGCATTAATTCTTCCAATGCTTGCTGAACATGATGCTCACTTTCGCTGTCTAGAGCGCTTGTTGCTTCATCCAGTAGTAAGATGTTGGGATCTTTCAAGATGGCACGCGCGATGGCAATACGCTGACGTTGACCACCAGACAGCCTTACGCCGCGCTCTCCTAGGAAACTCTGGTATCCATCTGGTAGGTTCTGAATAAACTCGTGAGCGTGCGCTTTTTTCGCCGCTTCAATCACTTGCTCATCAGTCGCTTCTGGGTTGCCGTAGCGAATGTTATGGAACACATCGTTACTGAACAGAGCGGGTTGTTGAGGAACAAGCGCCATCTGCTTTCTTAGTTCGTTCGGGTCAAACTGATTGAGTTTCACGCCACCTAGCGTCACTTTACCCATTTGAGGGTCGTAGAAACGTTGCAGCAATTCAAATAGGGTGGTTTTACCTGCACCGGATGGGCCAACTAACGCCAATACTTTTCCTTCGTGCGCGGTTAACGACAGGTTGCTTGTTGCTGGTTGATCAGGTCTAGACGGGTAACAGAAGGTCACATTATCAAAAGCGACTTCTGGCGTTAAGTTATCGAGCGATGTTGGATTCTCGACTGGGGCAACGATGTGGCTTTCCACTTGCAGAATCTCAATTAAACGCTCGGTGGCACCTGCCGCACGTTGCAGTTCGCCCATCACTTCAGAAATTGTCCCTAGGGATGAAGCGACCATAATCGCGTAAAAGACAAATGCAGCCAGATCGCCGGCGGACATGGTGCCGTTGATAACATCAGTACCACCCACCCAAAGCATGCCTGCAATCGCACTGAACACGATAACAATCACGCCAGAGATAAGAATCGCGCGCTGTTTTACGCGTTGACGACCAATTTCATAAGCCTTTTCTACTTCAAGTGCGAACGACGCTTTCTCTTGGGCTTCTCGGCTGTAGCTCTGCACGGTTTTGATGTGCTCAATCGCTTCTCCCGCATAAGAGCCAACATCTGACATCGAATCTTGGCTTTTACGTGATAGCGCTCTTACGCGACGCCCGTAAACCAAAATTGGAATCAAGATAAACGGCACCGAAGCCAGCACGATAAGCGTGAGTTTAATGTTGGTGGCAAACAACATGATGATTGCACCAAGGCACATTAGCGCGCTGCGCATCGCCATCGAGAACGAAGAGCCGATGATACTCTGAAGCAGGGTGGTGTCTGTTGTGATGCGCGACATGATGTCGCCACTGCCATTGGTTTCAAAATAACTCGGATGAAGTGTCACAACGTGATTGAAGACGGATAAGCGGATATCCGCGCTTACACGTTCACCAACGGAAGAAACCAAATAGAAGCGGAAGAAGGTACCAATAGAGATCAATACCACCACGACCATGATGAATTGGATAGCGCTACCTAAGTCTGATAACGATTGTTGGCTAAAACCCTGGTCAATCAGAAGGCGAATACCGTGTCCCACAGAAAGGGTTAAGCTCGCCGTGAAGATCAAAGCGATCAGAGCTGCAATCACGCGGCCTTTGTAAGGTTGAATAAATTTAATCAGCTCAAGCAAAATGCTGAGGCTTTTCTTCTCTGGTTTTGATTCTGGATTCTGTTGAGCTTGTCGCTGAGTTGCCTCAAGCGTAGAAGAGACATCGTTTTGCATATGATTGCCTTAGTGTTTGTCGCTTTAAGAATAGATGACTGGTTACTTGTAATACGTCTTGTTCGCTGGCAAGTGCTAGTTATTGAGAATAGATGCCATTAAAGCATTTATTGGAGCGTAACGCTTCCTAGGAAACTCAATTTTCTATAACTCGTGTGCATTCGATGCGTACGTGGAAAGCTAAACAAAAGGAAAATTAAGCACACTTATTCGCTGCTGTCAGAGTAATAATAGGGTGGTTATCCCTGATTTTTATTCAGGTGTATAGGTTCAATTAAGAGTCTACTACCTTCGCTTATTAAGTGGGTTTGGATTTATAAAAACGTTTGCTTTTTGGTGTCATATTCTAGTTTTCAATAGCTTGGATGAAAAAGAGGTATGAGCAGTTAATGAGGCTGTTTTTTGCGCAGTATTTGTTACAAAAATTCAACAAATTAATTTTTTATACATTTTTCTTGCATAAAAGTTCAGTTTAAATAGAATAACCAACAAATGACAATTAATGCAGTATTTTGGCATGAGTATTCAAGTAAAGAGCATCAACAAATCATACGGCGATATCCAAGTTCTTCACGACATCAGTTTTAACTGTGAGAGTGGCGAAACCTTGGTACTGCTTGGCCCAAGCGGCGCCGGTAAGAGTTCACTACTGCGTGTTTTGAACCTGCTAGAAATTGCTGATAACGGTGAGCTAGACATTGCGAATGAACAATTCGATTTTTCTAGCCAGATCCAAGAGAAGCAGGGGCTGAAACTTCGTCGTAAAGTCGGCATGGTTTTCCAACAATACAACTTGTGGCCACACATGACGGTAATGGAAAACTTGATTGAAGCACCAACTAAGGTTGCAGGCCTAGATAAGCAAGAAGCGATCAATCAAGCGCAAACAGTTTTGAAAACTTTACAGCTTGCAGACAAAGCAGACGCTTGGCCGTTACAACTATCTGGTGGTCAACAACAACGTGTCGCGATTGCTCGTGCTCTTATGATGAAGCCGGATGTATTGCTGTTTGACGAACCAACAGCGGCTCTTGATCCAGAGATCACTAACCAAGTAGTTAGCATCATTAAAGAGCTAAGCGGCACTGGAATTACTCAGGTGGTAGTGACTCACGAAGTTGACTTCGCCAAGAAGATTGCGAGCCACGTTCTTTACCTTGAAAAGGGGTACATCGTGGAACACGGCACCAGCGACGCATTTATTAATCCGCAGACTCCAGAGTTTGCTGAATATTTGACTCACTAAGTCACTGACTAGATTTACCTAAACACAACATCGATTAAAACAATCAAATTATAAGAATGGCCACAGGCCACTATCACAATGTATTCGGAGTAACAAAATGAAAAAGATTCTACTAGCTTCACTTATCGGTCTTGCTTCTTTCAATGCAGCAGCTCAAGAAGAAATCAAATTCGCAATGGAAGCGACTTATGCACCATTCGAATACATGGATGAGAACAACCAAATCCAAGGCTTCGACGTCGATCTAGCAAACGCACTTTGTGAAGAGATGAAAGCAACGTGTACTTTCCACAACCAAGCATTCGATAGCCTGATTCCAGCTCTTAAATTCAAACGTTACGATGCGGCTATCTCTGCAATGGACATCACTGAAGCACGTCTTCAACAAGTAAACTTCTCTGACGCTTACTACGACAACTCTGCAGCATTCATCTCTATTGAAGGCAAAGTAGCAGACCAAGCAGCACTAGAAGGCAAGCGTATCGGTGTTCAAAACGGTTCTACTCACCAAAGCTACCTTCTTGAGCAACTACCAGGTGTGACAGCAGTACCTTACTCAAGCTACCAAGATGCATTCATCGATATGAAAAACGGTCGTATCGATTCTGTATTCGGTGACACAGCGGTAGTCGCTGAATGGTTTAAGAAAGAAGACAACCTAACGTACGTTGGCGACCAAGTAACAAACCAAGAGTACTTTGGTAACGGCTTTGGTATCGCAGTAAACAAGAGCAACCCAGAGCTAGTTGCACAACTGAACACAGCACTTGCAGCAGTTAAAGCAAACGGCGAGTACGACAAGATCTTCAACAAGTACTTCGGTAAGTAATTTATGGAATTAACGGGTTACTCTTTAGGGCTCGTCGAGGCAAGCTGGATGACTGTTCAGCTTGCATTCGTAAGCCTATTGGTTGGATTAATTTTAGCGGTAATGTTTGCAGGCGGTGAAATGTCTCGTCGTGTCGCAATCAAATGGCCGACAACCGCGTTCGTGACAATCGTACGTGGGCTACCAGAAATCTTGGTGGTTTTGTTTATCTACTTTGGCTCAACACAAGTGCTCTTCATGATCACTGGTGACTTTGTTGAAGTTAGCCCGTTCTTATCTGGTGTTGTTGCGTTGTCACTTATTTTCGCTTCGTACGCTTCACAAACTATTCGTGGTGCATTGAAAGCGGTAGGTAAAGGGCAGAGAGAAGCGGCGAGTGCATTGGGTATTCCACAATCTAACGCATTCTTCAGAATTGTTTTGCCACAAGCAGTAAGACACGCACTACCAGGCTTAACGAACCAGTGGTTGGTTCTATTGAAAGATACTGCACTGGTTTCTCTGATTGGCGTAACTGATCTACTGAAGCAAGCGCAGTTAACATCAGCAGCAACGCACGAAGCATTTACTTGGTACGCAACGGCGGCAGCTATCTACCTAATCATCACATTGATCACGCAAAGAGCAGTAAAAGTGATTGATGGTAAGTTCTCTATTCAGGGTTTGGGTAACAAAGGGGCAATGGCATGAATCAACAATACCTCTCTCAAATGCTTGAAGGTTTAACGACCAGTCTTCAACTCACCGGCGCGTCACTGCTTGTTGGTTGTATCTTGTCGCTACTGATGACGGTAACACTGATCCTAAGATTACCTGCGATTCACTGGGTAACACGTGGCATCATTACCTTGTTCACTGGTACACCATTACTAGTTCAGATCTTCTTGGTGTATTACGGCCCAGGTCAGTTCGATTGGATTCGTGAAAGCTTCATGTGGACATGGCTCAGCCAACCTTGGTTCTGCGCAATGTTGGCATTGGCTTTGAACACGGCGGCATACAGCACGCTACTGTTCAGAGGCGCATTCAATGCGATTCCTGCAGGGCAGTGGGAAGCATGTCGTGCACTAGGTATGGACAAAATCACGACGCTTAAAGTGCTTCTGCCATACGCATTACGCCGTGCCGTTCCAGCTTACTCAAACGAAGTGATTCTAGTCTTCAAAGGCACATCACTAGCAAGCACCATTACCATCATGGATTTGATGGGCTACGCTCAGCGTATTAACGGCCAAACGTACGACACACTGACTGTGTTCGGTATCGCTGGTGCATTCTACCTAGCAGTAAACGGCATTTTAACACTTATCTTCCGCCAAGTAGAAAAGAAAGCCCTCGCATTTGAAGCGGCGTAAGCTAGCCAGTCAAAAGCTTAACTAACGTATAAAGCCTGCCATTTATGTTCGCATAGATGGCAGGCTTTTTTGTGTTTTCAACATAGCTCGGAGGGCTGTGGACACATACAGTGCGAGGCGGGTTTAGCTAGATTCATAACATATGGAAATATTCTGTATTTTGTTATTTGATATGCCTATCTATGTTTTAAGTCACTGAAATAATGTAATAAATCGTGCTAGATTGCTATGCATATGAAACTAGATAGAATGATCCTGTATTTAAATGAAGAATTTTTCGATCTAATAGCTGTTATGCCCTTTTCGGTTTTTTGAGGTTCTATGAAAATAAGAAAAATGAGTTCACCTGACTTGCCAGCTTTGTATGATATTTACACTGACAAAGAGGTTGTGAACAACAATCGTTACTTGCCTGACATCAAAAGGGAAGAGTTCGACTCAATGTTCAATGACAGCCAGCTTAATTTTGTCGCGGTTGAAAGCGATGGAGAACTCTTGGGTCATTTGGCTATTAACTCAACGTCTAAGCCGAGGTTAAAGCACTCTGCATCTTTTGGTATTGCGGTCGCCAAAACTTCCCGAGGAAAGGGAGTGGGTCGTTTCTTAATGGAATACTTGCTGTCGTATTGTGATGAGCAGCTAAACTTGACGCGTTTAGAGTTAGAAGTGCATGCAAACAACGTTGCAGCGTTGGCTCTTTATAAATCCTTTGGCTTTGAAGTTGAGGGTACAAAACGCAAGGCTGTGCTTGTTGAAGATAATCTAATAGACATCGTCATCATGTCGAGAGTACGGACATAACAAACAATTTAAGAGTGATTCAGCACGCTTGGCATTTTGGTTTGGGTTAAGTTCGGTGATTATGGTGGTCAAATTGAGTGCCGTGGTCGCGTGCTTCACACCTTAATTGGGCTACATGGACTCCCTCTTTTGTCAACAATAGCTCCCGCTGACAACAGTGGATCGGACAGCAGCTCTACATTCGGTGTTTAATCGGAATCGTTCCGTCACCTTGATGATATTCGCTTGATGCCAGCCTCATTCGTTAAACAGTATTTATTACTTCCCAATTAAACAGGTTTAGGCATCTCGGTCTGGTCGTATTGTCATCATTTGCTATTGCTTTGACTCGGTGAGTGTTAACCGTTTACATAGTTAATCTTGTACTCTTTTCCTGTTGTTAATAATGCCCAAATTATACGAGCGTTTTTTGCTGCTAGGGCGACAGCTGCTCGTTTATAACCTCGTCGTTCAACGAGTTGATTTAACCAAATACTGTTGCGATCGGTTTTCTCTTTACATCGTGCAATAACGGCTCTTGCGCCATGAATAAGTAGAGTGCGAATATGTTTTTCGCCTCTTTTGCTGATGCGACCAAGATAAACATGACCACCTGTTGAGTATTGTCTTGGAACCAACCCTATCCACGCGGCAAATTGGCGGCTAGATCCAAATTGTTTGGCGTCATTGACTGTCGCGACAATGGCACTTGCACTGTGTTCACCGACACCTGGAATATCCATGAGGGCTTTGGCTGAAGCCATCTCACGAACTAAAGCAGAGACTCTACGATCATAGTGCAATACTTCTAGGTTAGGTGTTGAATCTTGTTCGATAGATCTTGAAGTAGCTCTCGAGCGAGTATAGGCAAACCATTTTCTGCATCTTCAAGGACGCTACCAATGGTGTTTTGAGCCGAGTAGCGACCCTGCGGCATCACAATGCCAAATTCGGAAAGCAAACCTCTGAGCTGGTTAATAGTCGCCGTTCTTGTTTTAATTAGCCCCTGTCGAATACGGTGCAGGCAAAGCACAGCTTGTTGTTCTTCACTTTTTATAGAGACAAATCGTGTTTTGGGTCTAGATACCGCTTCACAGATGGCCTCTGCGTCATTGGCATCGTTCTTCTCATTTTGTCGATATGGAATAACGAATTTTGACGCCATAATTTTCAGGTTATGACCTAGTTTCAGTAGCTCTCTCGCCCAGTGGTGTGCACCAGAGCACGCCTCCATACCGATGAGGCAGGGCGGTAACTTCGCGAATGTGTCTAAGAGTTTGTTTCTTCTGACAGTTTTGCGTAGGACGCACTTGCCATATGCATCAACGCCGTGAATACTGAATACATTCTTGGCGAGGTCAACGCCAATAGTTTGAATGGTGGACATAGTAACCTCCAGTTCTTCAGCGTGTACTAAGTATGGCACGCAGAGTGTCAGGTAGAGGGAGTCCATATCATTCGTTAGCATTCGACAGGAGATAACATGTACATTTTGGTAGTAAGTTCGAGCTTGGATCCAAACAGTCGAAGTCGTCAAATCGCTAAGCTATGTATTGATGAACTACAATCGTTGGATAGACAAGTTAAATTTGTTGATTTGGCCGAACTTAATGTGCCAAATTTTGATAACGACAAAATATATCAGACAGAACAATATAAGGCGTTACATAAGTTAACGTCTGAGTCGAGTGGTATCGTTTTATGTAGCCCAATTTATAATTGGGGGTGTTGTTCTGAGTTAAAGAAATACATTGAATATGTTGGGTCTACACCTCCTGATGGTAGTTTAACTGGCGCGCTCTTCGATAAAGTCGTGACGTTTGTAACCTCAGCAGGGCTACCTCATAGTTACATGGCTGACTCTGCGCTCTCGACGTCACTAAGCATTGATTTCAAGTGTATTATCAATCCCTACAACTTGTATGTTCATAATCGTCACTGGGTCAATGATACCCTTTCGGATGAAAGGCTACCCAGGCTTGAAAAGTCAATGAAAGTAATGGACGAGCTCTGTAGTTTATTGAGTGCTAGAACATATAAGTCTGGGTGGGAACTGTGATGCATACAATCTGTTTAAGAGTGATTCGTAATGCTTGGCATTTTTGCTATGCATAGTGTTTAGTGTTTAAGGTGATATGTAGCGGCTTTAGTATTGCGTTGCTCACCCCTTAACAAGGCGTTGATATGACCCCCACTGTCAATTAAAAACGTAGAAGTTTCTGCTCCCTCATTTCAGAGCCTTTGTTCATTTTGGGATAGTGTTACCGCATAGATGAAGCAAGTAATGTCGTCGGTTCTCATGCTGATATACGTGGATTGCTCATCGTTTGATGAATAGAGCCTACCTTACTTGTTCCGTCGTAGCACCTGTCTTCAGTCTATGCTCGTGGTTCAATACAGCCGAAGCTATATGGCCGTCCTAACGCCGTCGGTGTTTGTGCCACTCCCGATGCTTTATCCAATGCGATAACACTAATTCTGTCTTCATGCCGGTAAACGAGCGATTCGAGTTCTCGGATCTACGTCGCTAATGACAACTTCACGCGCAATGGCCCAGATGTAAGCGATCATCTCTCTTGCGATGGCGACCACAACGACATTTCGGTGTTTACCTTTTTGTAGTAGTCGTTGGTAACGACGACATAACCTTTGCTGGGCTTGCCAAGCGATATCAACTATCTCTTTAGGCAGCCCTTCTTGCCTTAGTAGCAGCTCTACAGAGATGTTCGCTTTATGCTTATAGGTGTGTGCGCCTTCAACGAGTAACCGTCTGGCTCGACTGTTGCCACACTTTGTTAAGCTGCCACGACGAGTTTTACCTCCACTGGAGTTTTCTGTTGGAACAAGCCCAAGGTAAGCCATAAGCTTTCTTGGATGGTCGAACCGCCGTAAGTCACCCAGCTCAGCTATTGTGCCAAGAGCTACGAGTAACCTTACACCCCGCATAGCTTGAATGGCTTTCACAACAGGATAGTATCGCCAGTTTTTGACCTGATGGAGCAGTTCATTATCGAGTCGTTGCAGCCGCTGTATCCGTTCATTGATTGTAATGATCATCTCTTGCAAGACGATTTGCTGACAATGGTGAGGAAGAATGAGATCGGTCAGCCACCGTAGATGCTTTTTAGACCAGTTATCATTCACCGTCGCTTGGATATTATTGCGAAGAAGAAAGCCTTTGAGTTGGAACTTTGCGTCTTTGAGATCTTTCATTGCCGTTTCTCTGGCACGCGAGAGATCTCGAATAGCTTCATCTTCGGCTTCTGGTACATAGATGGGTGTAAGCTCTTCGGCTTTTAACAGCTTGGCGAGCTTTGCTGCGTCTCGTTTGTCAGTTTTAACTCTATCGCCTGGCTTCTTAGGTATAAGTGATGGAGCGACGACATAGCAGCAGTGTCCCAGGCTCGTAATCAGGCGATAAGTCCAGTAACCACATGGTCCTGCTTCATAGACAAAGTGCAGAGTGGCTTTTGGATACTTGGATTGCAGTTGCTTGGCCAATTTAATTAGCGCGGCCTTATTGGATTTAATACGGCCTAACTGTTGTGGGTTTGCCCCTCGATGTTCTAGTAAAACAGCGACTTGAATAAATGACTTATGCGTATCTAAGCCAATGAAAATTATGCTATCTTTACTCATGCTAGCCTCCAAATTTAGTTGTTTGACGCACTAATTATGGCTCTGGCTTAAAGCTAACCCACTATATTGGAGGCTAGCACCTTTCGTGGGGGGCATTATGTCTATGTTCACCGAATAATGAAGCTTCATAGGAGGAATTATAAATGGACGATTTTTACATAGATCCAAAAGGATTGGCAGCATACTATGAAGTTCAATGGCTTGATAAACTTCGCTTAAGTGGAGTGTCTGAACAATTCGAGAGTAAATCTAAGTACGTACCTGAGTCGTTTATCTCCTCAAACCACACACAAAGCGTAGCTAAGTTTATTATTGATGCTCTGGAAGCTGAGAGTATTGATCCTATTGACGCATTAGAGGTAGGGGCAGCTTTGGGACGAAATAGCTACGAGTTAGTTACTAACATACCAAGCATTAGTTCTGTCACAGTTGTTGAGCCGTCTCACCGCTTGCTATCAAATCTCAAACAAATACTAATTGACGGTACTAAATGTGAATTTCCTTATATCAAGAGCTTGAAAGAGTTGGGGTGTTTGGACTTTGATGCTTCAACAATAGCAAAAGCGTGTGATCATGTATCATTTACTTTAATTGAAGCACCTTTCGAGCGTGGTGTGGTTAAGAAAGAGTTTGATTTAACAGTTTGCCTCAATGTACTGGATCAATGTGAATCGCCTAAAACTTTAGTAAACGCATTGATGGATGCAACTTCTTTTAATGGAATGTTAGTTTTATCATGTACTTATCAGTGGAACAAAAAGCATTTAAAAGAAGAAAGTGAAGCTGTTAATGATATAAACGACTATTTTGGAGAGGGTTGGGTAAAGCTATCTGAAGATGAACATGAATACAAGATAAGATTTAACGAAAGGTATTCGTTACTATTTCTTTCCCATGTAGTCGCTTACAAAAAAGTTGGTGGCTAACGTTTGGTACGTGCGCATAACAAACAATTTAGTAGTGATTAAGCACGCGTGGTATTTTGGGTATGCGGTGACTTCGGTGTTGAAGTGCAATACAGAGACTTGGTCATTGCGTGTTTCACACCTTAATGCTGCACTATGTCCTTGGAGATAAAATGAGAAAACTATCAATCATTACATTGGGGGTATCAAATATCGAGTCCTCAGCAAAGTTCTATGAAGCCGTACTTGGATTAGAGCGCACAGGTTATCAATCTGACGAAATTGTATTCATGGATATTGATGGTCCGGAACTAGCTCTGTTTCCCAAAGCCGAATTAGCAAAAGATGTTGGTATTGAACCAAATGGTTCAGGTTTTGCCGGTATTACACTGGCTAGAAATGTTAGTTCGTCTCGTGAAGTTCTTAGCCTGCTGAAAAAAGCTGAAGATAATGGTGGAAGAATCGTCAAACAAGGACAGCCTGTGTTTTGGGGTGGTTTTTCAGGTTACTTCTCTGATCCAGATGGGTACTTGTGGGAGATTGCTGTAGGTTCAGAGCTCTACAAAGCAGAAATCGAGTAACGCACATAACAAATTGTTTAAGATTGATTCGCAACACGTGGCATTTTCACTATGCGTTGGTTTTAGTGTTTAAGGTGGTATGCGGCGGCTTCGGTATTGCGTTGCTCGCACCTTAGTAGAGCGTTAGGTAAAAGGAGGGGTAATGAGCACGAGAGTAATTGAAGTTGTAGATTATCGAACTTCATGGGCCGATGAATTTAGTGACGAAAAGGTATTGCTTGGTTCGGTCTTGAATTCAGCTAATGTAGTGGAAATTCATCACATAGGCAGTACTTCAGTCAAAGGTCTTTGTGCGAAACCAATTATCGATATTCTTGTTGAAGTGAAATCACTAGAAGAGTTGGATAAAAACAATAAGCAGATGGAGTCGCTTGGGTATGAAGTCAAAGGTGAATTTGGGATAGCAGGTAGGCGTTATTTTCAAAAAGGTGGTATACAACGAAGTCACCAAGTGCATGCTTTTTTAGTTGGGTCTCCAGCAGTAAATAGGCATATTGCTTTTCGAGACTACTTAATTCAATTTCCAGAAATAGCGTCGCACTACGGTAATCTGAAGCGAGAAGGCGCTTCAATTTGTAACAATGATATTGGTGTATATTGTAATCATAAAGATAGGTTTATAAAGGAACATGAAGTAAACGCACTACGCTGGAAATTTACCTAACAAGAAAATCGGGATAGATTCGCAACGCTTGGTGCTCTGAATTCAAGTCCGTTTAGTAATTAAGGTCAGTTGGTGGCGCTATTTACATCTTAATTTAGCGTTAGCCTTCGTCATAGGGTTGTTGAACCAGAAAGGGATATATATGGATGTAAACCACATCTTAACTTTTGTAGCGGTTGCGACATTGTTAGTTATCTCCCCAGGTGCTAATGGGGTTCTTATCGCTAAAACTGTGTCGTCATCAGGACGAACAGCTGGATTTGCTAACATTTGGGGCTTTGTCGTTGCGTTTTATGTGCATGGGACACTATCAATATTTGGTATTTCAATACTCTTAGTTAAGTCATCTCAGGCGTTTTTCATATTTAAGATGTTAGGTGCGGCATATTTAGTTTGGATTGGTTTGAAAGCGATGAAGAGTGCACTCCATAAAAATCAAGAGCACCCAAAGATTACAGGAGGGAATAATAAAGTTACCTCACTCCGCATAGCCTTCACGGAAGGGTTAATAACAAATTTATTAAACCCTAAAGTCTCTATGTTTTACTTAGCAGCCTTTCCTCAATTTATGCCTGATACTGAGAGCCCAATAAGTGCCTACGTGCTAGTAACAGCTCATTCAATGGTCAATTTTATATGGTTCGCTATTATGGTTATGGTCCTTTCCAAAGTTAAGAACGTTACCGATAGTGCTGAGTTTAAAGCTTGGTTAAACTCAATTACAGGTTTAGTGTTTATTATTTTTGGTTCAAAACTAGCTCTAATGAAAAATGGCTAACAAAACACTTATGTTCAATTCTCTACACTTGGCATTGTTACTTCGTTCACGGTCTCTAGCTACTTAAAGCCACACTAGTAGGTCAGGATGAATAAACAATATTAAAAAATCTACTTAAGCATGGGTTCAAACCTTGTGGGGGAGGTGACTACAAAATATGCCAGAGAGTACTTAGGGAAATACATATAACAAGGCTCAAGTAGCAAGGAGGAAATCGTGACAAAAAGGTATATACCTTACGCAACACTGATATTGGCATTGTGTACTGTATTGGTATCTTTGGGTGTGAATTTCCAAATAGCAGGGTCGCTATTCGGAAAAATTAAGATTACAGAGCTAGAGCCCTTTGGCGGCTTCACATACAAGCACATTTTAGACTTGGAACTATGGCGTCTAGTAGTTTCTCAATTCATTCACGTGATGCAATTTCACATGATTTACAACGTTCTTTCACTGTTTGCTCTCGGCTACTTGCTTGAGCGAAAACTAGGTTCCAGCGTTTTTCTTGTAATATGGTTTATTTCGGGATCGATTGGCACATTTGCTAGTACATTTACGGTACCTGAACCATGGAATTTGGGGACCGGCGGTTCCCAGGCCATCTTAGGATTAGCTGCCGCGGGGCTTTTAATGTATTTAAAACGACAGATTGAAGGGAAGTTGGCGTTGGGTGTTTTAATACTAACAATTGGCCCAGCATTCGCTCTAGATCTAATCTTCAGCGAGTACCATCTTCCAAAGGTTGGTCATGTGGTTAGTTTTAGCTTAGGTGTTATTCTTTTATATGGTTTTCAACAACGTGGTAAAACTTGCTACTAAATTGGCGATTAAAATTGATTCACAATGCATGGCATTTTCACTATGGGCTTATTTAAGGCGTTAAGGTGGTATTCAGAAGGATCTATGTTGCGTTTTTCACCACTTAATGCAGCATGATTGGTCACTATACATATCTAGAAAAGGAGTTCAAACTTGAAAGTAGCTTTAGTAACTGGTGGTTCGAAAGGTATCGGACTAGGTCTCGTTCTACGCCTAGTAGAATTGGGTTATAGGGTTGTCACGTGCTCACGTTCTGAAGCAGGGTGGGGGAAAGTGCTTGCTATATATCCAGAATTAGACGCTGTGGATCATAGGGTTGTAGATATTGCTGACCAAGAGCAACTAGCGGGTCTATTCTCCTATATTGAATCCGAATATAAGAAACTAGATATTGCAGTAAATAACGCTTCTCCAGCGCTGGTTTCACGAGGTTATCTACATAAAGTTGACATCGAATTACTTAAAGAAACCCTCAATGTGGATTTCTTGTGTCAGGCTTTATGTCTGCGAGCAGAATTAAAGTTAATGGGGCCTGGCTCAAACATAGTGAATTTAAGTTCGGTGAATGGCCTTAGACCAACGCCAAATGCATCAATGTACAGCGCGTCTAAACATGCTTTGGAAGGATTAACGCGCTCAGTTGCACTTGAGAGTATTGGATCTGGTATTCGAATTAATGCGGTAGCGCCAGGTGTAACATGGACCCCACGTTGGGAAGAGCGCCAACTGGAAAATGAAAATATCCGCTCGGAGGTATCTCAAGCCGTTCCCATGAAGCGGTTTGGTTGTACCAATGAGATAGTAGACGCAATAGAGTTTTTACTTTCAGACAAGGCTACTTATATAGTAGGGCACACATTGGTAGTAGACGGTGGTTTGTCTTTGGCATAAATGGCGATAATCTGTTTAATATGATTCACAACATTTGGCGCTTTTCGACGCTTTGCGTGTAGTGTTGAAGGTGGTGTAGCTGAGTCCGATGACAACGTGCTCACTACCTTTGTTTACCGTTATTCAAAAATTTCGAGGGTATTGTTGACTATGTTTCCAAAGTTGAGACAGCCAGAAGGTAGTTTGTATTGTGGACCTTATTGTATTACTGCTTATTTAAAAAGTATGGATAAATTACCCCTTAACTCGCCTCTTAAGCTACATAAATTTGATGCGGTGCAGGTTTCATTCACGGGGGCTCCTGTCGAAGTTAATGGTTTAGAAAAATTGAAAGACTTCGCTTTTGAACTCTATAAGATCACGGGAATAATTACTCCCGGCGAGTACCCAGAATACATTGAACACTCCGGCTACAATTCATTAGGAGCAATGCTCTATGTTCTTCGTCAATTTGGCATAGAGTGTGAGGTACTTATTAGAGATGCACAAACGGATGAATATTTGCGGCGAGTTTTCCCTATCGAATTTGAGCTAATTGAAAAGCTGGGTGTTTCAACAAAAGTTTTGTCGTTAGGCAAGTCGACACCCAACAACACAATGTTGATATCAGTTATCAGGGTCAATGGTTCACTGCATTACGTACTTAACGATGCTAAGGGCAACTGGTTTGATTCAGGTATAACTGGTACTAGAGCCGAGTGGGACTCAATTGAGAATTGGCACACTGCAGCTAACAAGCGTGAAGGCGCTGCTTGGTTAGGGATATCAATTCGAGTCAAATATTAAGTACAAAACAAACTACCTAACAAAGATTCTCGCGCTTGGCAGTTTCAGCCTCATCTTTATGACCACACGAAATTCAGTTCAAGTGGTATGGCGTAATTATTCATTGGCTGGTTTTTAACCTTAAGGAGATTTATGGACAAATTTTTGATGCTTCAAGAACTTGGTGCGGGTGACTTTCAGCACCTTAACGGTTCATTGGAAGCACACTTGAAAGGAACTGAACAAGTTCTAATTAACTGGGGTAGTAGCGAGCTACTTCAAATCGCAGGTCTCTTCCATGCCGCGTATGGAACAGCAGGTTTCGATGAAAATATGGTGTCGTTAAGCCAGCGTCAAGACATAGCACGAATTATTGGTAATGATGAAGAAGCATTGGTTTATTTGTATTGTTCATGTGACCGAGACTATGTATTTCCTCAATTTGGTAAAGTGCCAGAAATCGAGTTTAAAGACAGATTTACTGGTTCAATATTCAAACTCGAGAGTGCAACGGTGAAGTTGTTTTGCGAGTTAACGGTCGCTAATGAGCTAGAGCTTGTCTATAACAGTGAAGAGTTCAAGCTCAAATATGGTTCTGAGCTATTTGAACTGTTCCAAGGTATGGATAGCTACTTAAGCTCCGAGGCAAGAAAGGCGTACAAATCAGCATTGTCGAATTTTGCATAACATTTGTTCAAGAGCGATTCGGCACGTATGTCATTTTCCATCCAATAGTTGAGTTCGATTTCTACGATGGTAAGGTGAAGCTTTGTCGTCGCATTGCTAATACTTAAATGCGGCGTAAGTAGTCAGAAGTAAAAAGGATTTATAGATGGAATTAAAGTATCGTTCAGCTGAATTTGAAGATTTGGAAAGCCTTGTTGCTTTGCTTTCAAATGACCTACTTGGTAGTAAACGAGAAGATGCGTCTATTCCGTTGAATCGTGGCTACATTGAAGCGTTCGAAGCGATTGCCCGAGACCCAAACAACGAATTATTGGTTGTTGAACTGGAAGGCGCTCTGGTCGGGATGCTTCAACTAACCTTTATTCCGTATCTAACGCATATTGGTAGTTGGCGTTGTCTTATCGAAGGTGTTCGAATCCATAGTGACTATCGTGGACAAGGTTTCGGTGAGCAAATGTTCGGACACGCTATCGAACTGGCAAAAAACAAAGGCTGTACAATCGTTCAGTTAACAAGCGACAAGCAGCGCCCTGATGCCATCAGGTTCTATGAGAAACTTGGATTCAAAGCAACGCATGAAGGGTTCAAACTCGCGTTGTAGGCTGTCTGCTAACCAACTATATAGTGAATCGCAACGCGTCGCTTTTTGATCATGCTTTGCGTTTCATTGCTTACTGTAGAACACGGGAACTTTGCTATTTCGTTGTTCAATGCTCGCAACGTAACGGTTTGTAGCCATTGTTATTTATCTATTTTGGCATTTATTATTGTTGTAGTGGCTTTGGTGATAGCCTTCGTTACTTTGGCTGTTGCTTTCAAAATATAAAAATGAATCCTTTTCTCATTTTAAGTTATTGAAATTTCGATAGTGCCATGCGTTCTTTTTTCAGCCCAATTTCGTCTCTCAATAGTAGCAAAGTTTTGTAGCCGCCCGTCTCACTTTTTTACTCAACCTCTTTTATATCATCTCAATTTTCAATATGTTTGCGCACATGAATCTAAGTGGTGAATTTGTCGACATATTGCTTAAGAATTGTTTGTCGTGCATGAATTTTTACTTTGCGGTGTTTTATTTGATTAAGGTGCTGCCCCTTAACTTTTGTATTGTATCGTTCAAACCTTTTCGATTCTCCACACCATAATGTGCTTAAAATAAGAGGAAAAGAAATGGATTTAAATTCACTGCTATTATTTGTCGTTGCTTGCCTAGCTATCAATATGATTCCAGGGCCTGATGTCATCTACATTGTTTCAAATACAATGAGAGGAAAGATGGCGAGTGGGATGAAAGCTGCTGTTGGCTTGGGTGTTGGTTACTTCATCCATACTTTAGCCGCATGCTTAGGCTTATCCGCAATAATTTTAAGTTCTGCTTTAGCTTTTAGTGTTGTGAAATGGCTAGGTGCTTTGTACTTGGTGTACTTGGGTATTCAGTCCCTAATCTCAATGTGGCGAGGGGGCAACAAAATTGTTGTGAGTGAAAACTCCGAAACTGAGAGAAGCGTATTTGTTCAAGGTGTCATTGTTAGCGTTTTAAACCCAAAGGTTGCACTCTTTTTCCTTTCGTTTCTGCCTCAATTTATTGATACATCAGTTGGCTCTGCTTCAACACAATTATTGATACTTGGTTTGTTGTTTAGTGCGTTAGCAACACTATGTAATGTTTTATACGCCTCAGTGGGAAGCTGGGTGTTTAGTCGCCCAAATTCTGAACGTTATTCTCGAACACTTGAGGGTGTATCTGGTTTTTTGCTTATTGGGTTGGCAGGTAAAGTTGCAATCAGCGAGCGCTAGTCACATAACATAAGTACCAATTCGATTAAATATACTCGGTAATCTCTGTTTGCCGAGTTCTTCTCGCTTTAATACATCAACACAAAGTTAATTTGCATAGTCGTTATCGTGTTATGCATTAACAGGCAATACGGTTTTTTCGATGGCAATGGGCTAATACTAGATCCACTTTGCTTGGCATTTTGGGGGTCAAGCACAGTTCAAACAAGGAGTGTAAATATGAAGCAAGACTTTTCTACATTAGCGACAACCGAGTACGGAAACATATTGGGTAACCAGTACTTTATGGATTTCAATATTGTTCCTCTTTGGCACGACATGCCGCGAATTTGTGGCGAAGCTTTACGGTTCAATTAGCTGCTGGTGATAACTTAATGCTTCATTCTGCAATATATGAAGCACCAAAAGGCTCAATCATTGTCGTCGATGGCGTTGATAGCGAATATGCAGTAGCAGGAGGCAATGTATGCGAAGTTGCTAAGAGCCGAGGGATAATAGGCTTTATTATTGACGGTGTCATTCGGGACTTAGGTGAAATTACAGACATGAAATTCCCGGTTTTTGCTAAAGGTGTTCATCCAGTTCCGGGAAAAAAAGAGGTTTATTCTGAACTAGGTACTGAAATTAGATGTGGAGGTATAAACGTCTCAACGGGAGATATCATTGTGGCTGATATCGAGGGAATTGCTGTTATTCCTCAGTCCAGAAAAGATGAGGTATTTTTAATGGCTTCAGAGAAAGCCAATAAAGAAGCCTCGTTAACATTAGCTCAGTGGGAAGAGAACCATAAGGCGAAGATTAAGCAAGCAATAATCTGTGCGAAACAAAAACAAAGCGTGCAAAATGATGTAGGTTGACCCAAAGATTTAAGGCTTACGTTACATAAGATTCACCAAAGACTGAGTCTTCTATCGAGTTGTTGAGATATAAGTGCATTTCAGATGCGCTGTTTTTGGTAATTAACGTTCCCTGTCGATTATCGACTTTTTCTTCAAGCTAATTACTAAGACAGGGAACTGAAATGAACAGATTAACATGGACTGCACTTGCGCCGCTTTTGCTATCAATGGCCATGGTGTTTAGCACTTATAGTTATGGAAGCGAGAGTGGGTTAGAAGCGTTCACTGTCTCTTTGGTGTTGTCTGCGCCTTTAATTTTTACCTTTTTGCTCGTTTTCTCATTTTGCCAAGATGGCGCTGCTGACAGGCATGCGTTACTTGGAACCATTGCCATTTGTATGCATCTATCTACGGTATTGTTACATGTTTGGTGGAATGGGTTCATGTTCACCGATGTGACCAGAAACGACGATTTAGGGCCAGCACAAGGGTACTCTGGTTTGATACTTTGGCTGGGTAGTATCAAGGCAATGATCATTGGCGTCGCTGTTGGAGTCTGCGCACATTTCGTGACTCGAATGGTTAGAAGGCTGGTCTTCAGATAAGATTACGTAGCTTACCAACACCTCTAACAAAAGGAGTTTGAAGTATGTTTTATAGCAAGGAGCTCAACAAAGGGTTGCTCTTGATCCTCATTGTGCTTAGCGTGTTTATTGTATTTGCATCTGACAACGGCTTCGGAGCCTTGTTTGCCCTGTCGACAAACGCTTTAATTGCGATTCTCTTTTTCTCCATGACGATTGAGCTAAAAGGCGACACACTGACTTGGTATTTCGGTTTTGGTTTTTGGCGTAAGGCTGTGAAGGTATCTGATATCGTCGAGACATCGTTTTATCAAACTAAGTGGTATCAAGGTATTGGTATCCGAATGTTGAGTGATGGATGGCTGTATAACGCATCAACAGGCTCAGCAATAAAGCTAAGCTTAAGCGTTGGAAAAAACATTTATATTGGTTGTAAAGACGCACAAGGTTTGAAGGTTGCGTTGAGTAAAAGCAGTTAGTCGAATGAAGTGACTAACTGTGTGAATGATCTGGGTTGGTTTTAACGGGTACAGGTAAATTGTGATTGAATTTAAAACGGTAGGTCTTTTTGTACTTACGGCGATAGCGGAAATAGTAGGGTGTTATTTACCTTACCTTTGGCTAAGGGAAGACAAGAGTGTTTGGTTACTTATTCCGGCGGCCATCAGCCTTGCCGCATTTGCTTGGTTACTCACGCTACACCCTACAGCAACAGGGCGAGTTTATGCGGCTTACGGTGGTGTGTACATCTCAGTCGCACTGGTATGGCTGTGGCTTATCGATGGTGAGAAGCCAACAACGTGGGATCTAGTTGGTGGTTCGGTGGCGCTGCTTGGTATGGCGATTATTATGTTCGCACCAAGAAACGTGTAATTAGACGCTGTTCCGGCGCAATTTGAATTGATTATTTTCAAGAAGGAATGAGAGTACATGACAAAGGTTGATTGGCACAAAAATCTTATAGATGAGAACACGTTAATCACAGATAGCTATAAAACGACTCAGAATGTCCGTCGATATTTTAAATCCCAACTTGGTGAACAGTTTAAGTTTGATCGTGATTTCATGTTTTGGATGAAAAGCTCAACGGGATTAACGATGGGTGATGCCGTACAAGAGTGGGCGAAGCGCAACCAAGCTAAGTAGTCACGTTTGTATGAATAGAAAAATACCGCTGATTGATTCAGCGGTATTTTTTGTTTATTGCTTTGGTGAATTGTGTGTCGGTCTTTTAATTTACAGCAGCTAACTCGACATTTTCTGTATTGTTAGAGACTTTCCAATCACCACCGAGTGCTTTATATACAGCGATAGTGCTGTTCGCGGTTTGTAGCTTGGCGGCCTTGCATCATCTTTGGTTGTCTTTGTGCATCTAACACAGACAAGTAATCAACAAGGCCAGCTTTGTACAAGGATTTTGCCTTATTGACGGCGTTATCGACGGCGAGGGTGGCTTCATCAATACGCTTTTGATTCTCTTGGCTGCGACCGTACGCGAACAAGCTTGAATCTACTTCAGCGAATGCGCTGTCTACCGAATGTTGGTAATTAAGTGCTGCTGAGCGGAATCTTGCTTCATTCATCTCGACCATGGCTTCACCGCGGCCACCATCAAACACATTCCAACTAATACCCGCTGACGCAGCCCAACCGAATGAGTCGCTACTGAACAAGTCGTCAAAACTTCCAGCGGTAACGCCAGGTGTACCCGTTAAGAAGAACTTTGGATAACGATTGGCAATACTCGCACCAAGTTCCTCGTTGATAGCGGCCATTTCACGTTCTGCGATGCGAATGTCTGGGCGCTGTTCCAATAAATCTGAAGGGATGCCTGTCGGGATAACGTCCTTCATTCTTGGCAGAGTATAGTCACCCGCTAAACGCTGATTAATGTTCGAAAGTGACTCACCTAGTAATACCACCATACGCTGCTTGTGAACTTGTTCTGCAATTTCTAGCTGAGGAACAATAGATTCCGTTGCAGCGAGCATCGCTTTGGCCTGTGTCAGATCTAACCCAGAGCCATAACCGCTTCGAACCACTTTGGTGACGAGTTCAAGCGTTCGTTGTTGGTCTTGTATGTTCTCCATGGCGATTGCTTTGCGTTCTTGAGCGCCACGGTATTGAAGGTAGTTGTGGATCACGTCTGCGGTGATTAAGGTATTTAACCCCGATTGGAAGATTTCGGCTTGTTCGACACGAATCGAAGCTGCGTTTGCTTGTCTGTCGATGCGTCCAAACAGGTCCATTTCCCACGCGATGCTCGCGCCAAGAAAACCGCCATCGTGTTGTGCCTCCAGCAATGACATACCGGTTGCTGATTCAACCGCATCTGACGCGCCAAATACTGGGCCGAGTAGGGAGTCATTCTCACTCAGTTGATAGTTGTAGTAACCACCACCGACATTCACGGTCGGTACTCTAAAGCGCGAGCTTGCAGCTCCTCTAATGCAACTTGGTAATCGTGTGGGTCGAGTTGAGCGATAGGCTGACCTTTTTGCACTCGATCGCCCGTTTTAACGAGCAATTCTTGTATGGTGCCGAGAACACGGAATGCCACGCCTGCGGTTTCTACTGATTGAAGCTTCCCTGTGAAGGTTTTACTCGACTGTTGAGATGCAGATTCAAGTTGGATAACTTGAATTGGACGCTCTTCCGTTACTTTAGATGAATCTGCAGTTGGCTCCGTAGAAACAGAATGGTTGCAACCGAAAAGAGGGAGAAGAGTGGCTGCGAGTAGAGAGTAGCGATAGATGGACATCATGAATTGCTCCTAAATATTGATGGAGCAATTCTATCGAGATGAAGACTAGAGATAATCAGTGCTAACGTTATAACACTGTCATAAAAATCGAGACAATAGCTATAGTTTTGGTAGTTCTTGTAACAAGAAATCAATCAATAATTGACTCGTATGGCTCAACGCTTTTCGTTGTGGATAAAGAAGCCAAGCTTCTTCTTGTTGCATGGTGTGATCAGGAAAAAGGTTAATCAGTGACCCTTCTTTAAGCTCTTGCCTCACAATGAGTTGTGGCAATAACGCAATGCCTCGGTGCCGCACCGACGCTCCTTTCACAAAGCCGATACTGTCACTAACGATAGACGGCTCTACTTTGATGACTTGATTTGATATTTCCCACTCTTTATCGATGTCACCACTTGGCCAACGAAAACAGACGAACGGAAATTTCGCTAACTCCTCAAGGGTGGCTGGCCTGCCGGTTTTAGCGATGTATTCTGGGCTAGAAACGAATATACGCTGTAGATCCATTACTTTACGTGCAACTACATTTGAGTCACTTAAACGACCGCCATGCATTGCAAGGTCTAACCCTTGGCGATACATGTCGATAAAACCGTTACTGATGCTGCGAATATCGAGTTCAATTTCTGGGTAGAGATCTTGGAACTTGAATAGGGTGGCTTGGACGATATCACCGGTCTCTGGAAGCAAACCGATTTTGACTCGACCATGAGGCACTTCTAGTAAGTTTGATGCCACGTGATTGGCTTTTTCCAAAGCACCCAATGCTTTCAACAGCTCGTTGTAATACAACTCGCCAGACTTGGTAACCGATAGGCTGCGCGTTGTACGGAAAAACAACTGTATATTGAGTGATTTCTCTAAATCATTGATTCGACGACTGACGTGCGTTCGCTGCAGCGGTAAAGCTTCCAAGCTCAACGACGATAGTAAATAATTTAAGACCTTCAATTTTCATAGCAAAGCGGCATTGAATACAAAGTGGGAATGTTCACGCGGCATCGTATATTAAATGGTATCTAAAATCGAAAAAAAACAATGAGTAGTTAATGACTCATTGGTTTTGATAGGACATAAATCAAAAAGTGCAGAATTACCCGTGACCGAATCTGATAAATGACTGCAAAGTCGATTTTTAGCGACCTCGGCCATCAACCATCACAACGATCGTTTTTGTGATAATGCGTAGGTCAGTCGCAATCCAAGATTTTACAGAGCATAGGCTTAATGCGTAACTGTGGTCGAATCCAACTTTACGGCGCACGTCTTCAATACAAGTGTCATAGCCTTGATTAACTTGTGCTAGCCCTGTGATACCAGGCATAACGCCATAAGTACGGTCAGCAAAGTAAGGAATCTCGTTTTCTAACTTCGTGTAGAAAGTTGGGCGTTCTGGGCGTGGACCAATTAGAGACATTTCACCCTTTAGCACATTGAATAACTGAGGGATTTCATCAAGTCGAGTTTTTCTTAAGAAGCGACCGACCGGCGTAATTCTGGGGTCGTTTTGTGTAGCCCAAACCGCACCAGAGCGAGACTCCGCATCTTCGTACATGCTTCTGAATTTCATGATCTCAAAGATTTCCATTTTCTCTGGTGTTGATTTACCGACGCGAAGCTGCCGATAAAGCACTGGACCACGAGAAGTGAGAACAATGGCTAGAGCAATGATAGGGAACACTGGTGACAAAATAATAAGTGCAACCAATGAGACTACAAAATCGAAGGTACGCTTCGCACGAGAGACTTTGTGTTGGTATAGGTTTTGATTTGATTGTTGGTCGATATTAATCATGGTCAATCCTTAACGATTTGCACGAGTCCAAGGTGAGTTTTCTAATCCAAGTAGGTAGCGTAAGCCACCGATGAAGTTGGCATAATGACCAACCACTAAATAAGAGATTAATGAAACAGGTTTGGTGACTAGGCGTTTCGGTAATATGCAGCCAAGTAAGCCAATGATGTATATCGCAATCTGTGCCCACAGCAGTGCTTCAAACACTAAATAGTGATTTAGGAGAGCTGAGCACACTAAGCACATGATCATCAAATAGGGGGTCAGTAGGCGTAGCCCTTTACCTGAAAAGAAAGCGAAAGCGATGCCTTTGAACTTAGGACTGAACAAGCCGAATAATCGGATAGCTTGCTGCATGTTACCTGCCGAGATACGTAAGCGACGTTTGAAATCGGTTTTGAGGTTTGACTCTTCAAGCTCCAGTGCAACCATTTGAGTTTCATATTCGGCGATATAGCCTTGCTTGACGATTTGCATCGGTAAAATGAAATCATCATTAATGGTATTGAGTGGCAGTGGTTCGAAAAGTGATGTTCTAAATAAGTAGAAGGCGCCATGAGAACCTAAGCTGGCCCCCAAAGATGCTTCACACTGTTTCACTGCCGTTTGATATTGCCAATAGGTGTTTTCACCTTCGTTTCCTGTCGGGCATAACAGATAAGTAGCGTTAACGACACCAACCTTGTCACTTTCGAAGTGAGCAGCGGCAATTAAAAGTGCATCCAATGATATCAGGGCTGACACGTCACTAAGTGCTGTGATGTCGCTGGTTATGTTTGTCACTTCTTCGTTTACTACTGAGACTTTACCTCGGTTCTGAGTGTGTTCATGTATCTCGAAATGGATGTCACTGCACATTGCTTCTTGAATCGTCATCTGAGCAATGTCGACAGTATTATCAGTGCAGCCATCACACGCGATAATCACTCGTAGCTTCTTTTTCGGATAGTCGAGAGAAGCTAGGTTACGGACTTTATCTGCTATCCATTGCTCTTCGTTAAATGCCGGTACAAGAATGGTGATGCTTGGTAACGTACAATCTTGTTTTTCATCTTTGTAGCAGCGATGGCTTTCTTCTACTTGACGTGCTGGATGGCCTTTCGCATACCAGCGTAAAAGGATCGGATACGCTGCATGGTGATAGACAATCAACATTCCGGAAAACAAACACAAACCGGCTAATACCCAATCAATCATGCGCAAGCTCCTTGAGAAATATTGTCGTAAGACGCGACCATTTTCACTATATCGAAGTTGTCGAGAACATATTGGCGCGGTGATAGGACGCGTTGCTGCTGGCCCTCTAGCAGAGCGTTGGCTAACTCAATAATGTTTCCTTTTTTTACCAATGTGCCACTAATTGGACATAGCGTTTCATCCACTGCACCAACATCCATGGCTACCGTAGGAATATTGCAAGCTTGCGCTTCTAACGTAGACAGGGGTAGACCTTCGTGTCGTGAAGGAAGACAGAAAGTATCGAGCGAGCCATAAAATGTGGTCATGTCTTCAACTAACCCCAGAAATATTATGCGATCTTGTAAACCAAGTTTTGTCGTTAACGCTTCTAATTGGGTTCGCTTTGAGCCGTCGCCTGCAAACGCAACAATGAAATTAGCGGGAAGAAAGGAGAGCGCTTTGATAAGTTGATCTTGTCCCTTCACATGTTCTAAGCGTCCAGCACAGCCAACAATGTGTTTATCGTTAGGTAATTCGAGCTTTTGTCGAGCAATTGCTTTGGGCGTTGGCTTGAATTTATCGCAATCGACACCGTTTTTTATAGTGATGATATTGTTGTATGAAAAAGTATGACGAAGTTGGTCATAGACACGGGTCGCGTCAGCAACTAATGTCGGTTGAGCGGCTTTTAAAGCAAGGGCTTGAAGTCTTCGGCGCTTGTTGTTTTTTAAATGCCATGCGTCGTGCTCTGTATGGATTCGGGTTGGGACCCCCGAAATTCTCGCGGCATATCCAGCGTAGAGCAATGGACCAATGTGATGCGTATGGACGACGTCCGGGCGTATGACTTTAAAAGCCTTAATGAGTTTGACGATGACGCCGATTTGAACGCCCGGTGCTTTATCTAAAAACACGATCTGGTTTTGATACGGTTGTAGTTTCGGCCAATTTTTTATCGCTTCATCTTTGGTTCCTTCTAAGCTAACGATTAGTACTTGGTCGAGTGGCTTTGCAAGACGTAACAAGTCGAGAGTGAGTGTTTCTAAACCTCCTGGCGCTAGGTGCTGAACCACATGTATGACTTTCTTACGTTGGTTTGTATTTGGCTTTTCCATAATGCGGCTCCTTGCACTGACGTTTTAAGTCTTTTTGCTAAACATATTTGTTGTTATGACTGCAAAGTTGCACGTGCCGTGCCAGAAAATTAATTAAGTTTAATCAATGGCTTAATTTGATATGGTGTCTGTTGATTTTACATTCTCAAAATAGGAATCAAAAGACAATCGACAGCGAGAGGAATCGGCTCAAATCTCCAATGGAACAACAATGGTGTTTATCGCTAAAAAAAGAGCACCAACATCAGGTTGGTGCTCGTTTCGTTAATAGTGAGCCCTTAGTTCATTTTCGGGATTACCGTTAAAACCGAAACGCCCATGATCGCTTCAATATCACTTTTTCGTTTGATCGATGAGTCAAACAATTCGAACAGTATCGCTAACCCCGCACCCAAGCCAATGCCTGCGATCAGACCTGCTAGGATGAATATGAAGGTCGGCATATTCGATTTAATACTCGGGGTGTAAGGTAAGTCGATAATCTTCACACGTTTATTTTCTTCGAACACACCTAGCGAGCCAGTTAACTGAGCCATCTCATAACGTTCATTAAGTTCATCGAATAGTTGTCGCTTAACTTCTACATCACGCTGCAAACGGTACATTTCTTTTGCGTTGTCACCGAAGTTGTTTGCCTTGTGTTCCAATTCAAAAATCATGGTTTTAAGGCTTTTTGTCTCTTCTTTTAATGACTCATAGCGCCCCCGAACAAGTTGAAGGTTATGAAGTTGAGTCACTAAAAGAGGTTGCGTGTCGGAGAGTTTGTCTCGTGAAGTGCTACTCGCAATATCCCACAATTGGTCGCTGTTCATTCCGGGTTGCTTCTGTGCGAGCAGTGTTTTTCTTTCGTTCTCAAGACGTTCCAATTCCAGGACCTTCGCCTGTACAGCACTGTGTTTATTGGTGTACTTTGCTTTTAGTAAGGTTAACGAACTTTGTGTGTCAATAATCTGATCTTCTAATCGGCCGATAACAGGATTGGTTTTTGATAGTTGTTGGTCAATCGACCCTAGGCTTTTTTCAACACCTGATAACTCGGCTTGTTTCTCGGCTAGGGTTTGCTTTAATGAAGCCAATCGATTCAAGCTTTGGCTTTGAACCTCAGGAGTTGAGTGTACATTTTCATTAATATATCTCGCTAACTCTTCTTCCGCCTTTGCCAGTTCAGCGCTTCGTTCGTCGATGTGAATTCTAAGGAAACTACTCGAGTCTTGGATCGACGAACGTTCTGGAGCCAATATTTGCTCAATAAAATGCTCGCTGACGGAACTAAGTGTCTCTTCCATACCGATCGGCGTGTTAGAGGTAAGACTTATCTTTAAGAAATCTTTACCCATTTGAGTAACAGATAAACGTTCCGACAAATCAGTAATGATCTCTTGTTTTTGAGCTTCCGACATATTAGGTGTTGTTAGCTGAAGTTCTTCTGCCACCGAATAAAGAACGTGACGGCTGTGTAACAGGGTTCTAAGTGCGCTCATTCTGTCTTTAAGCATGGTAGAAACGGCGATGTCCTCAAGAAATGGATTCATTTTCGCGGTTTCTTGTATCAGCATACTGGTGTGCGAATCGTATTTTGTTGGCGCAAGTTTACTCACACCAAACCCCACAAATGGCAAGATAAGAATAGGGATTACAATCACGTAGCGCTGACGCCACATCCCGTTCAATATGCTTAATAAACGCAGCTTGAGATTGTTCATAATAGCTCCAGCATCCAATGTACGAAGTTGCCACGGTTTTTCCAGCTGTCTTTTTCTACGATAGAGATCGGTGAGTGAGTGAGTTGGCGAGCGTTGTTAAGTGCTTGGATCATTTCCTGGGCATTATTGATTGCTGTAACGTACTTCTGATAAGACGCCATGGCAGGGAATGGTGTTGTTACTATGGGTGTGCCTGCAGCTAAGTATTCCATCAGCTTAAGGGGGCTACACGCTTGTATTTGCTCATTGTCTACAAAGGGCAGCAAACTAATATCCCAATGTTGTGAGTAACTTGGTAAGGTGTGATGTGGTCTTGGGCCAAGGTAATGGACATTGTGTAACTTTGGTAACATTAGCGTATCAAGCTCGTTAGGCCCAATGAATACAAAATCCCATTCAGGCATTGCGTGAACAACATGTCCGATCATGTCATAGTTTAGCCACTTCGACAGGCTGCCATAAAACCCTGCAATCGGACGATGACTACTTGGCAGGTCTTCAGCTCTGGCTACTGGTGTAGAAAATAGCTCAACATCAACGCCGTGTGGAAGAAGCTGCGTTTTACATTTAGGAAACTTTTTCACTAACTCTTTACTCGCTGCGAAAATCAGATCCGCTTTATCGATAAGTTTAGATTCGTGCTCAGCGACAGTTTGGTGATCAACGCCTGCGAGCGCACTGAAATCATCGCCGCAGTAATAAACCACAGCAGACTCCCCCAGATGCCCACACAGATCAACTGCAGTAGGAAGTGATGTCCACAGGATTGGGGCTTGTAAGTTAAGCTCTTCAATTATTGGTTTTAACTGTTTCAACATCATCATTTGAGCGAGCTTGCGTGAAGTGTATGATGCAGGAGCAGGGATGGTTCTCAAGTTGACGACTTTAATGTTGCTGAGGCCCGCAGAGTCCGACATGTTCTGGGTGATTGCGTTGGTCTTACCAAACAACTTATTGAATGCACGTGTTACATCTTTCACGCTTAAGCGCGGCTGTCTGAGGCCAATAGAGTTAATCCAAAGTACTTTATGTGTTTTAGCTAGTTGGCGAACTAAGTGCTGGGTTGACGATGGAAGTCCGCCGAAGTCTTCACCGAATACGATTAAATCACGCATGGTCACCTCCGTGAGTCTCAAATGCATCAAAAACATCCGACTCTGTCACTTCTACGGATTTTATTTCCCCAACCACTCGTGCGGGATTACCTGCGGCAATAGAGAATGGGGCGATATTTTTGGTTACAACGCTACCGGCAGCAATCACGGCACCTTCACCAATTGTCACGCCGCCTTTGACAGTTACATTGGTCCCTAGCCAAACATCTCGCTCTAGTATGATGTCGCCAATCTGTTGTGGGTCATCACCTTCACCGTTTGCACGACGTGTCGCATCAAGTGGGTGGCCAGAATAACCAAAAAGAAAGGCACCGCCAGCAATTCGGACATTGTCGGAAATAATCACTAGTTTGCCTACCGCGATAGTTGATTGCCAACCCACATCAACATTATTACCAATTGACAGTAACGGATGTTCCAAACCGTCGAGCGGCTGCGTACACCCTGAAAATGTGGTGTGACCCGATATACGACAGTCATTCCCAATTGAAATTTGCAGTGGTCCACTTACGAAAGGTAGGCCTCCATACAAATATAGGCGCTTACCACACTGTGCGACTCTGCCTTTGAACGCTGGGGTCCAGTAGCAAAAACGAGTAAATCCCCCGATGACATTTACAATCAATTTGTGTGTTTGATACAGGCAACGATTGAAGATCTGAGGTGTAGGGAGCTCGGCGCTTCTGATGTTTTTCAAAATGAAAAAAACATTTCTAATTCGAGAATTAGGGTGAAACTTAAGCCAGTGTTTAAATTGATGGATGCTTGCTGACGTCATAATGAAATTCCTTCTCTGTTGTTATATAGAAGTACTTTCATATTATGTGCCATATACTAAAGCCCATATTTTCAATGAGTTAAGGTTTGGCTTTTAGATTTTCTCATTTTGACAAGCAGTTTGAGATACGTTTGAAACGCAAACTGTGAGTGCTGCAAGGATGTAAATCGGCCAGTTGAAGCCCTGAGTTAGAAAAGTGCCGGACACAATGGTACCTATCAGGCCTGCGTAGACCGCGTAGGCGACAGCATTGAGTTCTGGTGGGACATTGGAACCCGCAGTTTTAAGTCGCGCCAAAGTGGCACGAGAGGTTTTGATCAGAGATACGATAAGCCCTACGAAAATGATCAACCCAATAAATCCAGTTTCAGCTAAAACGCCAAACCAGGTGCTGTGCACAGCATGATTTAATCCATCCCAATAAGCGCTATAAAAAAAGTAGTTAGAATAGAAGTTATTTAGTCCTACGCCGGTTAATGGGTTGTCTAACGCCATTTTGAACGCCGCTTCCCACGCGTAGATTCGCCCCATGGCGGATTCATCAATCCCTTCTTCGGCGGCACCACCTGAAGCTCTGTCTGATATTCCGGCAACTAAGTAAAGGACGACTGCGGCAATTGCTCCGCCAGGCATTAACAAGAGTTTAGAGTGAACCCACTTCCAAGCAAATATACCAATCACGGCAATACACCCTAATAGTCCCCCACGGCTCTGCGTTGCGATGATAGCAGCGAGCAGTAACACGCAAACGAGGCCACTTATAATTCGTTTAAACAATGGGATTCCGGAAGTGCTGGCTTGACTGATAGTAAATGCGAGAGGGAACATTAATACCAGCGCCAAATCGTTAGGGTCTCCGAGCATTGACCCCAAATCACGACCTATGGTTACGCGTGTGCCTTCAACTAAACCAATACCGTTGATTGAGTTGTAAACCGCGATGGTACTGACCAGAGCCCCCGCGTATATGATCATCATCGCCGTTTTCGCAAGATCCTCGGTGGTATTCACTAGCCACATGATCGCGAGTGTCATAACGATAATTTTCCAATAAATCCCTTTAAACTCAGCTAATGCGATCGGCCTATTCGATGCGAATACGATACCAATGATGGTAAGAACCCAAAATATGGCGAGCCAATTGAAAGAGTGATGCCAGAAGATTTTCAGCTCTTTACTGACGAACGCATGCCAGAGTAGAGCAGACAGTGCGCCTATAGAAAGCAACAAAGGGATTTTCATCGGATAGAGGACGGGAAGTGCTTCGTGAATTCTAAAGAATGAGAAGACAACGAACAGTAGAACAAAGTAAAACGCTCTGTTAACAACGAATAGAGCACCCAAAGGTATAAAAGCAAGTACTATGACAACGACCGGGTGAGGAACGAGATACCAAGCAGCACCAATAACAAGGCTTAGGAATGAGAGCCCTAAAATTAGCGGTGTTCGGTTAACTTGGTCTCTCATTGTAAATCCCTAGCGTTTTTTATTATTCAACTAAAGACATAGCAAGGTGAATGCCACATATCAACTGATACTAAGTTATTGTATTTGTGTTCAATTTAGATTTTTCTAAAACGTTGAGTTGAGGCGGGTCAAAATGAGAATCAAATTGGAAACGCGCTTGCCATTGTTATTTGGATTGAATCTATGGTGTGGCAATGTTATGCACTGTAGCAGGCTAGGATCTGGGGAATAACAGCTTGTGGAGAGTAATGCTTGCGGATGGTCGCTTTGGCTTTCATTCCCATAGTCTGCTTGTCTTGAGAAGGGAGGTCAAACCAACTCGTTAAACATGCAGTGAGTTCGCTTTCATTTGTAGCGATGTAACCATTGTCTTCATGCTGAATCAGCTGCGATAGATTACCAACGTTGGTCGCTATAACCGGTATGCCACGAGCCATGGCTTCTAATGCCGCCATAGGTAGACCTTCGTAACGAGATGGTATGACTAAAACATCAATGGTTTTCCATGCATTGTCCATACTGGTTTGGTGTCCATGGAACGTTAAGTTATTTGGTTTACTCTTTTCTAGCGTTTGCCTTTCAGGACCATCTCCAAATAGGTGAAACTTATGATTAGCCGCAAACCGTGCAAGAGCAACAAAACGGTCTGGCGCTTTTTCGTGGCTTAAACGGCCAACAAAACCTACGTGATAAATTTTGTCACTGTTGCCTGCGTCATCTAAATGTTCAGAAGTCGCTGTGCTATCAGGGATCGCAATAAAATTATTAAGCAGGGTGGTTTGCCACGGAATCTTATTTTGTATCTTGTTGCTGACAACAAAACAGTGATTAGACAGGAATCCAGTATATCTATCTAAAAAATCGTAGAGCCAAACTTTGCCTTTAGGTGTTTCGCCTGCGTGATACGTCGATATTTGACGAGGCTTACAATGGCTTGGGGTCACTAGCTTCACCAGTTTACTCACAATGCTTGCTTTGTAGCCATGAGCATGGACATGCGTGGGTTTATATTGCGTGATTGCCAGTTTAAGTTGCGAAACTGAATTGGTTTTACTTGGCGCTAAGTCGTTAAGGTGACTGTAAAGCAGGTCTAATTCTTTTAAGCGTGTTATCACTGGTGGAAGAGGAGCAAACTTGGTGAGCAGGACGACTCTAGCTTTGCGGTTATGTTTAAGTAAACCAAGGGCGAGCTCAATGACATGCGTTTCAATTCCACCAAAGGTTTGGCTATCGATGAGCAGCCAAATCTCTTCAGGTTCAGGAACTAAATGCCCCTGAACCTGAATTGGTTGAGCTTGAGTATCCAAATTAGGCTTGGTTACACTCATCTTCAGACTCCCAAGCCTGTTTCTTACGGTAAACAGTGGAAGGACTCAACTCCAATAAAACGGCAGCGTTTAACACATTTCCATCACAATGATTGATCGCATGTTGAATGGCTTCGCGTTCTATCTGCCACATTGGACGTATCGCACCGTCACTAGTGGTAAATGCCGGTGTCATTGGATCATTTGTGTCTTGAGAGACAGATGAACGCTCAAGCTCTTCTGGTGTGACTGGAGGCAGCTTACCTTCTTGAACAACTGGCGACACAGCTTCGACAACAGCGCTACGTATTGGCGTAACGCTTTTTGAGGTTGTAGCGTCTGCTTTATTGATCGGAGCAGGTAACATCTCTTTGGTTACACTGGTTTCATTGTTTAACACTACGATGTTGCGAATGATGTTTTGTAGCTGACGAACATTGCCCGGCCATGGATAGCGCTTAAGTAAACCTTGTGTCTCTTTATCGATAGACTTGAATTTCTTCTTGTCTTGTTTGGCGTAAAGTTTCAAAAAGTGGTTAGCTAGAGTGACAATGTCACTTCCTCTTTCTCTCAGCGGTGGCATCTCAATAGGCACCACATGTACACGATAGTAAAGGTCTTCACGGAATCGACCTTCTTCTACTTCGACGAGAGGGTCACGGTTAGTCGCACAGATGATTCTGACATCTACTTTGATTTCTCGGTTGCCACCTAACGGGGTAAAAGTCCCGGTTTGTAGGAATCGAAGGAGCTTTTTCTGCATTTCCGATTCCATTTCACAAAGTTCATCCAGAAACAGTGTGCCACCGTGTGCTTGCATTGCAGCACCTTTACGATCGGTTGTTGCACCGGTAAATGCGCCTTTGACATGACCGAAGATTTCGCTTTCCATTAAATCGCGGGGAATAGCACCACAGTTGATGGCAACGAATGGTTTATCACCACGCTGACTCTCTTGGTGAATAGCCTCTGCGCATACTTCTTTACCTGTCCCGCTCTCGCCATTGATGAACACACTTGCGGTTGTCGGAGCAACTGAGTCGATGATTTTATAAACGGCTTGCATCGGTAAACAAGAACCGATGAAGTTATGGAAACGGTCACGATCGAATTTGCTTTGAATATTGTCGACTAGATTTTCGAGTTTGGCTCTGCGCAGATGTAGGTTAACCGATGTTTTTAGGCGGTCGGCTTGAATTGGCTTTTCTAAGAAGTCTTCCGCACCGCGCTGAATTAGGTCAACGGCAATGTTCACTGAACCATGGGCTGTCGCGATGATTGCAGCGGTTGGGATGTCGTTATCACTGATCCAATCTAATACCTCTTCACCTGGCATATCAGGCAGTTTTAGATCGAGGATGACCAGTTGTGGGACGTGTCTCTCTATAAATGTTTTTGCTTCAGCTCCAGTTTCGACATGAAATATGTCGTATGGCTCGTCTTTTACGTACTGCTTGTAAAGTACGGCGAGGGAGGTGGAGTCTTCAACTAACAATACCTTAGGGCGCATTGTGTAATTCCTTTTGAAACTTTATCCTAACCAATCAATAACATAGTGATGTTTGAGCGTAGATACGAGTCGACTGTCTTTGTTACTTACTGGGCGCGCTGTCTTATTTGAGTTTAGTCTGTTTACGCGAACAGATGACCATGAAACGTAAATCGGTAATGACTATGTTGAGCTATTTAACTAATTTATATCTAGTGAAAGAGCGTTAACTAAAACCGGCTTCTTTTCTTTCTAATAACGCGTTGATTGAACGCTCTGCAAGTTCGATTAACTCGCCAACCTGCAGAAAGGCTTGTTCATGATGCGCTTCTAAACACTGCTGTTCTAATGCTCTTGCTAACTTACCTAAAGGCCGGTTACCTAGCGAAAGTGCGGTACTACCAAGGGTATGGACTTCAAACTCGAGCGTTTGAGCGTCGTTGTTGCTAACTGCTTCTTTAATGGTGAGTAAACGAGCCTGTGACTCTGTCACATAGTGGTCGATTAAAATTGAAATAATCTCCGGACTGGTATCTCGAACCATCTGTTCAAGTACGCTTTCATCCACAAGCTCTTCATTTTGTTGCTTATTTTCACCTGAAGGTGTGTCTGACGTTAAAGTCGAGTTCATCAAACTAAGTCCTTTTATTGAGCTGTAAATCCTTACATCATCGAGAAGTCTAATACTCGTTTGCACTCTTAAGTTTTAGTCATTTTCTGGAATAATTTCAACTGGTTGCCTTATAAACAGCAGAATAAATCGACATTAAGCCATGCTTGTGGCTATCTTTGTGATAAACCTAACGGATTGATTATACGTATTTTCACTTACAAAACATTAACTTAGGTGTGTAATGGGAGAAGGGCTTGGACTCTAGTGCTAAAAAACCTCGTTTCCTCAAAATCTAGCAAACTAAATAAAAAGGCCACCCTGTTGCTGAATAGTGGTGGCCTAAGTGTTAATAAAGTAATTGGTTACGCCTTTGTCCAAGTTGGACTTGGACTAAGACGCTTTGTCAATTTTTGGCTTTGGGATAGGTTCTACTTCTTCCTCGCTTGTTTCTGAGAAGATGTCGGCAACAGCGCTTCTCTCTAGTTCACCTTTGAGGTTCCCATCTTCGTCCACGACCGGAAGAGAATAGTCGCAAGACATGGTGTCTGGCAGAACTTCTTCAATCACTGCATCAGGTAATACCGCAGGAACTTCTTCGTAGATCTCATCACTGAAATCGTGAACCGAAGAATCTTCAACTGCGTCTTGTAAGCTCTCTTTTGTGACCAAACCTTGATAGCCATCGTCAGTAACGTGATAAGCGTAATCGTGCTTGAGCATCTTCATTTGAGCCAATGCACCTTCGATGGTCTCTGAGGTGATTCGATACAAAGGAGGCTGCATAACTGTTTCTACAGTCAAAGCACGAGCGCGATTCACGTCTTTTACGAATGCCTCAACGTAATCATCGGCAGGGTTAAGTAGGATTTCATGAGGCGTGCCTTGCTGTACTAACTCGCCATCTTTAAGGATAGCGATGCGGTCACCTAGGCGGAGGGCTTCGTCTAGATCATGGGTGATGAAGACAATGGTTTTATGGAGTTTCTCTTGAAGTTCAATTAACTGATCTTGCATTTCGCTTCGAATGAGAGGGTCGAGTGCAGAAAAGGCTTCATCCATTAACAAAATTTCAGCGTTAGTACACAGGGCGCGTGATAAGCCGACACGTTGTTGTTGACCACCGGAAAGTTGGGCAGGGTACTGATTACCATACCCTTTCAAACCTACGGTTTCCAACCACTCATTTGCTTTTGATAGGCGCTCATCTTTCTTGATACCTTGGACTTCCAAACCATAGGCGACGTTCTCAACCACAGTTCGGTGTGGCATCAACCCAAAGCGTTGAAATACCATCGACATTTTGTGACGACGAAACTCTTCCAGTTCTTTGGTATTCAAGCTCATTACGTCGATGCCTTCTACCGTGATTTTACCTTGAGTCGGGTCAATTAAGCGGTTGAAGTGACGGATGAGTGTTGATTTACCTGAGCCTGAAAGCCCCATAATCACAAAGATCTCACCGCGATTTATCTGAAGGTTAATTTCTTTAAGGCCAACGGTATGACCGGTGTCGGCGAGAATCGCATCTTTATGCTCGCCATTCTTAACGCGGTCCATTACGGACAGAGGTTTAGACCCAAACACTTTGAACAGGCCACTAATTTCGATTAATGGTTTAGTCATGTCTGAACCCTCCTAGGTGGGCATTGGTTCTACGCGCATAAGCCTGTGATGCTCGGTCAAACAGAATCGCGAGTGCAACAATGGCGAAGCCGTTCATCAAGCCTAGAGTGAAATATTGGTTGGTAATCGATTTAAGGACCGGTTGTCCTAAGCCTTTAACACCAATCATAGACGCAATAACCACCATTGATAGGGCCATCATGATGGTTTGGTTTATACCTGCCATGATGGTTGGCATTGCCAGTGGTAACTGAACGCCCCATAAACGCTGTTTCTTGCTCGCACCAAAAGCAGTCGCAGCTTCTAACACTTCTTTATCGACTAAACGAATACCTAAGTTAGTTAATCGAATCACAGGGGGGATTGCGTAAATAACCACTGCGATAAGACCTGGAATTTTACCAATACCAAGCAGCATAACCACTGGGATTAAGTAAACAAACGCAGGCATTGTCTGCATAATATCCAGCAGTGGTGTTACGATCGATTGTGCGCGATTAGAACGCGCCATGGCGATACCAATAGGAATACCTAGGAAGATAGAAACTAAGGTACACACAGTGATGATGCTGAGTGTCCGCATTGTGTCTTCCCACATACCAAAGTAGCCGATGAGAAGTAGAGATAGCACACAACCTAGAGCCAATTTCCAAGAGCGACTGGCGGCATAAACTAAGCCCGTGCAAACGCCAAGAACGATCAGCCAAGGGGTAGAGATGAGAAGTTTTTCAAACCAAACTAGGAAGGAAAGAAGAGGGTCAAATAATGATTCGATCATTTCTCCGTATTCACGGGAAAACTCACGATATGCGCCGTCTAGCGTCTTTTTAATTGCTCGCAAATCAGAGCGTTCCATTTCCGGGAAGCTCGATAACCAATTGCTGTCAGCCATTTTATATCCTTATAGTTCGGAGCCACTTGTTCAACACACTAAAATGCGATGTGAACAAGGCTCCGAATTACGAATAACATCAAGTATAGCGACGTTATTTCCATTGTATTGAAGCGTAGCCATAGACAAATATAACTACTCTCTAAGCATTGTTATTAAAGCTCAGCTTCAACCTTTTTTGCGACTTCTTCAGAAACCCATGGGTGCCATACTTCTGGGAATTCACTCAAGAAATGTATGCTCGCTTCTTCACCATCCGCTTGGTTGTCTTCCATCCAAGCTAGTAAAGCATTCATTTTTTCGTTGGTGAAACCACGCTTAGTAAAGTAGTCGTACGCTTCCGGTGCGCGCGATGCAAAACTTTCAGTGGTAATGGTGTGGACAGGAGAAGGCGGGTACATGGTTGCTTTAGGAGATTCACAGCCTTCTTGGGTCGTACAGCTGATAAATTCTTCTTTATCAACACCACTTCCAAAGTCGACTTTTACCATGTCATATTTGCCAAGAACTGCAGTTGGTGCCCAGTAGTAACCGAACCAAGCTTCTTCACGTTCATAAGCTTTCGCGATAGATCCAGATAAACCAGCACTTGAGCCAGGGTCTACGATGGTAAAACCGCTCTCTTCTAGGTTAAGTGCGTCAAACAGGTTAGCGGCACTGATTTGACAGTTCCAGCCTGCTGGACAGCTGTAAAATGCGGATGTATCTGGGTCTTCAGGGTGCTTGAACAACGCAGCGTTCTTACGTACACCTTCGATTGTTGCCATTTCTGGGTTTTGTTTAACTAGGTAAGCAGGAACCCAAAAACCCTCTTCACCACCATTTACAAGAGCTTTACCTGCGTAGCGAAGACGTTTCTCTTCAACACCTTTATCAAGAGCGTCTTTTAGGCTGTTACTCCATAGTTCCGGTGCAACATCTGGTTGGCCTTTTTCAATCATGGATGTGCCGGTTGGCATAGTGTCGCCAGGGATGAGTTCGGCATCGCAATCGTAACCATGCTCAAGGATGAATTGGTCGATGTTGGCGATAAGAGTTGCAGAGTTCCAGTTCATGTCTGCGATTGTTACGCTGCCACATTCTCCAGCGTTAGCATGACCACTGGCTGCTGCAACTAACAAAAATACGGAGCTTAACTTGTATTTCATATTGAGTTTCCTTTCTCTTTAATAATACAACCGAGCTAGTCAATGTCTGTTGACTAACTGAATTGCTCGATGGTGATCCTTTCCATGTTTTGAACCATTTGAGCAGAAGGAGGGATGGGGGAAGTGTGTGAATCAATCAGCAAACCAATACAGCAACAAAGCATAAGTGTGATTTGCTTGATTTATCCACGGTGTTTCACCGCCATCGGATAACTTTGTCAAACTATTACAAATTCTTCAAAAACCACCTCTATTTATAATCTTAGGGACTATTCGTACGAATTCCATCTTTTACTCTATTTACATGGCACTTTAACAGGCTGTGTCACATTACCACCAAAGTTAGCCGGTTTGTGTTGATCTTTGAGGCGTTTTCAGGTGAGATGACCACTAATTATGTGCATGAAATGCATTGAATGGTCGCAAAAATCGTATTTTCTATATTAAATTCGCCAAAAATTAGAAAATACGATTAATGTGCGATTTGAGGAAGTAATTGGCATTAATTCACCTGCTAGCAGGATACATTCTACATCGGCAGGTTCAAAAACTCGTTCCGATAGAGTTTATTAGCTAGACGCTCACGTAGCTTAACTGGGATAAACTTCATTCGGTTTATCTGTCTAACCAGTTCTTGTGCAAAGCTTGGCGTATCCTTCATATTCATGATGCAGCCCGTTAAGGAGATAGTCTGAGCATCGAGAAGCTTCTTAGCTTGCTCGAGATGATGAGACGATGTATCTCCGTAAGCGACAACAAGAAGCGTTGAATCACAGGCGCTAGCTACTGATTGAGCTGGGATATTACCTTTATTTATGTTGAGTAGCGGCGAAGTATCGATGATTACGCGGTCGTATTTAACTAGCCATTGAGCAACAGCCTGCTTTAATGTCGATGGATCTTTGTATGCTAACTGCGTCGATGCGACTTGCGGTGCGGGTACCCCGATAAACGTGCGTTGTGATTCAACATGCTCAATAAGCTGACCTGATTGTTCCTCTTCAAGCATATTGAGGTTCTTAAAAGCTGGGTTGAACAGGTTAAGGTCCACATACAGTGTAGAGTGACCCGCTAACAAGAAACGCTCGGCGAGGGCAGTTGCGACCGATGTTACGCCGTCACCTGAATGACAAGCAGTAACACAGATAGAGCGTTGTTCGTTTAATTCAGACGCCAAATAGATTTGCTCAACTTCGGCATGCGTTGCTGAAATAGTCATTATAACGCTCCTATTAGTACAATCGTGGTAGTAATACGTAGTATGTCCTCTAGGCCTACACGGGCTTTTTCCATAAAACTGTCACGACGGTCTGGAATGTAAATGGTGTCTCCAGCGCGCAAAACCGGTAGGTTATAAATGTTGGCTGTTTTACTAAATTCAACCAGGTCGAAAGTGCGAGCTTGTCCTTGGCAACAAGACATATTTACAATGGTAATCTTCTCAACGTATGCATTGTCAGTAGGGCCAGCCGCTTCAGCTAAGATATCTAAAATCGTCATGTTATCGTTAAACACATAACGGCCGGGGTTATTAACTGCCCCTAGCACACGCACGGTTTCTTCTTTTGGCTTGTCTAGCCAGTTTTTGTTCTTCTCAGGGATATAGATAGTATCGCCAGTAGTGACATTCGGTAGTAACGATTCATCGCCTGTTTCAAAATACAAAGACAGATTAAGCTTGCTGACCTTGGCGTAAGGTTTATCACGATGGGTCACACGAATATTGTGTATGTCTGCATCTCCAGTAGGGCCGTCGGCCGCAGACAAGATATCTAGGAAATGCATGTCTTTAGTGAAACGGTAACGGCCCGGTGCGTTGACTTGTCCAAAAATGTAAATAGACGCATCAGAGCTTTGGCGAACCCATTGTGATTTATTGTCTGATGGGTCTTGCGGTAAATCGTGTACACGAACGATTGAGCCAGCAGAGATATAGGGCATTTGGTCTCGTGGTGCACCGTTTTTAATAAACTCATCTAAATCGAATACCACGAGCTTTCTGCCAGTCACAATCTCAATTTTTGTAGTATCAGCGCGTAGAGTTGGTCCTCCGACATGCGCGAGTAGGCCCATGAAGTTCATTTCGTCTGACCACTCAATTCGACCAGGTCGGTTTACTTCACCAATCACGTTAACGGCTCTGTCTGGAGCGATCTTCAACCAAGATTTTTCGTTCATATCCGTTTTCTCAGGAACAAAAATCGCATCACCAGCTTTAATGTTTGGTGGGTTTGAGTTCGGTAAGCCTTCGGTATAGGCGGCTAAATCGAATCGAAGTACTCGACCATCGGCTTTGATAACGCGGATTTGGCGAGACTCAGCGAAGCGAGTAGGTCCACCGGCGTTAGCCAAGATATCCATGAAGGTCGCGCCTTTTTTTCCTTCAAAGGCACCAGGTGCTGCCACTTCGCCCATTACATAAACCATGTTCGCACCGGATTTAATCTCTTCTTCCTGTTTTGGCACAAAAATGGTTGAGCCCGGGCGTAGCACTGGCAGTAGACTTTCGTCGCCAGAATCAAGGTAGCGCTTAAGGTTGAATAGCGTTGGAGTATTGTTTGAGATGACGCGGATTTGTTCGACACTGGCGTAGCGAGTTACGCCGCCAGAGCGCATTAAGACATCAACGAGATCGGTATTTTCTTTATAAGTGAATGAACCAGGTGCGTTGACCTCACCGAAGACTTTAATTGAACTTCTTGAATCCGCGCTGTCACCCGAGTTGGCAAGCTTAGCAGGATCAAATTCTTGTTCAATATTACCAACCAGTGGTGAAGCAGGGACAAATAGAGAATCAAGTGATTGCAGTGTAGGCAGGTAGTCCTCATCGCCAGAATCTAAGAAACGCTTGTAATTAAATTCTTTACGTTCTGCGCCACGCTTTAAGATTAACTTGTCCAATTGAGCCCCAGAACGTAAGCCTCCAGCCGCGTACAGCGCCATTTGGACGCTCGAGCCCAAAGCCAAGGTGTATTCACCCGGTTGCTCGACGTAACCTTGAACGTAGATAATGATCTGCTGTTCTTTCACATAAACAGAAGCATTCGACAGATCTTTATAAGCCGTCGCCAGTGACTCTAGAACGACTTTATTCAACTGTTCTTTATCGTAGCCTGCGACGAACACAGTACCCACTTCAGGTAGAGTGATTCGACCGCGTTTATCCACTTGATAGCCTTTGTTTAACTCGCTCTCTCCAGGCACATTCACTTGGATAAGATCACCGACTTGCACTGCGTCTGAAAAGTCGTCGTTGGCATGTACCAAAGTCGCAATGAACATCGATAACGTGATAAGTAACGCAATCAGTAATTTCATAGTGAGCTCCCCATCTTAGCCGCGTTTTCAGGGGAGATTACTTCGATACTCACTCTGCGATTGGTTAAGCGTGTACCTTCGGATTCACCTTCAAATAGTGGTACGGTTTCACCTACCGAGACGGCTTTGATACGGCTTGGACTTAGACCAAAGATAGTGAGATAGCGCTCAACTTGTTGCGCTCGGCCTAGGGCTAATTTGTCGTTGTATTCTTCTGAGCCTGTCGCGTCTGCATGGCCTGTCACTATTAGCTCTAGCGACTTGTTGTCTTTTAAGATGTAAGACGCCTCTGCAAGCTTACCCATGTATTTGGGATTCACTTCGATAGAGTTGTGTGCGAATTGATTGTCGACGTTAAGTAGATCGTACAGTTGTTGAATTATCGACAGCTGCATACGGAATTGGTTTTCGTTCTTTGGAGGTTCACAACGCGCTTGTGAAGTTACATAGTCAAGTTGAAGCTCAAGTTCGTTTAGGCGTTTTCTTTGGATAACCAAATCGTTAGCCGCATCTAGAAGTAGGCCTCCTTGAAGCTCACGAGCGATGCGATTTTGCTTCTCGATGGCTTGGACAACCGCTGCGGGGAAGCACCAACGCGCGCCTTCTTGAATCAGCGCATCCAAATGCAATTTAGCAAGTTGCCAATCAAAACGTAAGCCATGCTCTGGACCTAACGGTTCGTCAGGCATAACCGGAGAGAAGTCAGAATTCTGATATTTCATCGAATCATAACTCTCGGCCAGTCCGCCAGTGCCGTGTTCTGGGTAACTTGTGCAACCCAGAACTAGCACAGACAGAGATAGGACTATATAGTTTTTGATTGTATTCATGCCAACGTCCTTTGTTTTTCGCTTTTTATTATTATTTTTTGTTACTTCTAGCTTAGTGGATCTTCATGAATTTGTAGGATTTTTTGAGTTAACAGGAATAGCGTGTCCAATTCGTAGGAGGTTCATGATTTCCAGCGGTTGGCCTGAAACGTTTTCTAATCGCATATTACGTTCACGTTCAGTTAGGCGTTTGAACATGTAAACAATCGCACCCACACCTGATGAATCAAGAAATTCGACCTGACTGAAGTCGACTTCGATCTCTTGATGACCGTCATTAGAAATCACGTCATCAATGTCGGTTTGGGCATCGCGACTGCCTGCCGCGTCTAAATCACCAAAAATTGAAAGTGTAAGTGTTGTTGTGTTTAGGTCAATCCTACGTAGTTCCATAGTCTTATCTCCTTTTGTTCATGAGTTTACAAAAGCACTGAATGTGCCAACTTTTTTGCCCCTACATATCAATAACTTATAGTATTTGGTTTTTAGTGTTTCATATTGAGAAAGGTGATTTCTCAATATGAGAACTAAAAATGGTCGGATTTTTGGGAGGTGTAACGAATTGATTTTGCGAATGAAACGTCACTATGGATAAGGTTGATGTATTGATCGCATCTTAGAGCAAAGATTGAATGATGAATGGCTAGAACACCTAGGATAGAAAGTAGATTTGAGCAAAGTGCTCAATACTTCTAACCGCTCAGGTACAAAAGGAATTTTGAAATGAGGCTAACCAGGTTGGCTATAGCAACACTGTGCGCGTTTTCTACGTTTCCTTCTCATGCTTCGTATCTGCCTCCAGCACAATTGGTTTTAGCAAATACTTATAAGCAAGGTATAGATGTGTCTGAATATTGGACCAGCGAAAAGCTTGATGGCATCAGGGCTTTGTGGGATGGAAAGCATCTTTATACCCGGAATGGGAATCGAATTTATGCGCCTAAGTGGTTTGTTAAAGAGTTACCGGATGTTCACCTTGAAGGAGAACTGTGGGCCGGAAGAGACAATTTTCACTTAGTCCAAACAACAGTCTTAGACCACATTCCAAGTGATACGGCGTGGCAAGAGATCGAATTCATGCTGTTTGATATGCCAGGTGCGGCGGGCGACTATCAGAAACGTTACTACAACATCTTGCACTGGGTAAGAGTGATAAACGAACCGCACATTAGGTATGTGGAGCACACACCTATTACAAGCGAAGAGGCATTGTTTCATCAACTTGATAATGTCGATGAAATTAAAGGCGAGGGGTTGATGCTTCGTAAGATTACCAGCCGATATCAGGCGGGAAGAAGTAATGACTTGTTAAAACTAAAACGACATCACGATGCAGAAGCGACCGTTATTGGCTATAAAACAGGAACTGGTAAGTATAAGGGGATGATGGGCTCAATTTTAGTACACACAGAAGATGGTGTGGAGTTTTACATTGGAAGTGGCTTCAGCGATAAGATGCGATTGTCTCCTCCTGAAATTGGCAGTCGAATTACCTTCCGTTACAATGGCTTCACTCAAAATGGTAAGCCGAAGTTCGCAAGGTTCGTTAGAGAGAAAAGTGATTATTAAACACTTGTGGATAAGCATCATGAACAAGCATTGCTGATAACTATTTTGGACACGGAAAAAGTGTGTACATGGAATAAAAAAGAGCTCTGATTATCAGAGCTCTTTTGTTTAATTAACTTGTCTTTAAGAAGCGGTTAGCGAGAGCCGAACTCCAACTGTACTCCATCACTTTGTTTGTGCATCCAGTGCAAACGCATACCAAGCATAATTGCTGCTGAAGACAAACCAATAATGAAGCCAATCCAGAAGCCGTGTGCGCCCATTGGTTTAACAATCCAATCCGTCATCCCTAAGATGTAGCCAATCGGCAGACCAAGCAGCCAGTAAGCGATAAAAGTACGATTAAAGATTGAACGCATATCTTTATAACCACGAAGTGCACCCGCAGCGATGACTTGAATTGCATCTGTACATTGGTATACCGCAGCAAAAATCAGGAGCTGCATCGCAATGGTAATTACTGCTGTGTTTTCCGTGTAAAGAAGTGACACTTGCTCTCTAAACAACACGGTGAGTGCCGCTGTGATAAATGCTGTTACCAAGCCAACAATGATACCGACGTGAGTCGCAATTTTAGCGCCTTCAGTGTTGTTCTCACCTAGCTTATGACCAACACGGATACTAACCGCAGCACCAATGCTCATCGGGATCATGAATACCAATGAAGAGAAGTTAATCGCAACTTGGTGCGCCGCTACGATCAATGAGCCGAGTGGGGCAACTAACAGCGCAACCACCGCAAACAGCGTCACCTCAAAGAAAAGTGCTGCAGCGACTGGGAAGCCGAGCTTGAATAAACGAACTTGAGCTTTTAACTGAGGTTTATGGAATTGACCGAAAATGTTGATTTTAGCCAAACGCTTAGAAGTCAGCACATAAGTAAACAGTAAGCCAAACATTATCCAATAAACGATAGCGGTTGCTACGCCACAACCAACACCGCCAAGGGCAGGAGCACCAAGCTTACCGTAAACAAACATCCAGTTAAGCGGAATGTTTAATAACAGGCCAATAAAACCAATTACCATTGCAGGCTTAGTCAAAGACATACCATCAGTGAAACTTCTTAAGGTTTGGAACAACAAGAAAGCAGGCACTGCAAACATCACCGCATTCATATAGCCGATGGTCTTTTCTGCCATTAAGGTTTCAATATCCATCAATTGCAAAATGGCTTGAGTTTGGAAGAGAACGCCAATAGTTGGAAGCGAAAGTACAAGCGCTAAGAATGCACCTTGCTGAATCTCAAAAGGAATCTTTACTTGGCGACCAGAGCCATTTAGTTGTGCGACCACAGGCACTAACGCCATAAGTAATCCGACACCAAACAAAATTGAAGGAAGCCAAATACTTGCCGCTATTGATACCGCTGCCATATCGATAGCACTGACGCCACCGGCCATAACGGTATCAACGAAACTCATGCCGGTTTGCGCGATAGATGCGATCAATACTGGCGTCGCAAGTTTGATTAGATTTGAGGCTTCTTCTTTGTAACGATGCACAAATAACTCCAGATGAGACAGAAATAAGAGACAGAATGAATATTCAGAAGGAATCAGAGACACTGATCGTTAAGCTTCCATTGGACGAATCATAAAGAAATGTCACAATAACTGCCATAGTAAAATGCTAAATAGGAAACTTATGTTTACAGGTATCGTTCAAGGCATGGCAACACTGGTTGCTATCAATAAAAAAGAGTTGGTTCAGACTCATACCATTGAGTTGGTTGATGAAATGGTAGAGGGATTAGCGATTGGCGCTTCTGTTGCTCACAACGGTTGTTGTCTAACTGTGACAGAAATTTCAGGCAACCAAATTTCTTTCGACCTGATACAAGCCACACTACGTTTAACGAATTTAGGTGCTCTAAATGTCGGCGATAAAGTGAACGTCGAGCGCGCTGCGAAATTTGGAGACGAAATTGGTGGACACAGTATGTCTGGTCACATTTCGTTAATGGCTAAGTTAGTAGAAGTCATCAAAACAGAAAACAACCGTACACTTTGGTTTGAACTACCAGAATCATCAATGAAATATGTTCTAAGTAAAGGGTACATAGGTGTTGATGGTTGCTCACTAACGATTGGTGAAGTGGAAGAGAACCGTTTCTCCGTACATTTAATCCCAGAAACGCTAAATCGCACGCTATTTGGTGGCCGTGAAGTCGGTGACGAAGTAAATATCGAGTTTGATCCTCAAACTCAAGCGATTGTTGATACTGTGGAACGCGTACTAGCAAATCAGAAGTAACTAACAGCCCCGTTCAATTTGCGTTGTTCGATTTACGCAGATCGCTAAATTAAAAAGAGCACCCATGTGCTCTTTTTTGATCTTGAGTGAAAATCTTGGATTAAAACACCTGCTCATCGTCGGCATCGATCGACAGATTGATTCTGTCTCGAACTTCGTCGATTTGCATATCTAGGTGGATGGCATTGCAACACGCAGGGCAGTCATCGTAAAAGTCTTGGCTGCCATTGGAGGCATCGAGCGTTATATTAATACCGTGCCCGCAATGAGGGCAGGAGACATGTTTCTCTGTGTATTTCTGCATGACAAATTCTCCTCAAGCTAACTTATACCACCTGAATGCTTATCTATTGTGATAAGTATTACACAGCCTGAATCTTCTGAATGCACGCTTCTGTTTGTGCCAGATATTCACCGCCAAATTGATTACAGTGATTAAGAAGGTGGTACAAATTGTAAATGTCTTTTCGATCAGTATAGCCAACGTCAAGCGGCATGACGCTTTGGTATCCTTCATAAAACTCAGGTGGGAAGCCCTGAAACAATTCAGTGAGCGCTAAATCACACTCATGGTCGCCCCAATAACAAGCAGGGTCGTAGCAAATAGGACCAAATGCTGAATTAGCCACATTACCATTCCAAAGATCACCATGAAGTAATGAAGGGCGAGGGTTGTGGCCAGCAAGTCTCATGTTCACCATCCCAACAATGTCGTCAATATCCCCGAACTCGATACCTTTCTCCTTTAGCAGCTGGAGTTGGAATCCGATGCGTTGTTCTGAAAAGAAACGGCCCCATTTTTTATGCCAGGGATTTGGTTGAAGCGTGCTGCCGATGTAATTGTCTTGGTCGCAACCAAACTCTTTTTGCTCACCCCATTGATGAAGTTTGGCAAGCTGGACACCAAAGTCATAACTGTTGTTGCCTGTCTCAAGTGGTTTGGTAGGCAGATAGTTAAGAATGATAAACGAGCACTCTTTAGTTTTACCAATCAGCACGAGCTCAGGTACGTAGACTGTTGAAGTCTCCCTTAATAAACGTAGGTTCTCAGCTTCAATCTCAAACTTAGGTAGGAACTCTCGCAGATTCACCTTAACGAAGTAACGTTCATTACCGTCGCTGATCATATAGCAATCGTTAATGTCACCATCGGGAACCTTAACGCGCTCGGTAATCTGAAAATTGAATAAGAGTGTGTCTGAAAGCTGTTGAGAAATGGCCTGCCACATAGGAAATCCTCAATGAACTGTTGGAGTGAAATACTATCGTTTGATAGCAATAGTTTAGGACAAATCTGAGTGATTTATAGACGTTCTGGTCAATGTTCTCAGCACTAGTACAAGACAGTACAGATCAATTAACAGTTTTGTGAACTCTGACTGTGTGAATGCCTTTGATAAATCAGTAACAAGTGAATTACCAATCGCAAAATAGTTGGAACAAATATCACGTGCGACACCAAATAACCTTACTTCCACTAGAAAATCAATAATAGCTTGGTATGGTTGACGCGCTATTGCTAAAGAGAGCTTTGAGATGTTGTGGTTTGAGCAGCACGGTAATTATTATTGAGTCAGCAGCTTCGCGTATTATTGATTCAATTTTGAACTTAAATACTAACAAAGATCATTTTAATCCTCGTTATAGCAATAAAATGATGACAAATGACTTCATATACATAGTATTAGCCTAATACGTATTAATCTGCCTTAGAGCTTAAAACGGAGATTTATTGTGGTTGTAGAAACCGATGGCTACCTAGCTTTAATCGAGCACTTATCATTTAACCTAGATGTATTTACTAACGGTAACGGTGATACTGGAAACGAAAGTGTCGAAGACATAGTAACTGACATGATTTCAAGCAACATTATGGCGATCTTCGAGCAAAACCCTGAGCTGCATTCAAGTGTACGTTTTCAGTTGCTTAAAGAAGCGGATGCCGTGGTTGCTGATCTAGGGGAAGTGCTTGCAGGCGTGTGGGCTAAGAAAGCGACGAACGAACAGATTGTTTTTTTGGATGAATATATCGCATTGGTGAAGAACCTGTTTGATACTGCAGTAGCAAAATACGATTAACCTCTATTCGTCTTTACTGACTATTTTTGTGGTTAGTACTCTTTATTGATGGGACTGAAAGCGTAGCACCTCTATGAGGTTGCCTTTAATTCGATTGGTGGCCTCGCAAATACACTATATGCGCCTAAAGTGCCAAAATTTAGAAGCCCAATATGGGTTATCTAGCCTAGATATAATCACACCTTTCGATGTAGAAGCATGTAGGAACTGGTTATTCCCCAAATATACACCTACATGCCTAACGGTGAAAGACGTCTTGAAAAACACCAAATCTCCACTCTTTGCTTGTTCATAAGCGATTTCAACGCCTTGTTTACTCAGATCTTTTGTTGTTCTTGGTAATGCTTGCTGTGTCGCATTTTGCACGGCAATTTGAACAAAAGCTGAACAATCCACGCCTCTGAATGAAGTTCCACCGAAATGATAAGGTACGCCTTTCCACTGCTTGTACACACCCATATAAGCATTAGTAGTCAATTGTTCTGACTTTGATAGAGGTTTATTTGCAATTTGGCTGTTTTTAGAAGGGGATGGTGCTGAACTACAAGCGGTTAATGTTGCGAAAGTTATTGTAACTGCAAGCATTTTTCTGAATTTCATATGTAACTCTTCTGAAAGAAAACTGAAATAAAAGCGTAATGAAGGGCTTCTAGTATACCGACTAACTTAAGGATATCTCTTTTTGTAGTCAAACTGGATTTCGCATGACTGACACCAATTTATCGGTAAAACCCTCACGTTATACATTCTCGCTCATTCAAACGGTGAGTGCCGTATTTATTTCGATCCTTCTACTTGTCAGCTTTTTATCTATGGTCAGTATTCGTGGCATAGATCGAGTAGGAGGTTACTTTGATACTCTGTCTGAACAAGCTCTGCCACTCGCTCTGCATAACGCAGAATTAACACAAAGCGTATTAGAACAAGTAAAACTACTCACTTATAGCACCCAATCGACTGACTTAGATACACTAAACCAAACACGTAATTTGATCGATGAACTCGCTGTAGAGAGTAACAACACGCTCGAGGAACTCCTTTTTATCTCCCAATCTTTTCCTGATGCGATTTCTCTCGAACAAAAGCAAAGCCTTATCGACGATATGGCACGGCTACAACAAATGACCAACACGGTTCTTTCTGCACAAATTGAAATACAAAGTAAGCAAAATCTGATCGACAGTAAAATTGCTGAGTTTCGTTACGGCGTAGGTTCTATCGGTCCTGAAATGAATCGTATTAGCTCCTTCTTAGTGGAAGATAATCCAGAAGCGAGTGACGCGGCCAACCGCTTTACGTCGAGTGCATCTGCGATGGCCAATACTTTCTTAATGTTGATGATGCAAAACGACCTTGAGAAAGCAGAAGATGAATATCGTCAATTGAGGAACCGAATCGCAGGTCTTAATTTGGCCTACAGTGATTTCTCTGATTGGCATCCGGACATTGCAGAGTTCGCGAGCCTAATCGCCCCTTATGAAATGGTAAAAGAAGGCTTTACAGAAGAGGGCGTCATCAAGCAAATATTGCTTAAGCTAGAGTTAGTTAAACAGCAAGAGCAAAACTTAGCGCAAGTGATTGGACTAGCGAATACGGTGATTAATACGCTCAATCAGCTATCGTCGACAGCGTCTCAATTGATCGATGAAAGTGAACTGGTCGTAAATCAAACCATGACTAACATTGACCGCGTGTTATTCATTAGTGGCTTAGTGATTGCCATGATCATTATTACATCGTGGCTAATGCTGCGTCGTTGGATGAACAAAGGCTTAAAAAACATTACACGCCAGTTAACGTCACTTGCAGAACATGACTTTTCGAAGCAGAGCGAGTTGCTTGGCCCACTCGAACTACAAGTCATCACCTCTAAACTTAATACGGTTGTCGGTTCAACGGCCGATTCTATACGTTTAGTTACTCGAAATTGTGAAACGCTTTATCAGACCGCAGAAGTGAGTCACGACGCTGCAGAGCAAACCAACTTAAGTTTACATGAGCAGAATGAATCTCTACAGAATATGATCACCACAATCACACAACTTGAAGCGTCCATTGGCGAAATCGCTCGTATTTCAAACGCATCGAATGATGATGCTCAGGTCGCAGAAGATGAGTCGGTGAGTGGTAGCCAGGTTATTGGTTTAAACCAAGAGCGCTTACAAGCTTTAGAACATTCTTTGAATATGAACGAGCAGTCAATGGCTGATCTGGATGGACGAGTGAAGCAAATCCGTGAAATGGTCGACATGATCAGTGGTATTGCAGAAAACACCAATCTGTTGGCATTGAATGCCGCGATAGAAGCAGCGCGAGCGGGAGAACAGGGCCGTGGTTTTGCGGTAGTTGCAGATGAAGTAAGGAAATTAGCGAGTGGTACGTCCCAACAGACCACCAATATCCGCAATATGATGAATGAGCTGGTGGCGGCGGCGGATCGTTCTCGTACGTCAGTTACTGAATCACGAACTGAAATGGCGAATGCACTACAAGCGAGCTGCGATGTAAAACAAGCTTTTGAAAAGATTGAAGTTGCAGTTAACCAGATTAAAGGCCGCGTCGAGCAAATTATGGTCGCAACTGAGCAACAGGCTCGTGCAACTGTTGATGTGACACACTCAATCACGCGCGTATCCGAGCAGGGCGAAAATACTAAACTGCAACTTGAATCCATGATTGAAAGTTCTGAGCAAGTCGGTGAAATCGCAGGCCATCAACAAGCTATGCTTCATAAGTATCAATTCGACGCAGAGAAATAGCCTTGCTGCTTAAAACACCTAGCGAAGTCACAAACTGCCTCGTCCGAAAACACTAAAATCCGAAAAGCAAAAAGGCAGAGTTCACGCTCTGCCTTTTTGCTTGTACCTAGTCTTCTAATTCTTACATGAAAAAGGTAGGCATGACGTGTTTGAAAAATATTAGCGAAGCAACGCCACTGATTACCACCCAAATCAAATCGAAGCGCAGGCTCACAAGCGTACAAACAATTGCGGCCAATACTTTTGGGTTGTGTAGATCAAATTCCATATCTGGCCCTGCACCTAATATCTCGACAGCAATAATCGCAGGTAAAACCGTAACCGGAACAAAGCGCAGCGTCTTTTTGAATCGTTCCGACATCTCAAACTTACCAGCTAAACCAATCACTGAGAATCGAATAACAAAGGTTGCCGCTGCCATCGCAAGAGTAATAAGAATAAAAGTCGTAGTATTCATTGTTATGCCACTCCACGTTCTTGAGTTAATAGGTCATTTTGGATCGCTTCTTGTTCCGCTTGTTCAGTCGACAGGTCCATTCGGTAGCCTGCGTACACCCCAACAACGGCAGCAATTACAAGGCCAAGAGAGTAGGGAAGTTCTGCAAGAAGCACCCCAGTAAAGGTCGCGACAATGGCTGCAACAATACATTCACGGCTTTTAACTTGTGGAATCACGATAGCGATAAAGGCTGCGACCATCGCGAAATCCAATCCATAGTTAGCAATTTCAGGGAACGAAGAACCAATCAGTGCGCCAAGGAAATCTGCCACTACCCAGTTAACCCAAAAACCACCCATTGCCGCTAAATAGAACCAGTGTCGACTTTCACCTTCTTGCTTCATCTCATTGATCGTTGCTGCATAGACCTCATCGGTAAGGCCGTAGGACATCAACATACGAACGTGAAAGGGATAGGATTTCATGTGCTCTGATATTGAAGCGCTGTATAGCATATGGCGCAGGTTTATGATGAAGGTCGTAAACATGATGACCACAATACTTGCTGATGACTGAACTAGCCCTAACGCCACCATTTGTGATGATCCGGCAAAAACGGTGAAAGACCATAAGGTACTCTGAGTAACGCTCATCCCTGCGGTAATACTGACCGCTCCCACAATGAACGAAAATGGAAATGCACCAACGCATAAAGGGAAGATTGCTCTTAACCCTGCCTGGATTTGTTGATTATTCATGACATGCTCACCCTAGATAAAAATTCAAATTTATTTGCAAATTATGGTGGGAATCGTATTGGCGAATGAAATTATTTTCAAATCAAGATTAAAATTTATTTGATTTAGATCGGTATTTTGAATTCAGTAAAATAAGAGTATGGCCTTGATTTATTTATAATCAATAGCTTAAAATAGCTTTCATTTTTGAGATCTTTGATTGAATGATTTTTCTAGTATTTTTGCAACTATTTTTGCATTTTATTGTTTTCAGTGTTTAAACTGTAGTTGAAATATTTGGCAAATCTGAATAGGAAGAATCATGAAAGAAATCATTACAGCAAATCAAGCGCCGGAAGCCATTGGTCCATACTCACACGGTAACGCATTCGGAAACCTTGTTTTCACATCAGGTCAATTACCTGTGTGTAAAGAGAAAGGTGGTGTTGTAGAAGGTGGCGTGAGTGAGCAATCTCGTCAGTCACTACTTAACCTCCAATATGTTTTACAGGCTGCAGGCAGCGACCTAGACCAAGTACTAAAAACAACGTGTTACTTATCAGACATTAATGACTTTGCAGCTTTCAATGAAGTGTACAAAGAGTTCTTTGAAAAAGACTGTCCTGCACGTAGCTGTTTTGCAGTGAAGGATCTTCCTCTAGGCGTGAAAATCGAAATCGAAGCGATTGCTGGTCGTAAGTAGCTGCTCGTAAATAATTGAAGAATAGTGTGAGGTCCTTACTATGAAACACCAATGGCAACAGTATAAAGAGATTTTGAATACCGTCGTGAAGCCAGCGCTTGGCTGTACAGAACCCATCTCCGCAGCTTACGCTTGTTCTGTTGCGGCCAAGATGCTTGTGGGTGCACCCGATAAAGTTCGCGTGTATGTATCGGATAATTTATACAAAAACTCTATGGGCGTGTTTGTTCCGGGGACAGGAAAAATTTGCCTACCCATAGCTGCAGCCGTGGGTGCGATTGGTGGGGACCCACACGCTGGCTTGGAAGTATTGGCGAACATCAGCGAAAAGATGTCGAAAAAGCACAAGCGTTGATTGACGCAGGCCAAGTCAGCGCACACCGTAAAGATGTAGACGAATTCATCTATTGCTATGCGGAAGTAGAATCTGAAGGTCAAATAGCGGCCGTAGAAATCAGTGGCGGTCATACTCATATCATCAAAAAAACCTTAAATGGAACCGTTCTATTCAGCCAAGATTGCGATCAAACAATACCAACAGGTTCTATCTGTGATGGAATCGATATTGATATTGGTAGCATCTACAACTTTGCCACCAGTGCGGACTTCGACGATATTGCTTTTATACTCGAAGCATCGGCTCTCAACGGCAAGCTGTCAGAAGAAGGGTTAGCTCATGCCTATGGGCTTGAAGTCGGGCGTACTATGGTACAAGGCATTCAATTAGGCCTAATGGCAGAAGACTTGATGAATAAGATCGTCATGCAAACGGCTGCCGCGTCTGATGCTCGAATGGGCGGTGCGACGCTACCTGCCATGAGTAACTTTGGTAGCGGTAACCAAGGGATAGCTGCAACAATCCCTGTCGCGGTTATTGCCGAGCACTTTAAAGCGACTCAAGAGCAATTGGCACGAGCATTAATCATGAGTCACTTAGGTGCGATTTACATTAAGTCGCATTATCCACCGTTGTCTGCATTTTGTGGGAACACAGTCACGAGCGCTTCAGCGGCTATGGCGATGGTGTATCTTGCAAAAGGATCATTTGAGCAAGGCTGCTACGCGATTCAAAATGTACTGAGTGATTGTTCAGGCATGGTGTGTGATGGCGCTAAGTCTACCTGCGCAATGAAAGTGAAAACCTCAACCAGTGCTGCAGTTAATGGTTTCTTAATGGCAATGCGTTGTAATGAGGCACACAACCAAGGCATCGTTGCTGATGATGTTGAGACCAGTATCCGCAATATTGGAAAATTGGTTACCGCTGGTATGAGTGTTACAGACTCTACGATTATTGATATAATGTCAGCGTAATCAAACGTTTTTGATTCAAACTATTTTTAAGACGAACCGCTTGGTAATTTTTACTTAGCGGTTTTCTCGCCAAAAGAGGAAGGACTCCGTGTTCGAATTATCTCAAAGTGACTATGACATCTTGCACGCAATCGAGAACATCGTTGATGGCATCGCCGCAATGTATGGCGAGCATACCGAAGTGTTACTACACAGTTTAGATGTTCGTAATCCTTCGATTATTAAAATTGCGAATAGCCACGTCACCGGGCGAGAAGTAGGGGCTCCAATTACTAATTTAGCATTGATGAAGCTCACTCAAGGTAACGATGTTTCGGGCGCTTACATGACAAAATGTCCCGATGGCAAAACCTTACGCTCAATGACGACCATCATTCGAAACCCTCAACAACAAGCCATTGGTTTGTTGTGTATCAACACCAACCTCGACGCACCATTTCAAGAAGTGATGCATTCACTTGTCCCTTGTTTGCTACCACATGTCGATCGTCCTCAAACGACGCCCGAAACCTTTGCGCGTAGTAATGAAGAGATGATGCACGGCTCAATCGAAACGGTAAGAGAACAGGTAAGTAATGACGCAGACATCGCGCCATCGAAGAAGAGCCGAGAGATTGTCACTCGATTACATGAAATGGGGATTTTCGACTTGAAAGACAGTGCCCAAATTGCGGCAAAAGGACTCGATATCTCTATCCATACCATCTACCGCTACCTGCGCGAGCTAAAAGCCTAACGTTTGTTGGTTAGCTATCTCTCATTCTATTTGTTCTGGTTGTATCTAAATGGCTGGGTAATCAGTTTATCTAGCCTCTGTTCCTTCCCATCACGTATTTCTGGCACACCAATATTGACCTTGTCGTGCCCAAGCTTGGGTTGAGCGTGATACGTTTTAAACCAGATATCCCACACCGATAAGAAGAAGCCAAAATTAGAGTGTGTCTCTTTGACAATCACAGAGTGGTGCACTCGATGCATATCTGGCGTGACAATCACTTTACGAAGCTGTTTGTCGAACCATAAAGGTAGACGACCGTTACTGTGATTAAACATTGCACTTACATTCAGAACGACCTCGAATATCACAACGGCTAGTACGGGCACACCCAATACAAAAATTAACGCGACCTTAATCAACATCGACAAAATCATCTCGATGGGGTGGAAGCGGGTACCCGTGGTTACGTCTATATCTAAATCGGCATGATGGACGCGATGAAGTTTCCACAGTACAGGGATACGGTGGAAGACTAAATGTTGAGTGTAAATGGCAAGATCTAATAACGCGACACAAAGGAACACGATGATTTCAAAGGGTAGGCTGATGTTATTGAACAGACCCAATTGGTTTTGTTCCGCAATCAGTGCCGCTTGAAATGCCGCAACAGGTACTAATGTCGCCAATAAAACACTGTTAAGCGCCATTAATGAGAAGTTATTTCCCCAACGAAACCATTTATTTTGAGTCAACGTTTTTCTTGGCGCACGATATTCCCACAACGCACACAAAACAAAAGCGCTAACAAAGAAAACAAGGCGAAGTAAGGATGGGTCTTGCATGAGAATTCCTTCTATCATTCTAACGATACTGTAAGTACAATCGGGCCACTTTTCTAGATTTACTGTTATTGTCCATGAGAATCCACGCTTTTCACCGTTTATATAAACACCGTTTGTCCCTTTCTACCAAGCCGTTCAATGCGCGCGGGTGTAAAGTGGTTCGATGTGAGTTCTGTAAAATCAAACAAGACAGCTGTATCTGTGAGCACCAACCGAACATAGATACGAATATTGCCACAATGTTGATTTTGTCAGATAACGAAATATTGAAACCAAGTAATACCGGTCGTTTGATTGTCGACACAGTAAAAGACAGCCATGTTTACCTTTGGCACCGAACAGAGCCAAACACAGAGATGCTGGATGTTCTGAAAGACGAGCAATATCAACCGGTGATTGTGTTCCCAGAAGATTATACCGATGACAAATCGCGAGTGGTTCAAGACCTGCCACAAATGCGTAATCCAAATAAAAAACTACTACTGATTTTCATCGATGGTAGCTGGCGTGAAGCAAGACGTATCTTTAGACGTTCTGAGTACTTACAAGATCTACCTGTGTTGTCGATTGAACCTGAATCCGTTTCTCAGTACATGATGCGAAAGTCAGACAATGAGCAACACCTTTCAACTGCAGAAGTCGCGAGCTTAGTATTAAAACAAGCTGGTGAAGAGCAGGGCGCCAAAACATTACAACTATGGTTTGAAGCATTTCGCGAAAGCTACATGCTAAGTAAGACTCGTTACAAGTCAGATCCGACCAAACCAAGCCTGAATGCTTTCATAGAGCACAGTAAAAATGAGATGTCACTCTAACCTTTAACCGCTTTGTGCTGACTTGTTGTTCAAACAGACTCAAACACGAGATAAGTTTGTTATCTATCACGGTTTGTAGGGGGAGTGTTATGGATAATGTTCCCCAGTTGTTTTATTTAAAGAGTTTATTTGCCCGAATTTAGGGAAAAATTGGAGAGATTTCATGTATTACGGCTTCGATGTTGGCGGCACTAAAATTGAATTTGGTGCATTCAACGAGAAACTTGAGCGAGTAGCAACAGAGCGCGTTCCAACACCAACAGATGACTATCAATTACTGCTTGATACGATCGCTGGTTTAGTAAAGAAATACGATAGCGAATTCTCTTGCGAAGGCAAAATCGGCCTTGGCCTTCCTGGTATGGAAAACGCAGACGACGGCACTATGCTGGTTGTTAATGTTCCTGCATCAACAGGTAAGCCACTACGTAAAGATTTAGAAGCGCTAATCGGTCGTAGCGTAAAAATCGAAAACGATGCGAACTGTTTCGCGCTTTCTGAAGCATGGGATGATGATCTAAAAGACGAGCCATCGGTTGCTGGTCTAATTCTAGGTACAGGTTTTGGCGGCGGTTTAGTTTACGAAGGTAAGGTATTCTCTGGTCGGAACCACGTTGCCGGTGAACTAGGCCATATGCGTCTACCTTTGGATGCATGGTTCCACCTTGGTGACAACGCACCGCTTTTAGGTTGTGGTTGTGGTAAAAAAGGTTGTCTAGATAGCTATCTGTCGGGGCGTGGCTTCGAATTGATTTACGAGCACTACTTTGGCGAGAAGAAGAAAGCGATTGATATAATCCAAGCTTACAACGAAGGTGAGGCTAAAGCGGCTGAACACGTTGACCGCTTCATGGAGCTTTTGGCAATCTGCTTCGCGAACCTGTTTACTGGCCTAGATCCACACGTTGTTGCACTGGGTGGCGGTCTTTCAAACTTCGAGCTTATCTACGAAGAAATGCCAAAGCGCGTGCCTAAGTACTTACTGTCTGTTGCTAAGTGTCCGAAGATCATCAAAGCAAAACACGGTGATTCAGGTGGCGTTCGTGGTGCTGCATTCCTAAACATCAAATAGTGATGGCTTTCAGCTAAACACATTACGCAGAATAAATAAAAATGCCGCAATCTCGAAAGAAGTTGCGGCATTTTTTATTGTTTGGTGTTTTTGAGCTATCGACTAACAAGAGCGAAGCTCGCTAAGAACTTACTTATTCTTTTTACCAACACCAAGGTTTTCTTTTTGCTTCAGCGTAAGATTTGAAAAACCAAGCTTGCGGAAGTAATTGTCTTGGTAGTTGCGAACTGCTTTAGTATCTGAAATCAACTCAAGCTGCTGCTCTGTTTTTAAATATTCAGTGATGTCGATGCCTTCAGCATCAGCAACCGCTTCTTGGATCGTGCGGTGTTCTTGCTTTGAAAACAGTAACTCTTTGTCTTCGTCTTTGTACGTGTACAGAATGGTACGAGCCATGATGCGCTCCGATAGAATTTTTACTTTGGGCGCACTGTACATAAAAACCGTACGTCGCTCAAGGTAATGGTAAGAAATCTTAAGATTAACTTAGTTAATGGGTTACTTATTAAGGTTGCTCAGAAATATAAAAGCCCCTTACGACTAAACCATCGCAGAAGGGGCTTCGAGCGTTCGAACTTTAATGCAATCAATACACCTTAGGCCGTTTTATTAATTAAACACGACCTTGCAACGGAATGATCGTCACTGTTTCACCAACTTTCACGGTATCAACCGATGGTGAAATTTCAATTAAGCAGTTTGCTTCACTCATTGAGCGCAGAATGCCTGAACCTTGTTTACCCGTTGTCTTAACTTCAAGTACGCCAGATTCGTTCATAGTGAACACACCACGGCTAAATTCAGTACGGCCTTGGCGAGAACGTAATTGCTCGGTAGCTACCGCATTCGCTTTTACTGGTGTCCAGTTTGTTTGACCTTGCAGCTTGCGAATCGCTGGCTCAACAAAGTTGATGAACGACACCATTACTGCGACTGGGTTACCTGGTAAACCGAAGAATGGTTTATCTTCAATTTTACCGTAAGCAAGAGGACGCCCCGGACGCATGTTGATGCGCCAGAAGTTAATCTCACCCAGTTTATCTAGCGCGAGTTTGATGTAGTCAGCATCACCAACAGATACACCGCCAGACGTTAATACCATGTCAGTCTCTAACGACGCAGCATGAAGGACATCCATCATCTTCTGTTCGTTATCTTCAATAATTCCGTAATCAACGATGTCACAGCCCAGTTTTTGAAGCATACCAATAATAGTAAAACGGTTTGAATCGTAGATAGAATTTGGTTTCTGCTCACTACCTGGTGCTTGAACTTCATCACCTGTCGAGAATACACCAACCTTCACTTTACGTAGAACAGGGCAGGTACCGAAACCCAGTGATGCCATCATGCCCATTTCTGGCGCTTCGATTCTCGTGCCACGAGTAAAGACAGGTTGGCCGATTTCAAGGTCTTCACCCGCCATACGGACATTTTGTCCTACCGAGATTTTCGCGTCTGGGAAACTAACTGTGTCACCTTCTTGAACGGCTTGCTCTCGCATCACAACCACATCAACACCTTCCGGCATTGGTGCACCAGTCATGATCTTAACCGCTTCACCTTGTTGAACTGTCTTGTCGTAGCTGTGTCCTGCCATAACTTCAGCAACAACGTGGTAGCTATCCAGATCCAAATCTTCACTACGAATGGCGTAACCGTCCATTGCAGAGTTCGTGTTCTGAGGTACATTGATTGGTGAAATAACATCTTCCGCCAATACGCAACCATACCCTTGTTCTAAGGCAACAGATTCCGTCAGCTCTAATGCATCAATACTATCAACAATCTTTTGCTGACCTTGAGTCACGGTAAGGCCTGCAGGAGAGAAAGAATCACAACACACAACTGGCGTGTTGTCTTTTGAAGATGCACACGAAGCGACTTTATTTGTTTTCGAAGCTGGGTCGAACGACTGAGTATAGTCGATGATGAAATCACGAATCGCTTCTAAGTCGCTGATCGCCATTTGTGGCAGGTTAGATTCGACTTTGCTGTCGGCTGCGATAGCAATGATGTTGTCATCATTTGGATAAAGCCAAGGTTTACCAACTTCATCACGGTGAAGCTCGATTTTAGGAAAAGCGATGTTCTTGCAGCCTTCAACCAAAATCAAATCCAACGTGTTGGTATCAAAACGGGTAAGCAGATAATCAAAGTCAGCTTCGGCTTCTGGCGTTTCTGTCATCATTACATGACGGTTACGAGAGCTGATCAACATTTGGTTTGCACCAGCTTTACGTAAGCGATAGCTGTCTTTGCCCGGCTTATCGACATCAAAATCGTGATGAGCATGTTTAAGAACGCCAACTTTCAAACCTGCGTCGGTTAACAAAGGTAACAGGGCTTCAAGTACCGTTGTTTTACCTGTGCCGCTGTAGGCAGCAAAACCTAATAACGGCAGGTTAGGGCGTTGTTTTGAATCTTTCATTATTGAAGCGTTCCGAATTGGGTGAGTTCTTCTGGCGTATTAAGGTTTACAAAGCAATTTGGTGCATCGCTGAAGTCGACGTACTCAGTGACGCACTCTTTATAGAGCAAGATAATCTTGCGATCGCCACGCTCTAAAAAGGCTTCTAGCTTTGGAAGAACACGCTTGTGGAATAGGGTAAACACCGGTTGTTTGAATTCGCCATCGTGAGCCACAAGAATGTCACTGTCTTCTTTTACCGCCGCACAAAAGCGCTCTACAAGATCATCACTGATTTGTGGACTATCACATGGGACAAAACCGACCCAATCAGTGGTCGCGTTTTTAAGGCCAGCATGAATACCGCCCAATGGCCCCGGATAATCAGGGAACGAATCGGAAACAACCGGAGCGAATGCTTGGTAACTGTCGAGGTTACGGTTGGCATTGATGGTGATGCTGACATCTTGTTGTGACAGCTTGTCTATAACGTATTGAATAAGCGGGGAACCGTTGAGCTCAACGAGTCCTTTATCTTTTCCGCCCATACGGCTGGCTTGTCCGCCAGCCAAAATAACCCAACTAGTTTGCGTTGGAAGCAGCATAAATATTCTCTTGTGCTTTGTTCTTTTTAATTACTTGCAGAAGCGGTGACTCAGCTAGCGTGTTATCTTTGATCCACCATTGCTTCTTGCACAAATCGGTTAACGCGTTGGTTTGGTGACTGGTAATGACTAAACTCGCGCCTCTCTGAAGAAGATCTTCGGCCATAATCACCAATCTTTCAATAGATTCTTTGTCTAAAGAAGCACTTGGCTCGTCCATCAGCAAAATTGATGGCTTGAGAATCCAAGCTCGTGCCATTGCTACGCGTTGACGTTCACCACCAGACAACACAGAAATGTGTTCATCTGCTAGGGTTTCTAAACCTACCATCCTCAACGCATTAATTATTTGAGCTCGCTTATCTTTTTGGCTCTCTTTACTAAAGCGAATCCCATAAGCGACATTTTGGTACACAGAACCATCAAATAGGTAAGGTGTTTGATGCAGATAGATGATGTCTTTAAATTTTAGTCTAGGGAACAGGTTATGTTGCCAACTTTGTGTCGGTGACTGAATACGGCCAGAAGTCGGCTTAATCAATCCAGACAGAATTTTTAATAGAGTGGTTTTTCCTACACCGTTATCGCCCTTAAGATAAATCGCATCGTTCGGACCGATCGACAATTCAGGGATGTGGAACAAAACACGCTCTTTGTAGCGCATTGAAATTTGCTGCGTTGTTATTTTTATACTCATGACAGCGTTCCTAAGTTCTTAAATAGCCTTTTCCTCTCACACTAGAAAGGAAAAAGTTAAGGGCTAATGCCAATGCCAATAAAACCATGCCTAACGCCACACCTTGAGCGAAAGCACCTTTGTGACTTTCCATTGCAATAGCGGTAGGGATGTTTCTTGTCATTCCCATAATGTTTCCGCCAACCATCATTGAACAACCCACTTCAGTGACGATGCGAGAAAACGCAGCAATGACTGCCGCCAGTAGAGGAAAACGAGTTTCCCAAATCAAGGTGCAGGCAACGCGAGTGGTTGAAACTCCCAGAGTGCGTGCCGTTTCCACTGCTCGGCGATCACTGGCTTGCAGCGCACCGTGCATCATGGCAACTAGAATAGGAAAGCAGATCAGCATCTGACCTAGAATCATAGCCTTTTGAGTGAACAGCAATTGCCAGTCCCCCAATGGGCCAGAACGAGAGAGCATCATGTACATCAATAAGCCAATAACCACGGTTGGTATTGCTTGCAATGTGTTGATTACAGAAAGTAACGCCCATTTCCCAGGGAATTCCGTGTAGGCCAATAAGAAAGCCATGATGATAGAGGGAACAATTACCAGTGAGATGGCGGACAAAGATACGCTGAAGGACACCGCGACAATTTGCCACAGGTCGTGGTCAAAATTCACCAGTAAATTCAATGCATCTAGCGTTGTTTGCCATAAGGTCATGAAGTATCTCGTGTGAATCGATAATAGGTTTTTATCGGTAATGACTGATGTTAATCATAGCTGACACAATATTAATGAGCCTTATTGGCCAGCTATTATTTCTTTACGTGTTTGGTTTGCAGACTCGTTAAGCGTAGTGCTATTTGGCAAAGAGTGAACCTTTAACCCCATTTAGCACAACGTAGCGAGCGAAAAACTACTCAGCACTCGCAACAAACAGTTGCTTGCCGTGCAGCTTAAAGTCGTTAATCAGTTTTTGACCTTTAGGGTTAACCAACCAATCGCTGAACGTTTTTGCTGCTTGGTAGTGAATGCTTGGGTAACGCTCTGGGTTAACTAGAATCACTTGGTAAGGGTTGAATAGGTTTTCGTCACCTTGGAAAAGAATTTTTAGATCCAATTTGTTTTGGTAAGCCAGCCAAGTGCCACGGTCAGTCATTGTGTAACCTTGCATCTCTGACGCCATGTTTAGAGTAGGGCCCATGCCTTGACCAACGCTGCGGTAGCCGCCAAAGTTTGGCTCCATCTTAGTTTGAGCCCAGATACCCATCTCTTTCTTATGTGTACCTGAATCATCACCACGAGACACAAACGTTACATTGTTTGTCGCAATCGCTTTAAATACATCCGCCACTGCTTTTTGAGATTCAACTTTCGCTGGGTCGCTTTCAGGGCCAACGATCACAAAGTCGTTGTACATCAATTTACGAGGTAAAACGCCGTAGCCTTTCTCAACAAAGTTAGCTTCTGCTTTTGGTGCGTGTGTCATCACCAAATCCACATCACCGTTTTCACCCATGCGAAGTGATTTACCAGTACCCGCTGCTAAAACATCGACTTTGATACCCGAATCTTTTTCGAATTCAGGCAGTAGATAATCCAGTAAGCCAGAATGATAAGTGCTTGTCGTTGTCGCAAGCTTGATATGAGTGGTGTCTTCTGCGCTGCTAGCCGAGTAACTGACGATAGATAGAGCTGCAATAGTTAGGGGAATTGCTTTCATTATTATTATGTCCATTTTGTTAGAAATGAATGACATGTCTTCAGTTTTAAAGGGCTCAAAGAAGGACATGTGCATAAGATGCTAATTATAGTAATTAGAAATCCTCTCCCTATAAGCAATCTTAATGCCAACAATAATGCATCAAGTCTCATTAAATTGTTGTTATTTCGGACAAAACTGCGTCATTTCGCTAGATAAAATGAACCAAAACATGAGCTAGGACAAAATGTCGCACATTGTCCCTGTTGAACAAAAGGTTAATTGGTACACTCTGTCCCAACTTTCCCTTTCGGCTGATCATTATGTCTTTACCTAGTTCAAACGCCTCTAACCTCAATCCAAACACCTTGACTCAATATCAGGCGTTTTCGGTCCTGGTGGTCGATGATGAAATTGGCATGCAGGCAATTTTAAAGAAAGCACTAGGTCAGTACTTTGGCAAGGTGTCGAGTGCAGGCTCAGTAGAAGAAGCAGAAACGCTACGTTGCAATGAACACTTCGACCTGATCGTTCTCGATATTAATCTTCCTGGTCGCTCTGGTATTGAGTGGGAAGAAGCCTTCAATGATAGCGACCGAAAAGCAGATGTTATCTTTATGACTGGCTATGCCGATCTGGAGATGACCATATCAGCACTCAAGCTCGGTGCTTCAGATTTCATTTTAAAGCCATTCAACTTAGAACAGATGATTCAAGCTGTACTTCGTTGTATGGATAAGCGCCTTGACCAAAGAATGCAGTACGCGTTGAAGCGTGATGTCAGCCGCCACATCAAAACCGAGATTATTGGTAGCTCAGATAAGACCAAACAACTTAAGCTTCTTATTAGCCAATTTGCTCCGTCAAGAGCGTCCTTGTTAGTAGAAGGTGAGTCTGGTACCGGTAAAGAATTGGTTGCACGTGGTGTTCATGAAGCCAGTAAACGAACTGGGCCATTTGTCCCAATCAACTGTGGTGCGATTGCTCCAGAACTTCTTGAAAGTGAATTATTTGGCCACACCTCCGGTGCCTTTACTGGTGCGAAGAAGAGTAGAGAAGGTTTATTCAGAGTGGCTAATGGCGGTACGCTATTCCTTGATGAAATTGGCGAAATGCCACTGCCTATGCAAGCTGCACTGCTGCGAGTGCTCGAGCAACGTACCATTCGCCCCGTCGGTAGCGAGAAAGAGATATCCGTAGACGTTCGTGTTGTCGCGGCAACCAACAGGAATCTTCAGGAAGAGGTCGAGAAAGGGCACTTCCGCCGCGACCTATTTTACCGACTCAATGTACTTAAGATTGATGTGACTCCGTTACGCGAACGACCATCCGATCTGATTGAGCTTGTTCCATATTTTACGCGCCTTTTATCGAGTGAATTAGGTATGCCGATACCTAATTGGGCACATGAAGATATCTTAGCGATGAATGAATACGAATGGCCGGGCAATATTCGCGAGCTTAAAAACCTCGTGGAGCGCTGCATTCTGTTAGACAAACCACCAGCTCACTATTGGCGAGAGATAAATGGCGACCCGGCACCTGCGAGCATTTCAGTGACGGTGTCACATGGTGCTGAAGTGCCGAACTTGAATACAACGGACGCTGCTGAAGGCTATCCAAACACTTGGACACTTAAAGAAGTGGAGAAAGCACATATCGAACAGCTTGTGAGTTTTCACGATGGTAATAAGTCTGCAGCGGCAAGAGACCTTGGCGTTGCTCGTAAAACCTTAGAACGCAAATACAAAGACTGGAACACAGAAGGCTCAGAATATGCCGATTAGACGTCAGTGGTGGGCAAAGTGGGCGTTCCGCTTCAAAACCATGGTGCGCTACCGTTTACTGTTTCTCACGTCAGCACCGATCTTTCTTACACTGTGCGCGCTCGTTGCGATCACCTTTTATTGGTCTGTTCACTATACGTGGCAAGGCGCTTTGATCGATGTTGATGAACGTCTCGACGTCGCAGACAACAGTATTCATCTGATTCAAAACCAACAAGCTTATAACGTGCGCGCATTTGCTGAGTCTTACAACTTTCGAATGAAGCTTGCGAACGACGTGCCTCAAGATGAACTCATTCGTTGGGTCTCAGAGAATAAGTCACGATACGAGCTCGATTTTTTACGCTGGCGCAGCGTAGAAAGCATGGAAAAGAAGCTTGAATATCTGAATCTCACACATAAATCATCGTTTTTCAGTGTGTTAGACAGTAGTGAACTCGATTACTTAGATCGTGATCTTGCAAAAAAGGCAGATGTTCCGATGCTTAATGGTCATGATGTTGAAACACGTGGCTTGGTTAGCCGTACTATCGTATCTATTAAAGATAAACATGATCATGTGATCGGCTTTCTTGATGGCGGGATCTTGTTGAATAACAGCACTCAGTTGGTCGATCAAATCAGCAACCTGATCTATCCGCAGAGAGAGGGCTTCAACCGCCATGTAGGAACCGTCACCGTATTTCTTGACGACCTTCGTGTGAGCACTAACGTGCCATTAAGCAGTGAAGACAGTGCAGGGCGTGCAATTGGTACGCGAGTTTCTCACGAGGTTCACTCTAAAGTCTTAAACGAGGGCAAAGAGTGGCTCGACAGAGCATATGTATACGATGCATGGTACATAACAGCTTATCAACCAATTCACGACCAGTTTGGCAACGTGATCGGCATGCTATATACCGGTTACCTAATCTGGCCGCTCATTGAAACCTACCTGACTAACCTTGGCGAAATCAGCATTACTATCGTTCTGTTGTTGATGGTTTCAGGTTTGATCGTTCACAGAGGTGCGCGCGACCTTTTCAACCCTATCGAACGCATTCATAAAGTGGTGAAGCTAGTACAGATGGGGCAAGACAAGCGAATTGGTACGTTAGGACTGGATGATCAACATGAGCTTACCTTACTTGCTAAACAATTCGACAAGATGTTGGATCTACTGCATGAGCGCAATCAAGAGATTCAACAAGCGGCGTTAGAACTCGAGTGTAAAGTCCATTCTCGCACCGCTAGTTTGAAAGAGAAAACCGAAGAACTCGAGCTGCATATCAAGCTGCTAAACCAAGCCAGAGATAAGCTGGTGGTCAATGAGAAACTGGCAGCGCTCGGTGAGCTAACCGCAGGTATTGCTCACGAGATCAACAATCCAACAGCGGTAATCCTTGGCAACGTTGAGTTGATGAAATTTGAACTAGGGGATGACGTAAGCCGTGTCGAAGAAGAAGTCCATGCCATCATGGAGCAAATCGACCGAATTCGAAATATTACGCGAAGCTTGCTGCAATACAGCCGACACGGTGGCGTGCAGGATGAGATCACGTGGCAACACATCAACCCGATCGTCGATGAAAGTATCACGCTCGTGAAAACTGGGGCGAAAAAGCGCGGCATGGTTTACGTTTCGAACTTAAACGCTAAAACATCGGTTGAAGTAAATCGAAACCAACTGCTGCAGATTCTGGTCAACCTACAAATGAATGCGATTCATGCGATGGACGGGCAGGGAACATTAACGATTTCGAGTGAAGATTGGGTTGAGAACGGCGTATCTCATGGTGCTATCGTACATGTTGAAGACGAAGGTTGTGGCATCAAAGAAGAGCAGTTAAAACGAATCTTCTCACCATTCTATACAACGAAACGAGACGGTACTGGCTTAGGCTTATCCGTATCTCAAAGTATCTTAAGTCAAATTGGTGGCGAGATACGCGTAGAATCAGAAGTGGGTAAAGGAAGCCGCTTTAGTATCTACCTTCAGCAAAAAGCGACACCACAGTTATTGGTGTCTAACCTCTAAACCTGCTACGGCTATCGTTCGATGGTTGTCCTAGCTCGCTTGGGCTGTTGTTTTTACATTCAGCCCAAGCACGAAAATCCCGCACTACTAAATTATCACCAATCAAACCTCAACCTCTGCCTGTTTGACCTATACCTCTTTTTGGTTATGTAACACAGTGTATATTTAGCGTTCTTGATGCATATCATCTGAACTGTACGAAATTTTGATAACTTGTCGAAAATCCATAATCAAAACAAATATTAAAGTCAGTCAGCTATGAAATTAAGTAACTTATCTATCAAGTCAAAACTCGCCTCAATTGTCGTTCTATCGGTTGTACTGCTAGTAATGGCATCTACATTTAACCTCATGCAGCAAAGAGCCAGCTCTATGGAAGAGCGGCAAGATAAGCTCAGTGCTCAAGTTGAAACCGCCGTAAGCTTAGCCGGCTATTACTACAGCCACCGTAGTGCGCTAGGTGAAGAAGTCGCAAAGGAGCGAGCGCTGCAAGCCATTAAGACGCTTCGTTATGACAACACCAATTACTTCTGGATTCTTAACCAGCAGCTCAACATTATTAGTCATCCGCTCAAACCAGAACTTAATGGTACTAACGCGGGTAATTTGAAAGACGGAGCAGGAAAGCACCATTGGCGTGAAATGGTGACGATTTCACGCTCTCCTCAAGAGAAAGGCTTTCTCGATTACCAGTGGATGAGCCCTCAAGGTGAGCTCAAAGATAAAATCTCTTACGTACAACTCTTCCCAGAATGGAACTGGATTATTGGCTCAGGAATACTGGTCGCTGATATTCAAGAGGCTTTCTACGCATTAGCACTTAAAGAAGGCATGGTCGCGGTTGTTTTATCAGGCTTACTGTTTGCGATGGGTTATGCGATTTCAAATAACATAATCGTCCCTCTTAACAAGCTTATCGACAACACGCATAAGATTGCCGATGGTGACCTTCGTGTTCGTATGAATATGACACGTAAAGATGAGTTGGGCGATATGAGCCACCAGATCGACACCATGCTCGACAAACTGCAAACAACGCTTCGTACAGCAAACGAGTCTGCAGATCTGTCGAGTAATATGGCAAGTCATATCGCTCAGGCCAGTGAAGAGGCAGCAACCAGTGTGAATTCGCAACATGCGCAGCTTGAACTGTTATCGACAGCAATGACAGAGATGAGCGCGACCATTTCAGATGTCGCGATGAATGCAGAAAACACCGCTGCGAGTACCAACAAAGTGGTCGATCACGCTAACCAAAATGATGAAAACATGAAGGTTACGGCAACGACGATATCTCAAGTATCTGAGAACATTTCAACTGCAAATAACTTGGTCAGAGATCTTCAATCTGGTGTTACAGAGATAAGCCAAGTGGTTGGGGTAATTCGCGATGTATCAGAACAAACCAATTTACTGGCACTCAACGCTGCGATTGAAGCAGCACGCGCAGGGGAACAAGGGCGCGGTTTTGCTGTAGTTGCTGATGAAGTTCGTAACCTAGCAAGTCGCACGCAGAACTCTACCAACGAAGTGCAATCGACCATTGAGAAGCTAACACAACAAGCTGAACGTACATTTAATGCTATGCAAAGTAGCAATGAGAAAGTGGACCACAGCGTGGTTGCATCTAACGAGACACGCCAGCAACTCGATGTAATTGTGAATGAGCTACACAACGCCAACGATATGGTTTCGCAAATTGCTGCAGCATCCGAGCAGCAGAGCACAGTAGCAACAGAGATGAGTGAGAGTGTCACTGGTATTCACTTGGCCGCTAACGAAGTACTACAGGCTTCACAATCGTTGGCTGAAGACAGTCAGAAGATGGCAAACACCACTGAACATCTCACTGAACAGTTGAAGTACTTTAAGGTTTAGTTCAATTAACCAAGCCGGAAAGACAACAGCGTTAAATAGGCGGAAACCATAAAAAACCACCTCCGATTCTTATTCAAGTGCGGAGGTGCTTTTGTTTCTATCAATCTAGCGATCAATCTAAAAATTAAGAGTGGGCAGCCACTGAGATTTTAGGTGGGTTGATGCTGTGTTTCTTAAACTCTTTCATGACACGAAGCGTAATATCTGTCTCGAATAGTTTCTCATAGGCTGTATCGACCACATAAGCCTTACAGGTTAACTGTATTGCTAGGTAGTTGTCAGTAATGGTCTGTTTCACCAATACCGTCACAGGCTTAGGTAGGTGGATGTAACGGCTTGATGAGGCCGCTTCCTGAATTAGATCACGGGCGAGGGTAATGTCCTCATCCATACCGACATAAAACGGGATCACCACCTGCATATCCAACGCCCCATAGTTACCACTGGTGGTCACTTCGTTTAGGAACTTGTTGTTTGGAATCGTAATGATGTCGTCGTTCAAAGTTCTCATACGTACTGAGCGTAAGCCGATAGTAATAATGTCACCATAGTTACCTTCGAACGTGACACGGTCACCTACTTGGAATGGTCTATCAATCATTACGGTGATACCCGCGATGAAAGAGGCCGCCAAGTCTTTAAGCGCAAAGCCGACCGACACCGCTAGGGTACCGCCAATCAGAGCCAAGATTTGGTCGTTGATGCGGAAACTCATCATGAACACGATAAGACCAGTGCTCACGTAAATGAAGAATTGCATGAACGATTGAAGCTTTTGCAGCAGCATTCGATATTGCACGAATTGGCTACCAAAGCTCGTCACCATTGAGTTAATGAACTTCAATAACAACCACATCGCTGCAATGACGATGATAGAGAAGAACACGCCACTCCAACGAACCAAACTCGCAATCTTAGAAATGTTTTCTACATTGGCTAACTCTTCTGTCGCGTAAGTCGGGAAACTTACCGCCGTCGCAAAGCCAACAAGTAATAGGACAAATAACTTCTTCATTTTACTTCACCAATAAATGTTGACGGTCGAGAACGTTAGTAATGTGACGGAACCAGTGGTCAGAGATTCTTGCCTTATCTTCATTCCAACCAATGTAACTACGGCTCTCAAAGTAGCGAAGAATACCAGTGATTTCGGCAATACTTAGCTGAGTACATTCTGATAGCACCTCGGTAGACGCAATTTCTAACTGAACGATAGAGCGAAGGACCGCCAGCATAGGTTTTGGCATGTTCTCTAGTTCTTGCGCTTCTGGAACATGGAACAGCCTTACTACCGCTTGGTCTGTCTCTTTGTTTCTGTTCAAAGAGAGACGGAAGAAGCGCAGTGCAACGGTCGGGTTACCATCTGAGTAGTGCCACAAGATACGATAGAAACCTTGGCGTGCGCGTTCTTCTTCGCTCATGTCATCTTGATCCCACTGCTTTGGTACCACTAAACCATCAAATGATAATGGCTTCTCAAGTTCAGTATTAATGCGGCTGCTTAGCAACTCACCAACTTGTTTCTCTGTCCAACGCGGAAGGAAGCAAACCAAATCAAATAACAGACGCTCGCCACGAGCTCGATCGACAAATCGCCAGCTAGACTTAGCAATCGACATCACGATTCTGTGGTTCTTCTTCGAACGACGCAGTAAGTTAGTCAATCGAATCAGATCTGAAAGACCACCAACCATTGGTTTAACTAGGCGTTGTGCATTATCAATTGCAATCAGATAAGTCGTTTCGCTCTTACGAAGATGTGCCAAGATTTGAATCTCAGTTGCGTCTTCTTCTAAGCCGATGCTTACTGCTAGATGACACAGTAATTCTTGGTAACCCGCGTAAGGGCAACTAACGTAAATTGGTTCTGCATTCGATACCTTATGCAGTAGGGTATACAGAAGTGTTGTTGCACCCACGCCACGTTCACCCGACACGATACAAATCGCTGGACTGTCAGACATAAGATAACGAGACAGTTGTTTTACTTCGTCGCCTGCATAGTCAATCAGCTCGCTGTCGATGGATCCAGGTAGAATGTATTCGTATGTCTGATCGCCTTTAATACGCACTAAGTTTTTCTGATTCTTATCAAGGTCAGACTGCTTAGCCACTTCAATCCTAAACAGGTAAGCCAGTGCTTGACTGAATACTGTGTAGTTCGAAAGCAGCGACATGATGCGATGCTGGAAGTGATAAACACTCAACCAAGCAATACCAAGCGCAGTCGCGATGATATTAAGTAAAAAGGTATCTTGGCGATTCACGGCCCAGTTAACCCACACTGGGCGATCAGAGATATGTTCTAGGCTATTGAATACCTTCGCTCTCCATAATCGAAGTACCGAGATGGTCACCAACACAAACCAAAAGAATAGAACGCTGTAAATCCAACTGTAGATGGTGCCTCTACCCAGCGTGATGCTAGAGATTTGCAGAATCACACCAGCAACAATGAAACTCCATACGTAACGGCGAATCGTTGAAAGGCGTAGCGCAATGACTTCTTTGTTTGAGGTACGTCCCATGCGGTATGCAAACTCAAGAATGAAGCTGATTGCGATAGAGCCACCTAAAATCCACCACGTGAAGATCTCAAGGAATATCAGATGTTGCAGGCTAGGGATACTTGATAGCACACGCAGAGACAGGGTGATAGCAATTAACCAAGCAATGGCTCTATCCGCACGGCTCACATACCAAATTAGACGAATCAGGAATGGAGGGTTTGGTTTCGCTTCAAGCAGGTTAACGCGAAACAGTTCGATCAACCTTTTACTGTTCGCTAACCACCACACCAGCGCAAAATAGATGAACAGCACTTTTAACGCTGCACCAATCACAGGAACCGGCGAAATAAAAATGTCTTTAATAAGCGCTTTGAAGCTGCGTATTTGGAAATACACCAAGTATTCGACGTTTAGCTTTGTCAGTTCCCACTCTTGCTTGAACTGGGTAACACCGTAAGGACCAAAACCGGTCAAGCGTTCTCTGTTACTTGTGGTGCTTTGCTCCAATAAGTGCTGCTTGCTCACATTCAAACTGTTCAACGTGACGTAGCTAGACTCTACATCGAACCACTGTTTTGGCTCGCTGTTTTCTCGATAAGCCTTGAGTCGTTTATCGAACGTTGCGATTTGCTGATTCTGAACACGCAGCACTTCAGCGAGCAACAGATTTACCTTGCGCTTATCTGACGCCTCCATAAAAAGAGGGTCGGGAAGCTCATCGATACGATTAGTCAGATCTTGGGCAATGTCAGAGACCTGAGGTTGTGATTGTAAGTCATATTCCAAGTTGGCATGACTCGGCCATGAGAGCATTGCTAATATGAGGAATAAGAAGCGCGGTAATGAACGCATAAAAGTCTCTTAGAATTATGAGGTTAGGATTACTATAGTTAGATAATCGAGCTTTGTGAAATCTCATGCATTAATGAGGGCGAGTACTTTATCCCCGAATCTTGGTGTTTTGTCATGAAACTGTCAGGCGTTAGACTAGTATTTGTGCATTAGAGGGTGTTGTGAATAGCTATATATAAAGAAGCTTTGGTTGTAACGGGTTGTTATGCGATATATTAAATTATTTATAAGAGATATGTCTTTATATAAGGCGGATTTTACTCAGTGGCTCAACACTTTATATGTTGCACAGTTTAGCTATTTATCGCTATATAAATAGAAATCAAAAATGTGAGTTATCTCAAACTATGATTTAGCTAGGTTATCGCTCACTTATTAGCGGGTAATTGCAATCAATACTTGCAGTTAAAGCCCTGAACAAGTAACGTTGCGGCGTTTTTCACATTAAAAAGGTAAAGGCATTGATCTCCACAGCAAATATCACCCAACAATTCGGCGCTAAGCCACTTTTCGAAAATATTTCAGTTAAGTTCGGCGAAGGTAACCGTTACGGTTTAATCGGCGCGAATGGCTGTGGTAAATCGACGTTCATGAAGATCCTATCTGGTGAACTAGAGCCGACTTCTGGCAATGTAAGCTACGATCCAAACGAGCGCGTAGCTAAGCTAAACCAAGACCAATTTGCTTACGAAGAATTCACGGTAATCGACACGGTTATCATGGGTCACAAAGAGCTATGGGCTATCAAACAAGAGCGTGACCGCATTTACTCTTTGCCAGAAATGAGCGAAGAAGACGGCATGAAGGTAGCTGATCTTGAAGTTCAGTTCGCTGAAATGGACGGTTACATGGCAGAAGCGAAAGCGGGTGAGCTTCTTCTTGCTGTTGGTATTGAAGAATCACAACACTTCGGTCTAATGAGCGAAGTAGCACCTGGTTGGAAACTTCGTGTGCTTCTAGCGCAAGTTCTGTTCGCAGACCCGCATATCATGCTTCTAGACGAACCAACGAACAACCTGGACATGGATACCATCAAGTGGTTGGAAGATACGCTAAACCAACGTAACTGCACAATGATCATCATTTCGCACGACCGTCACTTCCTAAACTCTGTATGTACACATATGGCTGACCTAGATTACGGTGAACTTCGCCTGTTCCCGGGTAACTACGATGAGTACATGACGGCAGCAACTCAAGCGCGTGAACGTCTACTGTCTGACAACGCTAAGAAGAAAGCACAAATTGCTGAACTTCAAACGTTCGTTTCTCGTTTCTCTGCTAACGCATCTAAAGCGAAGCAAGCAACGTCTCGTGCTAAGCAAATCGATAAGATTCAACTTGAAGAAGTGAAAGCTTCTAGCCGTCAAAACCCATTCATTCGTTTTGAACAGTCTAAAGAGCTATTCCGTAACGCACTTGTGGTTGAAAACCTATCTCAAGGCTTCGAAGAAGACCTATTCAACAAGTTCGATGCGATCTTCGAAGTAGGTGAGCGCGTTGCGATCATCGGTGAGAACGGTGTGGGTAAAACAACACTACTGAACACATTAGCTGGCGAACTTGAAGCTCGCACTGGTGGGTACAAGTGGTCTGAAAACTCAAACATCGGTTACTACGCTCAAGACCACGCACATGACTTCGAACAAGACATGAACTTGTTCGATTGGATGAGCCAATGGCGTCAAGAAGGTGAAGACGAGCAGGTGGTTCGTGGCTTCCTAGGTCGTATGCTATTTGGTCAAGACGACATTAAGAAATCAGTTAAGGTAATTTCTGGTGGTGAGCAAGGTCGTATGCTTCTTGGTAAGATCATGATGCACAAGCCAAACATCCTACTTATGGATGAACCAACTAACCACATGGATATGGAATCTATCGAAGCGCTTAACTTGGCTCTTGAGAACTACAAAGGCACATTGTTCTTCGTATCTCACGACCGTGTATTCGTAGACTCTCTAGCAACGCGTATCCTTGAAATCAAAGATGGCAAGATCAACGATTTCCGTGGTACTTACGCTGAGTTCCTAAAAGCACGTGGCTAATCTAGGCTAGTGCTTCGGACAACCGCTGTTTGTAGACATCGATAGTCTGCAGATAACAGAAAGTGTCCTTATAGAATTAAAACGCCCTTATCAGCATAAAGCGATAAGGGCGTTTTTTATTACCTACAGTGTATTCAGAGGTGGTGACAGCCCACAACAAAGTAGGCTACACATCAGTATTTAAACTGAGCCACAATCTTCTCTAGTTTCACACTCACGCTCGATACCTGTTCACTACAACGCACTGATCCTGATACTACGGTATATGTATTACTTGCTAGATGAGCGATGTCGCTAATGTTTCGGTCGATCTCCGCTGATACCATGGATTGTTCTTCTGATGCTGTCGCTATCTGACTGTTAAGGTCGAACATCTCTCCGACTTGAAAGTGGATACCTTCAATCGCATTGACCACATCTTTAGTCTGGAGCTTAACTTGTTCGGTTTGCTCCAAGCTTGCCGACATCTTAGCGACTGTCTTTGCAATGCCGGACGTTAAACCATGGATAGTCGATTCAATTTGATGGGTTGAGTCGTTAGTCATTAAAGAAAGCTCTCTCACTTCAGAGGCGACCACCGCAAAGCCTCGTCCATGATCGCCTGCACGTGCAGCTTCAATCGCCGCGTTAAGCGCGAGTAGGTTAGTTTGTTCAGCAATTCCCTGAATCGTCGTTACCACTTGATTGATTTCACGGCTCTGTTCTTCAAGCTGCACGATTAAATCTTGCGACTCTGCAATGTTCTCGACTAACACATTGATACTCGTATCTGTTAAGTGTGTTTCTTGTAATGCTTGATGGGCGTTATCTTTAATTTTCTCTGCATTAGTTGCGGCATTTTCTATATTGGCTGATACCTCGTTACTGGTCATCACCAGTTCGTTCACTGCCGTCGCGACGGACTCCGATTGTTGTTTCTGTTTCTCAGCATTACTCATGCTTTTGATCGCGGCTTCTTCAGAGCTACATGAACTCTCTGTCAACACTGTCATAACTCCCGACAACTCTTTAATGTTGCCGTGCAGCTTGTTGATGAAGGTATCAAACGAGTGAGCAAGTTGAGCGAGCTCGTCGTTACCTTTAGCGTTCATTCGCACCGTTAAATCACCATCGCCATTGGCAATCGACTCCATCATCACGTTAATCGCTTTGATACGACCCAAGATGTTGCGACCAATGAACACCAATAATAGAGAAAGCAGAGCAACAATGGCGGCGCCAAACAGATGCAACATATTTTGTGTGTGCCTAACTGCCACTGTAATCGCATGGCTTATCTCATTCTGCACTTCTTCAATGGCTTGTTCCGTTTTATGGACATTGCTACGTAAGGCGCCTCTAAGCCCCAACTCTGCAGACAAGCCTAGATTGCTGTTAGCAACCAACAGAGTTTCAACTGCAGCCTTATATTCGGAATAGGCTTGCTCAGTCGCAATCGAGGTTTGGGAGTAGGGTTCAAACTCAACAAGAGCATTGGTTAACGCCGCATTCGTTTCGCTATTAATATGTGCGAGGTAATGGAAGTCTTTTTCGATCAGCTCTAACAACGCAAGTTCCAGTGCCAAGCTTGATTCTGATTCGATTGCTGATTTCAGCGCTGTTCTTTTTCCATCAAGAGCGGCGACAAAGCCCAAAGGTGGGGTTGAACGTTCAATGTCGTTCACTTGATTGACGATCTGGTGGAACTGTTTCTGGTACTGATGAAGGGTATCGGAGATCTTGGTCATTTGCTCGGTCAGGTGAAGTTCGTGCGAGGTGAGAGTTTGGTTCAACGTCACCAATCTTTGATTCAATATGTCGGCGGTTTTATCGAAACGCTCTGCGTATTTTTGATTGTAGCGAGACAAGAAGTCTTTCTCATGTCGCCTAAGCGTTAATAAATCTACTGAGCTTCTGAGGTTTTCGGTCGCAGCGATCTCCAATGATTCCAATTTGTCTAAGCTAAGTTGCTCGTAGACGGCATAGATAAAAACACAAATAAACAGAGTGAGGTTGATTAAAATAAACTTACTGCGAATAGAAAGAGACAGCAGAGGATGCTGAGGTTCCGATGGATTACTCATGGTTAATTCCCTTTAAGCCAGTGACGTTGATATTCATCTTTAATTTGTATTAACAGATTCATTAAATTGACGAATATGTAACTAATAGCTTATTGGGGTGTTAAATCAAGATTTGTTTTAGGAAAAGCTAATTTAAGACATGATACGTGTAGGTTTAGATGGTTTGAAGCGTGAAACCTGTATCGGGAACGAATTGGGATAAAAACTGAAGAATATAAAAAAGGTGCAGCTGATACTGCACCCATAACAAATTAACTAAGCACGAGTTAACTTTACGTTTACTGCTCGCCTTTGACGTCAAAATCTATCTTGTCTGTACCTGTAAACACTTGGAAGCGCAAGCCTTTAGCACGAGCAATCGTTGTTATGCCGAACTTCTGAGCTAAATCTAAGCCCATTTGTGTAACGCCAGAGCGTGACAGTAGAACAGGGATTCCCATCTGCGCTACCTTAATCACCATTTCAGAGGTAAGACGACCTGTGGTGTAGAAGATCTTATCTCCGCCATCTTCTTTGTTGAGCCACATCTCACCCGCAAGGGTATCGACGGCATTGTGACGACCTACATCTTCCACAAACGACAACACTTGGTCATCTTTGCACACCGCACAGCCATGAACCGCACCCGCTTTCTTGTAGGTGTCGTTATAATGAGTCAGCGCTTCTAGAGCCGTATAGATTTCAGATTGCTTAATCTTGGTTTGAGGCACTTGGTAATCTTCCAATTGCTTCATCACGTTGCCATACATGGTACCTTGGCCACAGCCAGACGTTACGGTCTTCTTCTTCAGTGCTTGTTCAAGTTGGCTCGTATCTTCTTTGGTGATAACCGCTGCTGAGCTGGTTTCCCAGTCGATGATGATTGATTCAACGGCTTCTGGATCAGAAAGGAAGCTTTGGTTTTTCAAATAACCCAAGACTAATGCTTCTGGGCGTGAACCCAATGTCATTAGAGTTACGATCTCTTTCCAGTTCAACATAACGGTAAGAGGGCGCTCGCACGCAATTTGTTTCGTTAGCTTTTCGCCATATTCATCAAACACTTCAACTTCGATGGTCTGAAGTGGGTTTTCACTGGTTTTTATTATGTTTGGTTTTACCACAGTCACGTCCTACTTAATGAGATAGCGATTATAAGGGATAAGAAGTTAGGCAAGAGTCATCATACGACTCTTTAGAATACATGCGTTCTCTGTCACTTAGTCAGCCTTAGCTTTAACTCAAGCATTTAGCAATTCTCATTCCAAAATAACGGCTATCCGAGAAAACATGAAGCATTCGATTAAAATAGCGCAAAATATGAGAGTTCACCGAGACTAACTGTCTCAAACCAGCGCGATCGACTAACGTTATAAAGGTAACTTTACGACAAACGCACTAAAGACTGAGCAGGACTTAAAATGTATTGGCGTGTTTATTGCTTTGTAGAGGGTATATGATTATGCGAAGTACAAAATGTCCTACGTACGATCAGAATAAAGAAAATCAATTGGGTGCAGTATGTCTGAGATAAAAGAATTCCAAGAACACTATGAAAAAACAGAATCAGCTTGGCCAATAGGTGTCCAAAGAATAGAGAAAGAGATCAAAACTGGCATTTGGGTAACGACTCAATGGGAACTCATCGGTTTTGAATTATCACCTGAAAATGAAACCCCAGACGTATGTTTGCTCCAGTTACACAAAGACGAACGTACCGACTACCGCTTTAATCTAAGCTCTCAGCAACCTAAGCTATTCTTAGTTATGGATAATGTTGACTCCGGTAAACCTATTATTCAATTACTGACAGCGTCACAAACAGTCGCAGGCCAGTACATGGACGGAGATAACCAAGTATTGTCTTACGACATGCCTTTACCGGTACAAGCGTGGATGGAAGCCTTTATCGGTCGTCATGGCGAATTATTAGAAGCAAGACGCAAGAAGCGTAAAGGGGCAGGTCGTTCTAATGGCAACTAACTTTTTTAGCCGTTGGTCTCAACGAAAGCTCGATGAATCGACTGACAAAGCGCTCGAAGCTGAACAGCCTGTTGAAGAAACCTCGGTTACTTCTTCTGAGCCTGCTTCTCAAACACCCACCTCTGCTGAAGGACTTGCACCAAATGAACCAACCTCTATCGAGCCAACTAATGCTTTAGAAGAGTCTGCTGACACTAAAGAGTCGGCATCAGAGGCGACTGAAGAGCTGTCTATGGCTCAATTATTGGTATCAGAAGCATCAGAAAGCGTAAAAAAAGCCGCATTGCGTAAATTATTTCTCTCAGAAGAGTTTAACGTACGTGATGGCTTAGACGATTACGATGACGATTATAGTAATCTTAAGTCACTTTCTGAAGATGTCGCTGAAAGCTTACGTGATTGGGTAAAAGAGAAGGCAGAAGAAGAAACGTCAAGCGAAGAAGAGCAAGTCACTGAAAATAAAGAAGAAGTTTCAGTTAACAACGCTGAAGACACGGAATCAGATCTTGTTGAAAGTGACGAAATTACGGGACAACAAAAAGGACTGTGTAGAAACACAGTATCGAATAATTTCGACACCGATGTTATCGAAAATGACCCAAAAGAGGTGGGACAAAATATACCACACAAAGAATAGGTACATTTTGACTAAACACTCAATGAACCGCTTGCGACAAAATGTCCCAAGCGGTTTTTTTATTATCAAAATCGATTTAAATTTAATCTAATCCATTGAAAATATTGAATTATTAAATTGGCACGGCATTTGCTAAAACTAGTCCATTATCGACTTTTTTGTAGATAACTCGCGTAAACTTGACGAGTGAATGAATAGTTAACGAGACCATACGTTGTTAACTGAATACTCAGCAAGTTCTCCAACGCTAACTACAATGAAGATTGAACAGATTATCCATATCCAAAAATGGAACTGAGCAATGCTTAAACAATTATTAGAACAAGCAACTTCAAATAACGCAAAGGCGAGACTGTATGCGTTTGAGAATACCGTTGAGTTAACAAACCTAATTCCACCGACAGTAAGTTATGAAAGTGGTGGTAATACGCTAATTATTGGTCCAACTGCGATCATTGAAAGTGCTGCGGCTCAATTGCCTCAGTTAACAAGCCTGACACTACTTTCAACAGACGGTGCGAAAGCGAAAAATGCTGAGTCAGAGCTTTACTACGCAAATGCTGTTCAGGTTTCTGGATTCCTTGGTACGTTCGAAGTTCTAATCGAGAACAAAGGCCTAACCAATAACCTTGCGAAAGTAGCAATCAATCATGACTGTTTTGATGTGGTTTTGGATTTATGTCTGAATAGCTGCATGACAGAAGAAGTGCCAGTTCCTGGTTATTACCCGGTAGGGCGCGGTTATCCAAAGCTGGCTGAAGCGTTAGAAGAGATTCCTACGTTAATGGGCACGTTTGATAAGCCTAAGTTCTTCCGTTTGGATACAGACCTATGTGCACACAGTTCTCGTGGTGTTAAAAGTTGTGAGCGTTGTGTTGATGCTTGTCCTGCTGGCGCACTTTCAAGTGAAGGCTCTGATAAGACGGGTCACAAGATTGAGATCAACCCTTATCTATGCCAAGGCGTAGGTACTTGTGCAACGAGCTGTCCGACAGAAGCTATCTCTTACGCATTGCCTAATCCTGATGATACTCAAAAATTCATTGAACGTACGCTAGCTAACTACGAGCAAGCGGGCGGTTTGGACCCAATTGTGCTTATCTGTAGTTCACGTCATGAAACCTACAATGTGATGGCTCTTAAAGCGCTACCAGATAACGTGATTCCTATTGTTGTCGAAGAGTTGCCATCTATTGGTATCGATACTTGGTTTGCAGCATTGGTTAATGGTGCGACTCAAGTTCTGTTTGCAGCATCTCGCTTTATGCCAGAAACGATCATTCGTGTTCTGAATAACGAAGTAGGGATTGCTCAAGAACTACTAGACCAAATCGGTATTCCGAAAGAAACCATCGATATTCTGTACTTAGAATCTCTACGTGAAGGTCCTCCAACACTTTGTGTGGATTCGTTCGACCTTGCACTTGGCGATCTTCAAGGTAATAAGCGTCAACGTCTATTCACAGCACTTGATGCAATGTCTTCAGCTCGTATTCCTGTTGAGAATATTGTTGAGCTTCCGTCAAACGCTCCATACGGAAACGTTTCGTGTGATAGCAAAGATTGTACGTTGTGTATGAGTTGTGTGGCTGTATGTCCAACACGTGCACTTCATACCGACGGAGCTTCTCCATCTCTTAAGTTTGTAGAACAAGACTGTATTCAATGTGGCCTGTGTGAGAAGGCATGTCCTGAAAATGTTCTGACTCTTACGCCTCGTATGAACTGGGTGAAAGAAGAGCGTCAGAAAGCGGTTGTGATTCATGAAGAGAAAGCAGCTGAATGTGTACGTTGCCATAAACCATTTGCGCCTCAGTCTATGATTGACATGCTACAGAACAAGTTACGCGGTCACTCTCACTTTTCAGATGAAGCAGCGATTAATCGTATTGCTATGTGTGAAGACTGCCGTGTAGTGGATATGTTTGATTCAATGGCTCAAGACCCATTGAAACAATTGAAATACTAGGAGTTAGCCTTGGAAACGAATTTGGATCAGGCACAAGAACAGACACTAAGAACTGAGATTTATTTAGTTCTATCTGCACTGTTTCGTAGCGCACCTTCTGAAGAGGTGATCGACTTTCTAAAAACGCTCGATATTGAATCGTCAGAAAGCGCAATGCAGAAAGCTTGGATTGCCATTCAACAAGCAGCAACAGAATCAAACCGCGAAGCACTGGAAGATGAATATCAAGACTTGTTCATCGGCATTGGTCGCGGAGAGGTCGTTCCATTTGGTTCTTGGCATCGCACGGGCGCCATGATGGAAAAACCATTGGCTGACATTCGTCATGATTTAGAGCTTTTAGGCATTGAACGTGATGATCAAGTGAAAGAGCCAGAAGACCACATCGCAGCGCTTTGTGAAGTGATGGCGATGCTAACGGCTGAGGAAGAAGCACTGCAACAAGCGGTATTCAATAAGCACCTTGGTCCTTGGTTTAACTCTTTCACGCGTCAGCTTGCAGGTGCAGAAAGCGCGAACTTCTACAAATCGGCCGCTCAGCTTTGTGAAGCATTCTTAACGTTAGAACAAGTGCGTTTTAGCGTGAATACAAAAAGCAGTAAGCACAAATTAAAGATTGATGTGAAAAACGTCACTGATTACGAGTAATCGAGCAGTACGCGATTATATCGATAGAGGGGCATTAAGCCTCCAAAAAAAGATCTACCGTAAGGTAAGGAAGCAATGATGAAAAATAATAAAGATATAAACACAAGCCGTAGGGATCTACTCAAAGGCTTGACGACTGCAGCCGTTGCTGGTGCCGTTGTCGCAGGTACAACTAAAGTGGCAACCGCTTCAGAAACTGTTGAAATTTCGAAAGAAGACGTGAAGAAGACTGGCTATCGTGAAACGCAACACATTCGCGATTACTACGACACACTTTAGGAGATAACGGATGAAACTTGTCAAACGCTCCGATAGTGTGAGCAAAGAAACCAATCAGCTAGGTGTGTCTCGACGTGCCTTCATGAAAAATACTTCATTAGCTGCTGGTGGCGCAGTCGTAGGCGCAAGTCTATTTGCACCAGGCATGATGAAGAAAGCACAGGCTAAATCAGTCGACCCAGAAGCGAAAACAGAAGTAAAACGTACTATCTGTTCTCACTGTTCTGTGGGCTGTGGTATCTACGCTGAAGTTCAAAACGGTGTTTGGACAGGTCAAGAGCCTGCGTTCGATCACCCATTCAACGCTGGTGGACACTGTGCGAAAGGTGCAGCACTTCGTGAGCACGGCCACGGTGAACGTCGTCTTAAGTACCCAATGAAATTGGAAGGCGGTAAGTGGAAGAAGCTTTCTTGGGAACAAGCGATTGAAGAGATCGGTGACAAAGCGCTAGAACTTCGTAAAGAGTCTGGTCCTGATTCAGTTTACTTCCTAGGTAGTGCGAAACACAGTAACGAGCAAGCTTACGCATTCCGTAAGATGGCGTCGCTTTGGGGCACGAACAACGTCGACCACCAAGCACGTATTTGTCACTCAACCACAGTAGCCGGTGTTGCGAACACTTGGGGTTACGGTGCAATGACAAACTCGTTCAATGACATGCACAACTGTAAATCGATGCTGTTCATTGGTTCAAACCCAGCAGAAGCTCACCCAGTAGCGATGCAACACATCTTGATCGCGAAAGAGAAGAACAACTGTAAGATCGTTGTTGCGGATCCTCGTCGTACGCGTACTGCTGCGAAATCAGATCACTACGTTTCTCTTCGTCCAGGTTCTGACGTTGCGTTTATCTGGGGTGTGTTATGGCACGTCTTTGCAAACCAATGGGAAGACAAAGAGTTCATTAAACAACGTGTATTCGGCATGGACGAGATCCGTGAAGAAGTAGCGAAATGGAGCCCAGCAGAAGTTGAACGTGTAACTGGTGTTAGTGAAAAAGACGTATACCACACAGCGAAACTACTTTCTGAAAACCGTCCGGGTTGTATCGTTTGGTGTATGGGTGGTACTCAGCACACGACTGGTAACAACAACACACGTGCTTACTGTGTACTTGAGCTTGCGCTAGGTAACATCGGTAAATCAGGCGGCGGTGCAAACATCTTCCGTGGTCACGATAACGTACAGGGCGCAACTGACCTTGGCGTACTTTCTGACACACTTCCAGGCTACTACGGCTTGTCTGAAGGTTCTTGGCGTCACTGGTCAAAAGTTTGGGATATCGACTTTGACTGGGTTAAAGGCCGTTTCGACGACAACGCATACGGTGGTCAAAAACCAATGAACAGTGCAGGTATTCCTGTATCTCGTTGGGTTGATGGCGTACTTGAAGACAAAGACAAGATTCGTCAACGCGAAAACATCCGCGCGATGTTCTACTGGGGTCACGCAGTGAACTCTCAGACGCGTGGTCCAGAGATGAAGAAGGCGATGCAGAAGCTGGATATGATGGTTATTGTTGACCCATACCCAACGGTTGCAGCGGTAATGAACGATCGTACAGACGGCGTTTACCTGCTACCAGCAACGACTCAATTTGAAACCTACGGCAGTGTAACGGCGTCAAACCGTTCTCTACAATGGCGTGACAAAGTCGTTGAGCCTCTGTTCGAATCTAAACCTGACCACGAAATCATGTACCTGCTTTCTAAGAAGCTTGGTTTCTCTGATCAGCTGTTCAAGAACATTCGTGTTGAGAACAACCAACCTCTGATTGAAGACATTACACGTGAATTCAACAAAGGTATGTGGACGATTGGTTACACAGGTCAAAGCCCTGAACGCTTGAAAGAGCACCAACAGAACTGGCATACGTTCCACAAAACGTCTCTAGAAGCAGAAGGCGGTCCAGCAAATGGCGAGACTTACGGTCTACCTTGGCCATGTTGGGGCACACCAGAGATGAAACACCCTGGTACACACATCCTTTACGATACCTCTAAGACGGTTGCTGAAGGTGGTGGTAACTTCCGTACTCGTTTCGGTGTTGAGTTTGAAGGTCAAAGCCTGTTGGCAGAAGACAGCTACTCGAAAGGCTGTGAGATCAAAGACGGCTACCCAGAGTTCAGTGACAAACTACTGAAACAACTGGGTTGGTGGGATGATCTAACTGCAGAAGAGAAAGCGGCTGCTGAAGGCAAAAACTGGAAGACTGACGTTTCAGGTGGTATCCAACGTGTGGCAATTAAACACGGCTGTATCCCATTTGGTAATGCGAAAGCACGTGCGATTGTTTGGACATTCCCAGACCGTGTACCACTGCACCGTGAGCCACTTTACACGCCACGTCGCGACCTAGTTGCTGATTACCCAACGTGGGACGACAAAGAAGCTATCTTCCGTGTTCCTACGCTTTACAAGTCGATTCAAGAGCAAGACAAATCTGGCGAATACCCGATTATCCTGACCTCTGGTCGTTTGGTTGAGTACGAAGGTGGTGGTGAAGAAACCCGTTCTAACCCTTGGCTAGCAGAACTACAGCAAGAGATGTTTGTTGAAGTGAACCCGAAAGATGCAAACGACATCGGCTTTAAAGACGGTGACGATGTTTGGGTTGAGGGTGCAGAGAAGGGCCGTATTAAGGTGAAAGCGATGGTTACACGTCGTGTGAAACCGGGTCTGGCATTCATCCCATTCCACTTCGGTGGTAAGTTCCAAGGCGAAGATTTGCGTTCTAAATACCCAGAAGGCACTGATCCTTACGTTATTGGTGAAGCTGCTAACACAGCAACCACTTATGGTTACGACCCTGTCACCTTGATGCAGGAAACGAAAGTAACCCTTTGTAATATTCGTAAAGCGTAAGGAGTCTTAAAATGGCTAGAATGAAATTTCTTTGTGACACCAAGCGTTGTATCGAATGTAACGGTTGTGTCACTGCATGTAAGAATGAAAATGATGATGCTCTGGAATGGGGTATTCAACGTCGTCGCGTTGTGACATTGAACGGTGGCGAACCGGGTGAAAACTCAATCTCAGTAGCGTGTATGCACTGTACTGATGCACCATGTATGGCAGTGTGTCCTGCAGACTGTTTTGAACATACAGAAGACGGCATCGTGCTTCACAACAAAGATCTTTGTATCGGTTGTGGTTACTGCTTGTTTGCTTGTCCGTTTGGCGCACCTCAATTCCCTAAACAGGAAGCATTTGGTGAGCGCGGTAAGATGGACAAATGTACCTTCTGTGCTGGCGGCCCAGAAACAGAGCCAGGTTCTGTAGAAGAGCGTCAGAAGTACGGTGCGAACCGTATTGCTGAAGGTAAGCTTCCAATGTGTGCTTCACTATGTTCTACCAAAGCACTGCTTGCGGGTGACGCAGAGAAGGTTTCTGATGTTTTCCGTCAGCGTGTTGTTGAACGTGGTGCGAAAGGCGCGGGTTGGACAGACGGTAATGACCTGTCTTACGACGCAACTAAGAGCTAAGTAGGAGAGACATATGCTTACAATGTTTAAGCGTCTCTTCCTTGTTGTGCTGCCAATGTTGGCAGCACTAACAATGCTTTCTCCTATGAGTCATGCATCTGAGACGAACTCATCACAAACTCAAGCAAGCTCAGCTGAAAGAGAAGTGGTTCAACTTGCTGGTGCGGATTACTGGCGACAAGTTAGAGATGGACAATCAGGTTACACCACATCTCAGTCTCCTGAGCATGGCGTACTCATCAGTACTCCAGGTCAAACTTGGTACATACTAAAAGAGAAGTGGATGTCACCAGCCGGTGCCGTGGCTATCTTTGGCAGTATTGCTTTTGTCACTCTGATGTACTTTGTGATTGGCCCGCTAATGCTAAGTGCACCAAGAACAGGCAGTAAGATCAAACGTTGGTCTCGACTTGACCGTGCATTGCACTGGAGCATGGCGTTTACCTTCTTAACACTGGCGTTCAGTGGTTTGATGTTGGTTTACGGTAAACACTTCTTGAAACCATACATCCCAACGGATCTATGGGGCTTCATCGTTCTACTGGCTAAGCAATACCATAACTACATCGGCCCAATTTTCTATGTGCTGTTGATGGCTGTTCTTATCAAGTGGTGGCGCAAGTCGATCTTTAAGAAAGTGGATATCCAGTGGTTCTTGAAACTTGGCGGTATGGTAGGGAAGCATAAAGGTTCTCACCCGTCTGCAGAGTTCTCAAATGCCGGTGAAAAAGCGCTGTTTTGGCTACTTATCGTTATGGGTAGTGTCGCTGCAATCAGTGGTTTGGTATTGGACTTCCCAATCTTTGGTCAAACTCGCCGTGATATGGAGCTTTCAAACTTAGTTCATATGTTGGCAGCTCTGATCCTTATCTGTGGTTTTGTGTTCCATATCTATATCGGCCTGTTCGGTATGGAAGGCGCACTAGAAGGCATGGTAACCGGTGAAGTTGATGAAACCTGGGCGAAAGAGCACCATGACCTTTGGTACAACGAAGTAATGGAACAAGAGAAAAACGGTGTTGAACAAAACGCTAATGTCGCAACAGAGAAGAGTGAAGAGGTGAATAAGAATGAACAAACCTCATAAAGGTATTTGGGTTGCTTACATCCTAAGCTGTTTCACACCATTTACTTGTCTTATCTCTGGTGTGATTGCAATTATCTACGCGGGCTATCGTTTGGATAAAGGCGAAGACGGCGAAGTCGTTGATACGCATTACTATGGCTTAATCCGCTCGTTCTTCTTGAACCTAACCTTCTTTGTGGTTCTTATCGTAACGGTAGCAACCTCAAACGGCGTGTTAATCGGCGTGAACGATTACTGGTATCAAAACCATATTATCGATGATATCGCTTACTACATTCCGTACGTAGGTATTTTGTTTGGTGGTATCGCTATTGTGGTTTGGTTTATCCGTATGTATCAAGGTATGCAACGTTTAAGTCAAAACTTACCGCAAAACCCGTCTACAGGACCAAACCTGTAACGCCAGTGCATTAGCTAAAGCTTGCAAGCAAAGCCCAGTGATCGATTCACTGGGCTTTTTGTTTTAAGCCTCTCGAACCGTAAATAGTCGCAGCCACTCTCTGGTTCAGAACCTAATTATTGACCGCTTCAATATGGTGCAACTCCCTCATTTGGTGCAATTGTCGCTGTGATTTTTTCGATTTTCAAGATCCATAAAAGTGCACCTAAATATTTAGTCAATAATAATCAGTAATTTAAAAATAAAATCTGTTGCACGAAAATTACCCTTCGCACTTGGAACACATCTTGCCTTCACTGTTGAGTCTTTAATTAATTACAACATTGGATCGCACGATATCAGTGCAAATCAGATAAAGCGAAGGAGAATGCTTTAATGAGTGAAACGGTGACTCAAGTTCATAGTGCAGTACAAACCCTTACCCAAAGTTCAGATACTTTATTCCTCTTACTCGGCGCGATCATGGTCTTCTTGATGCACGCTGGCTTTGCTTTTCTCGAAGTCGGTACTGTGCGAAAGAAGAACCAAGTCAACGCGCTGGTTAAGATCCTTTCAGACTTTGGTGTCTCCGCCATCGCTTATTTCTTTATCGGTTATTGGGTGGCTTACGGCGCGCACTTTTTTGCCGACGCAGAAACATTGTCCCAAGGTAATGGGTACGAATTGGTTAAGTTCTTTTTCCTAATGACCTTTGCAGCAGCAATACCTGCAATAGTTTCTGGTGGTATCGCGGAACGTGCGCGTTTCTATCCAATCCTAATTGCAACATTATTTACCGTTGGTTTCGTCTACCCATTTTTCGAAGGCATCATTTGGAACGGTAACTTTGGCTTCCAAGATTGGCTAGAAGGTCAATTTGGTTATGGATTCCATGACTTTGCGGGTTCTGTCGTGGTTCACGGCGTTGGCGGTTGGATCGCTTTGGTTGCAGTTTACTTCTTAGGAATGCGTAAAGGCCGCATTCGTGCAGGTAAACATACCAACTTCGCACCATCGAACATTCCTTTCCTAGCATTGGGCGCGTGGATCTTATGTGTCGGTTGGTTTGGGTTTAACGTAATGTCAGCACAGGCTATCAACGGTATTAGTGGCTTGGTAGCGATGAACTCACTGATGGCAATGGTCGGTGGTATTCTTGCCGCTCTTGTTGCAGGTAAAAATGACCCAGGCTTCATTCACAATGGTCCTTTGGCTGGCTTAGTAGCAATTTGTGCAGGGTCAGACTTAATGCACCCATTAGGCGCTCTGATTACTGGCGGCGTGGCGGGCGCTTTGTTTGTTTACCTATTTACTTACATGCAAAACAAAACACAGATTGATGATGTATTGGGTGTATGGCCTCTACACGGCGTATGTGGCGCCTGGGGTGGTATTGCTGCAGGTATCTTCGGCCAACAAGTTTTTTGGGGCCTAGGCGGCGTAAGCTTTGCCTCTCAGGTAGTTGGTACAGTAGCAGGTGTTGCTGTTGCTCTCATCGGCGCGTTAATCGTATACGGCGTATTGAGCAAAATGACAGGGTTGCGCTTAAACGAAGAAGACGAGTTCAACGGTGCGGATCTTTCAATCCATAAGATCTCTTCTATCAATGAAGACTAGCTTTTATGGGTTGTGTGATTTTTAAATCACTATAAGTAAATTACCTTTGAATCATTACTAAGCGGCTCCGGCCGCTTTTTTGCATTTATCGAAATCAGTGTGAGTGTGTTTTTGAGAAGAGAAGGCAAACGACAAGCGAGTTATGTCACAAATAGCTAATGAATTCAGTTGGGTAAGACTATGGTCTAATCCCCAAAACTATTGTTGGAATTTGAACAGTGCTAAGCTGTTACAAAGTGACATATTGAAAAGGACGTTATATGCATTTCCCATATCGAAATATCGTAATTCTTACTGGTGCCGGCATTTCTGCGGAGTCGGGGATACAAACATTCCGAGCACAAGACGGGCTATGGGAAAACCATAAAATCGAAGACGTCGCGACGCCTGAAGGATTCGCAAAAGATCCAGACCTTGTACAAGCCTTCTATAACAAACGTCGTCACGACTTACAAAGCGAGAGCATCTTGCCAAATGCCGCTCACAAGGCACTAGGCGAGCTTGAAGAGAAACTTGATGGCAACGTTACTATCATCACGCAAAACATCGACAACTTGCACGAGAGAGGCGGTAGTAACAACATTATTCACATGCATGGTGAATTGTTGAAAGCGCGTTGCAGTGAGTCTAATCAAGTTGTAGAGCACAAAGACGATATCGAAACGGGTGAGCTTTGTCATTGTTGCCAAATCCCGGCACAAATGCGTCCACACATCGTTTGGTTTGGTGAAATGCCGCTAAGAATGGGTGACATCTATTCAGCTCTTGAAGAAGCCGATCTGTTTATTTCGATTGGTACATCTGGTGTTGTGTATCCAGCTGCGGGGTTTGTACATGACGCTAAAATGCATGGCGCACACACGATAGAGATAAACCTTGAACCAAGTGCGGTTGAGAGTGAATTTGAAGAGAAGCGCTACGGCAAAGCCAGTATCGAAGTACCAAAACTGGTGAGTGAGCTATTGTCGGTTGAGAGAGGCTCATTAACCGCTTAATCAATACTGCCACACTGTCGAACGAACATAAAAAGGAAGCAAACACATATCTGAATGCAAATAAGCGCTCAGAAAGGTGTTTGTTTTTTGTTTTTCTGACGGTTTGAAATCTTGCCTTGTGCCAATTAAACGTCTGCAGTGACGGAGCGTCGAGCTTCCTTCATCGCATACATGGCTTTATCTGATTCTTCCAACGCTTGTTGAAAATTCTCTTGATTCGTCACTTCAATACCGTAAGAGAAAGAGATATTTTCACCATGAAGCAGATTACTGACTTGGCTCACGAACTCGCCGCCACGCCCCAATTGTGCAGTCGCGACGAACTCATCGCCACCCACACGAAATACCATTTCATCTTCTAAAACGGTTTGGCTTAATGCTTGAGAGAAGCGCACAATCATTAAGTCACCAACCTTGTGGCCTTTGCGGTCATTCACCTTTTTCAATCCATCTAAATCGAAGTAGATGAGCTCGAACTCTTTCAGTTTGATTGCATCGAACTTTTTACGATTGTATAAACCCGTTAGCTCATCTTGCTTACTTTGATCTTTCAATTGGGTAAGTTCAGTAATGCCATAGGCAAGAAGTAGGAAGGCTATCTGCAACAAGCCATCTTCTAGAAAGGTGTCGATTAACTCGTTTCTGTCAGCCATTCGTCGAGGTATTTAAGCTCAGTGGTGACATCATAAAATAGGTTAAAAATGAGTAGTAGAGCACCATAGCGAAGGATTTTGTGCGGGCGAATGGCGTGACGAGCAACGTAGTAGATATACATCGTAATCACGAGGGTGTTGGTTTCGAAAAACAGGTCGTAATTAGAATCTATGTGGATGAACGAGCTCAAGGCTAACATCAAAAATGACGCCACAAGCATCAGAGTCACAATCAGTAGAATAGGGTTCGCATTCATATTAAATCGCACCATATACGATTTAATATAATCCTATATAAAGTGTAGATAAAAATAAAGCGGCTTACGCCGCTTTAGTCACCAATCAGTAACAAACTTAGTTGTTTACTTTTAGTTTTTGGAAGTACTCGTCATAAATGACGCTCGCTTCACCAACTTCATCTTGCCATACGCCGTTATCCATCACTGATTGTGGTGGGAAAACGTTCTTGTCTTCAGCAAACTCTTTTGGAAGAAGAGGGTAAGCAGTCTTCACTGGAGTCGGGTAACCGATCTCTAGAGCAATCTTAGCTGCGTTCTCTGGGCGAAGAAGGAAGTCGATCATTTTATGAGCCGCTTCGATGTTCTTTGCACCTGAAGGAATCGCTAGGCTGTCCATCCAGAAGATAGCGCCTTTCTCTGGCCAGATGATATCAATCGTTGCGCCTTCTTGGCGTGCCATGTAAGCAGAGCCATTCCAAAGCATACCAAGAGACACTTCACCAGCAAGGTAAGGGTTCGCTGGGAAATCTGAGTTAAATACCAATACGTTTGGCATTAGCTTACGAAGTTCTTCGTAGGCTTCTTTGATCTCTTCTGGGTTAGTTGTGTTTGGAGAGTAACCCAGTTTAGATAGTGCGATGTGGAAAACCTCACGAGAGTCGTCCATCATCATCAGCTGACCTTCCCACTGTGTATCCCACAGATCGCCCCAGTTTTTCACTGAAGATTTGTCTAGCATGTCTGAGTTGATACCAATGCCCGTTGCACCCCAAATGTATGGGATAGAGTAGTTGTTGCTTGGGTCAAATGGCTTATCTAAGTAGTTTGGATCCAAATCAGCAAAGTGGCTTAGCTTGGTTTTATCAAGCTCTTGAAGCATACCTTCTTTACGCATCTTTGAAACGAAGTAAGTAGAAGGAACAACTAGGTCATAACCCGTACCTTGAGTTTTTAACTTAGCGTACATGCTTTCGTTAGACTCGTAAGTAGAGTAATAAACTTTAATGCCCGTCTCTTTTGTGAAGTCTTCTAGCACTTCATTTGGAATATATTCAGACCAGTTGTAAAAATACAGTTCTTGGTCAGCTGCGAAAGAGGGTGTAGAAAGTAAAGTAGCAGCACACAATGCGCCGGTATACAGTGTTTTTTTCATTACTGTTCCGTTCATTTGTTTGATTTGAAGCTGGGTAGTGAACCCAAAGTAAATGGATTTCGAAAAATCGCGCTATATTGTAGCAGTGATGAAATAAAATAGGCAGCCTAAGCTGCCTATTCATTGATATTGTTGTTTTTAACTGATTGATTGTCGATTAAGACTAGTCAAATGAGACAGTTATTGACCCGCTTTAAGCTTCATGAAGTAATCTTCGTACTTCACTGTCTTATCGCCAACCGCAGCTTGCCATTCAACACGATCAAGGTCTTCTTGAGACGGAAAAAGAGCCGGGCTGTCTTTGAACTTCTCGTTAGAAGCTTTCACTGCTGTTAGGTAGCCAGTATCACGAGAAATTTGCTCAGCGATTTCTGGGCGCAGTAGGAAGTCGATCATCTTGTGAGCCGCTTCTACGTTTGTTGCGCCAGAGCTGATTGCAAAGTTATCAACCCAACCGATGCCGCCTTCTTTAGGGAATACCAGTTTAATTGGTAGACCTTCGTTTTGAGCCGCAGCTGCAGAACCGTTCCAAAGCATACCAAGGCCAACTTCACCAGACATGTATGGTGCGCCAGGGTTGTCTGAGTTAAATACTAGAACATTTGGCATTAGCTTTTGTAGCTCAGCGTACGCTTCGTCGATCTCTTTCTCGTTAGTTGTGTTGCCTGAGTAACCTAACTTGCGTAGAGCAATGTGGAACACTTCACGAGTGTCATCCATCATCATCAGTTGACCTTCAAGCTCTGGCTTCCATAAATCAGCCCAGCTTTGAAAATCTTCTGGATCGTACATGTCTGTATTCACAGCAAGACCAGTGATCGCAACAACGTGTGGAATAGAGTAATCATTGTTCGGATCGTATGGCTTATCCAAGTAGTTTGTGTCCAGATTTTTGAAGTTGTTCAACTTCGATTTGTCGATCTTTTGTAGCATACCTTCGTCGCGCATCTTAGATACGAAGTAAGTCGACGGCACAACCAGGTCATAGCCTTTGTTGTGTGTTTTTAGCTTTGCGTACAAGGTTTCGTTCGACTCGTAAGTCGAGTAAATCACCTTGATGCCAGTTTCATCGGTGAACTTTTCTAGGATCTCACTGTTGATGTAAGGTCCCCAGTTCATGAATACCAATTCTTTGTTATCTTTCGCAAAAGACGGTGCAGATAACATTGAAAGCGCACATGCACTACCAGCTAATAGAGTAGCCCATTTTTTCATTGACGTTAGCTCCAAACTAAACGTTGCCCTCAGGCAGTAGATAGAAAAACAGAATGGCAATTTACCATTCTGTTTATGATTAACACTTTTTGTAGAACATGAAGTTTCTCAACTTCTTATCAAGTTAACCTCGTTAAAGAGTAGGAGGCTTACTTAATTTTCTCTCTCGCTAACAACTGAGAAATAATCACCAGTATTAGCGACACCACTAACATCACTGTTGCTAGGGCGTTAACCTCTGGAGAGATACCTACTTTAACCATAGAGTAAATCTTCAGTGGCAAGATTTCATACGTTGGACCGGTTACGAAAGAGCTGATGATCACATCGTCCAAAGACAGTGTGAAGCTCAACAACCAACCCGCAGCAACCGCAGGCTTAGCAAGTGGCAGGATGATCTGTTTTAGAATCGTCCATTCACTTGCACCTAAGTCTTTTGCTGCTTCAAGCATTTTCACATCAAAGCCATTCAAACGGCTGTAAACCGTTACAACAACAAACGGCAAACAGAACGTAATGTGTGCAGCAAGTAGGGTAAAGAAGCCTAGTTGCACACCCATTACCAAGAACAGAGCCAGTAACGAGATTGCCATTACGATATCTGGTGACATCATTACGATAAACAACATGCCATTGACTACGCCTTTACCTTTAAATTGGTAACGGAATAGGGCTACGGCTGTCAGGCTGCCGACAATCGTTGCGGCTGTCGCTGAGAACACCGCTACGTTAATCGAGTGCCACGCAGCCTGCATTAGGCTGTCGTTGTTAATAAGCGCGTCATACCACTTGGTGGTGAAGCCACCCCATTTCATACCAAACTTGTTGGCATTAAATGAGTTCGCAATCAATACGATAATAGGTAGGTATAGAAAAGCGTATACCAGCGCCATAAAGCTGAACTTAACTGTGCGACCCATTAGTCTAGCTCCACCTTCTTATTCAATAGCTTGCCTGCTCGGTAGTAGGCATAAAGCATAATTGCCATTGCAACCGTCAGCGCAATACTCGTTGCCGCGCCAAACGGCCAGTCTCGGGCGTTGAGTACTTGGCTCTTAATCACGTTACCAATCAGCAAGTTCTTAGCGCCGCCTAGCAAGTCAGAGATATAGAACATGCCTAACGCAGGAAGAAGTACTAATAAACAACCACCGATGATGCCAGGCATTGTTAACGGTAGAACAACTTTCAACAAGGTTTGAAGCTTGTTTGCGCCTAAGTCTTTTGCTGCTTCTAGGTACGTGTCATCAAGTTTTTCAATCGCTGAATACAACGGAAGAATCATGAATGGCAGTAGGATATACACCAAGCCGATCATCACCGCCGTTTCTGTGTACATAATACGCAGCGGCTTATCGATGATATCTAGCGCTAGTAAGCTTTTGTTCAAGACACCTTGAGTCCCCAGTACTATCTTCAAGCCGTAGGTACGAATCAAAGAGTTCGTCCAAAATGGCACAATCACCAAGAACAGCATGAAAGGGCGCCATTTCTCAGGCATTTTTGCCACGATGTAGGCAAACGGGTAGCCAATGATCAAACACAATAGCGTCGCGATAATAGCCATATAGAAAGAGTGCATCAGCACTTTAAAATACAGCGGGTCGGCCAAACGGATGTAGTTATCGAGAGTGAAGGTCATCTCGATCAAGTTTGCTTCGTCACGAGTTAAGAAGCTGGTACCGATGATCATGATGTTTGGAATCATCACGAACAGCACCAACCAACCTGTGATTAAAGCAACAATCGCGTTTTGTAAATTAAACTTCTTGCTCATCTTCTAATACCACTTCCCAGCTCTCAACCCAAGTTACTGCAACTTTTTGGCCCAGTGAGTGATCAACATCAGGGTCATCTTCGTTGAAGAATTCGCTTACCATTACGCGCATGCCGGATTCTAGTTCTACAACTGAATCTAAAGTCATGCCTTTGTAGGTACGCTCGACAATGTGGCCAACAATACCGCGTTGCTCAGACTCTTTAATCTCTTCAATACGAAGATCTTCAGGGCGAAGCAATACCTGCAGTTTTTGACCAGAAGTGATCGCCTTATCGTGGTAGATAATGGACTCTTCACCTTCAATTGTCGCAACAATGCGTTTTTCATCTAAACGAGATGTCGGTGTCGCATCGAATACGTTAATCTCACCAATGAAGCGAGCTACAAAAAGGTTCTTAGGCTCTTCGTAAATCTCTCTTGGTGTGCCATCTTGCTCAATCACGCCGTCACGCATAACAATAATACGATCAGACATAGACAGTGCTTCTTCTTGGTCGTGCGTTACAAAAATAAACGTGATACCAAGTTGGCGCTGAAGTTGCTTCAGCTCGATTTGCATCTGTTTACGAAGTTTGTAATCCAGAGCAGACAGAGATTCATCCAACAAAAGAACTTTAGGCTTATTAACAACAGCACGAGCGATTGCGATACGTTGCTGTTGACCACCAGAAAGCTGGTGTGGTTTTCTTTGTGCCATCTGCTCTAGGCGCACCATTTTTAAAGCTTCCATTACACGAGGTTCAATCTCGCTGTTTGGAACTTTCTGCATGCGTAAGCCAAATGCCACATTTTCGAAAACGGTCATATGTGGGAATAGGGCATAGCTTTGGAATACAGTGTTAACATGCCTTTGTTCAGCAGGGACGTGGGTTACGTTCTGTTCAGCTAGTAGTATTTGACCACTATCTGCCGTTTCAAAACCCGCAATCATTCTTAGTACCGTTGTTTTACCACAACCTGATGGGCCTAAAATCGTGAGAAACTCACCATGATTTACGTTTAGATCAAGATTGCCGATGACTTCCTTACCATCGAAGCTTTTACTAATACCAGTTAGCTGTACTACTGGTTTTCCTACTGATTTTTTAGCGTTCAACGTCTGTTTTTCTCCACCTTGGTTCTGTTTGAGAACCTGTTGCTATACACCTTTGAGGCGCGAATCATAATCACCAAAAACGTGAAATCAAAGCATTTTTTACCATTCGAAGATAAAAAATTTCGCAGGTAAAAGTAAACATCCTTTACCATACTGTTATTTACTGGGTTTACGCCCCAACAAGTGTCTAATTATTAACCATCAAGATGCAAAAGCAAGCCTTGTTACAGATTCATATTTTAGTTTGTATCCGACATATGAGTATAATGAAGGTAATTTTTTATCAATAAGTTAGGTGGCTCAGTTTAATTGGCGCACCTAGGTATCACTATGAACAACGACATCGAAAAAGATTTTAATTTGGGCGGTAGTATCGACCGTGCACTTTCTGGCGATTATGAGCTCAAAGCAACGGCTGTATTCCAAGAGGCATGGAAACATACGGTAAGTCACTTTCTTTCGTTTTCCCCTGCGATTGTTGCTCTGATGTTCGTGCAACTGGCTATTTTTTATATCGCATTAAAACTGCAACTGGGTGACCCTGCGGTTATCTTAGACGCGGTTATCGATCCTGAGGCGTTTACTCCACAAATTGTTGAGTCCATTTTTATTGCCAACTTCAGCTATGAAGTTATCAGCGCGCCTATCTATGCAGGTATCTGTTTGATGGCGATGAGCCACGCAGCTGGTCTACAGACCAAAGTACGCCACATTGGCAAAGGCTTACAGTTTACGATTCCAGTAATTCTTGTGACTCTGTTCAGTCTGATGCTTCAAGGTATTGCAGGTATGATTCTGCCGTTTCTGTCGATTTACTTCTCGCTTGCGTTCAGCCACTCAATCCTGTTGATTTGCGATAAGAAAGTACCACCAATGCAATCGCTGCTACTTTCTCTGCGTGCTGTAAACAAGAAAATCTTCACCGTTGCTTCTATCTACCTATTAGTAATGCTGATGTTCATCGTCGCGGCAATGATGTACGGCATTGGCCTTATCTTCGTTTTACCTTTCTTCTTCCACGTGAAAGGCATTCTTTACCGTGAGATGTTTGGCATTAAACTCAAACTGATTGCGTCAGACAGACCAAAGAGCGACGACGACCACAACGGTAGCAACAACAAAGACCCACAGGTATTCGATGCATAACAACTCTAAATCAAGCGCAAGTAAATCACTTGCGCTAAAAGTGACAGCATTAGCCTTAGTTGGCTCAATCTCGTTAGTTGGCCCAATACTTTACCAACAAGAAGAAGAGCGCAGGCGAGCAGGGCAAAAGGCTCCAGACTCAGAGCAAAACTTTGGTGATTTGACCGTCTTTTCTGATAAGCCAGATTTCGCAGCGATTGAAGATGTAAATGAAAAGAAAGACACCTTCTTTTCTTATCTTCGCTCAAGTATCAACATCGAAAACAAGCGAATCACGAAAGAACGTGCGTTTCTAACCAAGCTTTCAGAAGCGGGGATGAACAATGTTGACTCTGAAGATGCGTCATACGCAAAGCGACTAGGGAAACTGTATAGCCTGCCGGTACCTTCAACGGGCATAGATGACGCTTGGCTGAAAGAAATGTTGAATCGTGTAAACGTGCTACCTGAAGCGCTTGTGTTAACTCAGGCGGCCAATGAATCGGCTTGGGGTACATCTCGTTTCGCCACTAAAGCGAATAACTATTTTGGTCATTGGTGTTACACCAAAGGTTGTGGCCTAGTTCCGCTACAACGTAACGAAGGTAGCTCACATGAAGTGGCAACATTCTCTTCAAGCCAAGAGTCTGTGCACCGTTACTTCATGAACCTAAACCGAAACCGCGCTTATGCAGACCTAAGAGCTATTCGCGCAAAACTAGCGGCACAGGGCGACGATCTGTTAACAACCGAAACCGCAACAGAGCTCACTAACGGCTTGCTAAAATATTCTGAGCGAGGTTCAGACTATGTGACTGATTTACAAGCTATGATCCGTCACAACGAGGTATACTGGAAAAAGTAACTCGATTTGATAGTCATTTGGCGAGCTTAAACGGTAAGTTTGACCAAATAACATCACATAAAGAGCAGCTCATTGGCTGCTCTTTCTATTTATAAACGCTCAACTTCGACAAGACTATAACAATGAAAAAGACAGCACTCGCTTTATTAGCTTCTCTAAGCCTAGGGATCTCTTTACCTGCTGCAGCGCAAGAATACATGTTTACCTATTCTAAGCTTTACACACAGCTTAAAAATAATACCAAAGAAGGGCATGATGACGTTAAAGTTGCAGTCTTCTTTGTCGATCAGCAAGCCCAAACAACCTGTCATATCAGCAAAGCTTGGATGGAAAAAGAAGAACACTACGAAGAGCTGAAAGTCTCTCCAGCTAACGAGCTTCTGCTACCAGTAGACCAAAACCTTCGTTCAGCAAACCCGCTTATTTTTGTGCAAACAAAAGAACAAGAGTGCGCATACTCCTTGGTTGTTATGACTAAAGCACCTTTAGCCGGAACGGTTGAGGTTGTACAGCTGGAAAACCTGTTACCACAGATGCAAGCAATGTTAGAAGACGTAAGCGGTATGTTCTCAAGCTGGTTCACCCCGGACATCCAAGGGTTAACGCTTGAGTTTGCAGACAAGCTTGAAGGTAACATAACGCTTTCTAACGGCAAGCAGCTCCCAATTACCCAAGGGCGCGCTAAGTTCACACTAGAAGAACTCAATGGAAGTGACAGCATCACGTTACCAGAAGCGACAACTCGTGTGTTACCTTACATTCCGGCTCAATAGCCTTTGTTTGGCGATTGACCACACGGCGTTAATCTAAACAAAACAATGTAAAGCAGCCAACTCAAACCAAGTTAGGCTGCTTTTCTTTTCCTACAACCAGCGTGGTTTGCGCTTTTGAAGCTCATTTTTTATGAAAGATGAGCGGTTATCACTAGATAAAGTGGCATCTTTCAACCAGTCACCTTGTTTATCCTGCCGTTACTATTTCAACATGAAATAAAAATCCGTATAATCCACGCCCTAAAACAGTCCCACTAGCAATCTACAGTCGGTAATACGACGGTGTGAGAGTCGCAATGAACCAAAACGATAATAGAAAAGAAGTACTAGAATTCAACAAACTTCAGAAACGTCTGAGAAGAAATGTTGGAAATGCCATCATCGACTACAACATGATCGAAGAGAATGATGTGGTAATGGCATGTATCAGTGGCGGTAAAGATTCATTTGCGATGCTAGATATTTTGCTACGTTTACGTGAAGCAGCACCAATCAAATTTGATGTTGTTGCGGTAAACCTAGATCAAAAACAACCAGGGTTCCCTGAGCACATTCTTCCTGAATACTTTGAAACGCTGAACATTCCTTACTACATCGTAGATAAAGATACGTACTCAGTAGTTAAAGAGAAGATTCCAGAAGGTAAGACAACGTGTGGTCTATGTTCTCGTCTGCGTCGCGGTACTTTGTACTCGTTCGCTGAGAAGATTGGCGCGACTAAGATCGCTCTTGGTCACCACATGGATGACATCGTGGAAACTATGTTCCTTAACATGTTCCACGGCGCTCGTCTAAAGGCTATGCCACCTAAGCTACGTTCTGATGATGGTCGTAACGTTGTTATTCGTCCACTGACTTACTGTCGTGAAACAGACCTAATCAAATACGCTGAACACAAAGAGTTCCCAATCATTCCTTGTAACCTATGTGGTTCGCAAGAAAACCTACAACGTCAAAGCATTAAAGCAATGCTGATTGATTGGGACAAGAAAACACCAGGCCGTGTTGAAAAGATCTTTAAATCAATTCAAAACGTTAGCCCAAGCCAACTGGCTGACCGCGAACTGTTTGACTTCGTAAACCTTCCACTAGACCGTAGTGGCGAGCGTGAAGAGTACGAATTCCAAGAAGCTGAAATTTCATCTTCTAACATCGATGAGTCAATGTTCATCGACGTAACGAACGTATAATAAGAATATTCGTTGTGGCGCAATAGATGCGCCTACAACAGACAAATAAAAACGCCTCAAGCAATGCTTGAGGCGTTTTTTTATAAGTTGAACTCGCCGTTAAGTTCGTCTGCTTAAACACATTAACCTTTCGAAAGGTTAGGGTCGAGTGGGCTCACGTAACCAGATGGCTTAAGCGCCAAAACATCACAGTTAATCTTATCGATAACATGCTCCGCAGTATTACCGATGAACACCGCAGATAAGCCGGTACGACCGGTTGTACCCAAGATTACCATTGCAGCGTTATTTTCAGACGCGACACGTGGAATCACATCTTCTGGTAAGCCTTGCTCAACAACGGTCTGCTCTTCACACATACCGTGCTTCTGACGCAGTGCCTTCATCGCCGTTAAGTGATGACCACGAACTGCATCGGTGTAAGACGTAGGATCGAACTCAGGCAGTTCGATAGTGATATTCGCCGGAGTGACTGGGTAAGCGTTAACTAAGAAAGGTTCCGCATCCAAACGACCAGTTATCTCGAGGAGTCGATCAACCATAGTATCGTTAAGTTCTAAATGCGCTTCTGTCTCTGAGCCTACGTGAACGGACGCATAAATTTTCGCGTGCTCTGGCCAGAAATCGTTTTTAACGAGCAGTACAGGGCTAGGGCATTTTCTCAATAGGTGCCAATCAGTCGGCGTGAAGATAACCGACTCCAAGGTGTCGTGCTTGCGCGTGCCCTTAATCAAGATATCGTGACCACCACTGTATACCTCTGCAATGATGGCTTCGTAAGGGCGGTTATGCCAAACCACCTGCACATTAAATTCGATAGAATCATCTAGATAAGGCTGTGCTACTTTGTTCATCCAGATTTCACGCTGATGAATCACGCCCTTGCGCATTGCGTCTCGTTCATCGACAGAGAGCATAGATGTCATTTCATACGAGAAGTCGTAGATAGACAAAAAGAAAGTGATATGGCTTGTTGAGGTGCTTTTCTTAGCAAGTTGGATAGCACGAACTAGAGCAGGTTGCTCATCGTGATTAATGTCTGCGACAACTAAAATTTTGTTATAGATACTCATAACTAAGCCTACTTTTCAGACCGAACATATAAATAATGTAGCGTAGTTATGGGGAGATTAAGAGAAATAAAAGAGGTTTTAAGAGAGAAACATGATGTAGCTCATTATTGAACTACATCATTGATATCTAGACTATTCTTTTGAAACGCCAGCAAGTTCCATCAGCGCATCGTGATCTTCGATAGTGATATATTTGCCTTTAACGCTCAAGATGTCTGCTTTCTGGAAACGGCCTAAAAGACGGCTAATCGTTTCAACCGTTAAACCTAGGTAATTACCAATATCGCCACGAGTCATCGTTAAGCGGAACTCACGTGGGCTGAAACCACGTTGAGAGAAGCGAGTTGAAAGATTGTAAAGGAATGCAGCCAGACGCTCTTCCGCGTTCTTTTTAGAAAGAAGCAGAATCATTTCTTGGTCGCCTTTAATCTCGTTACTCATCAGGCGCATAATTTGCTGACGCAACTTCGGCATTTTTCCTGATAGGTCATCAAGAATCTCGTACGGGATTTCACATACCATAGAAGTTTCTAGTGCTTGTGCGAAACTAGGGTGTAGGTCACCAGTGATCGCGTCAAAGCCAACAAGATCGCCCGCTAGGTGGAATGCAGTAATCTGTTCGTCACCTTGCTCGGTAATCGTGTAGCTCTTGATCGTTCCAGAGCGAATAGCGTAGAGAGATTTAAGCTCGTCACCGGCTTTAAATAACTCTTGGCCTTTTTGAATAGGCTTTTTTCTCTCAATGATCTGATCAAGTTGATCAAGTTCAGATTCATTCAAAGTGAACGGAATACAAAGTTGGCTAATACTACAATCCTGGCAATGGATCGCACAGCCACCAGATTGGACACGTTTCGTTACAGGCTTTTCAGAAATCATAACAATCTTTCACTATTTGATATACGTCAATATTTTAGCATTCCTTTATCCAGTTGGGTAGTAAAAAAACCGGATTTAAAGAATGGCTATACGGTATAAATAATGAGCTGCAGTGCCATATATCCAGAGTAGAAACCGTAAATCAAGATTAAAATCGCACCGAGTTGACGAAATAAGTCAGCTTGTTGCAATTTCTTGAGGAAGCTAGCACCCATACCAACCGTCAGCATCGCAGGAAGCGTTCCTAAGCCAAATGCGAGCATGATTCCCGCTCCATTATACCAACTGCCTGAGACAGCCGCCCAAGTCAGCATAGAGTATACTAGACCACACGGTAACCAACCCCAAATGAAACCAAACGGCAGAGCGTGGCTTGGATGCTTGAGTGGAAGGAAAGACTTACCGACTGGTGAAATATAACGCCACAGCTTCTGACCGACCTTCTCAAAGAACAATAAGCCAAACCACCATTTACCGATATACAGACCCAAAATGATCATAAAGATGGCAGCAAACAAACGAAGCCAATTAAGTAGCGCGTTGAAATCGCTAAGTTGACCGATTGAAGAGATAGCACCGCCGATCACACCACCAATAACGGCATAGCTGAGTAGGCGACCAAGGTTGTAAAGTAGGGGAATAACCGAGGAAGGTTTGGTATTGCCGATTGAAAGGAGCGACGCAATGCCACCACACATTCCCATGCAGTGGCCCGCGCCGATCAGTCCGACAACAAAGGCTCCGATCCAATCAGGCGTCATCGTTCTTTTTATCTAGGTTAGTTGGGCTTTCTGTATTGGCTTTATCATTCTTAACAGGCTTGCTGTCAGAGTGAGCATGGGCCTTTTCGTCTTCATCAAACAAAATGTTGTGACCTTGACGCTCAAGGTCTTCAAACTGTTCGCTCTTAACGGCCCATAGAAAAATACCAACTGCGATACACACCAGCACAATCGCAATGGGAATCAGGATATATAAACTTTCCATTATTTACCTTGCTCTTTTAAAAGCCTTAATGAGTTAGACACAACAATAATAGAGCTTGCAGACATGCCAACTACGGCAATGTATGGGGCAACCAAACCCGCTACAGCCAATGGAAGGATGAGTAGGTTATATCCCAATGACCATGCTAGGTTTTCGCGGATTATCTTACGCGTTTTTAGCGCCAATGTACGGGACTTAAGTAATCTATCAAGCTTGTCGCCCAATAAAACCATGTCTGCAGAGGCTTTTGCTACATCTGTTCCGCCGCCCATAGCGACAGAAAGGTGAGCACCCGCAAGGATAGGCGCATCGTTAATACCGTCGCCGACCATCATGGTAATGTCTTTTTCATCACGAGAATTAAGGTAAGCAAGCTTATCCTCTGGTTTCGCGTTCGCGACAATATCGGTGATCCCAATTTCTTCAGCCACAGGCTTCGCGTTAATCAAGGAGTCTCCAGTCAACAGGGTAGTTTTAATACCCGCTTCTTTGAATTTTTGGATGAACTCGATGCTTTCTTTACGAATCGGGTCTTCATAAGTGAAGGTTGCGATATGACGTCCAGCCATCGACAAGTAGATACCGTTGCTTTGTGTTGGCTGAGCTTCACCAAGAATAAACTCGCTACTACCGATCGCAACTTCTTGACCGTTCCAGTCACCAGTAATACCTGAACCGATAACGTTGTTTACTGCATCGACTTCAACATCATCTGACACGTGAGTCTTGAATGCTTTCGCAATAGGGTGGTTAGCATGCTGTTCTAGGCTCGCAGCCACTTTTAAACACGTCTCTTTATCAAGCTCAGAGAAAGTTTCCACACGGCTGATACGAATATCACCCTCAGTCAATGTACCCGTCTTATCGATGATCAAGTGATTTACTTTACACAAGGTTTCGAATACGTGGCCTTTACGCAGTAAAATACCAAAGTTGCCCATACGGGATGTCGAACAAGTAATTGCAGTCGGTGTAGCCAGTGAGAGAGCACAAGGACAAGTCGCTACCAGTACAGATAACATGATCCAGAATGCATCTTCTGGACGAGTTTGGTGCCAGTAGAACCAAGTACCGAAAGAGATAATCAAAATAACCGCTACAAAGTAACGAGCCACAATATCTGCAATCTCCGCGATACGAGGCTTAGACAACTGTGCTTCATCTTGAAGACGAACGATATTAGAGATGACCGAGTCCGCTTTTGATGTCATCACTTCCAGTTCAAATGACTCGTCACCATTCAACGTGCCAGCGAAGACAGTATCGCCTTCGTTTTTCACGACATGGATAGATTCGCCAGTCAGCATGGATTCATCAATGTGAACTCGACCAGAAAGTACTTTACCGTCCGCAGGAATATGCTCACCCGGTAGTACGCGAATCTGATCGCCTACCTTTAAGGTTTTTACTGGAACTTGGTCGCCATCTAACGTTGTCGCCATTGCAGGAACGAGCTTAAGCAGATTACCACTCGCTGCCGCCGCTTTACGACGCGCTCTCATCTCTAAGAAACGACCAAGCAGAAGGAAGAAGGTAAACATCGAAATAGATTCGAAGAAAACTTCTCCTTTCTCTGTCACGGTTGCCACCAAGCTCGCAACGTAAGCAAACAGCAGCGCAATCGACACAGGCACATCCATACCCAGCGTTCGCCCCTTAATACTGCGCCATGCATTGATGTAGAACGGCAGAGCAGAATAAAGCAATACCGGCGTTGCAAAGATCAAGCTTACCCAGCGGAAGTAGTTTTTAAACTCAGGCTCAAGATTGCCAAACACTTCAAGGTATAGTGCGACCGCCAGCATCATCACCTGCATGGTTGCTAAACCAGCAACGCCAAGACGATAGAGGTAGTTCTTCATTGAGCGGTGATAGGCAGCTTCTTGTTGGTCAGCCTCGAAAGGCGCAGCTTTGTAACCTAAGGTATGGACCGCCGATAACAACTCACTCAATTTAACTTGCGTGTTGTCCCAGCTAAGTAGGGCGCGGTTGGTGGTGGTGTTCACCCGGATGCTACCAACACCTTGTTTTGAAGAGACTTGTTTCTCGATTAGCCATGCACATGCTGCACATGAAACACCCTCTAGTGACAATGTCACTTCAGAAACATTCTCAGAGTTCCTTACAAACTCCAATTGAACGTCTTCATTATCATAATGACTGAGTGCCAGAAGTTGTTCTGGCACTAGATCCGCTTTCTCAGCGGGAGCGGTACGGTATTGGTAGTAAGAAACCAAACCGCTATCAACGATTGTCTGAGCTACAGTCTCGCAGCCCGGACAACACATCTTACGAGGCGATCCTAAGATCTCGACTTCAAAATCCGTTTCCGCTGGTACATCTTCACCGCAGTGATAACAGGATTCACACATAAGCTTTAGTTCATTAGTTGAGTAGGAGTTTCAATCGGGAAGTTCATGCGACCTTGAACTAACCATTCTTCGTCATGCGGCGTCAACTCAATGAACCACGGACCTTCTAAGTGATGATCCAGAGTCATTGTGTAGTTGCCTCTCGCATCAGCGGTTAGTAGCTGAGTGAAATCGCGGTCTGGTAGTGTTCTGTGAACAAACATTGCACTGATAGCAGGGAAGTGATCAAGTTTGCCTTTGTCTAATGTGATGATAACAGAGTTACCTCTCTCATTGAGCGAAGCTGATAGGCCCAGCTCTCTGGCGATATTTACTTTTGAAATGTCGACATTAATGCCTTTTCCTTTTTTATAGTAATCCTCAGTCACTAGGTCTACAGAGTTCTGTGTAAACACAATAACCGTCATAATGGTCCAAATAACTACTGTCGCTGGCAACGCGATTAAGAACCACGGCCAAAACTGTTTATACCAAGGCTTTACCATAAAAAAGATCTCAAAAAAGAATAAAAAGAAGAGGTTATAAAATAAAGGAAAGACAGCCTCTTAGAAAGAGGCTGTTATTGAAATGTTACTTATTATCTGAGTTGCTCAGGCTCCACACGTAAGATGAAACCAGTTGTACTTTGTCTTCGCCTAGAATGTCTTTCCAAGCAGGCATAACGCCAGAACGTCCGTACATAACTGTTTCAGTTACGTCTGCACGAGAATCGCCAAACAACCAATCGCGGTCAGTCAGATCAGGTGCGCCAACAGCAGGGTTACCCTTACCATCAGTACCGTGACACGCTGCACACACTACAAAGCGAGCTTTACCAGCTTCTGCTTCACGTGCGTTTACGCTACGACCAGAAAGGCTAAGAGTGTAGCTAACTACTTCTTTTACGCCTTCTTCGCCAAGCGCGTCTTTCCAGCCTGGCATTTGGCCAACACGACCGTGCATAATTGTTGTAACGATAGCCTCAGGTTCACCGCCATATAGCCATGCGTCATCAGTTAGGTTAGGGAAACCTTTCTGACCACGTGCATCAGAGCCGTGACACTGAGAACAGTTTTGCAAGAATAAACGTTGACCCACTTTGATTGCGTCAGCGTCTGATGCAATGTCAGGGATTGAACGTAAACCGTTTTCGTCGTGCGCTAGCTTTCTGAATGCTTCACCGAAGTAGGTGTCTGCATCATCAAGCTCTTTCGCGTACGCATCTAACTGTTTGTTTGCTTGCGCAGCAGCAATTGCAGAGCGAGACTCTTCAACGCTACGTACCGTTTGGTCTGAACTTGTCCAACCTAAAAGGCCTTTAAAGTTACCTAGGCCAGGGTATAGAGCAAGGTAAACCGCTGCAAAAACAATCGTACTGATGAAAAGGTATGTCCACCATTTTGGTAGTGGGTTGTTAAGCTCACGAATACCATCGTATTCATGGCCCATATCTTGACCTTCTTCTACGCCTGTTTTGTCTTTAAAACACCAACGAAGTAAGACAGCACAACCAATTAGGGTACCAATCGTAATCGCACTAACCCAGATACTCCAGAATGTACTCATTACTTTGTCACTCCTTCATTTTTAGAACTTGTTGCTGGCTCGTCGTCAGCAAACACTAGGTTCGCGTCTTCGTCGAAACGTGATTTACGGTTCTTGCCGTATGCCCACCAAACGATACCGATGAAGCAAGCAAAAACAGTCACAGTCCAAACACTTTGAAATGTAATAATGTCCATAATTATTCCTTATTTCATTGCGTGGCCAAGCGATTGAAGGTAAGCGATGATTGCATCCATCTCTGTTTTTCCTTCAACATCTTGTTTAGCGTTAGCAATTTGTTCGTCTGTGTAAGGAACACCAAATTGATTACGGAAGAGTTCAAGCTTCTGTTGAGTCAATTTGCCATCAAGTACATTTTCAGCAAGCCATGGGAAACCAGGCATGTTTGATTCAGGAACAAGTTCACGTGGGTCGATAAGGTGAACACGGTGCCACTCATCTGAGTAGCGATCACCAACACGCGCTAGATCAGGACCAGTACGCTTAGAGCCCCATAGGAATGGGTGTTCCCAAACACTTTCGCCAGCTACAGAGTAGTGGCCGTAACGTTCAGTCTCAGAGCGGAAAGGACGAATCATTTGGCTGTGACATACGTTACAACCTTCACGAATGTAGATATCACGACCTTCCATTTCCAAAGCAGAGTAAACACGTAGGTTTTCTACAGGTTCAGTTGTCTGCTTTTGGAAGATAAGAGGGGTAATCTCGACTAAAGCACCAAAACTGATAGCAATAACGATCAAGATCGCTAGTAAGCCAACGTTCTTCTCTACCAACTCATGGCGATTATTTGAATTTGAGCTCATTCTAAATCTCCTTAAGCCGGTTGAGGGATAGCTTTAAGGCTATCTTTAGGTGCAGAAACAGTTTTGTACGTGTTGTATGCCAATAAGAACATACCAGATAGGAAGATGAAACCACCTAGGAAACGTACAAAGTAGAACGGGTAAGACGCTTCTACAGATTCAACGAAGCTGTAAGTTAATGTACCGTCAGAGTTAACTGCACGCCACATCAGACCTTGCATCACACCAGAGATCCACATTGCAACAATGTAGAAAACCGTACCAATCGTTGCTAACCAGAAGTGAACATTGATTAGAGATACAGAGTACATGCGCTCTTGACCAAATAGCTTAGGAACTAAGTGGTAAACCGAACCGATAGAAACCATTGCAACCCAACCTAACGCACCAGAGTGAACGTGACCGATAGTCCAGTCCGTGTAGTGAGATAGTGCGTTAACCGTTTTGATTGCCATCATTGGGCCTTCGAAAGTCGACATGCCGTAGAATGATAGAGAAACGATTAGGAAACGTAGGATAGGGTCGTAGCGAAGCTTATGCCACGCACCAGACAGAGTCATGATACCGTTGATCATGCCACCCCAAGAAGGAGCAAACAGAACCAAAGACATAACCATACCTAGAGACTGAGTCCAGTCTGGAAGTGCAGTGTAGTGTAGGTGGTGAGGACCAGCCCAGATATACAGAGACACAAGTGCCCAGAAGTGAACGATCGACAAACGGTAAGAATAAACAGGGCGACCAGCTTGTTTAGGAACGAAGTAGTACATCATACCTAGGAAACCAGCTGTCAATAGGAAGCCTACCGCATTGTGTCCGTACCACCATTGCACCATTGCATCAATTGCACCTGAGTAAATCGAGTACGACTTAAACGCAGATACAGGAACAGCTAGGCTGTTAACGATGTGCAACACGGCAACCGTGATGATGAAGGCTCCGAAGAACCAGTTTGCTACGTAAATGTGTGATGTCTTACGTTTAATCATGGTTCCGAAGAACACGACCGCATAAGCTACCCACACAAGAGTAATAGCAATATCGATTGGCCATTCTAGTTCTGCGTATTCTTTACCAGAGGTCAAACCTAACGGTAAAGTAATTGCAGCGGACAGGATAATCGCTTGCCAACCCCAAAAGGTAAAGGCTACGAGAGGGCCACCAAAGAGACGCGTCTGACAAGTACGTTGCACAACATAATATGATGTTGCAAACAGCGCACTTGTACCGAACGCAAAAATAACCGCATTAGTATGCAGGGGACGTAAACGACTGTACGTCAACCACGGCGTATCAAAGTTTAGCTGTGGCCAAACTAATTGAGCGGCAATCAAAACACCAACGCCCATACCGACAATACCCCACAAAATTGTAACCAGGGTAAATTGACGGACGACCGTATAGTTGTAGTTTTGTTCAAGCTGCTTTTCTTGGCTCATTTGCATGCTTCCAATTTCTTATTTACTACACTTTACTTCCAACACGACTCACGTCGTAATGCCACCCAAATTAGAAAAGGAAATTCAGCCTATTCAGGACCTTATTTCCACTTGCTGATTTTAAAAAAAAGTGGCATTTTCAACGCGACACTATACTTGAATTAACAAATCAATGACAGAGTAGTAACCTTACGCTTGGTCTGGAATTGGATTTTTATTTAAAAACTTTGAACTTTGTAACAAGGAGTAAAGATTATAATGGCGGCACAAAAGCTAACAAAAGGCAGGCTTGTTCAAATTATCGTCATGTTGGTTATTTTAATAGCTGCATTTACTTGGAGAACAGTGACATACGATAATAACGAGACAATAACCTGTATCGTTTCAAAACCTTGTGAATTTGGTATTGATAATAATAATGTTTTGATTTCGGACGATAGCCAGGGGTATTCGATCGAAACATCTAAAACTGGCAAATTTATAATTAGCAATGAAGGAAGCGGAGTTTTAGAACCGAAAGGGGCTTCATCTTGGCTTTTACAAACCGATGATAAGAGCGCCTCAATAACGGTTACATTTCCACAACAGGTCATGACGTATACAGTAAACCTATCCAAAGAATAAAATGGAAAACTGAGCAACGCCTCGCTCTTTGATAGAAATATTGACTAAACCAGTGAAACCTTGTGCATTAAAGTGTTATAAAGAAGACATTAATAAAGTTTCCAGAAATCTATGAAATTTCTATCAAAAGTCTCTTATTCCCTAGACGATAAAATCGCAGTAGATGAACTGCTTCAAGGGGTAGAAAACCCTGAGAATATCGCTTGCCTCATTTGTTACTGCACAGAAGAGTACTCCACGCTCGCTGTGCAGAGATATTTCGTAGATGCGCTTCCCAACACTCCCATACACGGCTGTACCACCTGTCATGGAATAATGACGGAAACGGGCTTTCATTCAGGTCCAGCCATCGGTGTACTCATCATCTATGATTCAGGTATTAATGCCTACGGAACGGGTATTAAACACTTCAGCCAATCCATCGAGCAAAGCACCTTCGACGCGATAGATACAGCGCTTAGAAACGCAAATAGAGAAGGTGAGATCCCAGATTTAATCTTGCTTCATTCTACTCCTGGTAACGAGGAGAAAGTAATGGCAGCGATCGATACTAAGTTCGGGACTGAAGTTCCTATCATTGGTGGCAGTGCTGCCGATAATCAGGTATCTGGTAACTGGAGTATCTTTACCGAAGAGTCGCTTTCTATTAACGGGATCTCTTTAACGGTCTTTTTCGCCTCTCAATCCATCTATTCATCATTCAGTGCAGGTCACACGCCCACGCGTTACTCAGGTACCGTGACTAAAGTACGAAACAGAATCTTACTGGAGATAGACCATAGGCCAGCTGCTACGGTTTACAACGAGTGGACCAATTTCCACTTAGGGGGCAGCGCCGACGGCTATATCTTTGAAAAATCGTCTGTTTATCCTTTGGGAAGAAAAGTCGGTTCGTCTTACAACTATCCGTATTTCAAGCTTTCACACTCTATCCGAGAAACAGAGTGCGACGGAATCGAGTTATTTACCGACATCAACGAAGGCGACACCATATACTTAATGCAAGGTTCTAAGCAGCAGTTAATTAGCCGCGCCGCCAACATCATTCATTCGTCTTACTACAATGACATGGATCTGGAAGAGAAATTAGGTGCTATCAACATCTTTTGTGCTGGTCCAATGTTAAACCTTAAACAAGACATGGATGAGGTTTGTGAACAAATAAATCAAGCACTTAATGGGCTTCCTTACATATGCCCATTCACTTTTGGTGAGCAAGGAAGACTTTCTGGTGGAGAGAACGCACACGGTAACTTAATGGTGTCATCAGCAACGTTTTATAGGTTAAAAAAATAATGGGCTCTGAAGGTCAAGAAGCGCTGCAAGAAGCACGTATTGAACTACAAAAACTAAAAGCCCGTGAGAGAAAACTGGCTGAAGAGAATAGGGTGATCCTATCGACTATCTCTGCGATCAGTAAGGCGAGTAACATCTCTGAGATATTTTCTAGTCTCGAGTTTGTATTGAAAAAATACATTAAATTCGACGACTTTATCGTAGTCTCAAGAGTAGGGAATGAAGGAAATTTCAAGACTCTACTGACCAACAATAAAGTCTTTGAAGAGATGATCTGGAACGATCATGGCAAGCTATCTCGAGTCATCAATGGTGAATGCGCCATCCTTTTTGAACCCAAATCTCTGGGTGAATTTAACACTTTGCATCCCATTGTTCTCGACCAAATTAATTCTGTTTTGATTACTGGTATCGACAGCGGACTAACACAATCGGTCATTATTTTTATTCACTCGAATACCAAACATTTTAGCATCGAAACTAAAGCGACTTTGAACCGGTTCCGTCCTCTGATTGAGCGAGCGGTTTTCGACATAGAGAACAAAGAAAAGCTTGAAGCGACAGTTAGAGAACGAACCGCCGAGCTTGTCACTGCAAGGAAAGACGCAGAAAGAGCCAACAAAGCCAAGTCAGAATTCCTGGCCATGATGAGCCACGAGTTAAGAACGCCATTGAACGCCATCATTGGGCTAATCGACACCTTGAAATCGACTCAACTAACGTCAGAACAACAGTCTATACTGCTTAATATGAGCACATCGTCTGAACTTCTGTTAGCGATCATCAGTGATGTATTGGACTTTTCCAAAATTGAATCTGGTTGTTTCTCATTGGCGCCACAATGGAGCAACGTAAGAGACACTGTAACTTTTGTTTTATCAGAACAAACAAAGGCTGCAGACGACAAAGGTCTAAAGCTCACGGTGTCTAGCGATATCCCGGATGGTGAACTTCACTATATAGACCCAAGCCGCTTAGCGCAGATATTGTTTAACCTTATCGGAAATGCCATCAAGTTTACGGAGCGCGGGCACGTCCATGTTTCTATCAAATACCAGCAGAGCTCGTTCTATATAACAGTTGAAGACACCGGAATTGGAATTAGCTCACAGCAGCTATCATCGTTATTCAGTCCATTTGTGCAAGCAGATAGCACAATAACGCGAAGGTTCGGCGGCACAGGCTTAGGTTTAGCGATCACCAAGCGCTTAGTTGAGTTGATGCGTGGGCGAATCTCAGTCGAAAGTGAACCAGGAAAAGGCTCTAAGTTCGAGGTTCAATTGCCAGTGCTCACCAGAGTGACTAACAATTGCAATCAACTGGAAGATGATGTCTGCTCAAGAGAGCTCAGAAGTCGATATTCAGTGCTGGTTGTTGAAGACAACCCAACAAACCAAATGGTGATTAAGCTCATTCTAACAAGACAGGGGCATGAAGTTTTCATCGCAAGTAATGGTGAAGAAGCAATAGGCTTTATACAAGACAACAAAGATTTCATAGACATTATCCTGATGGACGTTTCAATGCCGGTCATGGATGGTTTAACCACAACCAAACATATGAGAAAGGCAAACATCCAAACACCAATCGTGGCTCTGACAGCACACACATCCGTTGAAGATAAATGTTCATGTTTAGATGTTGGTATGAATGATTTCGTGACCAAACCAGTAAGAACAAAAGAAATAACAGAAGCTATAGATAGGCTAATGCTTGAGATCTAATAAACGTATTCTTAATCGAAGATTAGGAAATATGTTTATTAGGTATTTTATGGTAAATAGTCATTATGGTTAAATACACAGTATTATTGGCTATAAAACGAAGGTAGGGCATCAGATATTGAGCTCTGCCTTATGATTACCGAACCACATTTAACATAATATACATAATACGCATAAAATCTGGGAGACTTATTAGCCTTATACTTGGCAGATTTCACGTACAGAACCACTTAATTTATTTCGCTTAACCATTTTTATGGGTTTGACTACACGTTGAATCAAATTAACTCTTTAACTCTTTAACTCTTTAACTCTTTAACTCTTTAACTCTTTAACTCTTAGATGCTATCCATTCAATATTTAACTTTCTACAGCCGACGGCTACACATTGCTTGTGTAAGTTATGAAAATGTAATCCTATTGTTGTGCTTTCAGATTTTACACACGCTACATACATAACATCTAGAAACTTGGTTTCAATTGAGAATCCTGTTTCATCTTCCAACTGCAACTGCAACTGATCAAGCATTCGAAAACTCCAACAGATTACTGAAACCTAATCTGACTTGCTGATGTGGACTCTTTCAAGTTGAGTTCGTTTCAAGCTCTCTCCATTAGCGTAGCTCTAGTTACTTAAGGTTCCATGAGCTTGTCTCTGAAACCCAAACGAAATTATGAACAAGCTACATTGAATTCAAAGTATGTCCGCAGCTAATTTCACAGGTTACAAGTTGACAATAAGTGACAACGCAACGCACTTCCGATTCACTACGTTCTGGAATGGTCATTACGCCTTGTCTTACAACTGAGATATTGACACTTCTATTATCTACAAGCTCTTAAAATCAGATATTTAGACAGATTTCGTATTAACTAAGAGGATTCATCTGACCTGTCTGATCTCAGCTATAACCTAGTTGGAGGCTACGAATTCAATACTCATGATGTTGTTAAGTTAGGACTAGAAGCCGAATACCGAAAAATTGGTAAGGTAAGCTATAGCGATTCGATGGATATCGAAGGTCAGGCTTTCTTCGTCAACGTTAAGCCAAAATTCATTGTTAAAGGAGATGAGTTAGATTTATACGTATCACTATTAGCTGGTGTTGGCTCGATGGATATGGACGTAAAAATGTCCGGAACCGCGGAATCTAAATCAGAAGCAGCTTACCAAGTTGGTGCAGAGCTTGGTGCGATAGTCTCAGACAATATCGACATCCACCTTGGCTACCGAAATGCACGTGTTGAAATCTACGATGTCGATGTTTCTTCACAAACCGCTTATATTGGTGCGCGATACAAGTTTTAACCCCTTCGAATAACCGTTAGCCCACTCTAGCAAAGCCTTCCTCTCTAAAGTGGGCGTTACTCGGTCCTTTATCTTGACTAAATCGGCCTATAAAAGTTACGTTGTATCTTATTTTGTGTAGGTATAGGAAGTTTAAGGGACTACGTTTTGCAAAATAAACCACCTAAACAGCCCACTATTTCGTGTTTAAATTTTGATCTATCAAACAGTTATAATTGAAAATAAGGTGATTAAGCAATCAAATGCTGTGCATTCGGAGTTGCATTACCAATTAAAGTGTTAACATCAGGAAATGTTGTAAACTAGGTGTTTGATATGTTGCCTAAACTTTATAAGTTCAGATCGCTCCACGATAGAAACATACAATCTATATCCGAGTGTTCGTTGTGGTTTGATTACGCTAAATCCTTTAACAACCCTTTTGATTCTAACCACATCTTCAGCCAGTGCCTTCAAAATGATTTTAAGGTGATGTGTTTCTCGCAGTCCAGCGACCACCCTATACTGTGGTCTCAGTATGGTGACAACTTCAAAGGTATGTGTATTGAGTATGACCTTAACTATTATGAGGGTTACGCGAACCTAAATTGCTTTGAGGTTCAATATGAAGACCATCCAAACAATATCTGTTTGCCTTTGTTAGAGAAGTTACCGCCATTAAGCTTAGGTACCGAACTCTTTAAGGTAAAGCACTCTAATTGGCGCTATGAGCGTGAATATCGCTGGGTACTTCCTAAGGAAGAGCTCGAAGGCAATAAACTGTTTCTTAACAAACAATGCCTTACTTCAGTCATTCTCTCAGAGCATGCTCCAGCGGATAGAAAGCTTAAACTGTTAATGACATGCCAACGCCTAGGTATTCCAGTCAAACAAGCAATGGCCAAACAGGACTCATTCACGTTTGAAGTGGTTTGCTAAACAGCCACTGTTGGTAAGTCAGGCTTTGTCATAACCCACATAAAGTGACAGTGCAACTTAAAAGAAAGAGCCACACAAGTGTGGCTCTCTTCATTACATCTTATCGGTTATTTTACCTGGTACCCTATTCTGCATTTGCTCAATCGTCATCGCTGACATTTGAACATTGGAAAACCAATAGGGTCTGTGCTTAACATTGAACAAATCACTATTATCCAGCGCTTCAAAAATAGAGAACTTTCTCCCTTGGGCTAACGCAGCTCCGTAAAGGGTTCTTTCTAGCGCTGGTATGTCATTTACTTCCTCTAACAACGCTCGCTTTATAAACTGGTTGGTTGGGCTCCAGTCAATAAATTCGACAAGCTTCTTAATTAGCTTGAGTTCGAGTTGCTCTATCATCGACTCTAGAAATTGCGTATTTGGGATGACTTCAGCGCAAGCATAATACTCTTCATGCTTATCACTCGCATCACGATAGCCGATCATGGTTTTAACCAAAGCATCTTCGAATGTCGAAGAGAAATGATTACAAATCAGAAATAAAGGTAAGACTCTCAGTACACCTAAAAGAATTCCAACATTTGGATCTTTAACGGACGTTTCTTGTAACCTCATGCGCGTAGTATTCGAGGTCACCACCAAATGTTGCCAAACCTTCGGTACGATATGTTTAATGTTGTTGTCATTCCACTTAATCAGTTGCTGACTCATTAGTAATGGAAACAACAAACGGCAGTTCTCGATACCGATTTGCCTTGCCGCAACTTTGGGGTCGAGAATGATTTTAGATTTCTTACCGTACTTTTCTGTGAACTCTCGGTTAGACACAAACTCAACAAGGCTAGAGCTAAGCGCCCTGCTTTCTGATGATATTTTGTGTAACTTTGAAAAGTTTAAAGATGGAGAATACCCAACACTTGCGAACTGATTGTAATCGGGTAATTGGGTAAATAAGGAGCTTATGAGTGTGCCTTGAAGCTTCTCTAACATAAGTGCAGAGGCGGCGTCACTCACATCATCAATGACGTAACGCAGTGTCTGTTGTTTGGCCGCTACCTTCTCGCGTTTGGCATTTACTCTGTCTTGCTCACAGCGCAATAGAATGCGCTGATTATGTGAAATTCGATCCGCTTCATCAAAGATTACGCTCTCGCAATATCTATTCTCTAAGCTAAGTAGCGTGTCGACCTTTGATTGGTCGAGTTTATATTTTGTGGATATCAACCATTTAGTAAAACGAGCCTCAACGTTAATTGAAACTTTTCTAGAGATCTCTATGACTTCTGGGGTGTAATTTTTATTTGCTAACAACAACCGAGACTTTCCTTTGCCCTAATCTTCTTTTGGCAGCATATGCTGACTTTATAAGTGAGCTAAATATTAATAGAAATTAGAGATTGGTTCACGAAATTGTTTAATTAAAATTATAAATATTTAGTTATAGTGTATTAGAGCAATTATTCTGATATGTGAATACGAATGTATTTCTCAGGAAAGCTGTACTTGAACTTTTTACGTTTAGGCAGATGCTTTTTAGCTTCTTTGCAGATTTTGCTATCCCCAGAGGTTCTGATCTTTTTGATTCTTGCATAGCCTTTGGCGTGCTTCATCTCAATCATAAGATCACAATATCCTTCTAGCTCAATATGACTCTTACTAAGCCCTTTAAGGACAGAGGTCTTAATCTTCTTTGCTACTGGGTTAATCAAGGAATCGTCGGAAAGTGTTAGTGGTGACAAAAAGCACAATAAAATTACAAGATATCTCATACTGTTCTCTTTTAGTTAAAATTGAAAACAGTATGCAGATAATGGAGAGATGTTTAGGATTAACTTAGTATGATGTTGTATTGGATAACACGTAATTATCGAAAATTAAGCTTTCTTTGAGCCTTTAGACTTGAATCCGTTATGCGGGAACACATTGCGAATGCGTTGCTGTACGTTTTTAGGTACGTCCTTAGTGAACTTCAAGTTATAGCCAGAACGTTTCGCATACACTTTTAATTCGCCCTTAAACGCATTGTTGTGGCCGATCTCTTGAAGGTTGTGCTTAAAACTCGGCGGAAGATGACCTTTAACCTGCTCAATAGCGCCATCATTGAATTTAATTTTCAGGACGGGTCTATCTACAGCGACCAACCAAAATACCAACACTGCACCGATTAAGATTACATACATCATAACGTCACCACTAATATTGATGGTTACTTATCGTCAGAAAGAAGCTTGCTTAAATCTTCTTTAAGGCTCGTTACCGTTTTACTCGCCTGTTCGCTGCGTGATGCTTCACTCACCAAATATTCAATGGCGTCAGACAAGGTACAACCTAGCTCATTCGCTCTTTGGGATAGCTTTTCCCAGACGCGATAATCGAGGTCGATTGATTTCTTTTTGGTATGAACTTGTTCAGCGTTAAAGTGGCGTTTGCGCTTCGCCCTAATCGCCTGTTTGAGCTTATTGTCGAGCTCTGGAGACATGTTGTCTGATATCCACTCAAGCACACCTGTAGGTTGGTGTTCGAGCTTTAATAACGCCTGAATAGCGACGTCAGCTTCACTTGAATCAATGTGGCAGGTGATCAATTCGCCTTCTTTCCATTTTTTGACCAGATAGTTCCATTTCCAACCACATTCTAAGTTTTCAAGTTGCTGATATTTCATGTCTAATCTCGAGTGTTAATCCTAGTGACAGCGTAACCCAAAATGGGCGATTTAACAATTATTGTCTTGAAAGAATAGACCAAGATCATACTTATATTAGTCCAGTGATCGGTAACGTCCATATAGAGCTACAAGCGAGATCGGTTTTTCTATATACTCCCTACCTCATTATCATAATCAGAAACTTAAATGACTCAAGTAGATTGGCGACATGTTACGCCTCAGTACGACGAATATAGCGCTCAATTAGAGCAATTCCATGACATCTCGCCTCTCCCATTTTCAGATATTCAACACAGATTCAGAGACGCGTTGACTCGCTTTGTCCGCTTATCAAACCTTTCACGTGTTTTGTTAGTCAACTCTCCGGACAACTCGATCTATCGCCAAATGATCGTTGAGTCTTTAGTCGCTGAGCTGAATGACGATGCACAGCCCGTTATCAAAACCGAATCGTTGAATGCAATTTCTCTGTTTGACCAAGTTCAGTCTAGAGATGGAAAAGTCATCGCGACGAAACCTGGTCTACTCACCAGAGCAAACAACGGCTACTTGATCGTATCTGCAAATTTGATTCTTGCTAATCCGGGTAGCTGGTTATTATTAAAATCTGCGCTTCTTGGCGAAGCTGTCGAACCAATCAGCAGTAACCCTGAGCACTTGAATCAATCACCAACGCTTCCTCTTACATACAACATCAAATTGATTGTCGTTGGAGACAGAGCGCAACTCGGTGACCTTGATTACTTGGATAGCGATATTCAAACCGGTTTTTGTCTTTTTAGTGAAATTGAACAAGACATTAAACTTTCTGAAGAGACTTTGACTCAATATCTAGGGTATCTGAAGTGGCTTCAGCAGCGTTACGAACTGCCGAATATGACTCAACAAGCGTTGACGGCGATTTTGACCGCAGGCGCCCGAGAAACAGAAGATCAAAGTTACATTCCATTGTGTCCGATTTGGCACAACGCGCTACTGAATGAAGCGCTGATTGAAGCCAATAACGGCGAGATTGATATTCAGCATATCCAACAAGCTCAACAGCATAAATACAATCGAGAATCATACCTACCAGAGCGCGCACTTGATGATATTCGAGATGGCCAAGTCATCATCGAAACTGAAGGTGAACAAGTGGGCCAAGTGAACGGCCTAACCGTTATCGATGTTCCAGGTCACCCAATCTCTTATGGTGAACCTGCACGTATTTCGTGTGTCATTCACTTTGGCGATGGCGATATTGCCGATGTTGAACGTAAAGCTGAGCTTGGTGGCAACCTGCATGCGAAAGGCATGATGATCATGCAAGCGTTCGTTAGCAGTGCGCTAAACCTTGAAGATCCATTGCCATACGCTGCGTCTGTCGTGTTTGAACAATCGTATTGCGAAGTTGATGGCGACAGTGCTTCACTTGCTGAGCTGTGTTCTCTAGTGAGCGCACTATCTGAATACCCTATCGACCAACAAATCGCTGTAACGGGTGCTGTCGACCAATTTGGTCGTGTGCAAGCGGTTGGTGGCCTCAATGAGAAGATCGAAGGTTTCTACCATGTTTGTAAGCATCAAGGCCTAACAGGCAAACAAGGCGTGATACTTCCAAGGTCTAATTTGAGACATCTTGCACTGAAACCGGATCTTATCGAAAGCATCAAAAACGAAGAATTTCACATCTGGTCTGTGTCAAATGTAGACGAAGCTATTCCTCTAATTATGAACAAACCATTTAGAGACGATGAAGAAGAAAGCGTTCTTAGCAAAATCGCGGAACGTATTGAAAACTTTGAAAGACATGAGCACCCAATGGGAATTGTGGGACGCATCAAAAACTGGTTTGTCTAGTACTGATCGGACTTGTTTAGCGTACACCTGTTCACTAATATGCACCTATCAAAAATCGGAGTAATTGATAATGCAAAACAAACGTGATTCTTACACTCGCGAAGAGCTTCTAGCTTCAAGCCAAGGCGAACTATGGCCACAAGGCCCTCAACTACCAGCACCAAACATGTTGATGATGGACCGCATCACTAAAATGTCTGAGACTGAAGGTGATTTCGGTAAAGGTTTGGTTCTTGCTGAGCTCGATATTACTCCTGACCTATGGTTCTTTGATTGTCACTTCCCTGGTGACCCAGTAATGCCTGGTTGTCTAGGTCTAGACGCTATGTGGCAGCTGGTTGGTTTCTACCTTGGTTGGGTTGGCGGCGCAGGTAAAGGCCGTGCTCTAGGTGTTGGTGAGGTTAAATTCACAGGTCAAATCCTACCTACAGCGAAAAAAGTAACGTACGAGATCCATATGAAGCGCGTTGTTAACCGTCGTCTAGTTATGGGCCTTGCAGACGGTCGTGTGCTTGTTGATGGCAAAGAGATCTATGTTGCTAAAGATTTGAAAGTTGGCCTTTTCCAAGATACATCAGCATTCTAATTAGATAGTTAGATTCGAATAAAGCAGCCAATGGCTGCTTTATTTTTGCCTCCAAAACATTTAGTTATAGTGCATTAAGGTTCGGATTAATTGAGATATCGCGTCCACCAGCTATGAATGAAACATGAATATCATAGAAACATTGCTCTTGGCCGTTTCGCCGTTTGCAAACTTTACCTCCCCCTAAAAACTAACAAGGCCCCATTGTATTTAAAACAATGGAGCCCTGACCTTGAATTCGTTGCGCTCTATCTACTTGTAGAGACCTGCTTGTTTATCATCTCTGGCATCTCGCCAGCCACCTAACCAATAAGACCGAGAATCCATTTGGCTATATGGGCAAGCTTCTTGTGACCTACCGTTTAAACCAGCTTTATAGCCTTGAGATTGTGCTCGTTCTAGTCGATCACGCTTTTGTCTCTTCATAGTGCAGTCCTCATACGGGTATTTCGATTTACTAACATACAATGATTACAACTTTGCGGAGTTTTTGTGACTCCAAGTCTAAGAATTGACCAATTTTTCGATTTTCTCAAGGCGAAAAAAAGCCCGAGTTCAGAATTGTGAACTCGGGCTCAAGAGAAAAAATTATTTAAATTTTCTACGGAACCCTAACAGACCAAGCACAGTCAAAGTTAACCAACCTAGGCTACCACCTTGACGATCGACTTTCTCTGAGTCAGCACTACGAGCTTGAATATCAGCTTGAGTTTTACCAGCGATAGGAACAAGTTTAACCGCTACAACCTCCTCTACCGCATTAGATGACGCGCCACCACAGTATGAGTTGTGAGACGTTGTATCATAAGGCTGAGCTGTTCCACCAACAGTACACTTAATCGCAGTCGCTGAAATTACACCAGCATCGTTAATGTCGGTTGCATCGATGATTCTAAACTTGTTGTTTTCACCAGAGGCATTACCATCATTGGTTAGATCATCTAGCCACCAAGCTTTGTTATCAAACAGCGCAATTCTTGACGAGTCAGTGCCATTTGCTTGATACGGGTAAATAAAACCACGATGTCTACGTTCACTACCTTCAACTTCACGAGTCGTTTCCGCATCAATCTGGCCTACAAATTCATTGTAGTTATTTACCGCTTTAGCTTCGCCACTTGAGCCACTAAAGAAAATTCCGCCAGACAAGAAAGTTGCTGTTGGGTTTGTCGCATCCGTTACAACAAAAATCTTATTACCTGCACTGCCGTTCTCCGGTACATAGCCATTACGTTTGGCATAACCAACTGCGAACAAGTTGTCGTTAATATCCGTCGCAACAGAGTTACTGTATCTCGCATCGTCGTTAGACGAGCCAGACTTAACTTCTGCACCACTAATCTCTTTAGTTGTCCATGTATTATTACTATCTGTTAGATCCAGAGACTTACTAATGAATACAGAAGCATTCATATCTTGTAGGTCACCATTACCATCAGCCGTATTATAGCCTACGCCGTAAAAAACAGAGTTAGATTCAACAATTGAACGCATGCTACCTTGAGCAAAGTAATCGCCTTGTTTGGCGTCACCGCTGCGAATCCAATCGATTTCTTTGGTTGTAGTACCGTCCCAGATCGCCGCTTTCGAACTGAACGCATTGTATGGCTTAGATGTGTCCGTTGCCCCTTGGTCTACCGACACACTACCTACATTGTAAACAGTACCATTACTTGCTGTAATCGCTTTCCATGCACGCGTTTCAGAAGTGCCCTTAGGACCAGTTGCTGTCGTAAATATCGCATTGTTGCGGATATCACCTTCAGATTTAACGCCTAATGGCTGCGCTGCATCATCAAGTGAGTTAATCACCGTATTGCGATTTTCAAATGTAGTACCACCTTCAACAAATGCCTTAGCATTGACGTAACTTGGATCATCTTTTTCTTTAATCCACGTATCGTTCCAACGATTTTTAGCCCAGCTCTCACACGTAGAATATCTAAGCTCTCGATAACAATAGTTTTCGAAATCAACAAACTCTTGGATGTATTGGAATGGAGCATCCATTGCGAAAGGCACTTCTTCGCGATAGCTTACCGCTTCAACCGTATTTCGAGTTTCACCAGCAAGTTTGAATGTAGTGTCAGCACAGTTTGTTGCCGCTGAGTCAAAACATCCTAGTGCAAGGTCATTCGTTCCGTCGGTAGCACTACCAGGCTGGATCGCTACACCGAAGATTTCAGATGCACCGGTAATCGAAGGCGTTACCTCAACTACCTTATAAAGCGCAGCGTTGGCATTAGTTGCAGCCAAAACTAGGGCTCCAACTGTCGTTAATTTAAATTTAGTACAAGTCATTATTACTTCTTAACTTTCCTGTTGTAGTGCCTCGAGCTCTTCCCAGCGCTCAAATGCAACTTCAAGCTCCTGCTCTGTCGCAGTTAGCTTATCTAAAACTGGCTGTGTCTGCTCTACAGATTTCGAAAAGAAGCTTGGATCGTTAACTTCTTCCTGAAGAGCTTCAATTTGTGTTTCCAATTCTTCTAAACGTTGTGGTAACGCTTCTAGCTCTCGCTGTAGCTTATACGATAACTTCTTAGGTTTAGCTTTAACTGGTGCAGTTTTGGGAGTTTCCTCAACTACTTTCGCTGGCTTTGATGGCTTTTCAACCTGTCGGTATTCAAGTGCCTGCTTTCTTTGTTGTTGAGCATCGTGATAGCCACCAACAAATTCTTCAATCACGCCGTTGCCTTCGAAGATCCAACTTGTCATCACTGTATTATCTACAAACTGACGATCGTGGCTTACTAAAAGAAGCGTACCCTGATAGTTGGCAAGCAAATCTTCTAAAAGTTCCAAAGTTTCGATATCTAGATCGTTGGTTGGCTCATCGAGAATCAGCAAGTTGTTCGATTTAAGGAAAATACGAGCTAATAACAGGCGGTTTTTCTCACCACCAGACAGCGCTTTAACAGGAGTACGAGCACGTTTAGGAGAGAATAAGAAATCTTGTAGGTAGCTAAGCGCATGACGCTCACGGCCACCTACTGTTACTTCTTGCTTACCATCCGCTAGGTTATCGATAACCGACTTCTCTGGGTCAAGGATTTCACGGTATTGGTCAAAGTACGCCACTTCAAGTTTCGTACCGCAATGCAAACGACCAGAATCAGGTTTTAGCTGGTCAAGAAGCAACTTAAGAACCGTACTCTTACCACAACCATTCGGACCAATCAGTGCAATACGATCGCCACGCATGATGTTGAAGCTAAAGTCTTTAACGATCTGTTTGCCTTCGAAACCAAAGTTAATGTTCTCAGCTTCAAATACAATCTTACCTGAACGCTGAGCATCATCGATTTGGATAACCGCTTTGCCCTGCACTTCACGACGATTCAAACGCTCTTCACGTAGCTTCTTAAGCGCACGTACACGACCTTCGTTACGAGTACGACGAGCTTTGATACCCTGTCGAATCCATACTTCTTCCTGAGCGAGCTTTTTATCGAATTCAGCGTTCTGCATTTCTTCAACGCGAAGCGCTTCTTCTTTCTCAACTAGGTAATTTTCGTAATCACCAGGGAAAGAACTCAATTTACCGCGATCAAGGTCGACGATACGCGTAGCCATCGACTTAATGAACGCACGGTCGTGCGAGATAAAGATGATTGAACCACGGAAGTCTTTAAGGAAGCCTTCTAACCATTCAATAGTAGCAACATCCAAGTGGTTCGTCGGTTCGTCGAGTAGAAGCACGTCAGGGTCACACACAAGCGCACGAGCAAGGGCTGCTTTACGTTGCCAACCACCAGAAAGGTCTGTCAGTTTAGTTTCGGCAGTCAGCTTTAGAGCGCCCAGAACATTCGTTACACGGTCTTCAAAGCGCCATGCATTAGCGTGATCCAACTGTTCTTGTACACGAGTAAGGCGGTTTAGATTCTTTTCACTAGGGTCGGTTGCGATCAGATCAAGAAGATCATGATAGATCTTTAGCTGCTCGCCAATCTCTGCTAAGCCACCAGCCACATAATCATATACTGTGCCTTCTTCGTTACGCGGTGGATCTTGTTCCAAGCGAGAAACAACCACATCTTGAGTGATTTGCATCTTGCCGTCGTCCATGATGATGCTGCCAGATAGCACTTTCATCAACGTAGACTTACCGGCACCATTGCGCCCTACTAAACAAACACGCTCATTTTCTTGCAGTGCGAAGTCTGCACGGTCTAATAATGGGTGATCGCCAAACGCTAACTGCCCATTATGAATTGTAAGTAATGCCATTCTTCTTTAACCAATCATTAAGTTCTAACAAGCCAAATGGCCAGTTAAGCTCTGAGTGTTGAGAACCGTCAGAGCTTTCAAATTTAAGCACCGGAATAGTGACCCCGTAACGGGAAAAGAGCTCATCATCGAATGCAATATCAACAACATTGACATGATGGCTAATGTTTAACTGTTCCGTGAGTTGGAATGCCATCTCACATAGATGGCACCCTTCTGTACTGTATAGAGTCAGCACTATATATCCTTATACAATCTCTTGATTACTTATGTGTAATCAACCAGCAGTTATGAATATGCTTATTACGAGAGAAATCTAGAGGCAATGTTTTAGCAGAAATGTTCTGAGCTTTAAGGCCCAGCTCTTCTAATGCTTCTAAATCCATTTTGAAGTGACGTTTATTGTTAGAGAAAACAATCGTACCTTCTTCACGAAGCAGGCGCTTTAGGTCCTCCATCAGCTGGATATGATCACGTTGAACATCGAAAGATTGATCCATACGCTTCGAGTTTGAGAACGTTGGTGGATCAATGAAGATCAGGTCGTACGATCCTTGCTCTTTAGCTAACCATTGTAAGCAGTCAGCTTGAACAAATTGATGTTGACGACCGACACGGCCGTTAAGCTCCATGTTCTCTTTCGCCCACTCTAGGTAAGTATTAGACATATCAACGGTAGTTGTAGAGCGTGCGCCACCCACTGCTGCATGTACAGATGCACTACCTGTATAAGCAAACAGGTTTAGGAAATCCTTGCCTGCCGCCATTTCACCGATACGACGACGAGTGATCTTATGATCAAGGAATAAACCTGTATCTAGGTAGTCGTGAAGGTTAACAATCAGCTTAACACCGTACTCGTTTACTTCTAGGTTCGACGAATCTTGAGAAAGCTTCTGGTATTGAGAGCGGCCTTTTTGCTTCTGACGAACTTTCAACACAACGTTATTGGCTTCAACACCAGTCACTTGAATAGAAGCACGGATGATATCGGTTAGACGACGCTTTGCTTTCTCCTCCGGTACATCTTTAGGTGCGGCGTATTCTTGAATAACAAGGTGACCTGGATATACGTCAATCGCTACATTGTATTCAGGTAAGTCTGCATCGTAGATACGGTAACAATCTAGTTGTTCCTTCTTAGCCCACTTGCCAATTTTGCCGATGTTCTTCTTAAGGCGGTTCGCGAAATCAGGCGCAATCTGCTGTTCTTGCTGTTCTGTTGGGCGCTCTGACATAGGACGATCGGAAATTGAGTAGTTCTTTTGGTGACACGGTAACGCACCGTTATTCAATTTGAACTGTTTGTCTGCACGCATACGCAAGCAGCTTAGAAGCTCGTCTGAGCTAGAGAAGATAGATGCGTGACAACCACCAAACTCAGCTTTTAGCTGCGCGCCAAACGCCGTGTATAGTGCAATCAAGCCAGGCTCAGTACCTAGACGCTCACCATAAGGTGGGTTTGATACAACCACGCCATTGTCGAATTCCGCAGGACGCTTAACAAGTGCAGCATCGCCTACTTCAAATTGAATTAAATCTTCAACACCGGCACGACGCGCATTGTCACGTGCAGTCTTGATCATTCGCTCATCGTTGTCATAGCCGTAGAACTTACACTCTACTTTCTTCACACCACGGCGACCTTGTACATTCGCCTCTGACTTAACTTCAGCCCATAGCTCTGGTTCAAAATCTTCTAGAGCCTCGAAACACCATTTCTGACGCTTAACACCCGGAGCCATGTTCGCAGCCATCATTGCCGCTTCAATCACAAGCGTACCTGAACCACACATCGGATCTAAGAAAGGTTTTGTTGCGTCCCAGCCACTACGAAGAAGAATCGCTGCAGCAAGAGTTTCGCGCAACGGTGCGCGACCTGATTCAGGACGGTAACCACGCTGGTGAAGACCGCTGCCGACCATATCAAGGCCAAGAATCGCTTTGTCACGGTGTAAACGAACGTGAATACGAACATCTGGATTTTCTTTGCTAATAGAAGGACGAGGTAATGACTTCTTCTCGAAGCAATCGACGATAGCGTCTTTCACTTTCATCGCGCCGTATTGGCTGTTGCGGATTTCACGGTTAGTACCATTAAAGTCAACCACAAAACGCTTAGAGCTATGGAATTGATTCACCCAGTTAACCGCAGTGGTCGATAGGTACAAATCCATGTCGTCCTGACAAGTGAATTCAGAAAGGACACGTACAAATCGAGAAGCCAAACGACTCCACAAACAACAACGATAAATTTGCTCATTGGTCGCTTTGAATTTAACACCTGCTTGAACAGGTTTTGCGTTTGTAATCCCTAGTTGGGTTAGTTCTTCAACTAATAAATTCTCAAGGCCGTTTGAGGTAACCGCTAGATATTGATTCATAGTGTTCTTTTATTGATAAAAATGAGCTCGATTATACCTGATTTTGTTACCAGAGCATCACTCTAAACTCGTCTTTTCATTGAATCTTTCGACTAACTGGCTAGCAAACACACAGTACTGAAGCGATCGCTTACCCAGTCCCCCTTACAGCATAAGACCTAACAAACCCAATTTTTTACATCCAATTCTCGACCGAATCAACATTGTGAATTAATATTCACCTTAAAATTGGTATATACCAATAGGAAGTGATGGGTGAAATTTAGCTACAAAAGAGCGAAAACAGGGAATAAAGAAGACTAAATTACACTTTTGAGGAATTAAATGAGGTGAAATTAACGTAAAAAAATTGTCTTAACTTCACTATTTTGATGGTTAGCGAGTGATGCATTTATCAGTATGAGGTTTTTTAGGCACAAAAAAATCGGCTATTAAGCCGATTATTTGGAAGGTTTGGTGAGGTTGTTCTGTGCGACGTATGGCGAAATGATGTATAAAACTTGGGTTAGCCTACCATCGCAATATGATGAGATTGATGCAGAATTGCGTTAGCATCAAGCATTCTATCGTGCATCACCTTGATTGAGTCGCCAAAGCGTAATCCTTTTGAAGGAGTCAGTAGGAACTCTTCTAGGTCTACAAACGCGCACAAGCTCGCACACTCGCCCACTTCTAATACAATGAAGTAACCAAGGCTATGCTCGTTATTCATTTGTACAATATCCCCTTCCTGAGGATACTCATGGCCTGCACCTTGGGGAGCGAAAAACCAACTCTTTGGTTGTACAGGCTTATGGAAACGCTTCGCAGCCACGCAGTAAAGCGCCAGTTCTGCTTGACGAGGCTCAGATAGCTCTAAGCCAGAAATTTGTTCTTTGAAGGTTTGGTATGATGATGCGTCATCAACGGTGAATTCATTATCTCGAAACGCACAGTCCACCAGCTTATTGCGGACCAGATTCGTTTTGAAAATCATATCCTCTCCGAGGTTTAGCATTAATGAACATTGCTGCTCATCGTAATACCAACTCCATGTATCGCTAGGTTTAAGCATCATTTCGTCTCACACTGTTGAACCATTCCATTAGGTAAAACGCAAAATTACCTTCAATTGCAGTAATTTTACTGAGCAATAGGCAAAAAAAAAGAGGAAATGAATTCCTCTTTCTTATCGCTTTTCTCTACAACTCGGGGAGTTACAGTGTCTCTTTTAGTAAGACGATGTCAGTTTATAGATACTTTTAGATTAGTGCTCTATAACGACTATAGTTGGTGAACTACAGGTTTTTGACAATGTCAGCTACAAGGCGTGGACCTTTGTAGATGAAACCAGAGTAAACTTGAACAAGCTGAGCACCTGCCATCATTTTCTCTTTTGCAGCAACATAAGAGTCAACGCCACCTACCCCGATGATCGGCAGTTTGTCACCTAGCTCTTGGTGAAGTTTACGAACTACTTCAGTGCTACGAGATTGAACTGGACGTCCACTTAGGCCACCCGCTTCGTCGCAGTGTTTCATGCCTTCGACAATTGAACGATCCAAAGTCGTGTTTGTTGCGATCACACAATCGATCTTATTTTTGATCAATGATTCGCAAATTTGGCTGATTTCATCATCACTTAGATCCGGAGCAATCTTAAGAGCTAGAGGAACATACTTACCATGCTTCTCTTCTAGTTCCGCTTGTTTTGCTTTGAGCTCAGACAACAAATCATCAAGTGCTTCGCCGTATTGTAGAGAACGTAGCCCTGGTGTGTTTGGTGAAGAGATATTTACCGCAATGTAACCCGCGTATTGATATACCTTCTCCATACAGATCAAGTAGTCTTCTGCACCCTTTTCAATCGGCGTGTCTTTGTTTTTACCGATGTTGATACCTAAGATGCCGTCGTAGTTTGACTTCTTAACATTCTCAACCAAGTTATCTACACCTAGGTTGTTGAAACCCATTCGGTTGATGATACCTTCAGCTTCAACAAGACGGAATAAACGAGGTTTATCGTTACCCGCTTGTGGACGTGGAGTCACAGTCCCTACTTCTACAAAACCAAAACCCATCGCGCCAAATGCATCAATACATTCGCCGTTTTTATCTAGGCCAGCCGCAAGACCAACTGGGTTTTTAAAAGTAAGACCCATGCATTCTACAGGTCGATGAGGTAATTGTTGGCGATACAAAAGATCAATGGGAGTGCCGGTAAAGCGTTTGAAATTTTGAATTGCAAGATCATGTGCCTTTTCGGCATCAAGTTGGAAAAAGCCAGTTCTGGCTAGACGGTAAAGCATTGTGCCTCCGATAGAAAAAAGCCCCGTGTAAACGGGGCGATATTATTTACTTATTTACCCAACTATTCAATCTATTACTGTCTGTAAGGGTAAGATAATCGAGTTTGCTAACGAATGAGCTTCTTTATTAAGCAAACGTTACCGTTATATAGGCAGTCAGCACTCTTTAATTCACCGTCCAGTGAATCGGTTTGAGACATTGCGAATTTACGGCTACTCACTTTCCAGGGTAAGCAATAATAATCCGAAACGAAAAAGGCAGACCAAATGGCCTGCCCTTAAATCGTTTTACTTGAGTCTAATCGTTAGTCTTTCGACATGCAGTTTAGATTCAGTAGCATCAATTCACGCAACGCAACTGAGAACTTAGCAAACTCGTGAACAGAACCCACTTTGAATTCGTTCAGGATACTTTCCCAACGATGTAGAGAAACAGAATTGCTTTCCATCCAATCGTCGAGCGCCTTGATCACATCAAGATCCGAACCACAACCGCAGCTAAGTACTTGACCTGTTAATTGACGTTGTTGCCAATCCAGATCTTCTCTGAATGCAGCACGTGCCAATGCTTGCCAGTTGTTATCGACTGCTTGACCATTGATTTGCTTCAAGAACCAGTGCAGAGACAAACGGTCGCCTAGATTGAAGTAAAGCTTAGACGCTTGTTGTACTGTTTTACCCGTTTCACGGGCCACTGTGGATATATCCAGTGCTGAGTACAAGCTAGACAGACGCGCTACTGAATTCGCCAATTCTGCAGTTACGCCTTGATCAATCCATACTTGCGCCATTGCTTGATGCTCTTCTACTTCTGAAGCAACCAGGTTTTCGTCCAGTTTCTCAGTAATAGCCACTACATCGCCTTGGTAAAGTTCAACCAGTGCTTTCACAGATTGCTTACCAGTACGATTTCTTAGCAACCAACGAGTCAAACGGCGCAGTGTACGACGTACGTGGTACAGCAACTCATATTGAGCCTGTGAGCTAGAGATGTTATCCAGTTCACGGATGCTCTTAAGCACTTGACCCAAACCATAGATTTCACGTGATGCCGCGTAAGCATTAGCGATATCGACAATGTTTGCGCCCGTCTCTTCTTGCAGACGAGTGATGAAGTTACAACCCATCTCGTTAACCATTTGGTTAGCAAGAGCCGTCGCAATGATCTCTGCACGCAGTGGATGGTTATCCATGTGCTGAGAGTAGTTACGGCGTAACTCAGTTGGGAAGTATTGCATCAATTGTTGAGCATGGAACTCATCATTCGCAATATCATCGCTCACAAGATCTTCTTTCAGAACCATCTTACCGTAAGCGATCAATACAGATAGCTCTGGTCTTGTCAGGCCTTGACCTTGCTTCTCACGCTCTAGCAGAGTTTCGTCATCAGGGATGTATTCTAGGCCGCGATCCAGATACCCTGCTTTCTCCATTGTGTGAATGAAGCGGATTTGCTCTTTAACTAAGCTCACGCCTTGGTGTTCAGTTACCGAAATAGACTCAGCTTGGCAGTAGGCGTCATCAAGTACAATCTCACCAACTTCATCTTCCATAGACTCTAGAACTTGGTTACGTTGCTTAACCGTTAGATCACCATTAGACACCAAGCCGTTCAAGAAGATCTTAATGTTCACTTCGTTATCTGAACAGTCAACACCACCCACGTTATCAACAAAGTCTGTGTTCACTCGGCCGCCTGTAAGCGCATATTCAATACGACCCAATTGAGTCATACCCAAGTTACCGCCTTCGCCAACAACTTTTGCTTTCAAATCGCCGCCGTTGATACGCAACACGTCGTTAGCGCGGTCGCCAACATCAGTGTGAGTTTCACTTGAAGACTTAACGTAAGTACCGATACCACCATTCCAAAGTAGATCAACTTCCATAGACAAGACCGCTTTGATCAAATCATTTGGCGCCATTGATGCTTTCTTGGTACCCAACATTTTCTGAATTTCAGGCGTTAGAGAGATAGACTTCGCTCGACGAGAGAAGATGCCACCACCTTGAGAAATCAATTCTTTGTTGTAATCTTCCCAGCTTGAGCGAGGTAGATTGAACAAACGATCACGCTCTACCCAGCTTGATGCTGAATCTGGATTCGGATCAACGAAGATGTGCATGTGGTTAAATGCCGCTTGTAGACGGATGTGCTTAGATAGAAGCATACCGTTACCAAATACGTCACCCGCCATATCACCAACACCGATAGCAGTGAAGTCTGTAGTCTGGCAGTTAATACCCATTTCACGGAAGTGACGCTTAACCGATTCCCAACCACCTTTTGCTGTGATACCCATCGCTTTGTGGTCGTAGCCGTTAGAGCCACCCGAAGCAAACGCATCACCTAACCAGAAGTTGTACTCTTCAGATACTGAGTTCGCTAAGTCAGAGAATGTTGCTGTACCTTTATCGGCTGCAACAACCAAGTACGGGTCATCTTCATCATGACGAACAACGTTCTTAGGTGGGATTACCTCACCTTCAATGATGTTGTCTGAAACGTCTAGTAGTGCACGGATGAAGCGCTTGTAACAACGTTGCCCTTCAGCAAAGATCTCGTCACGGCCAGACATTGTGTGCTGACGTTTACAAACGAAACCACCTTTTGCACCCACTGGTACAATTACCGTGTTCTTAACTTGTTGTGCTTTAACTAGGCCCAGAATCTCGGTACGGAAATCTTCTTGACGATCTGACCAACGAAGACCACCACGAGCCACTTTACCGCCACGTAGGTGAACACCTTCAATATCTGGTGCGTATACGAAGATCTCAAATGCAGGTACTGGTGCCGGGATATCTGGAATCTCGCTTGGTCTCATTTTTAGAGCCAACCAAGGCTTCGCTTGTTTGTTGTCGTCTACTTGGTAGTAGTTAGTACGAAGCGTTGCAGTGATCATCTCCATGTAGCGACGAATGATACGATCATCATCCAAGCTTTCTACATGATCGAGCTGCTCAGTGATCTTCTTAATAAGATCTTGTTGACCCTTCGCGCTGCCCTTCAATTTCGGATCAAAACGCTTACCGAATAAGCTCACCAAACCTTTCGCTAACTCTGGGTAATGGGACAATGTGTCTTCGATATATTGTTGGCTGAATGGGAAGCCCACTTGACGCATGTAACGAGCATAAGCACGCAAAATAGAAATTTCACGACCAGAAAGACCCGCGCCCAGTACCAAGCGGTTGAAACCATCGCTGTCTAGTTCACCCGCCCAAATTGCTGCGAATGCTTGTTGGAAAAGATCACGAGCTTCACGAAGATCAATCGTTTGGTCACTCTTATGAAGCATAGAGAAATCTAAGATCCAATAGGTTGTACCGTTGGTCTTACGCACTTCGTATGGCGACTCACCGATTACGCGTAGGCCAAAGTTTTCAAGCATTGGCATCACATCAGAAAGGTGAATTGGCTCTGCACTGTGGTAGAACAGTTTTAAGCGTACTGCTTTCGAGTCTGCCGCTTCTTCCTGAGGACGGTAGAAAAGCATACCAAGTTTATTATCTTCACTTAGTGCTTCTAAACGCTCAATATCTGCAACAGCAGAACCTGGCATCATGTCTTCTTTGTACGAACGTGGGAATGCACGCATGTACTCTTTCGACAATGGAAGACCTTTGCTCTCACCGAAGTTTGCAATGATTGATTCAGATAAGCGGTCATCCCACGTAGACGATACTTCCATTAAATTTTGCTCGATTGTTTTCACGTCCACGTCCATGTTGTTGTTATCAACACGAACAATATAGTGTGTTCTTGCCAGAGGGCTTTCAGAGAAATACGTTGTAAATTCAACTTCTTCTTCACAGCCAAAGTATTGCTTCAAGATGCGCTGAGTTTGGCGACGAAGCTCGGTGTTGTAACGATCTTTTGTTACGTAAACCATACAGCTAAAGAAACGGCCAAACGGGTCTTTGCGAACGAACAGACGCAGAAGATCACGATCTTGCATCTGTACGACACCCGTTCCCACTTCAAGCAGTTCTTCTTCTCGAGCTTGAAGCAGTTCATCACGTGGGTAGTTTTCAAGAATGTTGTGCAGAGCTTTGTAAGAGTATGAACCCTCACGATAACCACTCGCGTTTAAGATACGCTCTACTTTCTCACGAACTAGAGGAATCGTTTCAACGGTTTGGTTATAAACAGCAGAAGTGTAAAGACCAGTGAAACGGTGCTCACCAATTACCTTGCCGTTCTTATCGAATTTCTTAATGCCGATGTAGTCATTGTAAGCTGGGCGGTGAATGCGTGAAGCCGTGTTGCCCTTTGTTACGATAAGTACATACGGTTTTTTTGCTTCTAAACGCGCCGAGTCAGAAAACTCAGACAACTTAACGTTACGTACACGATCTGAATTCGCAAACAAACCAAGACCTTGCTCCTTGGTCGGTTGCAGCTCAGTATCGCCGTTAACTGAAACTAGGTCATATTCCTTATAACCCATAAAGGTAAAGTTGTGTTCACCTAACCAACGAAGAAACGCCAACGTCTCATCAAAACGTTGACCATCTACTGGAATGCTTTCTTTTTGCTGTTCAACTTGGTCAGTGACTTCTTTCAGCTTTTCAACCATCGTTAACCAGTCGTTAACCACTAGGCTAGTGTCAGTGAAAATGTCTAGAAGCTCTGTCTTAAGTGCCGTCATTTCTGCTTTGCTACTTAGACGGTCAACCTCGATGTGGAACAAAGATTGGAAAACACCTTCACCACTGCTCACACCCACTACACTTCCCGAATCAGAGCGAGAGATTTGCGTTGGGTTATGCAGCATAAGGTGAGAAGAAAGGTCTAGGCGAGTCAATGCCATTTTTACAGAATCAACAAGGAAAGGACTATCCGGTACAACTATCTCAACGATAGTGTGAGTGGACTGCCAACCTTGACGACTTACCGTCGGGTTGAAAACGCGTACCGAGATTTCATCGGCTTTCTTTTCGTTGATGTGGTGCCATAAACTAACTACAGCACCATATAAATCGGATTCATTTCTCTGAGTCAGGTCGTCATGAGAAACGTTACTAAACAAGTGTTGAGCAAGTTGAGTTACGAGAGGTCGATGAGCAAGGTCAAGTTTGTCTTGAATCAGCTTGTAAACTTTTTCAAGTAAAACTGGAACCACAGTTTCACGTGCGGTCATAGTCACACTCCACAATTAGAATTATATTTTATTATTAGGGGTATCACTTAATCTGGCGTTTGAATCGCGTTTTTTAACACTTTTCTACTAACGAGTTAAGCAAAGGTAATGCATTCATTTATTGTAAAAGCATTATTGAAAAATGGTTAATTGTTTTGGAGGTGGTAAGAGGTGAAATGTTTGATTATGTGATTAAGATTCCTTTTAACTCACTAGGCATGCCAAGCTTTACAGAGCTTCTAACTTAATAAACTTATTTTTTTGGTCAGTTGTCAGCCTAAATTGCCCTCTAACCCCTATTTGTGTAAGAAAAGGTCTGAACCGAGTTGCAGGTAACTGAATACGCAATCCTGTTGTTGTCATTACTTGTACTTTACTTGCCGCACCAGAATAACTGGCCAAAAACTGCTGATATGAGATGTTAAGTTGGAAAATATAGTGATTCATACGATACCTGTATAAGTATACAGTGCCGGTGTTTTTTGGCACTTAACGATGTCTGACAGTGAGACTGAGCTTGAAACTGTTCTAGCTTATCCAAAATTCGATGAGCCAGAAACAAAAAATCAGTGGCAGATATTCTCTACCACTGATGACTTTTCTTTGGAAGTAAACAGTTTATAAGTAAACCGTTAGCCTTGAGAACGCTTAACTTAAGCTTCTAGTGCTTTCGCTACTTTCTCAAATAAGTCTTTTGCTAGGTTATCCATGTTCTTCAATGTCTCAAGTTCCTGCTTGATAAGAGCTTGGCGATCATCATCATACTTACGGAATTTAAGCAGTGGATCAATCAGACGTGAAGCCACTTGCGGGTTACTGCTGTTTAGCTCACGTAAGATCTCACCAGCAAATGCGTAGCCCTGACCTGATTTGTCATGGAACTGAACCGGGTTCATGTTTAAGAACGAACCGACCAGGTTACGAGTACGGTTTGGGTTCTTTAAGCTGAACGCTTGATGTGACATAGACTCTTTGATCACTTCAAGGGCATTTGAACTTGGGTTTGTACCTTGCAATGCAAACCACTTATCCATAACAAGACCATCGTGTTTCCACTTGTCACTGTAATCCGCCATCAAGGCTTCACGACATGGTAGTTGCGCACTGTTTGCCGCGCCCATTGCTGCCATGGTGTCAGTCATGTTGTTTGCCGTTTGATACATCTCAACTACCAAGTCGTTACCCTGCTCAGTGTGAGCTAAGTAACTTAGGCAAACTTTACGTAGAGTACGCTTACCAATCGAATCGTGATCGATCGTGTATTCCGTTAGCGCATGGGTGTGATAAACCGCCGCTAACTCGTCTTCAAGTTCTGCAGCTAGTGTTACTTTCATCGAGTTAAGGACCGATGCGACCGCATCAATATCAACACGCTCGTACCAACCCGATACTTCATTGTGGCTTGGCAGTGAAAGCATTTCTGCAATAAACGCAGGCTCTAGTGAATCACTCAGCAGTACGCCACGGAATGCGTCAATAACAGAATCAGAAAGCTCAAACGCTTGACCCTGTTGAACCTTCTCCACGTTACTGCGGATGTACTTCGCTAATAGCATTTGACCCGCATTCCAACGAGAGAACTCATTGCGAGCATTCACCATCAAGAAGATCAGCTCTTCATCTGAATAGTCGTATTCCAATTTCACTGGCGCAGAAAATTCACGCAGCAATGATGGCACTGGTTTCTCGCTTACGTTCTCGAACACAAAAGTTTGTTCCACTTCTTTCACGTCTAACACGTTATGAACTGGCTCACCGTTACATTGTAACTCAACAACATCACCCGACGCAGTGTACAACTCGATATCTAGAGGGATATGCAAAGCCTGCTTTTCAGCTTGTTCGTGAGTTGGCGCCGTTACTTGGCGAGTTGTTAATGTGTACTGTTTCTTATCTGCGTCGTAATGGCTTTCAACAGATAGCGTCGGCGTACCAGACTGGCTGTACCATAAACGGAACTGAGACAGATCAACACCCGATGCATCTTCCATTGCGGCAACAAAATCTTCACACGTTGCTGCCGTGCCATCGTGACGTTCGAAGTACAGTTTCATGCCTTTTTGGAAACCGTCTTCACCCAACAATGTGTGGATCATACGGATCACTTCACTTCCCTTTTCGTACACGGTCAATGTATAGAAGTTATTCATTTCTATCACTTTTTCAGGACGAATTGGGTGAGACATTGGGCTTGCATCTTCGGCAAATTGTGGACCGCGAATGATACGCACATTGTTAATACGGTTTACTGCGCGAGAGCCAAGATCCGATGAGAACTCTTGGTCACGGAATACCGTTAGACCTTCTTTCAAACTCAGCTGGAACCAATCACGACAAGTCACTCGGTTACCTGTCCAGTTATGGAAGTATTCATGGCCAATTACCGCTTCAATACCTAAGTAATCGGTATCCGTTGCGGTTTGGTCGTTCGCCAAAACAAACTTAGAGTTAAATACGTTCAAGCCTTTGTTTTCCATCGCACCCATGTTGAAGAAATCTACCGCGACGATCATGTAGATATCTAGGTCGTACTCTAAGTTGAAACGCTCTTCATCCCACTTCATTGAGTTAATCAAAGACACCATTGCATGGTTTGCACGGTCTAGGTTGCCTTTATCAACAAAGATTTCTAGGTCAACTTTGCGACCCGATTGCGTGGTGTATGCGTCACGAAGTACATCGAAGTCACCGGCTACGAGTGCAAACAAGTACGCTGGTTTTGGATGCGGGTCTTGCCATTTCACCCAATGACGACCATTTTCTGCCTCGCCTTCATCAACACGGTTACCGTTACTTAATAAGAACGGGTTCTCTGCTTTGTCGGCGATAACTGTTGTTGTGAATTTCGCCAACACATCTGGACGGTCCATGTAGTAAGTAATACGACGGAAACCTTCGGCTTCACACTGAGTACAGAAAGCGCCGCCTGACTTGTATAAACCTTCTAGTGCACTGTTACCTTCTGGGTTCACTTCAGTAAAGATGGTTAACGTAAACTCCTTCGGAAGATCAGTTAACGTTAGTTGAGTTTCAGACAGCTCGTATTGCGTCCACTCGTTGCCTTCAACCAACACAGAAACCAACTTCAAGCCTTCACCATCCAGTACTAATGTTGAGCTGTCTTTTTCTTGCTTAACACTAGACACCGCAGTAATGATAGATGCTGAATCGTATAAATCGAAAGTAAGATCGATTTCAGAAATAGTGTGAGATGGTGATTGATAATCTTTACGATATTTGGCTTGAGGTGTATGTGCCATGACGAGTTCCTTTTGATCGTTATACGTAATAATTTTTTAACTGTATATATCTAAAGGTTGATCGCCAATAAAACAAGGGGAATATTAAAAAAAGGAGGCATTGTAGGAAAATGCCTCCATGTTTTGCTATTTTATCAATCAAATCAGACAGGAACGACTAAGAAATGAACTGTGCACAATATTATCAACGAGTACCACTTTACTGCTAAAACTCACGATTATCGGATGCGATTCAGCACCGCAAACATATCTCCCTCTTCACCTTGTAGCGTTAACACATCGCTGTTCAGTGTATATCGAGTGCCGTGTTCACCGTTTTCATAAAGTAACACTAGTTGGTCGCCTTCGGTGTAATACACCCCGCGACGAATAACTTCGCCACCTTCTTCATCAGACACGCGGAACATGAAGATAAAGTCAGGCTGCAAAACCAAATCCATTTTTTGGATGTTACTCGCTCTTAAATCGCTACCCGATAGCTCAGCGCTAGACCAAATACCCGCCAGTGCGTTGGGTAATGCTTTAGTAAACATCACACCATTAAGATTCAGCATGTTGTGATTACTGCTGTAAGAATAGACTTGAGGCTCAGAAGTGTTCAGACCCAGAATAATTGTGTCTTCATTGGCATTATATAAACCTTCCCAATGGTCGACACTATAGTCTTTTTTCTGGATATCGATAGTAAACGAGTAATTTGAATCGAGAGTCAGCTTTATTGCTCTAAAGTTTTCAGTGCCTTGCTCCGGATCTTGATTCATTAAATACCAGTCACCAAGCAACAAAGGAAGGTCAAAATGGGATAAGTTACTATCACTTTTTGATTGCTGACCGTTATGAGTAACTTCACTCCCAAAAGCAGCAAAACTTAAACAAGATAAAAATAGTAGAATCCATTTCATAAGCGCCCCCTCGTTTTTCTTTAAGCTTAGGCACGTAATGAATAGAAAGCGAAAAAATATGATCCAAGTCACTAAATTTTAAATGCGAAGTAACTTAAATGTCATTATTTACCAAACGGAAATCTAGAAAACTCACAGGGCATTCGCTTACTAACTAGCAATAAAAACCAAAAGAAACATATAGATAGAGATACATCAGACCGAACAGATACAAAAAAAGCGAGCCTAAGCTCGCTTTTTAATTTCAACAGGCGGTAAGCCTATTTCTTTATCATATCTAGCATGATTGCAACCGACTCATCAAGATAAGCGTCAGGGGCTTCATAGTCGTTCGGAACATCGTCCAACGTTTTGAAAGGCTCTAACTTAGCGACTTTTTGACGTTGATTAATACGTTCTAAACGAAGTGCTTCCGCATCATCACTCTCTTGCTGGCGAACCTTTTCATTCAGAGAAAGTTCGTTGTCGTCTTTATCCGCCTTATACTTTTCAATATCTTGCGCAATAAAGCCGAATTCCATGTCTGTCGCGATACGAGCTTGGTGTTTAGCCGTTAACGCTGCGATTTTCTCATCGTTACGCTGTAACACTGAGTACTTCGCTTTGTCGATGCTATCCCAAGGTAGTGCATTATCTTCGACACTTTCACCTGTATCTGCTGGATCAATCGGCGTTGGGTAAGCAATATCAGGAACTACCCCTTTATTTTGCGTACTACCACCATTGATACGGTAGAATTTTTGGATTGTGTATTGAACATAGCCTAACTCTTTATCGAACAAATCATAGATATGATTCAAAGAGCGATGCTGTTGCACCGTTCCTTTACCGAAAGAGTTCTCACCTAGGATTATCGCACGACCATAGTCTTGCATTGCAGCGGCAAAGATCTCAGATGCTGATGCACTGTAACGATTCACCAATACCGTTAACGGACCTTGGTAACTGATCTTACCATCGGTGTCGCTGTTCACTTTGACACGACCATAGCTATCACGAACTTGGACAACAGGCCCCTCTTTGATAAATAGACCAGAGAGTTCCGTTGCTTCGGTCAATGCACCACCACCGTTATTACGAAGATCGACAATGATACCCTCGACACCTTGCTCTTTGAGCTCAGTGATCAGTTTGTCGGTATCTTTAGAAAGGCCAACGTAGAAACTTGGCACTTCTAGTACACCAATCTTCTTACCATCTTTCTCGATAACTTCTGATTTAACAGCGCGGTCTTCTAGACGAATCTTATCACGAACAATTGTGACAACGTGACTTTTTGCATCTTTACCATCAGGTAAGATCTGCAGCTTCACTTTAGTCCCTTTCGGGCCTTTAATAAGTTGTACTACATCGTCTAAGCGCCAGCCGATAACATCAACAATCTCTTCTCCATCTTGACCAACGCCGACAATACGATCGCCATCGCTCAATTGTTTACTGTTTGACGCAGGGCCACCAGCAACTAAAGAACGGATAACGGTGTAGTCGTCTGTCATTTGAAGCACAGCACCAATCCCTTCTAGAGAAAGATTCATCTCAGATTGGAATTGCTCTGCATTTCTTGGAGAAAGGTAGCTAGTGTGAGGATCGACCTCTCGTGCAAATGCGTTCATGTAGATCTGGAAAGCATCTTCATTATGCGATTGCGTAATACGCTTCATCGCATTGTTGTAACGCTTTTCCAAAACTTCTTGAATCTCTGGCCACTCTTTACCAGTTAGTTTTAGATTCAACGCATCGTATTTAACGCGTTTTCTCCAAAGCTCATTCACTTCAGCGATATCTTTAGGCCACGCTGCTTCACTACGATTAAGTTCGATAGTTTCATCGGTATCAAACTTGATTTCAGTATCGAGCAAAGACAATGCATACTGGAAACGTTCAAAACGCTTCTGCATAGACAAATTGTAAACATCGAAAGCAATCTGGTTATTGCCTGCTTTTAACTGGTCATCGATTTGCTTCGATGCCGCAGAGAAAGAGTCAATATCAGCTTGGGTGAAGATATTACGATTGTAATCCAGCATCTCTAAGTAACGATTAAAGATAGCTTGAGAGAAATCGTCGTTGAGATTGAAGTGTTTATAGTGGGAACGAGTAAATCGAGAAGTAACACGTTTACTAGCAGTTTCGTGTTGGACCTCAGGAGCGAGTAGAGGTAAATCGTCCTGATCTAATTTGGCTTCAAGAGCCTGAGCTGAAGCTGCTAGCAAAAAGCTAGCAGCAATCAGTGTCAATTTTGAACGGCATTTCATGCGTAGGAGTATCTCCTTTAAGCGCGCAAGTGCTCCGCTTTAACAACCATTTGTAGGCCGTTTGCTAACTGAACACGTACATCTTCCTTATTGATTTCAACAATGGTCGCAGCCATGTTTCCTTTACCCATGTTCACATTTACTTCTTTGCCAGCGATGAATTCGTCAGCGTTCAAAGCGCGTGTTTCTACAGGCTTTTCTACTTTTGGTGCTTTAGGCGCTTGGCGACGAGGCTGTGGAGCTTTCTTCGCCTTAGGTTTCGCTTTGCCTTCTTCGCGAGCTTTTTGTGCTTGCTCTTTACGACGAGCCTGAACTTTAGCTTTGCTTTCTGCAAGTGTAGCTTTAGCGTGCTCAACGTGCTCTTCTTCTAGTGTGCCACACGCGTTGCCGTCTAGGTCAACACGCTCTGCACCAGCTTTTACGCCGTGCAGGTAACGCCATGATGATGTGTACTGTCTTAACGCTGCACGAAGCTGAGTCTTACTTACTTTTTCGTCTTCATTTAGACGTTCAGCAAGATCTTGAAAAATACCAATTTTAAGTGGCTTCGCTTCACCTTCTAAAGTAAAGCATTTAGGGAAACATTCAGCAATATATGCGATAACTTCTTTGCTGTTTTTTAACTTTTCAGTGTTTTCCATGTGGGTTCCTGGTTTTTGCGGTTTTCCGCGAGCATTAAGAAAATATTTTTACGTATTATAGAGAGATGCTTGGGAAAAACCACAGTAAGAGAATAATTTATGCCTTGTTCGCGTGCGAATTAAGCAGCTTTTCCACTTCAGCCATGAAAAACGTCAGTCCTTCCTCGTCAATTTCGCTAAATCGACCAACATTTGGGCTATCGATATCCAGTACGCCTGCTATTTTTCCATCAATCGTAAACGGAATCACAATTTCTGAGTTACTTGCCGCGTCACAAGCAATGTGACCTTCGAACTCATGCACGTCGTATATACGTTGAGCGGTATTTGTCGAAACCGCAGTTCCGCATACACCACGACCGACAGGAATACGTACACATGCAGGCTTACCCTGAAATGGACCAAGAACCAATTCATCGCCTTTCATTAAGTAAAAGCCTGCCCAGTTAAGATCGTCAAGCTCCATCGACAGTAATGCACTGATATTTGACAAATTTGCGATCATATCGGTTTCTGATTCGATTAATGCAACAGCTTGTTTGGTTAAGCGATGGTAATGTTCTATTTTCATATTAACTTCCAATTAAATTGAGACTTCCATTATTAAGAGAACACAGTAGAATGCGACCACCCACCTAAATAGGACTTATTCTCATTAAAATGACCGATTCAGATGACACTATTAGCCGTTCTTGGCTGATAACTCAAGTAAAAAAACACAAGTCCAAACTGGTGTTTGCCAACATCATCGCGGTGCTCGCGACACTAATCAGTGTCCCTATCCCGCTGCTAATGCCACTCATGGTGGATGAAGTGCTTCTCGACAAGCCAGCATCTGGGCTTGAGATGATGAACCATCTGCTGCCAACCTCAATGCAAACCCCTACTGGCTACATTGCCTTGACTCTTTTACTTGTCATCTTGATGCGTACTGTCAGCCAAGGGCTTAACATCCTTCAAGGGCGTCAGTTCACTCTAGTCTCTAAAACCATCACTTATAAGATGCGCAGCAAAATGATCGACAAACTCGGTCGCATCAGCATCAGACAATACGAGACAAAAGGCAGTGGCGGCATCAATGCTCACTTAATCACAGACATAGAGACCATCGATAAGTTTATTGGTTCAACACTGTCTAAATTCCTAATCAGCTTTTTAACTGTGTTCGGCACAGCGATCGTTCTATTGTGGCTAGAGTGGCGTTTAGGACTGTTCATTTTACTGGTCAATCCTGTTGTCATTTACTTCTCACGCAGACTAGGCAGTAAAGTTAAGCACCTGAAGAAACACGAGAACCAATCATTTGAGCGTTTTCAAAACCGATTAGTAGAGACACTAGACGGCATCTATCAACTGCGCGCAGCTAACAAAGAACGTATTTTCCTTGATGAACTCAAAGTTCAAGCGAACCAAGTAAGAATCGATGCTGACAAATACGCATGGCAATCAGAAGCCGCTGGTCGAGTTTCCTTTCTACTTTTCCTACTAGGTTTTGAACTGTTCCGTGCGGTCGCGATGCTGATGGTTCTGTTCAGTGACTTAACCATTGGTCAAATCTTTGCAGTATTCGGCTACTTATGGTTTATGTTAGGACCTGTTCAAGAGCTACTCGGCATTCAATTCTCGTGGTATAGCGCTAAGGCAGCACTGCAGCGTATTAACGATCTCCTACAACTGGAAGAAGAGAGACGCCCGGTTAGTAAGGTAAATCCATTCCATGATGATAAGGAAGTGACAGTCGACATTGAAAACGTTACATTCTCTTACACATTAGAAAACACTGTTTTAAATAACCTTTCGCTACACATACCTGCTGGTAAAAAGGTGGCTTTGGTGGGCGCAAGCGGGGGTGGTAAATCCACGCTAATCCAGTTGCTGATTGGGGTTTATCAAGCTGACTCTGGGTGTATACGCTATAACGGTGAAACCACCGACGACATCAGCTTTGATATTATACGCAATCAAATTGCTGTTGTTTTACAACAACCTATACTCTTCAATGATACATTAAGGCATAATCTGACACTTGGTGCTGACTACGATGAGATGTCGTTGTGGCGTGCGCTTGAAGTCTCTCAAATGCAAGACGTAATCAAGCAGCTAAGTAACGGTTTAGATACTCAAATTGGTAGGAATGGCGTTCGCCTTTCAGGTGGTCAACGACAACGCCTAGCCATAGCCCGCATGGTGCTGAGTAATCCTAAGTTTGTTATTCTTGATGAAGCGACATCAGCACTAGATACGGCAACAGAGTCCGCTTTACACAAAGCATTGAGCGAGTTTTTGAAAGATCGCACAACTTTGATCGTGGCTCATCGATTATCAGCGGTGAAACAAGCCGATTTAATCTATGTTTTAGAAGATGGGCAAGTCACACAGACGGGAACACATGGTGAACTGGTTGAACAACAAGGACTTTATCAAACACTCTATGGCAGTGTGCAGTCGCACGCCTGATGTTTATTGTTCTACTTCCGTACACCACACTTCTAAACTGACGCACAATTCTATTTGGGAGGTCGCATGACCTCCCCATCCGTACCCCAAGACTTATCAACCGAACATCAATGCGACAGCAGCTCTGTGCGACTATGCCAAGGCTGCGAACTGCCCGTTGATAAAATGGATATCCCGTTAGGTAAGTCGGCCTATTGCCCAAGGTGCGGCACTCAACTTTACCGCGGCGGCACCCCTAGCCTATCTGGCAACCTAGCAATCGCGGTCACTTGCTTATTGCTGTTTATCCCTTCTCACTTTTTCGATTTTATTAGCATCCGCCTTATCGGGGTGATGATCCCTGCTACGCTACCTTCCGGCGTGTTTACCTTGATGGGTGAAGGCTTTCCACTACTTGGATTGCTTATCCTGTTCTGCAGTTCCATTGCCCCTTTATTGGTTTGTGGCTCTGTGCTCATTAGCCATTTTTCACTTCGTTTCGCACTTTTTACGCCGTTCCGCTACTCGCTGGCAATCATTCAAACCTTAAAACACTGGATGATGCTGGATGTATTCTTAGTCAGCGTTGCTATCTCGTGCTTTAAGCTACAAGACTATTCAGACATCTTTGTTGGCCCCGGCTTAATTGGCCTTATCTTGTTGCAGCTGTTTAGCGTTTTACTGGTAAGCCGAATTAGTGTTCGACGTTACTGGGAAGCATGGGCAAAAGAGTCGGAATACAGCTTTACCGAAAGCAAGAACGTGCACTGCCATAACTGCCATCTTTCTCAGCCCGAAGGTCACGCTTGTGTTCGTTGTCATCATGCTTTGTATCACCGCAAGCCTTACTCAATACAAAAGACATGGGTACTGCTTTTTGCTGCCGCCGTTGCGATTGTGCCAGCGAACGTGATTCCTATATCTATTCTTATTACAAACGGCCAACGACTCGAAGATACGATCATTTCCGGTGTCGCCTCTTTAATTAATAGCGACATGTACGGCATCGCTGCCATCATTTTTATTGCGAGTATTGTCGTTCCCGTGGCTAAAATTCTTGGGCTTGCTTACATACTGATTTGTATTCAAATGAAACGAGCGCTTTACCACAGACAACGCATGACCATCTATTTTATTGTGAAATGGGTGGGGAAATGGTCCGTTATGGATCTGTTCGTTATTTCGATCATGATGACATTGGTCGACCGTGGACAAATTTTAAACTTCACACCAGGTTATGGTGCAGTCGCTTTCGGCGTTGTTGTAGTTCTCACAATGCTGGCAGCGGAAAGCTTAGATCCTAGGCTAATTTGGGATAACTCTACCTCTAAAGATGAGTCAGTGAATGAACGACAATAACCAATCACAAAAATCATATTCACCGGAAGTCAGAAAAAACAAAGGCATTTCCCCTTTGTGGATTCTCCCGATCCTCACCGTCGCGCTTGCAGGCTGGCTCGTAATGAAGTCAGTCCATGATGCAGGCCAACGTGTGCAGATCTACTTCTCAGATGCGGCAGGCTTAGTCGCAGGACGCACCACAATTCGCTACCAAGGCTTAGAAGTGGGTATGGTTCGCGATATTACCCTCTCGAAAGACTTATCTAATATCTATGTTGATGCTGATATTTATCCGGAAGCGAAAAAGCTGCTGTCTAAAGGCACTCGATTTTGGTTAGTGAAGCCGACCGCAAGCTTGTCTGGTATTTCTGGGCTAGATGCACTTGTATCTGGTAACTACATTGCGATTCACCCAAGTGAGACCAAACAAGAGCCAGAAACTGTTTTCCAAGCTTTGGAGTCTGCACCTTCTGACTTGTTAGCTGCCGATGGCTTGAACATATCACTGACAACAAAAGATTTGGGTGGCGTCTCTGTTGGCTCTCAGATTGTTTATCGTAAGATCCCAATCGGTGAGGTCTACAACTACCAGCTTAACGAAAGCGGCAAGTCAGTCACGATTCAAGCGGCTATTAAAGATGAATACAGCCATATCATTACCGACCAAAGCCGTTTCTGGAATGTTAGTGGCTTAGGAGCAAGCATTGGGTTTTCAGGCGTTGATGTTCGTTTAGAGAGCCTAAGCGCTCTATTAGGTGGTTCTATCGCCGTAGACTCACCTGGAGATGGTCAGCCAGTTGAGATGAACACCAAATTCAAACTCTACCCAGATCTAAAAACTGCTGGTCGTGGTATCTCTATTAAGATCGCTGTTCCTGATGACAACAAGATCAGTGCAACTGGCGCTCCAATCATGTATCGCGGCATCGAAATCGGTCAAATTACCGACTTATCACTCAGCGAAGGCCGAGAAAACGTTGTTGCTTCAGCAGCTATCCAGCCTGCTTTCAGCGACTTCCTAAACAGTGGTAGTAAGTTCATTCTTGAGGAAGCCGAACTATCACTGACGGGTATGAAGAATATCGCGAACTTAGTAACAGGCAACTTCTTAACGCTAGTCCCTGGTGAGGGTGAAAAAGCGCGCCGCTTTACCGCGATTCGCAAAACGGAATACAGCCAAGAACAGGAAAAATCAGTAGCGATTCGCTTAACCTCCAATAACTCTTTCGGTTTAGATGTTGGTACGCAGCTACTTTACAAAGGGATTGCAGTCGGCTCTATCATCAAAGTCGGTTTAGTTGATGGCGTTGGCACAGGAAGCGATAAGCATGAAGTGTTCATGGATGCGTTGATCGATAATGAATACGCACATCTCATTAAAAGCAACAACCGCTTTTTCGTGACAGGTAGCGCGAGTGCAGAATTAACTGAGTCTGGTTTAAGCGTTACCGTTCCACCTGCAAAACAACTACTGACAGGCTCAATTAGCTTTGTGAGTGAAGGTAAGGCTCAAGCAAGACCAAGCTACCAACTGTTCCAAAGCAAATCACTCGCTGAAATTGCAAAGCTCAACCAATCGGGCTCTAAAACACTATCACTGTTCGCAAGTGAGTTACCGTCAATTTCTAAAGGCAGCCCACTACTCTACCGCAATCTTCAGGTCGGTAGCATCAGTGACTTCCAGCTTGCCGACGGTGGTGTGAGAATCCAGGTCACCATTGAAAACCGTTACACACACCTAATCAACAAACACACGGTTTTCTGGAACCGTTCAGGTGTTGAGGTTGACGCGTCTTTGTCTGGTATCAGCATCAAAGCGGCTCCGGTTAAAACTCTGATTCAAGGCGGTATCGCGTTTGATTCACTGCCAGGTATCGACAACAAACTGGGTGATGTTTGGAAACTCTATACTGATTCTAAATCTGCTCGTAAATTTGGTCGTGCCATCACGATTACTTCTTCGGGCGATCAAGAGATTAGCAAAGGTACACCAATTAAATATCAAGGCGTCAATGTCGGTGAAGTGACTTTAGTCGTTCCGAATTTCACTAAAGGTGGCATTGAGATTACGGCTCGTATCCTGCCAGAGTATGTCGATAAGATAGCTGTTGCTGGTAGCCATTTTTGGCTAGCTGAGCCGGAGATTGGGTTGAATGGGATTAAGAATGTCTCTTCTCTGATTTCCAAGCACATTAAAGTTGAACCGGGTAAAGGAAGCAAAACCACAGCATTCAAGCTAAGTAATGGTCCAGTTCAACCTGAAGGCAAGATTTTCACGCTGCAAAGTGAGAGTCGCGGTTCAGTATCAGAAGGTACGCCGATTCTATTCCGCGAACTAGAAATCGGCACAGTCATTGACGTTCAACTTGGTGAGTTTGCAGATCGTATTATCTCTACCATTCAAATCAAACCAGAGTTCGCTTACTTAATTCGTGCCAACAGTGTGTTCTGGAATGTATCGGGGGTGGATGTGTCTATCGGCTTGTCCGGCGCAAACATCAAAGCAGGTACTGTCGATAGCTTAATCAGAGGAGGCATAACCTTCTCAACACCACCGACTAATGAACTGCAGCCTTTGGCACAAGAAGACCAGTCTTTCTACTTGTACCCTAAAGCGGAAGACGAATGGAAATCGTGGAGAACGGCTATCCCTCGCCCATAAACGCGCGTTATAGCCATCGGTTCTCTGAGCGAATAGCCGACAATTAACATCCAAATGCAGCCTTTGAGCTGCATTTTTATTGTTTAAAGCAAATTTGGTTTAGGACAATCTCATTTTGCTTTAAACTGCCCGCATTAACGCTATAAATCGAGATACCCTTTTGCACGCTAACGTATATATCCCAGAAGAATTCCTTACTCATATTGAAAGCATCATGCCTAGCCATTTAGATATGGCTTCGTTTGTCGCTTCTTGTCAAAAGCCACTTCGTAAAAGTATTCGCGTAAACACACTCAAGATCAGTGTTGAAGACTTTCTAGTGCGCGCGAAAGATAAAGGTTGGGAACTGGAACCAGTACCTTGGTGTGAAACGGGTTTTTGGATCACGGCCGATGAAACTGAAGCTCCACTAGGTAATACTGCCGAGCACATGTCTGGTTTGTTCTACATCCAAGAAGCGAGCTCTATGATGCCACCGTCAGCGCTTTTCCAAGGCGAAGAGAACTATCAAGCAGTTCTCGACACCGCTGCGGCTCCAGGTTCTAAAACCACTCAAATCGCAGCGTTGATGCACAACAGTGGTGTGTTGGTTGCCAATGAATATGCAGCAAGCCGAGTTAAAGTGCTTCACGCTAACATTGAACGCTGCGGCGTAAGAAATGCAGCGCTAAGTAATTTTGATGGTCGTGTGTTTGGTGGTTGGTTACCTGAACAATTCGACGCTGTATTGTTGGATGCGCCCTGCTCTGGTGAAGGCACGATTCGCAAAGATGCCGACGCAATGAAGAACTGGACGTATCAGTCGGTTGTTGAAATTGCTGACACGCAAAAAGACCTCATTGAAAGTGCATTCCACGCTCTCAAACCTAATGGTGTATTGGTCTACTCGACGTGCACGTTAAGCACAGAAGAAAACCAACAAGTGTGTCATCACTTAAAAGAGACCTTTGGTGATGCGGTTGAGTTTGAATCTTTAGAATCTCTATTCGATAACGCGAAAGCAACCACAACAGAAGAAGGCTTCCTACACATATTCCCTCAGGTTTATGACTCTGAAGGTTTCTTCGTTGCTCGCATCCGAAAATTAGCATCTGTGACACCAACAGAAGTGAAGAAGCGTTTAGGCAAGTTTCCATTCGAGAAGGCTTCGAAGAAAGCACAACAAGAAGTTGCAGAGCAGCTTTTAAGTGCATTGGACATCGAGCTACCATCAGATACTCAAGTCTGGACTCGTGACAAAGACGTCTGGCTATTTCCCGAAGCATTAGAGCCTATGATCGGTGAATTCCGTTTCTCTCGCATGGGTATCAAGATCGCTGAAACCCACAAAAAAGGCTACCGTTGGCAACACCAAGTGGCAACGACATTAGCCAAAGGCAACGAAGCTAACATCGTTGAGCTGACTATCGACGATGCTCGCGAATGGTTCATGGGTAGAGATGTTCGCCCAGAAGGCTTATCCGGCAAAGGTGAAGTGCTGGTCAAATACAATGGCGCAATCATTGGCCTTGGTAAGTGGGTCGGAAACCGAGTCAAAAACGGTCTACCACGAGAATTAGTGCGTGATAAAAACCTGTTCTAGCCAGAGTTACAGCCCTATCGCTGAATAGGCAGATAGGCGAACAAACAAAAAGCCCAAACAACGTGCGTTGCTTGGGCTTTTTTTTAACCGAGAGCTCGGCTTATTTAGCTAAGCTAATGCCTTCTTTATCGATAGAGATCTTTCCAGCTTTGTACAAACCACCGATGGTCTTTTTGAATGTACCTTTACTGGTTCTGAAAGCAGAGAAAATAGCTTCAGGTGAAGACTTATCATTCAAAGGCAAAAAGCCGCCTTTCTTCACAAGCAAGTCTAAGATCTTAATGCTTAGGTCATCCATCTTAGCTACGCCAACTTTCTGAAGAGAAAGGTCAATCTTACCGTCTTCTTCACGAATGTTTTTAATGTAGCCTTTCAGCGTCTTACCGATAAATAATTTACCGATGATGTCTGATGGGAAAATCATGCCCCAGTGTTCGCCATTAACGATCGCTTTGTAACCTAACTGACTACGTTCAGCGATGATTAAGTCAACTTGCTGGTTGCGTTTGTAATTCGCCGGAGTGTTGTCTAACCACTTGTTAAACTTAGTTGTACCTACAATGCGACTAGATGCTTTATCAATGTACACATATACTAAGATTGACTGGCCTTCGTTTAATCGACCACGTTGTTCGCTGAAAGGAACCAATAGGTCTTTGCCTTTCACGCCCCAGTTCATGAATGCACCGGTGCTGTTTACACCTTCAACAGTCATCAAGCCAAACTGGCCAACTTGTGCGATAGGTTTTTCAGTCGTTGCAGCGATCTGGTTGTCAGAATCAATGTATAAGAACACATCTAACTTTTGACCAATTTCAACACCTTCAGGAGTAAATCGTTTCGGCAGCAACACCGTTCCATAGTCGCTAGCGTCAAGGAATACACCGAAATCTGCTTGTTTTACTACTTCTAAGTTGTTTATTTGACCAATATTTATCATCAAGATTGTCTCTACTTTAAATTTGGCGGAGATTATACGTGATCTCTGATATGCTTTCGCTAGTTTCATTCATATTTTTACATTCTAGGAGCCATCGTTGATCACCGTTGATAAACAAGATGCGATAACACTCAAAATTAACCATGCAATGGCTAAGACAAAAAAGCTCGACATGGATGTTTATCTATTCATTCCCGGTGAACTTGGACTCACTCCAGAAGTACTTTCTGAGAGCGCATTTTTCTATAGCTCAATCACTCAAAAACGCGCGTACTACAGTGATAAAACACTACTCCCCCTAGTACACAGCCGTTTAGCAAAACGGGGACGACTGTCTACCACTCAATACCGTGTAAGTTTGAGCTTGTTCGCCTACCAATATGTTATCGCTTTAGATAAAGCGGTCAGCAGCTTAAATAAAAATGATAGTGACGACGTAACGGCTGACGAAGTGGATGAGGTTATTGAACTTGCTTTAGACATATTAAAGAAGCTGCGTCGAAGTATCCCTTATGAAGAAAACCTGAAACGCTACTATGCCAATATAGACAACTACCTATCTTGGTATACCGAGCAAAAATTCCTATCGCTAGTGTCACACATGCCTCGTGGTAGCGAGTACTCAACCATCAAAGAGCGACTTTTAACCCTTTGCGATAAAGAGACCGCTCACCGCAAACTGAACCGATACAACTCAGCGAAGGTACGAGAAGACGTAACCCGCTTGAGTAACAAGATGCGATTGCTGCGTCGTTTGATTGAGCACCCTATCGTACTCAAAGAGAAAACCACCTCAATGGGTAAAAACGTTAAACGAGCAGTAAAAGGTGTTGCGACAGGTTTAGTGATGGTGGTTGTGACCACAACGGTTATCTTAGCCCGAGATTTCTTAGGAGAGATTACCGCTTCTTTCATCGTCGCAATGTCTTTCATCTATGCACTACGTGAGATATTCAAAGACGATTTAAGAGACATTCTTTGGCGCTGGCTTCGTAAAGGTAAGCCAAAATGGAAACGCCGTTATTACGATCCAACAACCAATAAGTCAGTTGGTCATAAACTTGAGTGGTTGGACTACGCAAACTTTTCTAAGCTCGCTGACCGCATTCAGTCGATACGTAAGAAACGTGTGGTACAGCGTGAAGAGCAAATCTTGCATTACCGGTCGCACACAGAGATGTCGACATCAACCTTTATGAGTGGCTACGAGGAAACGCGTGAAACCTTGTCGATCAGTCTAAGAGCGCTGACACGCTTAATGGATAAGGGCTCGAACAAGATTTATCGATTGAATGAAGGTCAAGTGAGTCGAGAGTCCGTTGAGAAGCGTCACCTGCTCAATCTGATCATTAAAGAGAACAACCACGATAATGAACCAACTTACTATCGTTGGAAAATAGTCATGAACCGTTCAAAGATTGTCGATATCGAGCAAATCACACAAGAGTCATAGAACTACTGCGATTCGTGCTATTACGGTATGTGGATATACATTCACATACCGTTTTTGTTAGTTCGAGCCCCACCAAATACCATTCTAAGCAGATACTTGTGGTTACTTTCTAGATGGGATTTTTTTGATAGAGAGCGTGAGTGTAAATTCTGCCATGGGCTCTTCGCCATGCAGTGATGGGCAGGTTGCGATAATGGTTACTGGCTGATTTACTCGCTCTCCGGTCGACATGGTTTCTGCCAGCATAGTGTTGATCAGCTCACCGTCAGTACAAGTGAAATGCACATCGCCTTCAGGTCGCTTCAGAAAGTTACCTGTCACCTCTTTAAACGCCAAAGAGATCTTCTCACCTTGCTGTTGAGATTTACTCATAGCAAGAAAGCCACCTGCTACATCCGCACCTACAGCTAAAACTCCGAAATACATGCTATTAAGATGATTTTTGGTGCGCCTTCTAAGCGGAATTTTCACCTCTACACGCTCGTTATCGAGTACCAGAAGCTTTGGTCGACACAGCCAGATGAGTGGGACTTTGAAAAAGCCAAACATGCTTAAATAGAAATTTGCTTTTTGTAGAGGGGTTAACATTGGAATCACCTAGCCTAATCAGTCATCAGACCAGTTAATCGACTAACGATTTAAATGTCAAAAAAATGTTACAAAAAAAGAGATACATCACACAATGATATCTCTTTTATTCTCAAAGCATTAGCGCTTCGAACCAAATCATACGCCAAGTTGATAAATTACAGCAACAGACTGATTTATGCCGTCACGACGGTTTCAACACCTTCAAGGTCAGCGATGTAACCTTGTAAGCGCGGATAATCAACCAAACCTTGAGTGACAAGTAAAACGGGTTTCTTAGCGTTCTGTGTCGCCTTAACAATCATATCTAGCAGTGTAATTACCGCTTCGTTTTGTGGATCAAAAGCGTGTTGCTGCGCTTCATTCTGCTTATCAACACCAAGTGTAAAAGACGCTAGGCTGTCGACATTCACCACAACACCATCAAAGTAATGCAGTAGACGTTCACTCAGTAGAACGGCAGATGGCACATCGCATGAGAACAATACCTTCAAGCCATTCAAGCCGCGAGGCAAACCTTGCTCTGCAAGTAAATCGATGATCTTAGCCGCGTCGCTTAATGCGCGTACATAAGGAACCACGACTTCGACATTGATGCCTTGTTCGCGCAGTGTTTTAACTACCTGACACTCTAAAGCAAACGCTTTGCTGTACTCTGGCGTCGCATAACGAGCAACACCACGAACACCCAGTGCCGGGTTCACCTCTTCTACCTCGCAATTACCACCTAATAGCGAACGAAAGCCGTAGCTATCAGCATTACTTAAAGCGATACGCACAGAACTATGGTTTGGTTGAACAGCCGCTTGAATCGCCGTTACCAAGGTCGAAACGAAATGTTCATCAACGCTTTTGCCACCAAGAATCGCGTCTAGAGAGGTTTTCTCTATATCAGAAAGTGTGTCTAAATGGCTTTCAATACTTGGGTGATAGAAGACACGATCCATGACCAATTCAGAGAGAGATACGTATAAGTGGTTGGAATTATTATTATCGTTATAAGAAGGCAGCACATCGCCTAAGACCAGTTCTGGGTGCAAAGTGCTTTGATTTTCTTGAGTCATTGCTGCTCCAGCATTTTTTATGTTGTGTTCAAACGAAAATACCGATAGCTGCCTGTTAATACAAGTGAAAATCCCGTATTTAGCGTCAGGCTGCTGATAAAAATAAGAATATTAGTAATAACAGAGATAACTTTGACTTAAGAGAGTTTATTCCTCGGTTCAATTCCGTTATCTTAACCACTTCGCAATAGAATAAAAAAGCTATCACATGCCATTAAAAACTGATGAGTTGAGAACCCAAGCTCTGGGTCCTATGCCAACTCCTGCCGAATTAGGCAACGCACACCCTATTACTGACGACGTTGCTGAGCGTATTGCAAATTCTCGCCGCCAAATCGAAGATATCCTAACTGGTCGTGATAACCGCCTATTAGTTATCGTAGGCCCTTGCTCTGTTCACGATACAGAAGCGGCACTTGATTACGCTGAGCGTCTAAGCCAAATTCAAGAACAATACAAAGACGAATTGTTTGTTGTCATGAGAACCTACTTCGAGAAACCTCGTACGGTTGTAGGTTGGAAAGGCTTAATTACCGATCCAAACCTTGATGGTTCTTACGCACTTGAAACTGGCTTAAACAAAGCACGTAAGCTTCTGCTTGATATCAACAAGCTTGGTCTAGCAACCGCAACTGAATTCCTTGATATGATCACAGGTCAATACATTGCAGACCTGATAACTTGGGGCGCAATCGGCGCACGTACTACCGAATCTCAGATTCACCGTGAAATGGCTTCAGCATTGTCTTGCCCAGTTGGCTTCAAAAACGCGACAAACGGCAACATCAAGATCGCTATTGATGCAATTCGCGCGTCACAAGCTTCTCACTACTTCTACTCACCAGATAAAAATGGTCGTATGACAGTTTACCGCACTTCGGGCAACCCATACGGTCACGTAATTCTGCGTGGTGGTGATAAAGGTCCAAACTTTGATGCACAATCTGTGGATAGCGCATGTAAGCAACTAGCTGAGTTCGACCTACCTCGACGTTTGGTTGTAGACTTCAGCCACGCTAACTGTGAAAAGCAACACCGCAAACAGTTGGACGTTGCAAAAGACATCTGTGAACAGATCAAATCGAACAAAAATCAAATTGCAGGCATCATGGCAGAAAGCTTCATTAAAGAAGGTAACCAGCCAATGACGGATATCAACAACCTAGAATACGGCAAGTCGATTACTGACCCGTGTCTAAGCTGGGAAGATACCGCGACAATGTTAGACATGCTTGCAACAGCAATCAAAGATAGAAACTTAGCTTAAGGAAATAAAACAATGCCATCATTTGACATTATCTCTGAAGTAGAAGCAGTAGAACTACGTAACGCTGTAGACAATGCTAACCGTGAACTATCGACTCGTTTCGATTTCCGCGGTGTTGACGCTAGCTTTGACTACAAAGATGAGTCGGTAAAACTGACTGCTCAAGACGATTTCCAGCTTAAGCAAATGCGCGATATTCTTCGTAGTAACCTAACGAAGCGCAATGTTGATCCTAACGCGATGGAAGCGAAAACAGCAGATCAAACAGGTCGCACTTGGCACCAAACGGTTATCTTTAAGCAAGGTATCGAAACTGATGTTGCAAAGAAAATCGTTAAGCTAATTAAAGACAACAAGATTAAAGTTCAAGCGTCTATTCAAGGTGAAAAAGTACGCGTAACAGGTAAGAAGCGTGACGATCTACAAGCTGTAATGGCACTAGTTCGTAACGGTGAACTTGGTCAACCTTTCCAATTCGATAACTTCCGCGACTAATTTTGATTTAAGTAACTACGTTTATTTGTTGCTCATTGGTCGTCACGATATTGTGTTCGAAATAACAAAAAGCCACTTCCTGCGAAGTGGCTTTTTATTTATCTAGTGATATTAGCGTATTAGACACCAGTTTTACGACAGCTAGCTGGTCTGCCTTTTAGCTCAAAACCTTGGCAGAAGACAGCTTGAGGTCTTTCCCTACCAACAAATTGAATTCAACGCTCGCTGGTGGGATGAACACACATACTCTTAAGTTTTCAGCTTTTGCTTGCTCGAGCTTCGTTGAGAGCTCTCCACTGTTCGCGTAACTTTCTCTTTCCGCATCACGACGACATAGATCTACGTATTCGAATGGGCACTCTTCCGGAGACAATACCAGCTCAGCTTCCTGCATCAGACGTAACGCCTTCATAGACAGCAACTCGACATCTTGTTCAAATTCGATCCAGGTTACCTGCCCTTCACTATCAACGCCTTCTGTCAGCGCTTGCTGATAATACGTTTCTAATTGCTCTCTATCCGTTACCTGCTCGATAAAACTGGACGATAAAAAGCGTTCCCAAAACTTGCGACGTTCATCGACGGTAGGAAACGACTCTTTGATCGAGTTGCGTTTTGATGCACCAAAGTCTGCGAGAAGACCGATATTCTGTGGCAATACGGTTTCGAGTTTTTCTCTAATATTTCTCACTAAAACAGGTGATGCACCACCACTAGATATGGCAATTTGGATTCTTCCACGATTTATCATTGAAGGTGTAATGAAGTCACAGTATGGCAAATCATCAACCACATTGACTAAAATACCCAGTTTTTTTGCATCATTATACACCTGATGATTCAAGCTAGGGTTATCTGTGGTCGCCCATACTTGAAGGTATTCTTTCGAGATAATTTGTGACGAGTAAAAGTTTTGAACCCAGTGAAGTTTGTTCTCATCAACAAGCTGCTGTAAGTACGGCGCAACCTTAGGAGAAACTAACGTAACGTTAGCGCCTGCTCTTAACAAGCTATCCACTTTACGGCAAGCAACCTCACCCCCACCGACCACGAGAATCGGCTTATTCTCTACATCCAAAAACATTGGGAAATAACGCATGTTCTTCCTTGAGACGACTTCAATAACTATTCAGCCATGCTACCAAATTTGGAGCATATTAATAACTATCGAAGTGTAATAAAAATATTTATTGACCAAATTTCAATCTTTTTTAAGTTTAATGTTTCACCAACGTGAGATTCATTCAGGATTTTTATCTAGTCGATTATCAATATAAAAATCTAAATCTTGTTGCACCAACAGTGTGAACCCTTGCACTATTTACATTCAGTTAACATTTAGTCATTCTAAATGTGTTCGGATTTGTGATTTCATTCAAAATTCTTTTTAAATTATACATTTGTGAAACTACGGATCCTTTCCTAACCTTATAAACAGTTGATTAAATCGCACACAGTTTCATTTGCAAAATGCAACTCGTTTGATTTAGACAACAAGGTCATAGAAAACGCAACACATATAGAAAACTCAAATGAGCACGAGTATCAGGTGTCACCTGGTTAACAAGGAAGGATACAAATGACAAATAAACTAACACTTCTTGCTTCAGTAGTAGCTGCATCAACTGCGATGATGGCAACATCAGCATCAGCGGCAGAAAGCACTCTGGACAAAGTCACATCTCAAGGCTTCTTAACTTGTGGTGTAAGTACAGGTCTTCCAGGGTTCTCTAACCCAAACTCAAAAGGTGAATGGGAAGGAATCGATGTTGAGTATTGTCAAGCTCTTGCAGCGGCTGTACTCGGTGACAAGACTAAAGTTAAGTATGTACCTCTAACAGCAAAAGAGCGTTTTACTGCGCTTCAATCTGGCGAAATCGACGTACTGTCTCGCAACACAACATGGACACTGCATCGTGATACCGCTCTAGGTCTTAACTTCGTAGGCGTTAACTACTACGATGGTCAAGGCTTCATGGTTAAGAAAGATCTTGGCCTAACCAGCGCTTTAGAACTTGATGGCGCGTCTGTATGTGTTCAATCAGGCACAACGACTGAGCTTAACCTAGCCGATTACTTCCGTAACAACGACATGTCTTACAAGCCAGTGGTATTTGATACAGCAGCACAAACATCTAAAGGTTTCGACGCAGGTCGTTGTGATGTGCTAACCACTGACCAATCTGGTCTATACGCGCTTCGCCTTAACCTAGCTGATCCTAAATCTGCACAAGTACTTCCTGAAATTATCTCTAAAGAGCCTCTAGGTCCAGTTGTTCGTCAAGATGATGACAAATGGTTCAACGTAGCTAAGTGGACACTTTCAGCAATGGTCAATGCGGAAGAATACGGCATCACTTCTAAAAATGCTGATGAAATGCTCAAGTCAAAAGATCCAAACATCAAACGTATTCTTGGTGTAGACGGTCCTAAAGGTAAAGGCCTTGGCATTCGTGACGACTGGGGTTATCAAGTAATCAAACAAGTTGGTAACTACGGTGAAAGTTTTGAGCGTACTGTTGGTACAGGTTCTCCACTTCAGATCGATCGTGGTGTAAATGCGTTATGGAATGCGGGTGGCTTTATGTACGCTCCACCAATCCGTTGATAGCACAGGACGTGATTACTTGTTCGTAATCGTTGCTATCGCTCTTGTTGAGGGTGATAGCAACAACCCAAAAATGAATGTTTGAGTAACACGATTTAGGGCGGTTTTTCCGCCCTAAATGTTAAATGGATTTGAGGTTATTGCAGTATGAAACCTAACAACACTCTTACTCCTTCCCAGGAAAAGCCCGAAGCTAAAAGTGCTAACCTTTTATACAACCCGACTTTTCGATCTGTCGTTTTCCAGATCATCGCCATCGGAGCACTTGGCGCTTTCTTCTATACCATCGTAAACAACGCCCTTACCAACCTTGAAGCCCGAGGCATTGCCACTGGTTTTGACTTTTTAAGTCAAGAGGCGGGGTTTGGTATCGGCCTTACCCTCGTCGAATATGACGAAACCTTCTCATATGGTCGAACATTCGTTGTCGGCTTATTAAACACCGCTTTAGTATCTGTGTTAGGTATTATCTTAGCAACGGTTCTTGGCTTCTCTATGGGTGTCGCTCGTCTGTCATCTAACTGGCTAGTGAGCCGATTTGCCGCGGTATACATTGAAATCTTCCGAAATATCCCACTACTACTTCAAATCTTCTTTTGGTATTTCGCGGTTCTTCAAGCTCTCCCCTCTGCAAGACAAAGTCTCAGTTTGGGCGAAGCGATTTTCCTAAATGTGCGTGGTCTTTATTTCCCAGCCCCTGTTCTTGAGCAAGGAAGCAGCATCGTTATTGCGTCAGTGATTGCTGGTATCGTAGCTACCATAATCATCAACATTTGGGCTAACAACAAACAGAAACTAACTGGGCAACAAACCCCTATGTTTCGAATTGCTCTTAGCTTGATCGTGGGTTTGCCTCTAGTTGTCTATTTTGTGCTTGGTATGCCGATTTCAGCTGAATACCCGGAACTGAAAGGCTTTAACTTCAGAGGTGGTATCAGCATTATTCCTGAATTAGCCGCTCTTGTATTAGCACTAAGTATCTATACGGCGTCTTTCATCGCAGAGATCGTTCGTTCTGGTATTAATGCAGTTAGCCACGGCCAAACAGAAGCTGCGATGTCTCTAGGTCTTCCTCGAGCTCGCACATTAAAGCTGGTTATTATCCCTCAAGCGTTGCGAATCATTATTCCACCGCTAACTAGCCAATACTTAAACCTCACTAAGAACTCTTCGTTAGCAATGGCTATTGGCTACCCTGACTTAGTTTCTGTGTTCGCAGGTACAACTCTCAACCAAACAGGTCAAGCTATCGAAATCATTGCCATGACCATGGGTGTATACCTAACGCTAAGCTTATTGACCTCTGCGTTAATGAATATCTATAACCGTAAAGTCGCATTGGTGGAGAGATAATATGAGCACACATCAATTTCAACCGGATCTTCCACCTCCCGCTAATACCGTTGGCGTAGTCGGCTGGTTGAGAAAGAATCTCTTTAATGGCCCAATCAATAGTATCGTTACCGTTGTTCTAGGTTACATCGCTTTTTCATTACTCTGGACAACCTTCGACTGGGCTTTCCTAAATGCAGACTGGGTCGGAACAACTCGTGATGCTTGTACTAGCGAAGGGGCTTGCTGGGTATTTATCAGCGTACGTTGGGATCAGTTCATGTATGGCTTCTACCCTGAAGCGGAACTGTGGCGCCCTCGCCTTTTCTACGCAACATTGGCTATCTTCGTCGCGCTATTAGCCTACGAGAAAACACCTAAACGCACGTGGATTTGGTTATTTTTCGTAAACATCTACCCATTCATCATTGCTGGTTTGCTATACGGCGGTGTGTTTGGATTGGAAGTTGTTGATACGCACAAATGGGGTGGCCTACTCGTTACGCTTATCATTGCATTGGTGGGTATCGTTGTATCGCTGCCGATTGGTGTAGCACTAGCGCTTGGCCGTCGCTCTGAAATGCCAATTATCCGTAGTATTTGTACTGTGTACATCGAAATTTGGCGTGGTGTTCCACTGATTACTGTGCTGTTCATGGCGTCTGTAATGCTGCCACTATTCCTTACTGCGGGTTCTGAGACCGATAAGTTATTCCGTGCGCTAGTAGGTGTTGTTCTATTTAGTGCGGCTTATATGGCCGAGGTAATTCGCGGTGGCCTGCAAGCTATTCCCAAAGGACAATATGAAGCCGCTGACGCACTGGGCTTAACCTATTGGAAAAAGATGGGGCTGATTATTCTTCCTCAAGCGCTGAAAATCACAATCCCATCAATCGTAAACACATTCATTGGCTTGTTTAAAGATACCAGTCTGGTACTTATCATTGGTATGTTCGATGTACTGGGTATTGGTCAAGCAGCGAACACCGACCCTGAGTGGTTAGGTTTCGCTACAGAAAGTTATGTATTTGTCGCGTTAGTGTTCTGGGTGTTCTGTTTTGGCATGTCGAGATACTCGATATGGCTAGAAAACAGACTTCACACCGGTCACAAACGATAGTTAAGAAGATCAAGGACGTATTATGACGCAACAACTAAATCCAGAATCGCAAGAGTTGATGATTGAACTGAAAGACATGAACAAGTGGTACGGTGAGTTCCACGTTCTTAAGAACATCAACTTAGAAGTAAAAAAAGGCGAGAAAATCGTTATCTGTGGGCCTTCTGGCTCAGGCAAATCGACTATGATTCGCTGTATCAATAGACTAGAAGAGCATCAAAAGGGACACATCTTTGTGTCTGGCAATGAGCTTACCGAAGATCTAAAAAACATCGAAGCCGTTCGTCGTGACGTTGGCATGTGTTTCCAGCACTTCAATCTATTTCCGCATCTTACGGTACTAGAAAACTGTACCTTAGCCCCTATTTGGGTGAAAAAGATGCCGAAAGAAGAAGCTGAAGCGATTGCGATGAAATATCTAGAGCGTGTAAAGATCCCTGAGCAAGCAGACAAGTTCCCAGGTCAGCTTTCTGGTGGTCAGCAACAGCGTGTAGCGATTGCACGCTCTCTATGTATGAACCCACAAGTCATGCTGTTTGATGAACCAACATCAGCGCTCGACCCAGAAATGGTTCGTGAAGTTCTAGACGTTATGGTTGAACTGGCAGAAGAAGGCATGACCATGCTTTGTGTAACGCACGAGATGGGCTTTGCTAAGGAGGTAGCCGATAGGGTTATCTTCATGGATGCCGGGGAAATCATTGAAGAGAACAACCCTGTCGACTTCTTTGAAAATCCGCAGTCAGACAGAACTCAAAACTTCTTGAGTCAAATCTTACACCATTAATGTGTTATGATGCATAATTAAGAGAGGCGGCTTAGGTCGCCTTTTTATTTTTCAAATTGATAGTTGGTTTATAGAAGGATATAAATAGGTAACGCAAGTATAAAAGGTTAAACATCGGGTGCTCGTAGCTCTTGGATATCAGTATAAGACATACTTTGTTACACCTTCAGAAATACTTAACCAGCTATTTTGATTATTATTTTAAGTATACAAGTGGACTGTAAGACTTGATTTTTCGAACTTTCAGCCCCATAAATGTACTAATAACTATTGAAGTCACCTTACGAGGAAGATTATGAACAGCCCTATGTTTTCACGCACAGCATCTCAAGAAAGTGCTCTGCAAACCAATAAAGTGTTGCGTAATACCTACGCACTACTGTCTATGACACTACTTTGGTCTGCTGTTGTAGCAGGCGTATCTATGGCGATGAACCTTCCTCGTCCTGGTCTTATCATGATGTTAGTCGGTTTCTACGGCCTACTTTTCTTAACAGAGAAGAACCGTGACAACAGCATGGGTCTAGTCTTTACATTCCTGTTCACAGGTTTCCTAGGCTACACCATCGGTCCAATCTTAAACATGTACGTTGGCGCAGGCATGGGTGATGTTATCCTAACTGCTCTAGGCGGCACGGCATTGGCATTCATGGGTGCATCGGCTTACGCTCTTACTACTAAGCGTGACCTGTCTTTCCTTAACGGTATGCTACTAGCAGGTTTCGTCGTGCTACTTGTAGGTATGGTTGCAAATATCTTCCTACAAATGCCGATTCTGTCATTAGCAATGAGTGGTATGTTCATCCTGTTCTCAACTGGTGTTATTTTGCTAACAACGCAAAACATCATCCGTGGCGGTGAGACTAACTACATCTCAGCGACAGTTAGCCTATACGTATCAATCTACAACATCTTCATCAGCCTACTAAGCATCCTAGGCATCATGGGCAGCGACGACTAATCGCTCGCCTAATTGAAGAACATCTAGCCCAAGAGCCTATCTCTTGGGCTTGTTTGTATCTATAGGATCAATATTTTTCAAGATCGCTACGATATCTATTGAGAAAGGTAAACTTGGTCATGTACCCTACCCAAATAGTTAATTGGATTCTGGACTAAACATGTTTGAATATAACGGCAAGCAAATCGAAACCGACGCTCAAGGCTACCTGTTGGACTACACACAATGGGAAGAAGGTATGATTGAAATTCTTGCACAAGATGAAGCCATTGAGCTTACAGAAGCACACTTAGAAGTCGTGCATTTTGTAAGGAGCTTTTACGAAGAGTTCAACACTTCCCCTGCGGTTCGCATGCTGGTTAAAGCGATGGAAAAAGCCCACGGCCCAGAAAAAGGCAACAGTAAATATCTGTTCAAATTATTCAAAAAAGGCCCAGCGAAACAAGCGACCAAGCTCGCAGGCTTACCTAAACCAGCAAAGTGTCTGTAACAACAGGTTACTGACTATCTCAATCAAATACTGTGGCCTGTTAGCTACAGTATTTGGAACTCCCCAACACGCACATTGCGCTTTTCACCTTCTCCCAACCTTTGCTTAACCACATTATCTACAGTTGCGCTCGCAGGACCTACTTGCAACCATTGGTATAGCTTGTCTACCTGACCACTTTCGCCAACAGCCAACACTTCAACTCGACCATCATTTAAGTTCTTAGCGTACCCTGAAATGGCAAGCTTCTGCGCTTCTCTGCTGGTGTGATAGCGGAATCCAACACACTGAACTACGCCTGATACGACAAATATAGATTGTGAATTTTTCATAACGTTGCCTCATAAATTGTATGAATGATATAGTTGAGACTCTATTCATTCACCGCTTATTGGTGGACTTACTTCGAGTATAACGATTATGAAAGAAATCCCATTTCGTTGGATTGATAAATATCTCATTCACCTAAAAATCCAAGAAAAGTTTTATCTCCTCTTTTTATTACCTCTTCTCGCTCTTGTTATATTAACTCTCGTTTTAGATAGTGCTGCAGATTCATTACTGGCCCACCTCTATCAAGAAGAATTGCTCTTAATGAAGGGGCTTATCGAAGCTGGTCAACTCACCAAAGAACAAGTTGCGCAACTGGTTAATAGCTCCGAAACTATCTCCCTTGGTTATGGCGCAGGCTCTGTTTCAGTTATGAATGGTGCATTTAGTTTGGTTGCTAACCACGACCAAAACCTGTGGTCTGCGCTTTCAGCAACACAGGTATCGATCATTGCGGTCACCCTAACTTTGATTGCACTCGGTGTTTACTACATCATGACTTTCATTGGCGGAGCAATGTTCTCAATGAACAAAGCACTGAGCACACTCGCGAATGGTGACCTAACTTGTCGTATGAACTACTTCCCTGTTCGTGATGAGTTTAGTGAAATCGCAATTACTATCGACAAGGTAGCAGAACGCGAGCAAAACATGGTGCTTTCGATTCAAGAGTCCGTAGCGCTCATGCAGCAAATCAGTTCTGACCTAAATCAGTCGACGCAACAGAGTTCAGATATTTCAGGTAATCAGCAAGAACACTTGAACAGCTTAGCAAGCGCAACAGAGCAAATGGCGGCGACAATTCGTGAGGTAGCAACTTTGGCTCATGCATCGAGTTCACAGACGATAGACGCTCGTGGTGTTGCACAAAGTGGTCAAGTCAAGGTTTCAAACACGCTGGAATCTATCTCTAACCTATCTCAAGAGATTAAGTCTGCATCACAGGCCGTTGAAGAACTGGATGCTAACGCAGCGCAAATTGATGAAGTCGTCACAACAATCAATGGTATTTCAGAGCAGACCAATCTACTTGCATTGAACGCTGCTATCGAGGCGGCTCGCGCGGGCGAGCAAGGCAGAGGTTTTGCGGTTGTTGCCGATGAAGTTCGTGCACTTGCCGGTCGAACTCAACAAGCAACGGTTGAGATCCAAAGTATGATTGAATCATTACAACGTAACAGCCAGTCGCTGACAAAGCTGATGGAAGTGACGGTGAACAACGCCAATGAAGGACAAACATTGATGTCTGAAGTGAATGTTGAGATCGGCTCGCTAGCTGAAAAGAATCAATCCATTTCTGATAGCAGTACCCAAATCGCGACCGCAGCTGAAGAGCAAGGTGTTGTTGCCGATAACATTGCACAGAGCGTCGAAGAAATTCGTCATCAATCAGATAGCATCTGTGAAATGATCAGTAAGAGTAATTCTAATATTGACCAGCTTCGTAAGCAAAGTGACACCATGGAAGGCTTATTGACAGGTCTTAAAGCATAATCTTGGTCTTTCAAAGGCAGTATTTAGAATATTGCTATCTAACTGATTAAAATCATGACAAGGGCTGCTCACGCGGCCCTTTCTTATTTGCTTTTCACCTGCACTTCCCCGACAATACCCCTTCTTCAAATTCAACAAACAGAGTAAATTATGACTCCTTCTATTCATCTAGCGAAAGGCCGTGACAAATCATTACGCCGCAAACACCCATGGGTATTTTCACGCGGTATCGATAAAGTCGAGGGTGAGCCAAAACAGGGTGAAACGGTAGACGTATATGCTCAAAATGGTCAGTGGTTAGCGAAGGCTGCTTACTCACCATCTTCTCAAATTCGAGCACGTGTTTGGACATTTGAAAAAGAAGACATCAACAAAGCGTTCTTCGTAAAACGAATTCAAGACGCACAGTCATTACGCGAAGACATCATCGAACGTGACGGCCTAACAGGTTACCGCCTGACTGCAGCAGAATCAGACGGCTTACCAGGTATCACCATCGATAAATATCAAGACTACTTAGTTTGCCAACTCCTTAGTGCTGGTGCTGAATTTAACAAAAGCGTATTGGTTGAAGCGCTAATTGAGTGCTTCCCAGACTGCAATATTTACGAGCGCTCTGACGTCGCAGTTCGTAAGAAAGAAGGCTTAGAACAAGTGGTTGGCGTTCTTCACGGTGAAGAGCCACCAAAGTCTATCGTAATTGAAGAAAACGGCGTTAAGATCAGCGTAAACATCATGGAAGGTCACAAAACAGGCTTCTACATGGACCAACGTGATAGCCGTAAAGAGTCAATGAAATACGTAAAAGGCAAAGATGTCCTTAACTGTTTCTCGTACACTGGTGGTTTTGGCCTGTACGCGCTTAAAGGCGATGCAAAACGAGTCATCAACGCAGACGTATCTCAACTTGCTCTTGATACAGCCAAATTCAACGCTGAGCTTAACGAGTTTGATATCTCGAAAAAGCGCGCCGTATTCCTAAATGCTGACGTCTTCAAGCTACTTCGCGAATACCGTGACCAAGGCACTAAGTTTGACGTGGTGATCATGGACCCACCGAAGTTTGTTTCAAGTAAGAACAACCTGACGTCAGGTGCAAACGGCTATAAAGATGTAAACATGCTTGCAATGCAAATCCTAAAGCCAGGCGGTACGCTACTTACCTACTCTTGCTCTGGCCTAATGGGTACAGACCTATTCCAAAAGATCATCGCTGATGCAGCCATTGACGCTGGCAGAACCGTTAAGTTCGTCGAGCGCTTCGAGCAAGCCGCTGACCATTTAACAGACACGGCTTACCCTGAAGGCTTCTACCTAAAAGGCTTTGCTTGTAAGGTACTTTAAGCTATCTAGTTTTAAATAACTACTTAATAAAAAAGGGCCTTTCGGCCCTTTTTTGTTATTGGTCTGGTAACTGTTTGAACAACTGGTTCATCAGGTCGTTCAATTGTTGCCCAGTCACCTCTCCTGAGCTCAAGCTAGAAACCTGGTTAGCTGCCCCATCAAGGACGATCGTTTGTGTATCTCCTGTATGACCTGCCGATTCCGAAATCGTAATAACTAAGTCGTTTCCAGAAGCCTTTTCAATAACAATATGCTCTAATAGATCACTCATCGTATTCTCATTCGGTAGTAACTGAGAAATATCTAAGTGGTCTTCATCAAGGGTAAAGTCAGTTATTGTATCGACATCATTCTGGAATGGTTGATCAACCCACTGGAACAAATCGTCACCATCATCCCCTGTTAAGATATCGTCACCAATACCGCCAATAAGAATGTCGTCATCACCTTCACCTCTCAAGTGATCGTCGCCTGTTCCACCAATAACAATATCCCTGCCACTACCAGCACGAATATAATCATTTTCAGAACCACCATCCAAATAATCGTCACCAGAACCACCTGATATCAGATCGATGCCGGCTTCACCCAAAATCACATCATTACCAGAACCGCCCTGACCAACATCAGCCCAACTCGGCGCTACATAAGGTGAGTCTAGTGTGCCATCTTCAGAATCTCCTTGATAAATTTGAGAAGCATCTGCCTCTACAAACTCTTCGGCGTCTTGAACATCGAATGCCGCATTACTGCCACTATCTCCTAAGTGAATAATGTCGTTGAAATCGCCACCTTCAACATGATCATTATCGCCACCTGTTACAATTAAATCGGAGTTGTCAGTAAGCTGAGGATTTTGTTGCCCTCGCTCAACTTTTACGCCATTAACCGTTATGGAAGGTTCTGGCTGACTTTGCCAATTGTCGCCATGATTACTTGAAACAATCCCTTGTGGCATATATACCGCATTTATACCGTTTCCGTCAGATATTGTGTTACCGCTATGCGCTGTTATCGAAACCGACATAGTAGCGCTATCACTATTTCCATTTTTATCCGTTGCAGTGTATGAAATTTCAACGACATCACCGGCATTAGCATTATCACTAGGTACGAACAACACTTGTCCATCAACGATTGAAACTTGGCCGAGCGCTGGATTTAGTAATGTTACGCTTGATAGAGTCAAAATCGATGTCAAAGCATGTGGGTTGTAGTCATTTGCCAATACATCAATCAACACCGGAACCAATTCCGTAGTAGACACGTCATCGTCATTAGCTTCCATCACCGGAGCTTTTATATTGAAAGTCATATTACTGCTACTAGTATCCCCATCGTTATCTGACAACTCATAGTCGAAATCCAACGAAATATCTGATCCCACGACTGCAGCAAAGAATTGATAAGAGCCTGTGGCCATATCCAAAACCAATGTGTGACTATCATCAATAAATATAGAAACTTGGCTTCCGTCTATCGCCGTACTCACACCAGAATCAAAACCAGAAACAGAGGCCTCTACACCATTATAACTGACCGTCACCCCACCAAAGGTAACTTCAGATACGTAGCCACCATCTGCACCGAAACCACTTATGGAGCCATTGCTACCATCGTTAACCACTTGACCGGATATAGGATCGACGACCGATTGCAAAATAATAGGAGGAAGCTGAGTAATATCAGGAACTACGACAGCTCCGATCTCGCTATCGGTAGCACCATTGTATGCTATATCCTCTAGGTAAGTGATTGGCACGGCTTCACCCATACCGTAAGCAAGTGCCGTAATGTCATTGGAATCTACAAAGCTCTCCCAACTCGATTTTTCAGAATCTGTTAGGCTACCGCCAGAGTTTGGTGCACCGTCAGACAAGAAATAAGTTATGTTTGATGGATTACCATCAACCTTTCCAGTGTCATCCCAGTGATCCATAGCCGCATCAATAGCAGTGTCGTAATAAGTCGCGCCGCCAGCAGCCAAGTTATCTATCAAGTCAATAGCTTCTGTCACAGACATCCAACTCGTACCGCTTGCTCCATTTTGCGCATCAGAACTACCTGAGAATGTGACTATTTGTACTTGTGTAACACCTAAGCTTTGGTACTCGCTAAGTAACTGCTTTGCCCCATCTTGCATAATGGATAGACGAGATACATTAGTCACCGTCGAACTACCAGTTACTGAATCCCAGGCCATCGATCCAGATACATCTAAAATAAGCTGTACGTTTGCTCCCGCCTTAGCAGAAGGCTGTAAATCATTAATTATTGGCCGTGCAATTGGATTATCGTCAGCAATAGAGAGTGATATAGTACCGGTTTGACTGCCGTTGCTGTTCGACGCAACTACCCCAATATCGATCGACATTTGGTCTAGCTGTGTATTGCCATCCAAATGATCAACGGGTCCACTCAAACTTAAGTCATAGTTACCGGCATCATCGATAGTCGCAGTTAAAATTACTGACCCGTTGACAGTACCAACAAGCGTTTGCCCAGCGTTCGAAGAAATCCAAGTAATACCATGCCCATTAGATGTGTAGCTTTCAGAAGGTTCCTGCAAAATAATACTGTCAGCGTAGAGTACGTCTATATTCCCCACAACAGATTGTGTCGCGCTAGCGTCTTCAGACACATCACGCAAGACACTAGTCACTTCAGGGGAAGGTTTCACGATAGATTCCGTCTCAATCGTAACTTGCGCTGTTGAACTCTCTAAGTCACTAGAGTCTTCTGCTTTGTAATCAATGGTCTCTGTAACTTTTGCATCAACTACCTCAACGCCTTTAAAGGTAATATTTGAATTTCTATTAGGGTTCGATGATCCATCTTGAGTTGTGAACACTCTTAGCTCAGTAAACGGAATAAAACCTCCGTTACCATCGGGAATCGAAACGTTAACAGTCGCATTACCGCTAGAATCAATAGATAAAGTATACTCGTCGCCGAAATTGGAATTGTTTTCAGTATTGAAGTTGAACGTACCAACAACGTTACCATCAGAGTCCAATGCAACAACGTTAATCTCACCGTCAGCGCTACTGTTAGGGTTGTAATTCCCATAAACGCTACCGAAATCTAGATTAGCAGACAAAATTTCCGCACCACTATTCCCAAAATCGACCGCAATGAATTCTTTCGAGGTTACGTCAAGTTCGCTACTTCCGTTCTTACTTGTTGATACACCAAAACCATCTTCTACACTATAGCCATCGTAATTCAAGTAAACCCCAGGGTTACTAACTACATCGTTACCAACAGGTGAACTTCCCGTGTATGTACCAGCAGAAATCGAAATAAGATCGTTAAAATAAGAAATCGATGTACTTCCGTTTGATGTATCAATATCAGAAGCAAGATCAGATGCACTAAAGCTAAGTTGGTCAGCAATATCTGAATCTAAAACATATTCAAAATTGTCTGCATCACCATACTCTTGTCCGACCACAACCTCAGTTTTAGTACCATCATCCGCCACTTCGTACAAAGTACCGAAAATAGGCTCACTCTCGATAATTACCGAAGTTTCGAAACCAGCAGCATCATCTTCTTCATCGCTTGTATGTGGTGCGAAATCAACAGATGTTACGCAGTCGACAGTTGTTTCCGTGAAGTTATCTGCCTCTGGGCCGTCATTTTGAGCGTTATAAGTTGGTGTATCGCTGTCAACCGCCGTCGCATTGTCGCTATCGGTCGCCGTTAGGCTCACCGCTGGCAGTGTCTCGCCTGCATTCACCGCGTCAACACCCGCTTGCGTCAGTACCACATCGGTGCCGCTGATCGCGTAGTAACCATCGGTGTTTGTGCCCGGCGTGAAGGCCACACTTGGTGTGCCGTCTTCTTCATCCGACGCCGTGAACGTCGCCACCACGGTATCTACCGCCGCGTCGTTTTCATTGAACGCTGCCTCTGCCACCACATCGATGGTTGGGCCGTCATTTTGAGCGTTATAAGTTGGTGTATCGCTGTCAACCGCCGTCGCATTGTCGCTATCGGTCGCCGTTAGGCTCACCGCTGGCAGTGTCTCGCCTGCATTCACCGCGTCAACACCCGCTTGCGTCAGTACCACATCGGTGCCGCTGATCGCGTAGTAACCATCGGTGTTTGTGCCCGGCGTGAAGGCCACACTTGGTGTGCCGTCTTCTTCATCCGACGCCGTGAACGTCGCCACCACGGTATCTACCGCCGCGTCGTTTTCATTGAACGCTGCCTCTGCCACCACATCGATGGTTGGGCCGTCATTTTGAGCGTTATAAGTTGGTGTATCGCTGTCAACCGCCGTCGCATTGTCGCTATCGGTCGCCGTTAGGCTCACCGCTGGCAGTGTCTCGCCTGCATTCACCGCGTCAACACCCGCTTGCGTCAGTACCACATCGGTGCCGCTGATCGCGTAGTAACCATCGGTGTTTGTGCCCGGCGTGAAGGCCACACTTGGTGTGCCGTCTTCTTCATCCGACGCCGTGAACGTCGCCACCACGGTATCTACCGCCGCGTCGTTTTCATTGAACGCTGCCTCTGCCACCACATCGATGGTTGGGCCGTCATTTTGAGCGTTATAAGTTGGTGTATCGCTGTCAACCGCCGTCGCATTGTCGCTATCGGTCGCCGTTAGGCTCACCGCTGGCAGTGTCTCGCCTGCATTCACCGCGTCAACACCCGCTTGCGTCAGTACCACATCGGTGCCGCTGATCGCGTAGTAACCATCGGTGTTTGTGCCCGGCGTGAAGGCCACACTTGGTGTGCCGTCTTCTTCATCCGACGCCGTGAACGTCGCCACCACGGTATCTACCGCCGCGTCGTTTTCATTGAACGCTGCCTCTGCCACCACATCGATGGTTGGGCCGTCATTTTGAGCGTTATAAGTTGGTGTATCGCTGTCAACCGCCGTCGCATTGTCGCTATCGGTCGCCGTTAGGCTCACCGCTGGCAGTGTCTCGCCTGCATTCACCGCGTCAACACCCGCTTGCGTCAGTACCACATCGGTGCCGCTGATCGCGTAGTAACCATCGGTGTTTGTGCCCGGCGTGAAGGCCACACTTGGTGTGCCGTCTTCTTCATCCGACGCCGTGAACGTCGCCACCACGGTATCTACCGCCGCGTCGTTTTCATTGAACGCTGCCTCTGCCACCACATCGATGGTTGGGCCGTCATTTTGAGCGTTATAAGTTGGTGTATCGCTGTCAACCGCCGTCGCATTGTCGCTATCGGTCGCCGTTAGGCTCACCGCTGGCAGTGTCTCGCCTGCATTCACCGCGTCAACACCCGCTTGCGTCAGTACCACATCGGTGCCGCTGATCGCGTAGTAACCATCGGTGTTTGTGCCCGGCGTGAAGGCCACACTTGGTGTGCCGTCTTCTTCATCCGACGCCGTGAACGTCGCCACCACGGTATCTACCGCCGCGTCGTTTTCATTGAACGCTGCCTCTGCCACCACATCGATGGTTGGGCCGTCATTTTGAGCGTTATAAGTTGGTGTATCGCTGTCAACCGCCGTCGCATTGTCGCTATCGGTCGCCGTTAGGCTCACCGCTGGCAGTGTCTCGCCTGCATTCACCGCGTCAACACCCGCTTGCGTCAGTACCACATCGGTGCCGCTGATCGCGTAGTAACCATCGGTGTTTGTGCCCGGCGTGAAGGCCACACTTGGTGTGCCGTCTTCTTCATCCGACGCCGTGAACGTCGCCACCACGGTATCTACCGCCGCGTCGTTTTCATTGAACGCTGCCTCTGCCACCACATCGATGGTTGGGCCGTCATTTTGAGCGTTATAAGTTGGTGTATCGCTGTCAACCGCCGTCGCATTGTCGCTATCGGTCGCCGTTAGGCTCACCGCTGGCAGTGTCTCGCCTGCATTCACCGCGTCAACACCCGCTTGCGTCAGTACCACATCGGTGCCGCTGATCGCGTAGTAACCATCGGTGTTTGTGCCCGGCGTGAAGGCCACACTTGGTGTGCCGTCTTCTTCATCCGACGCCGTGAACGTCGCCACCACGGTATCTACCGCCGCGTCGTTTTCATTGAACGCTGCCTCTGCCACCACATCGATGGTTGGGCCGTCATTTTGAGCGTTATAAGTTGGTGTATCGCTGTCAACCGCCGTCGCATTGTCGCTATCGGTCGCCGTTAGGCTCACCGCTGGCAGTGTCTCGCCTGCATTCACCGCGTCAACACCCGCTTGCGTCAGTACCACATCGGTGCCGCTGATCGCGTAGTAACCATCGGTGTTTGTGCCCGGCGTGAAGGCCACACTTGGTGTGCCGTCTTCTTCATCCGACGCCGTGAACGTCGCCACCACGGTATCTACCGCCGCGTCGTTTTCATTGAACGCTGCCTCTGCCACCACATCGATGGTTGGGCCGTCATTTTGAGCGTTATAAGTTGGTGTATCGCTGTCAACCGCCGTCGCATTGTCGCTATCGGTCGCCGTTAGGCTCACCGCTGGCAGTGTCTCGCCTGCATTCACCGCGTCAACACCCGCTTGCGTCAGTACCACATCGGTGCCGCTGATCGCGTAGTAACCATCGGTGTTTGTGCCCGGCGTGAAGGCCACACTTGGTGTGCCGTCTTCTTCATCCGACGCCGTGAACGTCGCCACCACGGTATCTACCGCCGCGTCGTTTTCATTGAACGCTGCCTCTGCCACCACATCGATGGTTGGGCCGTCATTTTGAGCGTTATAAGTTGGTGTATCGCTGTCAACCGCCGTCGCATTGTCGCTATCGGTCGCCGTTAGGCTCACCGCTGGCAGTGTCTCGCCTGCATTCACCGCGTCAACACCCGCTTGCGTCAGTACCACATCGGTGCCGCTGATCGCGTAGTAACCATCGGTGTTTGTGCCCGGCGTGAAGGCCACACTTGGTGTGCCGTCTTCTTCATCCGACGCCGTGAACGTCGCCACCACGGTATCTACCGCCGCGTCGTTTTCATTGAACGCTGCCTCTGCCACCACATCGATGGTTGGGCCGTCATTTTGAGCGTTATAAGTTGGTGTATCGCTGTCAACCGCCGTCGCATTGTCGCTATCGGTCGCCGTTAGGCTCACCGCTGGCAGTGTCTCGCCTGCATTCACCGCGTCAACACCCGCTTGCGTCAGTACCACATCGGTGCCGCTGATCGCGTAGTAACCATCGGTGTTTGTGCCCGGCGTGAAGGCCACACTTGGTGTGCCGTCTTCTTCATCCGACGCCGTGAACGTCGCCACCACGGTATCTACCGCCGCGTCGTTTTCATTGAACGCTGCCTCTGCCACCACATCGATGGTTGGGCCGTCATTTTGAGCGTTATAAGTTGGTGTATCGCTGTCAACCGCCGTCGCATTGTCGCTATCGGTCGCCGTTAGGCTCACCGCTGGCAGTGTCTCGCCTGCATTCACCGCGTCAACACCCGCTTGCGTCAGTACCACATCGGTGCCGCTGATCGCGTAGTAACCATCGGTGTTTGTGCCCGGCGTGAAGGCCACACTTGGTGTGCCGTCTTCTTCATCCGACGCCGTGAACGTCGCCACCACGGTATCTACCGCCGCGTCGTTTTCATTGAACGCTGCCTCTGCCACCACATCGATGGTTGGGCCGTCATTTTGAGCGTTATAAGTTGGTGTATCGCTGTCAACCGCCGTCGCATTGTCGCTATCGGTCGCCGTTAGGCTCACCGCTGGCAGTGTCTCGCCTGCATTCACCGCGTCAACACCCGCTTGCGTCAGTACCACATCGGTGCCGCTGATCGCGTAGTAACCATCGGTGTTTGTGCCCGGCGTGAAGGCCACACTTGGTGTGCCGTCTTCTTCATCCGACGCCGTGAACGTCGCCACCACGGTATCTACCGCCGCGTCGTTTTCATTGAACGCTGCCTCTGCCACCACATCGATGGTTGGGCCGTCATTTTGAGCGTTATAAGTTGGTGTATCGCTGTCAACCGCCGTCGCATTGTCGCTATCGGTCGCCGTTAGGCTCACCGCTGGCAGTGTCTCGCCTGCATTCACCGCGTCAACACCCGCTTGCGTCAGTACCACATCGGTGCCGCTGATCGCGTAGTAACCATCGGTGTTTGTGCCCGGCGTGAAGGCCACACTTGGTGTGCCGTCTTCTTCATCCGACGCCGTGAACGTCGCCACCACGGTATCTACCGCCGCGTCGTTTTCATTGAACGCTGCCTCTGCCACCACATCGATGGTTGGGCCGTCATTTTGAGCGTTATAAGTTGGTGTATCGCTGTCAACCGCCGTCGCATTGTCGCTATCGGTCGCCGTTAGGCTCACCGCTGGCAGTGTCTCGCCTGCATTCACCGCGTCAACACCCGCTTGCGTCAGTACCACATCGGTGCCGCTGATCGCGTAGTAACCATCGGTGTTTGTGCCCGGCGTGAAGGCCACACTTGGTGTGCCGTCTTCTTCATCCGACGCCGTGAACGTCGCCACCACGGTATCTACCGCCGCGTCGTTTTCATTGAACGCTGCCTCTGCCACCACATCGATGGTTGGGCCGTCATTTTGAGCGTTATAAGTTGGTGTATCGCTGTCAACCGCCGTCGCATTGTCGCTATCGGTCGCCGTTAGGCTCACCGCTGGCAGTGTCTCGCCTGCATTCACCGCGTCAACACCCGCTTGCGTCAGTACCACATCGGTGCCGCTGATCGCGTAGTAACCATCGGTGTTTGTGCCCGGCGTGAAGGCCACACTTGGTGTGCCGTCTTCTTCATCCGACGCCGTGAACGTCGCCACCACGGTATCTACCGCCGCGTCGTTTTCATTGAACGCTGCCTCTGCCACCACATCGATGGTTGGGCCGTCATTTTGAGCGTTATAAGTTGGTGTATCGCTGTCAACCGCCGTCGCATTGTCGCTATCGGTCGCCGTTAGGCTCACCGCTGGCAGTGTCTCGCCTGCATTCACCGCGTCAACACCCGCTTGCGTCAGTACCACATCGGTGCCGCTGATCGCGTAGTAACCATCGGTGTTTGTGCCCGGCGTGAAGGCCACACTTGGTGTGCCGTCTTCTTCATCCGACGCCGTGAACGTCGCCACCACGGTATCTACCGCCGCGTCGTTTTCATTGAACGCTGCCTCTGCCACCACATCGATGGTTGGGCCGTCATTTTGAGCGTTATAAGTTGGTGTATCGCTGTCAACCGCCGTCGCATTGTCGCTATCGGTCGCCGTTAGGCTCACCGCTGGCAGTGTCTCGCCTGCATTCACCGCGTCAACACCCGCTTGCGTCAGTACCACATCGGTGCCGCTGATCGCGTAGTAACCATCGGTGTTTGTGCCCGGCGTGAAGGCCACACTTGGTGTGCCGTCTTCTTCATCCGACGCCGTGAACGTCGCCACCACGGTATCTACCGCCGCGTCGTTTTCATTGAACGCTGCCTCTGCCACCACATCGATGGTTGGGCCGTCATTTTGAGCGTTATAAGTTGGTGTATCGCTGTCAACCGCCGTCGCATTGTCGCTATCGGTCGCCGTTAGGCTCACCGCTGGCAGTGTCTCGCCTGCATTCACCGCGTCAACACCCGCTTGCGTCAGTACCACATCGGTGCCGCTGATCGCGTAGTAACCATCGGTGTTTGTGCCCGGCGTGAAGGCCACACTTGGTGTGCCGTCTTCTTCATCCGACGCCGTGAACGTCGCCACCACGGTATCTACCGCCGCGTCGTTTTCATTGAACGCTGCCTCTGCCACCACATCGATGGTTGGGCCGTCATTTTGAGCGTTATAAGTTGGTGTATCGCTGTCAACCGCCGTCGCATTGTCGCTATCGGTCGCCGTTAGGCTCACCGCTGGCAGTGTCTCGCCTGCATTCACCGCGTCAACACCCGCTTGCGTCAGTACCACATCGGTGCCGCTGATCGCGTAGTAACCATCGGTGTTTGTGCCCGGCGTGAAGGCCACACTTGGTGTGCCGTCTTCTTCATCCGACGCCGTGAACGTCGCCACCACGGTATCTACCGCCGCGTCGTTTTCATTGAACGCTGCCTCTGCCACCACATCGATGGTTGGGCCGTCATTTTGAGCGTTATAAGTTGGTGTATCGCTGTCAACCGCCGTCGCATTGTCGCTATCGGTCGCCGTTAGGCTCACCGCTGGCAGTGTCTCGCCTGCATTCACCGCGTCAACACCCGCTTGCGTCAGTACCACATCGGTGCCGCTGATCGCGTAGTAACCATCGGTGTTTGTGCCCGGCGTGAAGGCCACACTTGGTGTGCCGTCTTCTTCATCCGACGCCGTGAACGTCGCCACCACGGTATCTACCGCCGCGTCGTTTTCATTGAACGCTGCCTCTGCCACCACATCGATGGTTGGGCCGTCATTTTGAGCGTTATAAGTTGGTGTATCGCTGTCAACCGCCGTCGCATTGTCGCTATCGGTCGCCGTTAGGCTCACCGCTGGCAGTGTCTCGCCTGCATTCACCGCGTCAACACCCGCTTGCGTCAGTACCACATCGGTGCCGCTGATCGCGTAGTAACCATCGGTGTTTGTGCCCGGCGTGAAGGCCACACTTGGTGTGCCGTCTTCTTCATCCGACGCCGTGAACGTCGCCACCACGGTATCTACCGCCGCGTCGTTTTCATTGAACGCTGCCTCTGCCACCACATCGATGGTTGGGCCGTCATTTTGAGCGTTATAAGTTGGTGTATCGCTGTCAACCGCCGTCGCATTGTCGCTATCGGTCGCCGTTAGGCTCACCGCTGGCAGTGTCTCGCCTGCATTCACCGCGTCAACACCCGCTTGCGTCAGTACCACATCGGTGCCGCTGATCGCGTAGTAACCATCGGTGTTTGTGCCCGGCGTGAAGGCCACACTTGGTGTGCCGTCTTCTTCATCCGACGCCGTGAACGTCGCCACCACGGTATCTACCGCCGCGTCGTTTTCATTGAACGCTGCCTCTGCCACCACATCGATGGTTGGGCCGTCATTTTGAGCGTTATAAGTTGGTGTATCGCTGTCAACCGCCGTCGCATTGTCGCTATCGGTCGCCGTTAGGCTCACCGCTGGCAGTGTCTCGCCTGCATTCACCGCGTCAACACCCGCTTGCGTCAGTACCACATCGGTGCCGCTGATCGCGTAGTAACCATCGGTGTTTGTGCCCGGCGTGAAGGCCACACTTGGTGTGCCGTCTTCTTCATCCGACGCCGTGAACGTCGCCACCACGGTATCTACCGCCGCGTCGTTTTCATTGAACGCTGCCTCTGCCACCACATCGATGGTTGGGCCGTCATTTTGAGCGTTATAAGTTGGTGTATCGCTGTCAACCGCCGTCGCATTGTCGCTATCGGTCGCCGTTAGGCTCACCGCTGGCAGTGTCTCGCCTGCATTCACCGCGTCAACACCCGCTTGCGTCAGTACCACATCGGTGCCGCTGATCGCGTAGTAACCATCGGTGTTTGTGCCCGGCGTGAAGGCCACACTTGGTGTGCCGTCTTCTTCATCCGACGCCGTGAACGTCGCCACCACGGTATCTACCGCCGCGTCGTTTTCATTGAACGCTGCCTCTGCCACCACATCGATGGTTGGGCCGTCATTTTGAGCGTTATAAGTTGGTGTATCGCTGTCAACCGCCGTCGCATTGTCGCTATCGGTCGCCGTTAGGCTCACCGCTGGCAGTGTCTCGCCTGCATTCACCGCGTCAACACCCGCTTGCGTCAGTACCACATCGGTGCCGCTGATCGCGTAGTAACCATCGGTGTTTGTGCCCGGCGTGAAGGCCACACTTGGTGTGCCGTCTTCTTCATCCGACGCCGTGAACGTCGCCACCACGGTATCTACCGCCGCGTCGTTTTCATTGAACGCTGCCTCTGCCACCACATCGATGGTTGGGCCGTCATTTTGAGCGTTATAAGTTGGTGTATCGCTGTCAACCGCCGTCGCATTGTCGCTATCGGTCGCCGTTAGGCTCACCGCTGGCAGTGTCTCGCCTGCATTCACCGCGTCAACACCCGCTTGCGTCAGTACCACATCGGTGCCGCTGATCGCGTAGTAACCATCGGTGTTTGTGCCCGGCGTGAAGGCCACACTTGGTGTGCCGTCTTCTTCATCCGACGCCGTGAACGTCGCCACCACGGTATCTACCGCCGCGTCGTTTTCATTGAACGCTGCCTCTGCCACCACATCGATGGTTGGGCCGTCATTTTGAGCGTTATAAGTTGGTGTATCGCTGTCAACCGCCGTCGCATTGTCGCTATCGGTCGCCGTTAGGCTCACCGCTGGCAGTGTCTCGCCTGCATTCACCGCGTCAACACCCGCTTGCGTCAGTACCACATCGGTGCCGCTGATCGCGTAGTAACCATCGGTGTTTGTGCCCGGCGTGAAGGCCACACTTGGTGTGCCGTCTTCTTCATCCGACGCCGTGAACGTCGCCACCACGGTATCTACCGCCGCGTCGTTTTCATTGAACGCTGCCTCTGCCACCACATCGATGGTTGGGCCGTCATTTTGAGCGTTATAAGTTGGTGTATCGCTGTCAACCGCCGTCGCATTGTCGCTATCGGTCGCCGTTAGGCTCACCGCTGGCAGTGTCTCGCCTGCATTCACCGCGTCAACACCCGCTTGCGTCAGTACCACATCGGTGCCGCTGATCGCGTAGTAACCATCGGTGTTTGTGCCCGGCGTGAAGGCCACACTTGGTGTGCCGTCTTCTTCATCCGACGCCGTGAACGTCGCCACCACGGTATCTACCGCCGCGTCGTTTTCATTGAACGCTGCCTCTGCCACCACATCGATGGTTGGGCCGTCATTTTGAGCGTTATAAGTTGGTGTATCGCTGTCAACCGCCGTCGCATTGTCGCTATCGGTCGCCGTTAGGCTCACCGCTGGCAGTGTCTCGCCTGCATTCACCGCGTCAACACCCGCTTGCGTCAGTACCACATCGGTGCCGCTGATCGCGTAGTAACCATCGGTGTTTGTGCCCGGCGTGAAGGCCACACTTGGTGTGCCGTCTTCTTCATCCGACGCCGTGAACGTCGCCACCACGGTATCTACCGCCGCGTCGTTTTCATTGAACGCTGCCTCTGCCACCACATCGATGGTTGGGCCGTCATTTTGAGCGTTATAAGTTGGTGTATCGCTGTCAACCGCCGTCGCATTGTCGCTATCGGTCGCCGTTAGGCTCACCGCTGGCAGTGTCTCGCCTGCATTCACCGCGTCAACACCCGCTTGCGTCAGTACCACATCGGTGCCGCTGATCGCGTAGTAACCATCGGTGTTTGTGCCCGGCGTGAAGGCCACACTTGGTGTGCCGTCTTCTTCATCCGACGCCGTGAACGTCGCCACCACGGTATCTACCGCCGCGTCGTTTTCATTGAACGCTGCCTCTGCCACCACATCGATGGTTGGGCCGTCATTTTGAGCGTTATAAGTTGGTGTATCGCTGTCAACCGCCGTCGCATTGTCGCTATCGGTCGCCGTTAGGCTCACCGCTGGCAGTGTCTCGCCTGCATTCACCGCGTCAACACCCGCTTGCGTCAGTACCACATCGGTGCCGCTGATCGCGTAGTAACCATCGGTGTTTGTGCCCGGCGTGAAGGCCACACTTGGTGTGCCGTCTTCTTCATCCGACGCCGTGAACGTCGCCACCACGGTATCTACCGCCGCGTCGTTTTCATTGAACGCTGCCTCTGCCACCACATCGATGGTTGGGCCGTCATTTTGAGCGTTATAAGTTGGTGTATCGCTGTCAACCGCCGTCGCATTGTCGCTATCGGTCGCCGTTAGGCTCACCGCTGGCAGTGTCTCGCCTGCATTCACCGCGTCAACACCCGCTTGCGTCAGTACCACATCGGTGCCGCTGATCGCGTAGTAACCATCGGTGTTTGTGCCCGGCGTGAAGGCCACACTTGGTGTGCCGTCTTCTTCATCCGACGCCGTGAACGTCGCCACCACGGTATCTACCGCCGCGTCGTTTTCATTGAACGCTGCCTCTGCCACCACATCGATGGTTGGGCCGTCATTTTGAGCGTTATAAGTTGGTGTATCGCTGTCAACCGCCGTCGCATTGTCGCTATCGGTCGCCGTTAGGCTCACCGCTGGCAGTGTCTCGCCTGCATTCACCGCGTCAACACCCGCTTGCGTCAGTACCACATCGGTGCCGCTGATCGCGTAGTAACCATCGGTGTTTGTGCCCGGCGTGAAGGCCACACTTGGTGTGCCGTCTTCTTCATCCGACGCCGTGAACGTCGCCACCACGGTATCTACCGCCGCGTCGTTTTCATTGAACGCTGCCTCTGCCACCACATCGATGGTTGGGCCGTCATTTTGAGCGTTATAAGTTGGTGTATCGCTGTCAACCGCCGTCGCATTGTCGCTATCGGTCGCCGTTAGGCTCACCGCTGGCAGTGTCTCGCCTGCATTCACCGCGTCAACACCCGCTTGCGTCAGTACCACATCGGTGCCGCTGATCGCGTAGTAACCATCGGTGTTTGTGCCCGGCGTGAAGGCCACACTTGGTGTGCCGTCTTCTTCATCCGACGCCGTGAACGTCGCCACCACGGTATCTACCGCCGCGTCGTTTTCATTGAACGCTGCCTCTGCCACCACATCGATGGTTGGGCCGTCATTTTGAGCGTTATAAGTTGGTGTATCGCTGTCAACCGCCGTCGCATTGTCGCTATCGGTCGCCGTTAGGCTCACCGCTGGCAGTGTCTCGCCTGCATTCACCGCGTCAACACCCGCTTGCGTCAGTACCACATCGGTGCCGCTGATCGCGTAGTAACCATCGGTGTTTGTGCCCGGCGTGAAGGCCACACTTGGTGTGCCGTCTTCTTCATCCGACGCCGTGAACGTCGCCACCACGGTATCTACCGCCGCGTCGTTTTCATTGAACGCTGCCTCTGCCACCACATCGATGGTTGGGCCGTCATTTTGAGCGTTATAAGTTGGTGTATCGCTGTCAACCGCCGTCGCATTGTCGCTATCGGTCGCCGTTAGGCTCACCGCTGGCAGTGTCTCGCCTGCATTCACCGCGTCAACACCCGCTTGCGTCAGTACCACATCGGTGCCGCTGATCGCGTAGTAACCATCGGTGTTTGTGCCCGGCGTGAAGGCCACACTTGGTGTGCCGTCTTCTTCATCCGACGCCGTGAACGTCGCCACCACGGTATCTACCGCCGCGTCGTTTTCATTGAACGCTGCCTCTGCCACCACATCGATGGTTGGGCCGTCATTTTGAGCGTTATAAGTTGGTGTATCGCTGTCAACCGCCGTCGCATTGTCGCTATCGGTCGCCGTTAGGCTCACCGCTGGCAGTGTCTCGCCTGCATTCACCGCGTCAACACCCGCTTGCGTCAGTACCACATCGGTGCCGCTGATCGCGTAGTAACCATCGGTGTTTGTGCCCGGCGTGAAGGCCACACTTGGTGTGCCGTCTTCTTCATCCGACGCCGTGAACGTCGCCACCACGGTATCTACCGCCGCGTCGTTTTCATTGAACGCTGCCTCTGCCACCACATCGATGGTTGGGCCGTCATTTTGAGCGTTATAAGTTGGTGTATCGCTGTCAACCGCCGTCGCATTGTCGCTATCGGTCGCCGTTAGGCTCACCGCTGGCAGTGTCTCGCCTGCATTCACCGCGTCAACACCCGCTTGCGTCAGTACCACATCGGTGCCGCTGATCGCGTAGTAACCATCGGTGTTTGTGCCCGGCGTGAAGGCCACACTTGGTGTGCCGTCTTCTTCATCCGACGCCGTGAACGTCGCCACCACGGTATCTACCGCCGCGTCGTTTTCATTGAACGCTGCCTCTGCCACCACATCGATGGTTGGGCCGTCATTTTGAGCGTTATAAGTTGGTGTATCGCTGTCAACCGCCGTCGCATTGTCGCTATCGGTCGCCGTTAGGCTCACCGCTGGCAGTGTCTCGCCTGCATTCACCGCGTCAACACCCGCTTGCGTCAGTACCACATCGGTGCCGCTGATCGCGTAGTAACCATCGGTGTTTGTGCCCGGCGTGAAGGCCACACTTGGTGTGCCGTCTTCTTCATCCGACGCCGTGAACGTCGCCACCACGGTATCTACCGCCGCGTCGTTTTCATTGAACGCTGCCTCTGCCACCACATCGATGGTTGGGCCGTCATTTTGAGCGTTATAAGTTGGTGTATCGCTGTCAACCGCCGTCGCATTGTCGCTATCGGTCGCCGTTAGGCTCACCGCTGGCAGTGTCTCGCCTGCATTCACCGCGTCAACACCCGCTTGCGTCAGTACCACATCGGTGCCGCTGATCGCGTAGTAACCATCGGTGTTTGTGCCCGGCGTGAAGGCCACACTTGGTGTGCCGTCTTCTTCATCCGACGCCGTGAACGTCGCCACCACGGTATCTACCGCCGCGTCGTTTTCATTGAACGCTGCCTCTGCCACCACATCGATGGTTGGGCCGTCATTTTGAGCGTTATAAGTTGGTGTATCGCTGTCAACCGCCGTCGCATTGTCGCTATCGGTCGCCGTTAGGCTCACCGCTGGCAGTGTCTCGCCTGCATTCACCGCGTCAACACCCGCTTGCGTCAGTACCACATCGGTGCCGCTGATCGCGTAGTAACCATCGGTGTTTGTGCCCGGCGTGAAGGCCACACTTGGTGTGCCGTCTTCTTCATCCGACGCCGTGAACGTCGCCACCACGGTATCTACCGCCGCGTCGTTTTCATTGAACGCTGCCTCTGCCACCACATCGATGGTTGGGCCGTCATTTTGAGCGTTATAAGTTGGTGTATCGCTGTCAACCGCCGTCGCATTGTCGCTATCGGTCGCCGTTAGGCTCACCGCTGGCAGTGTCTCGCCTGCATTCACCGCGTCAACACCCGCTTGCGTCAGTACCACATCGGTGCCGCTGATCGCGTAGTAACCATCGGTGTTTGTGCCCGGCGTGAAGGCCACACTTGGTGTGCCGTCTTCTTCATCCGACGCCGTGAACGTCGCCACCACGGTATCTACCGCCGCGTCGTTTTCATTGAACGCTGCCTCTGCCACCACATCGATGGTTGGGCCGTCATTTTGAGCGTTATAAGTTGGTGTATCGCTGTCAACCGCCGTCGCATTGTCGCTATCGGTCGCCGTTAGGCTCACCGCTGGCAGTGTCTCGCCTGCATTCACCGCGTCAACACCCGCTTGCGTCAGTACCACATCGGTGCCGCTGATCGCGTAGTAACCATCGGTGTTTGTGCCCGGCGTGAAGGCCACACTTGGTGTGCCGTCTTCTTCATCCGACGCCGTGAACGTCGCCACCACGGTATCTACCGCCGCGTCGTTTTCATTGAACGCTGCCTCTGCCACCACATCGATGGTTGGGCCGTCATTTTGAGCGTTATAAGTTGGTGTATCGCTGTCAACCGCCGTCGCATTGTCGCTATCGGTCGCCGTTAGGCTCACCGCTGGCAGTGTCTCGCCTGCATTCACCGCGTCAACACCCGCTTGCGTCAGTACCACATCGGTGCCGCTGATCGCGTAGTAACCATCGGTGTTTGTGCCCGGCGTGAAGGCCACACTTGGTGTGCCGTCTTCTTCATCCGACGCCGTGAACGTCGCCACCACGGTATCTACCGCCGCGTCGTTTTCATTGAACGCTGCCTCTGCCACCACATCGATGGTTGGGCCGTCATTGATTTCCTCCACATCAACATTAACAGTAATAGTGTCTGTTCCGCCATTTCCATCGCTAACAACAACAGTGAAGCTATCATTGCCGTTGTAATTTTCGTTTGGTGTGTAGGTCCAGTTGCCGTCTTCATCTACAACAACGGTGCCGTTGGATGGTTCAGTGCCTTTAGAGAAGTTTAATGAATCACCATCAGTGTCAGATGCTGAAAGGCTACCGTTGACTGGTGTGTCTTCATCAGTAGTTACGGCTATATTGTCGCCAAGTGGGTTGCCATTTGTATCTGTAATAAGTGGGGTATCGTTGACAGGGTTAACGCCAACATTCACAGTGATCGTATCAGTACCACCTTGGCCATCGGATACAACGACCGAGAAACTATCGTCACCATTGAAATCATTATTTGGGATGTATGTCCAACTACCATCACTGTTTAAAGTGACGGTTCCGTTTGCTGGCGGTTGGGACATAGCAAAAGAAAGAGCATCATTATCGTCGTCAGAAGCACTTAATGTACCGCTAACAGGGGTATCTTCATCCGTTGTGAAAGAGACAGTACCTCCGACAACGACATTGTTGGCATCTGTAAATAGAGGGGCGCTATTAGATTCAGTTGAAGATTCTGAGATAGAACGATAGGCATCAAGAAGGCTTAAACTTTGAGTGCGGGACATGCCCAACGCTTCGAAGCCTTCGGTTACGAACTCGGTATCAGGGATAGTTTCTTCACCATCTCGCTCAATGGTACCGCTGGTGCCTAGACTTGAACCATTTTGACCAACAGCGGTTGCGAACTCTTCACCTAATTCTGCAGGGTCTTGACCTTCTTCTAAGGCTGCGAATATATCAGCAATATCTTGGTCGAGTTCAATCTCACCATCTTCTGGTGAGAATCGCTTCGCGGAAACTTCAGGGCTATTTGATTCATTAAGAGATTCTAAGATGACATCTCCCGCCTGAAGTGACTCGCCTTCTTCTAGGACTTTAATCGTGCCATCTGTTGAAATAACAATGCGCTGGCCCAGTGCTAGTGCACCAGCCAAATTCAAAGTCGTCATGTCCATATTAACCCCTAAAACCCATCTTTTGCCATCAACGTCAAAATAGTGACATCTCTTTGTAATATTAGTTAAAATATAACACCTATAAACACATCATTCATAGTTATGATTCTATTATTTAACAACCTTAAATGGAAGTTAATGACAATGCTCACAACAAGTAACAATTCAGGTGCGTAAAACATCAATATAAGTTATTGTGTTAGCGAAAGATAATTCGAATACAAATAAAAGATTTCAGTGCTCAAAATCAAAATAAAACGCACGATGATCTGTTAAAAAATTTACAACCATTTACGGCAGCTTCTAGAGCGAACGTTATTTTTTTGGCGGTTCACCTAAATTTTGTGTCTTTATCAAGTAAAGCTCATATTTCGGTGTCAGTCCATTTGGGGAGATGGAAATTGAATTGCATTCAAGCAACAACATTAGGATTAGCGATAGCGCTGAGTTTGCCGGCTGGCGCACAAACCTTAGAGCAGGCTGTAGCATTTACTTTAGAAAGTAACCCTGAAATCAAAAGTGCTTACAACGAGTATATTAGTAAACGTTACTTGAATGATGCATCAGGGGGAGCCTACCGACCAAGTATCGATTTAGATGGAGGTATTGGTTATGAACATACTGATCTCGCGACCAACCAAGACACCACCGACCTAACACGAAAAGAAGCAACGATTACGTTAACCCAATTGATATGGGATGGGGCTAATACGTCAAATGACATCGATCGTACTGCGGCTGACGCTGAGTCTGTGCGCTATCAACTGTTATCTAACGCCCAGGACATAGCACTTGAAGTAACAAAAGTGTATCTTGACGCAGTTAAAGCTTATGAAGTTCTTTCTCTCTCAGAAAGCAACTTAGCGACACACAAAGAGATATACAGTGATATTCGTAAGCGCGTGGAGTCAGGAATTGGCTCGACAGCAGATATGTCTCAAGTAGAAGCTCGTATTGCTAAAGCACATGGTAACTTACTCGCAGCTCAAAATAACTTGTTTGACACTCACACTCAATTTAAGCGACTTGTCGGACAATCTCCGCTGGGGCTAACCTTTCCTCGTGCCGATGCTGGTGCTATTCCATACACTGTTGATGGCGCCCTAGCAAAAGCCTTCAATCAACACCCTGTGATCAAGATAGCTCAAGCCGACGTTGATTCAGCAAAGTTTCAGTATAAGCAGTCGAAAAGCACCAACTACCCAACAGTGTCTTTTGAAGCAGCGCAAACCTGGCGTGATGATGCCGGAGGTACAGAAGGAAGTAGTGATGAATTCTCGGCAATGGTTCGCTTGAGGTACAATCTTTATAATGGTGGTTCAGATCAAGACCGCGCTGAAAGCGCCGCTTACCAACTGAACAAAGCCAAGGATCTTCGTGAGAGCACGTACCGCAATGTCGAAGAGAGCTTACGTCTTTCCTGGAGTGCTCTGGATTTGACGGTCCAGCAAAAAGAATTCCTATCTGATCACGTAGACTCGGCATCAGATACGGTTATCTCATATGAGAAGCAATACCGCATCGGTAAACGTACCCTTCTCGATTTGCTCAATACCGAGAATGAACTGTTTGAAGCTCGTAAAGGCTATTTAGATGCCAAGTATGACGAGCAATACGCAAAATATCGCGTTATGAACGCAACTGGTAATCTACTTACTGGCTTACGAGTTGAGATCCCTGAAGAATGGAATGAAAAGGTGGAATATTAATGAAGCTAACAAACACAGTTGTATCGCTTTGCTTCATGGTTATATCTACCCATGCTTTAGCTGACAACAATGAAGATGAATTTGAGTATCGTGCGCTTCCGCCTGTCACTCAAATTTACGATCTACAAGATGACGACAACGATGGCGTAATCAATGCGCGTGATTTGTGTGCCGATACGCAGATTGGTGCAGAAATAGATAACGACGGTTGTGGTTCATATTTCGAGTCGTCGGAGAAAAAAGAGCTCCATATACTCTTCGCCAATAACTCTACAGAAATTAACCCAGCTTTTCTTAACCAGATACGCCAAATGGCTGCCTTTTTGAAGCGTTACGAAAGTACCACTATTGAATTGCAAGGTTACGCTAGTAAGGTGGGTAATGCCGAGCACAACCTAATGCTGTCAAAAGAGCGGGCTGCCAACGTTAGACGTGCACTTATCAGCAACGGCATTCAACCTTCTAGAGTCAACATCGTTGGCCATGGTGATTCTGAGTTCAGTAGCAATGACACCAAAATCAACCACGCACTTCACCGTAAAGTCGTTGCTTCTGTGGCCGGTTTTAAAGGCAATATCAAAGAAGAATGGCATATTTTCACTAAGATTAAGAAGTAACCCTCCCCCTTTAACCATACTGAAACGCTATCTTAAATTCACGTTTCAGTATGGTTATAATTCCTTGAATAGCATATACCTAAGCCGTCTATAATGTTAATCTTGCCACGTTATCAACATAGAGAATTAATCCATGAGCAAACTAACAGCTGATACTCAAGCAAATCTAGAACTTTTCGTTTCTGAAACACAAGAAACTAAACTGGTATGGGGCCTTCGCAACGAAGAAGGTTGGCTAGCATGTGACTCAAGTGAATTCGAAAACAGCGAAGTGATGCCTTTCTGGTCTTCAAAAGAAGATGCTCAAACTCACAACGTTGAAGAGTGGGCTGACTTTGAAGTACTAGAAATTCCACTAGACATCTTTGTCGAAGATTGGCTACTAACTCTTGCTGAAGATGGCGTACTAGTAGGTGTTAACTGGAACGAATCTCTAGAAGGCAAAGAGCTTGAGCCTTCTGACCTAGCGAAATTATACATCTAATTTCAAGTATCGGCCGTGCAAATTGTACGGCCGATATCTCTCTGATAAAACTAAATAAATTAGAGATCCCGTTCGCAATCCCTGCCACAAACACCCCTCAAAAATTGAAGCAAGATCAAACTAATCATAGAATATCGTTCTTTATCTAATTGATAGCTTCTTGTGACACGTTCTCTTTTCCTTTGCTTTATATTTTTGGTTAGTTTTGTTACACACAGCCAACCAGTTAGTCCAAGTCTCTCTTTAGACTCACCTATCACTTTGCCAAGAGCATCTGATATAAACACTCCAAACGCTGATTGGAATACACTTTACCTATCGACTTTGAAGCACTCTCCTGAACGTGCGTTAAACATGCTGCAAACACGCTATACGAGCTCGACTGTTTACGGTGATAAGCTTTACCTATCATCTCTCCTCTATCAATACATGAGTCATCGCGATCAACCCTTCTATGGCATAGCTTCCAATGACAGCGAATACCAGGCAATTGAAAAAACATTTCTTTCTGCTCTGATGAAAGACGGCAAAGGTCAATATGAAGAGGCACAGCAAGGCTTTTTGACTCTGTTAGCAAAAATGCAATCTCGTAGCGATTCAACCGGCAAAGCACTGCTCAAGTACCAATTATGTCGATCCCTCAACGAACAAGCTAAATATCATCAAGCGAACTACTATTGCTCGGGGCTTGAGTCCGACTTACATGATGCCATCGATCCTGTGCTGCCCAAGTTCATTACTCATCGGGTCATCGCTAACAATCATCATTTTCGTAGTGACTACCACACCGCGTTAAATACCTATCTATCTTTGATCAAGGCATTCCCAAAAGGAAATGATATCTCTGGGGTTTACAACGATATTGGTAACTTACTCAAAGAGCTAAAACAGTATGAAAAATCAACTCAATACCTAGAGGAAGCGCTTGCCCTTAGAGCCGATGCTTCAGGCCTAATGAAGGCTCAGGTTCATCACAGCCTTGCTGATCTCTATTTAAATCAAAGCCAAAGCGACTTAGCGATTCATCACTTTGAACAAGCGCATAAATTACTAAGAGAATCATCCCATAACTACGGCATGGCAGTCACTCGTTTAGGGTTAGGTAAAGCTTATACGCAAACACAAAAGTATGATTTAGCGCGAAGCTATTTAGTAGAGTCACTCGAGGCTGCCAATGAATTGAACAATGATGGCATTCGTATCAATGCTTATCTGGCAGTGAGTGATATGTTCGAAGAGAAAAAGCTTATGGCTGAGGCACTTAATTATGCCGAGCAAGCTTTGAAGTTAGCGGAACAGGTATCAAGACACAAATACACAGCTCAAGCTCTACTTCAATTATCTGAGATACACAAAGCGCTTAATGATTACCAACAAGCGTTTATCTATTATCAACGATATTCATCCATTCAGATGGAAGCGCGAGATACAGACAACCGACTCGCACTCGAGGCGCTCGATATTGCTCATACCAAATATGAACAGGAACTAGAGAATTCCTTGTTAATGCATCAAGCGAACATTGACCGCCTTCATATCGAAAAAATGGAGCGCCAAAGCTGGGTTTACAACATCATTGTGATTCTATTGTTGTGTGGTGGGAGTTTTATGGTGTTCGCGAATAAAACAATTCGCTCAAAAGCAGCGATTGACGCTACGACCAAAGCGTACAACAGAACTGAGATCATAAGACGAATTAAACGGGTGAAGCGTTCTCAAGAAACGAATAAACAGCATGTTCTAGTCTTATTAGACTTAGATAAGTTTAAGAAAATCAATGATGAACATGGTCACCCAACCGGGGACAGAGCAATAGTTCACATTAGCAGACAAATCAGAAAGCATTTAATGAGCGGAGAGTTGTTTGGTCGTTTAGGTGGTGAAGAGTTTGTAGTAATGCTGACAGACACCCCCCCACCGGAAGTAAGAGAACGAGTTGAAGAGTTGCACTACGCCATATCAAGCACGGTCTTCTTATCAGAAAGTAAAAAGCCACTTAATGTAACCGCGAGTTTTGCTTACTTAGCAACCTCAAACGCATTAAGTGACTTTGATGACTTGTATTCAGTTCTTGATCAAGCGTTGTATCAAGCAAAGAGCAACGGCCGAAACTGCATCATCGATGCCTATAACGAACCTATTGATTTACCAGAAGTTATTTATTCTCAGCCTGTTTGCGAACCAACTCAGCCATGATGCTTTCGCGGTCACCTAGGTAATCATTAAGGCCGACTTTACGTAATTCACACGCTGGACAATCGCCACAACCATCACCAATGATGCCGTTGTAACAAGTTAGGGTTTTACTACGAACAAGCTCAAGTGCTGAGTATTGATCAGCTAAGGCCCAAGTTTCAGCCTTGTTTAGCCACATGAGTGGCGTTTTGATATCCAGCTGCTTATCCATACCTTGAACTAGCGCAGTGTTCATCGCTTTTACAAAGTCATTGCGACAATCAGGGTAACCAGAAAAGTCTGTTTCACACACACCGGTAATCACCGTTTCCGCGCCAATTTGGTACGCGTAAATGCCAGCCAGTGTTAAGAACAGAATGTTACGACCTGGGACAAACGAGTTTGGCAAACCGTTGTCTTGCAGTTCATGAGAAACAGGAATATCGTCACGAGTTAAAGAGCTGATAGCTAGCTCATTTAATAGAGTCACATCCATCACTTTGTGCGCTTTCACGCCTAACTCTTTAGCTAGTGATTCAGCGACTTCAATCTCGAGTTTATGACGCTGACCATAGTCAAACGTAATCGCATGAACTTCATCATACTCTTTTAATGCTTGAACTAGACACGTGGTTGAGTCTTGACCACCACTAAATACTACTACTGCTTTTTTCATTTCCATTCCTACCTAAAACTGACGAGCTTTCTACAACGGGTAAGTACTCTACAAAGTCACAAACTATGCGATGCTCAAGTACTTATGAGTTTGAATTGATAAGCGCCAATTGCGCTCAATGCAGGTATCAATACAAAGCTTCGTCGCACGATCTTTTTGGCTAATTGGTTGTAGAGCAATCACAGTATCGTCAGATACTTCTGCTCGTTCCAGTAAACCATCAAGTTGCTCGATATCCTTACTTGTTCCTACTGGGTGCTTAATCTCGTTCGCACGCTGTAAAGCGCTGTCTAAGATTTCCAGTTTCGCTTTCATTGCCACCTTGGGTGACACCGTAACCCAAGTATCAGGTGTCGCTTTGACTTCAGATGTACCGCTAGTCTCAATTTGGCAGCGACAGCCGTGTTTCTCAAATGCTTCAGTAAGAGGGACAAGATCATAAATACATGGCTCACCACCTGTAATCACAATGTGTTTTGCAGTGTAACCTTGCTTGATGTATTCATTCACGATTCCTTGAGCATCAATAGAAGACCAAGTCGGTGAATCCTCTGTCTTAACCATGATATCACCAAGGCTAGTCTCGTCTTCTGGCAAAGCTTCCCATGTCTGTTTGGTATCACACCAAGAACAGCCTACAGGGCAAATTTGCAGACGAACAAAAACAGCAGGAACGCCGGTAAACACGCCCTCACCCTGGATGGTTTCAAACATTTCGTTAATCTTGTACAACTTTCCCTCAGCTCAATCATTTGATGAAATTAATCAACCGCAGACCTTAAAGCACTTACCCCTTTTGGTCAAACAAATGAGTACTGATAAATCAGTTGATCAAAGCCCTAGCCTGAAGTTTCAAGTTCCCTTATCCTTTCGCCCGTTAGATTTCGTTAGCTTTTAATTTTTAGTAAGGAACAGCATGTACAAACTGATTGCTCTTGATATGGACGGTACACTTCTCAACAGTGACAAAGTGATTTCTCAAGAGAACAAAGACGCAATTGCTAAAGCTCGCGCTGCGGGTGTGAAAGTCGTTCTGGCTTCTGGCCGCCCTTTAGAAGGCATGCAAAGCAAACTCGATGAGCTTTCAATTAACGGCGAGGATGACTTTGTACTCTTCTACAATGGCTCTATGGTTCAGAATGTATCAACAAAAGAGATCATTCATAGCGAGATCAGTAATGGTAAAGTAGCAAAAGAAATCGCTGCACTTGCCGAACAGCTTGGTGGCTATGTCCATGCATTCAGCAAAGTTCATGGTTTAATTACACCAGAGAACAACGAATACACCGGCATTGAGGCGCGCATTAACGGCTTAGATATTACCGAATTCGATTTTTCTCAGTTGGAAGACGACCACGAAATAATTAAAACCATGATTGTTGCTGAGCCAACGAAACTGACAGACATCATCAGTAAATTGCCACAACAGCTTAAGAATCAGTTTACTATTGTTCAGAGCGCACCTTTTTTCTTAGAGTTCCTAAATCCGAACTCGAACAAAGGTGTTGGTATTGAAGCCATTGCCAAACACTTAGGCATTACAGCCGAAGAAGTAATCTGTATGGGCGACGCTGAAAATGACCACCATATGCTGGAATACGCGGGTCTGGGCATTGCAATGGACAACGCAATGGAAGAAACCAAGAAACTGGCAGATCACATCACAGCAAGCAACGACAATCATGGCGTAGCGGTTGCGATTGAAAAGTTTATCTTTAACTCGTAATCATTCGACTGGTATCGTAGACATTAAAAAGGCTGTGCAATGCACAGCCTTTTTGTAGTTAACAAGTATCGTTCGACTATTTTCTTGCCCAAGGCAAACGAAATGCCACAACACCAAACAAAATCAAAATTGGGAAGCGTAATGTCTCAACAATAAATGAAGCGATACCACTAAAAGAAACAAAGCTACCAGCCCAGCTAATCAGCAGATTTCCCGCAAGCAACATCGCCATCACGCCTAGTACAACCTTAAACGAGAATTGACCGATTAAAGGTTTAGAGTCCGTTAGAGTCACGAGGCAAGCAATGGTCATTAAAATAGCGACCCAGAATGAGAACGTTGGCAGTGGCCAGATAACTGTAAGTACGATTGATAGTAGGCATAAGCCCCACCAAACGCCTTTGGATCTTAATAGCACACTAATATCAACATCGGGTTTACTATCAAGTCTCACTATATGCCAAGTCGTTAAGGCGCCTAACAAACCGCCCATCAACACATCACTGAAAAATGCACTGCCCGTATAAGCTTTAAACAGCATAATCCAAAGTAGCCCGGCAAGTACAATCAGTATCGACTTCTGCTCAAAAAGACGTTTTAGTTTCCACAGCACCAACAAAGTTAAACTCACCCAAAGCGCTGCCAACAAACTTGGAAAACTATAACCACTGCTCATCACTAATTTCAATGTTGGGAGATAAGCGTGTGGACGTGGGAAACCAAAACCTTGGTGCGCTATCAAAGTCAGCAGTGTCACTGATATCAAGGTGAAACCGAACTTCAACGCAAAGTTGCGACCAAAATGCCAAGCGATTAATGGCAAAATCACAATGAAAGCCCACGGTTTTGCGAGTAGATCGGTCAATAGAACCGTATTAGAAAAGATACTAGGTAACTTATCGAACATGTTTTGCAGCGAGACAATCCAACCTAGTTCAACTTGGTGAACTTTTGGCGCTGCACCCACCAGCTCCGTCACATAAGTCACAGGCTGATTTGTCGCCAATAGAAACAGCTCATTAATCTCAGACCACTGTTCTGGGTAGCGGTATTCATTTGCTGGTAGCGCAGTAGGAGGAAGCAACATCGCCCTACTCACTTCGACGCCATAATGCGGAGCAAACCAAATAGGTAATTCAAAGCCACCTATCTCGTTTCGAGCTTGATAACTGATCACCTCAGAATCTGAGATACAATCATAAATAACAGCACTGTCTGTGTAACCAAGTACATCACCAACCGTTACGGATAGCCCCGCTTCTTCCCAGGTTTCGCGCTGCGCTGCGATAGCAGGTGATTCACCGGCGACTACGGTGCCTCCCGGGAGAGACAATTGCCCCGTGATCAGCTCATCAACTAACACAATTTGATTGTCAGCACGTACTACACACAAGGCGCCCGCAATATGATCAGGCAAGGTGTTGTTTGCCAAAGCGGGAGTAGTACTCAACAGAGAAATAATAAAAATCAATAGATATCGAATAGCCAACGAATTTACCTACAAATAATAGAAGAAATGGAGACTGCTATCGCAGTTGAACTATTGTAATGAAACACGCAAAAAATCGCTGTCTATGTTTTGTGCAAAGCCTTTCTCATCCATTGAATGTGAGGTGTGAACCCCATTTTTTGATAGAAGTCCTTGGCAGGAGAGTTAAAGTCCCAAACCTCGACAAACACTTGCGTTACACCATAGTTTTCGAAAGTGGATTCGATACGCTCAAACAACGACTGAGCGACATCCGCTTTTCGGTATTCCGGTAAAACAAAAAGCTCATCGACACTCCCCATCTGAACCGGCTTGCTCACTGTGGAGATAAGCTCACAAAAGTGTCCTGAAATGAACCCGACAATTAGCTGCCCTTTGAGCGCCACATACACTAGGCACTCTGGATCATCTAAGTACCTTGCAATACTCTTTTCCTGCTCGATCTCTTCAGCCGTCTTAAAGTGCTCAGGACAAGCAATATGATGGTGATGGTGAAGATCAAACATCAACTCATTAAGTTGCTCTAGATCGGTGTGCTTTGCAGCTCTTAGTGTGACGTTCATTATGAGTACGGTTCTCAGCCCAATTAATTATCTAAACAGAGTCTAGTTTACTTGCCATCACTAGCTATACAAGTGATTGAATTAATTCGTTGTTTGAACAGTGTATTTTAGATACAAAAATGACCACGTTGTCGTGGTCATTCGCGTTGAGATGGGATGGTTGTTAAACCTATTGGGCAAGAGTCGAGCATTATGCGCCGTCGCCTTTTTTCTCCTCTTTGCCTTCCTTAAGATCAACAAGCTGCTGCTCCAATTCAATCAACTTAATTTCCGCTTCGACTTCAGCGACTCGTTTCTCCGCATCAGTGCGGTTATCTTGCGACAAGCCATCAGCAGTCACTTGAGTTCGCTGAGCATTTCTCGCATCATCCGTATCCTTCATTGAACCCGCGACACCACCAGTAACACCACCCAATGCAGCACCTTTAACGGCCAAGCTTGCATCTCCAGTCAGTGCACCCGCTGTCGCTCCTAGTAACGCACCGCCTACCGCACCACGATTTCGTGCAGCATTCTCATTTTCGTTATCCATTGCCGGTGATGCACAGCCAGAAAGAGTCACAATCAGTGTCGCTAAAAGAAAAGGTTTAGTGAATGTCATAGGAGTCTCGCTTCGTTCTTCGTTTGGATTGACGCCATATTAAGCAGACGAACGAACAAGATAAATAAACGCAAGTTTAGATAAAACATAATGGTCTGCTATATATAACCCAATTTATGCATAACGAAATACTAAGTGCTTTGTGAGCCAGGGTTCTCTTCCCCAGACACAAAAAAGGCGATCCCATCGGATCGCCTATTAACCTGTATCAAATGAACCTCGCCCTATTTTCCGAGCTTTTGTGCGATCTCAGTTAAGCTTGTTGGGTCATCAATCGTCGAAGGTACTACGTATTGTTCACCTTCTGCAATTTGACGTATGGTTCTTCGTAAGATTTTACCTGAACGCGTCTTAGGCAATCTCTCGACTACTAAGGCTTGCTTGAAGCAGGCGACAGCACCAATCTCATTTCGAACCTTACCCACTAACTCAGCTTGAAGGTCTTCTCCATCCACTTTCACTCCATCTTTAAGAACAACCAATCCGAGAGGAAGCTGACCTTTTAAATCATCGTGAATACCAACCACAGCACATTCAGCAATGGCAGGGTGGCCACCAACAATTTCTTCCATTTCACCCGTAGACAAGCGGTGGCCCGCCACATTTATCACATCATCAATTCGGCCCATAATAAATAGGTAACCATCTTCATCAAGGTAACCGCCATCTCCCGAGACGTAGTACCCTGGGAATTGGCTTAAATAACCCGATTCAAACCTATCGTGGTTGCGCCATACCGTCGGTAAGCAACCAGGTGGAAGTGGTCGTTTAAGTGCGACAAACCTTGTTGATTAGCTTTTACAGGCTCACCCAACTCATTGAGGATCTCCACTTGATAACCCGGTACAGGTTTAGTTGAAGAGCCCGCTTTCACAAGCAAAGACTGAAGCCCCGTCGGATTTGCGGAAATCGCCCAACCCGTCTCCGTTTGCCACCAGTGATCGATAACTGGTTTGCTCGTGTGAGATTCGACCCAGTCCAATGTTGGCGGGTCTAAACGTTCACCTGCCATGAAAATAGACTTGAGTGATGATAAGTCATACTTGTTGAGCAACTCTCCTTCGGGATCTTCCTTCTTAATTGCCCGGAAGGCCGTTGGTGCCGAGAAAAGCACATCGACATTATACTCTTCACACACGCGCCAGAAAGCACCCGGATCTGGCGTTCGTACTGGCTTACCTTCATACAAAATGGTCGTACAACCATGAATCAATGGCGCATACACAATATAGGAATGCCCAACGACCCAACCGACATCAGAAGCAGCCCAAAACACACCGTCTTGCGGCATATCGTAGATAGTGCTCATCGAGTATTTCAACGCAACCGCATGACCACCATTATCACGTACAACCCCTTTTGGTTTACCTGTCGTTCCAGAGGTATACAGTATATATAGTGGGTCTGTTGCAAGAACAGGTACACACACATGTGGCAAGGCATCCTCAACGGCTTGTTGCCAGAGTACATCGCGTTCGTTGTTCAATTCGGCTAGTGACTGCTCTCTTTGGAATACCACCACTTTTTCAGGCTTCCAGCGGCTGTCCATGATTGCGCGATCGACCATCGGTTTATATGGCAGCACCTTGTTAATCTCAACACCACAAGATGCAGTAATCAACACCTTCGGCTCGGCATCCTCAATTCGAACGGCAAGCTCATGAGGAGCGAATCCGCCAAACACAACCGAGTGAACCGCTCCCAGTCGAGCACAAGCCAACATTGCCATTGCCGCTTCAGGAATCATTGGCATGTAGATCACCACACGATCACCCTTGGTTACGCCTTGCTCGGCAAGCATTCCAGCCGTTTTTGCCACTTGTTCGCGGAGTTCATTATAAGAATAAGAGGTCTTGACGCCAGTTACTGGCGAATCATAAATAAGCGCAACCTTGTCACCGCGTCCATGTTCACAATGATAATCCAGCGCTAACCAACAGGTATTCATTACCCCGTCAGGAAACCAACGTTCGATCCCATTCTTGTCGGCTTGTAAGATGTTTTGGGGTGATTCAAACCAATCAATGGCTTGTGATTGTGTTTCCCAGAACGAATTGGGGTCTTCCCTCGCCCATTGATACTCGGTGATGTAATCCGTTTCTCTATTCATTCGATTTGTAGCAGACATAGTGCCACCTCCATGATTCATCCATTTTCCAAGCGCCTGCCCTTCGGCAATAGCACTTGATTGCGCTCTTTTCTCAGCGTTGTGTTCGGAACATTTAACCGAACACGAAAATCGCTTTACTTGGGAAAAGGCACACGAATGGCACCTTCCATGATCACTCGGGCACTACGACTCATAATCGCCCTCTCAACTTTCCATCCGCTTTCTGTCTCTAGCGCTTTAGCACCTACCTTCAATGTTCCTGATGGATGCCCAAAAGTCACAAAGTCACGAGAGCCTCCTCCCGCCTCTAAATTCACTAGCGTGCCCGGCACACTCGCCGCTGAAGCAATCGCAACCGCAGCTGTGCCCATCATGGCGTGATGCAATTGCCCCATAGACAGAGCGCGTACCAGCAGATCTGTCTCATCCACAGCAACTGACTTGCCACTTGAAGCTTGATACGCTTGAGGCTTAGCAACAAAGGCAACCTTTGGGGTGTGCTGGCGTGATTCCGCTTGTTCTAACGAATCAATAAGCCCCATCGCAACTGCGCCATGCGCTCGGATAGACTCAAACATTTCTAGGGCTTTTGGATCGCTGTTGATATCTGATTGAAGCTCTGTGCCTAGATATCCGACCGATTCAGCATTAATAAAAATAGTCGGTATTCCCGCATTAATGTAAGTCGCCTTGATGCAACCTAGATCTGGAACATCTAAGAAATCGACCACATTTCCTGTAGGAAACATCGACCCACTCCCATCTGCCGGATCTAGAAAATCGACCTGAATTTCAGCGGAGGGGAAAGTGACACCATCAAGTTCAAAATCCCCCAACTCTTGAACTTCACCGTCCATGATAGGCACATGAACAATAATGGTTTTCTCGATATTAACTTGCCATACTCGCACTTCGACCACACCGTTTTCAGGGATACGGCTTGAATCAACTAATCCAGTATGAATGGCGAATGGACCAATCGCCGCAGACAAATTACCGCAGTTCCCGCTCCAATCGACAAATGGCTTGTCTATTGCTACTTGACCAAAGAGGTAGTCAACATCGTGATCGGTTTTATCACTCTTCGACACGATGACGGTTTTACTGGTACTGGAGGTCGCGCCTCCCATACCATCAGTTTGCTTACCATAAGGATCTGGGCTGCCAACCACACGCAGAAGAAACTCGTCTCTCGCAGGCCCCGCAACTTGCGCCGCTTCGGGTAAGTCATTCAAGCAGAAGAAAACACCCTTGCTGGTTCCTCCACGCATATAAGTTGCTGGGACTTTTATCTGTTTAATGTTCATCACAGGCTCCTATTGCGCGAGAAAGTCTTTGGCAAAGCGTTGTAATACGCCACCAGCGCTATACACACTTACTTCGTCTGCCGTATCCAATCTACAGGTCACTGGCACATCAAGTTTTTCTCCGCTTTTACGTGTGATCACTAAAGCCAAATCAGAACCCGCCTGGATGTCGCCATACACGTCGTACAGTTCGGTCCCATCCAACTCTAAGGTGTTGCGATTGATTCCCGCTTTGAATTGCAAAGGCAAAACGCCCATACCCACTAAGTTAGTTCTGTGGATTCGCTCAAAACCTTCAGCAACAATCACTTCAACACCCGCTAATCGGACGCCTTTAGCCGCCCAGTCGCGTGATGAACCTTGTCCATAGTCTGCGCCAGCCACAACAATCAAAGGTTGTTTACGGTTCATGTAGGTTTCTATCGCTTCCCACATTCGGGTAACCTGCCCTTCGGGCTCAACTCGGGCTAATGAACCTTGCACGACTTCTCCAGCGTCCTTCACCATTTCGTTAAACAGTTTTGGGTTGGCGAATGTTGCTCGTTGCGCGGTTAAATGATCGCCACGATGTGTCGCGTAAGAGTTAAAGTCTTCTTCTGGAACGTCCATTTTTGCGAGATACTCACCTGCCGCACTTGATGCAAGAATCGCATTTGATGGCGATAGGTGATCCGTAGTGATGTTGTCACCTAAAATGGCTAAAGGCCTCATGCCAGATAGGCTTCGTTCACCTGCGAGAGCCCCTTCCCAATAAGGCGGTCTACGAATATAGGTACTTTGAGGTCGCCAGTCATAAAGCGGTTCAGTCGTTACCTGTTCCCCATCCGGCTGGAACATTTTCACGTAGATTTGTTGGAATTGCTGAGGCTTAACATGCTCACCGACAACCGCATCGATCTCTGCATCACTCGGCCACAAGTCACTTAAATAGATTGGTTTACCATTGTTGTCAGTGCCTAAGCTGTCTTTCTCGATATCAAAGCGAATCGTACCCGCTAAGGCATAAGCAACCACCAATGGCGGTGAAGCTAGAAAGGCTTGTTTTGCATAAGGATGGATTCGACCATCAAAATTTCGATTGCCCGATAACACCGCAGTGGAATAGAGGTCGCGCTCAATGATCTCTTGTTGAATTTGAGGAGCCAACGCTCCACTCATACCGTTACACGTCGTACATGCATAGCCGACAATGCCGAAACCCAACTGTTCCAGTTCTGGAAGTAAACCTGCTGACTCTAAATAGAGCTTGGCAACCTTAGATCCTGGAGCAAATGACGTTTTCACCCAAGGCTTACGAACCAGACCAAGTTGATTCGCTTTTTTTGCCACTAGTCCTGCTGCTACCACGTTTCTTGGGTTACTGGTATTAGTGCAAGAGGTAATCGCGGCGATAATTACCGCGCCATCAGGCATTTGCTCGTCGCTATATTGTTCCGCGTGTTGCGCTTTCCAAGAAGCTTGGCTGATACCCTGCTGAGCAAGCTCACTGGTTGGTAAACGGCGATGTGGGTTCGAAGGTCCTGCGAGGTTTCGCTCAACTTTCGACAAATCAAACTCCAATACACGCTCATATTGAGCCGAATCGAGATCATCCGCCCAGAGTCCGGTTTGCTTTGCGTAAAGCTCAACTAACTCTACTTGCTCAGGATCACGACCTGTCAGCTTAAGATATTGAATGGTCTGCTCATCGATGTAGAACATACCTGCCGTCGCGCCGTATTCAGGTGTCATGTTTGAGATAGTCGCACGATCACCAATGGTCAGTGCACGAGCACCTTCACCGAAGAATTCCAAGTAGCTTGAAACCACTCTTTCATTGCGAAGAAACTCAGTAATAGCAAGCACAATATCAGTAGCCGTAATACCTTCTTGCCTTTGACCGGTAAGTTTAACGCCCACGATGTCTGGTAAACGCATCATAGACGGACGACCTAGCATCACAGTCTCGGCTTCCAAGCCGCCCACACCTATTGCAATAACACCCAGAGCATCAACATGCGGAGTATGGCTGTCGGTACCGACACAGGTATCAGGGAACGCGATACCTTCTTTAGATTGAATAACCGGGGACATTTTCTCCAAGTTAATCTGGTGCATAATCCCGTTACCCGCAGGGATCACACTCACGTTTTTAAACGCGGTTTTACACCATTCAATAAAATGAAAACGGTCTTCGTTTCTGCGCTCTTCAATCGCGCGGTTTTTATCAAATGCTTCGTTATCAAACCCGGCATGTTCCACTGCCAAAGAGTGATCAACAATCAGTTGAGTTTCGACCACTGGGTTCACCTTGGCAGGGTCTCCGCCTTGGTCGGCAATCGCATCGCGTAAGCCAGCTAAATCAACCAGAGCGGTCTGACCCAGAATGTCATGACACACGACACGCGCTGGATACCAAGGAAAATCTAAGTCGCTCTTGCGTTCAATGATCTGCTTTAAGCTGTCTTCAAGGGTTTCAGGATCACAGCTTCTTACCAATTGCTCCGCCAACACTCGGGACGTGTAAGGTAAGGTTTTATAGCTACCCGGAGATATCGCGTCTACCGCTTCACGGGCGTCGAAATATTCCAAGCCAGTTCCCGGTAGAGCCTTTCTGTATTGGCTATTTTCAACGCCTATATTTTGATCAAGGCTCGGGGTTTTCTCAATTTTCACATCAGACATACATCCACCATTATCTAAAATTCTATTCATTGGTTCTCAAGGACAACTCGATATATGAGCCACCTTGAGACAGAAGGATTAACGTAAATGAATAGGTAGCCAGTCTTGATGCTCCGGCCCGGTGTAGTCTGCACTTGGACGAATGATGCGATTATTTTCTCTCTGTTCGAACACGTGCGCCGTCCAGCCCGTAAGGCGGCTCATCACGAAGATCGGAGTAAACAGTTTGGTTGGAATATCCATGAAGTGGTAGGCCGATGCGTGGAAAAAGTCCGCATTACAGAACAAGCCTTTCTCACGCTTCATAACCGCTTCAACGCGCTCAGATACAGCATAAAGCTGCTCGTCGCCAACTTCTTGCGCTAGCTCTTTTGACCAACGTTTGATTAGCGCGTTACGTGGGTCGCTCTCACGATAAATGGCGTGACCGAAACCCATGATTTTGTCTTTGTTAGCAAGCATCTTCATGATGTTCGCTTCAGCTTCATCGGCGGTTTTCCAATCTTGGATCATTTCCATTGCCGCTTCATTCGCACCGCCATGCAGTGGGCCTCTTAGTGTGCCAATTGCTGCTGTCACACACGAATGGATATCCGACAGTGTTGATGCACAAACCCGAGCCGCAAAAGTAGAGGCATTAAACTCATGCTCTGCATAAAGCGTTAGCGAACAATGCATCACCTTCTTATGCAATTCACTCGGTGCTTTGTCCGTTAGCATCTTCAAGAAGTAACCACCTAAACATGATTCGCTTTGATCCTGTGTATCAATTCGCACACCATCGTGACTGAAGCGATACCAATAGCAGATAATGGCAGGGAAAAGTGCAAGCATACGTTCTGTTGATGATAGCTGCTCAGAGAAGTCAGATTCTTGCTCTAAGTTACCCAACATTGAGCAACCTGTTCTCATCACATCCATAGGGTGAGCGTCTGCAGGGATAAGTTCTAAAGCGGCTTTCAACGGTTCAGGCAAGCCACGTAAACCAATCAACAATGTTTTGTAGTCGTCTAACTCTTTTTCACTGGGTAGATGACCTCTTAGTAGCAGGTGTGCGACTTCTTCAAATTGAGCATGATTCGCAAGGTCGGTTATGTCATAGCCACGGTAAGTTAAACCCGTTCCTGATTTGCCAACCGTACATAGCGCCGTCGAGCCTGCGCTTTGCCCTCGCAGACCAGCACCACCAATCGCTGGTGCTGCACTTACTTGTTGTTTTACTGCAGAAGCATTATCGACAGTTGCTTGATCACTCAAAGATAAAGACATGATGAACTCCTTTTCTGGGTTAGCCGCCCTGCACTCTTTGGTGCTGACTATTTATATTCAGTGACCGCAACTATCTCATTCGATTTGACGGACCCGATGTGACTAACTAACCATTCACGTTATTGGATTAAGTTGATGTTTTAATATTTGAAACTGTGTTTATTCTTCACTCGAAAACAATTGATCCAGCTTGTTCTCGTAGTCGTGGTAATTCAGGTGCTCATAGAGCTCTTTACGAGTTTGCATTGAATCCAACAGTGCTTCTTGATTACCTTCAACTAGCAAGTGCTTATAAACATTCTCTGCCGTTTTGTTCATTGCGCGGAATGCACTGAGTGGATAAAGCACCATGTCGACATGAGATTGCGCCAGCTCTTTGCAGTTGTAGAGTGGGGTTTGTCCAAATTCGGTGATATTGGCCAAGATTGGCACATGCTTACCTGTCGCTGATTTGAGCGCTTCAGAAAACTTTACATATTGGTCGAGCTGATTCATCGCTTCAGGGAAGATCATGTCTGCGCCCGCTTCAACACACGCAATCGCTCGCTCAATCGCGCTATCAATGCCTTCAACTGCCAATGCATCGGTACGAGCCATGATCACAAAGCTCTCATCAGTTCTTGCATCGGTTGCCGCTTTTACTCGATCGACCATTTCTTGTTGGCTAACAATCGCTTTATTTGGTCGGTGACCACATCTCTTCTGAGCCACTTGGTCTTCCATGTGAATGGCAGCAGCGCCAGCTTTTTCCATCGCTCGAATGGTTCGTGCAATATTAAACGCCCCACCAAATCCCGTATCAATATCCACCAGCAAAGGTAAATCACACGCGTTGGTAATGCGTTCCACATCCACCAACACATCGTTCAATGTGGTAATACCCAGATCAGGCAAACCGTAAGACGCATTGGCGATACCTCCACCAGACAAGTAGATAGCCTGATGACCTAAGTTCTTTGCCATCATCGCGCAATACGGATTTACCGTGCCGACGATCTGCAGTGGATCATTGTCTTGCACAGCTTGGCGGAACTTCGCTCCTGCTGATAACTTCATAATGACGCTCCCTGTTTAATGTTGATTTTGTAATTTTTTAATCCACACCTTTGGATTGAATTTGTTGTTCGATAAGCAGACGACTACCGGATATGTGTCGACGCATCAGCATTTCTGCTAGCTCTTCATCACGGTTACGGATTGCTTGTAGGATATATTTATGTTCATCAAGCGCCTCTTTTGGTCGAGACTGCGCTCTAGGTGATTGATAGCGATACATGCGTAACAAGTGGTAAAGCTCATCACACAGTAGAGAAATAAGTTTGCTGTTGCGGCTGGCTTTAATGATTCGATAATGGAAGTCGAAATCGCCGTGTTGATGAAAGTAGGAAGAACCCTCGACTTCATCGATATGTTGGGAATGTGTCGACAATAATCCTTCAAGCCCGATAAGCTCATCTTGTGTGATGTGTCTTGCTGCTAGCCTTGCAGCCATGCCTTCTAGAGCCTCTCGAACCGCGTAAAGCTCAAGTAGCTTGTCAGCAGAAAAGGTAATCACTCGGGCGCCAATATGAGGAATTCGCTCAATCAGCCCTAACCCTTCGACACGCATAATCGCTTCACGCAAAGGACCACGACTGACCTCAAAGCGTTTAGCTAACTCGGGTTCCGAGATCTTGCTACCAGGCGCTAACTCGCCGTTAACTATCGCTTCAACCAAGTATTCCGTCAGGCTTTCTGACTTGGTATTTTCTTTTTCACCAATACGCGTTTTTATGTTAGCGCTTAAGGCAAGATCTTTTGTCGCAGTATTCATATTCACTCTGCTCACTTCTCATTGTCGAACCAAAACTGTCAACAATTTAACAACATGAACATAAAATACACGATCAAATTGTCGACAATCAAGATAATTGTCGACAATTTAGACTAAGGTATGACGCAGAAAAGCTGAACAATATGAGGTTGGATTGGTGAATTATCTTTAGCAGAACCCGATGGGGTATTAATGTATTACCAGCGCTACGAGTCAAGTGAAAGTATATGGGACGAAACAGTACGTATGGAAATTTACCGTTTTACACGCTTTTTGATTTCTGACATTAACGGTCTACTCGTTTGAATCAGGTTATTGGCACGTATTGTTGACTGCGAGAACGCGATACCAACGTTGGGAACTCAAATATTCCGCCCTTGATAAGTACGATGTGTTGGCTAAAGTAATTCACGGCACTACGACTCACATCTCGGGTTCGCGTTTTCATTACGATGTCAGATGCTGTGAAAAACAGCTCTTCAAAATGAGGGTCGGTTTTATGTTCGGTAAAGTCCTCTACCTCAGAATCATATAAACAGTACTCGAAAACATTTTTGTGTCTCTCGACCACTTGCGCTTCAGAAGTAAATAACACCCCATCGCCGCTATTCGAAAAAGAGTAAGACATGATGGAAAAGTGCTCATCAGTAAAATTGGTCGAGCTTAATGTCTTGAGTTTGAGCCCGTTCTTTCTTTCAACGTACTGTTTATAGTTGTAGACAAAGCTTAAGTTGTGACGATTCTGATGCGTATAATGCCTAATAAAAGAAAAAAGCATAAAAACTAAACTTAACAGAAAGAAAAAGTGATACTTATTAAAATTTTTCAAGGATATTTTTAATTTTTTCATTTTGAGAGTGAACTGAGATTATATAGTTATTGGCATAAGAGTTTTGCGATACATCTTCTAACGCATAGGCGAAGTAAACCTTCTTACCTTCAACTTGATAAAATAGCGTCATATCGGTATTCAGTTGACTAATAAGGTTCAATAATAGCTTAGGCGCAGTATGATCCCTTAAAGTGATCAGGTTGATATTATTACCAGCCTGACTCTCCAAGACCTTTAAATGGTAGTCAGATGATATAAAAGAATCTTTCATATATGGGGAGATCTGGGATAAACCTGAGTAAGCATAATCCTGGTACAAAAAATAACCACCAACAGCAAGATTTAAGCTTATAAAGAGCGTTAAAATAGGTTTTGCCTTGGTTGATATCTTGCTTGTAATCTCCTGATATAAGGGCTCGTTCTTTTCAATTTCTGGCTCTTCTGAGTCCAGGCTTATCAGTGCGTTATCGATAAACACATTCAGTTTAGTGCTTATGCTGTAACCAACACCACGGAATGCCGTAATTTCAACGTTCGCCTCTAGATCATAAAAGGCCTTTCTCAAAAGCGAAATACTTCGTTTTATCGACCCCTCAGTCACCACCTTGTTCTTCCAAACTGTATCTAATATGGTCGACTTTTCGACCATTTCTCCTTGCTTTTCCAATAAAAGAATCGCTAATTTAAACTCGTTATTATTGAGCAGTAATTCCTTTTCTCGATAAGTTATTTTATTTTTCCCACTATCAAATTCTACATTCATTGATAGAAAAACCTCATTAAAGCATTTAGATTCATAAAATCACATCGATTGTAATCACAGATCAATTATACCTAGTAAGCAACTTGATAAACACAGTCGCCCAATCAGAATTGAAATGAATCCTAGAAAGGATTTAATTACCCCATATCACTACGCAAAAATAGAGGAAAAACGTTTACTATTTGACCTGAAATTTATTTGATTTACCAAGAAAATAAAAAAGCCACAGTTTTATACATAAACTGTGGCTTTTTGATTGATACCTAACCATTTAACTAACAAATGATTAAGACTAATAGTAGTCAGGCTTTCGGCTCATGCTCTTGCAATACAGGCTACAAAGCCATCACTTGGTTTACTTGTTCACATAAGCTGGCATTAAGCGTGTTGTCCCAATCATTTTCCGTAACAAACTCACCCTTAGTGTTAAAAACCGTCACATTATCTTTTTCTGAAGCGTACGGTGTGAATGTAGAGGTTTGTAACCACTGCGACATAAGATCATTTTTAACCGACTTATCTTTGCTAGAAAATTCTGCAGGTCCGGATACCGCATTCACCTCATTACCGAAAATAAAAGAAAGCTCTGCACCATGACATGAACTCTCCGATGCCTTACACGTTTTGGCAAAGCTCTCTACGTAGTAGTCAGGCCACAGGCTAAAATCAGGTTGATAGTTGAACTGGTACAGCGCCGCATTCGAACCACCTGCAGCCAAGTTTTGCGCAACCTGTTGAGATGAACACGCAAACAGCACTTGATTCATGAGTTTGCGGGCATTGGTTTTACGCTTTGCTGCGGTGCTATTCCAGAAGCTTAATTTGAACTCCGGGATATTACGCAGCTTAGAGCCCTTATCTGCACCGAAAAACAGATCAATCAGTGAGTTATAACTGCCGGGTAAATCAAGAAGCGCATCAAACGGCGCAACAAAGATATTCGACTCATCTTGGTTGAAACCCAGAGTCACATCAACGCCATTTATCGATTTTAGTTCACTCGGCTGATACGGGACAGTCTCTCCATCGACATAGGGTGCCCAAGATAACAGACCCGCTGTTTTAGGGGTAATACTAGTCAAGCTATTCAGCTGCGTTGCCGCCGCTTTCATTTGAACTTGGACATCCACGATCTCTTCAAAAGGCACGCTAGAAATGTCTTTGTTCTTTCCAAGCTTATCTTGAACAACACCCGCTACCCATTTCGCTGACTCCGCATCTTTGTACTTAACGCCATATGGATTACTTTCCATGATGGCACGTTGGTACAGGTGAGAGTTTTGTTGCTCATCCATTAATTGGATGCCAATCGACATCGCACCTGCACTTTCACCAAACAAAGTAATGTTGTCGGCATCGCCACCAAAACTATCAATATTGGCATGAATCCACTGCAACGCCGCCTTCTGGTCTTGGATACCGTAGTTACCAGAGTGTTGTTCACTGTAGTAGCTACCAAGAATACCCAAACGGTAATTCATGCTAACCAGAATAAAGGGGTTGCCCTCATCTGCATTTTTAGCAACAAGCTTCGCGCCATCAAACTGCTTAACTGTACTAGAGCCTAGCTCAAATGCACCGCCATGAATGAACACATAAACGGGCAGCTTTTCGCCTTGTTCAACCCCAGATGGGCGCCAAACGTTCGCATTTAAACAGTCTTCACTTTGTGTTTCTTGTACTACGCCGTTCGCTTCCATTGTGTGAGGTATTTGCGGGCAGATATCCCCTGCAGAAGTCACATTATAATGAACGCCCGCTTTAAAGTGATTAAGCTTGGGGGCCTGAAAGCGTTCTGCTGAAGCATATTTTACGCCCATAAACGCATCGACTTGTGATGAATAGCCCACCGGCGAATGCGCTAGGCCTTGTAGTGTCGCCCCTTCAATATCCACGCTTGGTGCTGCAATAGCTTGGTTGCTTAACGCTAGAACGGCGCTTGCAATCGAGATTGATAATGTATTTTTCATCGGTTTACTCAAAAATAGAGAATCAGTGTTATTCGTAAAAATCAAAAAAGGAGCAAGGTTTGTCACCTTGCTCCCTATGCTTACAAACGATTATTCAGGAGCGACTGTCCAAGCGTTGTAACCTTTCTTCGTCTCAGTGAAATCAAGATTTGGTCGGCCCATTCCCGCTTCACACTTCGTTTCATTCGCTGGCAAAGAGAAGAATGCATTGTGTGGGTTAAACTCTGGGAAGAAACGATACACCTGATCGAAAGCCACTGGCATAGACATTAAACGGTTATCGACCATTCGAGTTGTGCCCGCGCGAACCAGTTCCCAACGCTCATTCCAGTTAACACGAACATACGCGTCGTAATCTGAGTTGTTGGTCGCCGTCAGCTGGATACGGCTCCAGTAATTCAGGAATGAACCACCCGTTTGACATCTCATAGTTAAATCTACCGGCACAGTTTGTGGTCGGTTCGCTTCATTTTGAATACCGAAACGAGAAACAAACATGTGCTGGTTCATTGAACCCTTGTCACCATTTCTCGAGAAAACAATCAAATCGCCCCATTGACTACCACCAGCACCACCGGCACTGCGGTCAAAGACACGGCCATTCCACAATGAAAAAATCGTCATCTCTGCAGTATTGCCTGAAGCAAGAATCGATTCTTCTAGGTGAAAATCAGATTGTGCTTTAAAAGAGAACAGTTGAGACACACCAGCGTCTACATTACATCCTTGGCTAACCACATTGTAACTACTGTAACCGTTCACCGTTAAACACTGTGTATCATCGCTCGCTGGGCGAACTTGGAATACATTCGTCGGGTGTGTGATGGTACCTGGCGCCGCTGGTACAAATTTAAACAGCACATTAGGGTCGGTATTTTCATTTACCGCTTGTGATGTGTCACAATCTTGGAAAGCAAACTTACCGCCAACATTGGTCAAACACCGTACGTTACCATTGCTATCGAAGTTAACAATACGCTTACCTCGGTCACCAATCGCAATATTGAAGCGTTTTGACTTCACCTTATCAACACCGTGTACTCGGTAATGCGCGACAAGATCCAGTGGGAGTACAACGTTTGCAAAACGTGGGAAGTACTGGTCGTACTGACTGCCTAAGTTTGCAATTGCGTCTGTAATACCATCGTTAAGAGAAGCAACATCTAAGTAGAATTGACCATCTTCAGAGAACTCGACAGAGTTCGCTAAGATAGTGCCATTGATTGCCTTCTCTACCAGTTTCAAACCTTCTTCTACTAGGCTTGGTAGCTCAGGAGCGTATACCTTCACAAACTCAACCAGCGGATACTCTGCCGACCAAGTAACACTTTCCAAACCTGAAATGGCACTGTGATCTAGTGTATCAAGTGAAACTTGAATACCAGTATTACGCGCTTCACGGCTGCCATTTCGGTTACCTTTGTTTGTCACCTTAGTAACGGCACCGTTAATGTATGCGTTGTCGTAAACCACATCGTTCGTTGCATCAGCATCGGCAAGCACAATTTGGCTGGCATCAGTGTTGTACGTCACAACCGTAGAAACGTTGTTCCAAGTAAACGTCTGTTTGCCTGTGGTTTGAAGATCGAACGCGACGTCGTTTGTTACGTGGCCACCTTGTAACGTTTTAGTTTGGGTGCCCGCTTGGATGCTTTGTCGATTGTCATCATCTTGCCATACATTAAGACCCGTCAGTTTTACACCGCTACCGTTTGCAATAAAGTCACACGACTCCGGGGTGTTTTGTGTCAACACACAGGTACTGTCTGGGTTGTTAGAATCGACAATACGCATTGGCGATGCACTCAAGTAAGCGCCTTGACCTGTCATTGTGGTGCGGCCTTGCGGATCGACAAAAGAAACCGGTGTGTCATTGTCGTTCAGCTTATAACCCAGCGATACACTGTAGAACGCCGCTGAATCCCAACCTTGTGAAGGGATAACCTGACCCGTAATGGTGTTGTGACCATTTGTGATATTGCTAGCTTGGCCTGATAGCGTTACCCACTCTGTTGTGGTGTTATCTTCGCCAGTACCGACCGTTTTTTCTAGTAGCACTCGAATAGGTTGGTTAGCAAAACTGTTTGTGCTGCCGTTAACTAAATCAAAGTCTAACGTTACATCGATTGGCGTTTGAGTCGCTAGCCACATTTTGCCGTCTCGGGTCAGGTTTTCACCTTTTGCTGGCACAAATGTCGCGGATGCATTTTCAATTTCAGGCGCATCAGGGATCAAATCGTCCATGATGAGGTCACCACCCCACATTCTTCGTACGCCATCGGCCACCCACAGTTCTATCTGAACACCGGTGCTGTGGTAACCAGACTCAGGAAGCAAACAAGACCACTGGCTGTTGCCTAAGCTCGAACAAGTGGAATTACGCCCATCAGAGCCATGAATCACCACCTTAAATGGGGCTTGCTCTTGGTACCACTCCCCCTGCGGGAACGATACCGGCGTGGTGATCAATACCTTTTGATTTGGCTCTAGAGTAAGCCCTTCCGGTTTAAAATTAGCCACACAATATGGACTGGCACCATGTGGGTTGAAATCTAAACACTTCAGGTGAGGGTCAATATTGTCCGCGCCATATTCGTTAGCAATGTTCTGAGAGTGTTGAGCAGCATGGGCTACTGAAATGCTGGCTAAGCTGGTTAGCAGCGCCGCATAAATAGGAGAAAATTTCATTAAGATTTCAGTCTCTTTGATTGAAAATAACAATATGTAAATGGAGATAAAGGCCTTCAAAACCTCAACCGCTTCGAGCTCATTGGCAACAAGTGCAATCGAATATGCTCATCCAGATGGCATTGTTGGAAGTCACAGCCAGCAGCAAGCAACGTTTAAAGACCCGCCAAGCTTGTGCTCGATTTGGCGTGAAATACAGTGAATTACCGTTAGTTTAGGTTTTATGAGCTTTTTTTAGAGGCTGTTAATTCAATGAGTTAGCTAATTAAGCCCGCTTCATAGAAAGCGGGCGCACTCAGTGAAAGAATCGCCAGTGTTATGGCTTAAGAAGCGCGGGCACCTTGTCACTTTGCAAGGCGCAGGTGTGTAAAATGTCGAGAATCAGAGCATTTTCATCGATGGTGTCTTGGTAAGGGATAGTCGGTAGCCCTTCCAGCGCTAAGTGCAGCTTTTCTGCGGTATAGCGGTAGCTATCAAACCCCTGATGTTTCCATAATTCAATCGAGGCAATTGCACGGTCAATACACGCCTCCATCGGTACCGGCTCCACTAAATCATCGACGGTCAGTTCGCCTCCCCACATTCTGCGCACGCCATCGGCCACCCACATCTCAACTTGCATACCCGTACTGTGGAAACCAGACTCAGGAAGCAAACAAGACCACTGGTTGCTGCCTAAGCTCGAACAAGTGGAATTGTGATTATCAGAACTTCGAATCACCACCTTAGATGGCGCTTGCTCTGGGTACCACTCCCCCTGCGGGAACGATACCGGCGTGGTGATCAAGACTCTTTGATTAGGCTCTAGAGTAAGCCCTTTCGGTTTAAAATTAGCCACACAGTATGGACTGGCACCAACAGGGTTGAGATCTAAACACTTCAGGTGAGGGTCAATATTGTCCGCGCCATATTCGTTAGCAATGTTCTGAGAGTGTTGAGCAGCATTAGCTGCTGAAATGCTGGCTAAGCTGGTGAGCAATGCCGCGTAAATAGGAGAAAATTTCATGGTTGTTGGTCTCTTGGTGATTAAATAAAAAGGTAAAATGGTTAAAAGGCACAAGTCGGCCTGCTCTAGAGGCTGAAGAAACGGGTGCATTGCACAGTGAACGAATACAAACTGCGTAAATGGAATATAACGGCGAGAACAAGCCTGCCATCCCACACTAGATTGATATCTACAGCTGATTGCATCAAAACGGTTGATTAACAGTCACTGAAGGCAAGCAGCTATTTGCCCTCAGTGCTCGCAACCTTAAATGCATGACTAACTGAATGAGTCATATCGAGATGGTTAGCGGTCAAACTGCTGGCAATTGACCATACTTTTTCTTCTGTCTTGGTCACTGCCCGCCATCGTAAATTGGAATTGAAGGTGACTGATGGTGATTTCAGGGTTTGCCTCGGGATAAGGCAAAGCCAAGTTGCTGTCTGTCGTTTGATATATCACTAGCCCAAAACTAGGGGGAATCGGTTGCTTGGTCAGCGTAATCGGTATCGGGTTATTGCCATCGTATGAGAAATTGACAACCAGCGTTTCGGGGAGCTTTTTGTCTTGAAACTTTGGAGTCGATGGGCTGAAGTTGACTGGTGGCTCACTTGCCAATTCAGTAATTTCCGTCACGCCCGGCAAAAAATCGAACGCCAGCGTTGGAAAGCTCAATCGATAGCGCCTGCTTCCAGACGGATTTGAAACAATATTGCCAAACGCAACTTGCATATGATCGACGGTTTGCGCTTCATAGCAAATCCCTTTGGTACCATCTGGTGGGTACTTAAGTGCCACGGGTAATGGTTCACTTTCAAAAGTGCGCGTTGCTTCTGGGTAGCCCTTGTCAACCTTGCCGCTGTATGTCACGGTCAGAGGCTTAAAGCCCACGCCTTTATTAAACACCTTATCAATGTCCGATGGGTTGATGGTCAGGGTTGGCGAATTCGCAAAGCACTCTCCCTTGTCATTACACCACTGGTAGGTTTTTGAATCGGCAATGACCTCATCGCCATCGGGATCGAGATCTTGAATAGGACGAACGGAAATAGGGCCAGTGCCTATGGTGTTGTTCTCACTCGGTGCGACATTCCATTCAGGCATATCAGTTGGGTAACCGTGGCCTGAAATGGCTGGCGTGTGGTTAGAGCAAACTTGGTTTTCAGGGCATTCTGCCATCGCTGACCAAGAACAGCATAAAGCCAAAATAGTGATGATGGATTGACGTATCATGGTTGTACCCCTATCGAGAGAAAGCGGGCTGAAAACAGCCCGCTTGGTTAGTGGTTAAAGCAATCTCAAAGGATTAACGTAGTGAAGCACGCGTAATTGGTGCTTCGTTCATAGACGCAGTGATCGTGTAACCTTGTGCCTCTTTCGGTAGAACAAATGTTAGGTCATCACCAGCATCAACCAGCGCTGCTTGAAGCGCCGCTTCAGCATCGCCTTGCGGGTAAAGGCCAGCTGTGTCTGTTGCGTTTGGTGTCAGTGTGAACGTCACATCTGCTTTAGCCAGGTCAACAACCGCACCGTCATCCGCGTGTACCGTCAGAGTTTGACCCACTTCAGCTGTACCGCTGATGGTAAGAGCCGTCTTCGCGCCAACCGTAAAATTGTTCGAAGTCATTTCATTAGACACAAGCGTTGTTGATGGGTAGCCGTATTGAGTATGAACTTGCCACACTAGGTTTAATTGTTTGTTTTTTAACTCAGTGAAGTTTGAAAATGTAATGACACCGTCGTCCAGTTCGCTGATATCCGCTTCATCTACTTTTGCGTATTTGGTGCCACTCGCATCTTCTAGCCAGTACGTCACCTTGGTGATGGCATCATCGTCTTGGTCTTCAAGAGTCGGTGCATCAAACTTAACTTCGATAGGTGCTGGTGCCCATAGAATATCTGGCGTATTTACTACAGGAGCCGTTACTGTTGGCTGGTGACCCAGTACAGGTGCAGTCGCAACACTTTCGATAGCCCAAGCTGCTGTTGCTGTAAAACCACCCATAAGTAGGCCGATAGTGATCATTGATTTTTTCATTGTCTTTCCTTTGTGAACGAAAACGTTCATGTTTTATTGTTAGTTATGAATTACTTGTTGTTTGTCGCCGACTTTGAATCCGACGTTTTTTTCTTTGTCACTTGGACTTTGAACTGGAACCCTTGGTCTTCGCCTTTCAACACATACTTTTGCTGATTGGCGTTCGCCACCTTGGTGAATTCGTTTTGAGTATCATGCTCTCTTCGGAACCATTGGAACGAGTATTGAGAAAGGTCTAAGACCGCCGCTTCATCTTCGAACACATAAGCCGTGATGGCTTCTGTCGTAAATAGGTCTTCATTCAGATGATGCCCTTCATGAAACAGGTCGACACGATAGACACTGCCCTTTAACCACTCGATATTGCCTTGCTTTGCGTCTTGTTCGTTCTGGTCGTAAATTGCTGTTACCGTAACGGATTGCGCCACATGACTCAGTAAAACCAGCTCAGCAATGCCTTCTTCATTGGTGACGGTTTGGTAAACGAAGTTCGCTTGGTTCGGCTCCAGCTCTAACGTCTCCCCATTCAACGTCAAAGATGTTAAGTCTTCTGCGGTGATTTGATAGGTCACCGGGATATCGGCAACGGCTTTGCTCAATAAGGCACTCGCAACGATGCTTTCACCCGCGGTCGCGGTTTCTGGTTCAAACGAAATTGACTCAAGAAACTTACTGTCAGTGACCGTAATCGACATGGTGTTAGACTCTTTCACTTGGCCGCTTTTGAGTTTGTATCTCACCTTAAGCGACAGTGTATTGTTTCCGTCATAGCGGTAGCTTGGCGCGGTAAATAAAGGTACCGAAGCACTCTGACTGTTCAGATACGGATTAGCAGTACCTAACCAGGTGTAAGAGACGATGTCAGGTCCCCCTTTCACCTCCATCCACTCCGCTAATGACTGCTGAGAGTTTTCTGCAACCACCACAGATTCAGGCAGACGAATACTGATCTCTGCGTATTTCTGTTTGTATTCCAAAACAATGTTATGGTCACGTTCAACAAAGTCCGTTAAACGGTCTTGTTTTGGTAATGAGCTTTGGAAAACTTCACGGCGCTCAGGCTCGTAAAAACCGCCAAGAGACAAGGTATAGTTAACACCAGCTATCCACTGTTCACTTGCCCCTTCCTCGTTTTGGTATCCCAACGAGAACGCCAGCTCTTTGGTCGGTTTAAACTCGGTGTTTAACTCGAAACGCAACGGGTTTTTGGTCGGGTTACTGCCATCGCGATGTTCTACGTATCGACCAAGGTATTGACCCGCTGTACCACTTAACTTCCAGCGTGTATCCATCGGCAGATAGCTTTCTAGCGTGAGATCCCAACCCTTCGCAGGTTTTTCAACAAGGCTGTTCATCCCTTCATACTCGTCCGGCGAATCTTTCCAATTCGACAGAGGAAAGTAGAAGTTGGAGCTCATGTTTCCGTAACCCACCCCGTACTCAACACCTAAGCTCATTCTTCGGTGATAGCGCTGATGGTCATAATCTATAAAGGTGTTTATCCCGTAGTACTCATCTTCAGCGAGTTGACGATAACCCGTACCAATGTGCGAAAAGTCTCGGCCATGGAAGTCGTCTTGGTTAAACACCGCACCCGCTTGAATAAACCACAAAGATTTATTGTCGGCTTGCCAAAAAGGGAACAGGCTTTCAACCTGATCAACTTGCCATTTGCTGCCTTTCGCTAAAGAGACGCCTAAATCAAACTGTGCGCCACCAAAAGCTTCAGATAACCAGTCTTCTGTTTCACTCACACCAGCAGCCACTAAACGAGATGGTACTTGCTCTTGGTAGGCGCGAATGTTGCCCTGCTCAGACTGCTGTTGAGCAATGGTCACGAGTTCAGAAGTCATTGGAGCAACATAAGGGTTAGCTTCGTTAAGCTTACCCTCGTCCAAAGCCAGGTTTGGCAACGAAGTACTATCTAACCCCTTGCGGGTCTGATATTGGTGATCGGTCAATTCAGCAATAAGTGGCTCTACCGTTTTCCACTCCGCATCACTGTATGGACCACACTGAAGCTCGTCCTTCCCTAGTTCAACCTCACGACAATAGGTGCTCATGCTAGTAATGACATTTAGCAGCGCTTCATCGACTTGATAAGCTGAAAACGTGACAAAGGTATTTTTCACCGTCGCTTGCTCACTGCTAACTTGCGCATTGTTAGCTTGTACGGTTGAAGCTACCTCTAGGGGTTTTAATTGGTCGCCCTCTAATGGGTTTGCATAACATGCTAGGCTCACAGCCAAACTACATGGCAGTAAGAACACAGCATTAATGGTTCGTGGCTTAAACATGACAAAATGGATTCTTCAAAAATTTTTCAGAATCTTAATCAAGAAAGCGTGAATTACCGCGTGATTCACCGTGAAAGATGAAAAGTACTTAAATTCAACAATTTGGAAGGTGAAGTGATGGCTAAAAGGTGTGTAATTTAGAAATTTTTTAGTTTTTTATTGATGAAATTACCAAGTAAACTCCTTATTAATATGGGTTACCAATCAATAAATTGTTACTTCAAAAAATGAGATTTTTTTTCATCTTGTTTTTCTGCGAACTTATTGACACATAGTGATATTGCATAGAAAAAGCGCACCAATTGGGTGCGCTTTTAAGTCCTGCCAAGTTAAAGGTAAACCGCGTATTTACCTATTTTGCATCGAGTAGCGAAGCACCTTCTAATTTCGGGGTATTAAGCTGCAGCACTTTTCTGGAGATATTTCGACAAGTCGACGCTGTCTATTTGCTCTGGCTTCAAATACGTTTCAGCGTATCGAATGTGGGTCTCACTCGTTAGGAACAGCCTAAACAGTTCTATGTCAATATGTTCATCCAGAGCCATCTTGTGCATGATGTCGATGGCAACGCTGATTGGCTTCGCTTTCTTATAAGGTCTATCAGCAGCGGTCAGCGCCTCAAAAATGTCCGATATAACTAGGATACGCTCTGGAATAGAAAGGTCTTCGGCAGTCAGCTTTCTTGGGTAGCCTGTACCTTTAAGCGTTTCATGGTGAGTCGACGCATAGCGCGGCACTCGGCTAAGTTCTTTCGGGAATGGCAGGCTTTCAAGCATTTTGATGGTACCTATCATATGCTCATTGATTTTGAATCGATCTTCCACCGTTAAAGTGCCACGTGAGATACTTAAGTTATAAATTTCTCCCAAATTGTACAAGTGCTCAGGAACATCCATTTTTATTTGATGCTTAGGATCAAACTCTAATGGTCGGTCGCGTTTCACTATGTGTTCTGGTCTATCACTTAAAAGTTGCTCTTTAGCGGGTAAGCTGGAGTTAGGTATCCTATTCATCGCCTCTATTGGCGATAAACCCAATTGGTCATCAAAATTACGCGTCCAAGTCGTTTCAGCGATAGAATGAATACGGGCAACCTTATCATCACTCATAAATTCACTACCCACATTAGATGTCGCGATAAACGCAAAATCGTCTTGTAACTTTTTCTTCGTTATAGCTAACTCTTCGGCTATCTGATCCGTTGGCAATTCACCTTCAAGCTGCTTACGCAAAGCCGTAATCTCTGCATCACGCCAAAGCACCTCAAATCGTGTTCTCACCTCGTGAATACGGTTGTAGTTCGCTTCTAGCTTAGAGCCTTTATCGACGATATGTTCTGGCGTGGTGATCTTTCCGCAATCATGCAGCCACGCAGCTATTCTAAACTCGCGACGTTCATCGTCATTTTCAAATTTAAAGTCTTTAAAGTAGTCTGATTGAGATTTTTCAGCCGCTTCTGCCAACATCAATCCGAGCTCAGGTACACGGTTACAATGCCCTGCGGTATAGGCAGACTTGTCATCGATGGCTTGTGCAATCAGCTTAATAAAAGATTCTACAAAGGCTTCATGCGTTTGTTCGTGCTGTTTTATTTCGGCGGCCATGTCTTTAACTGCGACAGATAGTTCCCATACTTCCTTGATAGGAGTATCAAGCACGGACACATTGTCATAGTCGCGCTGCTTTACTTTGTTAGTTTCAACTTTGAGCTTACGTATTGGCCGCACAATCGGCGCGCCAAAGAACCACGCTACAGGCAAGGTGAGGCTCATTAATAAACCTGTCACACTAACCGAGGTCGCTACTCGCTTGTTAACTGCGCTGTATACTTCAGCCTCAGGGATAACCACAGCAAAGTATTCTGAGTAGTGCTCACCCGTATCGATCTTCTTCAAATATAGGTGTTTAAGTTCACCATTGAGGTTTAGCTCAACCATCTCCCCCTCGGCGGTCGCTGTTGCGGTTTTTTCATAGAGTTCCGTGTAAGGAATCGTTGTACCCGCATCCATAGCCTGATGATCAAACCACTTTTGAGCTAACGCCGTTTTCTGCTCATCAGTAAGCGACTTGATGGCTTGATTGATGATAGGTAACAGCAATTGGTGTTTATTCTGCAAAACAATATGGAATTGATTAGGATAGTCTGTTTTTAGATCAAGCAGCGCTTCACTCACTCTCAAGTTCTGATGAAAGAACTTATCCAATGAAAATGACAGTACAGGCTTAACATCAATTACCGCAAAAACCTCTTCGTTGTCGACAGCGTCTAGCGCTGCCTCAATATCCTTAAACTCCAAAAGCTTAATATTTGGGAAATCAGTTTTTAACTTCGGTGTCATTGACCATCCAGATACAATAGCTACGCTCTCTCCATCAAGCTCTCGGTAGTTAACTACTGCTGGAGCATCACGTTTCGTGACTACAGCAAACGGTAGTTCATAGATCGGGTCAGTGTATAAACCGATAATGCCATTGCTTTCGTAATTTTGAACCGAGTGTAAGCCATCAATACTTCCCTTTTGGAATTTTCCTGTTAACTCCGCCCACGAGAGGCCATTTACAAATTCGAACTGCACTCCACTCACCTCACTGATCATTTTCAATAGATCAATCGCATAACCGTGTGGTTTTCCTGATACTGAAAAATCCATCGGTCCCCGGTCACTTTGATTTGAAAACAATAAAGGCGATGTATTGTCTATTATGCTTTGTTGCTGTGAAGACCAATTAATTTGATTCGCTTGAGGGAATGTGTTGTTCGACTGATAATTGCGATTAGACGCAATAATATTGCCCGCTTTAGAATATAGAAAGGATTCAGCTTGACTAGCTTCATCTAAACCCAACGCACTCACAGATAGCTTACTCGCTAACGAAGACAAAACAATATCAATCCCTATCACATGTTGAGTATCGCTCGTTGCTTTGGATTCAAACGCTAATGAATATGTTTGGCCTGTAATTTGGAGGTGTTGAAAGAGATATGGCTGGGTTTTCTCGACAGTCTCGGTATTGGCAGAGACATACCAGGGTCTTGTGGTTGGGAAGTAATTACTTTTTTCAGCTTTGGAGTCCCTGAGGTTAAAATCAAGATCATAGTATCTGGTTTGACGAATACGACCTTTTTCGCCATTGCTAATGTCAATGACCACCCAACTGTCGCTATCTTGTGCGCCTATTTTTGCTCTAACCTGAGGAAAGGATTCCAAATTAATGATCTGGAAAAAATTGTCGTTGGATGAACCAATATAAAGACTGTAGAATAGCGGATTGCCTTTTATGGCTTCAGAGAGAATATCTCGCGACTCTTCCCTTGAGATCTGGTCGCTCATTGAGCGATTCACTGAAGAAAGTAAATGTGCTGTGTTTATCGCATCTAAATCAACACTACCTATGTATTCGCTTAAATCCTGAGAAACCATGGTGAGTTTAGACAAGGTATGCTCAGTAGCCATCTTTTTGCTAAAGTAATATTGAAGTGATACAGCAACAATTGCCGTAAGTACCGTTGCAAGTAAAAACATCCCGCCAACGGTCACCCGTAATGAGATTTTTGTGTTTGTCATTATTCTATCCTTGAATAATTCCAGCCTAGAAATTTAACATCCGTGAAACATTTATCTTTTTACTACGTCATATCTTCCCCTTCAATACAAACTTAGACCTATGTGCTGTACGCTTCTTATACTGTTCTCTACGTCGCACTATCCTCTAATTTAAGTGATATTTATCAATATAAATGAATCTCTTATCACTCCCGTGAACTTTATGAACTTTATTCACCCAATGTTCTTTATCCTCAATATCGCCGCATTGAAGACATTTTGTTAACACACCGTTAACTTTAACTTCATCTGCTTAGCAACACCTAAGAGTGATGTTTAGCAGCTAGATATAAAACATAAGTTTCTCTCCATTGAAGAGATCCCCTACATAAGGAACGTGAACCATGTTCAAGGCACTGAAACCTACTCTTGCGGCTTCTATTATCGCAGCAACCTTTTCTTTCAACACTTTTGCTGCAGACGTAGAAAAAATCCATTTCCTAATCCCTGGCGGCGCTGGTGGCGGTTGGGATATGACAGCGCGTGGTACTGGTGATGTATTGGTGAAATCAGACATCGTAGAAAATGTCTCTTTCCAAAACCTATCTGGTGGCGGCGGTGGTAAGGCCATTGCTCACCTAATCGAAACAGCACAGCGTCAAGAAGACACATTGATGGTGAACTCTACCCCTATCGTTGTTCGCTCACTAACAGGTATCTTCCCTCAATCTTTCCGCGACCTAACACCGGTTGCTGCAACGATTGCTGACTATGGTGCGATCGTTGCGTCTGCTGATTCTAAATACAACACTTGGGAAGACGTAGTAAAAGAATTCGAAAGTAACCCTCGTAAGGTAAAAATCGCTGGTGGCTCTGCACGAGGTAGCATGGATCACCTAGTGGTTGCAGCGGCATTTAAAGGTGAAGGCTTTGATGCTAAGAAAGTTCGTTACATCGCCTACGATGCTGGTGGTAAAGCGATGGCAGCACTGCTTTCTGGTGAGACACAACTCCTATCAACCGGTCTTGGTGAAGTACTAGAGATGTCTAAATCAGGACAAGTAAAAGTACTGGCAGTAACGGCACCAAAACGTCTTGAAGCAGCACCAGATATCCCAACACTAACCGAGTACGGCAATGAAACTGTATTTGCGAACTGGCGTGGTTTCTTCGCTGCTCCAAATACAAGCCAAGCGAAGATCGATGAGTGGAACGAAGCGTTAGGCAAAATGTACAAAACCGATGAGTGGCAAGTGGTTCGTGACCGTAACGGTTGGATCGATAACTACAAAGCCGACAAAGACTTCTACGCCTTCTTAGAAGATCAAGAAAAACAGATGGGCGACCTAATGCGTGAGCTAGGTTTTTTGAAGTAACCAATAACGATAGAGGGTCATAGTGCCCTCTTACTCTTTCCTTGTTTCGCCGTACATGAGTTTACTAAAACTCCTTTGTTTATTCGTAACGTATTACCAAAGCTTGCCGATTCGTTGTAGACGCAAGTGGCTAAAGCAGCACTGTAATTCGCTTACTTTCGGTTAGTGATCCCAGACATTACTCATTAACTCGCTCATATACGGCTTTTTTTACTTTCTACACACCCCAAACGGAGTTGGATATGTCGGACTTACCAACCAAATTTTTTAGCAAAGAGTCTCTGCTTTCGAGTGATCGTCTCGGCGCAATGATCTTCATGCTAGCGTGCTTGTGCTACGGCTACCAAACTACCCTAATTCCGCTATTTCCCGGTGATGAGTACGAACCCTTTACTGCAAGAACATTGCCTACCCTACTGACTTTCATTGGCATCGGCCTTTCACTGATTTTGCTTGTTACTGGCCAACCAGACAAAAAGCTTAAGTGTGAAACCGCGCCTTTGAACTGGAAACTACTGATTGGTTTCTTAGTGCTAATGGCGTTTTACGGCGTTGGACTGACATACCTAGGCTTCGTTTTAGCAACAAGTTTCTTTTTGCTTGCTGGCTTTTACCTACTGGGAGAGCGCCGCAAGTCAATCTTGTTTGGCGCATCGTTTCCTTTCGTGATCGCATTCTTTCTTCTTTTAACTCAAGGCTTAGATATCTACCTAGAGCCTGGTTTAATCTTCACTCTTTGGTAGGGACAACATTATGTTAGACGGAATTTTACAAGGACTTTCGACCGCCGTGATGCCAATGAACATCATGATGGTTATCGTGGGCTGTTTCGTTGGTACCTTCATCGGTATGCTTCCAGGATTAGGTCCAATCTCAGCGATTGCTCTAATGATCCCTATCACCTACGGTCTAGATCCTTCTTCTGGCCTTATCTTGATGGCGGGTGTTTACTATGGCGCGGTATTTGGCGGCTCGACGTCATCAATCCTAATCAACGCTCCAGGTTGTTCTTCAACAGTTGTAACCGCTTTCGACGGCTACCCAATGGCGCAAAAAGGCCAAGCAGGTAAAGCACTAGCCCTTGCTGCGTACTCTTCTTTTACTGGCGGTACGCTTTCAGCAATCATGCTATTAATCGCGGCTCCGGCTTTAGCAAGCGTATCACTGAGTTTCCAGTCTTCTGACTACTTTGCACTGATGCTATTAGGTCTCTCTGCTGTAGCAGCATTTGCTGGCCCGGGTCAGGTTATCAAAGCGTGGATGATGACTATCTTAGGCTTAATGCTATCAACCGTAGGTATCGACAAAGGTGTTGGGGTCGAGCGTTTCACATTCGGCCTAACAGACTTAATGGACGGTTTTAGCTTCCTACTACTTGCGATGGCAACCTTTGCTCTGGGCGAAACCTTAATGGGCATTCTTAAACCAGAAAAAGACACCAGTGCTGAAGAAAGCCAAAAGATGTCTGATATCGGTAGCATGAAAGTGACCAAAGAAGAGATCAAAGAAGTCGCGCCGGTTTCCATTCGCTCTTCAATCCTTGGCTTCTTTACAGGTGTACTACCGGGCGCAGGTGCCACTATTGCGGCATTCCTAAGTTACGGCATGGAGCGTAGCCTTGCACCAAAAGACAAACAGAAAGAATTTGGTCAAGGAAGCATTCGCGGTCTTGTTGCTCCCGAATCGGCAAACAACGCAGCATCAAGCGGCTCATTCGTACCACTGCTAACGCTTGGTATTCCTGGGTCTGGTACAACAGCTATCATGCTTGGCGCGTTAATCGCTTACGGTATTCAGCCGGGTCCTCGTCTATTTGTTGAGCATCCAGATGTATTCTGGTCAGTAATCATCTCTATGTACTTTGGTAACATCGTACTGGTTATCTTGAACCTACCGCTTATCCCGTACATTTCTAAACTGTTGGCTGTACCGAGAACCGTATTGCTACCAATGATTTTGTTCTTCTCAATCACAGGTGTTTACTTGGTCTCTTTCAACACCATGGATGTATTTGTAATGTTGATTATTGCGATGGCTGCCATTGCGTTGAGGTTAGCTAACTTCCCTCTAGCACCGCTACTGCTTGGCTTTATCTTAGGTGGTTTGATGGAAGAGAATCTAAGACGTGCGCTGATGATCAGCGATGGTGAACTAAGCTTCCTGTGGGAGCGCCCTATCACGATGACATTCACTATCCTTGCGGTATTGGTTCTATCTAGCCCAATTCTAGTGAAACTATTTAAAAGCTTTAGAGCAAAACCAGTGGAAGTTTAAAGCTCTACCAAATCAATTAAACCTCAACGAAAGGAGCCATTGGCTCCTTTTTTCATTTGGACTTTCAATACGAACCAGCAGTTAAAGATGGTAGCAAACTCACAAACTAGCACCTTCAACACGCTCAGCTCTGATATTCTTAACAAAATAAAGTAAGGTAACCAGTCATTTAACGCATTGGACTCAAAACTATGGATTGGTTGGTTCTATTTCTCTCAGGCGTGATTGGCGGTGTGCTTAACTCTATTGCAGGAGGCGGAAGCTTTATCACCTTCCCTGCCTTATTATTTGCTGGTGTTCCACCAATAGCCGCAAACGCGACCAATACCTTTGCATCATGTGCAGGCTACATCAGTGGCGCTTATGCACTGCGTCATGAGATCCAATCGGGTACCAAGAAACTAAAGCTGACCATTGCTTTGTGCGTACTAGGTGGTGGTATTGGTGCTTTCTTGTTATTACACACACCCGAAGCTTTATTTACTCAGTCCGTACCTTGGTTACTGCTTTTTGCAGCGTTGCTTTTCACTTTTGGCGGAACACTAAACAAATGGCTTAAGCGCGCCACAGAAAAACACAAACACGCCACCAGCGCTGGGGCTTTTTTTTGGTTCATCGCGGCTTTCCGGGGAAAGCCGCTTTTATCTTCAAGAAGAAGTAGTCTGTATCTCGATACCCATATCCCATTCGCTTGATTAGCTTTATCTTGTTGTTTATCCCTTCCAATGTGCAGGTGTTAAGCGGATAACTCGCAGATGCGATAATGCCGTGAAGATAAGGCCTTAGTTTTCGTGCGAACTCTTTCAATGGCTTAATTCCACTCTCTTGTACTTGTGCCCACCACGCCTCCCAGAGCCCTTTAGCATGTACTTCTGATTCACAATACCAAAGCTCTTTGAGTTGTGCTCCGAGTATATAAGTGGTCATTAAGTCCTTATTGATATTCAATATTTCGGTAAGATAGCTGTTTTGCTGTGTATTCAAATTACCCCTGTTTTTTAGCAACACCCAGCGTGAGCGCTTGATCCATTGCCTCGCTTTTTTATCTTGCTTGAGTTTGTTGGCTTGGTCGACTCTGACTCTATCCATCACCTCTCGACCGAACTTAGCAACAACATGGAATAAGTCGTAAACGATTTTTGCGTTCGGACAGTGTGCTTTAACTTCAAGATCAAAAGCCGTATTCATGTCCATTGCGACCGCTTCGATATTATTGCCATGCTTGCCTAGTTGCTCGAAGAACGGCCGTATGTCCTTACGGCTTCGGCCTAACCCTATCCAAATGACTTGGTGTGTCTTAGCGTCAGCGATGACCGTGGCATATCGATGCCCTTTAAAGATGGCGAACTCGTCCATGACGAGTTGCCTTAGCTCCTCCCATTTCACTGGCGGTACCACTTTTCTAAGTCGGGATTTATCTATCTCTTTAATGGTGTGCCAATGAACGTTCGTTAACCGGGAGATATGCTTAATAGGAAGAAGAGGCAGTAATTGTTCTATATAGCTTCTTAAGCGCTTCGTTATACGAGCATAAGGCTCCAACCAAGATAGAGATTCTGTTTTTATGCCACACTCACGGCACTTGATTCTTCGCGTTTGAACAGAAAGAACAACAGGAACACCGAGCAACATGGCTTCTTTTACATGACGCCATTGATACTCATGAATAGCCTCGGCCTCGAGACCACAAAGGCACTTAGCCTCAGAGTTCGGTTCAAGAGTCAGGGTAATAAGTGATGCTGTCTGGTGAGACTTTACGACTTGAAAGCCTTCCCAGAATGAAGATAGGAAAGTATGATTCGGCATGAAAACGGTAGTTTGTGTATGATTTTTGTTTGGCGACTAAACCATATCACTTACTACCGTTTTTGTTTTTAGTTCCCGCTAATCCGCGATGAACCTTTTTTTTCAGCACTATTACTGCTCGTTGTGTGTATATACGGCGGCTATTTCAACGCAGGATTAGGCATAGTGACATTAAGCTATTTGGCTCTTGCTGGTTACACCAATATCAATGTAATGAATGGGATCAAACTGCTGGTTTCAGCTTGTGCCTCGCTTGCGGCAATTGTGTTTTTTATCGTCAATGGGTCGATTGATTGGCCATCTGGCATGGCGGTTTTAATGGGGACATTGGTTGGAGGCTATTACTCAGCGAAGATCTCTCGCCGCATTCCACAACAATATGTTCGAAACACAGTGATCATTGCGAGTTTTCTAATCACTGCCTACTTCTTTTATGATAGTTAAATTGGTGCCACTTAAGTACAAGATCATTGAGGTTAATAACAATCAGTACCACCGATAAAATTTCACCTCTAACCCTCCAGATGGCTATTTTATTGATTATAAAATAACCACTCTAAAATATGTGAAAGCAGTCGTTTAATTAGTAAATTTGATAACAATTTAGACTGTTTTTTAGCCTTTTGTTCACGCTAAATGGGATAATTCTCCTGTCGAAAATGAGACTTCATTAGGAGGCGTTATGAACATTAAACTCGGTCATGTCATGTCATCAAGTCGACTCATTTGCTTTGTCGCTTTTCTTGCTGCCACATTCGCGTGGATCCTAAAAATGCCCGCTCTGTTTTCTGTGTCAGCGCTCTTCTTACTGGTCAGCGCTATCGTTTATGTCGCCGATCTTTGGAAGAACCAAAAGAGAAATCGCGAAGCTTAAGGCTCAAATACAGCAGGCTTTACACGCTTGAATAAAGTACACACGTTAAAAAAGGAGCACTTAGGCTCCTTTTGTCTTTTATGCTTATCGCTTTAGCTGATTAGACGGCGTTATTAATGACGCCTCTTTATAAGCGAGGCCTTGTTCTTAACGACGGTTCTTTCTAACGACGGCTTCTTATTAACGACGGAAGTTACGACCGTTACCGCCACGACGAGCTTTAAAAGCAGAAGCTGCTTTAGCTTGTGAAGCTTGAATCGACTCTACCGTTAACTCCATTGGTTCACGAGGCTCTAAACCATGTCGGAACGTTCTTGAGCGAGGTGGCATCTGGTATTCAATGTCTGACGCTTTAGGCATACGCTTGAAACGGTAAAGGTAGAAGTTTTCAACCTTTTCACGAGCCCACTCAGTCTTTTTAAGGTATTTAACAGCACTTGCGATAGTTGGCTTAGTGTTAAAGCAGTTCATGCGCATTGCCGCATCCAAAATTTCCCAACCATAGTGATCCACTAATTCAGTGATCATGGTTTCAAGCTTTAAACCGTGTAGCGGGTTATTTTGTTGCAGTTCGATTCTTTCTTCTTCAGTCATAACATTACCTTTTTCAAGGCAGCTCTCCACCTTGAATATACGCTAGAACACCGTCATCACTGACCGCTTCTAGCTCAATCACTTAGGCATTATGTCCATTGCCTTTCTTTATGCCTTTATGATGGCATAAAGCATGTCAGTTATCCTATTTATCTTTTCATTTAATTTAAAAACCTTCATCAACCATCCTAGGCATAACCTCACAGTTGGTCATTAATTGGTTGTAACACCTACCTATGTGCAAGTTAACAGAATTAATGAGAACACACTGAAATAACCATTTATTTACTATTGTTATTATCTTTTATTCGCACGCAGTGCTATGGTTTATTCGAGACTAATGAAACAAAAAGACTAATAATAAACAATGATATAACTATAATTAAAGGTTGGCTTGTAACATGTTTGACTACTCCCAGATCAACAGAGTAGCGGCTCAAGATAAGGACATTATCGCCATTGTTAATGACCTTTTTCGGCTAGCTCGCGAACATTACCCCATATTATCTCGGCTTTCGGTCATACTTTGCAGTGACAATAAGGCGTCAGATTACTTTGTCGCAGACGCCCTTAGTAAAGAGGCTGAGCATCGACACATCGAGCAGGAAATCAAACCAGAATCGGCACTTTCTCGATTAGCTGAATCCCTCGATATTCGAATCATCAACGATCTCAGCTCGACTCCACCAACAGAGCAAACTTGCCATTTATTAAAGCTCGGCCATCAGAGCAGTTACACAACCCCTATTCACTATCAAGAACATAATCTTGGGTTTGTATTCGTGAATGCCTCATCGATTGGGTTCTTATCTAAATCATCAATACAATGCGATATGGCTTATCTCACTCAAGTCATCTCAAGCTTGTTCATTCAACTGTTCGAGCGGCAACGTCACTTCCAATCTTCCTTAGCAATTGCACTGAATATTGGACACGCTCGCGATCCGGAAACCAAAGATCATCTGATTAGAATGGGCAAATACAGTGAACAATTGGCTCGAACCCTATCAAATACAAACACAGAGATTACCCACCAGTTCATCCATCGTATTCGCTTATATGCACCCTTTCACGATATCGGGAAATACCGAATTCCAGATAATGTATTGTTCAGTACCGAGCGTTTCTCCGATGAGGAAAGAGCGATAATGAACAACCATACGTTATATGGGGAAGACATGATTAACGATGTGGTTTCGCTATCTCACCACAGTTCAATGTGTTCAAAAGAAATTCAGTTCATCAAGAATATCGTGCGTCATCACCATGAAAGGTTTGATGGTTCAGGCCTACCCGACGCCTTAAGTGCGCAGTCCATACCACTAGAAGCGAGAATCGTAACCTTAGCGGATGTGTTTGATGCGCTAATGAGTAAGAGAGCCTATAAAAGAGCATGGACATTAAATGAAGTGATGGAATACATAGAGGTACACAACGGTTCGATGTTTGACCCACAGTGTGTCAAAGCACTGAAACAGAACCTCGACTACTTCCTGTCAATTAGAAAGCAATATAACGACGATATTCAACCGCAAGCAATGACAGCTTAGTTCGAACTTATCTTGCAAGCTCCCAATCTAATATCAAGCGTTAGCTAAATCAGAGCCAACAAAAAAGGATGCCAATTGGCATCCTCAACTTTAAAACCCATCGTATTAGTGTATCTGAGCCAAAACCACATCGAAACCAACTGACTTCGATTTCAAATGACACTCGCCTCAGCAAACTGCAGCTTCGCAACAAATGATAATTCAACGTAAACAGCAAAAATAATCACCAAGCTCGCACTAGAAATATAGATATTTAAAATCACAAATCACCAAATCAATCACCACGTGTATTTATGGTGGTATTGGTTTGGTCTGTACTCATAAAAAGAAAAACTTAAAATTATCCAAAGGTACGCACGTGAACCCAATAGCTCAAATTAAGAGTAACTCTAATCGACTACTAACAGCGATGGCCGTTTCTTCAATTATCTCAGGCTGTGGCGGCGGAAACTCTGACAGCACGATCGAAGACGGCGTTGCTTTAAGAGACTCTGATCTCACTCTTTACGAAAATGAATATCAACATCGCTTTTGGTACGATGTTAAATACAAAGACGACAAAAATAGACAAATCACATTCAAAGTTTCAGAGCAGTCAACAGCAAAGAATGGTGAAGATTTTGAATTAACTGCCTCACGCTCAACCTCAAATAATGCTGGCTATTTTACGCTTGCGATCCACGACGATGACCGTTTCGAAGGCAAACAGACGATAGTCATAGATATCATGGTTGATGGTCAATTTATTAGAGAAGAAACCATAACACTTGATGACACAAATTCAACGTCTCTGACTGGCCATGCAGCCATTGAAAAGAGAGGAGCGGTTGGCCATGGAGAAACAACAGTTGTAATAGATGACACAATGTATGAACTCAGTTTTAATTATGCGTTATTCAAATATGATCTTCTAACACATAAAACTGTAAAAAAACGCGAAATTACTGGTAATACATCGATAGGTAGCGTTTACCAATATGATGGTGACATATTTTCATACCGTAATGACAAGATACAACGCCTGAACACAGACAGCCTACTTTGGGAAATTATTTCAACCCCACCATCTCCAACAAACGAGATGAATCCAGTTGGTTATGCAATACAGTCAACACAAGTAGTTAATGACAAGCTCTATTTATTTGGCTATCAAAATGTTCAAGACGAACAAAAGCCGATCAATTTTAGCTATGACTTTCAATACAAAAAATGGAAAGAGTTAAGTAATCGTCCACACTTCAACACTTTTGCTCAATCGGTGCAGTTTGGCAATGATGTCTACCTTTTCAGAAATGGGCAAGCCATGATATACAACACTTCAAAGGATGAATGGTCTACTGACCCTATCGAAGCAAAAATTGGAACAACACAACCTCATGTTGCAGGAAAGTACGCTTATAACTTTTTTGTGGAAGATAACGCGGCTTACTTATCGCGCTTTAACCTTGAAAAACGAACGCAAGAAGTACAGCAAGTATCCAATTCCCAAAGAGGTATTTCATGGCAGATAGAAGGAACCTTCATGTATAAGGGAAGAATTTACCTGGCGAATAACGAACAAACACGCCTGCTCTCCGCCTACTGGGGAGATAACTAAATTATTTTCCAATATACGACTTATTAAAAAGGTGCCCTGTGGGCACCTTTGTTATATTAACAACGAAATGATAATCAATTATACGTCGTAAGTTGTAGAAGCAGTGTCGCCGCCTGTACCAGTCCAGTTTGTGTGGAAGAATTCACCACGTGGACGGTCAGTACGCTCGTAAGTGTGAGCACCGAAGTAGTCACGTTGAGCTTGAAGCAGGTTAGCTGGTAGACGTGCAGTTGTGTAGCCGTCTAGGAAAGATAGCGCAGAAATCGTACATGGCATTGGGATACCAGAACCTAGAGATTTCGCTGCTACTTTACGCCATGCCGCTAGGCTGCTTTGTAGGATGTTTTTGAAGTACTCATCAGAACCTAGGAACGCGATGTCTGGGTTTGCTTCGTACGCATCACGGATGTTGCCTAGGAATGCAGAACGGATGATACAACCACCACGCCACATTAGTGCTACGTTGCCGTAGTTTAGATCCCAGCCGTTCTCGTTAGACGCTTCGCGCATTAGCATGAAGCCTTGAGCGTAAGAGATGATCTTAGAAGCTAGTAGAGCTTGACGTAGTGCATCAACCCACTCTTGCTTGTCGCCTTCAACTGGAGTGATTGTCTTACCGAATAGAGTTTCAGCTTCAACACGTTGATCTTTCAGTGCAGATAGACAACGAGAGAATACAGACTCAGAGATAAGTGTTAGAGGAATACCTAGGTCTAGTGCGTTGATACCTGTCCACTTACCCGTACCTTTTTGGCCTGCAGTGTCTAGGATCTTTTCAACTAGAGCTTCACCGTCTTCATCTTTGTAGCCAAGGATGTCTGCAGTGATTTCAACTAGGTAGCTGTCTAGCTCAGTCTTGTTCCAGTCAGCGAATACTGCTTGCATCTCGTCAGCAGACATACCTAGGCCATCTTTCATGAACTGGTAAGCTTCAGTAATAAGCTGCATGTCACCGTATTCGATGCCGTTGTGTACCATCTTAACGAAGTGACCAGCACCGTCGTTACCAACCCAGTCACAACAAGGCTCGCCGGCGTCAGTTTTTGCAGAGATACCTTGGAAGATTGGCTTAACCGCTTCCCAAGCTTCAGCCGCGCCACCTGGCATGATTGAAGGACCGAAACGAGCACCTTCTTCACCACCTGATACACCAGTACCGATGAAGTGGATACCTTTCTCACGACAGTGCGCTACACGACGGTTAGTGTCTGGGTAGTTAGTGTTACCACCATCAATGATGATGTCGCCTTCGTCTAGAAGTGGGATTAGGTTTTCGATGAATGTGTCTACAACGTCACCAGCACGAACCATAAGCATCACTTTACGTGGTGCTTCTAGCTTCTCAACTAGCTCTTCTAGAGAGTAAGCACCAACAATGTTAGTACCTTTAGCTGGGCCTTCTAGGAACTCGTCTACTTTCGCAGCAGTACGGTTATGAGCCACAACTTTGAAGCCGTGGTCGTTCATGTTTAGGATAAGGTTCTGACCCATTACTGCTAGGCCAATTACACCGATATCACCTTTCATTATTTATATCTCCTTGCGGCTAGTCGCACTTATGCGATAGCACTTGCTGCATTTGAATCTAGGAACCACTCTGTCTCGCCAGTTTTAGACTGGATTTTCGCTGCCGGGTAAGGCAACTCTGAAGCAGGAGTAGTATGAATTTCTTTAACGATCTCAACTTTACCTGCACCCAGTACTAGGTAGCTGATTCGTTTTGCTGCTTCTAAAACTTTTGCTGTTTTAGAAACACGGATTTGACCCGACTCAGGGTGAGAAGCCAGTACAGACAGGTTCTCATCTTGGTAGTTAGTAACACCCGGGAACAGTGATGCTGTGTGGCCATCTGCGCCAACACCTAACAGAATCCAATCAAAAACAGGCGTGCCGTTTTCAGAAGGGATCACATCAGCCATCTCTTTTGCAAAGCGCTCTGCTTCTGCTTTAGGCTCATCTTCGCCGCGAATGCGGTGGATGTTTTCAGCAGGAAGGTTTACTTGAGAGAATAGAAGCGCGTTTGCTTCACCGAAGTTGCTTTCTGCATCATCCGGTGCAACACAACGCTCATCACCCCACCAAAAATGAAGGTTGTTCCACTGAATACCTTCTGCGTATGGCGCTTGCGCCAACAGTTTGAAAAGCATTTTTGGTGTGCTACCGCCAGACAGTGAAATGTGAACAGGTTTACCCTGCTCGCTGTACGCTTTCATTTCGTTTGCTAGGCTTTCAACAACTAGCTCTGGCGTTTCAAAGATCTTGTGGTTGATCATAGTTCGCAGTAATCCGTGTCTGTTAAGTTTTTGCATGGGAAACGCCATGCGCGGCCATCACGTTGCAGAAGTTCATCTGCTTCCTGTGGGCCCCAAGTACCACAAGCATAGCCAAACAGTGCTTGAGGATCTTGTTTAAAGTCTAAGATTGGTTGAACGTACTTCCAACATGCTTCTACCGCATCGGTACGTGCAAACAGAGTCGCATCACCGTTAAGTGCATCAAGAAGAAGACGCTCGTAAGCCGTTAGCATCTGAGTTTCAGGCAAGTCAGAGTAAGAGAAGTTCATTTTCACTTCTTTTGCTTTGAAGCCGGCACCTGGCTCTTTCAAGCCAAAGCTCATCTGAATACCTTCATCCGGTTGGATACGGATAATCAGCTTGTTCTCTGGTGCGTCTTGACCAAATACAGGGTGTGGCGTGTTCTTAAAGTGAATCACGATTTCAGTCACACGTGTAGGTAAGCGTTTACCGGTACGTACGTAGAAAGGAACGCCATTCCAACGCCAGTTATTGATGTGAGCTTTCAAACCGATGTAAGTCTCGGTACGAGAATCATCCGCTACACCATGCTCTTCACGGTAACCTAGTAGGTGCTGACCACGAACATCTGATGCTGTGTACTGACCTAATACTAAGTCTTTCCGCAGATCATCTTCTTCTAATGGCTTAAGACACTGAAGCACTTTAACCACTTCATCACGAATAGAATCAGCGTTAATTTGTGCAGGTGGCTCCATACCCACCATTGCTAGCACTTGTAGCAAATGGTTTTGGAACATGTCACGAACTGCGCCAGAACCGTCGTAGTATCCGCCACGTTCTTCAACGCCAAGGAACTCAGCACCTGTGATTTCAACATAATCAATGAAGTTACGGTTCCACAGTGGTTCAAACATCGCGTTTGAGAAACGAAGCACTAGAAGGTTTTGAACCGTTTCTTTACCGAGGTAATGGTCGATACGGTAGATCTGGTGTTCTTGGAAGTGATGATGGATCTCTTCATCCAGCGCTTGAGCTGATGCTAGATCGTAACCAAATGGCTTCTCAATGATCAGACGACGCCAGCCGTTCTTCTCATCGTTCAGACCATGTGCAGCAAGGTTTGCTGGAATCACACCGTAAAGGCTTGGCGGGGTTGCCAAGTAGAACAATGTGTTATGGTTTTCGAATTGGTAGTCTTGCTCAAGCTTATCCAGACGTTGTGCTAGACGAGCGTAATCGTCTACATCTGAAGTGTTGATCGCTTGGTAATGCAGATGCTCAATAAATGCATTCAGCGTCTCTGGCTCAGTTTTTTCCATTTCCTGAAGAGACTTCTTCAGCTTCTCACGGTAAGACTCGTCGCTGTACTCAGTACGGCTCACTCCAAGAATCGCAAAGGATTCTGGAAGTTGATTGCTAGCATACAGGTGGTACAAAGCAGGAATTAACTTGCGGTAAGTTAGATCTCCCGACGCACCAAAAATAACGATGCTGCTGTTTTCAGGTATTACCATCATCTTTCCTATAAAAACAAGGTTTTTAGTATTCGCCAAAGGTATCAGCGACATACGAAAATAGATAATAGGTCTTGGCTATTACATCAATAGCAAGTGCCTATTACACTTGAGAATGCGTTTGGTAAACGAGGGTGAATGCTATCACCACTATTCGGGACAGTATTGTCTATGAGTATTTGATTTACATCAACCACTGTGAAGGCAATCGATTAAATATTGACTCATTTTGAACAAAATATAATCGACCATTGGTTTCACGAAGACTGAAAAAGAAGCAAATCGGCATTCTCGAACATTGTAGTCGAGAAAGAATGGCATCTGGTCTGCGGAGTGTAGTTTAATAAAGCGTGAGGAGTGTAAAACCAGATTATTCAACTGGTTTTACATTTTACTTAAATAGAAAGGACGTTGTTAGCACTGCCTTATCTTTTGGCTTTGTTATAACAGCGTTCAGGGCGCCCAACCGTACCGTAGCTCAAATCTGCTGTTAGTTCACCGGTAGTGATCAGGAACTCTAAATAACGTCTAGCAGTTGTACGGCTTGCACCAATTCGTTCGCCAGCTTCATCGGCGGTAATATTAACGGCATCAGCTTGTAGAAAAATAGCTCTGATCTTATCCAACGTTACGCCATCGATTCCTTTGGGCAAGGTTGATACTTTTCCTGAATCCGCTTTGGCATTGGCTTGCAGCATCTTATCAACCAAACCTTGGTTCAAATCAGACACGCTTTCGAACTCTTGTAACTGTGACTGATACTTCTTCAGCGCGGCTTCCAAACGAGGAAACATGACTGGTTTTAATAGGTAATCCACCACGCCGCCGCGCATCGCTGTCTGTAAGGTGTCTACATCTCGCGCCGCGGTAATCAAAATCACATCACACCCTTGGTTGTTACCTCGAACGTGATTAAGAATATCGATCCCACTACCATCTGGTAGATACACATCTAATAGCACCAAATCTGGTTTTAAGATGTCCAATTGCATAAGCGCTTCAGACTGTGTAGTGGCAATGCCAACCACGTCAAAGCCTCCCATCTGTTCTAGATAGCGATGGTGAAGCTCTGCAATCGCAATATCATCTTCAATGACCATGACTCTCGTGATTGCGTTCATTTATGTTCTTCCTTTAACCATTGTTTTTCCATCAAGGTGATCTTCATGTGATCACTCGTGCTCTATTGTTCTTCTTTTGGTAAATACACTGTCATACGTGAACCAAAATCGTTGTTATCGACCATTTCTAGCTGCCCTTGATAACGGTCGGTAAGCTGCTTAATCAGATATAAGCCAACACCGCGGTTTTGTTTCGCTTTACTCGATATGCCTTTTTCAGTCAGCGCATCGGTTGCCAAGTGCTTAGGTAAACCACATCCTTTATCTTCCACTTCAACGATAATCTCATTGCCAAAATCACTGATAGACACTTCAATCACGCGGCGCGCTGGGGCTATTTGCCCCTCTTGCTTAATCGCCATCATGGTGGCATCAAAAGCGTTATCAATGAGGTTGCCAAGAATCGTCACGACATCCTCTGCGTTTAACCAAACTGGCAGTGCCTCAAGCCTTGAGCCTTCTTCAACTTTAAGCTCCAAACCAATCTCTCGAGCTCGCTCTGTTTTTCCTAAAAGCATGCCTGCAATAAGAGGGTCTTTTACCGTCTCTCTTAAAAACTCAATTAAGCTCTGGTAATGTGCGGTTTCTTGACCGATCAGTTGCTGAACTGAATCCAACTCACCCATTTGAATCAAGCCACTGATAGTATTCAACTTGTTCTGGTGTTCATGTGTTTGCGAGCGCAACAAATCCGCGTACTCTTTGGTTTGCGAAAGCTGATCCGTTAAGTCGTTAATCTCATCGCGTAGTCGGAAACTCGACACCGCCCCAACCACTTCACCAGCAACAATAATCGGACTGCGGTTGGCAATGATCCGCTTATTGTTTAAATACAACTCAACATCGTGGTCGATGTCGCCTGTTGATAACAGCAGTTCTAAATCACTGCCTACTAACACATCAGAAAGGCGCTGTTGATTGAGTGCTTTATCTCTATCGATGGATAAAATATCGCAGGCACTTTTGTTTATTGAGCGTAAGATACCGTTCTTATCGATACTTAAAATGCCCTCTTTAACAGTGCTCATGGTGACATCTAACTCAACATACAGTCGGCCTATCTCTTCAGGCTCAAAGCCTAAAATAGCGCGCTGAAAACGACGAGATACATAACTCGAAATCAAAGCGTTGACCGCAACCACCAGCAACGCCATCACAATCAAAAAGGCTAAGTAAGGTTCGATTCGATCTTGCAAAGAATCCAATAGGTAACCAACTGACACGACGCCAATTATCTTCCCATCAGCGTCCTTAACGGCCGATTTACCACGAACCGAAAAACCTAATGAGCCTTTCGCTGTTGAAACATAAGACTCCCCGAACACCAATGCTTTTTGATTGTCTCCGCCACGCATTGGTTTACCGAGCCTGTCATCGTATGGGTGAATCAAACGAACACCTTTTTCGTCGCCAACAACAATAAACGCCGCGCCAATCAATTGAGTGAGGTTTCGGAATTTGGCTTGGGTTTCTTCAGGGAGGGTATGTGGGACGCCTTCGGGATTCAGTGTTCCTTTTTCTTCAATAATGCGCGTTACAAGGGGAGATTCCGAAAGAAACTCAGCCACACCCAACGCTTTCAACCCCATTTCTTGCTCTTGAGATTGTTTGATATAGGCAAAACCCGCCGCTGAAAGGATCAACAGCTCAACAAGGCCAGTTACTGTCATGATAATCAACAACCTTTTTCGGAAGCTGATACTACTCCATCTCATATAAATCCGTCCCTAGTGCTCAACAGGCAATGTTAACACTAAGTTAACCAGAGCACCTTTCCGCCTATACGAATTTGTGACTATTGCTCAACTAAATAATTAACTAGATTATTAATTGATATTCCTTTACGTTGCTCGCCTCGATAAATCGTTCGTTTTTAGAACGGATTAGTTGAAAAACCCAAAAAATCGAATAAATATTGAGCTAGATCACTAAGCTTTTAGGTGTTTTTTAGGTTGTTTAAAATAAATACAATTATAATGATTGCATATAAAGGAGTTTATTATTGCCAAGCTATACGTTGCAATTTTAAGACAACGCTTTAAACCGGAATTTTGGTTAACAGAAAGGCAACAACTCTTCACCCACTGGACGTATCGATAAATAAAAGTTGCGTGCTCGCCGTTACGAATGATGAACAAACGGATTAAGTATTCTCCCCTATTCATCTCGCTATTTCACACTCGGCAGGCCAGACAACGAAGAGGTGACTGACAAAAGCAGCACCCAAGAATAAAGCATTGATGAGCAGGAAGTATCGATCAGTGGCAACGTCCGACAGAAACAGGATAAAAAACATAACGTATTAACATTGTTGAAAAGGAAACCAGGCAATGAAACGCGATACTTTTGGAATCTGCCTTACAAAGGCTATGCTGTTCAAAAACTTACAATCTACTTTTACTCATGTCAGAGCATATGAGAAGAACGAGACATCCCCGCTCGATCTAAAAGTGTTGTTAGCTTTCCCGCAAATGTCAGGTAGAGATTTATTACAAACCATGCAAGGTTCAAAACAATTGGTGTGGCGTGCCGATCACCATTGCCCAAGCTTTAAATAGCACCAGTCCATTTGTAGTAACTTCTTCTATACTGAACTTAAGGAGCACGATTCGTCGTGCTCTTTTCGTTTCTTTGTCTATAGACGCTAAATCCTTAATAGCATTCACATTATGTTAACGAATGATTATGCTATTTGCTCATATGAGGTAATCTGTTCAAGACAAATGATGATCCCCCTGTTAACATTAGAGCTAATACTCTAATTTGGTAATTAATGCAGATGACCAAACCGACATTCCGATGCCTTGCGATTGCCAGTATTCTTATCGGTACTATCAGTTCGCCAAGCTATGCTGCCCCGCTCACTTTTTCTGAGGCGTGGCAAATACTCCAAGAGAACAACAACTCTCTTGCGGCTCAACAAGCTAACGTTGAGCGTTATCAACACCTTCAAAATGCAACCGGAAGCCTTAACCTGCCTTCAGTGACGTTAGGCGCAAACTACACTCACCTTGATAACGATGTCACTATCAATGGCGAGCAGTTTGCCGATAGCTTAAGTGGTGTACCATCCATTGGTCTTCCTGTTCCTCCTCAAATTATCAGTGCGCTTGGTGGCATTACCTCAACGATTACCGAGCAAGATATCTTCAGCTCTTCTATTCGCGCAGTGTGGCCTATTTTTACAGGTGGTCGAATTACCGCAGCACAAACCGCAGCTGAAGGTAAAAGCGAAGAAGCGCAAAGCCAACTGCTAATGGAAAAACAGGCTCGTTACGAAGACTTAAGCAAATATTACTTCTCAGTGATCTTAGCTGAAGATGTCGTAGAAACGCGTCGAGCAGTCGAAGCTGGCTTAACTCAACATCGTGATTTTGCCATCAAGTTAGAGCAACAAGGGCAAATTGCACGAGTAGAACGCCTGCAAGCGGACGCCTCTCTAGATAAGGCAGTAGTTGAACGCACTAAAGCTGAGAATGATCTTAAGATTGCTCAATTAGCCCTTACCCAAATTCTAGGTCAAAGCCAAAGCGTTGAACCTTCAGAGCAACTGTTTATCAACAAAAACCTACCTCATATGGATGTGTTCATTGATCAAACACTCATGACCTACCCTGGTCTTAAGATTCTGGATGCGAAAGAGAAACAAGCGAGCAGTTTAATCAAAGCTGAAAAAGGCAAATATTACCCAGAGGTTTATCTTTACGGGGATTACAGCCTCTATGAAGACGATTCGCTCGCCAGTGAAATGAAGCCAGATTGGTTAGTTGGCATTGGTGTCAACGTACCGCTACTCGACACCTCAGGTCGTTCAGACAAAGTGGCTGCTGCGCACAGTGCGGTATCTCAAGTTAAATTCCTAAAGTCACAAGCCAAACAAGACTTAACCGTATTGGTACAAAAGACCTACCTTGAAGCAAACCAAGCGATTGAAGAGGTTCAAGGCCTTAATTCTAGCTTGTCATTAGCTCAAGAAAATCTACTACTTCGTAAAAAAGCATTCACTCAAGGGCTTTCTAACTCGTTAGAAGTGGTTGATGCCGAGCTATACCTTGCGAGCATCAAAACACAGCAATCTGCTGCGCGATTCAAATACCTTATCTCTCTCAACAAGCTATTAGCGCTAACCAGCGAAATGAACGCTTACTCGAGTTACTTAACTTCTTCTGTTACGTCTGATTTCGACTCAAAAACAGATACCGCTAGCCAGTCAAAAGGATAATTCATGAAACCTATTAAGCCTCTTCTTCTATCTATAGTTGGTATCGGAATTGTTGGCTGGGTCGGATACAGTTTTTACCAAGCGTACCAACCTCAACCAGTTAAGCTTCAAGGTCAAATTGATGCACAGCAATACAGCATCTCTTCGAAAGTACCCGGTCGTATTGACGAGGTATTTGTGCGCAAAGGCGACTCTGTTGAGAAAGGTGAATTGATCTTCTCCCTTCTAAGTCCAGAGATCGACGCAAAATTAGAGCAAGCAAAAGCAGGTCAAAAAGCCGCTGGTGCACTGGCTCAAGAAGCAGAAAATGGTGCTCGTACTCAGCAAATTCAAGCCGCTAAAGACCAATGGTTGAAAGCTAAAGCAGCCGCAGACTTAATGGACAAAACCTACCAACGAGTAAACAACCTTTACAATGATGGCGTCGTTGCAGAACAAAAACGTGATGAAGCCCAAACACAGTGGCAAGCTGCTAAATACACAGAAAGCGCGGCTTTCCAAATGTATCAGCTAGCACAAGAAGGGGCTCGCGATGAAACCAAAGTGGCTGCTGCTCAAAAAGCATTAATGGCCGCTGGCGCGGTAGCTGAAGTCGAAGCCTACGCCAAAGACACACAAATCCACAGCTGGTTCAGCGGTGAGGTTTCTCAAGTGCTGCTTAGTAGCGGAGAACTGGCACCACAAGGTTTCCCAGTCGTGACCGTGATCGATACGAAAGATGCATGGGCGATACTCAACGTTCGTGAAGACATGCTCAAGCACTTTGAGAAAGGCTCACAGTTTGAAGCTTACCTGCCAGCTCTGGATAAATCGCTCACTTTCCAAGTGACGCACATTGCGGTGATGGGTGATTTCGCAACTTGGCGTTCAACAGATGCAGCACAAGGCTTTGACTTACGTACATTTGAAGTAGAAGCACGCCCAGTTGATACAAGCGAAACACTGCGCATGGGTATGAGCCTTGTGGTTGAGCTTTAGGTGACATATGTCTGCTAATACTCACTTACCAGAGCATCACAAAACGATAAACAGCTTACTTCGACAGTGGGCGATAGTCCGTAAAGACAAGTGGTTGTTGTCGTGCTTAACTTGGATACCTTTGCTACTTGCTGCAAGTATCTGGCTGATCTTTTCACAAGGTATCGCTCGTGATTTGCCTGTTGCAGTGGTTGACCTAGAACACAGCCAAATTTCGCAGCAGTTTACTCGCTTAGTCGATGCCTCACCTACCCTGCAGGTCACTCAGAAATACAGCTCCGCAAGTGAAGCAGCAAAAGCCATGATAGAGCGTGATATCTACGGCTACGTCGTTATACCTAGACATTTTGACCGAGACCTTTATCTTGGGCTAAACCCGCAGGTTTCCGTGTTCTACAACAGCCAATTTATATTGATTGGTAAACTGGTGAACTCGGCTTTTTTGCAAGCTCAAGGCACTTTCAACGCCCAACTTGAAGTGATTCAACAGCTTTCCCACGGAGATACCACGGTAAAATCCGCCTTGGGGCAAGCTGTCACCGTTCAAAACCAAATCACTCCGCTGTTTAACAAGAACACCAGCTATTCTCAATTCTTGGTATCTGCGGTTATTCCTGCTTTATGGCAAATCATGATAGTGGTAGGAACGATTTTAGTACTCACTGCAAATGTGCGAGCTCGTGGGCTAAAAGCGTGGTTATCGCATTCTCCGATCAAGTCCCTAGCATCAACACTCACCCCTTATGTTGTTCTGTTTTTAGGGTTTGGTATTGCGTTTAGCTTTTGGTTCTATCGCATTTTGGAGTGGCCATTTAACGGCAGCTTTATGGCATTAACCATTGCACAGTTACTAACGGTTATTAGTTGTATCATTATGGGTTGCTTGTTCTTCTTCTTGACGCTTGATCCAGCAAGAGCGATGAGCTTTGCAGGTGCTTTCACAGCGCCAAGTTTTGCGTTTATGGGGATCACCTTCCCTGTTACAGACATGAATGCGGCAGCCCAAGCTTGGAGAAGTCTATTGCCTGTTAGTCATTACATCGAAATACAAACGGTTCAATCCAGTTACGGTGTGAGCGCTGCGCAATCGCTGATGAACCTCACTTCAATGTTTTGGTACGTTATTCCTGCTTTTGTAGTGATCTTATTGATTAAAAAGCACTTAGCGCAAGCAGCACAGTCAACACAAGCAGAGCATAAAGGAGTAAATCAATGAGCTTTACTCAATTACTGAAGCAAGAACTCCTGGCGGTTCTGCGTAACCCAGTAGTATTACTGACCGTGTTTGGTGGTGTGGTCTTTTACTCATTCTTGTACCCTTTGCCTTACGCCAATCAAGTACCCCAACAATTGAAAGCGTCCGTTGTAAACCTAGACAAGAGCCAAAGCAGCTACCATTTAGAGCGAATGGTCGATGCGACCTCTCAAATTGATTTGGTTCGCCGTGACTCCACTATCTCAGACGCTAAACAGGCTGTACTCAATCAAGAAATTGGTGGGTTCATCGTCATTCCTGAAAACTTCTATAAAGATCTACTTCTAGGGAAAAGCCCAACACTCTCTTATGCGGGTGATGCATCTTACTTCCTAGTGTATGGCACCATAGTTGAGGGACTTGCAAAGGCAGGCGGCACGTTAGCCGCACAAGTTAAGGTGAGTCACTTGTTAGTTGAAGGTGTACCTTTAGAATCCGCAGCCAAAGGCTACAGCGCATTTAGCTTAAATTTAAAACCTACTTTCAATAGTCGAATGGGATACATCGATTACGTCGTTCCCGCTGTCTTTGTATTGATCCTTCAGCAAACCCTAGCCATGGCATCAGGGTTGGTTGGTGCAACGCAAAATGCTCAATCCACATTCGGCTATTGGTGCAGAGTTCATCCAACCAAACTAATCCTTGCTCGCAGTTGCACCTTAGTAGGGATCTACTACTTATTATCGATGTACTACTTCGGCGCCAGCTTTTCGATGTACGGGATTAACCTACTCGCCTCAATCTCACAGATTTTAACCTTGTTACTGCCCTTCTTATTGGCCAGCTGTTTGATTGGCATTTTTATCGGTGAGTTAGTGCCACGAAGAGAGTTAGTCACGGTTGTGGTGTTAATCAGTTCAATGCCACTGATCTTCTCTTCAGGTTTTATCTGGCCGATTGAAATGATGCCTGAATGGTTAGTACTGTTATCACAACTGTTTCCAAGCACACCTGCTATCCAAGGTTTCTTAGCCCTGAATCAGATGGGCGCTTCGTGGCAAGAGGTCGCATCTCAATGGACGCTGTTATGGGGACAAGTTGTACTTTGGGGGTCGTTGCTTGCACTGAAGCTCTACCACAAGTCGAGCAAAAGCATCGTTAACCGCACTACCGATAATAGCCTTTGAGTGGTTTAGCTCATCGCAAACATAAAAAGCTCTGATAAAGGGCTTTTTTAATACCTCCGACTTGCTCCTTCCCTTGTAAGAGACTTTTCAAAACCTCCCAAAAACAAGCGTTACATCAAAGCTCATCTATTTTAGCTATCAATTTAACCGCCAATCTATATGCCTTTTCAAACTCAAAAATCATCAACTTATACCCAAAAGACGACAAAACACGAATTATTGTAAATTTATTGTAAAAATTTCTTTGACGGTATTAATTTTATGTATAGGGTTATCAATAAGACGTGGTAAGCCGAATATCATAGTCTTATTGGTTCACGTGCCAAAAGGATCTCCATATAAAACGTGATTAGTAGTGATATTTATCTCGCATTTCGACTTGGCTACAGAGCATTTTGTCGCTATCGAAGAAATAAATAAGCTATTGAAATATAAGACAAACACAACATAAGCAAACATAAATTAATAAAAAGACAGGGAAAACCATGAAAAACATAAGAGAATTATTTTTTGGGTTTATATTATTGTTTAGTTCCAGTGCATTTGCAGAAGAAGGATCATTTAATCAAGCTATCAGTAACTTAAGCAAAAGTGTTGATGGATTTTTCAACGACTACACAGGATGGTTCGTTGGACTCATATTTAAAAGTGTACCGGTTGGCGAAGCCAACTTCCCTATTATTGTTGGCTGGTTATTACTCGCTGCGTTGATCTTTACTGTTTACTTTGGCTTCGTTCAATTTAAGCGAGTCGGTATGGCTGTAGATATCATTAGAGGCAAGTACACAGACCCTAACTCAAAAGAAGACGGCGAAGTTTCCCATTTTCAAGCTTTAGCTACTGCCCTTTCTGGAACCGTCGGTCTTGGTAACATCGCAGGTGTAGGTGCTGCACTCGCCATTGGTGGCCCTGGTGCAACATTCTGGATGATTTTGTGTGGCCTTCTTGGTATGGCTTCAAAATTCTGTGAGTGTACGTTGGGTGTGAAATACCGAACTATCTTACCGTCAGGTGTGGTTTCGGGTGGTCCAATGTACTACCTGAGCCAAGGCCTAAGTGAGCGCGGATTGGGTGGGCTGGGTAAAGCACTTGCGATCGGCTTTGCACTGATGTGTATCTTGGGTTCACTTGGTGGCGGTAACATGTTCCAAGCTAACCAAGCTCATGCAATGCTAACGTATGCCTTTGATATCCCAAGTGAGTACGGTGTTATCACTGGCCTTGTACTAGCTGCTTTAGTTTTCTCTGTGATTGTTGGTGGTATGCCTTCTATTGCATCGGTAACAGAAAAAGTGGTTCCTTGGATGGCTGCGCTATATATCGGTATGGCTCTAGTTGTTATCGGTTCTAACCTTGATCAAGTTGGCCCTGCTTTCAGCGCAATCTTTACCGGCGCATTTACTGGCGAAGGTGTTGTTGGTGGATTCATTGGTGCGTTAATTCAAGGCTTGAAGCGTGCAACCTTCTCGAACGAGGCAGGTGTTGGTTCTGCGGCAATTGCTCACTCAGCGGTAAAAACAAAAGAGCCAATTACTGAAGGCCTAGTGTCACTACTAGAACCGTTCGTTGATACCGTAATCATTTGTACGATGACAGCATTGGTTATCACTATCGCTGGCCTAAACACAGGTCCATTCGATGGTTCAGGTTTAACAGGTGTAACTCTAACTGCGGCGTCGTTTACTGAAACTGCAGGTTTCTTCAAATACACCTTAGCACTAGCCGTTATCATGTTTGCATTTTCTACTATGATTTCTTGGTCGTACTACGGTCTTAAAGCATGGACTTACCTATTCGGTGAAGGAAAGGCTACGGAACTGGTTTTCAAAGTGATGTTCTGTGTGTTCGTTGTGATTGGTGCAACAATCCAATTTGGTGCGGTAATCGACTTCTCTGATGCAGCTATCTTTGCGATGTCTATCTTTAACATCCTAGGTCTATACTTCTTGATGCCTGTTGTTAAGAAAGAACTGCAATCATTCGTTGCTCGTGTGAAATCAGGTGAAATCAAAACCTACGAAAAGTAATCACTCGCCAATTAACACTGTTCTAAAAGTCTTGGCGATACCCTTTGCTTGAGAAAGCGAGAACAGAACAATAGCTTAGTCAAAATCCCTACCAGTTTTGCTTGTGGGGATTTTTTGTACCTAAATTTTCTTGTTCACGCTGCTTAGGATTTCGGCATACTTTTATACGGTCCACTACCTCTTCTACTTCAATCACATATGGTTTCGTTAATGGCGAATTACAGTCGTCAAACAATAAGCTACGGTGCAATTCTCACACAGATATTCATTCATGGTTTATCCCTGTCCATTGAGATGGTCTAATCAAAGAATGACAACAGACCGCATGTTCACCCTAGAACACCGCTATTATGCTGTTTATCAACCCTATAAATACGCGTGCAAAGTCACCAAATATTCAATTAATCACATATTAAAAACATTTTGCGGCTCTAATCACGAATAACTTGGTAATAGTGTGAAAACGGTTATGAACCATTCTGCAAAACTGATTAACAGAAGAAATAAGCCATCTGGAACGAAAAACGCCCAGACCATTTTCATGATGTGGGCGTTTGAATTGCTACTGCTAAAGACGAATGAATTAAAGGTTTGAGCTTATAAACCCATCTCTTCAGTTAGGGCTTTGATTTGCTCAAGATCCATGGTGTGAACTTCGATCATTTGTCTGATGTCGCTGAGACGTGAGTTCGCGTTATCTTGCTTCTCACAAGCGTCAGACTTCGCGTCCCAAGACGTACCATCTAAGAAAACATCACACGCTTTCTTCAATGATCCTAAGTTCTGCTCAATGGTATCTCTTTCTTTCTCAAGCTTTTCTAGCTCTTGAGATATTTGTAATTCTTTGCGGAAAAGCTCGCGAGAACGTTCAAACAAAGTCGACTGCATATCTGCCTGACGGTTTAGCTTCTGGTTATCTTGCTCTGTTTTATCTAATGTCTGTTTCTGCTCGTTTAACTGCTGCTCTAATGAGTAATTTGCTTTCTCTAACACGGCAGATTGCTTAGCAAGATCTTGAAGTTCTTTTTGATGCGCTTCTGCTTGCTCGGCCAAAGCCGCTTCAACCTTAGCATCAATTGCAGTATCAACTTCCACAACTTTCGCTTCAACAGAAGACACCAACTGTGTTTTGCTTTCACTCAATTCTTGATAACGAGCTTCGAGTACCTGATAAGTGGATTCCCACTTGGAAGCTGTCACTGTAGAACCAATCAAGCCACCAAGAGCCAAACCAATAACGGCAGCGATACCGATATAGAGCTGACTGCGCTTATCGCGTTCTTCAATAACAACCACTTCATCTTGTTCGCTTTGTCCAGGTTGCTGGTTCACTAGCGGGTACTCCCAAAAATATGTTTAACGTTACGCGGTCACTGGCACTAATACCAATACTGATTTTATTTTGTAGGTTCAGTTAAACCTATCGCTCAAATCACAAGTACTTGAGCTTTAGTAACACGTTCATCCCATCTGCTCACAGACGGTTTAACGAGTTAATTCCGAAATCATTAGGCTGGCAGTATACAAAAGGAAGCTACTAACGATAACTATCACCACCCATTTTTGTACTTTTTCGCTTGTCCTATAACGAAACAGTATAAATGCCAACGCCAATAAAAAAACAATCGCTATTAGTCGAGTCATAACTCCTCCTTGTTTCTCTATTTTATACCATTTAAATAAGCAAGTTACGTCAGAGTCGCGTTGTTTGATCATTTAGTTGAACAACATTTGCTCAAACAGATATTTTGTAGCTGACATCACAATTTATATGATCTAGGATACGCCTACAGATTACCTGATAAGTCAGGTAATTGTTCCAATGAAGACTGCAGGAGAGTGGTTTTTAACTAAATATTAAAATTTAGTTAGATTGACCCGCCGAAGAAGTAAATCTTTCAGGTGCTTTATGCTGGAGAAATCCAGAAAAGTGAGGACTGTCGTTGGAGGAACCTCTGGAGAGAACCGTTCAATCGGTCGCCGAAGGAGCAAGCTTAGTGCCCGTTACTTATCTGTAAGTGATTCGCTAAGTGAAACTCTCAGGCAAAAGGACAGAGGAGTGGAAAGCAACAAGCCTTAATTAACAAAAGAATTCTATCTAGAAATCCGTATGTATTAAGTGGTGCTACCGATCCCTGCGATCTGCACTGCCTTCCCTCTTCTCCTTAAATTTTTAATTTATTAAGGGGAATCTATGAACCACCTACAAGCTACACTACAAACCATCAACCAATTCGTTTGGGGACCACCGCTGCTTATTCTGCTAGTGGGTACAGGTATCTACTTTACTTTTCGCTTAGGCTTACTCCAGTTTAGACACCTCCCAACCGCGCTAAAAATGGTGTTTAGCAAAGACAAATCCGGTACGGGTGACGTATCCAGTTTTGCCGCTTTGTGTACCGCGCTTTCAGCAACTATTGGTACAGGTAACATTGTTGGCGTAGCGACCGCGATCAAGATTGGCGGCCCTGGTGCCCTATTTTGGATGTGGCTTGCCGCGTTATTTGGCATGGCGACTAAATACGCTGAATGTCTACTAGCCGTAAAATACCGCAGAACCGATAGCAATGGTGAAATGGTTGGCGGCCCAATGTACTACCTGCAATACGGAGTGGGCTCAAAAATCTTGGCGGTAATGTTCGCTGTATTCGCTTTAGGCGTTGCCTGTTTCGGTATTGGTACCTTCCCACAAGTTAACGCGATCTTAGACGCTACTGAAATCTCATTTGGCGCTCCACGTGAAATGTCGGCAATCGTTTTAACAATATTGGTGGCAGTGGTAACGCTTGGTGGTATTCAATCTATCGCTAAGGTTGCAGGAAAAGTGGTTCCGACCATGGCGGTGATGTACATCGTTGCGTGTTTGAGCGTTCTGGTTTCAAATGCAGACCAACTACTGAATGCCATTACCCTTGTTGTTACCTCTGCGTTTAGCAACACAGCAGCAACAGGCGGTTTCTTTGGTGCGAGTATCATGCTTGCTATTCAATCGGGTATTGCTCGTGGTGTATTCTCTAATGAATCTGGTCTAGGTAGCGCACCCATGGCTGCGGCGGCTGCAAAAACAGATTCATGTGTGAAGCAAGGTCTGGTCTCTATGACAGGTACCTTCTTCGACACCATCATTATTTGTACGATGACAGGTTTGGCGCTTATCTTAACCGGTGCTTGGCAGACTGACCTTTCTGGTGCTGCAATGACCACTCATGCATTTGCTATTGGTCTGAATGCAGACACGCTCGGCCCTATGCTGGTTTCTGTTGGTCTAATCTTCTTTGCGTTTACTACGATTTTAGGTTGGAACTACTACGGCGAGCGCTGTGTTGTTTTCTTGCTAGGTACTAAAGCAGTCCTACCTTACAAGATTATCTTCATTGCGTTGGTGGCTTCTGGTGCATTCTTGAAGCTCGACATGATCTGGATAATGGCAGATATCGTGAACGGTCTGATGGCAATTCCAAACCTAATCGGCCTTATCTTGCTACGCCACGTCGTTATCGAAGAAACTAAGCTGTTTTTCAAACCATTATCTTCTTCTAGTGATTATAAAACTGTAAAAGCCTAATCGAGATAAATTGCAAAATAAAAGCCAAAGCCCACAATCAAATGTGGGCTTTTTATTACCTAAGTAAATAAAAAATTTAATTAACTAAAAGATTACTTAAAACAATTACCCCAAATATTACAAGACTTTTTAAATAGCAACTTGCACTAATAAAGCGAAAGCTTAATTAGTTATTACTTACGTTAAATATTATGTATTTTCAAGAAACCAAAAAAATTCAAGAAAAAGCAACATGTGGCTTTTATTCATATATAAGTCAGTTTATAGTCGCTAACATTGTTGAGATAATTATAATAAAAATAAAACGTTGGCTATATGATCAAATTTGACCCTATAACAAATCGTATTTATAACGACGATCGTTCCATTAAAATTGGATATCGAGAAACACGAGTCTTAGAGCTTCTTCTTAAACACGCGCCCGATATTGTGAGTAAGCAAGATATTATTAACTACGCTTGGGGTAACGAATTCATAGGGGATACTTCTCTCGCGAAAAGTATCAGCTTGCTGCGCCAAAAGTTCGTTAAGCTTGGGACCAAAGATTCACCAATAGTGACAGTTCCAAAGGTCGGTTACCGCCTCATAGACCATTGTGTTTGTATCGAATCTACTGTGGACGATACAAGCATTACTGCGCCTGAAGATACAACTCCGCCGTTGCCTTTACCTGACAGCGAAGTTAAGGCGACCTCAGGCGAAAAACACAACGGAACCCAAGCATTGTCCGTCTATCGTAAAATTGCCTATTCAAAGAATCTTGTGTGCTATTTTACTGCTAGCGTGCTGCTAGCAGCATCAATCGCGTTGGCATTCAGTAAGTTTCACGACAAGAGTCTCCATGAAGTAAAACCATCAGACCGGCTGACCGAGTATTGGATAGGCCAACTACAAATATTTCAAGACCCACAAATGACCCTAACTCCCGAGTTGAAAAGGCTTCTTAACAAGTACCAATGTGACTGTATCGCTTATATCAGCGAAGAACCTGGTTATTCTGAACTTGCGATACTCAATAAGGTAACTCGCAAATCAGTGAACATTTTTTACAACCCATCACAACTGGACAAAGCCAGTAAAGAGATTGAGCTATTCCTAGGAAGGGGGTCATTATGATGCCGTTTGTTGCTGTCTTCTCCGCACTAATCCTATTGGCAGGGGTGTGGAGTATTCCTGATTCTCACAAACTTGAAGATCACAGTTACCAGCATAGTATGATCGATTTGCTCTCTGAAGATAACGTATTACGAAGCGATGGATTCACAAAAATTAGGGATAACAAAGTTCTGCATATCGTCTCAATTCAAGACGATAAAATACCAAACCCTATCGTTCTTCGATTTCAAGGAAATGCGGGACACTCTACATCATTTAATTTTGCCATTGCTGGCACTATAGACCTACTGTCGGTACAGAAAATAAACGAGGCAATGAACGACAATGTGTTATCACCATACCTTTTGTTGAACAATGATCCACTAACGTTGAATATTGATATTTTGAGTGCGAATGAAGCATTTGCCATTATTCGGAGTTGTAATACAGGTCGTACTCAGCTGTTAGCTAAACGCTAAATTACCTCCTTAACGAGTAATAAACTCCCTTCAAAGTTATATTATTTAAGATGGATTTCGACTCAGTTCGAAATCCATCTCTTTCCTTTAATCTATTATTTATCTTATTTTTCATTCTCAAAACTAATAATTCTCATAATTGAAACACCCCTTATCTATTCCATATATCGTCACTTCATAATAAGAACTAACGAAACAATTGAAGTAAGATCCCATTCTTAGTTCCAAATAGCCTCATAAGTACGAAGTAGTACTATTCACAAGTAATTTTTTTGAAAATAATAATCGATTAAATAGAGCTTATCGTTAATTCTCATCTCACATCCCAGCCTGACATTGCCAGCAACAGTAATTACTTGGTAATCCACGGAAAACCAAAGAAGCATTTTCAACCTCAAATCCACATTGACGTTAGTCGAATCTTAAGAAATCTTCATTTTTCTAAATTCATTTTGAAGTGAGCCAACAAAATTCATATTCGTTGCACAAATTTTCATCAATAGACATAATTATCAATTTAAATAACTGATTTTAATTCAAAAGAAAATTCAAGTATTTTTACTATAGTTACTTCTATCAGTATGGAAAAGTGAAATGGTCCTGCATCAGCAAGATATAAAAAGCGTTACCAATATAAAAATGAAAATGAGGGAATTGTTTGTGATTAGTAAAAATAAAAGTATCTTGGCAGCAGCAGTGTTGTCTGTACTGTCGACCGGAGTAAACGCGAAAGTATACCCAGATCAAATCGTGCGTGACAATTTAGGTGAAGATGTCTGTCGCACAGATTATCGCCCTTTAGATCACTATGAAGCTCAAGAGCACAGAGACTTTCTTATGCAGCAAATGGGGAAATGGGATATTGTTGGCTTGGAAGGCAACTGGGTTATTATGGGACCGGGTTACCATGGTGAGGTTAAACAGACTGGTCCGAACAATATAACCTTCTGTTACCCAATTAACGAACAATCAGAAATTCCATCCTACTCCGCTGTTGCCATAGAAGAAGGCGATGAAATTGATGTTGAGTATAGCTTAACCCATGCTCAAGATGAGTTTGTCCGTCCGCTAAGTTACTTAGCGCATTACCTCGGTTATGCTTGGGTTGGCGGGAATAGCGGCCAATATGTCGGCGAGGATATGATCACAAGCCGTGTCGGTGACCATTGGGTTATTGAAGGAAACAACAACGGTTCTTGTGATGGTTACCGATGTAACGAAAAAACAAAAATCATTGTTGATAACTTTGCCTTCAATATGTCAGATGAGGACTTCACGCACGGTGAAGTTAATGAGTCAGAAAAGGAACTCGTAAAGACCGTTTGGCAAACGGTTGAAAACAATACCGATACTGAGCAATCATATACGGTCACCCTAAAAGTAATGGAGTCGCAAACTTGGTCAAAAACAAACGATTACGGCTTTTCAGAAAGCGTTTCCGTTGAGAATCAGTTCAAGTGGCCTTTAGTTGGTGAGACCAAAGTCAATATCAAGCTTGAAGCGAACCAAAGCTTCGGTGAGCAGAATGGTGGATCTTCTTCAGTAGAAGTATGGCAACAAGCTCATCCAGTTGTTCCTCCTCACTCCAAAGTTCAAGTTAAAATCGATCTGTGGCGCTCATCTATCTCATACCCTTACCAATTCAACGCTGATATTGCTTATGATGTTGAATTCTATGGCTTCCTTCGTACTGATGATAATGCATGGCACTCTCACCCACATGACCGACCATACAAGTCTCACACATTCACAATGGGCCGACCAAGCGAAAACTCTGCTAACATTCCTTACCAGTGGGATCACCGCTACATTCCGGGCGAAGTAAATTGGTGGGACTGGAGTTGGGCTATTCAACACTGGAGCCTGGGGAGCATGCAATACGCAACAGGTGCTAGCTTACGTCCATTCCACTCTTTCGTATCTGGTAATTTTTTTGCAGATTCTTCATACTCTGGTGAGATCGTTTACGGTAAACCTATTCCAATCGATGATGATACTCTAAGCGCACGAAGCAGTATTGAAGGCGATAAAGTGACAACTACAGACCTTGGACCCCTTCAAGTAACGACCAACTTTGATGCCGATGAACTGAGTGATCTAGGCTTTGAAGGTGCTGAGTTAGACATTCGTTTAGATGACTAATACAGTCAATCTATATACACGGTAATAGGACACTTACCGTGTATGACGACAAAGCCCACGCTAATTTGGTAACAAGAACCTAGCGAGGGCTTTATTTTTTTCACAATGAGACAGAAACTAAGCCTGCTTTTCCATCAGAAGTTTGACGCCTAACCCCACCAATACCATACCGGTTACCCCTTCCATCCACTTCATAAAGCTTGCGTTCTTTAGTAGATTTTTAGCTGAATTTAATGCCCCCGCTAAACCGCATTGCCAAAGCATAGCGATGATAAAGTGAACCGAAGCCATCAGCATAGACTGCAATAACGGCGAGCCTTCAGGATTAACAAATTGAGGTAAAAACGCCAAATAGAAGACTGCGGTCTTTGGATTTAAAACGTTAGACAAAAAGCCTTCTCCTAGCGATCGTTTGGCACTGTAGGCTTGTTGAGTTTGCTCGCCTACTTTCAACCCACCACCGTTTTTCATCAATGTACGTAAGCTACTTAAACCAAGCCAGATTAAGTAAACAGCACCCACCATTTTTACAGCTTGAAATAGCTCTGCTGATTGAGCAAGAATCGCAAAAATGCCGACTGCAGAGAAAAAGGCGTGTACATATAACCCAGCACAGATACCGAAGCTTGTCATACAGCCGTCAGCTAAGCCAGAGCGACTGGTGTTGCGAATCACCAATGCTGTATCCAAGCCAGGCGTTAACGTTAAAATAGTGATGGCAATCAGAAATGCCTCAAAGTTCAAAATATCCATATCATTATCATCTTTGTTCAGCGTTCTATCATCAATACCGCTTATCTACACATTTCGCAAGCAACAATTACCACCAGCTATACAAGTCACTGAATTTGTGCACAATGGTACAGTTTAATTTGTTAAAAAATAGTAAATTCGAGCCACCGTATCGCTCGATACTATTATTGCTATATCTTCGACTGAGAAGTACAGCATTAGTCAAAGCGAAGCCGTAATAAAGCACATGAGAAATGAACCTTATCGATCTTCCGTGTTAAGGGCATTCAACGAAACCAAATTAAGAGTAGTCAAATGAGCGCATTCAAAAAACTAGTCGAACACTCTCAAAAATGTTCACGTTTTCAACATCTAGCTTCAATTTGTGGTTGGGACCAAGCGTCAATGATGCCATCTGGTGGTAACCAAGCGCGTAGCGAAGCGATGGCAGAACTTTCAGTTCATATTCATGGATTGATGACTCAGCCACAGCTGGTCGATTGGATCTCTGACGCTGAAAACGAAGGCCTGAATAATGAACAACAATCATCGCTTCGTGAAATCAAACGTCAATGGCAGCAAGCTAACCTACTCCCTGAGAAACTGGTTGAAGCTAAGTCGCTAGCGGGTTCAAAATGTGAGCATGCATGGCGTAGTCAACGTGGAAACAACGACTGGGTTGGTTTCGAAAAAAACTGGCGTGAAGTGGTAGAGTTATCTCGAGAAGAAGCTCAAATTCGTGCAGAAGCAGCTAACCTATCACCTTACGATGCAATGCTAGATATCTACGAACCAGGTACTAGCTCAGCATCATTAGACACCTTGTTTGCGGATGTTAAAACTTGGCTTCCAGGTCTCATTGATGAGGTCATTGAAAAGCAATCAAGCGAGCAATTTAGTGCTCCCAACGGCTTTTATGCCGCTGAAAAGCAAAAAGCACTAGGCTTAGAAGTCATGAAGTTACTTCAATTTGACTTCAATCACGGCCGATTAGATGAAAGTGTTCACCCATTCTGTGGTGGTGTGCCTTCAGATGTCCGTATCACAACTCGCTACGATGAAGCCGAATTCGTTCAAAGCTTAATGGGCATCGTCCATGAAACAGGACACGCGCGTTATGAGCAAGGCTTACCAAAACATCTAGCAGGCCAGCCTGCAGGTCAAGCTCGTTCTATGGGTATCCATGAATCTCAATCGCTGTTCTTTGAGATGCAAGTTGGCCGCAGCGACCCGTTCATTGGGCACTTGGCAAACCTAGCGGGACAGCAATTCTCTGGTTCTGAATTTGAGAAAGATAACTTCCAGAAGATCTACACTCGTGTGAAGAAAGACTTCATTCGTGTCGATGCTGATGAGCTAACCTACCCTGCACACGTTATCTTACGCTACGAAATCGAACGTGACCTGATCAATGGAAAAATCAAGCACACTGATGTACCTGAATTATGGAACAGCAAGATGCAGTCTTACCTGGGTTTGAGTACGGAAGGCAACTTCACCAACGGCTGTATGCAAGATATCCACTGGACAGATGGCGCATTCGGCTACTTCCCATCTTACACATTAGGTGCAATGTACGCGGCTCAGTTCATGGCTTCAATGAAGAAAACAGTAGATGTGAGCTCAGTAATTGAAAGCGGCGACCTATCCCCTATCTTCACTTGGTTAGAGTCGAATATTTGGAGTAAAGGCAGCCTACTCACTACCAATGATTTGGTAAAAGGTGCAACGGGTGAAACCTTGAATGCGCAATACTTCAAAGATCATTTGAGAAGTCGTTACCTTTAATCGATCCAATTAACAAAGGCTGTATAGAACAATAAATGAAAAGGCTGAGCAAGTTACTGACTCAGCCTTTTCATAGTAAAGTGGGCTCTATAATATCCTATAGATTCTGAGCTTTACCTACATTACTTACCTTTCAACATATCGAAAAAGATCTCTCTCGACACTGGTGTATTATCCCTGTGCGTCTCATACAAAACGTGTTCTTCAGCGTCTGCAGACTTCGATAACTTGATACTCCACAAGGCTTTTAGTTGATTAGGTACGATCGAGTAACGAACATCAATGACCCGAAGCGCATCATTTGGGTCTTGTGATACAAAGCCATTCGAAAACCAGCGAAAACGCTCAATGTCTTTTGCTTGCTGTGAATTGAGGTCAAGCCAGGGGAAATCCTGACTAACATTCAGTTTAACGATCGAATCACCAGGATAAGTTTTAACGGAGGTGCCGACTCGAACAGCATCTACGTAGTATCGAGATTCTGTTTCGTACACCACTTTCCACACTAAGATATTCGCAAAGCTCGGCTTGGCTTCTAACCGAATAGGAGTATGTTGGCGTTCTTGTGCTAATTGCCATCCTATCGCTTCTACTCTATCCCTTTGTATCATGCCTAACGTCGGATAAATCAAAGCCCACAGAAACGCAATACGCGCTAACCAAGGTGTTCGCTTCCATGTCGCCAACACCAACAATATTAAGATAGGAATGGTATAGACAGGGTCGATAATCGAAATAGTATTCCAAGCATAACGTTCGTTGGTGAACGGCCAGAACAGTTGAGTGCCATAAGTGGTACAAGCGTCTAGCAGTGCATGAGTACCGTATCCCAATGCACAAAACAGCCAACTTTGTTTAAAAGAAAGCCCACATCTTTTTGCAATCAGATGATGTAGAGCCAAGGCACAGATCAAACTGCCAATGGGAATAAAGAAGAGTGAATGGGTAAATTGTCGATGAAATTCCAAAGCCAACAAAGGGTCACTTTGAGACTTAATCAATGCATCTAAATCTGGTGCCAACCCGGAGAGCAGACCTAATACCCCAGAAACAACCAAATGTTGTTTTTTACTCGCCGATTGTGACAAAGAAGCACCTAGCACGCCCTGCGTTAACGGATCCATAAATCACCCACTTTTAGCATTCCCTTGAACTGAACAAGTACATTTAGCTATAGCAGTGGATTGTCATAACCAAACGATTTTATCAATATACTCATGTACATAGCTGTATAAGCATAGACCGATAAACAAAAAAAGAGCAGTTATGAAACTGCCCTTTTCTCATTATTGGTGGTTGATCAATTTATTCGGTTTTGCTCTATATATTGATACTTGAACGATCTTCAATTAACGAGCCACCATACTTGCCGCGATAACAACCAACAGTACTGAGAAGATCTTCTTGATGGTTGGAACGGGTAAATGGTTTGTTGCTTTTGCACCTAAAGGTGCGGTGAACCAAGACGTGCACACAATACCCAGCAGCGCAGGCAGATAAACAAAGCCAGCAAAACCGTCGGTTAGCGCAAAGTGGCTGCTGCCTGAAGTGATGTAACCTATCGAGCCAAACAACGCGATCACAATGCCACAAGCCGACGCACAACCAATCGCCTTTTTCATATCGACCGAAAAGAACGTTAATAGCGGGACCAGCAATGCACCGCCACCAATCCCTATCATTGCAGACAAGCCGCCAGTAATGGTCGTCAGAACCGTTAATACACCTTTATTAGGTAGCTTTCGTTCCTTAGGTGCGTCATTTTTGCTGCTTAAGAACATCTTGATCGCAATAAGAACCACGCTCACGGCAAACACAATACGAACAACTTTCTCGGGCAACAGAGCCGCCATAAAGCCACTAATCAGCGCGCCCAGAGCAACACCAAGCATGATCCAAGGCGCAATATTCCAAGGCACATTTCCATTCTTATGGTGAGCTAGCGCTGAAGAGGTTGAAGTAAATAGAATCGAAGCCAGCGAAGTGGCAATTGCAGCAACAACAACTTGGTCGGACGGTAGAACGTCTAAATACAGTAAAATGCTGCTTAGTACCGGCACAATGATCAGCCCTCCGCCAATGCCTAACAAACCGGCTAGAAACCCAACACCACTGCCTAATAACGCACAGTAGAAAATCAACAACAGCAATTCACTCATTTCATCCATCTCTTATTCAATTAATTGTCTTAAATAACACACTATTAATATGGTTATATTTCCATCAAGATAATTAATATAACTGACACCAGCTTTGATTTTCAAACAGATAGATCATGAATATTCCTCATGTTGATTGTGAAGTATTACCATTGTTAATCCTCCCACCTTCCAAGTATAAAAATATTAAGCGATTAACTTAATGCGACATATTTAAAGAATATAGCCAGCACTCTTAATACGGTCACAAGCGAAAATAACGCAGTGATATAAAAGACCGAGAGTAAGTCAGACAACGAATTGGGAAGTCAGAACAGTATGAATAACGAATTTAATTTTACGATTAAGAGCATCAGCCTCGACGAAAACTACACACCTTCAGACAGCACGCGTATCACCACCAACTTCGCAAATTTGGCGAGAGGTGCAAGCCGCCAAGCTAACTTACGTAATGCTTTACAGATGATTGATAACAGCTTCAATGCTCTAGCACATTGGGACAACCCTAAGGGCGACCGCTACTCTGTTGAGCTTGAAATCATTTCTGTTGATATGGACATTGAAAGCAACGGCGCAGCATTTCCTTCAATTGAAGTGCTAAAAACCAATATTCTGGACCACAAAACGAATAAGCGCATTGAAGGTATTATCGGAAATAACTTCTCTTCTTATGTTCGAGATTATGATTTCAGCGTATTACTTTTAGATCACAATAAAGGCCAAGATAAATTCAGTATTCCAGCCGATTTTGGTAATTTGCACGGCAAGCTGTTTAAATATTTCGTTAACTCTCAAGCGTACAAAGAGAACTTTAAGAAACCACCTGTTATTTGTTTGAGTGTTTCAGATAATAAAACCTATTACCGAACTGAAAATCAACACCCTGTATTAGGCTTTGAATACCAACCTAACGAGTCTTCTTTAACTGAACATTATTTCAAGAAGATGGGATTACAGGTTCGTTATTTCATGCCGCCAAATAGTGTTGCTCCTCTGGCTTTCTATTTCTTTGGTGATCTGCTGAACGATTACTCTAACCTAGAGCTTATCAGCACCATCAGTACCATGGGTACGTTCCAGAAAATCTACCGCCCTGAAATCTACAACGCGAATGCTGTTGCAGGTAACTGTTACCAACCAAACTTGAAAAACTTGGATCACTCACTGACTCAAATCGTGTATGACCGTGAAGAACGAAGCAAGCTAGCTGTTGAACAAGGTAAGTTCGCAGAAGAAAACTTCATTAAGCCATATCAGTCGGTACTAGAAAACTGGTCTGCCAACTACGCGCTGTAATCGTTCGATTTTACGCGCAATAGGAAACATACGCTCCACTTTTGGAATCTAAGGACAGGCAGAATTATTATGAAAACACTATTACCGACTTCAACAGCAGGCAGCTTGCCTAAGCCGTCTTGGCTAGCACAGCCAGAAACACTTTGGTCTCCATGGAAACTGGAAGGCGATGAACTCACAGACGGCAAACAAGATGCGCTGCGTGTGTCTCTGCATGAACAACAGCAAGCAGGCATCGATATCGTGAGTGATGGCGAACAAACCCGCCAGCACTTTGTAACGACCTTCATTGAACATCTGAATGGCGTTGATTTTGAAAAGCGTGAAACCGTTAAAATCCGCGACCGCTACGATGCGAGTGTACCGACAGTGGTTGGCCCAGTTTCTCGTCAGAAATCCGTGTTTGTTGAAGATGCGAAATTCTTACGTCAGCAAACCGACCAACCGATCAAATGGTCTCTGCCGGGTCCTATGACCATGATAGATACACTTTACGATGCGCATTACCAAAGCCGTGAAAAACTGGCGTGGGAATTTGCAAAGATCCTCAACGAAGAAGCGAAAGAATTAGAAGCTGCAGGCGTTGATATTATTCAGTTCGATGAGCCTGCATTTAACGTGTTCTTTGATGAAGTGAACGATTGGGGTATCGCTTGTTTAGAAAGGGCCATTGAAGGGCTTAAATGCGAAACCGCAGTACACATTTGCTATGGCTACGGAATCAAAGCAAACACAGATTGGAAGAAGACATTAGGCACTGAGTGGCGTCAGTACGAAGAGGTATTTCCTAAGCTGCAGCAATCGAATATCGATATTGTTTCGTTAGAGTGCCACAACTCTCATGTACCACTTGAACTGCTTGAACTTGTTCGCGGTAAGAAAGTGATGGTTGGCGCTATTGATGTTGCTACAGATTCTATTGAGACACCGGAAGAAGTGGCTAGCACTCTAAGAGAAACACTTAAGTATGTTGATGCAGACAAGCTCTACCCTTGCACCAATTGCGGCATGGCTCCTCTACCTCGCGAAATTGCCTCAGCGAAGCTCAATGCACTCAGTGCTGGCGCAGAGATCGTTCGTAAAGAACTTTCAGCGTAACGGCTGTTCTGAATACAAAAATTAAATTTTGAAGCCTAAGTATCACATTGATGCTTAGGCTTTTCTCCTTTTAAGTGAAGCGTGTTACTCGCAGTCGCTTACCAAGTTTTATCCAAGTCTTGAGCGTATAAGGAGATCGCTCGTTGGTACTCTTTAATCGCCTCACTATTGGTCGTAGAAACCAACAACTCAAGCAACAGAGACGTCGCCTCTTTATGTCGACCTAAGTTGTACAGACACATTGCGTAGAAAGGCTTCACTTCTATCGAATTTGGATACTCAGCCATCGTCTGTTCGAAATGGCTTAAAGCCTCAGTATACTGACCTAGGCTTCGGTAAGTGCTTGCTAAGCCAAACAACGCATCAAAGCGCTCTACGGAAGAGAGCTTCCCTTGCAAAGACAAAACATAATGCTCAATCGCCTGCTGTTCCTTGCCTTGATTATCGTATGACCAGGCTATCTGTAGGTGTGCTTTGGCTGCAAAATTTTCATCACTTAATAGTGTCGCCAACAAGTCTCGCGACTCTTGATATTTCTGTTCTTTTCGAAGCGCAATGGCTTGTGAGATAGTTGTTTCCATTCTTAATACCTGATAGCTCTGCGGTTGGGATACACGCGCTTCTAATTTAAGCCTAATGAGTTACCTAGGCAGCATAAGCAGATTAGTGCACGAAGTAAACGATGCTAGCACACAAGCAGAGTTTGAAATATTGGTTTACGTACAACCTAACCCAAAAAACAACACCAAGTTCGACACGCGAAAGTGATTCGACTCTTCTTAAGTTATGGACGCTTTTATATATTTTAGTTATTACAGGGCCACTGTCGCCTCAATCTCAATTCTTAAATCAGAGTGAATCAATTTAGATACCTCGACTAGAGAACAAGCTGGAAGATACTCTCCATAAAAGTCGAACAATAATTCTCGAAGACTGCCTAGTTCAGACATATCACAGATAAAGATCGTCAGCTTAATAAGATCACTGACTGCTCGCTGTTCATGCTCTAGTATTTGCTTGATCTGACTAAGTCTCTCGTTCGTCTGCTCACCAATTCCTTGATCCTGTGAACTTGTGCCGTAAGCAGTCAAACCAGAGACATAGAGCGTACCGTTGTGCTTTGTCGCGTGAACATAAGGCCCAGCAATTGATGGCAAGCCTTGATAATTTATACGTTCAACCATTTCGTTTCCTTTATAGTCCAGTTAATTGCAGCTCCATTTCAACAAGCCCCTTCACTTCAGAAATTTTTGTAAAACCTTTTGATTGGTAAAGCTTAATCGCAGGGTTCTCACTGAATACACGCAGCACTAACTGATTCGATGCCTGACTGCTCGCATGTGCAATCACTAAATCCAAACACTTAGAGCCAAAACCTTTACCTTGGTATTCGGCTAATATCTGTAAATCTCGAAGGAACGTGATGTCACTGGTATAACTAAAGCGGACAACACCAATACGCATATCACCTACATAAACTTCATAGTTATCTAACTCGTCCCAACTGCGTAAAAACTGCTCATGACCCCAAACGATCCCGCGCGTATCGTAGTAAGGCGCCATATTCGTTTTGGTGATCGATTCAGCGAACTTAGGGTCTGAACCTTTGACCAACTTTACTTCCATATTGTGTCCTTTGTTTTCAAGTTGCTTCCTAATACTGCATCAAAAAATGTTATAAGTATTGAATCAAAAACGTTAAGAGGATTTAAGGGACATATCCGCATCTAAAGCCTTTTCCAACCACATTGAACTGATGTATTTGCCATTTTTCTTTGCATATTCATTGAACACACCAACTTCTCGAAAACCAAAATGCTTATGTAGTGCGATCGATGCCTCATTGGGTAATGCCACACCGGAAAGAACGCGATGAACACCGAAATCAATGATTGATGCGAAGAGCTGAGAATACAACTTAGAGCCTATCCCTTTACCTTTTGCATCTTCAGCTAAATAAATTGTGACTTCGGCTGTATCTTCAAATGCGGATGTTGCTCTGTACGGTTGAGAGCATGCGAAACCAAGTAGCGAGTCGTTTTCGGTTGCGACATAAAGTTGATATTTACTATCACTCGAGAATTGAGAGAACCATTGCTGTCGATTTTCCAACGAAAACCTCTCTTCTTCAAAGCGCGCGTTAGTGTTCTCAATATAGAAATTGAAGATGCAAGTAATTGCGGCTATATCGGACAACTCTGCAGTTCTAATTTTCATTTAATACCCTTTCGGTTCTCACTGATTCGCGATTAGGACTAAGCATCGACCTTTTCTATAAACCAAGTCCCTTGGCACGGGCCATTGGTTAAATACCAACGACCATCAAACCGCATGCCGCTGCCTGTTGCTGAAAAGCGATAGTCCCATTGGCGATGTTTGGCATATAACCGTAATTCACCGCTTTCTGAAACCCAACCCTCTAATGCTGTTCCGCTGTAGGTAAGCCTCAAAGTGGCTTTACCTTCACGAATGTTTCCTGTGATGGTTGTTCGCTCACACATATTATTGCCAGTGGTGTTAACACGGCGACCTAGCCACTCACCGTCAAAGTCAGTAGATGGTACAAATTGAGGGCTATTCGGCAGTTTAGGAAATGACTCAGAATTACTGGACCCGAACCATTGAAGTTCGCGGCCAACGAGGAAGAAGACAACAAAGCCAATTGATACAGCGATGACAAATCCCTTTTTCATAATCTAGCCGCCTTCTTACAAAAACTAGAAGCACCCTAACATAATGAAAAATAATAAGTTAACCGAGATAATATCAACTTTGATGTATACCACAAATTGCATTCCAATGTTGAATATAGAGACAGCGGCATCGCACGAAATTGCCACGCATTGGGAATCAATTATGTGCAGTACCGAAAGCTCTGGACAGAAAAACTAACCTTCCAAGGCATTCCGCCAATATTGCACCGTTTTATCAGAGACAGAACCCGTTTCATTGGCCGCTGCGATCAAGAAGTCACATAAGTTGGTTGCAACCTCTTCATTGCCTAACAAGTATAAACTGCGAATGGCTCGCGTTAGTCGAAGTTGGTTATGGTCGTGATTCTTCAACCATACATGGTTGGCAGCGCTAAGTGGCAATAATGACGATATCTCACTTCCATCTCGCTGCATTCCCCAAAACTCAAGCATCAGGTCAAGCACTTGTAGATGAGCAGTGCGAAGCTCTTCTGAATTAGCAAAGATACTCCTATCTTCTTGAGTAACAAACGGTGCATGTTGATTGAACTTGGTCCCTTCATCTATTGGGAAAAACACTTGAATGTACTTATGGTCGTGTTCCAACCAGAAGTGATTGTAAGCTAACAACTGTTCAATATTACGACCAATTTTGTCTGGCACTTCTCCAGAGATAAAGCGAGCAATCTCACTCATTTAAAATCCTACCGACTATAGTTTTTGCTTGCGGGTTTCCGCTAAATACTGGGAGGTACGATTAACAACCTCCCAATTCAATCTACTCTTGCTATTAGAGAAGCTTATTCTGATTTATAACCAAACCGAGCCAAGTAATGCCAAACCTTCTTTACGTCTTGTTGGTCATAACCTTGCTCTGTCACGGCTAGCCCCAGTATTTTCGCATTGATCTTGCCGTTTACCGCTAACTTTTTTGCGAGTTCTATAAACGACTGGCCGCGATAATCTGGGTAGCGACTCATCTCTTCTAGGCTTAATTCGTAGCCATTGTGCCACTTTATCGGAACGCCCAATTTCACCGCGCGTTCTTCAATAATCGTCGAGCGGTAAATAGGGTCTAATACAAGACATTCAATATCGTCTTTCAGAGAGATAACCCCATGAACATGTGCCTCGATATAATCATCAAGTAAATCAACATCGGATGACAATGCTTTATCAACTAATGCCTGCACACGGCTAGAAACGGCGAAGTCCTCTGGCTCAAAGAAACTGTCGGGATAGCAAAACGTGGTTCGTTCCAAGGTCTCCGCTTTCAGTTGGAAGTAACAGGATCCAAAACGAGGTGACGCACCTGTTTCGTAGTTTCTGTAGTTCAATGCACCATATTTAGGCCTAAGCGCATCGGGAGCACTGTCGTAAGCACCGTCAAATACACGTTTTTCCCATAACCAACGGTCACCACCGGGATAAGCCGTCATACCACCGTTACTGGTACCTGTTTCAAATTGAGACTTCAAACACCCATCGTCAGCAATTACTTCGAGCAAAGGTTTATTGTCAGACGTATAACGATCGGAGTGGAAGTTGATCGTCACCGAGCAACTCGTTAAACAATCCGTACCTTGTGATTTCAATCGGATGTTTTCGATTGCTTGCTCTACTGCGTTGTCAGCCATGAAATCTCCTGTTTTCGAGAAAGAATACTGCGCCGACTAAACAAATAGTACGACACAGACAATAAACTTAACCTATTAAGATATGAACACAAAGTTCAACTTAGACAAGATATGCAGACAGCGGCAAATGACCTACTGCGCCTCAGGGGATGAAGCTTCCGAGCTAACCCGAAATTCCGCTTGGCTAAGCTTCTCTTTCGCTAAAGCCTCTTGCTGCTCTATGAAGCTAAAGAAGTTGCTCTCGCTAATGAACGGGTTATTCGAATCATCGACATTTCGTTTCTCACGATTAGCGAATAAATGATTCTTATGTGGATGGTTAGACAAATTCACACTCACTACAGGCGGCTGCAAAGCGATCTCTCGGACTCTGTCCATGCTCTCGAAGAACTGCTTCGCTAGCTTTGGATCTCGTGTATTTATACTGTGTCCGCCAACAACAAATGCGCGATACGATATACCCTTGTCCTTCACCATAAGATCTATTGAATAGTCCCCTTCCGTGTGGCCGGGTGTAAGGTAAAACTTAAACTCGTCTTCACCAACGCTAAGGCTGCTACTGTCTTGCACAAATAACTCTACTTGGGGAGGCAAAAAGGTATTCTTACCGCTGCTTTTATTGGCTTGAGCAATGGCTAATTCGTAGCCCTTCTGCGTCATCACAACTTTTGAGCCATATTCAGACTGAAGATATTGCGCTCCACCAGCATGATCAGAATGGCCGTGAGTGACCAAAATATGCGTGATTGCCTTATCTTGTAATCCAAGCTTTTCTAAATTAATTGGTATCCATAGCGAATAAGGGAAATCGAGTGTATCAATCAGAACTAATCCCTTTGAAGTCTTTACCGCATAAGACGACACCCACCTATCACCAACGTAATAAACATTATCGAACATTTGGAAAGGTTCAACATAGCCATTTTTAATCGACATTTCCGGAACGTTTTCAGATGCTATTACACTCGTCGAAACCAGTAAAAATAAGCCAATAAATAGCTTTTTCATGTCCCCTCCTAGATTGCTGACGTTGCATAATTTTAGCTGCAACACCTTAATTAAATTAACCTTTCTAATAAACGACACTGATACTCTGCGACACATTTTAGCTCAGCAGTATGTGCAGGGAATTGTTCGTGAAGAAAACACAATGCATCCGCTAACGTTATTTGATGTAGATTCGACGTATACCCGAAAACCAATCGGTGGACATTGTCATAGAACTCATCGGAGCTATCTGAACTTTGACACTGTGCCAAGATAGCTTGATCAAGCTCATCGTCTGGATCTTCCAATGGGCTCTTGGCCTGTCGATAAAGATTAGAAAGCATCGAGTCATATTGCTCTTTCGACAGTTCTTCTTTGCAACGCAATATCCATGTAAGCGTAATTAGGTTGTGCCCAAAGAAACCAAACTGTTTGAGGCATGCTTGTAATACCTTGTCGAGCTCTACGACTTCGCTTGTGTCAGTGCTTCGATCGCCACCAGAGCGGGTCGATGTGACAAATTCAGTAAAGCGGTTAAGGAATGCTGGAATCTGAGACGGCTCTAACTCACGGTAAACACGATTCAGCGCTAATAAGATGGTCACATTGTGGGAAAGATATTCACTTATTTGAGAAGCCTGCGAAACGTAATGCGAGAAGATATCTTGAAAGCCCTTATTCTCATGCCACTGCATTAAAGCAACATACGCCGCTGGGTATACCCCACTTTCCAATATCCTATGAATACGAAAATCCGTAAACTTTGGCGCCAGCACCGTTGCAGAATACTCGCCTAAAACCTCAATCTCAGTTTGGTCTATCAACTCACTCGTTTTAAGCCAGACATTGTCTGATTTAGCGAAATAAGCATTCAGATAATTCGCAGCCAAATAAGCTTTTAAAGAATGAGGTTGATGGATGCTGGCACTGCTATAAAGTGCCTTTTCCAATAGTTGGTCGCTTGTCATGTTTCCTCCGTGAAAGTGACGTTTGGTGAGAGAATCAAGATTGCTCAACACCGAACGTCCAAATACACATCATATGCTTATCGTAATGCACGGGAAAATGCCATGCATTACGATTCAACCTAAAGCCATTAACTAAGGGGGTTATTTGCTCAGGTTGTTTGGAAATACGTTAGTTTTTACTTCCGTAGCAAACTCATTTGCTGCGTCAAAGATAGTTTGGCTGCAATGTGCGTACTGTTTTGAAAATGGAGGCCACCGGTTACCAAGCCCAAGCGCATCATTGATCACTAATACCTGACCATCACAATAGGCACCCGCGCCAATTCCAATCGTAGGGATGCTAATCTCTTGAGTAATCGATTCGCCAAGTGAAGAAGGTATGTGCTCAAGCACCAACATAAACGCACCCGCTTCTTGAATCGCTTTTGCTTCTTCGCTTACGGTTTGAGCATCTTCAGCAGATTGCCCTACTTTCTTGAAGTTTGTTGCCGTTTGCGGTGTTAACCCCGTGTGGCCAACAACTGGGATATTGTTTGCGACAAGGTGAGCAATAACATCGAGTTTTGCCCCTTCCAGCTTTATGCTGTCGGCACCAGCCTGCATCAGCCTTTTAGCATTAACTAACGCAACTTCAGGAGAACGATCGGTTAAGTATGGGAGGTCGCCAATAATGTGAGTATTTGGAGCACCTCGACGCACCGCCCCTACATGATATTCCATGTGCTCAATGGTCACATCTCTCGTACTACTGAAGCCCATTTCAACCATGCCGACCGTGTCACCAACGAGAATAATAGGTATCCCAGCAGATTCGATACTTGCAGCCACAGGGAATGTATAAGCGGTCAACATCGGAATACGTTGTTTCCCTTTCATTTCCATAAAAGAACTTGGAGTGTGTTTCATGTTCTTGCTCTCATAAAATCATGCGTTATTAAAGCACTGATACTATTAGTTTTAATTGAGCTATGGAAGAGAAAATGTGGTGTTGATTAAACGCCCACAAATTAGGTTAAATTCAGAAAATGCGCTGAGTTAGTGGGCGTTAAACTCACGAAGAGTAATGATTAAGAGGAATTAAGTTTTCGTCTATAAATCCGTAACCCAACCTCAAACTATGTGTAGTGGCTCAAATGCTTCTCTATAAACTCGATATCTGCGCGAAAAAAATCACCAAGAGGTATCGCTGAGGGTTCTAGCCAATAGAAAGTTTGCTGTCTTTCTGCGTCGACCATTTTCGGTTCATGATTTAGATCCGCGCGCAAAACGAAGTAATGAATCTCACCACCGAAGTTGTTCTGCCCTTGATGAGTGCCGAGGAGTTTTAAATCTTTAAGACCCGTTTCTTCCCACAACTCTCTAATTGCGGCTTCGCGCCCCGACTCTCCGGGATCAACTGAACCTCCAGGGAACTCAAAAACAATTCCTTGGCGATGTCTAAAACGCTTTTGGATTAAGACTTTCCCTTCTCTTACAACCACCGCCATAGCTATGTTTTTCATGTGAGCTTTCCTTGGCTTTGTTGCGTAATTCAGTTTAGAGACAGAGCCACCCTGTTTCGCATGCTTTTTAGTCAATACGACAAGTTTCAGGCATACCTAACCCAGTAAGCTTGTTCAACGCTTTTATCATCGCGTAAGTTTCCCCCACCTGTGCATTGTAATTTCTTAAGCTCAATCGGCCTCCTAGCAACTGTTTAACTCGATACATCGCTGTTTCTGACAATGAACGTCTGTGGTATCCATACCGCTCTTTCCAATACTTATTTTAACCGTATAGCTTCTGGCAACCCACGGCGATATTTCGAGGGTGACCACGCTCCCAGAAGGCTGCTCTTTCTCTTGGGGGAATAAGCGCAACGGCTCGCTTAATCTTAATAGCAGCGTGACACGCTCTTGTGTCATAAGCGCCATCACCAGACACCTCAAGGATACTTCGGCGTGTTTGTTTTAGTAAATTCGGGAGTACTTCTCCATCTGTAACCGTTGATAAACTTAGCTCGGCGGCAATGATCTCATGAGTGTTGGTATCGACGGCAATATGAAGCTTTCGCCAGACTCTACGCTTGCCATCCGTCCCATGTTTTTTGACTTTCCATTCACCTTCGCCATAAACCTTAAGGCCAGTAGCATCAATGGCCAGGTGCTGTATCGCTCCTCTCGTTTTAGTCTTAAATGAGACCTCAACTTGCTTGGCTCTACGACTGATGCAGGTGTAATGCGGACAACTTAACGGTACATGGGCTAACCTAAATATCGAGTCGATAAATCCTTGCAGCGCTCTCAATGGCATAGAAAAAACCCGTTTCACCATGAGTGCTGTCGTGATAGCTAAATCACTGAACCGACGTGGCCTCCCACGCTTATTTTGTTTGCTTTGCGCCCAGCCGCTTATTGCCTCTTCATCAATCCAAAAGGTCAGAGAACCACGGTTAATGAGTGATTGGTTATATTGCTTCCAGTTGGTTATATTGCTTCCAGTTGGTTGTTTTGTAACGAGGTTTAGGCATAGAGCTACGAGAGGTAGTGGACGTAGCTGATCAGATCGTAGGCTCTGGATTTAGTTCCATTGAATTACGCAACAAAGCCGCTTTCCTTGTTACTCTCTACGGGAAAAATGCCGAGCATTGTGAATCAGACTTAAATACCCTGTTGTAGCTTTATGTGTATTGCTCAACGATTTGCCTAATTTTCTGTGCTGCCAAAAATATTTGAAATGCTGTTAAACCAGAAATCACGATCGCGTTCAACAAGATAGCACCTAAAACGACTTCACTTATTTCTGACATGAAGAACCAAATAGAAAAGCTTGCCGCGCTACACAATATTGCTATTAAGTATGATGCCATTATTCGATCGGTTATTTTATTAAATGAACTCCACTCGTAGAGCTGCTTATTTGATGTATTTTCCAACGGAGCATGAAGTTTTTGCGAAATCTTAAATGTAATACCGGCTTTGTTGCGTAAATCGATGGAACCAAATCAAGAAGCTACGATCTGATCAGCTACACCTTTTAATCGTCGTAGCCTCATGCCTAAACCTCGTTACAAAACAACTAACTGGAAGCAGTACAATCAAGCCTTAACCAATCGTGGTTCTCTGACCTTTTGGATTGATGAGGAAGCGATAGCCGAGTGGAAGCAAAACAAACAAGGCAAGCGTGGTAGACCTCGCCGGTTCAGCGACTTAGCCATTACTACTGCATTGATGGTGAAACGCGTGTTCTCTATGCCATTGAGAGCGCTGCAAGGATTTCTAGACTCCGTATTTAAGCTGGCTAACATCCCACTTGTTTGCCCACACTACACCTGTATAAGCCGCCGAGCTAAGGAAGTTGAGGTTTCATTTAAACCCAAAACCAGAGGAGCAATACAACATCTGGCAATTGATGCCACTGGCCTCAAGGTTTATGGCGAAGGTGAATGGAAGGTCAAAAAGCATGGTACTGATGGGAAGCGCAGAGTCTGGCGTAAGCTACATTTAGCCGTTGATACTAGCAGTCACGAAATAGTCGCAGCAGAGCTGAGTTTATCTAACGTTACCGATGGCGAAGTGCTTCCCAACCTACTTAAGCAGACACGTCGTAAAATCATTGAGGTATCAGGTGATGGTGCTTATGACACAAGACATTGCCATGATGCAATACGTATAAAGCGAGCGGTTCCGCTAATCCCGCCACGCGAAGGGGCTGCCTTCTGGGAGCAAGGACACCCTCGCAATTTAGCAGTTGGTTGTCAGAAGCTTTATGGCTCCAACAATAAGTGGAAAAAGCGGTATGGCTATCACAAGCGGTCGCTATCAGAGACAGCAATGTATCGAGTGAAACAGTTGCTAGGTGGGAAATTAAGCCTGAGAAACTACAACGCTCAAGTTGGCGAGACTTACGCTATGATCAAAGCGCTGAATAAGCTTACGGGGTTAGGTATGCCTGAAACTCAGTATATTGTTTAAGAGTCAAGCACATGGGACAGGCATGTCTTCGCTCTGAATTAAGCAACAAAGCCTATGCATTTGACCAGTGAGCATAAAATAAACTTCCATAGCTCATCGTTGCCTTTAAGCTTTTGACCGACAATCACAAAAAACTCCGGGAAATTATAAGTGATAGCAATGCTTAAGAGCAGAACTAAAAACTCCGGTGAGATAATACTGAAACGGATAATGTCTGCTAATCGTTTCATCAGTGACCTAGGTGCCTTTTTTCTTTGATTTCGTCAAATATACCTATAGCTTTCAGATATAGCTCTTCTGGCTCGGGATTTTTATCAAAAGAGAAGTTTTTTACCGTTTCAGAAGTTTTTATGGTTACTACTTCATTATCTCTTTTTCCTCTTACTGTACCGTGCCCATACCCATCAGCAGCCATTAATATTGCAGCGTCACCAATTGGCAGAGGCTCTTCTGAAACATATTGTTCTTCTACTGTTTGGTTTGCGGCTTTTTCGATATGGTAAGGAAGATCTGTGTTTAATGGCTGATTTTCTGGAGCATCTTCAACGACAGTCATACGATCTGTATTTCGCTTAATTAGGTAATCTTTTAGCTCAGCCCACAAACAACCAAACATAGGGTTTGGTGGAGAGATCTTAGCGTTAACATGGTATATACCGTCAAGAGAAGAGACTTTTGCAGCAAATGAACGTAAATCTGATACTAACTCGATATCACAGTCTACAAAAAACCTTTGATATGTCTCTTCTATAATTGAACAAAAACGGTTCACAAACGCTTTCTGTTCAATATGATTATATACGTTTAAAAAAGCTATACCTGAATGGGATGGAATGTAAACAAAAGGGCTAGATGCCACTTTGAGATTTGGCTCAATTTGTGTTTCTTCGGTTCGCTTATGAGTATCCACAACAGTAACTTCACCCAGCGGTTTATATTTGCTAAGTCGACCAAATATGTAATTTACACCATCTAACTTAACTTCTTGCACATCGATAAATGTCCAAGATGAGCCTCGATGAGAGATTGAGACTGGTTCTTTTATTGCGTTCATTAACTTTTCTTGATCAAGAGTACCAAGCTTTAATACTCGACCTAAATAATACGTACCTGAGCTAGACACTCATGACTCCTTAAAAAATTAATAACAGATACTAAACAAAAATTCTTTATTTAAGTGGAAAGCTGTTCGTCTAGTTCCCTATGTAGCCTATCTTAAGCGACTCACTCCATTCATAACAATGACTTATCGTTCTTAGTTTGTGATTGAACATGAAAATGTAGATGTTTTCCTATCTAACGAGACTAAGTGTTAAAAAAGGTGAGTTCTGTGCTTAGTGGTATTGTTAAAACAAGTTTACTATTGATAATAAAGACAATACCCCCACTTCCAAAAACGCTCTTATTTACTTATTTGTAATTAAGATAAAATAAGAAAAATATCGAATTCAACTTAGAAATTTTCATTCTATAAATTTAAACAAAGCGGTTTTTAATAACTCCCGCCCCTTCATACGTTTACGATAAATAATAAAATAGGATTTTATAAAAATAATTTGATCAATAAGAATTTTTGTAAACTTTGAATTACATACTCTAAAATTTAATCTCTAATAAAAACTTGTCATAAGCCGAAATGCTCTTCCAATCTTGATTCGCAACACATGGCATTAGCGTGTTGCATATAGACTTCCTATAAAGCCGTTGGGAAGAAGGAGTTTATATAAAATCAGGAACAAGAAATGAACCAACAACATCAACTAAGCTGGAAAATAGCAGCTATTCTAGGTACATCTTTTGGCTTTAATGCACACGCTGCTGAAATGGTCACCATCGAGAACGATAGCCTACTCCAACAAAGCCTCATTGCTCAATCAAAGAGCATTGCACCGCTAGAGCTAGGTTTTTCTGAAGTTAAACGGGTGGTACTGCCCAATGGAAAAACCAAAGTACGCTACCAACAAACCCACTTTGGTCTACCCGTCTTTAATACCTCCGTTGTCGCCACCCTATCCAAAAACCAACCCTCACAAGTATTTGGTTCAATGGCGCAAGGGATCAGCGATGATCTATCACACATCGCGCCTAAATTGAATCAAGAGCAAGCCATCGAAGCTGCATTGTCCTCCCACCGCTCGTTTACCGTCGGCAAAAAGTCGATTGAAAACAAAAATGCGAAGTTAGTTGTCAGGCTCGATGAGAACCAAACCGCACAGATGGTGTATTTGGTCGATTTTTTTGTCGCGTCCAATTACCCAGAACGTCCTTTCTTCTTTATTGATGCCATGACGGGGGAAGTCCTTCAAAAATGGAACGGATTAAATCACGCCAAAGCCTTGGGAACTGGACCTGGTGGTAATACCAAAACCAATCGATATGAATATGGTACTGACTTTCCAGGATTCTCGATTGATAAAGCCGGGACCACATGTACGTTAGAGAACGACGCAGTGAAAACGGTCGACTTGAATAACAGAACTTCTGGTAGTTCAGCTTACAGTTACAACTGTAGCGATGACACCAACTACACAGATCGTAAATACGTGAATGGCGCCTACTCTCCCCTTAACGATGCGCATTATTTCGGCAACGTCGTCTTTGATATGTACAAAGAGTGGATGAACACATCACCTTTATCGTTCCAACTCACTATGCGTGTTCACTACAGTACCGATTATGAGAATGCCTTCTGGAATGGTTCATCCATGACTTTTGGTGACGGCAAAAATACCTTCTACCCATTAGTCGATATCAACGTCAGTGCGCATGAGGTGAGCCACGGTTTCACCGAACAAAACTCCGGGTTGGTCTACAGAAACATGTCAGGCGGTATAAACGAGGCCTTCTCCGACATCGCAGGCGAAGCGGCTGAATACTATCTGCGTGGAAATGTGGACTGGATTGTCGGTAGCGATATCTTCAAATCGGAAGGTGGCTTGCGTTACTTTGATCAACCATCAAAAGATGGTCGTTCAATCGATCACGCCTCTGATTACTACGATGGTTTGAATGTTCACTTGTCGAGCGGTGTTTATAACCGAGCATTTTACCTTTTAGCTAACAAATCAGGCTGGGACGTACGCAAAGGCTTTGAAATCTTTACCGTCGCCAACCAACTGTATTGGACAGCCAACAGTACCTTTGATGCCGGTGCATGTGGCGTAGCCAAAGCGGCTGCAGATATGGGTTATACGGTTGCCGACGTGGAAGATGCGTTTAATAGTGTTGGCGTCAACGCAAGCTGCAGCCCTACCATTCCGGTTGACAATGTGCTCACCAAAGGGACGCCTATCGCGAACCTAAGTGGTAACAAATACTCTGAAAGTTTCTACACATTCTCCGTAGATTCTGCATCAAGCGTAACGGTGGCAATGTCTGGCGGAACTGGCGATGCAGATCTGTATGTCAAAGCAGGCAGTAAACCAAGTACCTCAAGTTATGATTGCCGCCCTTATCGTACCGGTAATAACGAGCAATGCAGTGTTAACGCGCAGCCGGGCGTTACCTATCACGTGTTACTTCGTGGGTACACAAATTACTCTGGAGTGACTTTGCGCCTAGATTAAGCCTATGCACTTCGATTGCTGATACATAGTTAATTGCTTATAGGCTACTAATATAACAACCTCTGCTTATGCTAAGCGTGAACAGAGGTTTTATTTTTGGGTCATACTCTTTTAGATTACATTGTTAACGTATTTCTTTCATAGCTAACAACACTATTGACAGAAGAGCCGTTTAAGTTCTTCAGAATACCTTCTGTATTTTGTATACAGGGAAGCGAGCACCTTCGATAAACCCTTTATGGAAACTACATGACAAATAACGGCTACTTTTAATTGTGCCGACTCGCCCTTAAGGATTAGCACCATTGATCATATCATCCGCACAGTTTAAGCAAGCTGAGTTCGTGGAGTCTAGTATCGGTAGAGGTATTTTGAAAATCAGAACTTTATATTTTAGACAATAGCGTTTTAGCGCAAAGCACTAAAACGCACATTAGGATTGAATTATTTATTGAAGAAACCTAATAGCACATCCGCTGCCCGCGTTATTGCCATTGGTTTGTAGAAAATGTTGGCCGTCGTTTATGGCTTTGTGGTTAAACAGAGTACATCACTGTCGCTTCACCATCGACGGCGATTTCACCATTCGCGTTCAATACTTGAGTAGATATCACAGCGATAGGTTTGTCTTCACGCACTCTGATCACTTCCACCTTGGCTGTGACAGTTTCGCCAACAAATATAGGACGAAGAAACTTCAAGGATTGCCCCAAGTAAATGCTGCCTGCGCCCGGCACTTTAGAAGCCAACAAGCCAGAGATAAGGCTCGATGCCAACATACCATGCACGATTGGACGCTCAAATTGTGTGGTTTTAGCGAAATCTTCATCTAAATGGATTGGGTTGTAGTCTTCCGAGACGCTAGCAAACGCTTCTACGGTTTGCTTATCTAATTTCTTTTCTATTGTGGCAATTTGTCCGATTTCTGGATTCATTATGCAGACTCCTTTTCCATGTCATTTTCTTGCACAATGACATCTTGAATGCGCTGCTTCACGTATTCACCTGGCGCATCCAGTTCACCTTCTAGCTCACGAGCTTCAATCATTTCGGAGAAGTTGCGCTCATCAACCCATTTTTGCCAATGTGACCACCACGAGCCATGGTGCTTGTCGGCGCTGGCAAGCCACTGAGATGGTGCTTGGTCGTTATCATCATTGGTCCAAAAACCATATTTATTGGAATCGGCATGGTTCATCGGCCCTGCAATATGACCACTCTCGGTAAGTACAAATTTATTGTCTCCACCTAGCAGTTTTGTGCCTTCAAAATTGCCGTCCCATAGCGCGATATGATCATCGATAGCAGAGAGGAAATAAGCCGGCGACTTTACTTTACCTAAATCAATCGCCACACCATCGATCACTAACTCACCTTTGGCGAGTCGATTCTCAAGATAGCACTGACGTAGCAGCTGGTTATGGGTCGCAGCGGTCACGTTGGTGTTGTCACAGTTCCAATAAAGGAGGTCGAATGCCATTGGGCTCTCCCCTTTCAAATAATTGGAAATGTAGTAATTCCAATACAGGCTGTTTTCACGAAGTAAGCTGAATGACACGGCCATTTGGCGGCCATCCATATAACCACGTTGGTTGTTTTGCGCTTCAATGCTGCTAATGATCGGATCATTGATGAAGACCCCTAACTCACCTGGCTTTTGGAAGTCGAGGATCGTAGTCAGCAGAGTGACCGATTTGATTCTCTGCTTACGACGTTTGCCAGAAAGGTAAGCCATGGCTGCGACTAAGGTGGTGCCACCGATGCAGTAACCGATACCGGTAACTTCTCGCTCGCCTGTGACACTTTCAATGGCATCAAGTGCAGGTAGCACGCCTTGAGTCACGTAGTTGCCAAAATCGACGTCTCGCATTTGAGCATTAGGGTTCACCCAAGAGATCATGAATACTGTGTGGCCTTGGCTGACCAACCACTTCACATAAGAGGTCTCTGGATTGACATCCATAATGTAATATTTGTTGACGAACGGCGGTACGATCAGTGTCGGGCGTTTATAGACTTGTTCTGTGGTCGGCTTGTATTGAATCAGCTCGAACATCTCGTTTTGAAAGACGATTTTTCCGGGCGTTGAGGCAATATTCTCCCCCAGTTTGAACTGGTTTTTATCCGTCATTCGAATATTGAGCATGTCGGCACTTTGCTCTAAATCCTGACGGAATTGCTTCATCCCCTGGATCAGGTTTTCACCCTTACTCTCCATGGTCAGCTTGAGTATCTCTGGGTTAGTCGACACGAAGTTACTTGGCGACATGGCATTCAAATACTGCCGAGTGAAAAATGAAAGGCGAGCTTTGGTCTCGTCGTCCAGACCATCTGCGTTCTCAACTGATTGTTGAATATTGTCACAAGCAAGTTTGTAGCTCTCTTTGATGTAACGATACAGTGGCGTGTCATTCCATGAAGGGTCACGAAAACGACGATCCGTCTCTTTAGTTTGTTCTTGAGTGCCGAGGATACAATCGTTAAGTAGATTAACTTGCTGCGCCCACCAATTCATCTGTTGCTCAACCATATTGGTTGGGTTCTGAGTCATTGAGCCCACCCACTTCGTAAAATCTTCCGATTGGGTTTTCATCAATGTCGATTGTGTTGGCTGCCCTAGATTGTCCATCCAGGCTTGTCCGTATTGGGACATGAGGTTCATCATACCTTCAAAGGGCGATTTATTTTCCATTCTGACATCCTTGTTAGAAGTGATGCTGAGAGATGGCGGCTAGACGTTACGCTCCGCCATCAACCGACAAGCAATAAACTAAGCACTTTTCGCAGTCTTTACCGCAGAAGCTGTAAGCTCGTCAGCGGCAGATTTAAAATCTTGACCAAGTTGAGTCAGCTTTTGGCTATCTTCCATGAGTTGTTGTGAGATCTTACTCGCCACTTCCATCTGTTTTGAACCATAAGCTGGAATATCTTGTGGCTGCTTTAACGAAGCTAAGCTCTGCAAAGACTCATTACCTAGCGCGCTATAAGCCTGAAGGCTATCAAGCTGAATCTTGGTCAGTGTCTCTATATTCTTAGTCACTAGTTGATTGAAGTTGTAGAACGGGTTAGTTACAGACTCTAGCTGCGATGTGAAAGCCTTAAATGTTTCCTGAGTAGACATAATTTCATTCCTTGTACTGAGCAGATCGAAGAAGTAAATGTGCGCTTCCTATGCAAATTTGATTTAAATTTGTTGCGCAACAGTTAACATATTGATCAAGATCAAAGTAAAAGTCATCCCGTTAAATGCCCGATAAATCGCTCTATAAATTCATTAATTTAAACATTTGTTTGAATTTTCGGTTCAGATGCTCATCACCCTAAATAGGTAAGTGGGTTCAAAGCGAACTCAATATGAACTGCGTTTAATACAACCCGCTCGATTTAGGAGATGAATTGACAGAAATGTGAGATTAGTCACTTTGTTGCGTAAGGTTGAATGAGGTTGTTCAGGATAGAACAACCCAAATAGGCTGCTAAACATGAACACTCAAGCTATAAGTTTGTAACCAGAGCGGGAGAGTTCATATTCAGAATAAAATGGGCTTTTTACCCAAGAAAGAGCGCAATGTTATCGACACAAATTCACTTTAGATGCCTGCCGCCATCAAGGTGCAATGTTCTTCCTGTCATGTAACGACTGGACAGTACATACTTGATGCCATCAACCACTTCCTCAAAACCCGCTTCTGCCGGAATCAAAGCTTTTTGCAGAGCTTTAGCCTTGTACGCCTCGTCATCATAATCATTGAATTTGATCATAGCTGGTGAGACAGTGTTTACTTTCACGTTGGGAGCCATCATCGCCGAGAACGAAAGCGTTAAGTTATTAAGCGCAGCTTTGCTTGCCGCGTAAGCGATATGTTTTTTACTGCCTTTTTCGGCAACATAGTCACTGATGTGGATGATATCTGAGGTTTGATCGCCAGACATCAGCAGGTCTTTGAGCGACAGATTGATAAGGTATGGTACGCCGACGTGAACTGCCATCATCTGGTTCATAATTTCTGCAGCGTTCTCGCTCGGATCTTTCTTATTCTCCGGCTTCCAATCAGAGGCATTATGAACGATGGCTCGAAGTGCTCTGTACTCTTGCCCTACATAGTGCAGAAAGTCCTCTACGCTGCTTTGCTGGTAAAAATCGACGTACTGTAGATCAGCCCCCTTATCACGCAGCTGTTGCAACTGAGGATATTCTCTGCGAAAGGTACCAATCACTTGGTACCCATCAGCCAGAAGTTGCTGAGCGAGTGCGAACCCTAATCGCTTCCCTACTCCAGTTATCAGAATCGTCTCACTCATCGTAAAAACTCAGCTCTAGTTTGAGGATTAGTTTTGAAAATGCCACCGAGCGCTGTTGTGGTCGTTTCAGAGTTGGCATCCATTACGCCTCGAGACTTCACGCAGTAATGCGTTGCTTTGATGGTCACCGCGACATTTTCTGTTTCAACGAGAGTCTGTATGGCAATCAAAACCTGCTGGGTTAAGCGCTCTTGGACTTGGGGGCGCTGCGCGAAGAATCGGACAATTCTGTTTATTTTTGACAGGCCAAGTATCTTAGATTCCGGAATGTAGGCCACTTGTGCCAAACCGTCGATAGTAATGAAGTGATGCTCACATGTGGAGGTTAAGTCGATGTCCGACACCTTAACCATCTCATCAACCGACATCTTGTTCTCTATCACGCTGATTTTTGGAAAGTTGTTGTAATCCAGTCCCGAAAAGATCTCATGCACGTACATCTTTGCGATGCGGTGAGGCGTTTCTGCAAGGCTGTCATCTGTCAGATCCAACCCCAACGTGCTGACAACTTCCGTTAACAGTCCCTTGATACGATTGTATTTTTGGTCGCTGTTCATTTCACTCGCGGTCATCGGAGTTTCAAGCCCTCTCGCCAGTAGAGCTGTTCTTACTTGTTCTGCTTCTGTACTCAACATTGGAACGCTCCTTAGAAGTTATTATCTTGGTCTGCTTCATAGCTCAGCGTGAGCGAAACGGAGTCGGCAAAACGCAGCGCGTGGGGTTTATCAATTCTCACTTGAGCGTACCGAACCCATGAATGATCAATGCAGATTCCAAGTACATCGCTGGTTAACTTTTCTAGAAGCAGAAATCTTCCAGACTCGACATGATGAATGATCTTCTTGCAGATGTTTTTATAGTTGAGAGCATTGTCGACGTCATCAGAGAGGCAAAGGTTGTTCGCTGGATAATGAATCTCTGCGTTTATAACAATGTCTTGCTGCTTGGTTTTCTCTTCTTCGTTGAAGCCGATGAAGGTTCGTAGTCTGAGGTTTGTGATGGTAATAATGGCGTTGTGGTTCATAACAGTTTCCATTCCGTCGAAATTGATATCAGGTACGTGCTTGTTTTAAGAAAAGATCAAATAAAGCTCTGATAATAAGAGTCTGCGGTTTTTGTCAGCTCTGAAGGCATTACGTGAGACTGAGCTCGAAAGGGATTGGGTCGGTTTTCTGACTCGACTGGTCAAAACTATTCCAAAGCTCTTGGAACGAGGTATTAAGAATTGGGTGATTGGCAGTCGCGGCAAGGTCGACTAACGGGCGAAGCACAAAAGCGTACTCGGTAATTTCACCTCTAGGTAACTCCACCCCGTCGATAATGCCTACTTGATCACCGTACAGAAGGATATCGATATCCATGGTTCGCGCAGCATACTCTTTAGTCTCGCGTTGGCGGCCGTTATCGGATTCGATTCGATGAAGAGTTTTAGATAATTCTGCGATAGGAAGGTCGCATTCAAACCCCACGACAAGATTGAGGAAGTTGTCTCCTTCAAAGCCGACTGGCTCACAATCGTAAAACTGAGAAATTTGCAGTGGAGCGAAGCGATGGTTCAACGCTTTGAGAGATTCTGTGATGTGGTGTTCGCGATTAATGTTGCTTCCGATGCTGACATAGACGATGGCCATAGTATTTCTTCCTTTTTAAGCAGCCTATACGTCCTACTCGCTATGAAGATCAGCTATATGTCCTTTAATGTCGGGTCGATACTGAAAAGGTTTTGTCGAAGATTTCCCTACATGCTTAACCGCGATAACATCGTCGCCCCTTTGAAAGCGACGACAAGTATTACTCACTTAGCTGTTTGACTGATGTCCAGTCTTCTTGGCTAGCTTTTGCATAGCCTCGGCGAACGTTGTTGTTCCACCTTTCGCCTTAACTTGCACAACCTTGTAACCCATGTTTTCTAGCGCTTGCCGCTCTGCCAATACTGCTTGGTCGTCTTGTTGGCTACCTTGAGCTGGCTGATGAATGTAACACCCTTCTAGTTGTCCATCTTCGACCAATTGGTGGTGTTTCAGTGCTTGGATATCAAAATTCATAAGTCAGTCTTTTCATTTAAATTGGAAGTCTATCTGGCAAAAGCCACCAGCATTTTTCATGTTGTCATTTGTACCATAAGGTACTTTATACATGAAGAACGAATCGAATGACCAAAACGCTTACTCATACAACTAGGCGTTGTCTTATATTTCGGAGCTCAAGGTTAAAACTTCGCTAGTAAACAACTCTCTTAACCACTGATTGACGATGTCATCATTCCGATTGCTGTGCCAGTAAACACTGAGTGAAGGCTTGATGTATTCAAAAGGAATCTCTAGAAGCTTAATTCTATCCTTACAGAGGTCAGCACTACCGTGAGGTTGGTGGTAACAGTATAACCGCGCCTTTAGTTTAATGCTTCAAACAATTAACTTCGTTCCACCGGATTAACCTTGACATCAACAGTGGATCAGTAAGTTTAAGTGCCCGATCAAAGTAATAGATTTGCTCAGCTAAAATCCCTTTAGGTCTAGGTTTTTATGTAGGAAGTGTTTGACGCGAGGAAGACGCCATAACGTTGTTCAGTGAGGAGTGGATTGATCTTAAAAATAACGTAGTGCGCAGATCAGATCATCTCATCGCGCTAGTAATTAAGGGAGTCGAATTATACCGAAAACTATCTCTTCCGAAATACGGCCGAAACTATAGTAGATATAGTGAAATCCTATAACTCTTCTTGACGTGTACCTCTTAATATTATTCCTACCTACCCACATCTGTTCTTAATTCGGTCGTTTAGGGGCCAATTCAAAATCAGTACTGAAAACATACCTTCATTACAAAAAAATATACAAATAGATAATAGTATTGTCATTTAACTATTGATTGGTTTATAAAAATTAAAATATCAAGTTGGCTTTATATAAATTTTACAACAATCAATAAAACTGAGATCTTGTGCTAAATACCGATACAGAAATCACTAACTAAGTTTTAAACATATTCACCTTATTGATAGGTTAATCCTGTAGGGCAATTGCTCTATTAATGATAAAAATTAAAATAAGGATTATTTATGAGACCATCTTTTACAATCAGTATGGTACTTGCGACGACAGTAGTTGGCTTTCAGTCTTATGCAAACAATATCGATACACCACACTCTCTTACTGACTCTATTGCTGTTGCAAAGAATGTCGCTGCACAAAAGCAATCACTAGCGTTACAAATAAGTGCTCGCTACATTGACATTGAGTCTTCTCTAAAAAAGCAAATCAGCGAAAAAAGTTTATCGACGCCATTAGACACACTGAACTCGGCTCAACCCTACTCTGCCTTTTCAAGCAAGATGCACAAAGCCGATCTTAGCTATCGTAAGATGAAAGGGATCGACGACTTCAGTGATTCTGTCTTAGAAATTAGGATGGCTGATGAAGCCATGGTTGAAGCCTGGAAAAATGGAGAAAGCCCACTGTTTGCTTACGAACCATCGGGCGATGATTCAAATTGGCAATACATCGAAGCTTACGATGTGTATGGGCAAGTTCATGAATTAGACGTGTACCAAATGCCCGATGTTCCGGTATTTGTGATCGACAGCAATGGTGCCGAAGAACTCAAGGCTGGGTTGATGACCATGCAAGCTGAAATGCAAAAACAAGGTACAGACACACAACTTAACTCAGGCAGCAACAGTGCTAGCAGCAAGCACAAAGAACCTCAAAAGCAGACGCTATTTAACAGTGATGCGCGCTCTTTAGCTGAATCGGAGCCTGAAGAGTTGAATACCACTCAGTTAACCAAGATTCGCTTAGCCATCGATAGAGAACCGTGGATCTCAGGCAAAGCGGAAATCTACGCTATCGTCACTGGAGTAGATTCAAGTCGTATAGCTCCACAAATCGACTTAATTGAGATGCCTTACTTAGACTACGACAAACAGACTTACTATCCGAGCCAAAGCATCATCTTCTGGCCTCGTTACCGCTGGGGGGCTGCAGACATGATCTTGATGGAACATGATGATGGTACCAACTATAAAGACCTAGCGAAGCTGCTGGTGCAAGCCGCTGAAGAGATTTTGAAAATGATTCCAGACCCAGAAGTACAGGGTTATACGATCATTCCTCAGATCACCAGTAAAATCATTGAGCTGATCCCAAACAATGTGTTGGTTAATGACGATGATTTTGTGGACGTCTACTACACCTTAATGCAAAACACTCCTTATATTGACCGTCCTGGAGCAGGTGGTAATGCTGTAGCTTCTTTCACTCCTATCACGATATTGCCAACAGAATAATGCGAGACTCTTAAAACTGAATAAAGCGCATAGGCCTTTGTCTATGCGCTTTAAGTCTTGTTACTTAGAGAGAGTAATCAAACACGATGATGTCATCCAATAGCGGACGAAATACCTCTTTCAGTGCATCGTGCTCTGGATGTGGTAGATAGTTTTGTCGCCCCGCTTCATCGGCAAACGTCATCAACACAGAATGACTATAACCTTGGTTCTTGTTCTCTGGACTATCATTTAGCCCCCACTCTACTGAAGTTACACCTTCAACCTTACTTGGCATTGCTTCAAACAGCGCCTTTAGCTTTTCAACCTCTGAAAGCTCCGCATGTTCTTTGAATTTGATCAGTAAAATATGACGTATCATCTGCTCTTCCTTTCCACGCATTATCTAATGCAGCAAAACCTTTAACAGTGAACAAAATGCCACACGTCACACACCATGCCAAGGCTTGTTAGTTACTAGTCTGCCATTAGAAGATTCCCATAACGAAAAATGCTGCCCCCTAAGGCACAGCATTTTTATGGCAATGGTAGAACGTTCAAAGTGGTAAGCACACTTTAAAAATTAGTCACGGCGACCTGTAAGCTTAATCGCTTGGTTTTTATCAACGTTCTTTTGGAATTGGATTCCGCCATTAGAAGCTTCGTTTCTTCCTTCAAGCACTAAGTCTGACTCTACACGCTCTGCCTTCACTTGATTGCCTTCGCTTCTTGTCATATCGATAGTGCCGGTATGTGTACCGTTAGCAGCAAAAGCAGTGTTCATTGAAAGTGCCATCAAGCCAAGTGCAAGTAACTTATTCATACATCACCTCGTTGTATTTCTAATTATCTGTTCGTCTAATATCTGTGTTGCTTTGTTGAGGTAACTTTAACGACTGAGAGATAACGACACGAGGAAAAGCGAGATTTACCAAATGGAAAATCAAAGGATTAGCGATCTTCTGACGTTGTCCTGTCTTAGAAGTTGTGCATTGCCACTATGCTATTAGAGTCACATGATTTCTGGCGGCTTAGCGCACAGAGATTGCTGCCTATAAAAGGAATGATTTGGAGAGCCTATGGACATCAACCTCGATATTCAAAATATCCTCGTCATCAAGCGGATGTATGAACTTCGTAATGTAGGACTGGTAGCAGAGTCGCTAGGAAAAACTTCTGGAGCGATCAGTAAGAACCTTTCAAAGTTAAAAACCCAACTTAACGATCCACTGTTTATTCAAACCAAACACGGCTTCGAACCCACGACCTTTGTTGAAAATAACATCAGCAACTTCGAGCAGATACTGAGCAGCATCGAGGCCATCAAACATCAAGACTTCTCTCCAGAATCTTATCGAGGCACGATCAAAATCTACGCGAACACGCTGTTTTGGGAACGTTTTGGATCCAAACTCTACTTCGCTCTCAGCAAAGAAGCCCCGAATGCTCACTACTCATTCCTACGATGGGGAAGCAGCAATGCTAGAAACCAACTCATAGACGGCGAAGAGGCGATAGCGGTGCACTACTTTGATGAAACCTTACCGCAGTCGATTTCTCAAATGGACTTCGGAAAAGGAAAAGTGGTGTTCTTTGTAAGAGAGGACCACCCAGCGAAAGACTTTGAATCGCTCGCCAACTATCCGACGGTTCTATTTAAAACACCTGGATGGAATGACAATAAGTACCCAATTCTGGAGCGTCTCAGAAACATTGGCTTTGAAATAAACCCTAGAGCAGATATCGATCACCCTGCGATGATTCACGATATCATACTCAATTCAGACTATTTTGGAATTACGCTCAGTGGCAGCGTCCCAGAAGGCTGCCGTAGTATGGAACTACCTGAAAAACTCACTTTCGATGTGCGCTATGTGATGAGCTGTCGTCGTTCACAAAAAGAGGCACCATTAAATCAGTGGCTATTCCAAAAACTATAAGCGACCCTAAAAAACAAACAAGCCTAGCCTCTACCTATTTCGTCTCAAACTTAACCAAAGGTACCATTTGCCTACTTCTCCCCAAAAAACAAAAGGCTCCAAAGGAGCCTTTAATTATGGTTCTGATGACTATTCGCTTATATTTTTATTTTAAAATGCTTCTTCGAGCGTTGGTTGACTCTTTTTTTCAGCTTGATTCTCATAGGTTTCCACCTCTTTCAAACGCGCAGTGAAATGCCTTAGTACTGGTGGTTCATAAACAAAATCGAGCCCTTTCACTTTGCTCGCGTTCTCTTTTACTTTTTCGAACGCTTCAATAATGAAGTCCATATGCGTTTGAGTGTAAGTCGCGCGTGGAATGGTTAGGCGCAATAGCTCAGCAGGACATGGATGCTGCTCACCTGTTGCTGGGTCTCGCCCTTGCAGCAATGAACCAATCTCAACGGCTCGAATTCCCGCTACTTTGTATAGCTCACACGCTAAAGCATGGGCTGGGAACTGACCCGCCGGAATGTGTGGAAGCAGTTTACCCGCATCAACAAACGCAGCATGGCCGCCCGCTTGTTGGCACACAACGCCAATCGCTTCTAAACCATCAACCAGGTATTGCACCTGACCGATGCGGTACTCCAACCAATCTTGGCGCATGCCGTCGTATAACCCAACCGCAAGGCGCTCCATAGCACCGCCCTCTAAGCCACCATAGGTTGGGAAGCCCTCTTGAACCACACACAAAGTCCGACACTCTGTGTACACATCCATGAATGAGTCGTCTTTAAAGCACAACAAACCGCCCATTTGCACCATTGCATCTTTCTTAGCTGACATCGCCAAACCATCTGCGTACTTATAAGATTCGCGAGTGATTTGTTCGATGGTCCAATCTTGATAACCCGGTTCACGCTGCTGAATAAAGTAAGCATTTTCAGCGTAGCGAGCCGAGTCCATGATGACGGGGATATCGTACTTGTGCGCGATTTCGTACACAGCTTTCAGGTTAGCGATAGACACAGGCTGTCCACCAGCCGAATTACAGGTAATGGTACTCACAATGTAAGGGACGTTTGCAGCCCCCGCTTCCAAGATCGCTTGTTCAAGCTTCTCGATATCGAAGTTACCTTTAAAATCAGCATTCACAGAGGTATCAAACGCTTCTTTGGTATAGACGTTTTTCGCCACGCAGCAGTTCACTTGAGTGTGGCCTTGTGTGGTATCGAAGAAGTAGTTCGACAAAGCGACCATTTTGCTGCGATCGAGCCCCTTTTCAATTTCACGCTTCTTAATCAGAACAGGGATGTAAATCTGCTCAGCGCCGCGACCTTGGTGAGTAGGAATAGTCAGCTCATAACCGAAGATATCTTTCACCGCGTTCGACAGTGCGTAGTAACTGCGACTGCCACTGTAGGCTTCATCACCCATCAACATCGCTGCTTGCATACGTTGTGTGATTGAGCCGGTACCGCTGTCTGTCAGCAAATCGATGAACACATCATCACTGTCGAGTAAAAATGGGTTCATTCCCGCTTCGACAATGGCTTGCTCACGGTAAGCGTAGGTGGTTCTTTTTACTGGCTCTACAACACGAATACGAAACGGTTCTGGTAGATGTTTGAAATTTTCCATAATAATACCTTTCAACAAATTCAGCTTAGGGAGAAGAAGCCAAATTCATTATTTTTAGATGTCACGAGTCATCACTATTAATTTTATTTTCACGAACTATCACACTCGTGATAATTACTATAAAAATTAATAGCTAGAAATAAATTATTAAATCAATAATGTATTGATTAGGATCCAATTAATAATGACCAAGAGCTAAATAACAACTGCATGAAACTAACAACTAATGTATTAGTGACCGCATTGCTTAGCGCATTAGTCAAAGACAAAACTAATCGGATTGGCAAAGCTCAAAGGCTCCGCTGGCGCGTGACGCCCAGAGGGTACTACTCTGAAGAAAGGTGGAAAGAGAGCTGATGATCTAAAGTATACCAAGCTAACAGGGTTAGCCATGTTGTTGATTGCCATTTCAGATACATGTTCACAATATATCCCTACGTTGAAATCAAGGTGATCCGAAATTTAAATATAGTGCAATTATTTTATAAATAAAGACGAATAAATCATAAATGTGATCAATATTTAGAATCATAATTTTATGTTTTATTGTCTGATATCACACTATCATGAATTCGACTTAATGCACTATTATACTAGTTCATTATTTTGAAAGTAATAATAAGTTCAAGGGACAAAAGTTCATAAATATAAAAGAAATGGTTTACCAAAGAGATATTTAGGCTTACGAATATCGCTTTGGTATTGTTGGTTATTTTTTCTTGGTGACTTGTTTTATCGCCATCTCAGCCAGCTTAGGGGTCGCGGCTTTCAAAGCACTCGGAGCAACCTTCTTGCCTGCTTTCATGGCTTTATTAAGCTGGCCTTTTACCGAAGTTCCTCTGTTGATAGCTTCGAGACGCTGACGATTTCTCTGCACGTTATTGGCATCTGCAATGTGCTCTATTAGCGTCTGTTTCAAAGCCTCTAAACCAAACTGTACCTTTTCAGGTGCAATCGCTAGTGGTAAAGCAATATCAGGCTTCAGAAGTGTTTGATTGTATTCAAGGGCCTGAGCAATGATCTTAGCTTTTGCCGAGGTTGGATTCTCCAAATCGTAAGGTGGCTGCCACTCTTCCGCAGGCTTTAACCGATCGACTTGGTTAACCACGGTGATCACAATTGGCTGCTTGCGCGAAATGTTCTTGGGATCATCATAAAACGCATCAAACTTATCTTTAAGCTGCTTGTCCAGTTCACGAGCAGACTGATTCGCTTTAAGTACCCATAACACCACATCAGCTTGAGTCATCTCTTTAAGCATCACAGCTTCGGTTTTGGCATCGCCATCCAACCCTTGAAGATCAACCACTCTCACATCGTTGTCATCTACAAATGCGTTGTAAACCGTAGAGCTGTCCGTTGATGGTAGAACATCCACCTCGGCAACCATTTCCTCTTTGAGAGCATTGATAATCGATGATTTACCAGAGCTCGTTTGCCCGACCAGTACAATCCTCACTGGTTCTAATTCACGAGCGAAACGCTTCTCGTCGACCTCTGAAACATCAGACGCTTTTAACGCTTCATCTTCAATACTGAAACGCCCACTGTATAAATCGATCGCAACGGCTGCCACTTCATCGAGCAAGGCTTGTTTCGCTGCATATTGCATGTCATCCACAACGCCCTTTGTCATAGAAGCTGTCGCTTGCTCACGACCTAAGTCAGAAATAACCTTCAATGGATTCAAATACAGGTTTTTAAGGTGATTCCCCCAAATCGCCGCTTTGAAGATCTTCTGCCCCAACTCACCATATTTATCATAGGCTTCGTAGCCCGCCTTGATGTAAGAAACCTTTAGGTATTCGATGCCCGGTATGTGCTCTTTTACCACCACTTTGTAACGATGGCTTACCTCTTCAAACAGCTTAAGTCCTTCTGGAATTGAAAAATCGAGCGACTTCTTACCAAATTTTTGGGCGACGAATTCCAGCACCTGCAAACCGGTTTGGTCTAGATTGCCCCACTCAATATGATCAACTAATTGTTGACGAACGTAATATTTCGATTCATTCCAAATCGACAGTTCAGCTTGAGACCATTCATTCGAGGCTTTGACCAACGCATCGTCGATGTTGTGATTCGATGACTCAGTTCTAGCTTCATCTGTTGTATTTTTTTCCGCATCACTATTGGTTGAATTGCGTGACGAACGGCTAGAGATGTATAACGGAATAGTGAACAGCAAGGTACTCACAGCAATAGCTATCGACAGTTCCAGTAGATAGCCATACTTGATTGCCAAGAACAGACCAAAGCCCATCATGATGATGCTCGGAAAGATCGCCGAAATCAGAGCGATGCCCCACCGCCCGCTCGACAACACAGCGAGCAATCTAAATAAGTTCTTAATTTTCTTCATAACCCGACGCTGCCTTACCTTTTTTCAGGGATTCTTTATAGATTTTTTGCATCTCTTGTTCAGAAACTTCTTCGCCTCTGTTCTTGTGATAAAAGTAGTAACATGCCGCTCGGCCAAGACCATAACTGGTACCAAAACTCATTGCTGCAGCAGCAACGGCGCCAACCGTTTGCCCATACACAGGTATCAACTTAACCAATTGCCGAGTGCCAAGCTTCACTCCATATTGCACCGCAAAGCTACTGCCTAAAGTACCAATAAGTTCACTAAAAACTCTCTTATTCCACTCAACCCCATATTGATTGGCCAAACTGTGAAGCATTTTCGCTTGAATCGCAGGCACAGACACCAAGCCCACGCCTGGAACTAAATCGCTAGCCGCTGCACTTCCCGCATACCAAAGCACTTCATTTTCGACCTTGTCAAAGTTAGCTTCTTCTTGCGTAGCGTGTTCTTTGTCTTGCACCATCATCCCTATAACAGGGAGCATGTTGGTCAACCGTTCTAACAATAATTCGAGGTTATAGACATCATCATTGTCGCTCTCAAAATCAACCGCGACTGATTCAAAGCCTTTACCCCACACCTTCTCTACTTGTTGAGTGTTAAATTGAACTTGCCTTGCTCGATCTGTTTCACTGGAAAACAACACAGCGGTATGAACAAGCAACAAGTGTTTAATCTTCTTCTGTTTCTTAATCTGTTTTAGAGCAGTAAGCACGGTGGATTGTTCAGGTTCGTCGGCTTTCATCACCACCACTAACGCATTACCCGCTTGACCGATTTCTTTTAGGTCCTCGTCGGGTTCATAATCCGCTTCACCCAAACCACGAGTATCAAGAAAGCGCATCACAGGTTTGTCTTGAGGGAACGCATACGACATGGCTGTCATGGTACATGGTGCAAATCCGTTTCCGACTTCGACTGAGGAATCACCCGTGACCGCTTGAATAAACGATGATTTACCTGCACCCGTTTTGCCGAGCAGCCACAAGGTTGGCAAATGTTTACGTTGATATTCGTGTGCCTGAGTCAGGTCAGGATTCTTGCTCGGGTTAATGAAGTCTTTGACTTGTTCAAACATGATTAGGTTAACTCTCACTTGATGTTGAGGTTCGGGTTGGTGACAAGTTGCGATGACCTATATAATCTCGATATCGCATTCAACTTACATTTGTTCATCTACGACGATTTGCAATGCTTAGGCGTTTGTTTTTATGAGCTTATTTTAGTACATGCGCGTCTATTACGTATTGATATAGACTCCAACCTACTGCTACAGTTTGTGCGATAAATCAAAACCATCGAACAAAAACTCAGAGAGCTCAAAAAGAAGTATGGAACAAATTTATTTAGCGGGTGGTTGCTTGTGGGGCGTACAAGAGTTCATTAAGTATGTGCCCGGCGTGATACGCACAGAAGCAGGTCGTGCTAATGGACGTTCTCAAATAAAGGATAACCAAAGCAAACCAAGTGAATACGATGGCTACGCAGAGTGTGTACAAATTGAATTTGATCCAAACCTCACCTCAGTAACCGCGCTAGTGGGCCACCTTTTTGAGATCATTGATCCTTACAGCGTCAATAAACAAGGTGTTGATGTAGGCGAAAAGTATCGCACTGGCGTGTACAGCACCGAAGCCAAACACTTAGCTGAAGCGGAGCGCTATATCGCATCACGTGAAGACGCCGAGCGCATCGCCGTAGAGGTGTTGCCATTGACCCATTATGTTGCCAGCGACGATACCCACCAGCATCATTTGAGTCACTTCCCTGAAGATCATCACTTATGCCACATCCCTTGGGATCTTCTGCATAAATACAAATCATAGTGCAAAGCTTAACCTTGCGGCCTGTCTTCATTCACCATCTGTCCGGAACCTCTTCGTAACTCCGTAGGTAAACAGAATCATTTTTAGACGGCCCCCTACGTCAAAATTCACTTCAAAAAGTTCCGTTCCCGTTGCCTTCAATAATGAAAACTTGAAACCCAGTAATAGCTACTGACAGTAGTTACGAGAAGTGAAATGCTGTTAACACATTGGTTACACTTTCCTCCCGTCCAATAAAAAGGTGTCATTATGAAGAAATACATCCCAATATTGATTGCTCTTAGTACGATGTCCTCAATGAGTTACGCAGCGACTCCACGTGAAGATGCTGTAGACTATTTACAGATGCGTAAAGGCGTGGCTTATCAAGTAAACCACTCAAAGCCCTTTACCGGTCAATTTGACGAAAAGTTCGATAACGGTCAGATCGCTACTCAAGCCCAGTTTGCCGATGGTCTGGAGCTTGGGTTAGAAACCAATTGGTATCCAAATGGACAGATCGCTTCCAAAGTCAATTACGTCAAAGGTCAATTACAAGGTAAAGCAGAAACTTGGTATCCGAATGGGCAGAAAAAAGCCGAGCTAAACTACAAAGACAACGAACTTTCGGGCGTCGCAACTCGATGGTATCCAAATGGCGAAAAGAGCCTAACTGCAGAGTACAGTGAAGGGCTAAAAGATGGCTTGGTGACCGACTACTACACGAATGGCAATAAAGCGACAGAAGCAAAATTCGATGATGGCGAAATCGCCAACGGCAAATTGACCCGCTGGAACCTCAACGGGGATAAAGTAGAAGAAGTGACCTTTAAAGATCACCAGGTCACATCTAAACAAGTTTGGATGCCTACACAAAGCTAATTCCTGTCATTGTTTAGAGGATATAACAACGCTCACCACGTTAGCGTATACAACCTAACCTGAAACCAACGAGCATTCGTTTACTAACTTTTGAATGCTCGTATTGCCTTCCTATTTAATACTTTCACGTTTTATCTACTAACGCCAAATATCAGAACTTCGCTCAAATTATAAAACGTGACTTACCATGCAAGACAGCGCACTCTCCTAGATGCCGTCACTGACCTACTCTTATAATTAAGTACTTTGTTTAATAATCAGGGGTTTGCTTAGCCTGAAGCAAACCCACCGCTATAGTGGGAACTAATTTATGACAACCTTGAATGCACAGTTAGCAAACCTGAAAGTAATCCCTGTAATCGCCATCAACCGCGCTGAAGATGCCATCCCTTTAGGCAAGGCACTAGTTGAAAACGGAATGCCATGTGCGGAGATCACGCTACGAACAGAATGTGCTATCGAAGCGATCTCTATCATGCGTAAAACGTATCCGGACATGTTGATCGGCGCGGGTACTGTACTGACTACAGAGCAAGTAGACGCATCTATTAATGCGGGTGTTGATTTCATCGTTAGCCCAGGTTTCAACCCTCGTACCGTGCAACACTGTATCGACAAGGGGGTTGCAATCGTGCCGGGAGTGAACAATCCAAGCCTTGTTGAACAAGCAATGGAAATGGGTCTCCGCACGCTGAAATTTTTCCCGGCTGAGCCTTCAGGTGGCACAGCAATGCTCAAAGCCTTAACGGCCGTGTATCCGGTTAAGTTCATGCCTACTGGCGGTGTTAGCTTGAAAAATGTAGACGCGTACCTTTCTATTCCTTCTGTATTAGCATGTGGCGGTACTTGGATGGTACCAACTAACCTTATCGACGAAGGTAAGTGGGACGAGCTTGGTAAACTAGTGCGAGATGCTGTGGATCACGTTAACGATTAGTCAGTTTTGGCCTTTATGTTAAGCCCTTCAGTTGTGGGGCTTTTTATTTAAATTTTAAATCAGTTTCTAAACTGGCAAAACAACACATTTACGGATGACTCATCACAAAAAACTCACTATTGCTTGCTTATATGGCACTTGCACTATCGGGAGCGGCGCAAGCCGACCAACTCGAAGACATTCAAAAATCAGGCACGCTACGTGTCGGTACTACGGGCGACTACAAGCCGTTTTCTTACTTCGATGGTAAAAGCTACTCAGGCTATGACATCGACGTCGCACAGCACATTGCAGAGCAATTGGGCGTAGATTTACAGATCGTTCGTACTACATGGAAAGATCTCATTACGGATCTTGATAACGATAAATATGATATTGCGATGGGTGGTATCACGCGCAAAATGCAGCGCCAACTGAGTGCAGAACAAACTCAAGGCTACATGACCTTTGGTAAGTGTTTCTTGGTCGCTAAAGGCAAGGCAGAACAGTACAACAGCATTGAGAAAGTAAACCTCTCTTCGGTACGTGTTGGCGTAAACATCGGTGGCACCAACGAGATGTTTGCAGATGCCAACTTGCAGAACGCAAGCTTCACACGCTACGAGAACAACTTAGATGTGCCGCAAGCCGTTGCGGAAGGCAAAGTTGATGTGATGGTAACCGAAACTCCGGAAGGCCTATTCTACCAGGTAACCGACGAGCGCCTTGAAGCGGCTCGCTGTGAAGCACCGTTTACCAACAGCCAGTTCGGTTATCTGATTCCTAAAGGTGAGCAACGTTTGTTGAACACTGTGAACTTCATTATGGATGAGATGAAACTGAAAGGTGTTGAAGAAGAGTTCCTGATTCACAACTCTCTTAAATAGTCCTTTAAAGTTATAGATAAAAAAATAGGCCAGCATTGCTGGCCTATTTCGTTATTTTAATCCGCTCTTACCATCGGGCCTATCAGAGCGGAAAACTACCCATGAGTAATCACATTCTGCTGCACAAGTGCATCCAGGATATCTGAAGGCATGGTGCCGCTTAACGTCAACTGAGGCGCGAGGTCTTCAACTACAATCACTTGCTCTGTTGTACCTAAGCCATCAGGGTTGATGGTTAACTCAACATCATTCCCTTCTAACTTAGCATCAACATGCTGAAGCAATGTCGCCATATTCACATTCGCGTCTTTCAGTTCAGGTAATACCTCACGTAGATCAATCTGGTCACCCTCGGCTAAGTTGAAGTCAGTGATCGTATCTTCGACACCATCCTCAATGTTCAGCCAAACAAACGAGTCCATACCATCACCACCGGTCAAGATATCCGAACCGCCACCACCAATGAGCGTATCGTTGCCATCACCGCCGATAAGGGTGTCATCACCCGCTCCGCCTTCAAGTCGGTCATTACCTGAGCCCGCCGTTAGATCTGTTGCATTAGCCCCAGCCAGCAACTGAACATCATCGGTCTCACCAGCCAAATTAATATCGACCGCATTCGACACAATGTTCACATTTAGGTCGATTGCCGCCGATGTGGCTGTATCGTTGTTATCTAACTCTTCAGAAACCGCCTCAACTTTAAGTGTGTAGCTACCTGGAGTTTGAGAAAGCCCAACCACTTGCAAACTTTCAATTGCATCAGCGGTCGCCATCCATACCCCACCACCGAGATCCGTTACGGAGCCAACGTCACTGGTGATTTGAGCGCCCGCAGGCACATCACTGATGTGCAGTGTTAGCTCTTCAGTAACGTCTGTTAGAGCTGCGATAATGCCAACCAAAGGAACACCACTATTACTCACCGACTGGCTCGCAGTGATGTTTCTTACGTAGTTAGACGCCGGATCAATCGTTAGGCTTGGCGCGTTCGCGACAGGCGTCACCGCAATGTTGTAAACAACAGGTGCAGTTTCAATGGCGATACCAGAAGGATTACCACTGTCTTTGGCAGTGACCTCTAAGCCGATGCTGTTGGTTGGAGCCAAGCTCGCATCAAGGTAAACTCCATTCGGACTGGTCGGTGTGTCAATCAAGGCATTCAGATCGCTCAGCGTCCCTACTAACGTCACCGAACCACTATTGTCACCATTAACGGTCACACTAGTACCAGCAGGTAGTGATACTGAAAGCGTTCCATAATCAACGGTCAGCGTTACTGTCATCAAGTCATTAGCAAAACTATCGACATAATCAGGGTCACTAACATTAATACCACTAAGCAGTTGTCCTGCGTCTTCATCAATCAACGTAGTGACACTGTCACCATTAACAACAGGAGTATCGTTCAAACCTTGTACCACGGCAGTGATTTCAGCGGTATCGGTTAGGAAGTCATTAACGCCATTCGTTGTCCCGTCATCCTCTACGGTATAAGTAAACTTAACATCACCGTTATATTCATCGGCTGCGGTAAACACCCAATATGGGCCCGTAATCGTAGCATCATCAGCACCACCCACGTTTTCGAAGCGTTGCAGTGTGCCCTGGCCTTGATCGAGCACCAAACTGGTCACAGCAATGGCATCATTGTCTGGGTCCGTGGTCGCCGCTATCAAGTCCTCTTCTTTGATGATCAATAGACCTTCTTCAAGCATGGTGCCTAGGTCAATATCCGCCGCGACAGGCTGATCATTCACTTCGGTGACTTCAAGGCTAATTTCAGCACTGTCAGTTAGGAAATCATCGACACCATTTGTCGTGCCGTCATCCTCAACGCTATAAGTGAATTTAACGTCGCCGTTAAAATCGTTGTCAGCGACAAATAGCCAGAATGGACCGGTAATCGCTGCGTTATCAGCGCCACCAGCATTTTCAAAACGCGTTAACTGACCTTGTCCCTGAGTCAGGGTGACACCTGTTACCGTGAGGTTGTGGTTTTCAGGGTCAGAACTTGCTGCAATCAAATCACCTTCAACAATGACTATCTGGCCATCTTCAGCAATCGAGCCTAAATCAACGTCTGTCGCGATAGGCGCGTCGTTTACTTCCATCACCTTAATCGTGAAAGTCGTCTGGTTAGTCTGTGCAGTGTTCGAATCCGCTGGGTCAATAAGACCATTGTTACCGCCGTCATCGAGTGTTGCATTGATTGTCACCACCCCACTCTGGTTGAGGTAGTTCTGGTCTGGATCCGGCTTGAAGGTCACCGCACCATTGGTCAATGCCGTATTAATGTCAGCTTCTTTACCCGTGATGACCAGCGAACCGTCAGGTTGCAAGACAAATGTTACATCTGGAGAGCTTGTAAACTCAAAGACGCCCTGTGCTCCTGGCAGTGTTTGGTCAATCTCCAACGTCAGCGTATACGGTGCATCTGGGTTGTCAAAACTTGCGTCTACGTCGTAGATGCTGAAGTTATTAATCGCCACACCAGCTGAGTCTTCTTGCGTTTCAATGTTGGTAACGTTGACGAACGTTGGTTGATCGTTGATAGGATCAATCACTAAATCAACATCGAAGCTGGTTGGAGTACCCAGGTATTCAGTGTTGTCTGCATCTGTATCCACAGAACGAACCGTGATTTGCAGTGGACCTGTAATACCCAACGCATTACCTGTTTCGCTATTGTGTTGACCAGAATTAAATACGATCTTATCAAGCGACTGAGCAGGCACATCCAGTGTCCAAATCTGTGTCACCGGATCGTAACTAGCCAAAGTCGTTCCGTCTGGATAGTAGATAGAGGCATCTTGAGGTACACCAGCCACCTCTACACGAAGTGTCTCTGGCGCATTTTCAGTATACGTGCCGCTGCCTGTTGCAGACAGCTCTTTATCTAAAATAGTCGCGTTGATTTCGATATCAATGTTTTGGCCTTCATTGCCAGTAACAGAGTCCGTTGGGTTGGTATCAACATCATCACCCACTGGCACCACATGCAGCTTAAAACTTGGCAGATTCGATGCTGCAGTTGGCACGCCTAACAAGGATTCTTGAGTAAAGACAGCAACGCCAAATTCCGCCGTACCACTAAAGTTTTTAGGCGGTAAGATCGAAATCTCACTCAAATCAAATGACAACCCTGATGCTTGAGGAAGCTGAACACTCCACTCACCACCACCATTATTCTTCACTGTATATGCGGAACCCGGATCTGCACTCATTAAGAAGCCATCTGGCACACCAGTGAACTTAATCGAAACGAACTGCTCTGAGCCGTCTAGGTCAGTGAGCGCAATGGAGACAGGTCCTGTTCCCGATAGAGAAATAGCTTGATCTTCATTGCCCGTAATCTCAATGACATCAGGATCACTACCGGGCCCTGTTACAAGCACATCATCAACCACAGGGACAACTTCAAAGCTAACACTGGTATTGAACGTATCAGTATCGGTTGCCGTTCCGGCTGGAGACGAGGCGTCATTGTAGGTAGCAGTATCGGTTATTGTTCCGCTGACATTCACTTGTACTTGGTTGATGTCGTTACCCGTTGGGTAATTCGGAGCAGGACGGAACAATACATTGTCCAAAGCACCGGCATTAATTTCCGCTTCATTGAAGGTCACGGACGTGCCAAGCGATACACCCGCACTTGTGTAAAACGCACCGACGCTTGTGTCATCCAAAGTCAGCGTAATAGATGTGAATTTTTCGTCACCACCCTCAACCCCACTGACTTGGTCAGTAATGGTCGTGCTGAAATCAAGCTGAATGTAAGTATCTTCGTAACCCACCGGATCTTGTCCCGGTTGACCATCAGTATCAACAGGATTAAACGAGTCATCGAGCGAACCAACAACCGTTACATCAATGTCCGGGTTACCTTCAACGTCAGGAGCGACTTTAATCACGACATCGGTCACCAAGGTTTTCTCATCACCAGACAGTGTATCTTTGGTGACTATTGTGATTGGTAACCTAAAGTCGCCAGAATAGTCAGCAGGCAGATTAAGTAGCAGACCAGAGAAATCCGTTGGAACACCCTGATCGACCGTTGTTTCAAATACATACTTCCCGTTTACGAAGTCAACATCACTGCCTCCCCCTAAACTGATTGGGAAAGTTATTCCTGGGGGAATGGTCACAGAGTCATCAATAGTGATAGTTACTTGGTCTGTTGAAGCGTCTTCACCGGAGAATGTGATCAGACTATTTAGTGCCGTTCCCAAGTCTAACTGTGTGTCTTCTACAGCATCGACAACGCTATCTGGTGTCATCGTAATATCTGCAGCCACCTCGCTCCCGCCAACAAGCACTTCTGGAAATGACAAATTCACTTCACCTTCCCTTTGAACCGCAACTGATGACTCAGTTTCAGTGCCATCACCTCGGTCAATCACGGTACTATAGATGGTCATCTTGATGTCATTGAAAACGCCTGGAACTCCAGAAACTGGCGGAAACGTAAGGCCGTTTGGTGCACTAATACTAAACAGGTCTTCATTGGTTACCACCCAACGACCATTACCTTCATAAGCGGCACCCATTACAAGCAGCTGATTGAGGACAGCATCTGATAGCGCTGAGTCGTCCACATTAGTCAGTTGAATCACTAGCTGGTCAACCTCTTCGATAGCAGACGAAGCATCAGTTTCTTGGTATCGAATAACAAACTCACCCGTAACCGATGTATTATCACTGTTGGTTGTGAATTTGAGAACACCCGTTATAGCATCCGCGACCACTGTACCCAAGTCTGTAAGACCTGCGACCTCATCTACAACCAGCTTGTTGTTAGCATCTTCAGGCTCAACCACAGGTCGCACACGAACATCAATCGAACCTGTGATTGTCGCTGTTGCAATACCCTGACCTGGGTCAGTTACGTCAACATATTCATGATCGCGTTCTTCAATCATGACAACCGTATTCAGCGTAAAATCGGTGCTCGAATCTTGTTCCGGTATTATCTGAATAAAATTATTGTTCAGTGCTATCTGGGTGAACGCTTCTGGAGTCTGTCCAGTCTTAGGTGTGATGGTTAGCGTTCCGGCTACAGCATTGTAGTTCCAAATTACATCACCGTTTACAACCACACTTGCAACACCACTTGGAATGCCACTTATGACGATTGAAGTGAAGTGCTCATCATCGTCAATGTAATCAGTGCCCTCTGGGTGCCAATCAATGTTGATCGCCGTATCTTCGTCCCCACGAGTTACCGTATTGTAGGTTGCTGAGGTATCAATCCTAGGCTCTACAAGTATACGAATTTCCTTATCAAAAGAGAGTGTATGGCCATCATTCTCAGTCACGACCACTTTACCCAAAATACTAATGTTCTCCGTAGATGAGTCAACTGGCCTTATATGGATACCTGAAGTTACCCCAGCTTCCGTTATATTGGCTTCGTAAATAGGTTTAGATAAATCCGGACTTCCATTTGGACTAGTTGCATAACCGACAAAATTTAGATCAATCGTTGCTCCATCACCATCTTCAAGAACGACCCCCTCAGGAATGCCTGAAAGAATAACCGTTACAGACTCTGAGCCATCGTCAGGTAACGGTGTAGTGCCGCTATCTGGTCTTCTCTCACCTGACAATACGGTGAAATCAAGCTCAGCGAAGCTGTCACCATTTTGACTCTCTTGAATCGTAGTTTGGACACCGAATATCGAACTATCAGTAATTTCCGTCCATGCAGTACCGTTTGTACCACCGTAAGGGCTGTCCGCTACCCCTTTAACCTCAACGTTTACCGTTTTAGTTCCTAATATTTCTTCATCGACCTGAGGCCCAGAAGAAAGGTTCGCGGTATCTTTGACAACACCAGTAACCTCAAACGTAAAGTCGACATTGCTGTGTTTAGCCGGAACGATCTCTACATTGGCTAAGTCGGAATACGCCACTTCCTGATAATCGACACCGTTGATGGTGATTGTGGGAACCAGAGTAGTGGTTCCAAGGAAATAAAGCACCGCACCTTCGGTTATATTGCTGATTCGAACAAACAACTCTTCGGAGCCATCAGTGTCCACCGAGCCATTCATGGTGATCACTTCATCCAAGGTGAAGGCATCTTTGTTCGCCAGAGGACCGAGGTAGTCTGGATCATCAATATTGTCTTCATTAATACGAATTCGGTTAACGCTGAACGAGCCAGGGTCCGCATCGGCAGTCACATCAATGATAATGTTTTGCTCTACAGAGCGAGCCGTTGTCTTATCATTTGCCCCGCCGTTAGCCGAATCATCGTATGGGTTGAGCGTCTCCTCAGTAATTGCGGTTGCTTTGAACTCAATTTGTCCAGAGAAGTTGTCGATTGGATTAACCACGGTGCTATTGATATCTGCAGCAGCAATCGTGTAGACACCATTGACTGGCGTTAACACATTGCCATTTTGATCCAACAGCTCAAACTTCCCATCACCTTGAACTGCTTCTAGCTCATAGGTAATCGTCTCAGTATTACTGTTATCTTGCGACTCTGCATTCAGTTGAAGTGTCACATTGTCTTCATCTTCATTCACTTGATATTGATACGTACTATTCGCATCATCCCAAGTAGCAATATCCGCTACCGCTTCAATCTCAATTCTGAAGTTTGAATTTACTGTATGGTCAAGCGTACCGTTGTTATCAATTTCAAGCTCGTAGTTGATTCGCACACCATTGTCATTTGAACCGTAGTTTTGGTCTGGAACAAAGAACAAGTTATCGATTGTCGCGATGATGTCTAATGGCTGGTTCGTGCTTGGAGCAAAGCTCTGCTGCATTTGAGGCGGACCAAACAAGATATCACCGTTTGGTTCAGCGACTAACTTGTGATATTCCACGCCATCAAAGTAATAGAACGTCCCTCTGTGATTACCACTTTGAATCGTCAGTTGGCCGATAGACTCGTTATTATCTTGGTCCTTCAGGTTAACCTGCAGCGCAATTTGTGCTGGTGCATCAGGCAAGCCGCTTTGGTTATCTTGAATATTCTCGAGGCTTGGAGCATCACCCGTTGCGTAAGGGATTGTCGAGTCTCTACCCGCCTCCTCAAACGTAGTTACCTTAAGCGATACTGCTGATGACTCTTCATCGGTGATCGTGATGTTCAAAGGCGTTGATGAAGTATCTAAATCACCGTCTGTCGCAATCACATTGATCGAGAAGTCGATGGTGTCTCCATCATGATCGAGATAGTTGGTCGCTCTAAACTCCACTTCACCATTTGAATTAATACGTAATCTACCAAGCTCACGAGTATCGATACCGCCACTACCATCATCGGTTTGTTCATACACTCGTACTTGCTGGACACCACTGTTTAAGTCAAAGCTGCTACTGTATAGCCCATTGTTTCCTGTTCGGAACACGATGTCTGCGCCATTGCTGGTAATACCCTCTATGCGAGTCAGCGCTGCATCATCCGCACCCACATCCGTCGCATTGGCAAACATGTTAACTTTGGAGTTGCCATAACCTTGACCCTCAACTCGCGTGATCGATTGAGTGGTCACCAATGGAACATCATCAGTTACCGTAATAGTCAGATCGATCGCGTTCGATTTGTCTTGGTCAAAATCTTCGGCCACGACAGAGAAATCAAGCTCGATGGTGTTTTCATTCGCGCCATCAGGGTGCTTAAGTGGTTTAAACAGCTCAAATTGATAGCTGTTGTTTGAGGTATCAAAAATGATTTCAAACACAGGCTGATTGCTGGTTACCGTCTGTGCAACATAAGTGAAGGTTGTACCGCTTTGTGAAACAGGCAGCCACTCTAGGCTTTCTCCATCAGAAGTTAAGCCAGCAATCACTAAATTTTCATCGACCAATTCGTACTTAACAACACCATCAGCACCTTCATCAACGGTGAATAGTCCGTTAATAATGGTATCTTCGGATTGATCCGAACCAATCCCGGCAAGATCATCTTCATCAACCACCGTCTCACCCGTTGGCGCACTCATCACTGGCACATCATCGAGCACTTCGATCGGCAATACATACTGATTAGAGTCATCACCGTCACCATCAACGGCCACCACATCAAATGGAATCGTTAAGGTATTGGAATTTGGGCTTGTTGGATGGTTCAGAGGACCTAGCAACGTAAACGTATAAGAGCCGTCATTCGCGAGCGCGAGCGTGAAGATAGGAGTTCCGCTTGTCGTCGTACCTTGATAAGTCGTCGTATTCGCAGCTCCAGTGACTTCTGTAATAGAAATCGCTTCCGTTCCAGAGGTCAATGTCGCTTCAAGAGCAGAGATATTACGCAGTTCGTAAACCTCTACTTGGTCAGCACCTTCTGTGGTAACAAATGCACCTGTTGCTTGAGACACCACAGATCCAAGATCATCTTCATCAACCACAAATGTGCTGGTCACTGTCGTGTCGGTAATGACAGGTACATCATCGGTGATAGTAACGGTCAAAGGTTTCATCACAGAATCGGTATTGTCTTGGTCGACCGCGATCACTGGCAGAGTGAAGACTTGATCGTTGTTGCCTTGTACAGGCAGATGATCGAGCTCTTCCAACAAAGTGAAGGTGTATTCGCCTAGCACCACACTACTAAAAGTGATGGTAAAGATATCGGTTTGAACACCTCCACTTTCAACGAAGCCAATATAGGTTCCGCTGTTGGCAGGTTCTTCTTTAAGCTGAACTACTAAGCCATCCGATTTCAAATCACCAGACGTGTTGAACTGAGTGGTATCAATACGGAAATAACTCACATCATCACTTCCCGCTGTGAAAGTAATGGTTTCAGTTTGGCTCACAGGTAAGCTCGGAGATGAGCCATCCACGAGGTTCGCTTCTTCCAATGCAACCGTTGGTACCGTATCAATTACTGGTGGAGCACCATCTGAAATCGTCAGTGTCACTGTCGAAGTAACAATATCACCGTCTTTATCTTCTGATGTGAAGGTAATCGTCTTAACGATGTCGCCACCAGAATGATTCAGATTTCGATTAGGCTCAAAGCGCACATCGCCTTCAAGCGTGATAAACAACGAACCTTCTGTAAATACGAACTCTTGCTCACCAGTATTGGTTTGCACTAGAGATTCTTCAGGCTGACTACCATAAGTAAATTTGGTTATGGTGGCGCCATCAGCACTTTGTGCAGGCATCACATCAAATGTCGTTGTGGTAGGCGTACCCGTGCTTGGCTCAGTGATGCTAAGAGCACCAGATTGCATCAACTGAACGTCATCACTGATGGTCACAGAAAGCGGTTTAGACGGTGAAATATCGCCATCGGTATCTTGCGCATATACCGGCAAGTCAAAGCTGAGGTCGTTGTTTCCTAATCCGTCGACATGGTCCAAACGCTCTAACAAAGTAAACGTGTATTCACTCGGGTTAGTGTTATCAAATTCTAGGGTGAAGATAACTTTCTCAACACCGGAACCATCCGTTGTGAATGCTATGTAGTCACCGGAACCCGCCGGCTCTTCACGCAAGTTCAACTCAAGGCCATCAGACTTCAATACACCACTGGTATTGAACAGCCCTACTTCGACGACAATCTTCTCGATGTCATCACTGCTCGCGAGTGAAGTAATGGTTTGAGTCACGCTGACTGGGCTGCCACTCGGTGTTGAACCATCAGCCAGTAAGCTTTCAGACAAGCTAACACTCGGCACGACATTTAACGTTGGTCCATCACCATCAACGATAGTGAGTGTGACCGTTGAAGAGGAAATATCCTTATCAAAATCAGATGAAGTAAACTCAATCAGCTTAACAATGTCGTCCGCTGAGTGGTCAAGATTACGATTTGGTTCAAACCTTACATCGCCATCCAAAGTGACAAACAGCGAACCTTCAGTGAAAACAAATTCCTGCTCACCGCTGATGTTTTGATTTAAGGTAATCGCAGACCCACCGTCATAAGTGAACTGTGTAATGGTCGCCCCATCAGCACTTTGCGTAGGTAAAACATCAACCGTCGAGGTAGTTGGTGTGCCAGTATTTGGCTCTGTGATGGTTAACGTGCCACCTTGCATCTGTTGAAGGTCATCTTGAATGGTGACAACAACATCACGCTTAACTGAGTCATCACCATCAGTATCAACCGCATAAACAGGTAAGTTGAAGTTAAGGTTGTTATTAAGTGCACCATCAAGGTGGTCGAGTGCCTCAATCAGCGTGAAGGTGAACTGACCTTTGTTAACACTATCAAAATCAATGGTGAATACATTAGTTACGTTACCAGCCCCGTCATCAGTAAAGCCGATGTAGTCGCCAGGTGAAGCAGGATCTTCTTTTAGCTGAACAACAAGACCGTTTGATTTCAGCACATCACCTGGGTTGAATTCGTTGGTCGCGATTCTGAAGTGGCTTAAGTCATCGCTGCCCACAGTGTAGGTAATGATTTGTGTTGAACTCACCGCAGAACCACTCGGCGTTGAGCCATCTGCTAGGTTCACTTCCGATAAGTTCACGCTAGGAACAACATCGATGACCGGATCAATCCCATCTTGGATCGTCAATGTGACATCCGCGGTATCAGTATCGTTATCAAAGTCGCTGGTCGTTACCACAATCGTTCTAACAATATCACCCGCTGAATGATCCAGATTTCGATTTGGCTCAAAACGAACTTCGCCTTCAATCGTGATGTACAGTAAACCATCGGTTACGGTAAACACCTGCTCTGTCGTTACATTCGGATCCAAGGTGACAGCAGTACCACCATCGTAAATAAATTGGGTGACCTTTGCACCATCAGCACTTTGAGTCGGCATAACATCAATGGTTGGCGTAGTTGGTGTGCCCGCCACGAGATCAGCCAGTGAAGGCTCAACAATATTCAATGACCCGTCTTGTACACCTTGTACATCATCGGTAATAGTCACTGTCATTGGTGACATCGCAGACTCATCACCATCGGTATCCACCGCTATCACAGGTACATCGAAGTTTAAGGTGTTGTTCTGCAAGCCATCCGCATGATCCAACGCTTCAAGCAACGTAAACGTGTATTGCCCTAAATTGGTGGTTGAGAAGCTGATCGTGAAAACGTTGGTTTCTACGTTAGCACCGTCTTTCACAAAGCCAATGTAGTTACCAGAGTTCGCTGGCTGCTCTTTAATCTCAACCTCTAAGCCATTCGACTTCAAAGCCCCCGAAGTATTGAACTGAGCAGGGTCAATTCTGAAATAACTAACATCATCACTGCCTTCGGTATAGGTAATCACTTGAGTCATCGATACTGGATTGCCCGTTGGCGCAGAGCCATCAGCCAGATCGACTTCAGAAAGACTCACGCCAGGGATGACGTTGATGATTGGTAGATCGCCATCGGTAATAGTTAGCGTGACTGTCGAAGTCACCACATCACTATCAGAGTCACTTGAACTGACGACTATCGACTTAACGATGTCCCCGCCCGAGTGATTAAGATCGCGGTTTGGTTCAAAGCGTACATCGCCTTGCAGCGTGATATAAAGTGAGCCTTCAGCAACCACAAACTTTTGCTCACCCGCATCAATCTGGTCAAGCGTAAACACTGTGCCATCGTAATTGATTTGGGTAATAGTTGTGCCATCAGCCCCTTCTTGATCAAGAACATTGACGGTCGTTGTTGTCGGCGTACCCGCGGCTAAGTCAGCCACTGTTGGCTCTTCAATGCTGAGAGCACCATCCACCATGACTTGAATATCATCGGTAATCGTTACAGCCAGAGGCGACATCAGAGAGTCATCGCCATCACTATCGACCGCGTACACAGGCAAGTTGAACGTTAAGTCGTTATTCCCTTGAATCGGTGTATGGTCAATCGCTTCTAAAAGCGTAAAGGTGTATTCACCTAAAGTCGTACTGCTAAATGCAAGTGTGAAGACTGTGGTTTCTACATTTGAAATATCCGTAGTGAAGCCGATGTAGTTACCTGAGCCAGCAGGCTCTTCTCGAATCTCAATCACTAAGCCATCAGACTTCAGAGTACCGCCAGTATTAAACTCACTCGGCTCTAAGCGAAATTTTACAACATCATCACTTTGGTTAGTAAAAGTGATGGTTTCTGTTTGGCTAACCGCACTACCACTTGGTAATGAGCCATCAGCCAGATCCGCTTCTTCAAGAGCAACACTCGGTACCGCATCGATAGTCGGGTTATCGCCATCGGTTATGGTCAAAGTAACGGTTGCAGTGACCAGATCGTTATCAAAGTCATTGGATGTCACGATTATCGACTTAACAATGTCTTCGCTCGCGGAATGGTCTAAGTTACGGTTGGGCTCAAAGCGCATCTCACCTTGAAGGGTGATGTACAACTCACCTTCTGTGAAACTGAATTGCTGTTCGCCTGCGATACTCTGATCCAACGTTTTAACGATGCCACCAAAAGAAAACTCAGTAACCGTCGCACCATCAGCACTTTGGTTTGGCATTACATCAAGGGTATTAGTTGTTACCGTGCCATCAGCCAGATTTGGCTCAACGATATCTAGCGTGCCATCTTGCATGATTTGGATATCATCACCGATGGTTACATTCAGTTGAGACACTAAAGAATCATCGCCATCGCTGTCTACCGCATAAACTGGAAGATCAAAGCTCAGATCATTGTTCGCTAGGCCATCTGCATGGTCTAACGCTTCCAATAAAGTAAAGGTGTATTCACCGAGAGTCGTGGTCGAGAAGCTAACCGTGAATACTGGGATTTCAGTATTTGAGCCATCAGTAATAAAGCCGATATAAGTACCCGGATTCGCTGAATCTTCTTTTATCTCGACCGCAAAACCATTCGATTTCAGTGCACCACCAACATTGAACTCGGTAGGTTCAATACAGAAATGGGTCACATCATCACTTTGATTAGTAAAAGTGATCGTCTCAGTTTGACTTACAGCACCGCCACTTGGTGCTGAGCCATCAGCAAGGTTGGTTTCAGAAAGAGTAACGCTTGGCACCGTATTAATGGTCGGGATATCACCATCGGTAATCGTCAGGATGACTGTCGAGGTCACGGTGTCCTTATCGAAATCGCTTGAGGTGACCTCGATCTGTTTCACGATATCTCCACCAGTATGGTCGAGATTACGGTTCGGCTCGAAGCGAACATCACCTTGGATAGTGATATACAGTGAACCTTCAGCAACTACGAACTTCTGCTCGCCAGTATTATTCTGGTCAAGCGTTAATACAACCCCGCCATCATAAGTAAATTGCGTGATGGTCGCGCCGTCTGCCCCTTCTTGATCAAATACATTAACGGTAGTTGTCGTGGGCGTGCCCGCAGCCAAATCGGCAACTGTTGGCTCGACAATATTTAGAGATCCATCTTGCATGATTTGAACATCATCACCGATGGTCACATTCAACTGTGACACCAATGAATCATCGCCGTCGGTGTCTACCGCATAAACAGGAAGATCAAAGCTAAGATCGTTGTTCGCTAAACCATCCACATGGTCTAACGCTTCTAATAACGTGAAAGTGTATTGGCCGAGGGTAGTACTAGAGAAACTGATCGTGAACACGTTGGTTTCGACGTTCGACCCATCAGTCACAAAACCGATGTAACCACCTGGTGTGCTTGGGTCTGCTTTTAGCTCAACCACCAGCCCATTTGATTTGAGCGCTCCACCTACATTGAATTCTGTCGGTTCAATACGGAAACTCGCGACATCATCACTTTGATTGGTAAAGGTAATCGTCTCTGTTTGACTTACTGCAGAACCGCTTGGCGTAGAACCATCACTCAAATTAGTTTCAGATAAAGTAACACTCGGTACATTGTCGATCGTAGGAATATCACCATCAGTAATAGTCAACGTGATTGTAGAAGTAACAACATCACTATCTGAGTCGGTTGAAGTCACTACTATCGACTTAACGATGTCTCCACTTGTGTGGTCGAGGTTACGATTTGGTTCAAAGCGCACATCACCTTGCAGCGTGACATAAAGCGAACCTTCAGCAACCACAAACTTCTGCTCTCCCGTATTGTTCTGGTCAAGCGTAAACACCGTGCCGTTGTCATAATTGATTTGGGTGATGGTCGTGCCGTCAGCCCCTTCTTGATCAAGAACATTCACAGTCGTAGTTGTCGGCGCACCCGCAGCTAAATCAGCGACAGTCGGCTCTTCAATCGTAAACGCGCCATCTACCATGACTTGGATATCATCGGTAATCGTCACAGCAAGTGGCGACATGAGAGAATCATCGCCATCACTATCGACAGCGTACACAGGCAAGTTGAATGTTAGGTCGTTATTACCTTGAATTGGTGTGTGATCAATCGCTTCTATAAGCGTGAAGGTGTATTCACCTAAAGTCGTGCTGCTGAATGCAAGTGTGAAGACAGTAGTCTCGACATTTGAAGTGTCTGTGGTGAAGCCTATGTAGTTACCCGAACCCGCAGGCTCTTCTCGAATCTCAATCACCAAGCCATCAGACTTAAGAGTACCGCCAATGTTAAACTCACTCGGCTCCAAACGGAACTTTTCAACATCATCACTTTGGTTGGTAAAAGTGATGGTTTCTGTTTGGCTAACCGCACTACCACTTGGTGATGAGCCATCAGCGAGATCTGCTTCTTTCAGTGATACGCTCGGTATCGCATCGATAGTTGGGTTATCACCGTCGGTGATAGTCAGAGTAACCGTTGATGTTACTGGGTCTTTATCGAAATCACTTGAGGTAACCTCTATCAACTTCACGATGTCTTCACTCAAGGAGTGGTCTAGGTTGCGGTTTGGTTCAAATCGCACCTCACCTTGCAGCGTGATAAATAACTCACCCTCTGTGAAGCTGAATTGCTGCTCACCCGTGTCATTTTGGTCAAGCGTTCGAAGTTGACCGTCATAGGTGAACTGAGTAATCGTCGCGCCATCAGCACTTTGGTTTGGCATCACATCAATAGTGTTGGTGGTCACCGTACCGTCAGCAAGATTAGGCTCGACGATATCTAATGTGCCATCTTGCATGATTTGAACATCATCACCGATAGTCACATTCAGTTGAGACACAACAGAATCATCGCCATCGTTGTCTACCGCATATACTGGAAGATCAAAGTTCAGATCATTGTTCGCTAGGCCATCCACATGGTCTAGCGCTTCAAGTAAAGTAAAGGTGTATTCACCTAACGTAGAAGCAGAGAAGCTAATGGTGAACACAGGGATTTCAGAGCCCGAACCGTTAGTAATAAAACCGATATAAGTACCCGGATTAGAAGAATCTTCTTTTATCTCGACTGCAAGCCCTTGGGACGTCAGTGCCCCACCGACATTGAACTCAGTAGGCTCAATGCGGAAATTCGCCACATCATCACTACCAGCAGTAAAGGTGATCGTATCGGTTGCGCTTACTGCACTTCCACTTGGTGCAGAGCCATCAGCTAGATTGGTTTCAGATAAAGTAACAGGTGGAATCAGATTGATTGCCGGGTTTTGACCATCGGTAATACTTAACTCAAGCGTTGATGTATCAGTGTCGCCATCACCGTCTTCGGCTAAAAATGAAAACTGTTTGATGATAGTTTCGCTACTTGAATGATCGATATCACGAGCAACTTCAAAACTGAAATCACCGTTTAACGAGATAGTGACCACACCCTCTGTAAAACTGAAGGTTTGAGGCGCATCAGGTAGTAAGCTTTGATCTAATGAATAATCAACGCCGTCGTAGTTGAATGATTGAATAGTCGAACCATCCGCACCTTCGAAATTAAACAGGTTATATGAGACAACGGTATCGCCCGCCAAAGTCGGCTCAATGACCGACTCAACTTTATCAACAATATCAACGACATCATCTTTAACATTGATGAGAATTTCAGCGGCTTCTGGTGTGTTCGAACCGCCAGATAGTGCTGAACGGTCTCCATCCGCGTCAACGGCATAAATAGGCAGAGCAAAGGTTAACTGTGCATCTTCAGCGCCTTGATGTGACAGTTCTTCATAGAGGTTAAATTCATAGCTACCCAAGGATGGGCTATCAATTTTCACATCAAAGACCGTAATTCTAGAGCCATTGACTTCAACATAGCCTTCGTAAGTTCTTACACCGTTAGTTTCATCAATAAGCTCAAGCAATACGGCTTCGCCATTAGACGTTAAATAACCACCAGTATTAAACTCCGTAGGTTCAAGCTCGTAATGATCGATGATGTCGCTTTCAAAAATATCGGCAGTGATGCTTCCGCTACCCGCTACGGGCGCGGTTCCCTCTTGAGATCCACCAACAATACCAGCTTCATCAACATCAATACTGTCAACATTGGTCACAACCGGGCTATCGCCATCAGTAATCTCAATGTTAATGGTATTAGTTACAACATCTTGGTCAAAGTCCGTAACCGTGATCGGCAGCGAAAAAGAGAGTGAGTCAGTGCCGATCTGTTCGATCGGATTAAACTGCTCAAATTTAAAAGTGCCATCGGTATCAAGTGAGATAGTAAGGACCACCTCGCCACGACCTTGGATTGCCAGAGTGATCGTCGTGCCATCATCAGAAAGTCTGGCCAGCGTGTTCTGATTATCACTGAGTACGCCATCAAACTGTTCTAATGCACTTGCATCGAAGACTGCTGATTGAAGGTTATCACTACCAATATTTGAAAACGTGCCTTCAATTGCAGCACTGCTTGTTTCAACGTTACTGATATTCACACTTTCAGCAGACGGATCTACCCCGTCAAAGACGGTCACTTGCGCATTGATCGGTGTGACAAGCTCATTACCTGCGGTGTCTTGACCTTGTATGTCGAAGGCGATGTTGATTTGGTCGCCCGTAAAGGAAACCTGACCGCCACCAATTGACGGGACATGATCTATCGGTTGGGAAACAGTTGTGGTCAGCGATAATTCAACGTCATTTCCAACACTCACGGCATCAATATCGATGCGCAGTACTTCATCTGTACCTTGAACACCAATAATCGAATTGGAGGCTGAATCAAACGTAAAAGTTACCGGTTGACCACTAGAGGTAATGTCGCTATTAAGTTCACTAAGGAGCGAGGCGAGAGAAAGTGTTTCTGGAGCAAAAGAATCTGGGTCAAGCGCTAAACTACCCGCAACAACGGTATCAGTAACCGTCACAGATTGAGGGTAAGTATTGCCTGAAATGGAACCTTCGGTAAGTGCTTCAGCGATGGATTGACCACCCGATGAGAGCGTGATCGATCTAAGCTCTTCTCTGTCTTCATCAACAGATTGCACTTCTAGACCAGAAGTTTCAAAGAAGGTCGAAGGATGAGTTTCTATGTAGGTGTAATCTATAGTAACAAAGCCTGCGTTTGCAGAACCTAGACCACCACCAGCAGCGGTAGCTTCTAAAATTTGAGTTGGATCGGCACCACCTAAAATGGCTTCTTGGATGGCTGCAAGGTCATCATCAGTAAATGAATCATCAGCAGCTTGCGCCAAATCGATATTCACCTCTCCGGCGATAGGCGCATCTGCCCAAGCCAAGTCTTGATCGACACACCCAACACAATTGCCCTCAACCTCAACAGGGCCGCTAGGCAAACCTATTAGGAGTTCAGCATCATGCGCGGTAATAACAATCTCATTTTCACGGATGATATCGCCAACCGAAACTTTTCTGGCACTGCCTTCAGGCTTAACTACAACCACATCTCCACTGGTAGCTTCAACTACCACAGTCTGACGCGAAACTTCGATATCCATATATCCCCCGATGTCACAAGTCGCTGCTTAAGAGCGGTGAACATTGTTTGTAAAAGCAATCTCAGATTTTCATTAACTTATATCTCACTCTTCGGAACACATTCAAACGGTTCATCGAAGAGGTACAAAAAGAGAATAAAATTCACCTGTTTTTTTTATAATTTACTTACCTTTAAGCCTAGTCTTCCGCATAAAAAATGCCATATCTGCGTGAGTAGACCTCTTCATGCAAATTTGTCTATTTTCCAAGAGTTTCCAGAACATGAGTTAAAAGTTAGTAGGGTGCTGATTTATATGCAAATAAACTCACAGATATACACACCTCTCAATTTCATAAATTTATACCGCAATAAAGTTAACAAATCATTAGCGAAAATAAGGCATTAATTGAAGTGAGCTATGTATCAACAACTAAACTGCAACTATTCCCATCTTTGAGACAACACGCAGGCTATCGCCTCTAGGAAACCACAAAAACACAATAAAATAAGTTGCATAATAGATATTTAGCAGAAGATTACCCAACCTATACCGCAAGCGTTGTCACCTTTGCGATAGCTTAGTCAATCAAGCTGCTGTAAAAACAAAAAAGCCCACCAAGTAAAACCTGGTAGGCTTTTAAATCAGATAGCAACGCTATGTTTATAACAACGACATTTTATGATCTAGCTAGACGATTCGCCGTCCAAACATAAAGCAGCTCAAGCGCAATCGTAGCACCCGCTAACGCTGTGATGTCACTTTGGTCGTACGCTGGAGACACTTCTACAACGTCCATACCAACCATGTTGATACCCTGCAAACCACGGATGATTTTCAGAACTTTATCTGAGTTCAAACCACCACACACTGGCGTGCCAGTACCCGGTGCAAAAGCAGGATCAAGACAGTCGATATCAAACGTCAGATACACTGGCTTATCACCAACAATACCTTTCACTTGATCCACACTCATGTCATTGGCCACAAATCTATAAATATGGCAAAGTCACACTTAAACCATAAAAAAAGAAGCCAAAGGCTTCTGTTTTAAAGGGGAATACAAGTTGATGTTAGATTCGGGATTGTTCCAGCACATTTTCTGCATAGTTTTTAAGGCTTGTGATCCCTATAGTTGGGATATACTCCTCAAGCGCATCAATCGCTTCTGGGTACTGAATCGCCATGCTCCCAAGCAAATCAATCAGCTGCTTAATCACTTGCTGGTTAGTTTCAGCAAATAGACGTTCTCTGTATACCTGAACAAACTCAGATTGCGGCGTGGTGAAACTCAGGCCTGCTGATGCGATTTCTCGAACGCGTTCATCTTCAGCTTCCAATAAGCCAAGCAACACAGATTGAGCTTCTGGTGTATTCACGAATCGGAGTGAATTGACGGCCGCATGGCGCACGGATTTATTCTCATGGCTTAAGAATGGCGTAACCTTATCTATTTGGTTAGGTGAACCAATGTTACCAAGCACACTTAGTGAATCAGCGATATCGCTCGCGTCTGAAGCCTGACTCAATTCAAGCTCAAACTGTTGATAAAGCTTATTGCCCCTGTCTTCATCTCTGTCCAGTAAATTATTCGCCATGCTACCTAACACCAATTTTGCCTGTACTTGATCTTCATGTTTAAAGAGCGTTTGAGACATTGTCTGAACCGTATCAACGCTTGCTTGAGTCGGCTCTTTTAGGAATGCAAGCTTTAACATGATTGCCTGCTGCTTCGATACCGACGAAGTATTGAGTACATCCAATAAAATTTGCTGGGCCCCCGGTGAGCCAACATTAACCAAAAGTGCACTCAGCATTTGAAATGACGGGTGGCTGGCGTTGTACATTCGCATCCACTCTTCTATCTGAGCCAGTTTAGAGGGGTCCAACGTAACCCAGGCACGAAGCTCAAAGAACAACTGAGAGCGCTCTTTATTGCCATAAGACGGCGTTGCGCGCAGACGACCTTTAAAGGTATCAGGGTCAGCATTAGACAAGGTATTTTCATACATTTGAGTCTTCAACAGCGCTTTCTGATACGATCCATCTAAAGTATCTTGTACAACTAACCCAACCAAAGCAGTTCTGGAGTCTGCTATTTTTGACTGAAAAAGATAGTTCAGGCTAAGAGACATACTCTCTCTAGCCATCAAACGGTTAGCGGAAAAGGTACTTCGCTCTCTGTTGGTTTGAATCTGCTCGATACGTTTAAAGAACCTACTGATCACCACATTCGTGAATTGACTTATGCGGACTTGCGGGTTAAGAGCAATGTACTCTTTTAAGATCGTAGTATCCAACGTTGGAGAAGAACCTTCCTGCAAGCGGTAACTCACATCGTAATCTGAGGTAAAGTCGCCTTCTACAGTCTGCCAGCTGGCTTTACCGTCGTTGGTAAGCGAAACCTGAAACTGCCCTATCCACTCCTTTAATACAGGAGAGAACTCTGCGAAGTAACGTTCCTGAAACTCTAAGCCGGATAGATGACCATTTTTATTCAGGATGCCCGTTACAACGATGTCTTTCGGCCATACCCAATTCACTTCTTCGTTGATGCTGGCTTTAAAAGTGTCTGCATCAAACGAAAACTCCAATTGATAGCCTAATGCATTTTCCTCAATAACATGGATATGCATCTTACCTTTGAAGGCATAGTCCACGTCTATTGAAGAGCCAATAAGGTTGGCAGATCCGGTATACCCCGAAGCATAACCAGATGCATCACTGGTGTACTCTAACCCGTAAGTATATGTATTACCGGGCTCGAAACGGATCAAGTACTTTTGCTCCGTTCCTTTGACATACCCAATCAAAATCATAGCAACAACCCCTGCCATTGTAGCCAAGTACAGCGTTACCTTTGTTGTCATTCTTTACCAACCTAATTTTTTAGTGTAGGAACCCGTGCAGGCTTCTTAGCACATTTGCGTTATCAATTTTTTCTTGTTCAATGACCGAAGTCGATGAGGTACCACCAAGCGAACTTACAGGCACGGAATCACCGAAGTTCAGGGCTTCCATATGCCAGTCAGCGGAGTTTCTAACCATCACTCTCTGAGCACGCGATTGAGCCGAATTATGATCAATCGTCGCCGCAAGCCAGGACTCATACTGCTCCAGATTTTGCTTAGCCGATTGGTTGCTCAACTGAAACTCTGCTCGTTTTTGAGGAAGTAGGGTAACGGATGGACTTTCAAGTTCCTCTTTCAACTTCTTAAAGGTATTTTGAATTCGAACCTGAGTTTTAGAACTATACTCAGTCAAAGCAACGTGCCTCTGATACAAATTCACTTTGCCCCTTAACGCATCTGCTTCACGTCGGTCGGTCTGGTCTATCAGAGAACCATTCATCTGAACCCCCTGATAACCATAAACTAGTTGCCAGTTCATGATAGGCTTTGACCACGCATAGCCACCGTAGCTATATAGATTCTTTGATTTACGCTTAGATCTGATGCACGGATATGGAATCTTAATGAATCCAACCTTTTTTTTACATATCTTTATCCAAGGATACTCAACATATGCGCTGATACCACCATTCATTGCCCGAAGTACTGCGTCAGAAGTCAGACCGAGTTTGAGGTATGGTTCACCAGACTGAGCGAAGAACACACCAGCTTTACCACGAAGTGGAACAGACAAATTCAATACGTCAATATTACCTCTTACACCTGCCGAAAGGACTTTTTTGATACCTACAGCCCCTTCACCAAATGCTGCTGCTTTCGCAATTGGTTGAATTTCCGCATACACTTGAGTCATGTATAAACCCCAGTTTAGACGAGCATTTGAGCTCGCGTACGCCCCAACACTGATATAAACTGGTATAGGGCCTATCGCGAATTGCTGAGTGTATTCATAAGAATAGCTGTATCCATCACCCCTCCCCAGAAGCTCTATGCTGTCCTTAATGATACCTTCGTTTTTCAGCCAGTGACGCTTATAAAGCTGATGACCTAGGACTTGAATATCAACATTACCTTCCAGCTTCTGTGGACCAACTTCAGCTTGCGCATAAGCCCCGATGGCATTGTTTTTTTTATTGAAGATGTAAACATCCGCTCGGCCCACTGCGATCGCCCATTGAACCTCTTCTGAGCCACGAATCTCGTAGTATGCAGACGCTGTAGTACCAGCAATGCTTCGCTTGCCAAGATCAAAGCCCGTCCAGTCTTTACGCTTCTTAAGTACCAAATCTGCTCGAGTTGGCGGTTCAAAAGATTCATTAAAGCTGATGCTAGGCACATCAGGGATATCCCAGTTAGTCGGAATGGCAAGCCCCAACTCTTCGATAGTTTGCTTAATGAACTCAGGAGACGGCATGGTTAACTTGATCTTTAGCCCGTCCAGTTCTAAAAATTCCGAACTCCACTCCATTGCTTTAACTAATGGAGACCAAGTCAGAATACTATCGATAGCTGGCAAGTCAAAACCCATTCCGGCCAATGCACTATTGAGATTATCTTCAATGTAAGAGATTACGGCCTGGGCAGTATTGCCTTCACTTCCGCCGCCAACGATTTGGACTAAACGATCAACATCTACCTCAGTTACACCATTTGAGGTTTTCATTGGCAGATTCATGGCTTCGTAAACGCTATAGCCAAGTGCACACAAGATCTTATTGGTGTTGTTTGCTGCTCGAATGTACTGATCGAATTTCGCCAGGTCACCAGATTTAAGTCGATACGGTTCATCAAGGAATTCCTTTAATTGCTCATCAGCATGGCCCGCGATGTGCCCATTGACCTTTTCCACCAGTCTATCGACATTTATTTGCGGGCAGCTTCCTGGATCAATAGCGTCCAAACGGCGCATTAATTCTTCGCGAGCATAAAGCTCTAACGCATCCAACAAACGCTTTTGTAACAATTCCGGATCGTTAAATAGCTCATAGATATCCACTGGCAACTGTTCAAAGGAATCATCACGCATACTATAGCCGTAAGGTGTGATCTGTGATTCCAGTTGGTTAGCTAAACCAATGTACTCGTTGATCTCAATACGCTCTGGCTGAGTTTCCGAAGTTACCCGAAGCAACAAGTAAGTTTTGCCAGATTGAACATCCAGTTCCAGATCGTCATTCGGGTATTTATTTGCCAACTCTCGAATTTCACTGTCTGTAAACGGGACAAACTCTTTTGGTGTTCTGTCTCCAAGTACGAGTTTGATAATTTCTTCCCCTGCTGATGCACCTGCATTTTGTGCAAACACGAAAGGCACATCAAAGAAAGTGAATAGAGAAAATAGACAAAACATTTTCTTCAATGTAGACATCATTGTATCACCTCCGAGAAAGGTGCTTGAGGAACACGAGATAACTGAGCATGCAGATAACGCTGCTGATCAAGCGTCATTTTTTGAATAGCGGTACGATCCAACCCAATCAAACTTTTCAGTAACGCGCAGTTATATTTCTGGTGGTTTGCCGAAATTTTACATTGCGGTGCATACGTTGACAGAGTCCTCCGATAAACATCATAAAGGGTAATGTATGCCCTTCTTTGAGCCACAATAAGAGCATGTTTTGCATCGTTGTACTTTCTGTCCATAAAATTCAGACTCGGCTGCTTCAAAGAGGCTTCTAAAGGGCTGCTAATGATTCGTACTCTGTCTTTTTGATAACTGGCTTCAAAGACTCTGAAATGTGCGTCAGCAAGGAACCAGTCTCGGCGTGCTCGTGACATGACAAACGATGCCGCTTTAGATGCATCATCAACAGGTTTGGACACTAGTGACTCAACCGCAAAAAGTTGCTTTAAGTTCTCTAGCGACTCAGTTAACTCAGGGTATTGAAGCCTTGAAAGGTTGATGATTGACGCCAATACTTCACTGGTTAGCAACAGAGCACTCTCTAAACGAGACATCTGCTCAACTGTGAATGTTTTGCTGATATCGTCAAAAGCACCATAAGTTGTGGTGACATTTGTATTCAAAGCAGGAATTGTTGTGCTGAACTCCTGGATGTAATCCGTCGGATACTGAGGTATGTCATTCAGAACCGCCATGCCTCGGACAGCCTGCTTACGGATTTGAGAAGATTCATCAATTGCTGTGTAGAGTTCATTGAGTAGCAGAGACGTTTCACTTTTAAATGCACCTGCATCCGATTTCGCTAAGGTTTGATGATCACTTAAACGACGCCTTAAATCGTTCATTTTATTCATCCAGACATTATGTTCGTCATACCATTTCGATACTTTGTCTGATACACCATTTTGTCCTAAGTAGTGCTCGTCTCTTGCCAATCTGTACTGACTCAATGATTGTAATATTTGATCAATTCGATAATTGAGTTGATTGAGTGACTTTTGCTGGTTGTCCAACTGTTCAGAGGTCACGTTCGCTGCGATTGCATTTCCCTGAAATAGCGCCAATAGCAAAGCCGCTCCAACTAGCCTAACTTTCATGTTATACCCAGTAGAAATAAATATAAGAGAATAAAAATGCCACTTAAGCGAATTAACTTAAGTGGCTTGATTGATTAAAGTTCAGCTAACTTATCTTGAAGTGCTTCAAGTTTTTCTCGATCGAGACTACGGGCGTTTCTTGCCACCGCTAACGTGTGCTCAATAACATTCTCAAGCGCCAAAATTTTTCGGCTATTTATCGTTTTCATGCTTTCAATGATAGAACGCAGATCTGAACTATTGGTATCAGAATAGGATATATCGCCAGTTAACTGCGCTAGAGAAATTAAGAATTCCCAATGCGCATAATGGACAGTCTCGTATTTCTTATAACCGGACTCATCGTAAAGATAATCAAAGTCAAAATTGAACAAGTTCTCTATACCACCAACACTAGTTTGTTGAGACAACTGGTTTAACTTTTCAAAATTTGGCCTTGAATTTACTGGGTCATGTAAGGACGTTTCCATGACCAGCGTCCATTCCATACTTAGGGCATCAAATTCTAAAGGAATATAACCCGCAGTGAAGAAATCAGGCACAAATACCGTCGTGGCAATCCTGTCCCATATGGTCGCCATTTCTTGCGTAATCTGATGTTTCATGTCGTTGCTTGAACGAAGTAAGTTCTCCAGAGACTGTCTTTCCACAATCAAAGAATTCGCTTCAGCAACAAGAACATCAGCCAGTCTTTCTAGCTCAGTAATGTATTCCGTTCCACCCGTAACATCCAGGTTCACACGCCAGTGCGGTTCGCTCAGGTCTTGACTGTTAACAACAGCAAACTTGACAGGGCTAGTACCACATCGTATCAAAAAGGTTTTCAACGCGTTAGGCTCAAATCCTCCGATACCAGAATCAGATGCGACGCCAATTTTTGATAGGTTGGAACCTTTATAGTAGAGCGGCACGTTAACTGAAGGCACAGTGGTGTTATCCACACAGCTCAATTCATAATATGCAGATGGCAAAACTTCAGATTTGAAGCTCCCAGACCACTTTGAAGTCACGTTTGTTGGCATCGGAGTCAAATTCGTCACTTCTGCTGATATAAAGGTCGTAATGTCACCAACTATGATTGGTACTAAGCCAAGGTTTTTAGAGATTCGGTTCTTCTTAACAATCTCTTTCAGTTCCCCACTGTAGTCTGCTCTCGGTACTTTGTAGGTAAGATCAGCCTGCACAGGCGTCACCATTAAGTTGTTGCTTACACAGGTTTCAATATTCCCGGACACACTACAGTGAGAACCACGGTGATAGTATGTAGATTTATCAAATTGATATGGCCCACTTCCACAACTGATAACATTTGCGAACTTGCCCGTATTAGTGTTGAACGCTTCATATACTGCTGCACAATTTTGGAGTTTTCTACTCACTGAAAACTCAGGATGACTCTGTCTGACACTTAATTCGCCCGCTAAATCTAAGCTTTCCGGATAAAGAACGATTGAAGTTTGGCTCGGCGACAAGGTTTTACGTTTGGTAGGTAAGGTATGCTCACTGACCCAATCGTCCAAACTGCAAGACCACTGAGCATGAGCAGGGTATTCATTGGAGCTAAGCGTACAGGTACTAGCAGCACTGGTGAACGTGACACCAGACAACACTACACCTATGGTTAGGTATAAGTTAGATAGTTTCATAGAGCTAATCATTCCTTAATCATTTGATAACTCTGAACAACAGGACTGCCCTGCTCACACGCTTCAGATATATGGAATTTCACTTTAGTTTTCGTGAACATTGCAGACGCTAGTACCGAAATAGTTTGCTGTTCAGAGGTAGAAACCAGTACTTGATTCCCTGCGCAGTCACTTGTAATGTTGAGTACATTCGGTAACACAATTTCGCAATACTCGCTGTCCATAGCACACTGTATATTACTGATTTCACTGTCATAAGTACCAGCGGCATTCACTCCAACTGAAAACAAAGCAAGACTGAGAAAAGTTTTGAATCTCATACTTCCTCCTTAATTAACGCTTTTGCGCGCAACTACATTGAAAGAGGCCAGTTCAGGCAGTGTGTTGTAACAAGTGTTGGAAAGTTCGAGCTCAACCTGATGGTGTGTCATCATGGCAGATGAAAGAAGCGCTACAGCTAACTTTCCTTGCTCGCTATCAGATTCCCAGGTGATTTTGTTTGCAGTACATTCAGCCGGACCCATCTGCTCTAAATTTAAGGTCAAAAAACAACGGTTTGTTGCCTGATCACACCCTAGGCTTTGAATAGATGCAGTTGGAAGTCTCTGAGCCATCGCGACCGTTCCAAACAAGGACAACCCCAAAGTGATAAATAACTTATGTTTCATTTCTAAACCTATGTACGTTATTAATGAATTTCAATGAACTTCGAATTTGAGCTCGTGCTTAAAACCATCTGCCGAGCTTCTTTCGAAATGTTCATGGATTTTTTAATTGGTAGGTACAGGCTAATTAATTGATATTTAAATTAATATACATATCAACCAAAACATTACTATAACTTATAACTCCTGGTAGATATATGGGCACCGAACAGTGATAAATAGGATCATGATGCATATCACTGTTTTGAATACTCTATTTTCAGCTTATAAATATTCTTTCTGCAATTTAAGTATAAGAAATTGATTAAAGATAAGAAATTGTTAACGGGATGTTGAAAAAATGAAGAAAACCAATGTTACGCTGACTTCTGTGTTCAAACCGTTTTACAACTAACTGGCTCGGTTAAACTCAGCCATATAATGTGGGCACCCGGAGAGTTGACCGACTTCGGCTGAAGCTGCGTTCGCCACAATTCGCGTTTGACGATAAAGGCTTTCGCTCCCATGAGTGTTGAATGATTATTTACCGGTAACAGGTAACCTTATCGTTACCACACAAGTAAGTTCTGTCTCGCCAATAACAAAATCCATTGCCGTATCCCTCACCTAAATTCGCTCGGCCATCAGACCAATCATCTCCAACGTAAATATAATAGTTTTGAGTTGAAGCGTTCGAGCGTACTCAACAATTTCTGCTATATCATCTAAATCTTCGTAGACCTCTGACTATAAACAAATTCCCCAACCTCCAATGCTTACCATGGTCTTTCGGAAAAGTGATGAAAACTCCATAGGAATTCATTTTTGATTAAGTAGTCTTAATAGACGTTGTCGAATTGAAGTCTACACAAATCGAGGGGCTTTGGCGTATCTTCAATCATGCCAGTCATTCCACCTAAACGATGAGTGGTAACACGACAAATTTCTTTAGAGTCAGCCATAATGAGAGCGTGCATAAGCCGACGACACTTTTTAGACGAATATAGATCTGGTTGTAATTTTGCAGAATATATGCATCTATTATACTATGTCTGATAATCCTATCTCCCAAATCAGTTTCGATAAGCTTTTACCTTTCGTGGCTATGGTAAGTCCAGCCCCCTTGTCGTGCTCCGCACAAGGTTCGTTTTACATCTTCACTCTTTACAGAAAAGAACATCGTACATTCATCCACACTACCAGCATATACCCCATGCATGCCTAAATAATCGTTAACGTGACTTGGTATGAGTTTTTTCCATACCAGTATAGGTAGACATTCCCAAACCTGTGCGTTAGTGAATTCTTTAATACACTAAGCTTGATAGCCCCCTCGGGGTTAGGAGTTATCTCCTTAGAAGTATCACTACCACCATGTTTGGCAAGACTTGGTTTCCGAATTTCAGACTCATTATCCCGACTACCGAGATATAAACACACTTTTGTTTCCGCCCTTTGTTCTCTCGAAATACCGACTCACAACACTGCTAATTGGTAAAGCCTTGAGAACCATTGGGCATTGACGCGTATTCGATGAGACGGTTGTTGGTAAACCTCGGCCTACAACTACTTTTCCTAAAGATGAATGGCTAAAGCTTGGTTCTAACCAAGTAATATCAACTGGTAGCTGATGCAGATTTACAAACGTTTCTAGTTGAGCTCAATGTCGAAGCGACAAATTACCAGCTTCTGTGTTCTCTGCTTGAGTGTCTGAATGACAGATTAAATATCTCGTTGGAATTTCGAATCCCATCTCTTCTAGCTCTAGTAATACCAGAATGAAACAAAACAATAACGTTCTAAGGTCCTTACCGAAAGAGACGCCAATTGATGAATGAGACCCCAAAATCATTTGATTCTTGATACCGTCAACGGCTTTGTTGGCCGTCATTCAAAAGCGAAGTGCCATCGCCAGGCGGAAAGCAGCAATACCAACATCCGAAAAAGCGTAGAGGCACAAGATAAGACCGAATATTTGAGCCGTCGCGCTAATAGTGTAGTAGCTGTTGGCATCGCTTCAGATGCCCCAGGCGTACTGTAAAAGTTAAACCAAAAGCTCGAAGGACTAGAGCAAAAACAAGCGCTACTGAAAGCCGTTAGTAAGGTTGTGCGCTCCAGTCATATGACAGAGTAAGACAAGGTCGAATACTTAATGAATGCGTAAAAGCAAACGCGAAAGCCTTGATAGTAAATGATTTCGCGAGCTACTCACTGCAAAATAGTAACGCGAGAAAAACGCTTGGAAGAGTTACAGGCTCTGCACAATCAAGAACCATTGCAGGGAAACGACGAAGCAATGGGGGAATTGTACGAAGAGGAGGGGCACAGTAGATTTTAATTTAACGGCATCAATGTCAATGCAGTACGCCAAAAGCTAAAAAGCAGCGCTTTGAGTGGTTCCGGTACGCCAAAGCATGGGGCAAAAACTGTCGCCCAACACGGTCTATGTACCAAAAAGACTCGTTAAGATATTAGACCAAAACTAAATCGTATGCCTCTTATCCTAGAGGAGCTTTTTCTTTTTTGCTTTCTCGGGTTCTAACGAAAACTGTGATAAAGACGTCGCAGAGCCATTATCCAGACACAATGATCTTGCGAGTATAGAAAATGCTCAGAGGCTGTCTGGCCCTCAGAATCTATCTGATCTTATCTAGACACCGTCCACACCTCACGCTCATGCAAACTGGCCAAAGCTCCTTTCGTTACAATCGAACTTAGCGCTTGATGTGCTTTCTGCTTCACCCAACGGTGACTCTGCCCAACGATATTGTTCAGGTACTTAATGTCCAAAACCTCTAGCCGTACTAGACGATGTTAAAGGGCTCGATATTGTCGACCTTGGTTGCGGATCAGGTATATACGCACAATGGTATATCGACCAAGGTGCCAACAAAGTCACCTATACCGACCTGTCTCAAGATATGGTTGACCTAGTGAACGGAAAACAAATCCCCAATGTGACCGCATACGCGCAAGATGCAGCTCTTGGTTTACCCAAAGAAGCCGATAACAGCGCTGATGTCATTGTGTGCCCGTTGGTGCTGCATTACATTGAAGATCTAAAACCTGTCTTTGATGACGTGTATCGCGTTTTGAAACCAGGTGGCTACATCGTGTTTTCCACTCACCACCTATTTGCGGATTTCGAGTGCACCCTCTCAGGTAAATACTTTGAGCGCGAATTTATTCAAGAAGAGTGGAACACGGTCGGCACACCCGTTCAGGTAAGCTTCTACCGCCGTTCATTAACAGAGCTTTGCCAAGCGGTCAGCCAATCTGGCTTGCTGATTTCACAAATCACTGAAGGCACAATCGACGAGAAAGCCAAAGCCATCTCTGAAGAAACGTACGGGCGTCTATCAAAAAACGTTAACTTCATCTTCATGCGTTGCGAGAAAGTTTCAGCCTAACCCGCAAGCAAATCGCGTGTGCCTTTAACTACCCCAAAGGCACACTGTCACTTCTTGCAAACCTATCACTTCCTCCTTAATACCAGCTTTTCCGTTATTGGGCTCACTTAACTAAATTGCCAGTTAATTGCACAAAAAATAAACTTTTCCCGTCTATATCTTGTATTCGGTCCTAACTTCTTGTAATTTTAACTGACCAACCAATCGGTCAGCCTTCGAATTTAGGGGATAATATGAGCCATAATCTAGACCTTGAACCAAACACGTCGAGCACCAACGACATGGATCAAATATTCAACCGACAACAAGATCACTACCGTAACAACGTTAATCCAACACTTGAGCAGAGACGAAATGATCTCTCAGTCTTGAAAAAACTATTAATGCGTTATCAAGAGCAGTTAATTGAAGCGGTATCTGAAGATTATGGCCATCGAGCAAAGCACGACAGCTTAATTGCTGACATCACACCTTCTCTACACCAGATTAATTACAGTGATAAAAATCTTAAGAAGTGGTTGAAGCCTTCACGTCGTAAAGCCGGCTTGATGCTAACACCAGCCAAAATTACTGTGCATTATCAGCCAGTAGGTGTAGTTGGCATCATCGTGCCTTGGAACTTCCCTGTTATGCTCTCTTTGGGTCCTCTCATCACAGCATTGGCTGCAGGTAACACTGCAATGCTCAAGATGTCTGAGTTTACCCCTGCAACCAACCGTGTTTTGAAAACGATGTTGGCCGAAGGTTTCAGTGAAGAACAAGTGGCGATCATCGAAGGTGAAGCCGAAGTTTCTGCTAAGTTTAGCCAGCTGCCGTTTGACCATATCCTATTCACAGGCTCAACCTCTGTTGGTAAGCACGTAATGAAAGCCGCAGCTGCTAACCTAACGCCAGTGACACTTGAACTTGGCGGGAAATCTCCAACCATCATCGCACCAGATTTCGATGTCGCAGACGCGGTTGAACGTATCCTGTTTGCCAAGAGCCTAAACGCAGGTCAAATCTGTGTCGCACCAGATTACATCTTGCTGCCACGAGAGAAAGTCGATGCATTTATCACCGCTTACAAACGTTACTTCAAGAAGCTCTATAAAGCAGGAATTGAGAGCAAAGACTTAACCTCAGTGGTTAACATGCGCCAGTACAATCGATTAAAAGGTGTAGTTGAAGATGCGAAGTCAAAAGGTGCTGTAATACACACCGTTACCGAGCAGGCACAAGACGATGTGAACCACAGAATGACACCGCACCTTCTCACCGAAGTGAATGATGACATGGTGGCAATGCAAGAAGAGTTGTTTGGCCCTGTTCTCCCAATCGTGCCTTATGATTCGATTGACGAGGCAATAAGCTACATCACAACAAGAGAACGTCCACTTGCGCTGTACCTAATGAGTCACGACAAGAAAACCCAAGACCGATTCCTATCGGATACACACTCTGGCGGTGTTTGTATCAATGACTCTTTGGTGCATGTGGCAGCGGAAGACGCACCGTTTGGTGGTATTGGCCCTTCAGGCATGGGACACTACCACGGCATTGAAGGCTTCAAGACCTTTAGCCATGCAAAAACCGTGTTGACTCGAGGCAAGATCAACTTCACTAAGTTGATGCACCCTCCATACAACAACCCAATCAAGAAAATGATGTTCAAAGTACTGAATCGATGATGACAAAAAGGCAAAAAATCCTAGATGCTGCGCTCCTACTCTTCTCCCAACAAGGGTTAGAGGGCACATCTACAGGGCAAATAGCGAAGACCGCTGGTGTAGCAAAAGCGACACTGTTTCATCACTTTGAGAACAAATCTCTACTGATTGATGAGCTGTTTCGTGAGTTGAAAGTAGAGCTATTTTCTACTCTGACTCAACACACAGAAATCGCTGAACAAAATCGCTATCAAGCCTTTAAATTCATGTGGATGACCGGAATTGAGTGGGCACTGGAAAACCCAGTCGCCATGAAATTCTTCACCAATGTGCACTTTGACCCAACGACTCAAACTCGTGAAGTCATTGTCTCGCAGATGTTTGCGTCACTCGATGACATCATTTTGAAAGGACAGCAAGCCGAAGAATTGATGGTGTTAGACATTAATCTCGTTAGACACTTCATCCATAGCCACTTTTTGATCTGTGCGAACTGGCTTGTTGATCAGCAAGAGCCGCAGGCAGAGCAGTCAGAAAAGTATATCAACGACAGTTTTGATATGTGCTGGCGTGCTATTGGTGGTCAAGCGCAGCCGTCCTGTTAGCTAGACTATCAGCGGGCTATAAGCTAAATACCCTGCCATTAAGTAGTGTCAGGTTTCATCGAATCAATAAAAGCGTCTCATCGGCGCTTTTATTATTTGGGTACATTTTAATCACTTTACCCTGTTGACTTTTTAAGCCCTCATTCAGTACCATTCCACCATCATTTCAAAAGAGAATAACGCCATAATGAAGTACTAACATCCTGACATCCGATTTATTTTTTAAAAATCATTTGGACACTCGGGGTTAGTGGGCGTTACTTCGTCATCTATTTTCGCGACATATTAAGCTCTTAAAGATCCGCCGATTAACGGCCAAGATCTTCCAGAGCACACCTAAAAGACAGAAATCATCTCAATACCGCTTTCTCTCTTTTATTGGTCACCCATCTAAGTAACGCCTATGGCGATCTGTTGTTAGCATCCAGCAGGATCTTGCACGAAAAGCGCCTCGCCCCTTTTACTCGTTGATACGTAAAGGGAGGTATTTTTATGCCTACTATCTTAGCCAATAATCTCTCATTCCAGCTCGATACTGGTGAGTGGCTATTTAAAGACATCACCTTCAATTTGAACTCGCGACTGACTGGCTTGGTTGGAAGAAACGGAGCCGGAAAGTCGTTGTTACTTTCATTACTCAAAGGGCAAACACAGCCGACATCTGGGAGTGTGTCTAGACAAGGCTCGATTGGTTTCTACTCACAATTGCCCTCAGAACTTTTGGATAGCACGATCAGCATTGCTGATTTCTTAGGTATCACAAATAAAATCAATGCCTTGCATGCTATTGAACAAGGCAGCTGCGAGCTTCAACATTTTGACATCGTTGGTGACGATTGGGATTTGCAAGAAAACACTCAGAGGCTGTTAGCCAATCTGAAAATAACCAGCGAGTTGGCCACGCCATGCAACACATTAAGCGGTGGGCAACTTGCCCTTTTACAGCTTCATCAACTGTTTACGTCAGACCACAACATACTGATTCTCGATGAGCCGTCGAATCATTTAGACAGTGACGGGCGCAGCTGGTTAATAGAACAGTGCCAACAGTTTGAAGGAAAAATACTGATGGTTAGCCATGACCGAAGCCTGTTGAGACACATGGAAGGGATCTACCACCTCAACAGTTTGGGGTTACGTTTCTATAAAGGAAACTACGATGACTACTTCAAACAAATGTCGAATCAGGCCGATGCACTAGATAAACAGATTGCTCATCACCAATCAGAAAAGAGACGACTGGAGCGACAAGCTCAAGCCAATAAAGAAAAAGCACAACAACGAGAGGCGCAAGGAAACCGACTGCGAAAATCCGGCAGTCAGCCAAAGATCTTAATGGATGCGATGAAAGACAAAGCCGGACGAACACAAACAGCATCAGCCACTAGCCAAAATAACTTAAAGGAACAAAATCAAGATAAGCTTCAATCTCTTAAAGAACAAAAAGAGCAACTGAAACCGCAGGCCTTGTATCTACAACAGAGCAATAGCAAAAAAAAGAATTCGCTGTTAACTGTAGAAGATTGCCGACTTGAATATGGGTCTGGTAATCCTATCCACTTTTCTCTGTCACAAGGTGAACAATGTTATCTCAGCGGTGCAAACGGCTGTGGTAAATCGACACTGTTGAAAGCGATTCACAACGAGCACTCGAACTACACTGGCACCATCAAACGCTTAGGATCTACGGTATACCTTGATCAACACTTTGGTTTATTGGATACCCATAACACCATGTTCGATAGCCTCATGACGCATAGTGATGGGCTCACAGAGAGTGATGCTCGGACATTGTTGGCAGGCATCGGCTTTAGGCGTGATTCCGTATACCGCAAAGTCGCTCACCTTAGTGGCGGAGAGAAAATGAAACTGGCGATGTTGATTGTCAGCCATAAGCAAGACTCCCCATTACTGCTGCTTGATGAGCCAGACAACCATTTAGATATCGAATCTAAGCAGATATTAGCGTCAGCTTTGCGTGAATACCGAGGCGCTTTTATCTTAGTCAGTCATGACGTGGATTTTGTTGAGGAGGTCGGCGTTAGCCCAAATCGCATTCAGCTTTAACCTTGATACTAACTACCACTGAGCTTAGATAGGCGAGTATTGTTGCGGATACTCGCCTTTCTCGATTGAGACAAGTACACTACGCGCCTCGAACATCTAATCATAAGGCTAAGGTTTGCATACTCTAGAACAATTAAAATCAGGGCAACTTAAAGGTATTAAGCGCTTAAAGCTATCAGAAGGTCTCACTGAGTTTCCATTAGAAATCTTGGATCTTGCCGATTCACTAGAGATTCTCGATCTTTCGGGGAACCAGCTATCAGACTTACCTGAAGAGTTATCACAGCTTACTCACCTGCGTATTATCTTTGCGTCGAATAACCTGTTCACGCACCTTCCTGATGTTCTTGGGTCACTTCCTAAGCTTGAAATGATCGGTTTTAAGACCAACCAAATCAAAACCGTAAGCGAAGCGTCTCTGCCACCTCAATTGCGCTGGTTGATCCTAACCGACAACGCCATCGAAGTTCTACCGAATTCACTGGGTGAAAGACCACGACTGCAAAAGCTGGCACTCGCAGGCAACCAGATTCGCGTTTTACCTGAGAGTATGGAAAACCTGTCCAACCTCGAACTGGTCCGCTTGTCTGCAAACCAACTGACTGAATTCCCAGAGTTCCTTATCAAGCTACCAAAACTGGCTTGGCTAGCGTTTGCGGGCAACCCGTTTTGCAAACACCCTAGCAGCTTAGATAGCGTGCCTGCGGTTAGCTCTCAAAGCTACTCGCTAAATCAAGTTCTTGGCCAAGGCGCGTCTGGCGTGATCTCTCATGCAAGCTGGCTAAACAGCGACTTTGATTTCCCACAAGAAGTGGCGGTTAAAGTGTTTAAAGGCGAAGTCACCAGCGATGGTTACCCACATGATGAACTGGAAGCGTGCCTGCAAGCTGGTCACCATAACAATTTGGTTAAATCTATCGCCCAAGTAGAAGAACAAGATTACCTAGCTTTGGTGATGGAACTCATTCCAAGCAGCTACTACAACCTAGGGCTACCACCAACACTCGAGACTTGCACGCGTGATACTTTCCCTGAAGGTTTCGAACTTCCAATCTCGCAAATCGACAACATCGTGACTCAGATGATCGATGTATTTAATCATCTGCATGACAACAAGGTTTGTCACGGTGATTTGTACGCGCATAACACCCTAGTCAATGAGCAGGGCCAAATGATCTTTGGTGATTTTGGAGCGGCGACCATCTACGGTTACCTGACTGAAGAGCAGCAACAAGGCATTCGACGTATCGAAGCTCGCGCTCTCAAGTACTTTATTGATGACCTACTAACGGTTTGTGTCAAGCAAGATGTTGGAAGTGAACTGCACTCACGCCTAACAACCTTTGAAGCGTAAACGCCTTAGATAAAAAGAACTTAAAGAATGCTAACGCTTAGTTAGCTTCGCCAGAAACAACAAAGCCAACATCACTGTTGGCTTTTTGCTTTTTGCTTTTTGCTTTTTGCTTTTTACAGGCTCGCTCGCTTAATCAAGCTCGATGAAAAGAGTTAACGCTCAGCTTGCACCAACTTCAGATACGAATGCAGCTCGCCGTTCTTATATTCCACCGCAGAGTGGATATTAAGGTCTGCTCGCGCTACAACCGCAAATTCATATCGGTTATCGCCTTTAGTAATCTCAGCGTTCAGTAAGCCGTCTTTTAACTGCCACCGCCCTACAGTTTTAAAGCGGTCAAACAAACGGTACTCCGTTAGAGTGCCATCGGCTTTAAAATGCACTTCAGTAATGTAGCCAGCCGGGCAGCTTTTCACCCAAACACGATTTTCAATATCACGGACAACAAAATCTCGCTGGTTTCTCGCCAAGCTAAAAACGTTTCGCTGTCGTAAATATCGGTGTCGAGATCACCTCGAGGAATTAACGACTGTTCCGTTTGCTCGCGACAATAAAGCTGAAGCAAAATTTGCTGCGTCGTGTCACTCGATAACTCAGTCATTAATCCTTCCTATCCATCCAGAACTACACTAAAGGTGCGTTGTTAGCGATTAAACCAGCTCGTAAGAGACAACGTAAAGCTGAGAAATGCCTGGGTAGATATCTTGAATCACATCTTTCAGCACTTGCAGCGTCATGTTCTCTTGTTGTGCATGGAACTCACCCAGTTCATCGAACAGAATCGGTTCTACGCTGATGATTTTAAGATTACAGAATACGCGCCCCTCTTCTAACGTTGATACTTCAACAACGCTACCCGGTTGGTAATCACGCTCTGATTCATCGCGAATGGTGATGGTCTTTTTGCCAGAAAGGATGTCAGCTTCAAAACGTTCAAAGAACGTCATAGTGGTTGGTGCGGTCATTTATTCAGTCGCTTAGCATTATAAGGTTAGGTAGATGTTTATATACCAGAATGCCTGCTCAAGCGAATAAAAATTAGATGCGGAAGTTTATCTCGTCATTCCCAAGACTGACGGAGGAAGGAGTTGGGAATCTCTAGAGGATAAATTACAGGCAATAAAAAAGGAAAACCGAAGTTCTCCTTTTCTTAAACCTTAAAGCTAACTCTAAATTATAGAGATGCTTTCGCTTTTTCAACTAGAACAGCGAATGCTGCTTTGTCGAATACTGCGATGTCAGCAAGAATCTTACGATCGATCTCGATAGATGCTTTCTTAAGACCGTTGATGAAACGGCTGTAAGATAGACCATTTTGACGAGATGCCGCGTTGATACGTGCAATCCAAAGTTGACGGAATTGACGTTTCTTGTTACGACGGTCACGGTAAGCGTATTGACCAGCTTTGGTAACTGCTTGGAAAGCTACGCGGTAAACACGTGAACGTGCTCCGTAGTAACCTTTAGCTTGTTTTAGAACTTTCTTATGACGTGCACGAGCTTGTACACCACGTTTTACGCGAGGCATTATGCTTCTCCTAAACTAAACGAATTTATAAACTAAAAAGAATTAAGCGTATGGCATCATACGTAGAACTTGAGCAACTTCACACTTAGGAAGGATCGAGTTCGGACGTAGCTGACGCTTGTTCTTAGTAGTACGCTTAGTCAGGATGTGACGTTTACCAGCGTGCTTAAACTTAATACCACCAGCAGTTTTCTGGAAACGCTTAGCAGCACCTTTGTTGGTTTTCATCTTAGGCATGATGAATAACTCCGCATTGTTGAGTTGTTAATAACATAGTAATTAGGGCGAATAAAACCCCGCAACCTGAGGCTGCAGGGTTCAATTACTTGCAAAGCCGTTAATTACTTCTTTTTAGGGGCCAATACCATGATCATCTGGCGACCTTCAATTCTCGTTGGGAAAGATTCGACTACTGCAAATTCTTCAGTATCCGCTTTCAAACGATTAAGAACGTCAACACCGATGTCTTGGTGAGCCATTTCGCGGCCACGGAAGCGAATTGTTACCTTCACTTTGTTGCCGTCTTCAAGGAAACCAGTCAGGTTGCGTAGTTTTACCTGATAGTCTCCAATATCAGTTCCAGGACGGAATTTAACTTCCTTAATCTGAACCTGCTTTTGCTTTTTCTTCTGCTCTTTCGCAGCTTTGCTCTTCTCGAAGAGGAACTTACCGTAGTCCATCACACGACAAACTGGCGGCTCGGCGTTAGGGCTGATCTCTACTAGATCCATACCAGCTTCATTTGCAGCTTCCATCGCTTCTGCGATTGATACTACACCAACAGCTTCGCCGTCTGCGCCAGTTAGACGCACTTCACGAACGCCACGAATGTCACCGTTTAAACGGTGCTGGTTTTGTTTGGCCGGTTGTTGGCCACGTCTTCCGCCTTTAATAGCTATTCCTCCAGATTGAGCTTACGGCTTGAAACCTCAGCTTGGATGTATGAAATAAAGTCATCCACTTTAAACTTGCCAAGGTCTTTACCTTTACGTGTACGTACTGCAATTTCGCCGGCTTCCATTTCTTGGTCGCCACACACAAGCATGAACGGTACACGTTTCAAAGTATGTTCGCGAATTTTAAAGCCAATCTTCTCATTTCTCAAGTCTGCTTTGACTCTAAATCCACTTTTTTGCAGTTTTTTCGTAATTTCTTGTACATATTCAGACTGTTTGTCTGTAATACCCATTACAACCGCTTGTTCTGGCGCCAACCACGTTGGGAAGAAGCCAGCGTATTCTTCAATAAGAATACCGATGAAACGCTCTAGTGAACCTAAAATCGCGCGGTGGATCATAACTGGCGTGTGACGCTCGTTATCTTCACCTACGTAAGTGGCACCTAAACGCTCTGGTAATGCAAAATCGAGCTGCACTGTACCACATTGCCATGCACGGTCCAAACAATCATGCAAAGTAAATTCAATCTTAGGTCCGTAGAACGCACCCTCGCCTTCTTGAATCTCGTATGCAATCTCCATTGACTCTAGTGCAAGCTTAAGGTCAGCCTCAGCACGGTCCCACATTTCGTCAGAACCTACACGTTGCTCTGGACGAGTAGACAGCTTAACAACGATGTTTTCGAAACCGAAAGTTGTGTAAGTGTCGTAAACCATTTCAATACAAGCTTTTACTTCTTGTTGAACTTGGTCTTCAGTACAGAATACGTGAGCATCATCTTGAGTAAAGCCACGAACACGCATGATGCCGTGAAGTGCGCCAGACGGCTCGTTACGGTGACATGAGCCGAACTCAGCCATACGTAGCGGTAGATCACGGTAAGATTTAAGACCTTGGTTGAAGATCTGTACGTGACCCGGGCAGTTCATTGGCTTGATAGCGTATTCACGGTTCTCTGAAGACGTTGTGAACATCGCTTCTGCGTATTTGTCCCAGTGACCAGAACGTTCCCAAAGTACGCGGTCCATCATTAATGGGCCTTTTACTTCTTGGTAATCGTACTCAGTCAGTTTTTGACGTACGAATACTTCTAGTTCACGGAAAATAGTCCAACCGTTGTGGTGCCAGAACACCATGCCTGGTGCTTCTTGCTGCATGTGGAATAGATCCAATGCTTTACCAATCTTACGGTGGTCACGCTTAGCCGCTTCTTCTAAACGAACTAGGTGAGCTTTAAGCGCTTTTTTGTCATGGAATGCAGTACCGTAGATACGTTGAAGCATCTTGTTGTCACTGTTACCACGCCAGTAAGCACCAGCTACGTTTAGTAGTGTGAAGTGCTGACAGAAACCCATATGTGGTACGTGTGGACCACGACACATATCGATGTATTCTTCATGGTGGTATAGGCCTGGACGGTCGTCTTTAGAAACGTTCTCGTCTAGGATTTCCATTTTGTATGTTTCGCCGCGAGCTTCGAAAGCATCACGCGCTTCCTGCCAGCTAACTTTCTTCTTAACAACCTGGTACTTGGTCTTCGCTAGCTCTTTCATGCGCTTTTCGATCTTTTCTAGATCTTCTTGCGTTAGAGAGTGCTCAAGGTCGATATCGTAGTAGAAACCGTTATCGATGGTAGGACCGATCGCCATTTTCGCTTCTGGGAAAAGCTGCTTAACCGCGTGGCCTAATAGGTGAGCACAAGAGTGACGAACGATCTCAAGGCCATCAACTTCATCTTTAGCTGTGATGATTTCTAGGCTTGCATCGTTTTCGATAAGATCACAAGCATCAACACGCTCACCATCAACACGACCAGCAATGGTTGCTTTCGCAAGACCAGGACCGATTGATAGGGCAACATCTAGAGTTGATACAGGGTTGTCAAATTGACGCTGACTACCGTCAGGAAGAGTAATAATTGGCATTATTTGTCCTTTACAGTGGTGTTACACACCAAGCAACACATGAAAGTTATTTAATATATTTAATTCAACAAGTTAGGAAACTTGGTGGGGATATATGTAAGAATTGGTACAAATTCAGGTACAAATACAGATGCACTTTCATTTATTCCAAGCACATTGTAACGAATTAACATGAAATGACAATAATGTCCTAGATGAAAGGTCGAGGAAAACTGTCATCTCTAAATGACAGTTTATTTTATGCTCACTGGTCAAATGCATAGGCTTTGTTGCTTAATTCAGAGCGAAGACATGCCTGTCCCATGTGCTTGACTCTTAAACAATATACTGAGTTTCAGGCATACCTAACCCCGTAAGCTTATTCAGCGCTTTGATCATAGCGTAAGTCTCGCCAACTTGAGCGTTGTAGTTTCTCAGGCTTAATTTCCCACCTAGCAACTGTTTCACTCGATACATTGCTGTCTCTGATAGCGACCGCTTGTGATAGCCATACCGCTTTTTCCACTTATTGTTGGAGCCATAAAGCTTCTGACAACCAACTGCTAAATTGCGAGGGTGTCCTTGCTCCCAGAAGGCAGCCCCTTCGCGTGGCGGGATTAGCGGAACCGCTCGCTTTATACGTATTGCATCATGGCAATGTCTTGTGTCATAAGCACCATCACCTGATACCTCAATGATTTTACGACGTGTCTGCTTAAGTAGGTTGGGAAGCACTTCGCCATCGGTAACGTTAGATAAACTCAGCTCTGCTGCGACTATTTCGTGACTGCTAGTATCAACGGCTAAATGTAGCTTACGCCAGACTCTGCGCTTCCCATCAGTACCATGCTTTTTGACCTTCCATTCACCTTCGCCATAAACCTTGAGGCCAGTGGCATCAATTGCCAGATGTTGTATTGCTCCTCTGGTTTTGGGTTTAAATGAAACCTCAACTTCCTTAGCTCGGCGGCTTATACAGGTGTAGTGTGGGCAAACAAGTGGGATGTTAGCCAGCTTAAATACGGAGTCTAGAAATCCTTGCAGCGCTCTCAATGGCATAGAGAACACGCGTTTCACCATCAATGCAGTAGTAATGGCTAAGTCGCTGAACCGGCGAGGTCTACCACGCTTGCCTTGTTTGTTTTGCTTCCACTCGGCTATCGCTTCCTCATCAATCCAAAAGGTCAGAGAACCACGATTGGTTAAGGCTTGATTGTACTGCTTCCAGTTAGTTGTTTTGTAACGAGGTTTAGGCATGAGGCTACGACGATTAAAAGGTGTAGCTGATCAGATCGTAGCTTCTTGATTTGGTTCCATCGATTTACGCAACAAAGCCAATAAGGAATGAAAAATATGATAGTTCTTCAGACTTAAATACAATCATTATTTAGAAGCGTAATACCTTGCTAATTATCATTTCAAATGAATAAGGCTCGGAAAAAATCTATATAAGTAGGCGTTTTTTCCTAAATCATTTGGACCTTTTTCAACTCATGCGATCTAAAACTTTATGATATTTAGAACTGTAGTGGGATGGGGAAATGAATCAGTAACGACTCTAAAGCATAGGATAATAGCGGAATGAAAAATACCATCAGGTAATATCTACGGCTCTATATTTAAAGAGGCTTTGTATCGATGTAAAGAATAACGATGAATCGGAATAAGGCTTGAAAGCAAAAGCACATCTCAACTTATCTGCTAGTGCTTCACTACAAACAAGACATGTAGTATCCAGCATAAAGACGGAGCCGCTGAAATCATAAACGCTTAAACCACCTCCGCTACCATTGCCACTCGCTTCACCACTACCAACCTCACTACCCTCTGTTGGATTGAGAGACCTAATATTCTCATTCGACGAGCTTGCAGGTTCATATTTTACAGCTTTAGTCAGCCTATTTTTTTTAGTTATCAGTTCAATAAAACCATCTTGATCATTATCAAGAGTAAAGGTTAGTTCACAGCGCTCAAAAGTGTCTACGTCTTTGTTATAGTTTGAATTTGCAGCAATAGTGATATTGCTACTGATATTCAAGCTACTATCATCCAAAAGGTGTACAGACTCAGGGGTTAAAGCTGAAAAATATGGGTACTTTCCTTCTTCTATATTCTCACCGTTAGTGATTTTCAGGTCACCGCTAGCGCAAACTGAGTGTAGACATGATGGTGGTTAGCTCAAAGCACCCAAAGCCAATGAAATTATATTTGGCTACCGCTATCTGATGCAACGCGCGGCACTTGAGCTCTCCAATATCGTGAATATCTTCAATATAGACAACTCGACCGATGTGGCCTTTCAATTGGCTAACGGCACCAGTGGTAAATCTAATTCAACAGAAGGTGATGGAATAAAAAAAGCCGAACAGTTAAGTTCGGCTTTGAAATCGTATTATCACTATTAATAGACAGAGCGACGACTAACAGAGAGGCAATTACGCACTAATGATTCTTGCGACTGCATTACGAATGTCAGAGTCAGCCGCGTTTGCTGGCAGGCTGAATGAGATGTATTGGTCACCGCGGAAGCTCAGTGAACGGTCAATTTCGACTAAGCAGTGCACCATAGAGCCATCTACAATAAACGACAGTTCGATTTCTTTATTATTCACGAAGCCGCCGCTACGAAATTCAATCTCTTGGTAACAACCCGAACGTGAAGCGAAGGTATTCCCTTTCAAGTAGCCCTTCTCTACGTCTGCTTTCACCATTGTCATGCCCGAAGCTTCAACACCTTGAATGATTTTCGCGACTGTTGGCAATGGGTGAACGGAGATAAAATCACGGTCTTTAGGATCAATTGCGAAGCCGATATCTAAGTTGGTTTCTACCCAAACATGGCACTGATTCATTTTTGCGTTCAATGCCGTCACTGGCGTTTCATCGTTCAGTTTAAGGTGAAATGGCACCAACTTAGTTTCACCGGGTTGAATCACAAACGGCTCTACAGCTTGAATACAACCGAGTGAAAAGGTTTCGTAGCTAGTGCTGTCTTCTGTTTCCACCTTCACTTCTGTGTTGAGAACCAAGTTAATCATGTCGATTTGTTGCTCAACATCACCACCAATGATGTGAACGTTGCCAGACAACTCGCCACCTTGGAAAACGTCAATATTATCTAAGACGGTATCGACCTTAGCTGCACCTATGCCTAGCGAGGCCTTTAATTTCTTAAACATATTCTTTCCCTTTGTAATTATCTGATTTACGAATAGTTATTGCGTGACAATTTGCGACACTTGCCCCACAGAATCAAGACATTTGCGCTATCTATGTTGAACAAGCTCACATCCTCTGAGGAAATGTTGAAATCGTGAAAAAATCCGTTACTCTATTTGTATAGTCAAATAAGGTTTCATTATGTCGAAAGCGCCGCTCTACCTGCAAATAAAACAGTTCATAGACGATAAGATCAGCAATGGTCATTGGCCGGTTGGCTATCAAATCACCACGGAACTCGAACTCACAGAGCAGTTCAACGTGAGTAGAATGACGGTGAATAAAGCCATTCGAGATCTTGTATCTGAAGGCAAGCTAATTCGGAAACCAAGACTGGGCACTTTTGTATGTGAGCCAGAGGAAAAAGCGCAATCTCCCCTACTTGATATCAACAACATCGCACAAGAGATCAAAGACCGTGGCCAAACGTACACAAGCCAAGTGATCAAGCACAATAGTATCAAGGCAGATGAGAGCACCGCTACACGGTTAGGTGTGATGATCAATGCGGAAGTCTTCTATAGTGAAATCATCCACTTTGCCGATAACACACCTATACAACTAGAAGCTCGCTGGGTAAACTCGCAAGCAGCTCCCCAATACTTAGAACAAGACTTTTCAACCTCAACACCGAATGAATACCTTTCCAAAAGTTGCCCGTTGAGTGCGATTGAGCACACAGTCGAAGCCATCGTTCCAGACTCCAACATCCGCCAAGCACTAAAGCTAACGGAATCAGAACCTTGCTTGCTTCTTAATAGAAGAACATGGAGCAAGGAGCGCCTTATCAGCTTTGCATTACTCTACCACCCAGGCTCTAAGTACAAATTAAGCTCTAAGATCGTTTTAGATTAAAGAATATCATCCTGATCGCCGATCACATTTTTGCAACATCAACTTGATTCGGGTCAGTATTTAGCCTATTTATTTGTATATACATTTATTGTTTAGCAAAGATCTAGGTGATTATGAATTTGATCCTCAAAAATGCACGAGTGGTCTCGATGAGCTTGGGAGCCGACGGTTATCAACCTTCTTCCCCGCAAGATATCGTTATCGAAAACGGTAAGATCGTATCCCTGTCTCACTCAAGCGATGAGTCACTTCATTGTGACACCGCGAGTGCTAGCCGCTCTGTTGATCACATCATCTACGACTGTAAAAACAAGCTCGTTACCCCAGGTTTGATTGATTGCCACACACATCTAGTGTTTGCAGGTAATCGTGCCAATGAGTTTGAACAACGCTTAAATGGTGTCTCCTACACCGACATCGCAAAGCAAGGCGGTGGTATTTTAGCGACAGTAACGGCGACACGAGCTGCACAAGAAGCCGAACTGGTTGAGATGGCGCTGCCTAGATTAGACGGCCTGCTAAGAAGTGGTGTCACCAGCGTTGAAGTAAAGTCTGGCTATGGTTTAACGCTTGATGATGAACTCAAGATGTTACGTGCTGCTAAAGCCTTAGAAAACCACCGTCGTATTAAAATAACCACCACACTCCTTGCAGCACATGCTGTACCTCCAGAATATAAAGAACAGCCAGATCGTTACGTTGATCTGGTATGCCAAGAGATCATCCCTAAAGCCGCAGAGCAAAGACTAGCTGACGCAGTCGACGTATTCTGTGAATCGATCGGCTTCAACCTAGAACAAACTGAGCGTGTATTTGCGGCAGCTAAAGAACATGGGCTAGCGATCAAAGGCCACACAGAGCAGCTTTCTAACATGGGCGGCAGTGCGCTTGCCGCGAAATACGGTGCTCTGTCTGTTGATCATGTTGAGTACCTAGATGAAACCGGAGTAAAAGCACTGGCGGAATCAGGTACTGTCACTACCTTATTACCGGGCGCTTTCTACTTTTTGAAAGAGACTCAACAGCCACCTATTGCCCTACTTCGCGAGCACAACATCCCAATGGCAATCGCGACCGACTTAAACCCCGGCACTTCCCCCTTTGCGGACTTAACGCTGATGATGAACATGAGCTGCACCCTATTTGGTACAACCCCAGAAGAAGCATTACGTGGGGTAACTTGCCATGCAGCTGCTGCCATTGGCGAGTCACAAAACAGAGGCAAAATTGAAGTGGGTTACTCTGCTGATTTGGCTATCTGGAATATCGAGCACCCTGCCGACTTAAGCTATCAAGTTGGTGTTCCTCACCTGCATAAGCGCATTGTTAATGGCGAGGTCTGTCATGACTCAATCTAAATCCAGCTGCACTAATACAGTATCCACCACTCACAACTTTGTGTGGACGGGGCGTAATGACCTTGAAGATGGTGAGCTCGGTACTCGTGTTCATCACATTACCACGCAAGTACAAAGTAATGTTTTAAATGAAGGGCTTACTGACAACGCTGTTGCCTTGGTTGGCTTTGCTAGCGATGCCGGAGTGGCAAGAAATAAAGGACGTGTTGGCGCAAAACAAGCACCTAATTTGATTCGCCAAGCATTAGCCAATATGGCTTGGCACAGTGATACACGCATTAATGATCTTGGCGATATCGAATGTAGCGATGATCAATTAGAACTCAGCCAAAAGCAGTGCGCTACTGTGATTGCCAATGCGCTATCCACCAGCAAAGTGATTACCCTTGGCGGTGGTCACGAAGTCGCTTGGGCTTCTTTCCAAGGCCTAGCTGAGCATCTTCACAGAACTCAATCAGATCACAAACCTAAGATAGGCATCGTTAACTTTGATGCTCACTTTGACCTTCGTGAATTTGAAAGCGACATCGCTGACGTCAAACCAAGCTCAGGCACACCCTTTAATCAGATTAGCGAATACTGCCACACACATCAGTGGCCATTTCATTACGCGTGTCTCGGTGTAAGTGCCGCCAGCAATACCAAAGCGCTGTTCAACAAAGCCGACCAACTTGGTGTGTGGTACGAACATGATCGCGATATCACCCAAGTAAACCAAATTGCTCAACTAGTTAAGTTGCAAAAATTCATCGCTGAGTGTGATTACCTCTATCTCACTATTGATCTCGATGTCTTCCCAGCGGCGACTGCGCCGGGTGTTAGTGCCCCAGCAGCAATAGGCGTTAGCTATGAAGCGCTCGCGCCTTTCCTAGAACAGATTTTTAAACACAGTGAGAAACTCATTATCGCGGACATTGCGGAATATAACCCAGACTACGACGTCGACGGTCAAACGGCTCGATTGGCGGCACGTTTGTGTTGGGATATTGCCCGTGCAATGACCAGTGAATAAGCCAGCTATATAGATAAATACAACTACAACGATATAACGTGAAACAGAAGGAATTTCAAAATGACGGAACACCACAACAGTGACCCTCGTCTCGACACGACTCGCGAAATTCGCGCACCTCATGGCACCACTTTGCGCGCAAAATCTTGGTTAACAGAAGCACCCCTTCGTATGCTAATGAACAACCTAGATCCTGATGTGGCAGAACACCCACATGCACTGGTTGTGTATGGCGGTATTGGTCGTGCAGCACGTGATTGGAAATGTTACGACAAGATTGTTGAAGTATTAGAGCGTTTAGAAGACGACCAAACATTACTTGTTCAGTCTGGTAAACCTGTAGGCGTGTTCCCGACTCATAAAAACGCACCTCGCGTGTTAATCGCTAACTCGAACCTTGTTCCACACTGGGCAAACTGGGAACATTTCAACGAGCTCGATAAAGAAGGCTTGATGATGTACGGCCAAATGACCGCAGGTAGCTGGATCTACATCGGTTCACAAGGCATCGTTCAAGGTACTTACGAAACCTTTGTCGCTATCGCGAAGAAACACTTCCAAGGCGAAGCAAAAGGCAAATGGGTACTCACCGGTGGCCTTGGCGGCATGGGTGGCGCTCAACCTCTTGCAGCTACCATGGCTGGCTTCTCAATGATTGCGGTTGAATGCGATGAATCACGAATTGATTACCGCCTGCGTACTGGTTATGTAGACAAGAAAGCCACCAGCCTAGACGAAGCGATGGCTATTATTAAAGAGTCTGACACACCTATTTCTGTTGGCCTGCTAGGTAACGCTGCGGATGTTTTCCCTGAGTTAGTAGAGCGAAACATCACACCAGATGTCGTTACTGACCAAACCTCTGCCCATGACCCTCTGAACGGCTATTTGCCACAAGGTTGGACGATGGAGAAAGCCGCACAAGAGCGCACTATTGATGAAGCTAAGGTCGTTAAGGCAGCTAAACAATCGATGGCGATTCAAGTTCAAGCGATGCTAGACCTGCAATATCGCGGCGCTGCGACCGTAGATTACGGTAACAACATTCGCCAAATGGCACTGGAAAAAGGCGTAGAAAACGCGTTTGATTTCCCGGGTTTCGTTCCTGCTTATATTCGTCCACTGTTTTGCGAAGGCATCGGTCCATTCCGTTGGGCAGCCCTTTCAGGCGACCCAGAAGACATCTACAAAACAGACCAAAAAGTAAAAGAACTGATTCCAGACAACCCTCACCTGCATAACTGGCTAGATATGGCGCGTGAACGCATTCAGTTCCAAGGTCTACCTGCACGTATCTGTTGGGTAGGTTTGAAAGATCGTGAACGTTTAGGCCAAGCATTCAATGAAATGGTTAAAAATGGTGAGCTAAAAGCACCGGTTGTTATCGGTCGTGACCACCTAGATTCAGGTTCGGTTGCCAGCCCGAACCGTGAAACAGAAGGCATGATGGATGGTTCAGATGCCGTATCAGATTGGCCTCTACTGAATGCACTGCTAAACACAGCAGGAGGCGCAACTTGGGTTTCTTTACACCATGGTGGCGGCGTTGGCATGGGCTTCTCGCAACACTCAGGTATGGTGATTTGTTGTGACGGCAGTGAAGATGCATCACAGCGTATTGCTCGCGTACTTCACAATGATCCAGCAACAGGCGTTATGCGTCATGCGGATGCGGGTTACGACATTGCTAAGCAGTGTGCGAAAGAACAGAAACTTGATTTACCTATGCTAAACGAAGAACTTCGTCGCCTTTAATGTCTGGAGAAAACATGTTGAATTTATTACTTAAACCAGGACATCTAGGTCTATCTGAACTGCGTAAAATCAGCCGTAGCCCGGTGAATTTGTCACTCGACCCTGCTGCAATCCCAGATATTGAAGCGAGCATGCAGGTTGTCGAACAAGTGATTGCTGAAGACCGAACTGTTTATGGTATCAACACGGGCTTTGGCTTACTGGCGAACACCAAGATCGCCCCAGAAGATCTCGAAGTTCTGCAGAAAAGTATCGTGCTGTCTCACGCAGCAGGCATCGGCAAGTTCATGTCTGACGAAACCGTGCGCTTGATGATGGTACTCAAGATTAACAGCTTGTCTCGTGGCTACTCAGGTATTCGACTCAAGGTGATCAATGCCCTGATCGATCTAGTGAACGCGCAGGTTTACCCTTGTGTGCCACAAAAAGGCTCAGTAGGTGCATCTGGCGACCTCGCTCCCCTAGCCCACATGAGTACCGTTCTACTTGGTGAAGGCCAAGCTCGTCACAACGGTAAAATCATTACTGGTTTGGAAGCAATGAAGATCGCAGGGCTAGAGCCAATCACACTCGCTCCTAAAGAAGGTTTAGCGCTACTCAACGGTACGCAAGCATCCACCGCATTCGCCTTAGAAGGCCTATTCGCAGCAGAAGACTTGTTCGCGTCTGCGACAGTATGTGGCGCTATGTCAGTTGAAGCTGCGCTAGGTAGCCGCCGCCCATTTGATCCTCGTATTCACCGCGTTCGTGGTCACCGTGGACAAATGGACGCTGCGCTTGCTTACCGTCATCTGCTTGACCAGAAGAGTGAAATTGGTGAGTCACACACGTGTTGTGAAAAGGTTCAAGACCCTTACTCACTGCGTTGTCAGCCTCAAGTGATGGGCGCGTGTCTACAGCAGATCCGCAACTCAGCAGAAACACTGATGGTTGAAGCGAATTCCGTATCGGACAACCCACTGGTCTTTGCGGACGATGGTGACATCATTTCGGGTGGTAACTTCCACGCAGAACCCGTTGCTATGGCCGCAGATAATCTAGCCTTAGCCATTGCTGAAATCGGTAGTTTGTCAGAGCGTCGAATGGCACTGCTGATTGATAGCGCGCTAAGTAAACTTCCACCGTTCTTAGTCGACAATGGCGGAGTTAACTCTGGCTTTATGATTGCTCAGGTTACCTCAGCAGCTTTAGCTAGTGAGAACAAAACACTGGCTCATCCAGCTTCTGTAGACAGCTTGCCAACGTCCGCTAACCAAGAAGATCATGTGTCTATGGCAACCTTTGCTGGTCGTCGTCTCCGTGACATGGCAGAGAACACTCGTGGAATCTTGGCAGTTGAGTATTTAGCGGCAGCGCAAGGCTTGGATTTTAGAGCACCGAATCTATCTTCACCTCGAGTAGAAGAAGCGAAACAGATCCTGCGTGAAAAAGTCAGCTTCTACGACAAAGACCGCTACTTCGCACCGGACATCGAGCAAGCTAACTTATTGCTCAAATTGTCTGTGCACAACCACTTAATGCCTGAAGGTATTTTGTGTAGCTTTTAAGTCGTGAAATAACACGTCATATAAACAAGGGCTATCGATTAGCCCTTGTTGCATTGAGCCAGTCACCATATCCCCTGTAAAACTGCCACATACCATCCAACGTATCTATCTAATTGACTGATATATAAGCAAAGTTAACTGGATAGACCATTAGAACGAAGTTAGTTAGCTATAATCCACCCCAGATTTGATGACTAATAGCGATACTATGTTTCTGACACCTTACTTTTCTACTGAAGACAATCAATTTCAATTCACTCGTGAACAAGCAAGCCACTTTGCTAAAAAAGTAGCTGGCGATTTCAACCCAATTCACGATGAAGACAACAAGCGCTTCTGTGTTCCTGGCGATCTTTTATTTGCGGTTCTTCTGCAAAAAGAAGGCATCAGCCAAAAAATGCGTTTTGATTTTTCAGGTATGGTAGGTAACGGTATTGCGTTAAGCGTTGATAACAAGTGTGAAAAAGAGAGCTCACTTATCGATGCAAATGGTAAAGAGTACCTACACATGTCTTGTGAAGGTGAGAAGAGCCACGATCAAGCATTCATCGAGCACGTAGTAACGAACTACGTTAAGTTCTCAGGTATGAACTTCCCTCACATCATGGTTCCTCTTATGGAAGAGCAACAAATGATGATCAACTGCCAACGTCCTCTTGTGATTTACGAGAGCATGGAAGTTGAGTTTACTCGCCTAGACCTTTCTCACCCAGAAGTTGAATTCTCTGGTGCGACTTTTGACGTTGAAGGCAAGCGTGGCACCGTGACCCTGAACTTCGATTTCAAAGAAGATGGCGAAGTAGTCGGTAAAGGCGTGAAGCGCATGGTAGCAAGCGGCCTTAAGCCATACGACCAAGCTTCTGTAGACGACCTAGTAAACCGCTTCAACGAGCGCAAAGAGATGTTTCTAGCTCAGTTCGCAGCTGCCGCTTAAGTAAGCCAACACAGAATTAAAAAGCCCAGCTTGATATCCTCAAGCTGGGCTTTTTTCATTCTAAACAATAGATATTGGTTTAAGTCACAGCTATTTACTGAGTACCTTTCCTCTTCAATGACAAAAGTAACTTACGCATCATCGCGCCACCTAACAGCATCGCCAGCCAATACCAACCCATTGAACCACCTGTCTTTTTGATGGTTGGATCTTCCACCAAGCTTAACTCTTTAATTTCATTACTATAAGCAAAGTTCTTAATGGTCACTCTGTCATGCCCTGCAGAACCCACCTCATCTTTGCTGTACGCAATCATGAAGCTATTGTCTTTAGCTCTCGCCATTGGCAATTCAACAGTCCCAGATAATAGCCCCGCAAACGCGCTGACTTCAAAGCCGTTAATGTAGATCTCCATATAGTCATGCTTTTCTTCAGAAAATACGCTGAGATCCAAAGACACGGTACCAGCGGGGATCCCGTCGACAATGAATGCCGTGGACTTGTTATTAGCAATATCTGGTGAAGCTATCGTATTCCCTTCTACATCCCAAGCTTCTGTGCTGTAGACAGCATTCTTAGGTATCGTGACGAGTGCATTCACCGTATCAGAAACCTCATTAGCGCCAATAGCATGTGCCTTTGATGTCACTACACCCGCTAGTGAGTCGGTTGACACCTTGATACCAAAATCATGTTTACCCACTGAGTCTATGTTGTAGCTTACAACCACATCACACCCTTCATTCGGTGATAACGTCGCACAACTATTGCTCTTTATAATCGCACTACCATTGTAGGTTATAGGATCGTTTGTACCAGCAGCCAAAGATACGTTGGTTACGTTAATCTCTTGATCAGATTTGTTCGTAAATTCAAACTTGTGTTCAATCGGTCCCAAAGGTCGAGCGCCTAGCATCACCTTAGTTTGGTAGCTAAAGCCTGCCGTCTTCTTACCTATCCAGTCAGCAAAGTGGCTTATGTTGGTGTAGACACCGTATGCCTCTGGCTGAGCGCAACCTTCTCCCCAACTCACAAGACCTAACTGTTCGTAGTGACCATTGGTAGATATCATGATTGGGCCACCGCTATCCCCGCTACATGAATCGCGGCCGCCTTCTTTGTAACCGGCACAAAAAGCATCAGCGCCAATATCTGAATATCCATCTCCTTGACCAAGGTTACAGTCTCTCTGACTAACTAACGGAACATTCACTTGATGCAACTGGCTCGTAGATGAGTATTGCTCTTCTGATGAATTCTGATCACCCCAACCTATGACGGTTAACATCTGACCTGCATTCAAGTTATCACGAACATAACCATCGACAAGACTGACGGTAGGTTCCGCAGGTTTTTCGCTAAGCTCAATAATGGCGATGTCATTACTCGCAGGCTCTTGAGTATAACTTTCATGAGCATATATTTGCTCAACAGAATAGCGGTGCTGCTCTACGTCGGGCGAAGAAAGATCAGAGACACCAATGACAACCTCAAAATCTTGGTTGCTGCTTGCTTCGATACAGTGCGCTGCTGTGAGTACATATCGCTCACCAATGAAACTTGCACCGCAGAACTGCCCTTCGTAGGCATCCACATTTTTTGAAACAAGCGCGACCATAAATGGCCAGCTACCTTTTGCTGCTTCGTTACCATTGATAATTTGAGGAGAAATATCTGCCAACACTGGCATTGAGGAGAGGCCAACCGCATAAATACTTAATGGCAGCCATTTTGTCTGGATAACTTTCATTACCTAACCTTTCATTTGTTTTAACAATGACGGGCAGGTTATTTGATAAAAAATAAATATAAACGGTAAGCACATCAAAATATGGCTTACCTTGAAAACGTAACGGATATTATTGGTGGCTAACTCATCACCGCCACAAAATTAATCAGACCCAACGTCTAACCTTTTGTTTGTAATCAACATATTCGGCACCGAATAATTGCTCTAGCGCTCGCTCTTCTGGTTTGATTTGGAACTGATTCATGTAGATAACAAAAGCAAAACTCAGCAAGACGCTGAAAATATTCTGGAAGAAATAACCAAAGCAGAACAGTAAAATGAAAAGGCCTAAATACATTGGGTTTCTCGTGTATCCAAAAACCCCGCTATCAACGACGGTAGAGGCGGTTTCGACTTTAATTGGATTAACGGTCGTTTTCTGTTTTCGAAACTCCCAAACACCAGCTAATCCAATAACGCCGCTCAAAACGATTCCGACACCAAGAATGATGAACTTAAACGGCATCCCGATCGCGCCTGTACTCAACTGTTGCGCACTGAAATAAGAGGCGACTAAAACCAATATAAACAGAGCAACTGGTGGGACTTTCAACTCAAGAAATTTCATAGCTTTCCTTATTAACAATTCCATTGTTAGTTTAGAAAAAAGCCCAGCAATTGCTGGGCTAAATAGTTTAAAGAATTTGTGCGAGTGCCTGTAATGGGTGGGCGAGCTTCTCACCTTCAAAACGCTTAACTTGGCTACGGCAAGAGTATCCGGTAGCTAAACAGCGCTCTTTTGGTAAGTCTTGCATCCTTGGCTTCCAACTTAAACCGTAGATGTCTTTCGACATTTGTAACTTATCGACTTCATGTCCGAACGTCCCCGCCATGCCACAACAGCCTACAGGTACGCTAGTAAGGGCTGCTCCAAAGTGTTGGAAGATAGCGCCCCACTCTTTTTCAGCATTTGGCATCTTGGTTTTCTCGGTACAGTGAGAAAATAAATACCACATCTCTTCACTTGCAGAGCGCGCTTCATAGTCACCGAGCGATGGTAATAACCATTCATGAACAGTGAGCACATCAAAGTCACCACGCTTATCCGCTAAGATCTCGACATATTCGTCGCGATAGCAAAGTACCAAAGCTGGATCCACACCCACGAGTGGAATACCAATATCTGCGACCATCGACAAGAAATCAGAAGTGGATTTCGCCTCGCGCGCAAAACGACTTAAGAAGCCCTTGATGTGCAGCGCCTTACCATTTGGTTTAAACGGCAGTAGCACTGGTGTTTTGCCAAGCTTTTGAGCCAGAGTGACGAAGTCTTCAACCACCTCTGCATCATAGAAGCTGGTAAACGGGTCTTGAACGATCAACACGTGCTGTTTCTTCTCTTCCGAAGAGAGCCCTTCTAAGTATTGAATATCAAAAAGTTGCAGCTCTTTGCTTGCCAGACGATTTTTGAGCGTAGGCACCGACATCAGTGGTGCATCGACATAACCGACTGTTTTCGCTGTTGCAGATTGAACCCACTTTTGCCCCAATGCAGCATTAACGACCTTTGGCGCTTTCGCCATTAGTGGCAGCATGGTTTCAATGTTAGCCACCAAGTAATCTTTCGCTGGTCGTTGATAGCGTGAGTAATAGATATTTAAGAATCGTGAGCGGAAACTTGGTACATCAACTTTGATTGGACATTGGCTCGCACACGCTTTACATGCAAGACAACCATTCATCGCTTCATGTACTTCGTGCGAGAAATCGTACTCGTGGCGTTTGTTCATGGTGTTACGAACGCGCTCAACCATAGTTTTGACCGGAGTATCATCTTTAAGCGCTTCTTGCTCTAAATCGAGAATATCCACGCCTTGCTCAGTTAGCTGACGTAACCACTCTCTGACTAAACCAGCACGACCTTTTGGTGAATGGCGACGGTCAGCAGTGACTTTCATAGAAGGACACATTGGTGAGCTCGTGTCGTAGTTAAAGCATAAGCCGTTGCCGTTACACTCCATCGCTTGCTTAAAGCTGTCGCGCACTTGAACATCTATCTGGCGATCATAAAAGCCACGTTTAGTGCCGGTCACTTTCACCAACTCAGCGTCACTTTCTAAAGGCGTACAGATCTTGCCTGGGTTCATCTTGTTGTGTGGGTCGAATGCTGCTTTCACACGTCTTAATTCGGTAAACAGTTCTTCACCGAAGAAATCAGGACCGTACTCAGAACGGAAGCCTTTACCATGCTCGCCCCACATTAAGCCGCCATATTTCGCCACCAGCTTAACTACTTCATCAGATACTTCGTGCATCAAGGCTTCTTGCATAGGGTCACATAGATCAAGTGCCGGACGAACGTGTAGAACACCCGCATCAACGTGACCAAACATGCCATAATTTAGATCTTTCGAATCAAGCAGCACTCTAAATTCAGCGATGAAGTCAGCCAAGTTTTCAGGTGGTACACAAGTGTCTTCAGCGAAAGCGACCGGCTTAGCACGACCTTTCGCCGCACCTAATAAGCCTACTGCTTTTTTACGCATGTTGTAGATTCGACCAATACTCGCCAAATCACTGCACACTTGGAAGCCAATCACACCCGCTTCTTCGCTTTCAACCATGGTTTCAAGTTTTGCGGTCAGCGCTTGAACTTGCTGTTCAACTTCCGCTTCATCTTGGCCTGCAAACTCAACCATATTGATGCCAAGCATCTCTTTGTTAGGAACATCCGTCAGTAGGTCACTCACGGTGTGCCAAACAATATCTTGCTTCGCTAAGTTCAATACTCTTGAATCCACCGTCTCTACAGAAAGAGCCTTGGCTTCAACCATGAACGGCGCGTTACGCAGCGCAGAATCAAATGTGTTGTATTTCACGTTAACCAAAGTGCGCGCTTTCGGGATTGGGGTTAGATTTAGCTTTGCTTCAGTAATGAAGGCTAAAGAGCCTTCTGCGCCACATAACACGCGAGTAAGGTCAAAACTGTCATCGTCATCATTGATAGCATTCTTGAGATCGTAGCCCGTCAAGAAGCGGTTCAATGGTGGGAATTTATCGAGGATTTGAGCGCGTTTTTCACGACATACCGCTTCGGTTACCGCAAGCGCATGATGCGCAAACTCGCCCTCTTCCGGTAAACCATGTGATAAATCAGATTCTAAGCACGAACCATCGGCGAATACCGCTTGCAAAGACAACACGTGATCAGACGTTTTACCGTACTTCAATGACCCTTGGCCTGATGCATCAGTATTGATCATGCCACCCAGTGTTGCTCGGTTACTTGTTGAAAGATCTGGAGAGAAAAAGTAACCGTAAGGGCGAACCGCATCGTTCAATTGGTCTTTAACGATGCCCGACTGAACTCGTACCCAACCTTCCTTCTCATTAATTTCCAGAACCTGATTCATGTAGCGTGATAAATCAACCACAACCCCTTTAGTTAAGGATTGTCCATTGGTTCCGGTACCGCCACCACGAGGAGAAAAAGTTACGCGTTCATAAGCAGATTTAGAACCCACTTTACCGATAAGCACAACGTCGTGTGTTGTTTTGGGAAGAATGACAGCTTGGGGCAATTGCTGATAGACACTGTTATCAGTCGCGACCGCCAAACGGCTAGAATATTGAGATTCAATGTCGCCAGTAAAGCCCGCTGTTTTTAGTTCATCTAAAAAGCGTACAACAACTGGATCGACATCAGCATTGAGTTGAAGTCTTGGTAACATTTGCTTCCTGCCCCTACTTCGCTGATCCTATCAGCATTGGGTTATCTGAGATTTTTAATAATTTTCTTTGAATTTCGTCACTTTACTACTATTAAGATCATATAAAAAGGTGATCAAATCAGAATCTCAGTGCAAGAATGGAGAAATAGTCACTTTCGTCTTAATTCAGTAACAATATATTGAATAACATTTTGTTTAAGACATCTCCACGAGCACATCAAAATGAAAAAAAATAAAACAGTCACCACTGAAGATATTCTTCTTAAGCTATGCCAATCAGTCTCAAGCGTACTTACATCAGCAACGGCTTCTCAGGTGTCCTATTCAGCCATGGTTCAAAAGATCAATAAGACAAGCCTAAAGCCAGATTTTGGCTGCTTCGTTCTATTTGACGGCGGCTTTTCTGGTCTTGTTGTTATCAATTTTACGTCCAAAGCCGCATTAGAGATCTACACCAATTACATGCGTAACATGGGCATGCCGGAAAATGAACTGGCTGTGCTACATACATCTGATGAAGTGGGTGACGTACTAGGTGAATTAATGAACCAGCTAGTTGGTGACTTCACTAATAAGATCCGCAAAGAGCTGCAAACCAACATCACTCAAAACCAACCGAAAATGCTGGCACTGAACAAGCAAGTAAACCTTTCTGTTGATACCAATCTCGATCGTCCACAAGCGCGTCGTGTGACCTTCTCAACTGAAAACAACAATATCTTCTACCTTGAGTTGGCTATGGACAAAACAGAGTTCATCCAATTAGAAGAATTTGAGATTGCAGAAGACGAGTGTCCAGACAGCATTCTTGAAGCAACTCAGAAAAAGATGCAGGAAGGTAATAAGCCAACACAAAGCTCAGGCAATGATTCAGCAGCCGATCTGCTTGATGAACTGGGTATCTAGTTTGCGAATCCTCTAGTCATTACCAAAAACCCTGTCACTAACGCCATCTATCTTCTTGATGGCGTTTTTGTTTATGCTCCAAAGTCCGTTTTGCTTAATTAATTGTTACGAACCCAACTCGCCCACTGAGTGAGTTTTGCTTTCTGTTACCCGCCAAAACATGTAAAATGTCGGACTTTTCAAAATTTGCGGTAATGATTAAGTAGTCGATGGATAAGAAAAAAGCCCTAAAGAAAATAGCTAAGTGTCTTGAGCTTGGTAATTCTGCTAACGTCAATGAAGCTGCCAATGCAATCAAAATGGCGCATAACTTGATGCTGAAATATGGTCTCGAAAAAGACGATATTGAATTTATCAAGATGGGCAAGACTCAATCCACGCACCTATTACCCGCAAATATCAGCTCAACACTGCTGCGTGTTATTCGTGGTATCAACACTAAATTTGGCGTAGAAGCTGTACTGCTGAACCATAAAGGTCTCAAGCGTGTAGAGTTCATCGGTGAAGCCGATCGTGCCATCTTTGCAGCCTTTGCTTTCGATATCATCTATCGTGAACTGAATGAACATACTGGCCAATTCCGCAACAGCTTTGCGGGGTCTGGTACGGGTACATTAGAAGTAACCCGTCGCGTGAATTCCTTTGTATCAGGTTGGGTTGAAGGTGCGCTTGAAAAACTACCGACGATCACACCAGACGACGAGTCGAACAACAAAATCAATAACTACATCGATAAAGAGTTCAAAAATATCGACCGCGAAACCTTCAAACAACAACTTAAAGAGGCGATGAAAAATCTCACCGCTGATTACGAAGTTGGCTTGAAGAAAGGCCGTAAATTGTCTGTTAATCGACCAGTTGCTGGGGCACAGGCACCTAAAAAGATATCTAAATCATAGAGCCGCTTTACATTGCTTCAGCGTATTGATAAAAACCATCAATAGGACCTACAGGACTATATGTTTGTCATTCGTAATCCATACGTTTGACAGAAGTACATGATGGAGAAAATACGTTGAAAAAAATCACACTAGCCCTAGCGATTACTGTCGCACTTACGGGTTGTCAGGCAACTCAACGCCAAAACGCTACTACTGGCGAATCTGAGACTAACTCTGCAACTCAAGGCGCTCTAATTGGTGCAATCGCTGGTGCCGTTGCTGGTGCTGCTACCGGTGACTCTAAAGACCGTGGTAAACGTGCTCTTATTGGTGCTGCCGGCGGTGCTGCTGTTGGCGGTGGTATTGGTTACTACTTTGACCGACAAGAAGCGGCACTTCGTGAAGAACTGATGAACTCAGGTGTTCAGGTAGAGCGTGTTGGCGAAAACCAACTTCTACTTCGCCTTGAAAACGGCATTGGTTTCGATTCTGGTTCTTACGCGCTTGAATCAAGCATTCACAACACACTTCGTGGTGTTGCACGTATCCTAGTTGAATACCCAGACACTAGCCTAGTAATCGAAGGTCACACTGACAGTACTGGCAGTGAGTCGACGAACCAAATCCTTTCTGAGCGCCGTGCTGAATCTGTTCGTGCATTTTTGATCTCTCAAGACGTAGCGGCAGGCCGTGCCATTGCTCGTGGTAACGGCGAACGTTACCCACTATGCGACAACAACACGTCTCAAGGCCGTGCTTGTAACCGCCGTGTAGAGATTCAAATCTTGCCACTTAAGTAGCACGATTAAAGCCCAGTCTCCTTTATCTATTGAAATAACCGCTATATAGTTGCTTGTCTGTGGTATGGCTGATTCAAAGCTGTACGACTTTACTATTCACTACATAGCGTCTTGATACTGATATCGGCACTGGGCTTTTTACGAGACTTATCTTTTGCTTATCCTATCCAACTTTCTAACATCATCGCCCCTGAGAACACTGCTTCTAGCCCTTGTTTTATTGCTTTCCTCCCTCGCCCACGCGGCAAATAACAGTGAAGAACGTAGCGCAGCAGATCCATCACCTAAAGACTCGGCATCACAATATCAATTAGCACAAGCGTATGAATTAGGGATAGGCGTCTCTAAAAACATCGATGACGCATTCTATTGGTATTCACAATCCGCGGAAAACGGCAATGCAGATGCACAGTTCAGATTGGCTGAGCTTTACTTGGCCGGAACGGGTGGTGAGCCCGATAACAAATTAGCCTTGGAATGGTTTATCAAAACCGCATTGCAAGGGAACAAGCGAGCGACACTAGAAATCGCCAAGCTCTACGAATCTTCCCCAGAACACGAGCTACTCAGCCCACTAGACTCCGCACAACTTTGGTATGAAGCAGCGTTGCCAAACAACCCAGACGCGGAAGATGGCTACAACCGTGTTCTTGAAGCACAGTTCAACCAACAACGTGCAAAACAGATCTCTTCAATCGAACAGCTCGACGAGGGTATCGGCTCTGAAATAGACAACAGTCAGGGAGCATCTCAGCAAATGCAATCTAACCAAGTGCAATCTAACCTCTCCAGTTCTAACCTCTTCAGCTCTAACCTAAGTGGCTCTGACTATATGATTGGTACGGCATTGGCGTTACTGATTGTTATCGTGAGTATCAGCGCGACTTTGGTGATCTCGCGAAAAAGAGAGATTCTGAAATCGAGTGACTTGGGAACGCAGAAGCAGGCACTCGAAGCGCAACTGAGCGAGAAGAACCGCGCCATTAAGCAGCAAAAACGTCAATTGCAGACCATGTTCAACGAATTGAAGAAACAAAAAGGCCAAAAAAGTTCGAACAATTTACAGTTAGCCTGTGCACTATTTGGCTACACGCCAAGCTCTCTTCCTAGTCAGAAAAGTATTAAGGTGAGATATAAACAACTATCAAAGATTTACCACCCTGATGGTCAGGGATGTGACGAAGAAATGAAACGTTTGAACAGTGCGCTAAAAACGATCTTACAAAGTGTTACAAAATCGTAAACAACTACACACCTTTATCTTTCCATCTCACAGAGATATCGATTTTATTAGTGTTGCAATCGATCACCTTCTCAAAAACGAGTAACAAACTATTAACTAATAGGTCTCTGTTGTGTCATAATTTGCGCCGAAAATACACCTGACTTAAACAGGTGAGGAGAGAATATGTTCACAATAGAAGGCGTTTGTGATTGGTGCAAAAAGCCAAGCCTAGTAAAAAAGCACGACTACCTAGATGGTAAGTGCCATCATGCATGTAAAGATTGCAATGATATCGCGACCATGGATGTTCGCCAGTTCAATATTGGTGAGATGGAAATGAGAGCAAAACTCTCCCAAGCAACACTGAGATAAGCTACACCATTGAAATATAAGAAAGCGCCTTAGGCGCTTTTTTTGTGCCCAGCGTTTATCTTCTTATCTTCTTATCTTCTTATCTTCTATACAGGTGTATACGCTGGTTTTTACAGAAAACTACTGTATACACCTGTATAAAGCTCACACTTTTTTCCATTTTTGAGAAAAACGGAAAAATCATTCAAATTTAATTTATCAATTAATTTCATAGACTTATAAGCACAAACTTCATTTCACTCTAAGAAATCGTCCAATAATCCCGCAAAAAGCGCTTGATCTTATAAGCAACAAAAACTACTGTATACACATACAGCATGTATATAAGGACAGCAAAATGATTCAAGCACACGTTAAAGCACAACACTCTAGCCCGCTAATTCACGGCGCATTTGCATCAGCTTCTCGCTCAGCTCATCATTCAACTGATGAAGCGTTATTTGCAAAAATGGCGTTGCTGTCCAATCAACATCAATGGCTACTATTTACGGCTCAAACGCCAAGACCATCCGCTAAGCAGCTGCAGAAGCATAACGTATGCTGCGACCGCGTTATTCACATGAAAGCTTCTCACCAAATGACCGAAGCTGAAACAGTAGAGAAAGCGATCCGCTCTAAGAATGCGAGTGCGATCGTTGCTAGCGCATCAATTGATCAATTTAGCCAACAGTACTTAAGAACATTAGGTATGCGCTTCCAGTGTGAGGTTTTCTTCATGGATGCCAACTCAGAGCGCATTCACTAAACAACATAGCGCTACTAGATAGCTCTGTAATATAGTCCAAATATACTGCCTTCCCCTGCCCTACATTTCGCCTTAAATTTGGTGGATAGTTAGGCAGGGGTTTTTATTTGATTAGCAGATTTAGCAAACGTTTGCTTTTTCTCTGGAAGCAAACGTTAGATTGGGTATAATGCCCGTCTAATCATGTGCACATTGCACTTCTCTGTATGACGTTTGATAAAAGATAGGAATGTCTAAATGAGCCTCGCTGATCAAGTTCTTGCCGTAAATGATGACCTCCCAATCCGCACTGATAAACCTGTCCACAGTGGCAAGGTTCGTTCGGTTTACTGGTTAACTGAAGAAGATAGCCAACGACTAATTAAAGAGAAAGGCTACGACGTAGCACCTGATGCTCCGTTAGCTATCATGGTGATCAGTGACCGTATCTCTGCATTTGATTGTATCTGGCGTGGTGAAGGCAACCTGAAAGGTGTTCCTGGTAAAGGCGCTGCGCTTAATGCTATATCTAACCATTGGTTCAAGCTTTTTAAAGACAACGGTCTTGCTGACAGCCATATTCTTGATATCCCTCACCCATTCGTATGGATTGTACAAAAAGCTCGCCCAGTAATGATTGAGGCGATTTGTCGTCAGTACATCACAGGTTCTATGTGGCGTGCGTACGCACATGGTGAGCGTGAATTCTGTGGTATCGAAATGCCTGAAGGTCTAGAGAAAGACAAGAAACTACCAGAGCTTCTTATCACTCCTTCAACTAAAGGTATTTTGAAAGGCATTCCTGGTGTACCAGAAGCGGACGATGTAAACATCACGCGTCAGAACATCCAAGATAACTTTGCAGCATTTAACTTCTCACAAGAGAGCGATATCGCGCACTACGAGAAGCTATTGAAAGAAGGCTTTAACGTCATCAGTGACGCGTTAGAGAAAGTAGACCAAACCTTCGTTGATACCAAGTTTGAGTTTGGTTACGTGAACGATGCACAAGGCAAAGAGAAGCTTATCTACATGGACGAAGTAGGCACACCTGACTCATCTCGTATCTGGGATACAGAGCAATACAACAATGGCAACATCGTTGAAAACTCAAAAGAAGGTTTCCGTCAGTTCCTACTTAACTACTTCCCTGATGCCGATATTCTGCTGAATAAAGAGCGTATGCCAGAGCGTGAAGCGCTAGCGCGTGACAATGAATTGCCATTGGATGCCCTGATGTCTCTTTCGCGCACTTACCTTGATATCGCAGCAAAGATTACTGGCGCTGAGATTGTACTGAGCGAAAACCCTAAACAAGAGATCATCGACGTATTGCGTGCTGACTACGGGCTAATCGATTAATCATCTTGTTGATTTAAACACCGTTACGATACAAAAAGGGCCTCAATATTGAGGCCCTTTTTACATATAATTTCAGTCTTGTTTGAGCATCGCTCTCACTGGTACAAGGCTTACAGTCGAATAGTAAATTCTTCTCCAGTATTACCTGCAATCACTAAATGACTACGCGATTCGATGTATTCGATCTGCTCTTCTTCAAGAGAATATGGCATCACTACTTTGAGCTCATTGATGCCTTCTAATTTGGCAAGCTTAAGCAAAGTAACGATGTTCGATTCATCACTCTTACGTGTAGACATCGATTTTAGTGCCATTTGCCATAAGCGATCTTCTGGGCTTGCTAGCTCTTTGATGCTGTCTCGCCAAACGGTACTGAACACTGGAGCGATAGTGGTAAGTGCTTCCAGAAAAGTCCATTTTTTACTGCACGAGGCGCCAAGAAAAGTTGTGTAATCAAACTCTACACGCGTCTCTTTCTGATTATCCATGATGTCCCCCGACACTTTGGCAACACAATATACTCAATATCTATCAACTCTTTCTTTATAGCAATAGGATATAGAAGAATGGTCTTTTATGACCTTTTGATTGGTTAAAATGGCATATAAAAATCAAATTTGTAACATAATCACCACTGAAAAATCATATATGCGCCTATTTGATTAATATTTTGAAGATAAAACTTATCTATCTATTTTATATCAATAATTCGGCTCGCCTTTTTGTACTGAATACGCCAGCCAGACCAAGTCGGTAATTCCCATCTTTTCGGCGGTGATTTTCTACTACCCGACTGATAATGAACGTAAATCAGCTTTCTTCCAACAAGGTACTCAACCTCCAAGTTCAAGTCAGCAAGAGTGAGCGAAAACGGGTACTTTTCAGCGAACTGTGTATATAGCCAACTAGGGATACCTTCAAAAGGAATGTCCGATGCGTCAAACATTTCGAGTTCACTGACATCGGTAACTCCTAGCACTTCAAGCTGCTCAATAAACCACGATTCAAAACTCAGTTGCTCGATATCGGAGGTAAACTTGGTTTGCTCATCCAGCCCAAGTTTGACGTACAGCTGCCAATGCTTGATCTCTCGAGTGCGAGCCTCAGCAAAACCAGGAAGCTGAGTACCACTTACCACCAGATCCACGATAGGTTTTAAAGACAACTGACCTTCTGCAGCAACCAGTTTTGTCGTGATTGTGCGACCTGCGTACACCAAATCCATCTCGGTAAACACACCATCATCATTGACCATAGTTTCACCCTGTTGCCATTCGCCAAGTTCCGCCTCGACCATCAGATCGAGCGTAAGCGGTGCTGTGGTCGTTGCGAGAGTCAGTGTCTGCTTAACCCCTCGCCCAGGAAGGCTGTGAGTATCCAACACCAACATAGCCTGCGCGTTATCAGGAAAACGATGCTGACGACCAAGTACTACCTCTAGTGACCCGTTAGCAAACGCCTCTCTTCTTTTTAAACGGCGCACAAACACCAATTCAGGATGCAGCTTAATGATGGTTTCAAGTAGAGCGGTACGTTGATAACGAGAGGCAACTTCCAACTGAGGAAGCTCAAACACTTCACGCATTTGCTCGGCAAGCCCTTGTGCTTCCGCCAAAGCTTGTTGGTCGATTTCTAGGTGTGGATAATCACAACCACGCACAATCTGAATCAACAAGGTTAAATCACAGCCCTCTTTTTCTTGCTGAGCGAGCGCTTCCAAATGTTCAGCATTATTGGGTAACTGATATAAACGAGCAGGCACAGACAATGCGGCGGTGAGATCGACCATCGCCTCTTTCAATGCTTTGGTTTTAATACGGGTAACAATATCGGCATACAAGGCATCAATCGGCAGTGGGTATAGCTTTTTGCCGTGCTCGGTAATTTGATGGTCGTGGTCAATCGCTTCCATCGTCAGCAAAGTTTGTGTTGCGCTGTGTAACGACTTTTCTGGAATGGGATCGAGGAAAGACAAACTCTCCAAAGTGAAGCCACTGCATGCCGCTGCCAACATCGGCTCAGTCAGCTCTTCACGCTGCAATTCTGGTGGCGTGACTAATTCTAATGCCGCATGCTCACCGTAAAAACGAACACAAACACCGTCCATTACCCTACCCGCACGCCCGGCACGTTGCTTGGCACTCGCGCGTGATATGGATTTCAGCATCAAGGTAGTTCTGCCATTACGTTGAACCGTTCTTCTTTCCAATCCAAAATCGATCACCACACCAATATCGGGAATGGTTAGCGAGGTTTCAGCCACGTTGGTTGCGAGAATGACCTTTCGCAAGCCTCTGCCATCGTTTCTATTACCACTTTCGTTACCCGTATTGCGACCAGATAACGCGAGGTCTCGCTCCTTGTCACTCACCGAGGCATGCAATTTAACAACTTGCAGATCCGGATGTTTTGCCAACGCTTGCTCACACTGCACAATCTCTTTCTTGCCGGGAAGGAAAACCAAGATATCGCCGTGCGATGCAATAAGTTGATGATTCACCTCTTCAGCGATGCGTTGCTCTAGATGCCGACTATCTGGCAAAGCCCTAGATTCATTTGCTCTGTGCTCGATATCAACCTGATAAGTTCGTCCCTCACAACTGATCCTGTTCGCTTGCAGATAACCAGCGAGGCGCTCCCCTTCGATGGTTGCCGATGTGATGACCAAACGGTGGCTCGCCTTCTGCTTGAGGATCGCCACCAGCAAGTCGATGTCCCAACGCCTTTCGTGAAATTCATCCACCACAATTACATCAAAACTCGCTAACCCATCTTCCGCTAACCAACGCAAGGCAATCCCGGGCGTAACGAACACTACATCAGTCTGCTCATTGTATTGTGCTTCAAGCTTGATGGCGTAACCCACTTTGCTGCCCAGCTTCTCACCCGACTCTTTCGCTAGAAACTTAGCTAACGATGTACAAGCGATTCTTCTTGGCTCAACCACCAGCACACGCCCATGTTGAGATGCCCAAATTGGCAAACGCGTTGATTTACCCGAACCGGTTTCAGCTTCTACAACAAGGTGAGAATCGGCGATCTGTTGATGGAAAGTACTTTGATAGCTATCGATGGGAAGTTGAGACATAAAAAGAGAGAGCCGCGAAAAAATGTGAGCAAAGTATAACGAATTATGACGTTAGAATTCGATAACTGTGGGATAGGAGAAAGAATATCATTTTGTTTGCCAAGATCGGGGAGAAACTATTTACAATTGAATAACTAAACCGTTATCATTTTTCAGTTACCATTTCTCCCATATTAGGCATCCAATGAACAACGATAAACGCCCTCTATATATCCCTTATGCTGGTCCTGCTCTACTAAGTACACCCCTTCTAAACAAAGGCAGCGCATTCACTGCTGAAGAGCGTAGCTCTTTTAACCTTGAAGGTTTGTTACCGGAAACAACGGAAACAATCCAAGAGCAAGTTGGACGTGCATATAAACAATATTGTAACTTCGAAAGTGATATGGATAAGCATATCTACCTTCGTAACATCCAAGACACTAATGAAACGCTTTTTTATCGTTTAGTTCAAAACCACATCTCTGAAATGATGCCTATCATTTACACGCCAACGGTTGGCGCAGCATGTGAGAACTTCTCAAATATCTACCGTCGTGGTCGTGGTCTGTTTATCTCTTACCCGAACCGCGATCGTATCGATGATCTACTGAATAATGCGACAAACCACAATGTTAAAGTTATCGTGGTTACGGACGGTGAGCGCATTCTTGGTTTGGGAGACCAAGGTATCGGTGGCATGGGTATTCCAATCGGTAAACTAGCACTGTACACAGCATGTGGCGGTATCAGCCCAGCTTACATGCTACCAATCGTGCTAGATGTTGGTACAAACAACCCTCAACGTCTTGCTGACCCAATGTACATGGGCTGGCGTCACCCTCGTATCACAGGTGCTGACTACGATGCATTCGTTGAAGAGTTCATCCAAGCCGTTCAACGTCGTTGGCCTGATGCGCTAGTTCAGTTCGAAGATTTCGCACAGAAGAACGCAATGCCTCTACTTGAGCGCTATAAAGATCGCATCTGTTGTTTCAACGATGATATCCAAGGTACAGCAGCGGTAACTGTGGGTTCTCTACTTGCAGCATGCAAAGCAGCAAACAGCAAACTTTCAGACCAACGTATCACCTTCTTGGGTGCAGGCTCTGCAGGTTGTGGTATCGCAGAAGCAATCATCGCTCAAATGGTGTCTGAAGGTATCAGCGACGAGCAAGCGCGCTCTCAAGTATACATGGTTGACCGTTGGGGCTTACTACAGGAAGGCATGCAGAACCTGCTTGATTTCCAACAGCGCCTAGTTCAAACCAACGCGAACACTAAAGACTGGGAAAGCGATGGTACTGGTTTCTCTCTACTAGACGTTGTTCGTCACGCAAAACCAACAGTATTGGTTGGTGTATCTGGTGCACCGGGTCTATTCAGCAAAGAAGTCATCAAAGAGATGAACCTTCACTGCGAACGCCCTATCGTGTTCCCACTATCGAACCCAACAAGCCGTGTTGAAGCAACACCAAACGACATCATTCGTTGGACAGATGGTAAAGCACTAGTCGCAACAGGTAGCCCATTTGAGCCAGTGGTTCACAACGGCACAACTTACCCAATCGCTCAGTGTAACAACAGCTACATCTTCCCAGGTATTGGCCTTGGTGTGTTGGCTGTGAACGCTTCACGTATCACTGACGAAATGCTAATGGAATCGAGCCGTGCACTTGCGACGTGTTCTCCACTAGCAATCAATGGTTCTGGTGCTCTACTTCCACCACTGGAAGAGATCCACACTGTATCTAAGAAGATTGCTTTTGCTGTTGGTAAGAAAGCGATCGAACAAGGTGTTGCACTAGAAATCACTGAAGAAGCACTACAACAAGCGATTGACCAGCACTTCTGGCAGCCGGTTTACCGTCGCTACAAGCGTACTGCATTCTAATAGAGCGTACTTGTTCTCAAATACCACTCTTACAAGAGCCTCTGCCATTGCAGGGGCTTTTTTCTTTACATTGTCTTGTCTTTTTAACTGATTTTTCTCATTTTTATTTGGTATTATCGAGCACTCAAAAAATAATGCTCAGTCAAAGGACTATGCCGAGAGTGAAATTCGATTCTCACATTTGCCGTAACTACTTATTAAAAGCATACAAAAAACTGCAAGGTTTTCTGTATGGCGCTTTCATTGTGTTCTTGATAGGCAGCGCTACAGTTATTGCGATCGATTATTGGGTTTCGTGGCAAGCCGAAGACCGCATCATCTATGACATCGATGAGGTGCCAGAAGTAGAGGTTGCCGTGGTACTGGGTACCAGCAAATACTTGGGTAGAACGCTCAACGACTATTACAAACATCGTATTGAAACGGCAATAGAACTGTTCGACCGTGAAAAAGTAGACCAATTTTTATTAAGTGGCGATAACGCTCACCGCTCTTACAATGAGCCGTGGACAATGAAGCGCGACTTGTTAAAAGCGGGGGTTCCTGATGAACGTATCAACCTCGACTACGCGGGCTTTAGAACCTTAGACTCGATTGTTCGTGCGAAAAAGATCTTCGATACCGACAACTTCCTAATCATCACTCAAAAATTCCACTGTGAACGAGCGCTATTTATCGCCAACTCATATGATATTCACGCGCAATGTTTGGCGGTTTCCGGGCCGACTCAACACTCCGGAACATCAATACGCTTACGTGAAGTGTTTGCTCGTACCAAAGCCTTCCTCGACCTATATATTATGGGTACAACCCCGAAATTCCTTGGCCCGAAAGAGCCGATTCAGCCTAGCCCAAAACAAGAAATATCACCAATTCCAAGCCCTATTTCTGCCCCTTCAGAGACCGATGTGTAGAAATCTACACATTTTGAATTTGTTGCCTCACATTTCCCTACTGTTACACAAAAACACACCAACGCCCCTTTATTAACTTAAGTAACATTCCCTCAACAAAGCCCAACCCTACATGAAGTCAATATTCCTCGAAAAACAATAAGCACAGCTCAATGAAGCAAGTGCATCCATAAACGAGGATAAACAAAAGGAGCGCCTTATGACGGCACTTGTTACTACACTGAAACACTGGTTGTTTACCCGCAACAGCATGATATTAATTGGTAATTTCACGCTATTCGCACTCTTGCTCAACACTCTTCCTTTCGAATCACAAGTCAATACTGGTTTGAGTATTCTCGTGTTCGTTGCGGTTCTATGGTTAACCGAAGCTATTCATGTCAGCATCACCGCTCTGCTTGTTCCACTCTTGGCTGTCCTGTTTGGTGTCTTCAACACGCCCGCTGCATTGGCGAACTTCTCTAACCCAATCATCTTCCTATTTTTGGGTGGTTTTGCTCTTGCTGCCGCGCTCAACAAGCAAGAACTTGATAAAGCGATTGCCGACAAAGTACTGCTGATTGCAAAAGGCAGAATGTCGGTCGCAGTATTCATGCTATTCGGTGTGAGTGCTGGTTTGTCGATGTGGATTTCTAACACAGCAACGACCGCAATGATGCTTCCTCTTGTACTTGGTATCATGAACAAAGTAGACCAAAGTGAAGACCGCAATACTTACGTGTTCGTGCTACTGGGTATCGCTTACTGTGCGTCTATCGGTGGTATCGCAACCCTAGTAGGTAGCCCACCGAACGCTATCGCTGCAGCAGAAGTTGGCCTTAGCTTCACAGAGTGGATGGCACTTGGCCTGCCAATCTCGATGATTCTATTGCCAATCGCAATGTTGATTCTTTACGTGATGACCAAGCCAAAACTAAACCACAAGTTCGAGCTAGACCACGCGCCAGTAGAATGGACAAACAGCAAGAAAATCACACTGTCTATCTTCCTACTCACCGTGACTCTGTGGATTTTCGGTAAACCAATCAACGCAATGATCGGCGGCTTCTCTAAGTTCGATAGCTTAGTTGCAATTGGTGCAATCGTACTGCTGGGCACTTCTAGAGCGGTAGAATGGAAAGATGTTGAAAAGACAACCGACTGGGGTGTATTGATTCTATTCGGTGGTGGTATCTGTCTAAGTAACATCCTTAAAGCGACTGGTACCAGTGTATTCCTAGCGCATTCACTAAGTGGCTTCTTAGAGACAGCAGGTGTGCTACTAACGATTCTAGCGGTAGTCGCGTTCGTGGTATTCCTAACAGAATTTGCGAGTAACACAGCAAGTGCAGCATTGTTAGTACCAGTATTCGCCACCATTGCTGAAGCATTAGGTATGTCGCCAGTTATCCTGTCTGCATTAATCGCTGTCGCTGCATCTTGTGCCTTCATGTTACCTGTTGCAACACCACCAAACGCGATTGTATTTGGCTCAGGTCATATCAAGCAGAAAGAGATGATGCGAATTGGTATGGTTCTAAACCTAGTTTGTATCCTAGTGCTAACACTGTTCGCTTGGATCTTCTGGTAATAAACACTGATAAGAGATCTGCATAAGCAAATGCTCTGACGAAACTGGCTGCAGTTCCCCCGCTCAGCCAGTATAAAAATGCCCACTCAATGTGAAGCCATCATTTACTTGAGGCTATCACTAAGCGGGCATTTAAAAAGAAGAATAAAACGATTTCCCTTTTTGGTGGCTCCTCGCCACCTTTTTTGTTTGGGTGTTTGCATACCTATCAAGCAACCATTCCCATTTGGATAACGCCTTCTTACGCCACACTCGGCACAACACGCGTCCAGCCGATAAGCAACATAGAGGCGCACAGCACCAACACCACTGTTGCCAGCGACAGAGTCGACACTAAGCTTTAGCGATAGCTAAACACATACACAGCCCCTAGATAAGCCGCGTATGGCACCAGAGAAAACAGGCCAAACAGTGCGGTAGTACGCAGCTCTACCATGGTTTGCTCTGTGCCGACAATATAATGAGCAATCAAGGCAAAAGTAGGAAACAAAGGTACAAGCCCTGATACATAAAAACTCTTACTTTTCGACAACAGTGCAATCAACAAAACCGCTGCAGCACCAAGCAAACATTTAAAGAACAATGAGATCATTTCAATACGTTATCCAAACAAACCAACAAAAACTCTAGAGAGTAAACTCATACAGCGCCCACAAAAACGCCACACATCACATATTCACGTGTGGCTTATAAAACAATCAAAATAATTTGCAGATTAGTGGCTCAAGATCACCTGATTGCGTCCTGAATGTTTAGCTTGATAGAGCGCCTCGTCAGCGCGAGCAATCGTCTCTGTCACCCTCTCTTGCTTCATTTCAGCAACACCAATGCTGCAGGTCAGTGGGTCACCATGAACCCAAAGGTGTTGGCTAACTAAGAGGAGAATTTTCTCAGCTTTTCTTTGCGCTTCGCCAAGATCAGTCTCAGGGCAAAAAACAATGAACTCTTCACCACCCCATCTCACCAATATATCTGTCGGGCTGATTGCACTACCGACCACCATACTAAATTCTCTTAGAATATGGTCACCCATTTGATGGCCGTATTTGTCGTTCACACTCTTGAAGTAATCAATATCAAGATAGAGCATGCTTAACTTACCGTGCCCTTGTTTGACATGTTGTGACTGCATCTTCAGCCAGTCTCGAATCGCATGCCTGTTAAGGATTCCGGTCAATTCATCACGATGCGCCATTTCCGAGAACTCAAAGTTTTGCTCTCTTAATGCTCGGTTAACGTTCTTAAGATGATGATGTCTTTTCTCGGCAATCACCATACGTTTGCGCGAGTTGTGTAACTCTGAAATTAAGAATACGGTGCCAGTACCAACCCAAACAAACAGCAAGATTAAGAACAAGCTCTCGGCGGTGATGTAAGAGCCCTCAAATTCGATACTACGAATAACAATGCGATGATGCCCAAGTTTTGCGCCTGATGCCGTCGCGAACTCCACCATATTTACGTTGGAATACTCGGGAGCAGAGTGCTCTAGCGCGATGTCATTATCTGCAAGCCACCATGTCATCACTTGCAGGTTTTTAATCGGTATTTCAATCACGCCGCCATCGACACCTGGCGAAAACTCCATGCCATTGTACTTATGCGTGTACTCATTATCCGGAACCGAATAAGCAGGGTTGTAATTGCGTAGGTAAGTTCGTAAACGGCCGCTAGAGTCCGCTTCCGCGTGGTAATCGATGTTGACTCTAAAAGTGTGATACTGGGAAAGGTCGAGGCCAACCGTGATGTCTGGGTCAATACGAATCGACAAGCCACAATAAGGCCAAGGGTACTCAGACTCTTTCAGTTCACAATCAAGAATGTACTGCCCATTAGCAAAGGATAATTGAGACGTACTCACGCCTCTATCGACCTGATCACTGGTTGCAATAAACTCATATTTGTCTGGTGTAATTGCCGTTATCACGCGATTTCCGCTAACACGGTAGTACTGCACTATGGCAAGCGTCGCGATAACTAAAAAGATGACTATCTTATGGATCCACTTCACATCTAAGCTTCCGGCATATATCCCTATCTTTGGGATTTCACGATATAAAATAAGTGACGTAAATTAGTGATCTTAATGCCAAAAATTTACTAAAAACCGTTATATCACGCCTGAACAAAATGTCATACTATATTTTTATGCTTATATTTCATGCTAATTATTTACGCCGAGAATCAAGTATTATTGCGTATAAAAACAGGCGCCATTTGTTATACTCATCGCATAATCATCGCTAACCGTACTGCCTGTTCACAGCGCAAACGAGTCGGCGAAATAATAATCAAAATACAATGAGTAATGTCATGTCTTTATTAGCGAAAGGAACACTCAAGAAGATGAGTGCTTCCCTTGATGGCGCGGTAACCTACCGTTTGCCTGTAGGCGAAGAGTATGTAGAACTAAACCCTCTGATTGGTAAAACCATCAACCTCACCCACACTGGCAATATTTTTTGCTGCTCTTGTGGCAAGAAAACCAAGAAGAGTTACTCTCAAGGCCACTGCTTTGTGTGTATGAAAAAGCTAGCAAGTTGCGACATGTGCATCATGAAGCCAGAGACTTGCCACTACGATGAAGGCACCTGTCGTGAGCCTGAATGGGGCGAAGCAAACTGCATGGTTGATCACTTCGTTTACCTGTCGAACACATCAAGCCTAAAAGTAGGTATCACTCGTCACACGCAGATCCCTACCCGTTGGATTGACCAAGGCGCAACACAAGGCCTACCAATCCTTAAGGTTAAAACTCGCCAAATCTCTGGCCTGATCGAAGTTGAGTTAGCAAAACACATTGCTGATAAAACTAACTGGCGCACACTGCTGAAAGGCGATGGCGACGACATGGAACTGGTAGAGAAAGCAAAAGAGCTGCTTCCACTGGTGGAAGATAAGATCCAAGAGATCAAAGCAAAATTCGGTGACGATGCTATCGAAGTGTTGAGTGAGAACATCACTTCACTAAGCTACCCAGTTGAACAGCACCCGGTGAAGATTGTTTCGCATAACTTTGATAAGAACCCTGAAGTGTCTGGCGTGCTGCAAGGCATTAAAGGCCAATACCTAATCCTTGATACGGGCGTGATTAACATCCGTAAATTTGGTTCTTACGAAGTTGAGGTCTCTGCTTAAACAGCGGAGCACCATGACAAGTGAGATACAAAAATGCCCTGAGGCTTCTGCTTCAGGGCATTTTTATTTCAGATGAGACGATCCGCTTTAAAAAATAATGAGAAAAGACTAGAGCGCGACCATATCCCCATCTACACAGTTCTTACCATTGGCTTTAGCGCGATAAAGAGATTGATCAGTGAGGTTAACCAAAGCATCGATCGTCATGCGCTCTTCACACGCAAGGCTATCACTCATACCAATACTAACACTCGAATTGAATCGAGTCTGTTCGTCGATTTTAAACTCTGCTTGATTAAACTGTTGACGAATTTGTTCAGAGATTTCATGTGACATTTCTGACGTTGCATTTGGAAGGAAGACGATGAACTCTTCACCACCCCAGCGACCCGCAACACCGCCCACACTCTCAACACTGCGCTTAGTAATATTAGCCAACGCACAGATCACCTCGTCACCGACCATGTGACCGTATGTATCATTAATCGATTTAAAATCATCAATATCGAGCAGCATACACACAAGGTGATTGTCAGAGGTCATGTGTTCTCTAAACCACTCATAAATAGCTCGACGATTGAGTAAGTCCGTCATCTCATCGTAATTCGCTTGATGCACGAGCTGCTTTTCTAGCATCACTTTCTGGGTGACATCTTCAAGCACAACCTGCATGGCTGGCTTACCTTCCCAGATAACTGCGTTGTCATAGATATTGAAAAATCGATGGACACCATCCAAGCCGATATTCTCAACCACATTACTGGTACCCGACGGCTCACCCGACATGACAGTCTGGTAACGTTGATAAATACTTTCTACGTTTTGTTTTGGCACCAAATCAAGAATAGAGTCGAGCTGCAATACCTGCTCTATCGACTTGCCACCTTGTAAGTTCACCCAAGATTGGTTAACCATCAAAGGTTTAAAATCTCGGTGTACTAATATTCCCTGCCCCGATTGCATGATCATATCGCGATACATTTGGTCTTGTTTGCGGACAATATTCTGCAGCTGAATAGCTGGGCTAAGGTCAATAACGGTCACTTGTAGCGCCGGTCTTCCCTGCCACTCTGTGACATGATCAATAGAAAAAACCGTGAACTCTCTGCCGTTTCGGTCCACATTGGTAAAGGTGTGAACTTGTGGGTCTCGTTGACCACTAACCGTTTCAAGATAGTTTTGGTAGGCGAGAACATGGAACTCTTCAGGAATTAGATCCAGAAAGCTGTCAATATTGGCCAATAATTCTTCGGGAGATTGGTAACCATAAATACGAGCATAGTTAGCATCGACACTAACCACATTCATATCTTGAATAATTATGACACCGTAAGTGGATTCGAAATTTATAGAAAACATTGCCAACTCCGCAATCTAGCTACACTTCATAAAATGGAGCATAACAACACGCCCTGCCAACGCTTCCATATATTCTCTTACGCGCTTAGGGACATTAATACAAACCGTAGTATATCGTACTGCTGACCGCTTCTCTACAATTCAATCGCTAGCACGACTTAGTAAAAGTAGACAAGTTTCTCAATCTGATTACGCGCGCCAAAAAACAGAAATAGATAACCTATAGCAATGTTATGATTAACTTTTCTGTCTTTTGGCTTCTTTGGTTTCTATCTGTTCTAGTTTCTGTTTTCTTAGCTTAAACAGCACTAGCACTACTCATCCCAATCAGAGAAATAAGCAACTAAGAAGTCTATCGCTAGCCGTGCTCTCTGAGGCAGAAAGCGTCGGTTCTGATACACAATCCAACTGCTTGTGCCCGAGCCCCAATACTCTTCTAGCACAGGAACCAGCTTGCCATTGGTTAGCCCCCCATTAAAACTACTTCTAGGAAGGTACACAACGCCGAGTCCCTCTTCACAAGCTTTCAGTACCGCGCTTGAATTGTTACTTCTCCATCGACCATGCACTCTTACCGCATTCAATGGCTTTCCATTTTGCTCAAACAGCCATTGGTCACTATTGGCAATAATGCAGCTGTGTTGTTTTAACTGTTCTGGATGAGTGGGGGCGCCATATTGCTCGATATACGCTTTGCTTGCCGCGGCTGCCATTGGGCGATCAACCAACTTTCTTGCCACCAGCCCTGAGTCATCTAACCGACCGTAACGAATCGCGAAGTCGATACCGTCTTCAATAAAGTTCACCATCTTGGTGTTGAAGTTCATTTCAATGGTTAGATCTGGATGAGACTTTGCAAACTCCATCAGCGCTGCCGCAACATGATTCTCGGCAAATGCGCCCGCCGCACTAACACGCAATGTACCGCTAAGCTGAGTTTGTTGAGACGTAACTTGCTCATTGGCTTGTTGTAGCCCAATAACTAAATCTTTGCACTGTTGGTAGTAAGTATGTCCAGACTCAGTCAGGCTCACCATGCGCGTTGAACGGGCAAGCAAAGCCACCCCAACTCGCTCTTCTAACCTTGAAACTTGTCGACTCACATGGCTGGTACTGCAACCTAACTGCTTAGCGGCCGCAGAAAAACCGTGGCATTCGGCAACCGCAACGAATTCGTTAATCCCTTCAAAGCTATCCATACTTAACCTACTCGCGTTTTATCTTTGCTATATAGCAACAATGTTTTGCCTTTTAAGTATATTATCACCTAAATGATTTGGAACTAGTATTAGATGTAACAAGGCGGCGATAGCTAAGTCACAGTGCACAGGCTAACACCAAGCACTAGTGCTTAGAGAAAAGCGCCAACCTACAAATAGAAAAGCAGCAGCTCAAAGAGACGAATCATGAAAAAAATACTAATTCCAGTAACTAACCACGCGACACTTGGCGAGACAGATCAAGCGAACGGCACTTATGCTCCAGAACTTACCCACACTCTGAAAGAGATCTTGGCTGCTGGGTTCGAATACGACATCGCTTCTATAAATGGTGGCAAAGCACCTCTATACGGAACCGATATTGAAGGCGATACGGTTAATGCTGAAATCTTGGCGAATGATGACTTCCAAAACCGCATTAACAACACGATTCCAGTAAGCCAAATCAATGCAGACAGCTATGATGCGATCTTCTACCCAGGTGGTTTTGGCCTGCTTTCAGACCTAGCATCTAATGAACAATTCGCTAGCATCGCTGCCAAGCATTATGAAGACGGTGGCGTTGTCGCGGCAGTATGTCATGGCCCAGCAGCCCTGCTACCTATCGTATTGAGCAATGGCGAAACACTTCTGAGCTCTAAATCAGTGACTGGCTTTACACGTGAAGAAGAGATCGACTTTGGCACCATCAACGACATTCCATTCCTACTGGAAGAGTCGCTAGCTCGTGGGGCAGCACGTTTCAACAAGGTTCAACCTTGGCAAGAGCTTGTGATTGTTGATGAGCGAGTAATTACTGGTCAAAACCCTACAAGCGCACACGCTGTCGGTGTCGCGATTGTTGAGCACCTTTCTTAATCGAGCCATAGCTTGATGGATCTATAGCTTGTCCGACTCAACTACACGAGCCCCCTAAATAAGGCTAAAAAAAAGAGCATACTTCAGACTCAATATTCTTGAGAGAAATATGCTCTTTTCTAATTCTGCAACCCGCTTTTAGTTATTTCTAACAATGCCCTCGAGCACGTTGAACAGTAAGTCAATTTCTTCAATCGAGTTGTAATGCATACAACCAATACGCACTACCCCCTGCTCTTCGATACCCAACTGCTTCACCAAACCTAATGCGTAGAAGTGTCCGTTCCACACACAGATATTATGCTCGCCCAGCTTCTTCGCAATGAACTCTGGAGAGTGGTTATCAAAGGTGATAGCGAATGTTGGCGTCCTTAGGTTCGAATCAAACTCTGTCTTACCGTAGAGTTTAGCGCCTTCTAGATCGCCCAAGCGTTTTAGGAAATACTCACTCAACTGGCTTTCATGCTTATTGTAAAGCGCGTAGCTTTGCTCTAAGCGAGAACGTAATGAGTCGGTTGGCTCACCAAATTGTGCCAAGTAATCCACCGCAGCAATCACGCCCGCGAGGCCTTCAAAGCTCTGTGTTCCTGTTTCAAAACGACCAGGCCCGATGTTAGTGGCTGGCTCAACCTTATATGGTTTTAACGTATGTAGCCATTGAGGCGCCACGTAAGCAATACCAACATGAGGGCCAAAAAACTTGTAAGCCGAACACGCTAAGAAATCACAGTTCAGTTGTTGAACATCGATCAAGTGATGAGGAGCGTAGTGAACCGCGTCAACATAAACCTGAGCGCCGTATTGGTGTGCAAGCTCGATGACTTTCTCCACATCAACAATTGAGCCAGTGGTATTTGAAGCAAACGTCACGGCAACCAGTTTGGTTTTCTCGTTCAGTAACGACTCAAAGTGTGCCATATCTAGGCTGCAATCCGACTCCTCAACACGAACTTGACGAACAATCGCACCTTTATCGTCTGCTGCTTGTTGCCAGCTCGATACATTCGAGTAGTGATCTAGCGCGGTAACAATCACCTCATCGCCAGCTTGCCAATCGCGGCTGATCGCTCGGCTAAGCTGAAATGTCAGCGAAGTCATGTTGGCACCAAACACAACATTGCCAGAAGATTCAGCATTCAGTAACGCTTGCACCGACTCTCGCGCTTGCTGCATCAAGCCTGTCGTCTTCTGGCTCGAAAAGTAGTGACCGCCCAAGTTGGAATTAAAGTGACCAAGGTATTCTGTCATCGACGCAAGAACATTTTCAGGAACCTGAGAGCCACCCGGGCCATCAAAAAAGGTAACCGGCTTACCGGCATGGTATTGGCCTAACGCACTGAACTGCTGACGTACATCATTAAGAGTGAAGGACATTGCGCGCATCCTTAGCCGTTAGCACAAACAAATCCATGTAGCCCATCTCATCGTGGTCTATGGTGCGAATTGGTTGTGCGTTGTGCCACAGCTTACTGTCTGCAAGCATTGTAACATCACCATTTTCAAGAACTTTTCTAAAGAACGGCGCTTCATGAGAATCTTGGTACAGCATGATTTCGCCACCAACAATGTTGTGACGGTTCACGCCAACTAGGGCAATGTGGTCGAAGCCATCTTGGTGCACGCCTTCTGGCGCAACCTGTGTCTCTTCATAAATGGCAGCGATACGAATTTGGTGGATTTCGATTTCTTGTCCATCTTCAAGCCCGTTAGTTTCAATAAACAGTTCACACATCTCTTGCATGCCTTCGCTGCTAAGAATTGGTGCTTCAATTGGCTCGAATTGACGAACAACATCACCTTGGAAGTGGTTGATGTCTTCAGACTGGACGAAGTCATGTTTGTCTAGCTCAACGACTTGTCCATTACTGAATTCAACCACAGAGTACCTTCTCAATCGGTACTGTCCGTCTGCGTGCTCTGTGCTAGGTAGCTTAGAGAAAGAAGGTGACAGCTCCTTAACCGCGTGGTTACTGAGATGGGTAATATGTAGGGTGTTTTCGTGAGCGTGTAACATCATCGACTCCTTAATGATTGTTAATTTACTTTCGACATTTAACGTTTTGTTTACATAAAAGGATACTTGAAGATCTTGCCAAATCAACAATAAACAATCATTTATCCCGTCATAATTAATAATTCAGATTGTAAAACCAAGTTTAAAATAAAAAGCAGTGTATAACACCAGAACAAAAGATGACCAACTCTTAAAACTAGCACACTTCACTAGCTAGTTATAAACACCTATAAAATCAAATTTAACGATATTATTAACTAGCGCGCTGTGTTTATTATTTTGTCAGCAATTACCCACTAATACGTCAGCCGCAGCATCTAGGCTCATCCCACTACTTCGACATACTTTATTTGTATGTTTTTGCACATCGAAATACGACCAACCTATCAGTGGCCAAGCTATTGATTATTTACACAACAAACTGGAATTGGTTAATTTATGAGTAAGCCAGAATCCACACGCCTTTGCTTGCGCGTCTGGAACAGGTCGAGTTCGGGGGGAACTCGGCCGCCCCAAATGGTTTGATTCTTTTAAGGGAGTAAGTTGGTTGTTCTTTTAGTCTGGAAAGTGTTTGAAGTGGAATATTTCGGTTGAGAATGTGGAAATCCACTATGACCATGGATTTAGCTCCGAGAGAATCGGCACATGTTTACAAACGAGATGTGCTCTTCCTTAACATATTTATGCCCGGAAACAATTCAGAGCAAAAGCTGTTGCGTACTTCGAACCGAATAATTTCCCCTATTAAAAGGGCTCTTCTCCGCTTACGTGAGCTTGATATTTGGGTAAAAGATAGAATAGGTGTCTGGAACCGACGTTTGTCTGATCTTTGAGTTGAAATGTTCGATATCTTTTACTCCTCAAGCTCTTCGCCTGAGCAAACCAATGGAGACATTTCCAGCCTCTACTCGAGCGTTAGTTAATTTGTATTTCGCGTAGTTAAAGATACCAACCTTCCTTTCTAGAAGTGCATCAGCAATGTTACTTAATGAGAGAATTCGAGTCGATTTCGCAAGACGACTCCAAGCTTCGAGTTCAGCCACCATTGTCTTGTAACAAGGCTCATCCCAAATCGCTTGTAGCTGCTCTTTCAGCATATAAATGATGCATAGGGTCTTATTGCTTTCGAGTAAATCTTCGAGCCTGTTGGATTGTTTATCATTCAACTTGATCGCATTTTTCAGTAAGAGAAAGAGCGTGCCTTTGAGTATTGTCTTCTCCTCGTGGGAGTAGTTCTTAAACGCTTTTGCTCTCGCTTTTTTCATAAACATGCAGTAGTTCTTCATCACATGAAATCGGTCGAAGGCGACATCTGCGTTGGGCAACATTTTCCTAACAGCTGATTGATAAGCTTACCCCATATCCATTGAAACTGCCTTAATCCCCTCTCTCGTTGTTACTGATAACCGCTTAGGGAAGAGATGAGTACTTTGGCTTTTCGATCATGATCTACCCAAATGAGGTGGCCAGAAACTAGGTCATATAGTCATGCCTCTTCGCTCGTGCTACCTCATCAACACCAATATGCATTAGGTTGGTCAATTTCTCAGACTCCAAGGAAGGTAAACTCGCTCGCAAGTACTCCCTATCGATATTCTGGGCGGTTTCCCAGCGAATACCTAAATGTTGATAAACAGCATGGATACTCATATTGCGGCATAAACCGCTGATGAGCTTGCAAAATCGGGCCGTGTAACGACTTCCTTTGGCAACATATTCAGTAGGTTCAATCAACCTTCTACCGATTTGGTCTGGAGTCTGAGCGAACTCTACTTCAATCGTACATGGTCGGCCACTAACAGGAAGATCTTGAATCCGCCTTCGAATGTAGTGCTCGACGGTGCAAGGAGAGTCTGTCATCGGCTTCTTAACTTTAAACCGCCTGTCTCGACGACAACGAACTAATAGCGATTGAGAGGCTTCTTCTATTGAAAAAGACTCATACATTGCCCCTTAAAGCGAAACAATGTGGAAGATAATAACGGCAAGGTAAACCACTAATTTTCTAGAGAAAGAAGCATTGTAAATCAGAGTATTATCAATAAACCTCGTATGTATTCAGACTCATTTAACCGGAGAAGAGACATCATACCCATAAGTCACACATTGCTATGTTACAACTTAAATTCACAAAATAAGTTTTCACATATGAAAATTAAACCAGTTGAATATGAGAACGTAACCTCAGTTTTAAAAAATTTAATGGATAGAATACTTAGATTAAATAAATGTTAAAAAAGAGAAAGGTATTATGAAGAAAATAGCCATAGAGCTATTACAAAGCATGGTCAAAAAAATATTTGTTGACGCGCAGCTTTCAGATAAACAAGCAAGCGAATTAACAGAGCAATTGCTTTATTCTGAGCAACACGGTATGACTTCTAACGGTTTGGTTAGAGTTAAGTGGATAATCGACCAATTACATAAATACCTAAAAAAATCGCCAATACAGCTGTTGATAAACGAGATGACAGAACTATATGACGCAATTGGTGTGCTAGGTTATGCTGTTTTGAACGAAATCGTTAAGCAACAAGGATCTGCTAAAAGTAAAAAAATAACATCGAGCCTGTAATTTAAATTGTGTATCTGCTTATAATTAAGCCAGTCATGGCTAAGGATAAGCAATATGGATAAGAAAGCTTTAGAAGCCTTCGCTCGCGAAGCCGCTAAGTCAATTAAGACTCCTTCGGATCTTGATGACTTCAGGAAAATGTTAACCAAGGTGACGGTTGAGACAGCTTTAAATGCTGAACTTGATGATCACCTTGGCTACGAAAAACACTCACCGACCAACGATAGTAACAGTCGAAATGGCTACTCATCTAAACGCCTAATTACTGACGATGGTGAGATCCAACTAGAAATCCCTCGTGACCGTGACGCGTCCTTTGAACCCAAGCTCGTTCGTAAGCATCAAACTCGATTCCAATCGATGGACGACAAGATCTTAAGCTTGTATGCCAAAGGAATGACTACCCGAGAAATCGTCGCAACCTTCAAAGAAATGTACGATGCTGATATCTCCGCCAGTCTAATATCTAAAGTCACTGATGCTGTTTTAGAACAAGTTGTTGAGTGGCAAGCCCGCCCTCTTGATTCGGTTTATCCCGTCGTTTACCTAGACTGCATTGTTGTGAAGGTGCGCCAAAATAAGCAAGTCATCAACAAAGCCATTTACCTTGCTCTCGGTGTCAATATGGAAGGTCAGAAAGAACTTCTTGGGATGTGGATGTCCGAAACTGAAGGGGCGAAGTTCTGGCTCAGTGTACTTACCGAACTTCAAAATCGTGGTGTAAATGATATCCTCATCGCTTGTGTTGATGGCCTCAAGGGCTTTCCTGATGCCATCAATGCCGTTTATCCAAAAACTCAAATCCAGCTCTGTATCGTACACATGGTACGAAACTCAATGAAATACGTTCCGTGGAAAGATTACAAGACTATTACCGCAGACTTAAAGGAAATCTATCAAGCTACGACTGAAGATGAAGCTCTGTTGGCGCTAGAGCACTTTGGTGATAAATGGGATGAAAAGTACCCTCAAATCAGCCGCTCGTGGACGGCTCATTGGGATAACCTCAACACTCTGTTCAGCTATCCTCAAGATATCCGCAGAGCTATCTACACGACCAATGCGATAGAATCACTAAATAGCGTCATCAGGAAAGCGACCAAGAAACGTAAGCTGTTCCCGACAGATGAATCCGCCAAAAAGGTGGTGTACCTGGCGATTATGGATGCTTCCAAGAGGTGGACAATGCCAATTCATCACTGGAAGCAAGCGCTAAACCGTTTTATGATTATGTTCGAAGATCGATTAACTGAATACTTGTAACCAAGAGCAGTTACACAGAATTATTTACAGGGTCTTTTTAGATTCTCACTACTCAGTGATACCGGTGATACAACGCATGAGTGTAAGCGATTTCGTGTTACCTCAACTAATTAAGATTATGCTAACTTAGCAAGATTGCTAACAAGCTTCTGTCCAATAGTGAGTTTTAATTCAAGGGCTCTTAAGGCCTGCTAACAGGGAAATAAATCGTCCTCTTTCGCCCTTTAAGCTTTCGAAATATAGTTGGTCTAACTCTTCCACCTGCGCTATTGCGTTTATTGCTAGAGCTTCCCCAGGTTTCGTGAGTCTCAGAGAAAAGCTTCGTGAGTCTCTAACACCTTTATCTTTGGTGATAAGATCATTCGCAACCAGCGCTTTCATCGACTTTGATAATGTCATCTTATCCAAGCCTGTAATATTGACTACTTCTGTTTGCGTGGTTTCGTTTTTGTTCTTGTTACACCATAGTATCGAAGCGAGTATAACGAACTGAGTATGGTTGATGTTTAACGGCTTAAGGAGTTTCATTACCTCTGAATGCCATTTATTATAAGCCCCCCAGAGCTGTAGTCCTACGCTGTCCGATGGAAGTTCATGCTTAAACATTGTTCTCTGCCCTTTTTTTTAATCCTTCAAGAGTAGACGGTAGTCCATCATAAATTTTCTTTCCTACGACTTTCCCAAACAAAAAACTGGTTAACCCCGAAAACTTAACCCTATGAGTTACCTCCGTTATTTCTCCTTTAGCCTGTAACTGGTGCTCAAATGATAGAAGGCAGAATGGCAGTTTGCTCATGACAGTAAAGCTCTTATTTGGTGTAGCATCCGTAATGACTATCTTTGATTTAGGCCCATTAGTCGGCTTTATAACGCCTTTCACACCAACCTCGAATACCCCCAGTAGACGAGAGTAGACCACTTCTTTATCCCATTGATTCCAGTTTTCTACATCGACATATAGCGAATATATGTCTTGAGGTGATGCTTCAATACAAATACGTTCTTCAAAAATCACTTTTCCCATCCTAGCTGATTGCAATTTAGTAAACTAGTTTACAATAATTCATCATAGGTACATTTGCAACATCACTTCCAGCCACGAAAACGTTTGTCTCGATTAAGTTCTAAACTATAACGATTAATTACACTTCAGCCCTTGTTTACACTTTTATTGCCTCCATATTTTCCATACAATCCTAAGCGATTATAAATTAAAACAAATTCAATTTCGGAGTCCTCATGAGCGACGTAAAGCACTGTAATTTATTGATTCTTGGTTCTGGCCCTGCTGGCTATACAGCTGCAGTTTACGCTGCTCGTGCAAACCTAAACCCAGTTCTGGTTACTGGTATGCAGCAAGGTGGTCAGCTTACAACCACAACAGAAGTGGAAAACTGGCCGGGTGATGCTGAAGGTTTAACAGGCCCAGCACTGATGGATCGCATGAAAGAGCACGCAGAGCGCTTTGAAACAGAGATCCTGTTCGACCACATTAACGAAGTAGACCTATCAAACCGCCCTTTCCGTCTTAAAGGCGATTCTGGCGAGTACACTTGTGATGCGTTGATCATCTCAACAGGTGCATCAGCTAAGTACCTAGGTTTAGAGTCTGAAGAAGCATTCAAAGGCCGCGGCGTGTCTGCTTGTGCAACGTGTGACGGTTTCTTCTACCGCAACCAGAAAGTAGCGGTTGTTGGTGGTGGTAACACAGCAGTTGAAGAAGCTCTTTACCTATCTAACATCGCGTCTGAAGTTCACCTGATTCACCGTCGTGACACGTTCCGCGCTGAAAAGATTCTTGTTAAGCGTTTAATGGACAAAGTAGAGAACGGCAACATTGTTCTTCACACTGACCGCACGCTAGACGAAGTTCTTGGCGACGATATGGGCGTAACAGGCGTTCGCATTAAAGATACTCAATCTGACAAGACAGAAGATATCGACGTAATGGGTGCGTTCATCGCTATCGGTCACCAACCGAACACTGAAATCTTCAAAGGCCAAGTAGATATGAAAGATGACTACATCATCGTTCAATCTGGTCTTGAAGGTAACGCAACACAAACCAGCATCCCTGGCGTATTCGCTGCAGGTGACGTTATGGACCACAACTACCGCCAAGCGATCACTTCTGCTGGTACAGGTTGTATGGCTGCTCTGGATGCTGAACGCTTCCTAGATGGCCTTAACGATAAGTAAATCTGAGATTGCAGATTTGATTATCGATGCTCTCGCCTTAGTAGATGCAGGGCGTCATCACATTTTGTTGTAAATCCCTAAAGCCCAGTGGTATATCCACTGGGCTTTCTTTTGTATACTAGCCGCCCTCAACGAATAATAATTATCATTAAGCCTTCATAATGGATAAGAAAAAACAACGCAGCTTGAATAAGTGGCTTAAGCAACAAAGTAAGTTAGCAAAACGCTGGCTTATGATTGCGATTAGCCTTGGCGTACTTTCAAGTGTGTTTTTAATTGCTCAAGCAGCGCTTCTCGCCTCTATTCTTCACCAGTTGATCATCGAGAATGTCGATAAATCTGAACTGGTTGGTCATTTTGCTGGCTTGGCACTCTCGGTCGTTGGCCGTGCGGGCTGTACATGGGGTCGTGAAATCGCAGGTTATCGCTGTGGTGAACAGATCCGTGTCTACATTAGGCAGCTCATTCTAGACAAGCTACGCGAACTGGGCCCTGCTTACATCAAAGGTAAGCCAGCCGGTACGTGGGCAACGCTGTTGCTAGAACAAGTTGAAGACATGCAAGACTTCTTCTCACGTTACTTGCCACAGATGTCTTTGTCAGTACTGATTCCATTCATTATTTTGGTTGTGGTATTCCCAGTAAACTGGGTAGCCGGCCTTATCTTCTTGCTGACTGCGCCACTGGTACCGATGTTCATGGCATTGGTGGGTATGAAAGCCGCAGACGCAAACCGTAAAAACTTCAAAGCGCTTCAGCGTCTTTCAGGTCACTTTTACGATCGTTTGCAGTCCATGACAACCATTCGTCTTTTCGACCGCACTAGCTCTGAAACAGAAGTGTTGAAAGGTGCATCTGAGGTGTTCAGAACGCGCACAATGGATGTATTGAAGATCGCTTTCTTGTCGTCTGCAGTGCTTGAGTTCTTCACGTCTATCTCGATTGCGATGACGGCGGTTTACTTTGGTTTTACTTACATCGGCGAGCTTAACTTTGGTCACTACGGTGTTGGCATTACGCTATTCGCAGGTCTGTTTATCCTTATCTTGGCGCCAGAGTTTTACCAACCTCTGCGTGACTTAGGTACTTTCTACCACGCTAAACAACAAGCGGTAGGCGCAGCCGAGAGTATTGTTGAGTTCCTAGAAACCGACATCACTAAGGTTAAATCAGGTGACACTCAACTGGACCCAGCTCAAGGAATCAATATTGAAGCTCAAGATTTGAAAGTATTGAGCCCTGAAGGTGTTCAACTGGTAGGCCCAATCTCGTTCGCACTGAATACTCGCCAGTCAACGGCATTAGTTGGCCCAAGTGGTGCGGGTAAGACAAGTTTGATTAATGCCATTCTTGGTTTCATGCCTTATGAAGGAAGCTTGAAAATCAATGGTATTGAACTGCGTGATTTAGACTTGGCATCTTGGCGTAAGACCATTAGCTGGGTTGGTCAAAACCCACTGTTGCTGCACGGCAGCATTCGTGACAACGTCACCCTAGGTAAGCAAGATATCACAGACCAAACGGTTCAAAACGCACTAGACCAATCTTTCGCTAGTGAGTTCGTTAATGAGCACGGCTTGGACTACATGATTTCTGATCGTTCTGGCGGCCTATCTGTTGGTCAATCTCAACGTTTGGCACTGGCTCGCGCAATGATTCAAGACGGCCAATTCTGGTTGCTTGATGAACCTACTGCTAGCCTAGATACTCGTAGTGAGCAGCTAGTGATGAAAGGCATCAACAGCAACATTGAAAGTCGCACTGCCCTGCTTGTGACGCACCAACTGGCTCCTCTTCAATCGGTCGATAACATTATGGTTATGCGCGATGGTGGTCTTGTGGAACAGGGTCATTACTCTCAGCTTTCGACTGCGGGTGGTTTATTCGAAGAGATGCTAAACGCGAATTTAGCTCAACAAGACAATAAGGGTAATTTAGATGCGTGATTTACTGCCTTACCTGAAACTCTATAAAAAGCATTGGTTTGGCCTATCGCTAGGCATGCTATTGGCTTTTGCTACTCTGTCAGCTTCTATTGGCTTGTTAACGCTATCGGGTTGGTTCATTTCCGCTTCTGCGGTTGCAGGCCTGACGATTGCGCGTGAAACCTTCAACTACATGCTACCGGGTGGTGGTGTACGTGGTTTGGCTATGAGCCGTACTGCGGGTCGTTGGGGTGAACGTGTTGTAAGCCATAATGCGACATTCAAACTACTGACTGATCTACGTATCTTCTTCTTCAAGAAGCTGGCTCCGCTGATCCCAGGTCGTATTTCAAACCTACGTGACGCTGACCTACTGAACCGCTTGGTTGCTGATGTCGACGCCATGGACCACGTTTACTTGCGCTTAGTAAGCCCTGTGACGGTTGGTGTGTTTGGTATCTTCTTCCTGACTCTGTTCTTGATGTGGTTTGATACTTCACTAGGTCTGATCTTAGGTTCTATCCTGCTTATCATGCTGTTGATTTGGCCTGTCTTGTTTTACAAGCTGGGTAAATGTAACGGTGGTGAGCTGACGCAAAACAAAGCGGAGCTGCGTGTTACCACTCTTGATTGGATTGAAGGCTACAGCGAACTGACTCTATTTGGTGCGGAAGAGCGTTACCGTAATGCGATTCTAGAAACCCAACAGAAGCTGATGGCGAACCAGTTTGTGAACGCTAACCTAACCGGCATGGCTTCAGCAGCGCTTATGCTGTTCAACGGTTTGACGTTGGTTCTGATGCTTTGGCTAGCGGCTGACGGCGTGGGTGGTAATGCTCCAGATCCGTTCATCGCGTTAATGGCGTTTGCAACCATGGCAAGTTTTGAACTATTGATGCCAATCGCGGGCGCGTTCCAGCATTTAGGTCAGACTTTGTCTTCTGCACGTCGCTTGAATGAAGTGATTCTTTCAGAACCTGAAGTTCAGTTCGCGGAAGAGAAACTAGACATTAACAAGCCGCTTGATATTACGTTCTCAAACGTGACGTTCAACTATCCTGACTCTGAGCGCAGTGTTCTGAACGCTGTCGATCTAACGATCCCGGCAACGAACAAAGTAGCGATTGTAGGTCAAACGGGTTCGGGTAAATCGACACTGATTCAACTTCTAACTCGCTACTGGGATCCTAAGAAAGGCTATATCTCTATCGCGGGCATTGAACTAACACAATGGAACGAGTCACAACTACGTGAATCGATCAGTGTGGTAAGCCAGCGTGTCGACATCTTGAATGGCAGCCTACGCGACAACCTGTTGATTGCGAAACCAGATGCTAACGATGAACACCTAGCTAACATCCTTAAAGACGTTGGCCTAGAAAAGCTACTTGAGAATGATGGTCTTAATAGCTGGTTAGGTGACGGTGGTCGTCAACTGTCTGGTGGTGAGAAGCGCCGTGTTGGTATTGCACGTGCCATTCTTCATGATGCCCCTATCCTGCTGCTTGATGAGCCAACCGAAGGCCTAGATAAGCAAACTGAGCAGAGCATCATGGCACTGTTTGAGAAGCATTTTGAAGGTAAGACAGTTATTTTCATTACACACCGTTTGATTGGTCTGGAAGCGATGGATTCTATCGTTCTGATTGAACAAGGTGAGATTGTAGAACATGGCTCTCACGAGACACTGTTGAACGAACAAGGACGCTATTTCCAACTTCGTCAGGCAATCTAGTCGCTTCATCATTGACAAAAACATTCAAAGCCCGAGTTCATACTCGGGCTTTTTTATTGCCTATCGATTTTTCTGTATCTCAAGTAGGTCACCTTCTCATTCTACTCACCGTCACACTCTTGCCTTAAGTGACCACAAAGCAGCCTCAAAGTAATATTCAAATTATGAGCTTAAGCAAAACAGTACCAACGAGTCGTTTTTTAAACCATAAAGCTAAAAACACACCAAAACCACACGTTAGCAAACCGTGTACTTTCGGTTATTACTTAAACAATCCAATAGATAAAAATATCAGCACAAACCCAAGCATTGTTGCTAATCAGGAGTTAAACGTTGAAACGCATTTATCTAGCAGGACCAGAAGTATTTCTAACTGACGCTGTCTCTATCGGTGATCAAAAGAAGAAGATTTGTGAAGCTTATGGCTTCGAAGGTATTTTCCCACTCGACAATATTCTAGAGTTGAATGAACCTAGCCCTCAGCAAAATGGCTTAAAGATTGGCCGCGCTAATGAAGAGCTTATTGAGAGCTGTGATATCGTCATCGCCAACATGACACCTTTCAGAGGCGCGAGCTGCGATGTGGGTACAGCCTATGAGATGGGCTTTGGTAAAGCGCTAGGTAAAACGGTACTTGCCTACAGCAACAATTCTGATCTTTTCTTAAAACGAAACCTAGACCAACTGCCAAATGCTAAGCAAATCGATGAGTAAACCTATGTGGATGGCATCGGCATGACGCTAGAAAACTTTGGCTTAATTGATAACCTAATGCTAGATAACGCAGTATCAGGCCCGATAGAATTAGAGAATGTTGGCGTGTTTTATGATCAAACAGACGTGTATCGTAACCTACGTGTGTTCATCCGTTGTCTAGAACAGCTAAAGAACAACGCTAAGGCTGCGTAAATCGCTATCTAAACTGAATGACATTGATTCTCCCAGCATCCTCACAATGCTGGGAGAATTTTTTGTAAATATAGAGAGGAAAACTATGAGTGAGATTTGCATGATGTCTCTTACAAGAGACGAAGTAGCGGAACGTAAAGACTATGATGCGATCAAAGCGTCATTTGATGATTTATGGTCTTCGATTAACTCAAACGAAAACGCCAACGTTAGTATTTGTACCAGTGAAGGGACTTGTCTTTTTGTGGATAGAGAACAGCAGCTTTACAACATTAAGCTTGGTGTTGATCAGAAGGAAGGGTATGTATCGTGCAGAGTGAACCAAGTTGAAATTGAAGAGGTTGAGAGGTTTCTCCATGCCTATTGCACCTACAGCAAAAGCGAATTGATTCAGTTAATCCAAGAAAGCAATTCAGAAACAAAATCAAAAAGAAACTCAGAAAACGAACTGTAATCCTCTATTAGAATAATGTTAGCCCTCCCCCAGCGTTCAATCCGAAGTAATTCAAATACAACTCACTCATATCAATATCACTATCACTATCACTATCACTAGCCAAAAAGCTAACCTCCCACACGAGAGGTTAGTGAACCGAAGAGTAGTAGTTCAGATAAGGGAAATCGACAAATTGATTATTTGGAGCGCGGGTTCAGTCACTTGGTGAGTTAAGCGCTTTTACTCGTTATTCTGGTTTTCTTATTGAGATAAGTGTTTAGCCTGAATTTTTCATCTGGCGTGGCAACACCTTGGTCTTGCATGTTTACAGGATAAGATTTAGGGAAATCTATGTGGTAACCCTGATAATAATCAGCCCCATACTGGGCAGCAGAACGTAAGTTATCCACGTTCTCAATCCCCTCAAAAATCACCTTAATACCTTGTATCGTCGTAATGGTGTTCAGTTCTTCCAAAAGGTTGTCGTCTTGAGAACCACTCATAGCAAACTCAATCAACATATCACGGCTCACTTTGAGGTAGTCAGGCTTCACGACTGCCATGCGGCTATAACCCGCCCAACCAGAGCCAAAGTCATCCAGTGCGAACGAAATACCTATGTTTCTGAGGTACTCAGTACCTCGATGTAAACTCTCTATGTCAGCTAAAGGGCAATAGTCCTCGACAATTTCGACGACGATTTGACTCAAGTCTACCCGCTCCTCCTTGATTAACGGGAGATATAAGCTGTTTAAGTCTTTCCCGTATGAAAAGTACTTAAAAAAGCATGGGGTAACATTGAGAAACAGCTTTAGATCACGACCGTAGATGCTCGAGTTCCGAAAGTTTCTCAAGTGCATAATGTTCAAGAAAAACTTAAATCTAAACTCAGACTTCTCACCGAAGTCCTCAAGAATTTTATAGAAGCGTTTAACGTTTACCTTTGCACCTTGCATCTCTACTCGGCATATCGCCTCATAGCCAAACACATTTTGGTCAGCGTCATTAATCGACTGAAAGACACTGTGCACTTTAAATCCAAGAACCGACATCTCGTATCGACGGTGTTCAGAGTTCCACTCAAGCATCAGTTAGCCTCACTTGGACTGTGCTGGATTGCGTAGCGGGCTAACGGAGTTCATTAATATCGCTTCAGCTTCTTCCAGTTCCATTTTTTGGGCAAAGGCTAGCTCTTCTGATATCAAATCCTTGATGTGGTCTACTAAGACTTGTCGATCGTCTTCTGAGATCTTCTTGCTCTGAAGGTGACATAAGCGAACCAATAAGCTGATGACATCTAAGCCTTTGGATTCAACACAAGCTACCTGTTTATATTCTTCAATGCTGCCTAAAACACGTGTAACACTTTCTTTTGATACAACTTTCATCTTCACTCCCAAAAACAAACAACGTTATTAATAATCCCTATATCTGTTGATGTTCTATCCGTGAATTATGCGTCTATCGTACTTGCGCCCAACCTAAACCACATCATTCAAAACTCACTAAAAACACACCAAATATACATTCCACACATTTTTCAAACGAACTTGATTTTTGATAGCCAAAGCGATGAAAAAAAATAGAATCGACGACAAGTTGGTCTAGGCGTAATAACAATAAAAATAATTAATTTGAGAGAAGTAGAATGATTAATGATAATTCACTTGTAATTAATGATGAGTTACATATAAACCTGAGCGATCGTTCGATAATGAATATCGAAAATAAAACCTTAATCAAACTAAGGCCAAAACCATTCCGTGTTTTACTCTATTTGCATAACCATAATGGTCGATGTGTGAGTAAAGATGAGCTTTTTAGTGAATGTTGGAACGGTGCCATTGTCTCTGATCAATCTCTAACCAATACGATCAGTACGTTAAGAAAGTCGCTCAAAACGATTGGTATTAAAAATACAAAGCTCACCACGGTGAATAAAGCTGGCTATTTGCTTGAGAAAATATCCAATGAAGAGTCATCAGAAGCCCATCTACCTACTGAAAGCCATTCACCAACTGAAACCAGTCTAACTTCCGAAACCCAGGAGGACGACACAGTAGCCGCTGCTGCCATAGATGGAGCAACAAGCGAAGTCTCAGTACCTGTCGAAGTAATCGACAACCAAGAGCCGTCGAATAAACCTCGCGAAACTCTGGTTTATCTTAAAAAGCTATTCATGTTAATGCTGGCTATTTCCTCCTTGTCACTCATTAGAGGTTGCTATAACACAAATAATATCAACAAAAATATGACCCAGCGTTTGGTGTCCACAGAAAACATCTCATATAACCTTGTTGATCATACGGGGATGTTAGACCTTGATAGTATGGAGGGAATAATCCGAGTAAGCTCATATAAGGACTGTAGAGCTAGGCATATTGATATAACAGTAACTAAAAATGGCGAAGGTGTTTTTGAGACCGATTTTTCGATAGTTTATAAGAATAAAGCCCATAACTACTTGCATTCATACAAAATAAAAAATGACAGCTCTGAAGTTAGAATATTACAAATATCCAAGATACTCAGCTTATGTAAGCTCTCATTTTAAATAGGGTCTTATTCTCTTAGTCGTTGATATTTTATAATAAAATCGAACGGTGTGATTTTCATTATCTGTTGGTTTGAACAAACCGCATCTTATTTCGCTAGAGTTCGCTGCGCTTGAAACTGAGCTTAACTAATATAATTCAAGAGACTCAACATGAAAAAAACGCTAATCACGCTAGCGGCACTGATTTTAACCACAACGGCTGGTGCTGCGGACTACTTAACAACCAGTGAAACGGCTCCAACAGGGAAAGACAATACGCTGACTTTATACTACGAGACAACGTTCAACCTTGTTGGTAATAGCTTGGCTGTTGGTGATTACCTGCCTTCAGTGACATTGATGACAAACAAAAATCAGCCGTACGATACCACAGCAAAAACAGACAAAGTGCGTATCTTTAGTTTACTGGCTTCGATTGACACACCAGTATGTAACCAACAAGCTCAGGATCTTTCTAACTTTGTAAAAGCAAACCCTGAACTGACAGATAACATTGAATTTATCGGCCTAAGTGCAGACACGACTTTCGCACTGGATCGATTCAAGAATGAGAAAGGTATTACAGACAACCTAACTTTGCTTTCAGATGCCAAAGACCACGTTTTTGGTTTTGAATCAGGCACACAAATCAACGAGCTTGGTTTATTGGCTCGTAGCACATTCGTTGTCGATAAAGACAACAAAATCGTTCATATTCAGCGAGTTCCAGAGCTGACTATGATTCCAGATTTGGACAAAGCTGTTGAAGTAGCGAAAAAATACTTCTAAGCAAAGTAAACCAGTGGGCAACTTAGGCTTGCCCACTTTGATTACCCTTCTTACTTCCCGCAAATTAATAGCTCGAATACATAACTTAAAGATTATTTGTAAGCTCTATCAATACATAACTTACAAAGGCTTACTAAGAGAAAATACCATTTCTTGTAACATGCGAGCTTTATTGCTTGCAGATAATTTGGTTCTCTATGATAAATAAACTTATTATTCCTACTCTTGTTGTTACAACAATGCTTACTGCCTGTGGCGGCGGAAGCGGTGGCGGTAACAATAACAGTGCTTCAAAAAATGTCATTGACGCATCTAGCGCCAACTCAGTGGTTAGCTTGGGCAACAATTTCTCGCTGCAATTCAGCGTAAAGTCGATTAAAAATGGCGCAGACAAAAACGTGAACGTTGATATTACCCAGTACGGTAATAACCTAAAATCGAGCGGCGGTTTTGCTCAAGTTCATGGTATCCCAGAGCGCAACTATAAGACTCAAAATGACGCAGACATTACGTTTACAGTAACCGCAACAAACTCGTCTGGTAAAACATATGACGTTGAAAACTTTAATATTTACTACGAGAACTTCAACTCAACCACAACACCAGAAAAACTTGCTGTTGCGAAAGTCGAAAACAACATCAAGAACATCATTCTTTGGAAAAAAGCCGACACCGTAACCATCAACAAGCAATTCATCATCGATAGCACTGGCGACAAGTTTAATATCGACCAGATGAGACCGATGAACCTTTACGTTCGCGTGGGTAACACCCTAAGTAACGCTATCCAATTTGTTCCAAGCTTTGCTCAAAGTGCTTCAGAGACGTTCGCTCGTGTACCAACGAGTGATTGTTCTGTTATTTCAGACACAACAGGCAACTTGCTTAACAATGGCATCAAGCAACGCAGTTGCGTAGAAGCTCATGGTTACAAGATCCCATTACTGATCGAAGACAAAACACAGAATGACGGCACGGCCAAAGTTGCGCACGTTAAGAAGATCATGCACTACTACCTTGATAACTTCCCAGCTGAAGTGACCAAGGCGATCTACGACAGCAAAGCTGCGATGGCGTTCTTTTACGATGATGATTGGGCTAACAGAGGTGCGGGCGATTACTTAGATGAAAACTACCGCTTCCAAGATCTATTCGCGACTGAAACGACAGATACTACAGCAGGCGAAAACAAGCCGGACTTAGCAAATCAACGAGACGCTGCGTTTGAAGAGATCATTCACTTTGTACACGACTACGGTGTGATGAATTTAGCGGTGCAGTCACCTTCATCAAAGTGGGGTGTGATGCAAAAAGAACTCGATGAGCTAAATGAAAAAGCGATTCTTGCGGGCTCTTACTTTCCAAATGGAAAAGACTCGACGATTGTTGAAGCTGACCTAGACGCTGAGTCATACGATCAAGAATACCTAGCGTACTCTCTGTACGCTTACTACGACGTAAACTACAAAGGCTACAGCGCTCAAGAGCTAAGTTCCGCGACATTCACAGAGCTTCAAAAGAACGACCCTGCGATGGTGAAGTTTATGGAGAAATACTTCCCTACTCGCGCCAATCTAAAAGCGAAGTTCCCAGGTTACCCGAACAACTAGCACTCAGTGCCTAAGCCTCCAACTAAGAGGCACAAAAAAACCGAATGTGATGACCACATTCGGCTTTAAATTTACGCTTTAGTGCTTACAGCTTGAAGCGACTGATTTCGCTCTCTAGCTCGTGAGACAGTTCAGACAGCTGAGCTGCTTGCTCTGCCGCTTGGTGTGCTTCGTCTGCTAGCTCGTTAGACACGTCACGGATTCCCTCAGTGTTACGAGTAATCTCAGACGTTACAGAAGCTTGTTCTTCTGCCGCAGAAGCAATCTGTGTCGCCATGTCGCTGATACGTTCAACAGCAGCATGAATTTGCGTTAGGCTTGCAGCCGCTGAGTTTGCGTCATCAACACTGGTTTCAGCCAGAGTACGGCTGTCATTCATGATGCTAACCGCTTTGCCTGTTGTACCTTGTAGCAATTCGATAGTCTGTTGAATCTCTTGTGTTGAACCGTGTGTACGTTGGCTCAGAACACGAACTTCATCAGCAACAACCGCAAAGCCACGACCTTGCTCACCTGCACGAGCTGCTTCAATCGCTGCGTTAAGTGCAAGTAGGTTTGTCTGTTCAGCGATGCCTTGAATGTTAGACAAGATAGCGTTGATGCTATTACCGTGTTCTTCAAGCTCTAGGATTACGTTCGTCGCAATCTGAACTTCTTGAGCAAGGTTTTGGATTGAACTTTGAGTCTGTGTTACTTGACCAGTACCGTGCTCACACGCACCAACCGCTTCAGATGAGTTCTGTGCCGTGTGGTCTGCGTTACCCGCGATCTCTTGTGTTGCCGCTGCCATTTCGTTAACAGCCGTTGCAACCATGTTGATTTCGTCTTGTTGCATCTGGATGCGAGCGCTACGCTCTTCCGCTTGTGATGCAGTTTGGCGCGCTTGGTTACCCAATGCAGCAGACACTTCACTTAGCTTGATCACCATTGTGTGCATGTTGCCCACAAAACGGTTGAAGTTTTGTGCAAGCTGACCAATTTCGTCGTCGCTCTTTGGCTCAAGACGCTGAGTAAGGTCACCTTCACCTGAAGCGATCTCTTCAAGTGCCGCAGAAACTCGGTTTAGGTCGCGGAATAGGAAACTCACCAACCAAGAAGCCAGTACGATCACGATAAGCGTGATCACTACAGCAGTCATAATAAGCTGAGTAAGTAGTGTTGAGTGGTTTGCTTCTTCAGTCGCTCGGTCCATCTGAACCGCGAAGATCCAGTTAGTGTTTGGTACTTTCGTGAAGTAAAGCAGCTTCTCAGCGCCACGTTCTTTAATGATCTCGATGCTACCAGTACGCACTGCGTTCTCGATAATAGGCATAGAGATGTCATTAGAAAGCTGGCTTACTGGCTTCAGGCTTAGTGCTGAATCTGGGTGCGCTAGGAATGTGCCGTCAGACGCATCGATTAGCATTGCGTGAGCATTGTCACCCACATCTAGGCTGATAACGTCATTAACCAATTGATCGATAAGTACGTCAGCACCTACCACACCAACAAGTTGACCATTGTGACGAACTGGTTCTGCGATGGTTACTAGTAGTGCTTTAGTGATTGCATCTTGGTAAGCCGTAGTAATGATCTGCTTACCTGCTGCATTTGCTTCTTGGTACCAAGGGCGTTGACGTGGATCGTAATCTGCACGATTACGTTCAGGGTGTGAACGGTACATGCCACCTTCTGGTGTACCTAAAAAGATATCGTCAAAACCACCCGCTACGCGAGCTTGCTTTAGGAAAGGAACAACATCGCTTTCTCGTGAAAAGTCATTAAATGCTGATGCGATATCCGTGCGAATACCAATCCAGTTTTTAATACCTTCAGATGCTGCTTCTGATACGCTTTCAGCTCGTAGGTATACGCCATTACGAGTCTGTTCAAATAGTTGGTTTGCTGATAGCCAGGTCAACGCTGTTGCCATAACTATAACAGCAGATAGGCTAGCACCTATTAACTTCTGTTTTAGTGTTAGTTTCATGTCAAAGTTTCACGAGTGGTGGGAAATCCCGCGCATACTACCCAATATCAGTATTAAATTCGAGCGATTTCACTATTTAATATTGGAATATATTTTTATGTAAACCATAGCCTTAGCTTATGCCAATTAGTTGGCATAACGCCAAATTCAAGGCGCTATTAACGATATGGTTATTACAAAATATTTCAGATCCGATACGATGAAGTATGTATAGAAACTGTCATGAAAATAGATAGAAAAAAGGCAGGTGAGTCTCCTCACCTGCCTTCGTATTATTTATCGTTCGACTGTATTTATAACACGGTCGATTCACGCTTTTATGAGCTAGCGTTTTTCTGTACGCATACCCATTAGCAAGCTCACACACATCAATAACAGAATGATGGTGAAAGGCAGCGCCGTCGAGATAGCACCAGCTTGAAGAGCTTGTACTGCTTCAGTACCACCAACCCACAATAGTGCCACTGCAATCGCACCTTCAAGGAACGCCCAGAACACACGTTGAGGCACAGGTGTATCAACTTTACCACCCGCGGTGATGCTGTCGATTACTAGAGAGCCTGAGTCAGACGATGTAATGAAGAATACTAGAACCAATACAACCGCAATGATTGAAAGCAGAGTACCGAACGGCAGTGCATCAAACATTTGGAACATTGCTAGTGATACATCCGTTAGGCCGTCTTGACCAAGAATACCAACGTTATTCACGATTTGGTCAATCGCCATGCCACCGAATACTGACATCCAAATGATAGTCACTGTAGTCGGTACAATCAGTACTGCTGTGATGAACTCACGAACGGTACGACCTTTAGAAACACGTGCGATAAACATACCTACGAATGGAGACCATGAGATCCACCAAGCCCAGTAGAATACAGTCCAACCGTGCATCCACGTTTCATCTTCGCGACCGTGAGGGTTACTTAGCGGAATGATGTTTTCAATGTATGCCATCAATGTTGTTGGGATAGAACCTAAAGTCACCGCGTAGCCGATTAGAGCCACTAAGATAAGCAGTAGGAAAGCAACCAACATGTTGATGTTACTGATAACTTTAACGCCACCATCAATACCACGAAGTACTGATACTACCGCCAATAAAGTCACCGCTGTAATCACAATAACTTGCAGCCCTAAGCCCGCTTCAATGCCGAATACATGCTGAATACCACTTGCCGCTTGTTGTGCACCCAGGCCAAGTGATGTCGCCAAACCGAATAGGGTTGCAAGCACTGCAAGAATATCAACAATGTGACCTGCCCAGCCCCAAGCTCTATCGCCTAAGATTGGGTAAAAGATAGAACGAATTGAAAGAGGTAATCCCTTGTTGTAAGAGAAGAAAGCCAGTGACAATGCCACTACACCATAAATCGCCCAAGGGTGCAGTCCCCAGTGATACATGGTTGCACCTAGTGCTAGCTTAGCCGCTTCTGGTGTATTCGCTTCAACACCTAACGGAGTCTCATACAAACCGGTGTAATATGCTGCTGGCTCTGCCACACTCCAGAACATCAAGCCGATACCCATACCTGCGGCAAACAGCATCGATAGCCAAGACATAAAAGAATAATCTGCCGTCGCATCAACACCACCAAGGCGGATTTTGCCGTACGGAGAAACAATCAAACCTAAGCAGAAAATTACGAAAATATTACCCGACCAGATGAAAAGCCAATCAAACGAATTGATAATCTGGCCTTTAACGCCATCTAGTGCAGCCTTTGCCGAAGCGGTATCTGTAATAAGAACACCGATCAGGAACAAAGCGATAAGTCCCGCACTGATACCAAATACTGGGTTATGAACATCAAAACCCCATTTTTGGACGTTATCTTGACCAACAGTGTAATCCGTACTGTCGATACTGTATTTATCTATACCTTTAGTCATTATCCCTCTCTACGGAATACTCATAAGGTCTATTGACCTCGTATCCCTTACTTACCTGTGACTTAATTACAAACTCGAACATACAATCCAAGTAGTACAAGTTATTGTCACAATAATTCAAATACTTGGATGTCTGAAGTTTAGCAGGTTAACTTATTGTTTTCAGTAAACCTGAATCAGTTCGATGGGTTTTGATCCAATATTCACGTAATTACTCAAATTGCTGGCGAAAAAAAGGCCGAACAAGTCGGCCGTTGTTTCAATAATACTTTTAACTCAAAGCATTTTGGTGCTTAACCAATTGATTTTCAGTTCGTAAACCAAGCAATAAGCTTAGGCACATAAGCAATAATATGAATGCAAATGGCAGCGCCATAGAGACCGTTCCAGCTTGTAGTGCTTGAATAGATTCCGTGCCACCAACCCACAGTAGAACCGCTGCAATTGCACCGCCCATCAACGCCCAAAATACACGTTGTGGTACTGGCGCATCGACTTTACCGCCCGAGGTGATGCTATCGATAACAAGCGAGCCAGAATCAGATGAGGTGATAAAGAACACCATGATCAAACTAATCGATACTACAGAAAGCACAGAGCTCATTGGCAGCGCATCGTAAGTATGGAAAAGAGAAAGTGTAATATCTTGCAGACCATTCACACCAATTTCCCCCACCTTGTTCGCCACTTGGTCTATCGCGATGCCGCCAAAAATCGCCATCCAGATAATGATCACTGTCGTTGGGATGAACAGTACCGCGACGATGAATTCACGAATCGTACGACCTTTAGAAATACGAGCGATAAACATACCTACGAATGGAGACCAAGACATCCACCACGCCCAGTAGAATACCGTCCAACCTTGCATCCACGATTCATCATCACGACCATGGGGATTACTTAGAGGAATAAAGTTTTCGACGTAACCCATCAGCGCCGTTGGGATAGCTTTAATACCAGCAATGCCACCAGCAATCGTCACGAAAATCAGCAAGCCTAAAGCGACCAACATATTCACATTACTTAGCACCTTTACGCCGCCATTGATGCCACGAACAACCGACATTGTCGCTAAGAAAGTGACCACTGCGATAACAACCAGTTGCATACCAATACCGCCATCGGTACCAAATACATGGTTAATACCACTTGTTGCTTGCTGAGCACCTAAGCCCAATGAAGTTGCAAGACCAAACAGTGTTGCAAGCACAGCAACGATATCAACAATATGACCAAACCAACCCCAAGTTCTATCACCTAAGATAGGGTAGAAAATAGAGCGGATTGATAAAGGTAAACCTTTATTGAAGGTGAAGAAAGCAAGTGCCAGAGCAACAACAGCATAGATAGCCCAGCCGTGTAAGCCCCAGTTATAAATGGTTGCGCCTAGCGCTAATTTAGCGGCTTCAGGTGAATATGCTTCGACACCTAATGGCGTTTCATACCAACCCGTGAAGTAAGCCACTGGCTCAGCCACACCCCAGAACATCAAACCAATACCCATTCCCGCGGCGAATAACATCGACATCCAAGATAGGTTGGAGTGCTCTGCTTTGGCATCATTGCCACCAATAGGTATCTTGCCATACGGGGAGACAATGAGGGCAAAACAGAAAATAACGAAGATGTTTGCTGCCCACATGAAGAAACCATCGAAGTTACAGATGACTTTCCATTTGATTCCATCAAGCGCCGCTTTTGCGGTATCAGGGTCTGCAACTAGAAGTGCCAACAGGAAGATAATGATCGCTCCTGCACTGATTCCAAATACTGGGTTATGAACATCGAACCCCCATTTCTGAACGTTATCTTGTCCTACTGTATAATCGGTATTTTCAATACTATACCTATCTTTTACAGGCTCCATGCTTCCTCTCTAATTTGCAGCGCACTGTTTGCAACATTGCATTCGGCGCTTGAATTTCGAAAAGAAGAATATCAACCTGTCGCAAAAATACTAAAAAAACCTCCACAAAGGAGGCCTAAATTACACGTTTAGTAATTAAATTACACATTTAATGTAATTTAGCGTAAGATCAGTCCACAAGCCCGGAACTGACCGCGTACTTAGCAAGCTCTGCTGTAGAGTGAATATCTAGCTTATGCTTAATATTTTGTCTATGGGTTTCGACCGTTCGATAGCTGATATTCAGTGCCTTCGCGACCTCTTTACTGCTCTCCCCTTTCGCGACTAATTTCAATACCGCTTCTTCACGTCTGCTCAATGGATTCTTCACAGATTGCGTCGGAGTAATTGGCTGAGTAAACAAATTCTGCGTTACTTTTTCACAGAAATAGGTCGAACCTTGATTGACGGTTTTGATTGCCTGCACCATTTTTTCAGCCGAAATCTCTTTCAACATATAGCCGACCGCACCAGACTGCATCACCTTCATGATGTATTCACGGTTGTTATGCATGGTCAGCATCAACACCTTGGCTTCAGGGTCTTCTTCTTTAATCAGGTGGGTCGCATCAATACCATTCATGATAGGCATGCTAATATCCATCAGCACCACATCAGGGCGCAGCGTTTTCACTGTCTCAACCGCTTCTAATCCATTACTGGCTGTGCCTATCACGCTAATATCAGGCTCGAGTTCTAATCTCGCCATAAAGCCATCCAGTACGACTTGGTGATCGTCAGCAATCACAACTCGAATAACTTCACTCATTCACTAATCCTTCTAGTGTCAGTAACACTGTAATTTCCGTTCCGAAACCAGTCTCACTCATCAACTCAAAATCACCGCCGATGAACTCCACTCGCTCTCTCATGTTACGCAGTCCGATCCCTCGTTTCTCCATCGCTTTATAGGTATTGAAACCAACACCGTTATCTTGGATAAGCAGTTGCAACACGTTGCCAATTTGCTGAGCGATAACCGTTACCTTGGTCGCTTGCGCGTGTTTCTCTATGTTGTTCAATGACTCTTGCACCACTCGATACAAGGTCGTTGCGGCTTCTGATTTTAACTTACCCGGTTGAGTGCTAAATAAAGTTTCCACCTCAATACCGGAGTGCGCCTGAAAATCTAATAACAACGAAGACAATGCCGCTTCTAAGCCTATGTCATCCAGTGAACTTGGGCGAAGTTGATGTGAAATGTGCCTCACCTCTTCAATCGCTCGCATCAGTGAATGCTGTGACTTATTCAAATGTGCTTTAAGGTCCTCACTCTGTAGCTTATTACCGAGTAGCTCTAAGTGACAACGACTCGACACTAATAATTGGTTAATACCATCATGTAACTCACGTGCTAGATGTTTCTTCTCGTCTTCTTGGAACATCACCGTCTTATGCGCCAGTTCTTTGAGGTTGTTATCGGCAATACGATGTTCATGCATGTTGATGGCTAAGGTAAGCACGATAATAACCGCCACCGTCACACTCAAAATCACCACAATAGAAAAGAACGTGGTTTCAATATTCTTGTTTATCTCAGCCTGCATTGAAGCCACTTCTTGGTGCACATCTTCAATATACAAACCGGTGCCAATCATCCAATCCCAGCGTTCTAGCCAAGCGGCGTAACTCAACTTAGACACCACCTCACCCGTCGATGGCTTTTGCCATAAATACTGGTGAAATCCTCCGCCCGTTTGTGCCTCTCTTAGCAGGGCTTCTATCAGAAAGTCACCATCCTCGTCTTGCAGTTCAAGTAAGTTTTGACCAATCAATTCAGGCTGAATCGGATGAACTAAATTGGTTCCGTGGCGATCGTAGGCAAAGAAATACCCGTCCGACCCGTATCTAAGTTTAGACAATATGGCTCGAACTTCCGTTTTGGCTTGGGCTTCTTGGATGTCAGGGTCGTTGTAGATGTGCTCAATGGCATCGAATGCTAGGTCTACTGTGTCCTTGAGGGCGTTTTCACGTGACTTGATTAAGCTGTCTCTGAAGATTTCGACCTCTTTCGCGCCCAACGTTTTGGTTTGGTGTAACGAGATCCAACTAATACTCGCCGTTACCAATAGCAACGGGAGCAGCGTCAGCAAAATCAATTTGGCTTTTAGAGGCATTCCTTTTCCTCACAAAAAACGGCTTACTGAACATCAATAAGCCGTTTTATTTTAGCAATTTATCGTTAACCCTTGAAACATATCATTCACATTCTTGGCGTCACTCACATTCCATAGAAAGCTGGAAATGCGAGAAGTGATCCAAGTACTAGGATCTGAATCAGAATGAATGGCATCACACCTCGGTAGATATCCTTCGTAGTTACGCCTTTTGGTGCCACGCCTTTTAGGTAGAACAGGCTGAAACCAAACGGCGGTGTTAAGAATGAGGTTTGCAGGTTCATCGCAATCAGGATAGCAAACCATGTCATGTTAATGCCCATCAACTCAGCAACCGGCGCAATAATTGGCACGATGATGAAACAGATCTCTACGAAATCGATGAAGAAACCCAGAATCAAAATCACTAACATGGTGATGATCAGGAAGCCCCACTTCTCACCCGGAAGCTGTAGCATCCACTCTTCAACCAGATAATCACCACCGGTATAAGTGAACGCCATCGAGAACGCAGTCGCACCCAGCAAGATAGCAAATACCATCGCCGTTACTTTCACCGTCTCTTTCGATGCGTCATACACCATCGACCAACTAAACTGACCGTAAAGCAGTGCTAATACCATCGCACCCGCGCCACCTAATGCAGCAGACTCTGTTGGCGTAGCCACACCCGCAAAGATTGAACCCAGTACGACAATGATTAACGCAAGAGGCGGAAGAATCGCTTTAAGTGCATCCAACACCTCTTGCTTACGGCTGATTGAATCGTCTCGCTCAATCGGTTGAGCCGCTTCAGGGTGTAACTTGGCATATATCAAGATGTAGAGGATATAAGCACCAACTAACATCACGCCCGGCCAAATCGCCGCTTGGAACAAGTCACCTACTGGCACACCTAATACGTCACCTAATAAGATTAATACGATGGATGGTGGAATGATTTGCCCTAACGTACCAGACGCACAAATGGTGCCGCACGCTAAGCCTTTGTCGTAATTGTACTTAAGCATTACTGGCAACGAGATAAGTCCCATTGCAACCACAGAAGCACCAACCACACCAGTAGAAGCCGCAAGCAGTGAGCCTACTAAGACGGTTGAAATCGCGATACCACCACGAACGCCACCAAACAGTCGTCCCATCGACTCAAGCAACTGCTCAGCAAGCTTGGTCTTTTGTAGAACAAGCCCCATGAAAACAAACAATGGAACGGCCATCAGCACCGTGTTTTCCATAATGGATTGAATTCGATATGGCATGAAGGCAAACATTTCAATGCCCTCAGCCCAAACACCAAAGATTAACGCGATACCACCAAAGGTGAACGCCACAGGGAAGCCAAGTAGAAGCGCAAACAAGGCTACGAAAAACATTACTATTCCAATCATGTTTAGCCTCTATTTGTTATTGGCATGGATGAGATGGGGATTAAAAATCTTGTTCAGTGAATGCAGGATCAAACCTACGCCACTCAGTGCCATCAAGAAGAATGACAGTGGGATCATGGCTTTGATGATCCAGCGATACGGCAGGCCACCGGGATCGCCTGAGGTTTCACCCAGTTCATAGCTCTCTTTGGCAACATCGATACCAAACCAAGCCACCAGCAAACAAAACGGCAGTAAGAAGATAAGTGTGCCTAGCAGGTCAATTATCGCTTGTGCTTTAAAGCTCAGTTGCTCGTAGAACACGTCAACTCGAACATGACCACCCGCTTTGATGGCATAAGGAACACCTAATAGGAAAACGGCTGAGAAAAGGTGCCATTCCATCTCTTGGAAGGCGATAGAGACATCGTTGAATGCATATCTCATGACAACGTCATACACGACGTTGGCGATAAGTAAAATAAACAACATACTGGAAAGCCATCCCAGTGCATCACCGATACGATTAAACAGGCGTTCAATATAAATTAGACTTCGCATTCCCGACTCCATGGAATTTGAAAAGACATCGTGCAGCGGGGTAACAAGCTGTTCGATGTAGAAAGGGTTCTTGGGCATTTAATTATTATGTTTAAAATGAACCCTCAGCTTATCCACTCTTAAATACTCAATAAGAAAAGCTTTGGGTTCATTTAACTTCAGTTCAACAACCGTCGATTATTTCGCTTGGCTATTTAGATAAGCTCTATGTGAAATATCTGTCCATGAACGTACTTGCTCTAGGTAAGCTGCTTGTGAAGCTTGAATCTCTTTTGCCAATGCATCTTTCTCAGCGTGCTCAGCAAGTAGGCGATCGTTCGCTTCTTTCAGTGCAGACATAACCTCTGGCGGGAAATCTTTTACTTGTACATCTGGGTACTCAGTCTTCATTGAAACCCAGTTCTTACCACTTTCATGCGTTGCTTGTGTGTACATGTCGTAAGCCGCTGTACGCATTGCAACACGCAGGATTTCTTGTAGATCTTCAGGAAGCTTGTTCCATGTACGCTTGTTCACTAGGAACTGAAGCTCTGAACCCGGCTCGTGCCAACCTGTGTAGTAGTAAGGCGCGATTTTGTGGAAACCCATACGTAAATCCAGTGATGGACCTACCCACTCTAGCGCATCAATCGTGCGACGCTCTAGAGACGTGTAAAGCTCACCTGGGGCAATGTTGGTCGGTTTAGCACCTAGCTCAGCAAGAATCTCGCCTGCAAAGCCTGGGATTCGCATTTTCAGACCTTGTAGATCTTCAACGCTGATGATCTCTTTCTGAAACCAACCACCCATCTGGATATCGGTGTTACCACCTGGGAATGACATCAAGTTGTGTGGAGAATAAACCTGCTCCATCAACTCCATACCACCACCGTGATAGAACCATGCGTATTGTTCTGCAGGCGTCATACCGAAAGGCATAGAAGTGAAGTAAAGAGTGTTTGGAACTTTACCTTTCCAGTAGTAAGAGCCTGAGTGACCCATGTCGTATTGACCAGACTTAACCATGTCAAAAACGCCTAGAGGGGCTTTGTGTTTGTTCGCTGAATCGATTCGGATTTGCAGTCGGCCATTCGACATCTTCTCAGCCATCGCTGCCATGTTTTTCGTTGCATCACCGAAAATAGGGAAATTAGGTCCCCATGTTTCAGCAAGTTTCAAACGATAAACCTTATCCGCAGCTGTTGCACCGGTTGCGACCAAAGCTAAACAAGCCGCAGCAGTTACCGCTACGTTTTTAAAAACTCGTGTAAGGGAATTAGAAATGAGACTCATGTTCACGTCCTTTGTTGGGTTAACACTCTTTCTTTGAGCATTTTTTATGATTCAACCTAAGAGTGCACCGCGATGAAGCAACAAGATATCAGGGAGAGCACGCACCCTGAGCTTGTGTAAAGGTACGTATTAGATCAAAGGATTAAGTAGAACTACGTAGGAGATAAAAGAATGGTAACGATTTTAAAGGACTTGAAGAATTCCCCCCCGAAAATGCGTATTGATAAATACCTAAGTAGTTACAATGTACCCGTATTAACAATTGATTCCCATTTCGTGATGAAGCTCTAGTCGTTGCTGCATTTTAGGGAGAGTCATCCGCATTTATCGGTTGATCCGCCCTACTTTAGTGCTCGCTGATAAGAAACAAAATTGGAAGTTATCGTGAATCAGTTAAGAGGATATTTAGAATGGGAAAAGTAAAGGAGTTATTCAGCACCTTTCAGATACAAAAAAGCCTCGATAATCGAGGCTTAAAAACTTAACGAAGCGAATATCATCCCGTGGGATTAGATAGCTTTGTAGATAACCTTGTTACCTGCTAGCTGCTCTTTCGCTACTAGGTTTTCTTCAAGAAGTTTTTTCAATGCGCCTGTTGCCCATGAAGCTGCTTTCGCGTCTTCTTGACCAGCTGCTAGGCCGATACCTTTAGGGTTAATGCCTTCAGCATTGCTAACAACGATGTCTAGAACTTGTTGTTGCTTAGGAGTCAGTGCTACTGCAACTTCTTTAGTTGCTGCTACTGTTTTCTCTACCGCTGGTTTTGCTGCTACAGTTTTTTCTGCTACAACTTTCTCTGCGACAGGCTTCGCTTTTTTCGGCGTTGCCACTGCTTTAACTACAGCCGCTTTAGTGCGTTTCTGCAGTTTAGCCTGCACCTTACGCTTATGAGCAAGTCTCATTGAATATTTCTCCAGTTCACTGCTCTTTTCGCAGTGGTGAAAATTTGAAGCGCGATTTATACCAAAAAACAGGAGCTATTTGTAGAGTGAAGCGTCGAAAGTCGACGAAAAATACCGATATTATCTACTAGCGTCTATTATTTAAACATCGACTTATCAATTCAGGGTCATATACACTGGTTATCCATCCAGAAAAAAATATGAAAACTTGGTGTTGCCTATGGACACTCGTCATTTAACAAATTTCTCTTTGCCTTCGTTTACTCGCTCATACCGTATTCTAGCCGTTATTTTAGGCTTTATTTGCTTCATCATTGCACTCTATAGCAACAACCCAAAGTTACTGATCGTAGGCGCATTTTGCATTATTACTTTACTCGCCACTGGTTATTATTTAATGCTGCGTAGCAGAGTGATGTTCACACTCACACCAACACATTTTCAGCAGCATTTTTATAAGGGCGGGTGGGTTTTAAAATGGAGTAATATCCAAAAAATAGGCTTGTGTACTTATGAACAAGATGGATGGCATCAACCTCTTCCTTGGATCGGTATTAAGGTCAAAGATTACTCACCCTACTTGGATTCCATCTGCCCTAAAATCACCTGCGAACTACTGCTCAGCCAGCGTGCACTTTTGTATTTAGGTGCCAAACAAGCAGGGAAAGAATCGAAGTTTGAAGACATGGTTCTCGACTCTTCGCATTACCACGCCCGCTGTACTGAAGCTGGCTGTGTAGAGCTAAGTAAATTTAAAGAATCAGAAAACACTGAAGAGAGCTATTTTAGTAACAGCCAAACACAAGCTACATCTGAACCCTCTAAAACGTCAAATGACGAGAAAGCCGTCATCAAAAATTACTCTGGACTACAGGCGATGCTCGCTAACAGAATGAAATATCAAAGAGGTTTTCACGGCTACGATATTTTTATATCAACCAATGACCTAAATATTAGTGGGGAAGAGTTTGTCGGCCTTGCTAGGCGCTACCTAGCCGCTGCCGAACGTATTTCTAATTAACACTCAAAGCTATAGAAGTGAATGTTCACGCTAACCCGCAATGAACCATAAAAAAAGCTTAGCTTTCAGAAGAAAAGCTAAGCTTCATTTTCAATCGTTTTGGTATTCAATAACTGACTTAGTACAGAGGCATCTCATCTGCTACGAACGGGTTTGAAGCGCGCTCACGACCGAATGTCGATTCAGGTCCGTGACCCGGAACGAAAGTTACATCGCTGCCTAGTGGCCAAAGCTTGGTCTTGATTGATGTGATAAGCGTGTTGAAATCGCCTTGCGGGAAGTCAGTACGACCAATTGCACCGTTAAACAACACATCACCAACAAACGCTAAACGAGCTTGCTCGCTAAACAGTACCACGTGGCCTGGTGTGTGGCCCGGAGTATGAATCACATCGATAACTTGGTTACCAAACATCACTTTATCACCCTCTTCTAACCAAGTATTTGGTTCAAACGCTTTACACAGAGGGAAACCAAACATTTGGCTTTGATTCTCTAGGCCTTGTAGCCAGAAGTTGTCTGCCTTATGTGGGCCAACAATTTCCACGTTCAACATCTCTGAAAGTGGCACCGTACCACCAACATGATCTAAGTGACCATGAGTCAGCACCAAGTTCACTACCTTCACACCTAGCTCTTCGATGATTGCAGCTAGCTGTTGGATGTCGCCACCTGGATCAACAACGATGCCTTCCATGGTTTCATCACACCACACAATCGAGCAGTTTTGAGCGAAAGAGGTAACAGGTACAACGTGATACTTAAGAGACATATACAAACCTTAAAGGGCAAACTAAAATTTGGGCAAACTATGACATTGGATGTCTACTTTGACAAGTGCCTACCGCTTCAGTTCACCATAGAGCCTAGAGCTACCAGCTTCGTACTGGACCAGTATCAATGTGGATGAAGTTACTACGAGCGTAATAACCAACACCACCTGCTTGCAGACTTTTAGCTACGTCTCTCAGCTCCTTTAAATCAACACCATCGATACGAAAATCGATCGCTTTACCAAGCATGTGATAGCTCTTTTTCGCAACTCCACTCGACTTAGATCGTAATGCTTCGTTTGTCGCCGGTGAACGGTAACCAGAGATGATCTGAACTTCTTTTTGAATACCCAAGATATTTTGGATCTGAGTGATCTGATCAAAGAGGTTCTTATCCATTGGGTGGATTTCATTGCGGCGGAAGTCTCGACATAACTTACTAAGGCGAGCCATTTCATCACCAATATAGTTAGTCCCATCGAAATAACAGGTCTCTAATCTTTCACCAGTATGAAGGTTGTTCATGCTAATCGTTCTTGGTTGATCAGGGTATGAAGCAAAAGCAATAGATGGAGTAAGTGAGGCGACAACAGCAGTACCACCAGCGTAAGTCAGAAACTGACGGCGTGAAAATAAACTTTGAGACATACAGCAAGAAAACCAATTAGATCGAACAAAAACGCACGATACATAATGAAATTTGCTGCGTCAACGTACAAAAACCGCGCAAAACGTTAGTATTTGTAACCTTTGCACGGTTAGTTATTGATACTCATTATAATTTTATCAATAGAAGGCGAGTTGTCATTTTTTGGTCAAGATCACCATTCTATGCATATCTGCCATTAACCACCCTGTTTATCGTATTGATAGATGTCGCCACGATATTGAATCCCCTCTTCCTCAAATAACACGGTTTGATAAATGATATGTACAGGGATTCTTTTCTTGAGTCGAACTTTAGTATTGGGTGCTAGGTCATCACTCTGATTCGGCACTTTCTTTACCTTAGTCGCAAATAGCAACTCCGCGAGTTCCTCGGCATGCTCAACACGAATACAACCAGAGCTATAGGCGCGGAAGTCATCGTTAAACAAGCTTTTACTTGGGGTGTCATGGAGATAGATGGCTCGCTTGTTGGGCGTATTGAACTTATACAAACCTAATGCATTGCTAGAGCCTGCTTGCTGACGCATTCGATATGGGAAAGAGTTGAAGTTGATTGTCTGCCAATCAATCTCGGTAGTATCGACAGTTTCCATCGAACGCCAACCATCAATCACTTGAAAATTGTGTGTTTCAAGATAACTTTCGTCGGCTTTTACTTTAGGCAAGATATCTTTAACCATGATTTTCCATGGCACGTTCCAAGTCGGATTTAAGATCACCGAATCAAGTTTTATCTCTAAGAGTGGTGTTTTTCTCGATTTTCTCCCGACCACGACTTTAGATTCAAAAACCTCTTCTCCGCCTTCCCAATACTTCATATCAAAACTAGGTACATTCACCACTATCAGTGAGTCTCTATTTCTTGGCCATAAACGGGCACGCTCGGCGTTCAATGCTAGAGAAGTGAGTCGATCATCAAAGCCCATGTTGATCCACTTGATCGTGTCTGGTCCGATAATCCCATCCGCGGTAATCCCATGCATACTTTGAAAAGCTTTGATCGCGATTTGTAAGTCTCGATCAAATCGAGGGGAATCGATAGCTATCATTGAAGTGTCTACGCCAACCAATGCAATGCGCTCAACCAGCGTCGCTTTGTCTGAAAGCTGATCTCCCAAGCGTTGCAAACCTTTTTGTCGGTAACGTTCAACACCAAGCTCTGATGCCGTGTTTAAAACAGAATAGGTTGCTTTGAATTGGTCAAAATCGCCAACCGGTGGCGCGTAAGACAACACCATCTCCAATAAGTAATCATTGGCGACGCTGCTTTTAAGTCTCATAACAATATGAGGTGAAGGCGCGGGTAATTTAGAATGCAGCTGACCGGAGAAATACCACTCCTTACCTATGATTGGCGCATTCTCAACGTAGCTCAAATAATAGATGAAGGTGTCAGTCAGTAGTATGTCTAACTCTTGCCACTGCTGACGAGATTGGTATTGGCGAATCTGTTTAAGCTGTCGCTCAAAAAGCGGGGCCATCTTCGCTTGTTCAATCAGCGATAACTGGAATTCAAACGCCTTGACCAGCTCGGGAGAGTCCCACAAAAATGGAAATGAGGTATCTTGGTAAATGCTCTGGGTAAGTTCAGGGTATATCAGCATGAAAGAGAGCTCTGAATCTGCCGGAATAAACCGACGCTCTTCAGAACTCGTATAGCTCCATGTACTTACGGAAACTAGTACTAATAAACCAAAGAAGTATCTCGCTAACATGCCTTACTCCATCACCACTAATCCCATAAGTATGGCAAAGAAATTGGAGTAAGCATGTTAATTTTTAAGACAGTATATGCATCAAATTGACGACCAGTGATTATCCCACTGGACGGATGATTGCTGGCTTGATTTCTCATAAGGCTTGCGTTGGCTAACCACACTACCCGCCCCAGAACTCAACCTAAATTCACCATCAAGTAGCACAGCACCAGAAGCATCAGATAATGCCGATAATTCCACTAACTCTTTGGTTTGTTTAGACCAAATACCGTAGCAATTGCCTCGTGGTGAGGTGGCGATAATCCAATCATCTGACGCGGCAATACTTGCAATGTAGTGATTAAATCGTGCCCATTGCTCTGGCTCTGCATTCAAGGATTCGAACTCACCGCCTTTAGTATGCATCGCTAAAAGTGAAGGATATTCATCGGGTTCGCCGCGATATTGCTGGCCACAAAGTACTGTCTCTGCCCCATCATGCGCTAAGTGTCGAATGCTTAACTTCTTATCCAGCAATTCAACCTGTTCAAGCAGCTCACCTTGCGATGAAACATAGCTCAAATTAGGCTGCATGGAATCCAAGTTTTTCGGTGTTCGACCATCAGTGTGTACACCGCCAACGCCGATAGCAAGATTACCATCAGGCATGATAATCACTTCGTGAGGGCCAATACCAAAACCGGTGAATTCTTCGACCTTACGGTATCCTTGCGCAACATCATAGACGCCAATCACGCCCTGGCTTGTGTCCGTTTTCCCTTCAGTAGCATACAGTAGAGTACCGTCTAACGAGTAAACGCCGTGACCATAGAAGTGACGGTTGTTACCCTTCACTACCATTTTTATCTGCTCACCACTTTTGTAGTCAAACACCATAAAGTAGTCACCAGGGCGACGAGCAAACACCACCGCATGGGATGACGTTGGACAAATGGCGACACCATGACCGCGCTCAGGGATAGGTAGCTGGTTCAGTGGCATGCCATATTCATCAGCAACAACCGCGGAATACTGACCTCGACCATTAAGTGCGCAGCCAATCAACTGAGGTTTGCTCGATGCTTTTTCACCTGAACGGCTAGCACATCCGAACGGCAGCACTGGTACAGCAGCACAACCCAGTGCTGCTTTCAGTAAGGTTCTTCGTGTAGTATCAGTCACCATCGGTAGCATTAAATCCTATTACCACGCCAAGTTCTATCGCCACTTCTTCATGAATCAGGTACTTCAAACGCTCAAGTTTGTTGTACTGAGTCAGCACCTCGCGGTAACCCTCTTTACTCTGTAATAACTCAAACAAGCTTGAATCAGTAGGCCAAGTATCTAGCGTCAATGTGAACTGGTCAGCAACACGATCTGCAAGTGCGTTTAAGCCCTTATCTCTCAATAATCCGTCTAGGCCATTGCCATCAGCAATGTACAGATTCTGAAGTGCCGCTACATTGGCTTTGAGTTGAGTCATCGAGGTTTGTGCACGCCATGATTCTGAGAAATAAGGGCGCGGGTGACCAATTTTTGCCATCGGACGGCTCAGCTTTTTCATGCTGTAATCAAGTTGGTTGGTCAGTAGTGCGATGTATTCCGACTCCCAACGCATCTCGTCCAAGGCTAGCCATGGGTTAACTTGCCAAGCTTCAGCAATTGAAGCTGATTTCATTGCCAAGTTTTGTGCAATTGCTTGTGAAGACAAACAGCCCGATGCTTTATCTTTAATCAGTGGCGATTGCTCGTCATAAAGTGACCATTCCAACGCGCCTAAACCTTGAACTGTCACGCTTTGTTGCGCGATTTCGTCTTGTGTCCAGGCTTTGTTCTGTTGAGTCAATTGACGCATCTTAAGACCCGTCGTGTTCTTTTTGTCTGGCCAGAACTGAACATTCCAGCTCTCTTCTAATGCCGCCGTTGGACCACGTTCTTGTCCTTGCAGCGCCATCCAACTGTTCATGGTGAGCTGCCACTGATTTTTAACTGCATCTAACTCGACGTTATTTGCTTCACAGTAACCTTGCATCAAGGCTTCTAATTCGCTCGATTGCTTAGCGAATAGTACTGCTGAATCAAACTCCTGTTGATACACACTACGACTAATATGACTTGTCGTGTCGGCTTGATAAGACACACCGTTAACCTCAGACGAAGCAACTTGCTCCCCTGATGATTGACAGCCTGCCATGGCTAAAACCGACAAAGGCATTAACAATAATTTTTGAGCCATGCTGTTACCTTACTTCCTAATTTTTCTTTTAATTATATGAGTTCATCAAATATGAAAACGACCGCTGAGCTCGTATTTCTAAAAGTTCAGCGGCAGTCAGTCATTTATTCGCTACTTGTTTCGCTCATCAAGCCTCTGGCTAAAATGAGTTCAAGTTAGCTTATAGTGAATCTAAGAACGCCAGCAGTGCTTCACGTTCGCTACGACTTAGTGACAACACTTTCTGTTTCGCCATCTCAGCTTCACCACCGTGCCATAGCACAGCTTCCATCACGTTTCTTGCTCGACCATCATGCAGCAAGAAGGTGTGGCCATTCACTTCTTTTGTATACCCTAAACCCCACAATGGTGTGGTTCGCCACTCACGTCCATTCGCTAGATACTCTGGACGATTATCCGCTAGGCCTTCACCCATATCATGCAGCAGCATATCGGTATAAGGGCTGATTAACTGGTTAGAGAGTGCAGGTAAACCGTCGCGCTTAGCGGTACGAATCTCAGCTTGGTGACAGCTTTGGCAACCAATCTCTTTGAACAGTTTCTTGCCTTGAACAACAGCAGGATCATCAACATTTCGACGAATTGGAACCGCTAAGTGCTGAGAGTAGAACTCAACAAAGTCGAGAATATTATCGCTGACTTCTGGCTCACCACCATTAGGGAAATCATCACAGGTTGACTGTGCTGATGTGCAGTTTTCGTTCGGGAACAAGCTACTTGTTAAACCTAAATCACCATTAAATGCCGCTGCGTTTTGCTGCATTAGGTTTGGTTGCCCTGCTTTCCAACCAAATCGACCCAACGCCACCTCGTTAGTTTGAACATCAAGAACGTAATTGGCTTTGCCTGTTACACCTTGATTGTCCGCAGCTTGCTGCTTCGTGAAGCCAAGAATCGTTTCTTGTGGAATGCTCTCGAGCAAACCTAGGCCGATCATTGGTGGCGCAACACGAGCTGAGAATTCAGTTTTAGGATGCATCTCACCGAACGCAAGCTCAGTAATTTTTAAAATCGGTTTACGCAGAGTAACGACCGTGCCGTCTTTGAAGGTAACAGGTACATCCGTGTAGCTAATGTTTACTTTACCCTCTGGTTTTACCCCTTGAAGCGCAAAGTCTTGTAGCTGACCACCGTAAGTTGGCTCTGGTATGCCGCCATCTCGGATAAAGGCTTGTCTTTGCTCTGGTGTTTCGGCCGGAATGCTTAAGCGAACTAGCATAGATACTGCGTTCTCATCGCCTTTTTCTGGCGCGTGACCTCGCCCATCTTTGATGTGACAGTTTTGACAACCGTTCGTGTTAAACAACGGACCTAAACCATCACGAGCGTCAGTTGATGATGGCGCGGGTACCCACGGGTTTCTAAAGAAGCTATTGCCAACGCTGAAATCTAAGCGCTTGCTCATTGGCAAGTTAGCAGCAGGAAGAGAAAAAGCATTTGCTCCCTCTTTCTTTACGGTCGTTTTGCCACCGGAGTAGGTTTCATGGGCGTGTAATGGAGATAAGAAAAACAGTGCAGTTAAGAGTGAGGCTGATAGATACGACTTCATACAGTGCCTTGCTGAATTTTTGATTTTAGTTTTTATAAGGAAGTGGCTTTTTTCTTAGCAAACAATTAAGGGCTCAATCAGAGCCCTTACATTGGTGTTTGACTCAGGTTCTTAGAACTCGTGATCAGCCGTGTCTGGGTTTAGGCTATCAATGCCAATCACACCAGCAGCACGCTCAATTGCAGCTGTTTGAGATACTAGAGCAACAATTGTTTTATTGACTAGTGCGTTACCTGCAGCGTTGTCAGCTGCAATTAGTTGGTCAAAGTGCTGGTTGTTTTTCTCAGCAGACGTTACCAGTTGGCCTACTTGTGCACGTGCTAGGTCAAACTGCTTTTGAATCTCTTTCGCAGCTTGCTCATCTTTTTGCTCAACTAGGTCAAACAGGCTTGGACCTGAAAGTAGAGTACCGTCTTCACGCTTGTATAGGCCCGTGTAAACGTTGTAGATACCTTGCTCGTTGTAGTAATGAGAGTTATGCGTGTTATCAGAGAAGCAATCGTGCTCATCTTCGGTTGAGTTCGCTTCTAATGCTACCTTCATACGCTCACCAGCAAGCTCACCAAGAGACAGTGAACCCATGCCGAATAGCATTTTACGTAGGCCGTTTTCACTTGATTCAGAAAGAAGCTCTTGACGGTAATTACCTTTCTCGCCTTCAGCCCATTGCTTTTCCATCCACTCTAGATCTTGAATTAGTAGCTCAGCTGATGCTTTTAGGTATGCGCCACGACGGTCACAGTTGCCATTTGTACACTCAGCACCAACAACGAAGTCAGTGTAAGCACGCTCACCTGCACCTGAGTTTGTGCCATTCAGATCTTGCCCCCAAAGTAGGAATTCAATCGCGTGGTAACCCGATGCAACGTTTGCTTCAGAACCACCGATCTCGTTTAACTCTGCGATTAGCTCATGAGTAATGTTCGTCGCATCTACTGTCGTCTGACCAATTTGGAACGTTTTGTTTGCAACGATGTTAGCGCTTGCGCCTTCGTTACCTAGTTCGTATTGGTAATCAGAAGAAACGTAATCGATCAGACCTTCATCTAGTGGCCATGCGTTTAGTTGACCTTCCCAATCATCAACAACCACGTTACCGAAGCGGAATACTTCAGACTGCTGGTATGGTACGCGAGATTCAAGCCAAGCTAGTTTTACTTTTTCGAAGTTGCCAGCAGAAGGAGAAGCTAAGAAGGTATCGATAGAAGAGTTCAACGCTTTTGCTGTGATTACTGAATCAGCAAATACCGCGTGTGCAATATCTGCGTAATGTTCTATTACTTGATCTTGAGTTACTGCAGCGAAAGAAGAAGCAGAGGCAAAAATGAGTGACGAAGTTACGGCTTTTGTCACTAAAGATTTGATAGTCATGAAGCATCCTTGTTGAGCTTTAAATTATTATTCGTAGTAATAGTGCAAACCATTATCATTTACACTACGGATTTGAATAATACAAACTTACAATTTTATTGCAAGATAAATACAAAAAAACCTCACATATGTGAGGTCTTTAAACGTTTCTGTGTTAAGCGCAACAAGCTGCGGATTAGATATCCAAGTTATGCTTGCCGTGTGAAACTTTCGCTTTTAGGTAGCTTTCATTACCAGATTTGATATGAGCAGATGTATTCACCACTTCTTCAATCTCGATACCATAAGACTTCAGCTCATTAATCTTCTTAGGGTTGTTTGTTACCAAGCGAATCTTAGGGATGCCCAAAGCACGCAGCATCTCAGCGGCTTCAGTGAAGTCACGCAAGTCATCACCAAAACCTAGGTGGTTATTCGCTTCGTAGGTGTTCATTCCTTCGCTTTGAAGGCGGTACGCATCGATCTTGTTATATAAGCCAATACCACGACCTTCTTGACGTAAATAAAGAATCACGCCGCCAGTTTCACCCATAATTCTGATGGTTTCATCTAGCTGCTCACCGCAATCACAACGAGAAGAGTGGAAAACATCACCAGTAAGGCACTCAGAGTGCATACGAACAAGAGGTACATCTTGCGTCTTATCTGCTGATTTGAATATCACAGCAACATGCTCTTTATCTGTTTTCAATCCATGAAAAGAGAGCAATTCAGCATCAATACTGCTTGTTACTCCTACTTTGAAATCTATTCTGGCACGCACTTCCGCCATAGCTATACTCACTTGAAAATTCGATGTATTTAACAACACTACATTATATGTCTAGGCAATATTTTGTAGCTAACTATCTAATGATAGACACTATGAGGCTCTTAACAATTTTTTTCAAGGTCGATAGAGTACAAATTGTTATAATATAACAATTAATCTTCAGGTAACAAAAAAACCCACATTGGTTTGACCAACATGGGGTTAGAAATGAATCAGTTGCAGCGGAACCTGCTATTTTACCGAACACTCAACTTACTTGGGTCTGTTTCCAAATCACAAGTTGTACCCAAGCATTCTCCAATTCAGCTAGCTCTTCTTGCGTCAGCGTAGAGATGCTCGACTGCGCACTGTATCTTTCTGCCCATTTGTCGGAACGAACATGGGTATGGAACTCTTTTTTTAAATTTGAGATAACGTTATCCACAGACACATCCTTATATACAGTGCTTAGCCTTTATAATCCGTTAATGTTACAAAATACAGGTCAATTGGTAAACAGTAATACACAATTTTTATGAGCGCTTTATAACACTTTTTACTGATAAACATGTAAATAATAGGCTCGGTATCAAACAAAAGTAATAAGTTTGCCGTGCTCAATGACGGTTTATAAAGCACAAATTCTCCAAACCTCTCCGTCATATATTGAGTAATTTCATGATTACTCTTCCCTGCTTTCACCATATTAAATACAACTAGGCGTAAGTCCTTTTCAATTGGAGAGTTTGATTCAATCAGGTTCTGGTTTTGGCATTGAGGACAGCGCAGTGTCTTAGCTAAAGCAATGGCGCGCTGTTGTTGGTCGGGGCTTTCAAACTCAAAAAGCTCCACTTGTATGCTGGTGCTCTTATCACTGGGAACAAACAAATCTTCTGCGGATGCGGGTAGACTTATCGCGATAATCATAGAAACGAATAATATTATTTGGGCTAAAGATCTCATTATCCATCCACACCATCAAAATAAAAAGCAAGCTCATCTTGCCACACGGATTCGTTAATTACGCCCATTAACTTCTTCACAATATTTCCTTTAGCATCAACCAAGTATGTCTCTGGAGTCCCTATTACACCAAGTTCGAGCGCTAGCTTACCTTGAGGGTCGCTAATCACTTTTGAATAAGGGTTGCCATCACTCGATAGCACATTAATAGCAGCGGCCGAGTTATCTCTGTAGTTAAGTCCAACAATAGGAATCCCTTTATCGCGAAGTGCTAACAAATAGGTATGTTCCGATTTGCAGATACCACACCATGAAGCCCATACATTCACTAACTGGTAAGGGTGCTCAGTAATGTCTTTTAACGTCAGTTTTTGTTTACTGCTGATGCCTTCTCTATCCGTTAAAGCCATAGAAGTAAATTCAGGAAACGCTCTTTGTTGTATCGATACGGTGGTGGTTTGCTGTTTGTTATCAAGAGCAAACAAAAATACCAACACCAACACCAGTGCCAATACAATAAGCGTAATAATTTTGTTACGAACGCTGGTATGCATACTGTGACGCCTTAACGGTTTTCTTTTTACGATGAGTTAACGAAAGCAGTGCCCCCAGTATGGATATCAAACCACCGAACCAAATCCAGCGCGCATACGCTTTGTACTGAACACGAAATGCATAGGCTGTAGAGTCAACTTTCTCTCCCATAGTGATGTAGACATCACCATGCCAGAACCACTTCATTGCTGGCTCACTCATGTTCATTACTCTGACTTGGTAATGTCTTCTCTCTGGCTCGATAGAAAATGCTTGTTCGTCGGCATGGAGGTTGAGCAAGGCTCTTTCTGCCGTAAAGTTCGAAGCGACATAGAGTTCTGTATCGCGATGAGAGAGCGTCCAGTCCATAAACTCAACCTCTTCACCTGGGCTCAATTTGTAACTTCGCTCAAATGAATGGTAACTGTTCATCGCGGCACCTATCGCTAATACTGCGACACCCACATGCGCCAACGTCATCACCCATACTTTGCGTTGAAACTTCGAGTTGCGCGTTACCGCTAAGCCGTAAACATGAGTCAGGGCTACCCAAAACGCAAGTGACCATGTCATTAGCACCATCACTTGGATCGCTTCAACTTGCAAAACATAAGTTACAAAGCCAAGACAGAGAGACAATAAGGCAATAATTCCAATCACACCTTTCGACGCTTGAGGTTTGATACTGAGCAATGGCGCTAAACCTACCACTGCCATCGCGAGCAGAGCCAACGGCGCAATAAGTAAATTAAAATAATGTGCACCTACGGATATGTTTCCAAGGCCAAGTAATTCAAAAACCATTGGGTAGAAGGTACCAAACACCACCACCGCCGTAGCCAGTACAAATATAAGTACCGCCACTAAACTCAAAAAACTTTTACTCGCAAAGCTAGTGATTGGATTCGACTCGAAAGATTCACCACGAACAATAAGAAGAGAAAACGAACTCACTAACACCAAAACCAGTATCAGCAACAGCGCGATACCTTTGGTTGGGTCAACAGCAAAAGCATGAACGGAAGTGAGGACGCCAGATCGAACAATAAAGGTACCGAGGATACTTAAACAAAACGTAATGAAAGCAAGGCTAAGTGACCACTTCAGCAACTGTTGTTTGCCTTTAGCAACACCCAAACTGTGCAATAGAGCGGTTGATGTTAGCCAAGGTAATAGGCTGGCATTTTCGACCGGGTCCCAGAACCACCAACCACCCCACCCTAACTCGTAGTATGCCCACCAAGAACCAAGAATGATCCCTGCGGTTAAAAAGATCCAAGCGACCAAACACCAACTGCGACAATGAGCGACCCAATCGAATTCAATCGGATCCACCAGCAAAGCGGCCACAGCAAATGCCAAGACCACAGAGAAACCAACATAACCCAAATACAATAGAGGTGGGTGGAATATCAAACCAACGTCTTGCAGCATAGGGTTAAGATCGCGCCCTTCAAGTGGCAAGGTGGAGTTCAATTCAAACGGATTCGAAGCAAACAAGGTGAACCAGGCGAATATCGCGAGTAACACATTCATCACCCACAATACGCGGCTCTGATACTCAGAAGAATATTGCTTTTGTAGGGCAATCACACCCGACCAACAGCTGATGGTTAACACCCAAAATAGCAATGAGCCTTCATGTCCAGCCCACACAGCGGCCATTTTGAAGAAGGTGGGTAATTGAGTATTGGAGTGTTCTGCAACATAGAGGATGGAAAAGTCGTCACCGACAAAGGCATAGCCAAGTAAAACGATAGCGCCAATGGAAAACAAAGCGCTAGAGAGGGAGAAACTGCGAATTAAAGCCACATTTTGTGCTTGTTTAGTTAGCATTTGATACATCGAATACACAGCGATAATGCTGCTGAGAACAGCGACCAAATTTAAACTAAACAGCCCCAAAGAACCGACCATATCACCTCAATCAGGCTCTACCTAAGCAGAACCAAGTTAAGCCATTATTGGCATTGATTGCTCAACTAGCTGATGTAACTCAACTAGCTGCTGTTACTCAGCGAAAAGAAATTTAGTGAGCAGGTGCTTAGTATCCAACATCCACTCACTTATAATCTTGAGCGAAATTAAGCTAACGTTAATTGCCCTGCATAAAGGACAAACGTTCTTAGCATTAATACGCCCATCAGGCTCAATGAAGTAACAGAGAAAATATACACAGTACTATGGCGAACCGATGCTGGTGTCACGGCGTTAAGCAACAAGGGTAAAACCATACCCACACCAATTACGCCATACCAGAACCAACTTGCCCAGAAACCACCGCCAATCGCGTTCCATACTGCCTGTTCACTTTGACCACCAGCAAATATCAACCCAGTGAAGAAAGTAACAAGGACAAACAGTTCAAACATAACAACAGGACGTTCGAAGCCGTGGATCCAAGAAATACTGGCACTATGCGGAGACTCCTTAAAGACCAACACACCAAATAAAATACATGCCGCCGCTCCCGAGGATAGACTCGAGAATAAGAACAATATCGGCAACACTGGGTTATTCAGCATTGGGAAGGTATTTAGCGCAGAGAGTAAGAAGCCAGTGTAAGCCGCAAGTAATAGCGCAAGCACAGCTAAGAATATTTCAAAAACATTCTCAAAAGATTCTAATTTGCCAATCCAGTTACTGACAAAATCGAGTCGCCCTTTTAACCATGCTTGGTCACTCAAGAATATGGCAATCTGATTTCGGAATATAATGCCGATCCAAACAAATAGGATCACCATATACACTTGGAATAAGATCACACCCATCGACATCACTGACGTCGGATTATAAAAGATCATGATCTTCCAAAATGATAGTGGTTTCGTCAGGTGGAAAACCAAGATCAATAAACCTGAAATGATCCCGAATGGTGCTAGAAAAGCCGTTGCCTTTAATACACCATTATTCGCTGGATCCCCATCAATCACCTTTCTCTTGAGATAGATCGAGATCATCACTGCACCCGCTGACATACCCGCCAAAAACAGATAGATAGCAATGATCCAGTCCCAAACCACGGTACCTGATTGAAACGCTGTATCCCATGCACTCATAATCAAATCTCCCCTTTTTGGTGTGGCACTTTATAGAGTTTTGGCTGAGTACCTAGATAAGCCTTATCTCTGTAAACCACTTCAGGTTTAAGTACCTGGTTTATCTCGCTCTTAGGGTCATTTAAGTCGCCAGATATCAGCGCATTGGTAGGGCAAGATTCAACACAAACAGGTAATTTACCTTGTGCAAGATTGGTATCGCGGCAGAAATTACATTTGTCGGCCGACTTATTCTCAGGATGGAAGAAGCGCACTTGATATGGACAAGCTAGCAGGCAATAACCACAGCCGACACACTTCTCTTTATGTACATCAACAATTCCTGTCTTCTCATCTTTATAGGCGGCGCCTGTTGGGCAAACCATTACACAAGGTGCATTATCACAATGTTGACAAGAGTTACGAGTGAAACGGTAATCAACATTTGGATATTCACCTTGAGGTTCGCTCTTTATGATTTCTAAGCGCGATACGCCTTCAGGCACTTTGTTTACTTCACGACACGCCTCAGTACAAGCAGTACAGCCAATACAAGCGGTTTCGTCATGAACCATTCCGTAACGCTTGGTGCCATCTTCCTGAACATTAGCTAGCGTTTTGCGGCTTGTAACCGCTGCAGTACCTGCAACACCAGTTGTGAAAATAACGGAACCCGCGCCAGCTAAAAAGTTTCTTCTTGAGCAGCTCATAGATTACTCCCCTTCTTTCTTCTGGTTGAAGTCTGAATGGCAATCCACACACAGCTTGATGGTTTGCTTTTTATCTAAGCCAAGCACCTTCGCTTCACTCGCATGCACATCGTGACAGTTTGAACACGTTAAGTTTTGTGCGTGTACGTCATGAGTCCAACTGGCTTCGCGCGGATCATCAGGCTTATGACAATCTATACATTGGCTGTTGGCATCTAGGATTAAGCTAGGATCGAGGAAAACCTTTTCGGTTCCGGGTTGTGATTGAGCCGCGCGATACTTCACCACCTCAGGTGCACCATCACGGTGATCGGGGCCAATAGAACTATGACAATCTTTGCAATTCACTTCACGGCCAAGCAAAGCGTGCGCACTCTCACCATGTGAACCAAATACCGTTTCTTTAGAATCTTTATGGCATTGGACACACTTGTAATCTTTGTCACGTATTAATTCGACTTCATGTCTTGTTGACTCTCCTACTGGCGTAACAGCAGGCTCTGCAACAGCATGAATGGAATAACCATAGAGGCAGAATGCTAGAAGGGATTTAAGCATTATGACTATGGCCAATTTAATATTGCCCATTTTATCCTTTCCTTATACCGGCATTATTTAACTCTCAACTAAATAATATTCCGGTTAAACAAAAGTACCCTTAAACGATATTATTACCGCTTAAATGATGTCAATTCTTATTTTGGATAAGCCACAACGCTTTCTATATTTAGAATATACCCCTAATTAGGTAAAGCGAAATATACAAAGGGTAATATGTGAACACAATCACCCTATTTATAGTGAGGGCATGTCGGGTAATTGTTTGTTATATATGATAATAATTCTCAATAAGACCAGTCTAACTTGATGGTCACATATCCCTTTAGGGTTATATAAACTTCAACGTGATTGAAGTCACTGTCATTAATTGATCTAAAACAAGCAAACATCCGACACGTAATAAAATGTGTTTATTTATGAATTAATATAAACAGCAATATTCCAGTTCTTAATTTGAATAGCAAACTCACAACGCTTGGTATAAAAATCAGTATATTGGAGATATCACTGTGAAAAAGCATTGGATACGTAATTCCGTCACAGCATTATTAATGGTTAGCGCATCACTAGTAAGCGCGACCAGCTTTGCTGCGTCTGAACAAAAAGAAATTGGTGATCCTCGTAACGACCAGTTCGAGCAAAACCACCCAGATCAATACCATTCATGGAGACAAACGTCAGAGAGCGAAGCCATTGAAGACGCACTAAAAGAAGATCCAAACATGGTTATTCTATGGGCGGGCTACGGTTTCGCGAAAGACTACAACAAAGCCCGCGGCCACTTTTATGCAGTTGATGATGTAAGACAAACCCTGCGTACTGGTGGACCAACCGACGAAAACTCAGGCCCAATGCCAATGGCGTGTTGGAGCTGTAAAAGCCCAGACGTAGCACGCGTTATTGAAGAGCGTGGTGAAGACGGCTACTTTGAAGGTAAATGTGCTCGCCTTGGCAGCGAGATAGTCAATCCAATTGGTTGTGCCGACTGTCACGATACTCAAAGTGAAGGCTTTAAAAATGGCGAACCTGCACTAAAGATCACTCGTCCTTATGTTGAACGTGCTTTCGATGCGATTGGGAAGAACTTCGAAGAACAAGGTCGCTTTGATCAGCAAGCATCTGTGTGTGCTCAGTGTCACGTGGAATACTACTTCACAGGTCCAACAAAAGGTGTGAAATTCCCTTGGGATAAAGGGACGCGTGTTGAACAGATGGAAGAGTACTACGATGAGATTGGTTTTAAAGATTGGACACATAAAGTCTCTAAAGCACCAATGCTTAAGGCTCAGCACCCTGGTTACGAAACTTGGCGTGAAGGTATTCACGGTAAGAACAACGTTGCTTGTGTTGACTGCCACATGCCTAAAGTGACGAAAGAAGACGGTACCGTTTACACCGACCATAAAGTAGGTAACCCGTTTGACCGCTTCGAAGACACCTGTGCGAACTGCCATACTCAATCTAAAGAGACCATGCGTAACATCGTTTCAAGCCGCAAAGCTCAAGTGCTAAACATGAAGCTGACCGCTGAGAAACAAATCGTAGCCGCTCACTTTGAAGCAGGCGCAGCATGGGAAGCAGGCGCAGCATGGGAAGCAGGCGCAACAGAACAAGAGATGGCACCTATCTTACAAGATATTCGTCATGCGCAATGGCGTTGGGACTACGCTATCGCATCTCATGGTGTTCACATGCACGCACCTGAAGTAGCCCTAGAGGTTCTTGGAACGGCGGTTGACCGCGCAGCAGACGCGCGAACTAAGATTGTTCGTCTACTTGCGAAGAAAGGCATTACCGATCCAATCGAGATTCCAGATATCTCAACCAAAGAAGCCGCTCAGAAAGCGCTAGGAATGGACATGGATAAGATGAATGCTGAGAAGCAACACTTCTTAGACACGGTGGTTCCTAAGTGGGAAGAGCAAGCTGAAAAGCGTGAAGCTAACTACGAATACTAGTTCCTTCAAATAGACCAAAAAGAGAAAACCAGTCACACTGTAAAGGTGTGGCTGGTTTTTTAGATTTGGGCGCACTCAACCGTCCCAATTTCACATTACCTTTTAGCTAATTCAAGGAACAAAGAATGAAGCACTTACTTTCGCTTTCGGCATTATGCATCGCATTAATAAGTTCAGGACTTCACGCCTCAGAACGAGCAGAAACAGGGTGGGAAATGATTGAGGAAGGTGCGCTTGTGGTTGATGTCAGGACACCAGGAGAGTTCAAGCAAGGTCATCTGGACAATGCGCTTAACTACCCTCTTTCTGAAGTCGCTACGCACTTTGCTAGCATAGACAAAGCTCAACCTATCGTTTTGTATTGCCGCAGTGGTAACCGCTCAGGACAAGCTTACCAATATTTGAAAGCTCAAGGGTTTACACAGATCCACAACGCTGGCGGCTTAATTGAGATGCAAGAAAGCAAATAATCTAGAAATTAAAGATAGTGCCCGTTTAACGGATCATTTGCTTAGCTTGGTTGATCGAATGGATGATAGAGACACGATCAATGCCTTTCTGGTTAGAATCGAGAATTTGAGTCCAAGCATCGATCGCTTGTTGGTAGCGCATACTGATGAAGTGATCGGTCGCTATCAACATCAATGCCGTACGATCGTTGGGATCAAGTTCCATGGATTGATTTAAGAGCACTTTCACATCATCACTCATCGCCTGTGAACTTAGGTAATACAAGGCGCTCGCTTTAGCTGCATAAAGCCCTGAAGGCGCCTGTGGGTCTAAACGAATCGCATAGTCGTAACAGATAAATGCAGCATCAAACTCCCCTTTCTGCATATAAACACCACCAAGCTTAAACCAAAGGTCTGATTGATTAGGGGCTTGCTCCAGGCTCTGCTGAAGTTCATTTTGGAAATCTGTTGCTGTATAGCTGCTGTCGTCACTTGAAGTAAGTTGAGGGGCTTCTTGTTTCATCTGAGACCAAACCAGAATGCTGGCTAATATCGCCACACATGAAATAAGGAGATTGCCTTTAAGATGACTGGTTTTTCTGTTTGATGCGATCACGATTGCCACTAGAAATAGGCTCATTAGCAGCAAAGCAATCAGTAACCAGATATCCATTCTACTCTCCTTTCATTGACGCTTTACTGTACCTTTTTCTCACTAAAACAATATTGATCGAGGTTTAGCTATTGGCGTTTAAATAAGTCACAGCCAAATTCTAGGTAATAAAAAACCGAGCACAATGGCTCGGCTTTTTGTCTCAACTTCTATTTATAGAAGTGAAAGATTACTCAGTGTCTTGCTCGCTATCAGAAGCGTCTGATGCTCGCTCTTCACTTGATTCAGAAACGACTGCTGCTTCAGCGTTTGCTACTTCAGCTTCGCCTTCAACAACCTCAGCTTCTTCTACTTCGTCGATACGTTGTAGACCTACAACGTTCTCGTCGTCAGAAGTACGAATCAGTGTTACACCTTGAGTGTTACGACCAACTTGGCTCACTTCCGCAACGCGAGTACGTACTAGCGTACCTGCGTCGGTGATCATCATCATTTCGTCGCCTTCTTCAACTTGAACAGCGCCAACAACTGGGCCATTACGTTCAGAGACTTTGATAGAAACCACACCTTGCGTTGCACGGCCTTTCGTTGGGTATTCAGCTAGTTCAGTACGCTTACCGTAACCGTTTTGAGTCACAGTTAGGATATCGCCTTCGTTAGAAGGAACAATCAACGATACTACTTGATCGTCTTCTGGAAGCTTCATACCACGAACACCAGAGGCAGTACGGCCCATTGCACGTACTTTGTCCTCGTTAAAGCGAACAACTTTGCCCGATTTAGAGAACAGCATGATGTCGCTATCACCGTTAGTAATGTCAACGCCAATCAGTGAATCATCGTCACGTAGGTTAACTGCAATTAGGCCGTTAGCACGTACGTTTGCGAACTGATCCAGTGATGTCTTCTTAACAGTACCGTCACCCGTTGCCATGAAGATGAATTTCTCGTTAGAGAACTCAGAAACAGGCAGGATAGCCGTGATACGCTCACCTTCTTCTAGAGGAAGAATGTTAACGATAGGCTTACCACGAGCAGTACGACTTGCTAATGGCAGTTGGTAAACTTTCAGGCGGTATGTCTTACCACGAGTAGAGAAACATAGGATGTTATCGTGAGTATTAGCAACAAGCAGACGCTCAATGTAATCCTCATCTTTCATCTTAGTTGCACTCTTACCTTTACCACCACGACGCTGAGCTTCGTAGTCGCTTAGGATTTGGTACTTAACGTAACCTGCGTTAGAAAGCGTTACTACAACGTCTTCTTGAGCAATCAGCTCTTCCATGTCGATGTCATGAACTGCCGCTGTGATTTCTGTACGACGCTCGTCGCCATAGATTTCACGTACCGCTTCAAGTTCTTCACGGATAACTTCCATCAAACGCTCAGTGCTTGCAAGAATGTGCATTAGCTCAGCGATTTCTTCTAGAAGTGCTTTGTACTCGTCTAGAATCTTCTCGTGCTCAAGGCCAGTTAGGCGGTGAAGACGAAGTTCTAGAATTGCTTGTGCTTGTGTTTCCGTTAGGAAGTATTGACCATCGCGGATGCCGTATTGGTCTTCCAACCAATCAGGACGAGCTGCGTCAGTACCTGCACGCTCAAGCATTGAAGCAACGTTACCAAGATCCCAGCCACGAGCAACTAAGCCAGCTTTTGCGTCAGCTGGTGTTGGAGCGTTACGGATAAGTTCAATGATTTCGTCAATGTTAGCCAATGCTAGAGACAGAGCTTCAAGAATGTGTGCACGGTCGCGCGCTTTCTTCAGTTCGAAGATAGTACGACGTGTCACCACTTCACGACGGTGGTCAACGAAGCACTTAAGCATGTCTTTTAGGTTAAACAACTGTGGTTGGCCATTGTTTAGAGCAACCATGTTGATACCGAAAGTCGTTTGCAGCTGAGTTTGTGCGTATAGGTTGTTCAGAACAACTTCACCCACAGCGTCACGCTTACATTCAATAACAATACGCATACCATCTTTATCAGATTCGTCACGTAAAGCACTGATGCCTTCTACTTTCTTATCTTTAACCAGTTCAGCAATTTTCTCGATCAAACGAGCTTTGTTTACTTGGTAAGGGATCTCAGTAACGATAATGGTTTCTTTACCATTCTTGTCAGCTTCGATATCCGCTTTTGAACGCATGTAAACCTTACCGCGGCCAGTCTTGTATGCATCTACGATGCCTTTACGACCACTGATAAGTGCTGCTGTCGGGAAGTCAGGACCAGGAATGTAGTCCATTAGCTCATCAATAGTGATCTCTTCATTATTGATAAGTGCTAAACAGCCATCAACAACTTCACCTAAGTTATGAGGTGGGATGTTGGTAGCCATACCTACTGCGATACCAGAAGCACCGTTCACCAATAGGTTAGGAATTTTTGTCGGAAGAACTGCTGGGATTTGTTCAGTACCATCGTAGTTCGGTACGTAATCCACAGTTTCCTTATCAAGGTCAGCCAAAAGCTCGTGAGCAATTTTCGCCATACGAACTTCGGTATAACGCATTGCAGCCGCGGAGTCGCCATCGATAGAACCAAAGTTACCTTGGCCATCAACTAGCATGTAACGCAGTGAGAACGGTTGAGCCATACGAACAATTGTGTCGTATACAGCACTATCACCATGCGGGTGGTATTTACCGATTACATCACCTACTACACGAGCAGACTTTTTATATGGTTTGTTCCAATCATTACCTAGTACATTCATCGCGAACAAAACGCGGCGGTGTACTGGTTTTAGGCCATCACGCACATCTGGAAGGGCACGACCAACGATGACGGACATCGCATAGTCTAGGTATGAACCTCTAAGCTCATCTTCAATATTTACGGGCGTGATCTCTTTCGCTAGATCGCTCATAGAGCCATTTTCCCTCTATAGTCAGATCGTATATTTGAATACGTATAAGACCGAAAAATATAACACAAATTTACCTACGGAGGCATCACTTTCCCTATCCTTTTACCATCTTGTGACCCTTGTAGCCAATCAATTGATGAGAAATTGCACCTCAGCATCATATCTCGCTGAAACATGGTCACTTTACATCCAATAAATTCGCAAAATTGTAGATCTTCTGGTCAGCACGAAAAGGCAAGTTATAATGCCTGCAATTTCATGGATGCATTATTTAACTTGGAAATGCCGATTATGACTAAATCACAGAACGTAGACCCAGCAGAAATTAAGAAATTCGAAGACATGGCGTCGCGCTGGTGGGATCTCGAAGGCGAGTTTAAGCCTCTACACCAAATCAACCCACTTCGCCTAAATTACGTGCTAGAAAAAACCGAAGGCTTGTTTGGTAAGAAAGTCCTCGATGTTGGCTGCGGCGGCGGTATTTTAGCGGAGAGCATGGCTGTTGAAGGTGCAGTAGTCACTGGCTTAGATATGGGCAAAGAGCCACTCGAAGTGGCACGTCTTCATGCACTAGAAACCGGTACCAAGCTAGATTACATCCAAAGCACGATTGAAGACCATGCAGAGCAAAACCCGCAAACTTATGATGTGGTGACTTGTATGGAAATGCTCGAGCATGTACCAGACCCACAATCCGTGATTACCGCGTGTTCAAAATTGGTGAAACCAGGCGGACATGTGTTCTTCTCTACGTTGAACCGTAATTTCAAATCTTACCTGTTCGCGATTGTTGGCGCAGAAAAACTGCTTAGAATTGTTCCTGAAGGCACACATGAGCATGACAAGTTCATTCGCCCAGCGGAGCTAATCAAGATGATCGATAACACCCCACTTCAAGAATTAGGCATCACTGGACTGCACTATAATCCGTTAACAGACAGTTACCGTTTAGGGCAAAATGTAGATGTTAACTACATAGTTCATACGCAAAATTTCGCCTAACCAATATCAAAAATCCAACCGTAAAATCTTTTATAAAAAAAGACTAATGAAAAGAGTTGCAATTAACATAAGTTTGCGACTTTTTTCAGTCTAAATTTCGTGCGCCAGCTTCCATTTTAACCACCTCGATTTAAATTTAATCGCCGAAAATCCATCGCTCATTTTGCCCAAAGATCAAGGTATTTTTTTTTATCAGCGTGCAAAAATAAAGCATCCTTAAAAGGCGAGTTTTATACAATCAAGTGACATCTAACCTCATCAGTTAGTGGTCACTTACAGTTTTTTTTCAATCCACCACTTATCCACAAGCAACCCCATTTCTTTACCTTGAAAAATGTCAGTTGTAGCACTATCTTGTAACCCAACAAACAAATGACCCCTATATGTTGTGTTTGAACTACAATATATGGGTAGACCAAGATCACAAAGCCGAAACGTAATTTACAAAAATTACACAGAAATAGACAAAAACACGGCCTTGTTCAGTTTTGTTAGGGAAATTAAGCAGAATGAACCAACAACTTACTGTTACTAAGCGTAACGGGCGCAAAGAAACGATCGATTTAGAAAAAATCCATCGCGTGATTACATGGGCAGCGGAAGGCTTGCACAATGTTTCAGTATCACAAGTAGAATTGAAAGCTCACATTCAGTTTTACGATGGCATTACCACTACTGATATCCATGAGACAATCATCAAGTCAGCAGCGGATCTAATCTCTGAAGAGACTCCAGATTACCAATATCTTGCAGCACGTCTGTCAGTATTCCACCTACGTAAGAAAGCGTACGGCGAATACGAGCCACCTGCACTTTACGACCACGTTGCAAAACTGGTTGATATGGGTAAATACGATAGCCACCTAATGGAAGACTACACGAAGGCTGAGTTCGACGAACTTGACTCGTACATCGACCATAAGCGTGACTTAGATTTTTCTTACGCAGCGGTTAAACAGCTTGAAGGTAAATACTTCGTACAAAACCGTGTAACGAAAGAAATCTACGAGAGTGCTCAGTTCCTTTACATTCTAGTTGCTGCATGTCTATTCGCTAAATACCCGAAATCGACTCGTCTTGACTACATCAAACGTTTCTACGACGCATCGTCTACGTTTAAGATTTCTCTACCTACACCGATCATGTCTGGTGTACGTACTCCTACTCGTCAATTCAGTTCTTGTGTACTGATCGAGTGTGGTGACAGCCTTGATTCTATCAACGCAACAGCAAGCTCAATTGTTCGTTACGTATCTCAACGTGCTGGTATTGGTATCAACGCAGGTCGTATCCGTGCGCTTGGCTCTGAAATCCGTAATGGTGAAGCGTTCCACACTGGCTGTATCCCTTTCTACAAATACTTCCAAACAGCAGTAAAATGTTGTTCTCAAGGTGGTGTTCGTGGTGGTGCGGCAACGGTATTCTACCCACTATGGCACGGTGAAGTTCAGTCTCTACTAGTACTGAAGAACAACCGTGGTGTTGAAGAGAACCGTGTTCGTCACATGGATTACGGCGTACAGCTGAACAAGCTTATGTACTCCCGCCTAGTTCAAGGTGGCAACATCAGCTTGTTCTCACCTTCTGACGTACCAGGCCTATACGACGCGTTCTTCGAAAATCAAGAGCGCTTTGAAGAGCTGTACGTTAAGTACGAAAACGATCCGTCAATCAAGCGTGAAACAGTAAAAGCAGTAGAGCTATTCTCTCTACTAATGCAAGAGCGTGCTTCTACTGGTCGTATCTACATTCAGAACGTTGACCACTGTAATACACACAGCCCGTTTGACTCTGAAGTTGCACCTGTTCGTCAATCGAACCTATGTCTAGAAATTGCGCTGCCAACTAAGCCGCTTTCTAACGTAGAAGATGACGAAGGCGAAATTGCACTATGTACGCTTTCAGCATTTAACCTTGGCGCAATCAACGAACTGGATGACCTAGCAGAGCTTTCTGAACTGGTTGTTCGTGCTCTAGACGCACTTCTTGATTACCAAGACTACCCGCTTCCAGCAGCATACAAGTCGACAATGAACCGTCGTACTCTAGGTGTAGGTGTTATCAACTACGCATACTACCTAGCGAAGAATGGTGTGAAGTACTCTGACGGCAGCGCAAATGGCCTGACTCACCGTACTTTTGAAGCGATTCAATACCACCTACTAAAAGCGTCTGTTGAACTAGCGAAAGAGCAAGGTCGTTGCCCATCTTTCCACGAGACTAACTACGCGAAAGGCCTACTGCCAATCGATACTTACAAGAAAGATATCGACTTAGTATGTGATGAGCCTCTGCACTACGATTGGGATGCGCTACGTGAAGAGATCATGGAGCACGGTCTGCGTAACTCTACGCTAACTGCGCTTATGCCTTCTGAGACTTCGTCTCAAATCTCGAACGCGACTAACGGTATCGAGCCACCACGTGGTTACGTATCAGTGAAAGCATCGAAAGACGGCATCCTGAAGCAAGTGGTTCCAGATTTCCTAAATCTTAAAGAGAACTACGAGCTACTTTGGAACATTGGTTCTAACGACGGTTACCTACACCTAGTGGGTATCATGCAAAAATTCGTTGACCAAGCTATCTCTGCAAACACTAACTATGATCCAAGTGTTTACGACAGCGGTAAAGTACCAATGAAGAAGCTGCTTCAAGACCTACTAACTGCATACAAGTTTGGTGTTAAGACTCTTTACTACCATAACACTCGTGATGGTGCAAAAGACGACCAAGGTGACGCAGTAACAGTGCCGGAAGAAGATTGTGAAGGCGGCGGTTGTAAGATCTAAACCGCAGTAAAACATTAAGACCCCAGAGAAGTTATCTTCTCTGGGTTTAAAGCATTAACAGGGTTCGTTTTATAACGAGTCTTTAAAGGATTTGAGGCATTTATGGCTTACAGTACTTTTTCTCAGAAAAAAAATGACCAGCTAAAAGAACCAATGTTCCTAGGTCAGTCGGTTAACGTTGCACGTTACGACCAACAAAAATTCGAAATCTTCGAAAAGCTTATCGAGAAGCAACTTTCTTTCTTCTGGCGTCCAGAAGAAGTAGACGTGTCTAGCGACCGTATCGACTACAACAAGCTTCCTGAGCATGAAAAGCACATCTTCATCTCTAACCTGAAGTACCAAACACTGCTGGATTCTATCCAAGGCCGTAGCCCGAACGTTGCCCTACTTCCGCTAGTATCACTACCAGAAGTTGAAACTTGGATTGAGACTTGGTCTTTCTCTGAAACGATTCACTCTCGTTCTTACACGCACATCATTCGTAACATAGTGAACGATCCAGGTCTAGTATTTGACGACATCGTTGAAAACGAAGAGATCCTAAAGCGTGCTAAAGACATCGCGTTCTACTACGACGACCTAATTAAGCTAACCGCTGATTACCATCGTTACGGCGAAGGCAACCACAACATCAACGGCGAAGACGTTAAGATTTCTCTTCACGACCTGAAGAAGAAACTTTACCTATGTCTAATGTCGGTAAACGCACTAGAAGCAATCCGTTTCTACGTGAGTTTCGCATGTTCATTTGCATTCGCTGAGCGTGAGCTAATGGAAGGTAACGCAAAAATCATCAAGCTAATCGCTCGTGATGAAGCGCTTCACCTGACCGGTACTCAGCACATGATCAACTTGCTACGTAACGGTCAAGACGACTTCGCATTCATGCAAATTGCTGAAGAATGCAAGCAAGAGTGTTTCGACCTATTCAAGCAAGCAGCTGAGCAAGAGAAAGAGTGGGCAGAATACCTATTCAAAGACGGCTCTATGATTGGCCTGAACAAAGACATTCTTTGCCAATACGTTGAGTACATCACCAACATCCGTATGCAGGCCGTTGGTCTAGGTACCGCTTACCCAGAAGCAACATCAAACCCAATTCCATGGATCAACGCTTGGTTGTCTTCTGATAACGTACAAGTTGCTCCGCAAGAAGCAGAAATCAGTTCTTACCTAGTTGGTCAGATCGACAACGAAGTGAAAGCTGACGACTTTGAAGGATTTGAGCTGTAATGCCAACAATCAAAATCAACAAGCTAACTTCAATTGAATCTAACCCTTCAAATACGCTATTGGAAACAATGGAACAAGCTGGGTTAGAACCAGAATACAACTGCCGAGATGGTCACTGTGGCGCATGCCGCTGTACGTTGGATTCTGGTGAGGTTGAGTACGTTGGTTTTGCTATGGCTTACACGCAAGGCAACGAGATTTTGCCTTGTATCTGCAAAGCGAAATCCGATCTATCGCTGAGTAACGTGATTCATCGAAACAAGCAAAAGCGTGCTTAATCCAATCGGCTTAAGTACGCTATGTTCCGAAGAGAATGAGTTAAGCGAAGATTAGAGACTTCAAAGCAATACAGATTAGAAAGGGTCCGCTTCCTCTTGGAATGCGGACCCTTTTTCTATTCGAGTCTTTAGTTCTCAAGCATCAAACCAGATGTTTACTGTTGAGTCAGGTTCAATGTCACCGAACCGATGTAACAAGCGCTTCGACACTCTCCACAGCCATTGCACTTATCTTGAGCAACCGTAGGTAACTCCCCGGCCTCAATCTGTATTGCGCCCGCTGAACACGCAGATTGGCAGGCATGACAGTCCATTTGCATATAGTTATTGCAGCTATCAGCAAAGTTAGGTTTTAAATCAATGTAAGGCGTGACCGTTGGGTGAAGCGCACCAGTCGGACACACTTCACTGCACTTGTTGCACATAGAGCAGCTGTTGTAATCCAAATTGAGCAGCGCGCTGCCCTCTTGTATCTCAATAACACTGTTTGGGCACGCTTGCTCACACAAGCCACAGCCATCACACAGACGCTCAAACAGCACTTCATCAACGGCTCGCGGTGGCCTAGCATGTAAACGCTTTGATTTCTCTTCATAACTGGCTGCGGCTTGAACAGGTTTAGACAACCGAGTTAAAAAACCACGCCTATTTGAATTTACTTGCTCAGACATTAATCAATATATAACTTTTTAGTAGCAACGCTTAATTTATATTCAGATGTTAGGTAATTAAGCCAATCAATTACACTAACTGATAACTTCTTATAAAAGGATAGTTCTGACTTTTTATTTAGAGTTTCTAAATATACAAAAGACCAAGTTAATAAATGAGACTCAAGTAATTCACGAGCTGAATTTATATTGTTATTTTCTAACAAATAGGCGTGAGCGAATAACATTAGACCAAACTGATCTTCGGGCTCTCTTAAACCAGTATCTAATTCAATTTGATTTAATTCTAAAAACTGTCGATACGCGACCGTTGACTCGCCAAACACAACACGGTCTTTATCGAGGTAAACCGAGCCCCATGGTGGTGCTGGCATCTCTCCAACCCCTTCAAACAGGCGGCTAAACTCGGCTGTTAAGTCATCCTCCTGTTCATTTTGAACGGCTAATAAACAATCTTCTGATAATACTTGGTTCTCAACGAGAGCTTGAACAATCTCTATTAACTGCTCTTTACTTTTTGCTTGATAGAATATTGAGCCAAGTAATTTGTTCGTATCGATAATCATTATTATTTACATCGTAATAGGTTTTAAAACTGATTATATAAATCAAACCATTTCATTCTTTGATCTAATTTATACATTCAATTCATAAACTTTAAATTTCACACTTATTTGACGCTCATCAATCAACATTTAAATATTAAAAGACAAAAGTAAAACTACCTATAAAGTGCTACCCATCAATAACAATAGGCATCTTAGAATGACGAATAAGAAAGAATCTGGGGTAATGAATCTTACTCGAAGAGGCTTCATGAAAGCTTCTTCTGCGGTATCGCTTTGCCTTTCAAATCCAAACCAGTAGCTGCTGCAGTTGCTGAAAATGTGGATGAGAAAATCGTATGGAGTGCATGTACAGTAAACTGTGGCTCACGCTGCCCGCTACGTATGCATGTACAAAACGGTGAAATCAAATACGTAGAAACAGACAACACGGGTACTGACGAATACGGTCATCACCAAGTGCGTGCATGCCTGCGTGGTCGCTCTATGCGTCGCCGTGTTTACAACCCAGATCGCCTTAAGTATCCAATGAAACGTGTGGGTAAACGTGGTGAAGGTAAGTTTAAGCGCATCAGTTGGGAAGAGGCTTTTGATGAAGTCGCTGGCACCATGCAACGCCTTATTAAAGATTATGGTAACGACACCATCTATCTAAACTACGGTACAGGTACACTTGGTGGTACGGTCACTAAGTCTTGGCCACCAGCACAAACGCTGATTGCTCGCCTTATGAACCTAAGTGGCGGTTACCTAAACCATTACGGCGACTACTCAACCGCGCAAATCGCGAAAGGCTTGAGCTACACCTACGGTGGTTGGGCAAACAACAACTCTTTCTCTGACTTAGAGAACACTAAGCTTAACATCCAATTTGGTAACAACCCTGCTGAGACTCGTATGTCTGGCGGCGGTCTGATCCACCACTACGTAGAAAGCAAAAACAAATCAAACGCTAGAACGATTATCATCGATCCACGTTACACCGATACTGCCGGTGGCCGTGAAGATCAGTGGATCCCAATTCGCCCATCTACCGATGCTGCATTGGTAGCGGGTCTTGCACACGTGATGATCACTGAAGACCTAGTCGACCAAGCGTTCCTAGCCAAATACTGTGTCGGTTACGATGAGAAGACTCTCCCTGCTTCAGCTCCTAAAAACAGCGACTACAAATCTTACATCCTAGGTTTAGGTGAAGATGGCGTAGAAAAAACACCTGAATGGGCTTCTAAAATCACGGGTATCCCTGTCGATACCATCGTTAAACTTGCTCGTGAGATGGGTACAGCGAAACCGTGTGCTATCCACCAAGGTTGGGGCCTACAACGCACTGCGAACGGTGAGTTAGCTTGTCGCGCAATCGCTATGCTGTCACTACTGACAGGCTCTGTGGGTGTATCTGGCGGTTCTACGGGTGCTCGTGAAAGTGACATCAACATTCCGTTTGTGCGCTTCCCTACCGTACCAAACCCAATTGAAACCTCCATTTCAATGTTCATGTGGACAGACGCGATTCACCGTCACCACGAGATGACCGACATCACTGACGGTGTTCGTGGTGCAGAGCGCCTGAAAAACCCAATCAAGATGATCTGGAACTATGCGGGTAACTGCATCATCAACCAACACTCAGACATCAACAAGACACACGCGATTCTTCAAGACGAAGATGCCTGTGAAATGATTGTTGTCATTGATAACCACATGACCTCTTCAGCGAAGTACGCTGACATCATCCTGCCTGACTTAACCACATCAGAGCAAGACGACTGGTGTATGGATGGCAAAGCATCGAACATGCCTTACTTCATCTACGCACAGAAAGCGATTGAACCTCAGTTCGAAGCAAAATCTATCTACGAGATGTGTACTGAGCTTGCTAAACGCATGGGCGTTGAAAAAGAGTTCACTGAAGGTCGTACTCAAGAGCAGTGGATTGAGCACCTTTACGCAGAAACTCGTAAAAACGACCCTACACTGCCAACCTTCGAAGAGATGAAAGAACTGGGTATCTACAAGCGTAGCTATGACCACAACTACATCGCTTACGAAGATTTCCGTAAAGATCCTGAAGCGAACCCACTAACCACACCAAGTGGCAAGATCGAGATCTACTCAGAGCAACTGGCAGAGATTGCGAAGACTTGGAAGCTAAAAGAAGACGAAGTGATTCACCCACTTCCAATTTACGCGGACTCTTTCGAAGGCCATAACGATCCACTAGTAGAGAAGTACCCGCTACAACTAACGGGCTTCCACTACAAGGCTCGTACCCACTCCACTTACGGCAACGTTGCAGAGATCAAAGCTGCGGCACCACAAGAGTTGTGGATCAACCCAATCGATGCAAAAGAGCGCGGTATTGAAAACGGCGACATGGTCAGCATTTTTAACGACCGTGGTGAAGTTCATATTCCAGCGAAAGTGACACCAAGGATTCTTCCTCGAGTTGTCGCGCTAGGTGAAGGTGCATGGTACGCACCCGATGGTCAGAAGATCGACCATGCAGGCTCTATCAACGTGCTGACCACTCAGCGCCCGAGCCCACTTGCTAAGGGTAACCCTCAGCATACAAACCTAGTTCAAATCAAAGCGCTTAAGAAAGCATAAGGTAGGTTGGAATGAAACAATACGGCTTTTACATTGATTCAAGTAAATGCACGGGTTGTAAACCTGTCAGCTTGCTTGTAAAGATTATAACGATCTAGACATCAAAACGAACTACCGTCGCGTGTACGAATACGCAGGTGGTGGCTTCACTCAAGATGGCGATACCTGGGTTCAGAAAGATGTTTTTTCTTACTACCTCTCTATCGCTTGTAACCACTGTACTAACCCTGCATGTGTGAAAGTGTGTCCTTCGGGCGCAATGCACAAACGTGATGAAGACGGCTTGGTTGTGGTTGATGAAAGTGTGTGTATCGGTTGTCAGCACTGTAGCAATGCGTGCCCTTACGGCGCACCACAATACAACGCTAAAAAAGGCCACATGACCAAATGCGATGGTTGTTACCAACGTGTTTCTGAAGGCAAACAGCCAATCTGTGTTGAGTCTTGCCCACTTCGTGCATTGGAGTTTGGCGAAATCAATACACTTCGCGAGAAATACGGCTCTGGTGCAGATGTGGCGCCACTGCCATCTTCAACAGAAACGCTACCGAACATCGTGATTAAGCTAAACAAAAACGCGAAGCCGACTGGCGATACCAGTGGTCACCTAGCAAACCCTAAGGAGGTGTAAGATGATTTTTCATGAGTGGTCTTTGATCTTCTTCACGGTACTGGCTCAAACCGCTGTCGGTGGTTACCTGCTTATTGGTGCCCGTGCACTGGCACTTGGTCATGACGAAGAGAAACTGAACAGCTACAAGGTTCCAATGTTCATTCTGTGGGCATTAATGGGTCTTGGTTTTATGTTCTCGACAACGCACCTAGGCTCTCCACTGCGCGCGTTTAATGCCTTTAACCAACTATGCTCAGCTTGGTTGTCTAACGAAGTGTTCTTCGGTGCGGCATTCTTCGCTGTCGGTGGCCTGCAATGGCTACTGTCAGTGGTCAAGAAAGGTGGCCTTGCTATCCAGAAAGCACTGATGGTTGGCGCTATGGTGCTGGGTGTCATCTTCATGTACGCGATGATCAACGTATACATAATCAACACAGTACCAACATGGGACAACATCTACACACCACTGAGCTTCGTCATGACTATGGTTGTAGCTGGCTTGCTGCTGTCTCAGTTCGTGATTGTATTTGTTAACGACAGTCGCTTTACAGTTGACCATAACATCACCATGCTGGCTGTGATTGCCGTTGCGATCAGTTTGCTTGTGACAGTCGGTAAACTGAATCTAATCGGTGACATCCAAACTTCAGTAGCAAAAGCTTCAGAGTTGGTTGATGGTTTAGGCAGCTATGTGATCCTTCAAGTTGCATTGCTAATGGCAAGCTTACTGATTTGGATTCTACCTATGCTTAATAAAGCAAAAGTGAACCCAGTCAATCTAGGCCTAGCATTAGTACTATTCCTAGCGTCAGAACTAATCGGCCGTGGCTTGTTCTACAGCCTACATATGACAAGCGGTTTGTAATCACAGGCTCCTTATTTGGTTATCTAGAAGGCTAGATAAACTCAAGGCCCAACACCTATTTAGATGTTGGGCCTTTTTATTGGTTCTGTCTAATCTTGATTTAAGAGATCTTGGTTTACGACAAGAGCGTCTTATTTGATGATCGCTGAAGGGATAAACATATCCTTCACGCGTTTTACTGAAGAGTAGTCACCAAACATAGGTTTATTGTCTAGATGCCTTCTTAGCATGTCTGCAGCGACCGTTTTGATGATAGTACGTGCATCTTCGCGCTTGTATTGACGATAAAACTCCAGCACTTGCCCCCACTCACCCGCTTCGCTCGATAATGCAACACTAAAGGTATTGCCCTCTAACTTGCCCGTGACTAGGGCTAACTCGGTGCCGCACTTTTCTCTTGTAGCGCCAGCCAGAGCAAACGTTGCTGCTAGTGGGTCGTTCTTTTCAAGCTCACTCTCTTTTGGCTCCGCCATCACCCAAGAGTGACCGAAGCAATCTTCAACTTGTTCATTCGATTGTAGCCAAGCCGAAAGCGCACCTTTGGTTGATACTTCTGATACCGACAAGGTCTTCTTTCTTTCCGCCATAATATGACCGATATGGTCGATCATCGGCTCATCAACACTGACAACATTGCTCTCTAGCAGTTTGTACACCATTTGCAGTAGCTTAACGCGAGTTTCTAAATCCGACTTAGGCCCAAACAGTTTCACTTCAATGAACGGCAGATAAGAGCGGTAACCCAGCTCATAACCTTCCGGCAGTTTCAGTTGGTCTAACACATCAGAAATGCCGGATTCAGACAAACCAAAGGTAAATAACCTGCTGCATTCAGAAGCGACTACTTGAGGATAAGTGCGAGCAAGATCAGGGATAATTTCAAAGCTCACCATGCGCTTGAACTCACTCGGTACGCCCGGAGTGAAATAGAAAGTCGCATCGTTAATCTTAAGTTTGAAGCCACATGCTGTTCCAACAGGGTTATCGACGATTTCTGAACTTGCTGGCAATAAGGCTTGTTTTAGGTTGCTGTCTGGCATCGGCATGCCACGTCCAGAAAACATCTCTTCCATACGCGCTAGCCACTCAGGGAACATGACTAATTTCTGTTCTGACGCAGTCGCAGCTGCCGCAGCACTCATATCATCGGTTGTCGGGCCTAAGCCACCATTAACGATAACCACATCATAGTTAAAGCTTAGCATCAGCAACTCTTCAACCAAGGCATTCATTTGATCACCGACTGTGGAGCGTTTAGCCAAAGCAAAACCGTGCTGATAAAACTCAGCAGACATCCAAGCCGCGTTCGTGTCTACAATGTCTCCGTGAAGAACTTCTTCACCTGTACTTAACATTGCGATTTTCGTCATGTTTCTATCCCTTGTAGTCATAAAAAGACGCTGCATTATCTACAAACTGGTCTATGTTTGAGTTTGAGCTATTTGGCTTTTTAACAAATATTAATAATGTTAAATCTAAGGTTTTCTTAGGAAAAGCGATAAATTATTAGTTCCCTAAATCAGGCATTTAATGGATAATTGTGACCCTGATCAATTCTAAACTTTCTCATGGAGACCCTTGTGGCCAAATCACCGTTACTAGCAAAGGTTACTGCTGCATTTACAATGCTAATGTCAGTTAACTCGGTTGCAAGCCAATACGACTTCGACCAGCCAATCAACCTTTCTTATTCGGATGAATGTGCTCAAGATTACTGTGTTAATGATAGCTTGTACACCTACAAGCCTAGTACCAATTACGCACTGAGCGAATCAAGCGAAGAGTACGATTTCTCAATCCAACAACCAAAGCACCTTTTGGTTAGCGAAGAGAAAAATTGGGATTACCTAATGGGTCAAACTTACACGATTCTTGGCTTAAGTGTTGCAACCGTTGGTTTAATGACCTTCTTACCAGAAAGTATCACTAAATGGGACGACGACCAACGCGACTTAAGTAAGTTAGGTCAAAAGTGGAAAGATAACGTTTCTGAAGGCCCTGTGTGGGACCGTGACGAACACTTCCTAAACTATGTGATGCACCCGTATTTTGGTGGTGTTTACTACACAGCAGCACGTCACGCGGGTTACAACGAGTTTGAATCGTTTATGTACTCTTGGACGATGTCGACCTTCTTCTGGGAATACGGCGTAGAAGCATTTGCTGAAGTACCTTCATGGCAAGACCTTTTCATCACACCTTTCTTCGGTGCGGTTGTGGGTGAAATAATGCTAGAAACCGAGCAAGACATCATTGCTTCAGGCGGTGAAGTGATGGGTTCTCAAACCATGGGTGATGTGTCTCTGTTTTTCCTAAACCCTGTCGGTCATATCCACTATTGGGTAAGTGATGCTTGGGGTGGTGACGCAGAAGTTAACCTGAATACTAACCCTTGGTGGGATAACCAAGATGCCGCGAAATTCGCTTACGATGCTGGCGCGCCATACGATTCTCAGTTTGTTGGTATGAACTTTAAAGTAACCTTCTAATACAGCGACCTGATTACTTTCGGTAATAACCAAAACTTTTCTAAAATGCGGCTCTCTAGCCGCTTTTTTTGTGCCCTACTCTTCATTCTCTTTTTTTGCATCACAGCTTAGTTTCAAAAATTGACACAGGTCAAACATTGTTCGATATAAACTTCTACACTGAAATTAACGAACTTTATCGCTTAATATCAAACATTTAATTAGCAATGATTAATTGAAACTTTGGGGGCTGATATGAACAGTACATTTATCGTAAACTTTATCGGAAAAGCGTCGCCTGCGACCATTAAACAACTCGCTGCGGTGACTCATGAGAACGACGGCAAATGGCTCATCAGTAAAGTGAACTTTATTGAAGACCAAGTTGCAGGCGTACTTAAGGTTCAACTTCCAGCCATCAATGAATCGATTGTTAAAAAGGCATTCAGCGCTAACCCGGACCTGATTGTCCAGTTCGTTGATTCAGACCATGCACATAATGTTCAAGATACCATTCACCATCTGAGACTCGATTCTAACGATCGCGCCGGTATCGTCAATGAAGTGACACATGTACTCGATAGACAAGGTATCAATATTCTCGACATGGATTGCCAGCGCGTATTTATTGCCGGTGGTGGCGGTGTCAGTTCAAGCCTATTCACTTCTAAAATCGCGGTTAAGCTACCAATCGAAGTTCAAATCGATGATGTTATCAATGAACTAGAAACTCTCAGTGAAGATACTCGAGTGATGGTCGAGAGCTAGTTGAACTATCCTCCTAACGATACCCTATCGTTGGGAGGATACTTCCTCCCTCCTTACATAGCTTACAAAAAAACGTATAAAATCTAAAAAATACATAAGCAAGACATATGAAACCAAGCATTGTTCTCATATTTTTGTTACCATAGATTATCTTTTATAATTTAGTCACTTAGGTTCACACATGGAAAGAAAAAGGTCGAGTTGGCAGCTCAATGTCATCTCAGCAATCCTTCTTACGACACTGTTTAGCGGTTGCAAAAGTGGTCATGAAAATAACGATAGTGGAACAACGACTACGGGAACAACTTCAAGTACGTCATCTTCTCCTATTACGCTTAGCATCCCAAGTAGTGTCTCATTTTCTGAACCACAATCAGGGTCGAAAACAGAATCCATTACCGTTTCTCTTTCCGAAGCATTAGCTCAAGAACTCACCTTAACTATCTTAACTAGTGATGTGACAACTCACTCTAATGGCACCTTCAAAAACTACGATGCTATATCAAGTCAAAACGTCAAAATTGCGGCAGGTGCAACCAGCGCAGCTCTACCACTAAACCTTATACACAATAATCTGTATGAGGGCAGTAAAACACTTCATTACTCAATTAGCGCTGATAACGGTACAAATTACACTCTTTCAAACGAACGAACTGTAGTAACCATTGATGATAGCGATACTCAACCAACAGTTAGTTTTAGTAACGACTTAAGTACCGTTGTAGAAGGTGACAGCATTATTCAACAAGCTGTTTTGAGTCATTACACATCTCAAGATGTAACACTTACCTTAACTCAAACTGGTATTGCCGCGCCTGAGGACTTTACTGTTGATATATCAGAGTTAACTCTTAAATTGCCAGCAGAAACCCTATCAACAAATATCACTTTTTCTGCTCGTGATGATAGCTTCGATGAAGGTGGCGAATCGGTAATCTACACGATAGCTTCCGTTGGTAACGCGACTATCGATTCGAGTAAAAACACTCTCGCGTTCTATATTCCGGGGCAGAAAAGTTTTAATGATACTGGGTATGTCACTTATTTTGATGGAACAGACTACGACAGCGTCACTCCTCCAGTATCACATCCAAATCAAGATGCCGATTTTGGTTTAGATGTCACAAATGGAAGTGAACATTCGGATGGGGAATATGGCTTCCGCTACACCAAGCTAGATGCTCACGGGAACCCTCTAATACCTAGCTCTACTGATTGGCGCTGTGTTAAAGATGAGCATACCGGATTATATATTGAAGCAAAACAAGATCCGATAGCACTGCCGAGTCAGTCCGCGGTCGATACCTGGGTTAAGAACCATAAAGACAACCCTGATGCCCACACTTATCCATGGGACAGTCAATCAAGCTCATGGCGAAGCGCTTCGTACACATATACTTGGCACGACTCTGAGAATACAACCAATGGTGGCTATGCCGGAGCACGCAATGATCTATTGTACAGCGCCGGCCCGATCTCTTCTCAATGTGCATACATTAACGATGGTTCAGGAAGTAACTACTGTAATACAAGTAGTTATATTAGTAGTCTAAACAGTCGCTCTATTTGCGGTATTACAGATTGGCGCTTACCTTCACCTGTTGAAGCTCGTTCATTTATCAACTTCAATGTCGGCACTGCACCAGTAGGAGCCATTGATTTCTTTCCTAATCTTGGAGACCGACTCTTCACGCATTCTAGCTCTGTTAAGCAAGATGGTAGTGCTAGATGTATCGACTCTCAAAATGGTGAACTTGAGCTATGTAATAAAAACATTGCAGGTTCGACAGGTATTGTGGCGGTAAGTGGGGGTATTGAATAATGAGACTAAAACTAATCTTAGGTGTAACTGCCTCTTTGTTAAGTGCAAATACCATCGCACAAACCTGCGTACAAACTCAAACACCCTCTCACCAAGACGGGCAATTTATTGATCGTAAAGATGGCACATTACTCGACGTAACGACTAATTTACTTTGGTCAAAATGCAACCTAGGTGAAATCTATAATCAATCCAATGACACATGTGATGGTGCAGCGATTAAATATCAGAATTGGCAGGATGCGCTCATCGCAACCAAAGATGCAGATTTGACCACTATTGCCGGCCAGGCTGGTTTTCGGTTACCTAACATCAAAGAGTTAAGTTCAATCGTTGACTATAGCTGTACTAGACCAGCAGTCAACCTGACGTACTTCCCAACCACAACCAATGAACCATATTGGACTAACACACCCGACGCTCATAAAATAAACAGCAATTATGATGGTTTAATTATTGATTTTGAAGAAGCTTTAGAAGTCATTACCGACCCAGATGATATTCCACACCCTCTTGTTCGATTAGTGAAAACATTTAACTAGCTTCTACGGTACAAGTAATCAAAAAGAGCAGCACCTGGCTGCTCTTTTCTTTTTCGAAACCTGCGACTCAATTACTTAACTGACCACTGTGATAATGAACGCTTAAAGTCTTGATAGCCAAACTCATTCAGCTTTTGCACTTCACCATTGCTGCGCTCGCAGTAGATTGAAGGCATTTTTAAGCCGTTGAACCAGTTGAGCTTCACCATGGTGTAACCTGCGCTGTCCAACAAGTGAAGTTTTTGTCCGATCTGCAGTGGCTCATCAAAGCTCGCCTCGCAGAACTGATCGCCCGCAAGGCATGAACACGAACCAATCACGTAGTCATGGCTGCCGTCTTCAGACGCTTCTAATACCGATGCTGGTTCATTGTAAATAAGCGTATCAAGACGGTGGGCTTCAGTTGCTGAATCCACAATAGCCGTTTTCTTCACGTTCTCAACAATATCCACCACTGTCACAACCAAGTCTGTTGTTTTCGTGATGATCGCTTCACCCGGCTCTAGGTACATCTGCACACCGTGCTTTTCAGAGAAGGCTTTCAGCGCAAGCCCCAGTTTCTCGATGTCATAACCCGGCCATGTAAAGAACACACCGCCGCCCATGCTCACCCAATCTAGCTTATCTAGGTGCTCGCCAAACTGTTCTGAGATTGAATCAAGCAATCCAATAAAGGCATCGACATCTTTGTTCTCACAGTTCATGTGGAACATCACGCCATTAATCTCATCAAAGATTTCAGGCTTGATATGGTTAGCTTGAACACCTAAACGCGAGAATTGACGCGCTGGGTTTGCCAAGTCTTGCCCTGCATAGCTCACACCCGGATTTAAACGTAAACCTAGTGACGCTTTACCTTCAACAATATGACGGTACGCTTCGAATTGGCTTTGCGAATTGAAGATCATCTTGTCGCAGATGTCAGCCACTTCTCTCACGTCGTCTTCGCTGTAACCCACACTGTAAGCATGCGTTTCACCGCCAAAGGTTTCGTAGCCAAGTTTCACCTCGTATGGGCCAGAGCTTGTCGTGCCATCAAGGTAAGGCTTGATGATGTCAAACACACCCCATGTCGAGAAACACTTCAGTGCCAATACCAGTTTTACACCTGAAATCTCTTTCAGTTGCTTGGCTTTCTCTAAGTTCGCAATCAACTTATCTTCGTTGATCATGAAATACGGCGTTTTTAGTTCGTTGTTTTGCATGTTAATACCTTGCGGCCCTCGAGTTCACGAAGGCACATGATAATCGAACAAAGCCGACGCAACAGCATCGGCTTGTAATTATACGTTCTCGTCAATCATATGACTTTGAATGGAATTCGCAGAGCTTTGACCTTGTCGCTAGGACATCGCGCGGAGTTTACGAACGTAAATGAGCACGATGGACAACGCGACAAGGGCAAAGAGCAAGAATTACTTCAAAGTATGGATTAGAGGTAGACCTTGCCCAGGCTCTAGCTCTTGAACATGCCAATCTAGACCGATTTCAGGCATGGTTGCTAGGAACGGGTCTGGGTTTAGCTGTTCCATGTTGAACACGCCTTTATCAGCCCATTCGCCATGGAAGAACTGAAGTGCAGCCGTAATAGCTGGAACACCCGTTGTGTAAGAAATTGCTTGGTGCTCTACATCTTCGTATGCCACTTCGTGGTCTGCGTTATTGTAGATGAAGACGCTGCGCTCTTTGCCTTCTTTCTTACCTTGCACCCAAGTACCGATACACGTTAAACCTGTGTAACCCGGAGCCAAAGATGTTGGATCTGGCAGTAGTGCTTTAAGAACGTGTAGAGGCTGAACCACAGTGCCGTCATGCAATGTTAGCGGTTCTGGGCTCAGAAGGCCGATATCACGCATGCAGTTGAAGTAGTTTAGGTACTTGTCACCAAAGCCCATCCAGAACTCGATGCGCTTAGCTGGGATGAATTCCTTCATTGAACGAACTTCATCGTGCGCCATTGAGTACACTTTGTGAGTGCCACAGTTAGGGAAATCAAATTCAAGCATACGAGAGTGACAAGGAACTTGTTTCCACTCTTCATTTTCCCAGTAGAAAGAGTCACCTTGGATCTCAAGCATGTTGGTTTCTGGGTCAAAGTTAGTCGCAAACTTCTTACCGTGATCGCCTGCGTTTACATCCATTACGTCGATCGTATCGATCTCATCGAATAGGTGCTTAACCGCGTGCGCTGCAAATACTGAAACCACACCAGGATCGAAACCCGCACCAAGAATACCTGTGATACCTGCTTCAGCAAACTTCTCACGGTAGCCCCACTGCCAATCGTAAGCTTGTGGTACTTGTTGACCTTCAGAACATAGGTCAACCGCTACCGATGTATCTAGGTAAGATACTTTTGCTTGGTAACACGCTTCCATGATCGCCATGTTTACCCAAGGAGGACCAGCGTTGATGACTAGGTCTGGTTTCACTTCGTTAATCAACGCAACAAGAGCATCAACATCGTCAGCGTTTACTGCGCGAGCTTCTAGTTTTTTAGTTGAATCTTTAAGGTTGTTTTTACCTTTGATTGATTCGATGATTTTTTCACATTTCGCGATTGTGCGAGAAGCGATTGTGATATCACCCAGTACTTCGTTATTTTGTGCTGCTTTATGTGCAACAACCCAACCAACGCCGCCTGCACCAATTTGTAGAATAGCCATAGTATTAATTACCCTTGTTGTTCTGCTAGCTCAGTGGCTAGAGTTTGAATTTTGTTAATTAGAGATTTGAAATCAGAAGTCTTTAGGCACGGATTCAAGATAGTGAATTTAAGCGCACTCTTACCATCCACGACAGTTTCACCCAATACTGCAACACCACGAGTCAGCGCTTCCAGTCTTAGCGTTTGATTCAGTTTATCTAAATCTAGGTCACCGTTTGCTGAGGGCTTAGATCGGAACAGCACTGTTGATAGTGAAGGCTCCGCGAGTAGCTCTAAGTTCGCTTGCTGTTGAATCAGGTCTGCCACTTCTAGCGTTTGCTCAAGAAGATGGTCGTACATATCGCCCAATTGCTTTGGCCCTACGCTCTGCATGGTCATGAATACTTTCAATGCATCAAAACGCTTGGTGGTCGCGATAGACTTGTCGACTAAGTTCGGCAACTCATCGTGTTCACGGTTTAGGTAATCTGCATGATGCAGAAGGTACTTAAAGTTCGTTTTGTCTTTCAACAACACCGCGCCGCAGCTGATTGTTTGGTAGAAAAGCTTGTGGAAATCGACACTCACAGAGTCTGCTTTTTCGATACCTTGTAAGCGAGCTTTGTGGCTACTCAAGATAAGCGCACCGCCGTAAGCACTGTCGACATGGAACCAAAGGCCTTGTTGGCTTGCGATGTCTGCAATCGCATCAAGATCGTCGATAGCACCGTGGTCGGTTGTACCTGCCGTACCCACTACAGCAAAAGGAATCAGACCTTGAGCTTTAAGTGCTTTGACTTCTGCGCACAACAAATCAGGTTTGATGGTGCCGTTTGCGTTGGTCTCAACACAGCACACCGCGCTCTCGCCTAAACCAAGCAATGAAGCAGATTTTTGAACCGTGAAGTGAGATTTGTTTGAACACAAGATACGAAGCTTGCTTGCATACCCTGGCAAACCCAACTTTTGGATTGAGTGACCATCTTGCTTATCGGCAACCCAGTCTCTCGCTAGCAATAAGCCCATTAGGTTACTTTGCGTGCCGCCACTGGTGAAAACACCATCCGCTTGATCGCCAAGTTGGTACTTGTCACACATCCAATCAACCACGCGCTGTTCAACGTAAGTTGCAGCCGATGCTTGATCCCATGAATCCATTGATTGATTCAGAGCTGCGATAATGGATTCCGCCGCTACCGATGCCATAAGAGGAGGAGTATGAAGGTGTGCAATACAGTCTGGGTGTTGCACAAAGATAGAGTTTGTAGCGACAAGGTCTGCAGTGCTATCTACAACGTCCACCAAGGCGTGTTGGTTGTTGTCTAGATCGACAGCCTTGATAGCGGCCTCCAGCACTTTTGGTTCTAGACTTGAGTACGGCGTTTCAACCTGCTCAAAAACCGCTTTCATCGCTTGAGTGGTTTGGTTCATCACGTTAGCGAATTCATCGCTACCACCTAGGCCTGTGTGAATGAAGTACTTGTTCCACTCTTGGTTTACTTGCTCACCAGAAGCTTGCTCTTCTTGAACACCGCCACCAGCCGCAACGATGGCTTCTTCCATTACACGTAGAGCAAAATCAATCTGCTCGAAAGAGATGATCATCGGTGGCAGGAAGCGAATCACTGAGCCGTCACGACCGCCCTTCTCAACAATTAAACCACGCTCTAATGCTGCCCGTTGAATAGCTAGTGTTAGTTCACCATCAGATTTGGGCTCACCAAATTTATTAAGTTCGCCGTTTGGTTGCTTGATCTCAGCGCCAAGCATCAGGCCTTTACCGCGCACTTCAGCAATACAATTCACGCGAGATTGGATTTTTTCTAGACCTTGACGTAGGTATTGACCGGCAATCTTTGCATGCTCAACCAAGCCGTCACGCTCGATGATTTCTAACGCTTTAGCGCCTGACACCATTGCCAGTTGGTTACCACGGAAAGTACCCGTGTGCTCGCCAGCTTTCCAAGTGTCGATACTCTTATCAAACACAAGCAATGACATTGGAAGTCCGCCACCGATCGCTTTAGACAGACACAAGATATCAGGGTTAACGCCCGACTCTTCAAACGCGAATCGATGACCGGTTTTACCGACACCACACTGAATTTCATCAAAAATCAGTAGGATACCGTGTTCGTCACAGATGCGACGCAAGCCTTGTAGCCAAGACGCAGGAGCTGGAATCACACCGCCCTCACCCTGTACGGGCTCTACGATCATTGCAGCTGGCTTCATGATGCCAGACTCATCATCGTTCAACATGCGTTCGATGTAACGGATACTTGCGTTAGCCCCTGCTTCTCCGCCAATGCCAAACGGGCAGCGTAGGTTGTATGGGAAAGGCATAAAGTGCACGTCAGACATCAAACCGCTGCGACGTTCTTTTGTACCTAGGTTACCCATCATGCCCATGGTGCCGTTGGTCATGCCATGGTAAGCACCACGGAAAGCAAACATGGTATTGCGACCTGTGGTTTGTTTGGCTAGCTTGATCGCTGCTTCAACAGCATCTGCACCGGATGGGCCACAGAATTGAATCACTGAGTTGTTTGAAAACTCTTGAGGAAGAAAGGCTTTCACGCGCTTGATAAACGTCTCTTTTGCTTGAGTCGTAATATCAAGAGTTTGGTATGGCAAACCAGAATCGAGCTGGTCTTTGAGTGCTTGGTTAATCTCTGGGTGGTTATAACCCAAAGAAAGTGTACCCGCACCGGCTAAGCAATCTAAAAATAGTTGTCCACGAGTATCTTCAACCAAGGCACCGCATGCTCGCTTGATAGCAATTGGTAGGCGTCTTGGGTATGAGCGAACATCCGATTCGTGCTGCTCTTGCTCAAGCAAAATAGCATCAGGTGTTAGGTCATAAGTTCCCTCTACGATAGGAACCATAGTTGAAAATGAATTTGCGATAGTGTTGATATCGACTTCAAAGGCGGTAGTCATAAAAATTCCCTTGAATATGTTCATACTCACCTCCATCAAACGCAAATACACACCAGCCCTCTCGATTAACAAGAGTTCGTAATGAAATACGCATATTGTCTAGAAATGAGATATAGCTGTACGCCCGCATAAGTCAAACGACGAATACGAAATTAAGCTGCCTTAAGACAGTGATAAATTGTTAGCGAGAGCTCAAGGTTCAGTAATGCTACTGTTTTGAAGAATTGGACATTTTTGCAGGATCGGACAGCTATGAGGAGCTTGTCCCTTTGGAAATGCAGAGCTGATTAGCAATGTTGTAGTTAGTATGTTCAATGTTGGGTTTCCCATTAGCATGGCGAACTGCGCCATAAGTATCCCGTCTATCAGCTAAAGGACTAGCCGATACCTACCCTACGTAATTTCCCAATCAGCAAGAATGGTCATTACGCGTATCCCCCAGAAAGCAATCGCGGCTCTTTTTGAACATCGGCCGTTCCGAGATTGCGCGGGAAAGTAACATAAAGTGAAACGAACTATCAATAGTTTTTAATAAACGCTTAATTAATACGCGCAGTGAGTGACAAATTGCTTTAATTATCGCCAATATAAGTTTAAAAGCGAGATCCCCGGTTCGTTCGTCCCTCCACGCCCGAGGATGACGGTGTAGGTATACAAATGTTACTGGTGAGAGTTTAAAGCTAACCTTAGAACCATAGGCGACCTCATACCGAACCTTACACTGAAACCAGCAAAGTTCAGTACACGATAAGGGAGTGAAAAGTTAATCACCTGCCCGCGCCACATCATTCCCTAGTGCTAGAACGAGTTCATAGGGAGTCTCGCTTTTAAAAACTGAGTGATATATACGTATTTGATAACGGAGGTTTTGATATAGAGATGAAGCTTGGCTGCGGGGTCAACTCGTGACCTGGTATCTCAAATAGCTTTAGTGTGTTTCAGATGCGAAAAAGGCTCATCATTTCTGATGAGCCTTTTTCAAATTGGAGCGACACACGAGGTTCGAACTCGTGACCTCAACCTTGGCAAGGTTGCGCTCTACCAGCTGAGCTAGTGTCGCATTTGCTTTATCGAGATAAAGACTTGTAGATGGTGCCCCGGGCCGGACTTGAACCGGCACAACGCGAACGTCGAGGGATTTTAAATCCCTTGTGTCTACCAATTCCACCACCAGGGCACGCAATTCTTTATTGCGATGCCGATTACTGAAAAGTAAAACACCATCTTATGCTGATGCCAATCAACATACAAAATTTGGAGCGACACACGAGGTTCGAACTCGTGACCTCAACCTTGGCAAGGTTGCGCTCTACCAGCTGAGCTAGTGTCGCATTTCATTATTCTTCTCTTAAACAAGAGATATAATGGAGGCGCCTCCCGGAGTCGAACCGAGGTCCACGGATTTGCAATCCGCTGCATAGCCACTCTGCCAAGGCGCCTTAGTAACTCCAATTAAATCGCTCATTGCCATCCTCTTGGGTACGGGATGCATTCTACGGATTCGAGCGGATGAGTCAATAATATTTTTGTATTTTTAATTCGTTTGAATAGATTTCATACTAAACAGGCTAAATAGCTGACTTTATGTGCAAAACGCACCGTGTATCGGCTATTCAAAAGAGATCTATATCACATTAGATATCCAGTATTGATTATTTGACCTTAGGTTAAAGATCAAAAAAGCGAGCCTCAGCTCGCTTCTTCATCAATGGTGTTTTTCGTCTAACAAATCGTCTTTGGCGGCCATTAAGTATTGTGCCATCGACCAGTAGGTTAGAATCGTTGCAACGTAGAGCGCGATATAGCCAACCCAAATCATCCAATCGTCATAGCGCCAGATAAGCACCCACAACGCGAACATCTGAGAAACCGTCTTAACCTTACCGACCCAAGAAACCGCAACGCTTGCACGTTTACCGATTTCAGCCATCCATTCGCGAAGCGCAGAGATGATGATCTCGCGAGCTATCATGGTCACAGCTGGAATAGTGACCCAAATTGAGTGGTAATGCTCGGTAATCAAAATAAGAGCCGTCGCCACCAGTACTTTGTCTGCGACTGGGTCAATAAAGGCACCAAAACGAGACGTTTGCCCTAACTTACGAGCAAGCATGCCATCTAACCAGTCAGTAAAACCCGCTACCCAAAAAACCATCGCAGCAGCAAAAGGAGCCCATTGGTAAGGTAGGTAAAAAACAACAACGAATACTGGGATCAAAAATAGTCTCAGTAAGGACAAAATGTTAGGTATATTCAAACGCATATTATTGGGCTCTTATTAATTGCGCTTTAATGGTGCGGGATTTTTACTATTGTTTCAATGCTTGATAAATGTTTTCTGCCAAAGAATGACTAATGCCCGGCACTTTGGCTATTTCTTCAACAGTTGCACGCTTAAGTTCTTGTAAGCCACCCATGTATTTCAGCAAAGCTTGGCGACGCTTTGGCCCTATCCCTTCAATTCCTTCCAAGGCACTGGTTCGGCGCGTTTTACCACGCTTCGCTCTATGCCCTGCAATCGCATGATTATGGCTTTCGTCACGAATATGCTGAATAAGGTGCAAAGCGGGAGCATCACTTGGCAAATTAAACTCTTCCCCTTCAAGGGTAATGAGAGTCTCTAAACCAGGTTTACGCGTCACGCCTTTGGCAATACCCATCATTCTCGGTCTGAAAGGCCAATCTCCCCAATATTGAGAGATAATCTCATGAGCGCGGTTAAGTTGCCCTTTACCCCCATCGATAAAGATAATGTCTGGGATCTTATCAACATCAAGTTGCTTCGAATAACGTCTCTCAAGCGCCTGAGCCATTGCTGCGTAATCATCACCGCCGGTAATGCCTGTGATGTTGTAACGACGATACTCGGGCTTAACAGGGCCTTCTTGATTGAACACCACACAAGACGCGATGGTACTTTCACCCATGGTATGACTGATATCGAAACATTCCATGCGCTTAATTGCATCCATCGACAGCACTTCTTGAAGTTCTTTGAAACGCTGATTAATCGTCATTTTGTGATTAATTTTAGTGGTAATCGCCGTTAACGCATTAGTGTTCGACAATTTAAGATAACGACCACGAGTACCGGAAGGGTTTGTGTTGAAGTGGATCTTGCGACCCGCTACTTCACACAAGGCTTCTTGAATAGGAGTGACGTCTTCCATCAAATCAGCATTCAGAATCAAACGAGTTGGAATGGTTCTCGCTTCATTATGTGCTAGGTAATACTGGCTTAAGAAGCTAGAGAAAACCTCTTCACGTACCGTATTGTTCGGAATTTTAGGGAAATGGCTTCGACTGCCCAAGACTTTGCCTTGGCGAATCATCAAGATATGAATACACGCCACGCCATTCTCTTGAGCAAAGCCCAACACATCCATATCTTCCATGGAGTCGTCAGATACGTATTGCTGTTCTTGCACGCGTCGAATCGCTTGGATCTGGTCACGGAAAGTCGCAGCTTGCTCAAAACGAAGCTCACGGCTTGCTGTATCCATCTTATCGATGAGCGTTTCAAGCACTAACTTATCTTTTCCTTGCAGGAATAAACGAACATAGTCGACCAGTTCGCTGTACTCTTCGTCAGAAATGATTGAGCTAACACATGGCGCAGCACAACGGCCAATCTGATACATCAAGCAAGGACGAGTTCTGTTGGCGTAAACCGTATCTTCACACTGGCGAGCAGGGAAGATTTTTTGGATTAGGTGTAGTGTCTCACGCACAGCGCCGGAGTCAGGGTAAGGACCAAAGTATTCACCTTTTTTCTTTTTAGCACCACGGTGCATCGACAAACGAGGATGCTTGTGACCGCTAATGAAGATATAAGGGTACGACTTATCATCACGCAGGAGCACGTTATATTTTGGCAGGTACTGCTTGATGTAGTTGTGCTCAAGAATAAGAGCTTCGGTTTCCGTGTGCGTTACAGTGACATCAATCTTTTCGATGTTGCTGACTAGAGCGCGTGTTTTTTCACTGTCGACTTTTTTACGGAAATAACTAGAAAGGCGTTTTTTGAGGTTCTTAGCTTTACCGACGTAAATAACGACAGCCTCAGCGTTATACATTCGATAAACGCCGGGCTGCTCGGTTACTGTCTTGAGGAATGAGACTGAGTCAAACAAGTTGGTCACTATACGATCTCAGTGTTAAAGGGTCTCAGTGTCTAACATTCCATGTCTAATCGCTAAGTGCGTCAGCTCTACATCACCACTGATATCCAGTTTGCTGAACAAACGGTAGCGGTAACTATTGACTGTCTTAGGACTTAGATTGAGTTGTTCTGAAATATCCGTCACTTTCTGACCTTTGGTAATCATCATCATGATTTGAAGTTCACGTTCAGATAAGTCTGCGAATGGATTTTCAGACGCAGGCGAGAATTGGCTCAAAGCCATCTGCTGCGCAATTTCTGGTGAAATGTATCGCTGGCCACTGTTGACCACTCGAATTGCATTGACCATTTCATCCGGACCTGCCCCTTTAGTAAGGTAACCAGCAGCTCCAGCTTGCATCACTTTAGTTGGAAACGGATTTTCCGTATGAACAGTTAAAACGATGATTTTAACATCAGGGTTGAAACGCAAGATCTTCTTGGTTGCTTCTAAGCCACCAATACCAGGCATATTCATATCCATCAAAATAACGTCAGTATTGTTAGTACGACACCATTTTGCAGCATCTTCACCGCTTTCAGCTTCCCCTGCTACGTTCATTCCACGGACGTCTTCAATAATACGTCGTATCCCTGTGCGAACCAGCTCGTGATCATCTACAAGGAAAACATTTATCAAACTTGTATCTCCACACTATTAATTGGCTCTGCAACCACTGTGTCGTTTCATCTGTTTGAAACAATCGGACAAAGGAACAGTGGATCGCAGCATTGAGTACATCTTAACTTAATTACTAAAAAAAAGCTCTGTTGAATATGTGCTGAAACACTAACTTTAGCAAGTACTTATTTATAAACAAGTAAACTAAAATCATAAGCTTTCACTAAAAATCAACTAGTTAAAACAACACCCAATAAAATTACATAAGATAAAGATATTTTCAATACCATTAAATGGCCATTCTCGACTATTTCACTTTTTTGCTTACAGAGTCCCGTTATCTACTGCTGTTAACAAGTATTTAATGACTATCTTCGCAGCCTATTGTGCGTAATCTGGCGCTAGATGGTAGTATTCACTCCCCCATATCAATAGGTTATTACATTGGATATTCAGCAAGGCTTTGTACTTACAAGACAGGCGAGAGATTTTTCTGGGCGTACACAAATCGACTTGTGGTTAAGCACGCCTCAAGGCCCTACTCTTCTGACTATTCAAAACGAAAAGCCGGTATTTTTTGTTGCTCAATCTGATGTGGCCGCTTGTGAGGTTATTGCGACTAAAGAGTCGATAGACTGCCAATTTAAACCGCTTGAGATCGCGACCTTCGAACAAACCCCTCTCGCGGCTTGTTATACCTCACTATCACGAAGCAGTTTTGGTTTGGCACAAGCCTTTAACAACGAAGAAATCCAGACTTTTGAGAGCGATATTCGCCTTGCGGATCGCTTCCTAATGGAACGTTTTATCAAAGGAAGTATTGAGTTTACTGGAACGGCGGTACAAAAAAATCAACATCGTCGAGTCTCCAATGCTAAGTGCAGAGCGGGTAACTACTTACCCTCGCTTTCGATGGTTTCTCTGGATATCGAATGTTCAGAAAAAGGCGTGCTCTACTCTATTGGTTTAGACAGCCCGATGGACAGCCGAGTGATCATGATTGGGGAGCCACAACAAGCCGAAACCAAGATCCAGTGGGTCGCTAATGAGAAAGCACTGCTCGAAGCGATGATCGCATGGTTCTCTGAATTTGACCCCGACATCATCATTGGTTGGAATGTCATTGACTTCGATTTTAGGCTCTTACACAAGCGGGCGGAATGGAATGAGGTAAAGCTCAATATCGGTCGAGACAATCAACCTAGCTTCTTCCGTAGCTCAGCACAAAGCCAACAGGGCTTTATTACTATTCCAGGGCGTGTCGTTTTGGATGGCATCGATATGCTGAAAACAGCAACCTACCACTTCAGATCTTGGTCGCTTGAATCAGTCTCACGCGAACTACTTGGTGAAGGTAAGGATATTCATAACGTTCATGACCGCATGGATGAGATTAATCGAATGTTCAAGTTCGATAAGCCCTCACTGGCTAAGTACAACCTGCAAGACTGTGTGTTGGTAAATCGAATCTTCGAACACACCCACCTACTCGATTTCGTTATAGAGCGCTCTCGCTTGACCGGAGTTGAGCTAGACCGTGTTGGCGGATCTGTTGCAGCCTTTACCAATTTATATTTACCTCAGATACACAGAGCAGGTTATGTTGCCCCGAACCTAGAGCCAGAGAACTGGATTGCTAGCCCCGGAGGCTATGTGATGGACTCAATTCCTAACCTGTATGACTCCGTTCTGGTGCTCGACTTCAAAAGCCTATACCCGTCCATCATTCGTTCATTTTTGATTGACCCTATGGGGTTAATCGAAGGGTTGAAATTGGAAATCGGCCCAGCTGAAAACCAAGCCGTTGATGGCTTTCGCGGTGGGCAATTTCACCGCACCAAACACTTTTTACCAGAGATGATCGAAAACCTTTGGGCTGCTCGTGACGTCGCAAAGAAGAACAACGAAAAAGCCTTCTCTCAAGCCATTAAGATCATTATGAACTCTTTCTACGGCGTGTTAGGTTCCTCTGGCTGCCGCTTCTTTGATACTCGATTGGCGTCATCAATCACGATGCGTGGTCATGAAATCATGAAACAAACCAAGGTTCTGATCGAAGACAAGGGCTACCAAGTAATTTATGGGGATACCGATTCGACTTTCGTTTCCCTCAATGGCAGTTATGACCAAGATCAAGCCGACGAGATTGGCCATCAACTGGTCGCTTATATTAACAACTGGTGGACTGAGCACCTAAAAGAGACCTATAACCTGACCTCAATTCTTGAATTAGAATACGAGACCCACTATCGAAAATTCCTGATGCCAACCATTCGTGGTTCGGAAACAGGCTCGAAGAAGCGCTATGCCGGTTTAATCAACCAAGGCGACCAAGAGAAGATCATTTTCAAAGGGCTTGAGAGCGCGCGAACAGACTGGACACCACTCGCGCAACAGTTCCAACAAACCTTGTATGAAATGGTCTTCCACGACCAAGACCCAACCGACTACGTCAGACAGTTTGTTGATGAGACTTCAGCAGGTAAGCATGACGACTTGCTGGTTTACCAAAAGCGCCTGCGTCGCAAGTTGCATGAGTACCAAAAGAACATTCCGCCACAAGTTCGGGCTGCCAGAATGGCTGATGAGGTCAATGCAAAACTAGGGCGCCCACTTCAGTACCAAAACAAAGGACGTATTGAATACTTGATTACCTTGAATGGCCCAGAGCCCAAAGAGTATTTGAAGAGTGGTATCGATTATCAGCATTACATCGATAAGCAGATTAAGCCGGTGGCAGAAGCAATCTTGCCTTTCATTGGTTTAGATTTTGAGAGAGTCAGTGGGCAGCAATTAGGCTTATTCTAAGATTCGTATCGAGGTTCAATCAAAACAAAAAAGCAGAGGAATGTTCAATTCGCTCTGCTTTTTATATCTGTAGGTTGCGAAGTTCTATCCGATTCGAAACTCTGTTTTCTGATATTGCTTAACCAGCCATTCCCCAAACCCATCCAGAATGCCGATCACTGAACGTTTCGGAATCGGTCGGCCTGAAAGCAATATACCCAGTCGTTGGATTTCGACCTCTCTGTCTGGGTGATACTTCAAGAACTGCTGACCACAAGCAACGGGGTTATCAAACCAATACTTATCACGGTACATCACCAAAGAGTAGCTTGCTCGTAGCAGCTTCTTGGCGATGATCACTTGCGCTGAGACTTGCTGTTCAGGCGTTGTTGCTCGCGCAATTTTGTTTCGATATACCGCTAACCAGTTTTCAACGTCCATATTCCAATGCTTGGCTATTTCCCAACTAGTTTCGAAATCACCATAACAATCTGATAAGTCTTCACCGTATACACACACCGACAGGTGCTTGAGCATAAAACCCCACGTGAAGATATTGTCGAAGTCGACCACTTCACTCACCAATGTGGTTTTTATTGCCACTTGAGTGACCTGTGGGGAGCTCTTTTGGAAGCGCCATTTAATGGTGTTTAACAGCGTAGTTCGCTGCTCAGGAAACGGACGGTGTGTCACCACAACCACGTCAAGATTTGAGCGACCGGCTACCGCTTGCTTGCGAGCAACACTGCCATAAATATAGACACTGTGAAGATTAGAACCCAGCCCACCTTTTAAGAAGGTAATCAGATCGTTAACCACAGGTTGAAATTCGGGTTGAAAAGGCTGTGTAGGGTCAATAACAGGTAACTGCATAGGTCGTTTCGGCAAATAAAATCATGATTTAACTGTGACTCTATGATCGCTTAGGTGACTTTATGATTCAAGCTATTCCTATTTATAGCATCTCCGAGATATAATCAGCGGATAGACCCACTAAGGACAAACACAAAATGCCTAGAGCAAGTGAAATTAAAAAAGGTTTTGCTATCACAGTAGAAAGCAAAACAGTCATTGTTAAAGATATCGAAGTAACAACACCAGGTGGCCGTGGCGGTCAAAAGATTTACCGTTTCCGTGGTAACGACGTAGCAACTGGCGTTAAAACTGAAGTTCGCCACAAGGCTGACGAAATCGTTGAAACGATCGATGTAACAAAGCGTGCAGTAATGTTCTCTTACGTTGATGGCAACGAGTACATCTTCATGGACAACGAAGATTACACACAATTCATCTTCAACGGTGAAACTATCGAAGACGAACTACTGTTCATCAACGAAGACACTCAAGGTATGTACGCTATCCTTATCGACGGCAACGCAGCAACACTTGAGCTACCAACGTCTGTTGAGCTAGTTATCGAAGAGACTGACCCTTCAATCAAAGGTGCATCAGCGTCTGCTCGTACTAAGCCTGCTCGTCTTTCTACAGGTCTGACTATCCAAGTACCTGAGTACATCGCGACTGGCGACAAAGTAGTAGTAAACACTGCTGAACGTAAATACATGAACCGCGCAAGCTAAGATACTTATTATGACCGAAGCTAACGACCTAATGTCTTATGACGACGCAATTGATACTGCATACGACATCTTCCTAGAGATGGCACCCGATAACCTTGAACCTGCAGATGTGATTCTATTCACGGCTCAGTTTGAAGACCGTGGCGCTGCAGAGCTTGTTGAAACAGGTGATGATTGGGTTGAACATGTTGGCTTTGAAGTCGACAAAGAAATCTACGCAGAAGTGCGCATTGGTCTTGTGAATGAAGCTGATGACGTTCTAGACGACGTATTTGCTCGCATGCTAATCAGCCGTGACCCAGAGCATAAGTTCTGTCACATGCTGTGGAAGCGCGACTAATACGACTGCTGGCGCTCAACTTCATGAGTAAACAAGCACTCATGTAAACGAGTTAAAAATCTAGCCGAGCCACTTGCTCGGCTATTTTTATCACGCTACTTCCTTGCATGAGAACTCTCTTTCTTTATCAACTTTATATTCACTGATATGACCAAAGCAAAAACAGACACACAATCCAAAGGCTATGCTTGCATTGGCCTAGTTAACCCAAAGACGCCTGAAAACGTAGGCTCTGTAATGCGAGCGGCTGGCTGCTACGGCGCTAACTCTGTGTTCTACACAGGCACACGATACGATCATGCGCGAAAATTCCATACCGACACCAAAGAGAAGCATTTAGAGCTGCCACTGATTGGTGTTGAAGAGCTGAAAGACATTATTCCAGTAGGCTGCGTGCCTGTGGCCGTTGATCTGATTGAAGGTGCGAAGCCTCTACCGGATTACAAACACCCACCACGCGCGTTTTATATTTTTGGCCCAGAAGATGGCACGCTAAAGAAAGAGATCACTGATTTCTGCCGCGACACGATTTACGTTCCAACCAATGGTTGTATGAACCTCGCTGCATCTGTGAACGTGGTGCTTTACGACCGCTTGGCGAAGGGTGATAACTTTTCGAATCATAAGTAGAAGATACGAGATACGAGATACGAACAGATTATAGATGCGCGTAAACGAGATAAGAGATGCGAAGAGCACGCTTACTGCGTTTATGGCAGCATGCTTTCGATACTCGATTACTCGCATCCCGCACCTTCTATTTGCTTAGATGTAAAAAAACCTGCTCAATGAGCAGGTTTTTTAGTATTCAGAGCTTTAAGACAATAAAGCTTTAAGCTTAAGAAGTCATGTAATTACTGACGTGTTCTTGGCTTAGCTGGTTTAGCCGGACGACCATTGTTCATCTTTGGCTTGCTTTTGTTAGCCTGAGGCTTGCCTTTTGCTGCTGGTGCACTGCGACCTGAATCAGGTGTTGTAGTACCACGAGTAGCTGGCTTCTTACGTTTAGCTTGGTTGCTACGGCCTTTTGGCGCATTTGCGCGCTCTTCGTGACGCTTAACAGCGCGACGAATTTTCTGGCTACGAGAACGCTCACGCTTGCGAGAAGTGTTTGAAGGATCAAGGTCCAACAGTGTCTCTTTCTCTGGCTTAAGTTCTACAAGCTCACGCAGGTAGTTTACTTCTTGAAGATCTAGCTCTTTCCAACCGCCACGAGGCAGTTTCTTGTCAAGGTAGATATCACCGTAACGTACACGCTTCAAGCGGCTTACTGTTGTTTCTTGTGATTCCCAAAGACGACGAACCTCACGGTTACGACCTTCGTTAATCGCTACGTAGAAAGTATGGTTCATACCTTCACCACCAGCGTAAACCACATCTTCGAAACGAGCCATGCCGTCTTCTAGTTCAACACCGCGCACAAGGTTCTTAACCTTCTGTTCAGTAACTTCACCAAATACACGTACTAGGTACTCACGCTCAACCTGACGGCTTGGGTGCATTAGACGGTTTGCAAGTTCACCATCGGTAGTGAAAAGCAAAAGACCAGACGTGTTCGCATCAAGACGACCAACCGAAATCCAACGAGAACCACGGATCTTAGGTAGACGATCGAAAACTGTGCGGCGACCTTCAGGATCATGACGAGTACATAGCTCACCTTCAGGTTTGTAGTAAGCAAGTACACGACAAACCACTTCTTCAGACGCTTTACCTGAAACAGTATGGCCATCGATACGGATCACTGAGTTCTCGTCTTCAAGACGCTCGCCCAGTTTCGCAACTTGCCCGTTAACACTTACACGGCCAGATTTGATTAAACCTTCTAGTTCACGACGAGAACCGTGACCAGCTCGCGCTAAAACCTTCTGTAATTTTTCGCTCATTTACTCTTTTCTACCTAATTGTCGTCTTCACAGACGTCGAATGAATTTTTCGCGACCAAATCGCGGTCGCGTATTATCGCAAATTACCTGCCAAAAAGCACTTGTTATTTACTTATGGCAGGCGCTCTGTATCGTTACAGGCTGTTAACCAATAATGCGATTATTCAAACGGCGCTGGATCACCGGCACCACGGCGCAGAATGACAGCATCATCGTCGCTGAAGTCAATCACTGTGGTCGGTTGTTCACCTAAGTAGCCACCATTCAAAATAACATCAACAGCGTGTTCTAGGCTGTCGCGAATTTCTTCTGGATCCGACTCTGTTGTCTCATTACCCGGTAAGATAAGAGACGTAGACATCAATGGCTCACCCATCGCTTCTAACAGGTCTAGAGCGATCTTGTTGTCTGGTACACGAATACCAATGGTTTTACGTTTCGCGTTCATCAAACGCTTTGGCACTTCTTTGGTCGCTTTAAAAATAAACGTATAAGCACCTGGCGTATGGGCCTTAAGCAGACGAAAAGCAACGTTATCTACGCGTGCATACAGTGACAGTTCAGACAAGTCACGGCATAACAGAGTGAAGTTATGCTTATCGTCGATACGACGAATCTTACAAATACGTTCTAGTGCTTGTTTGTTCTCAAGCTGACAACCCAGCGCATAGCCTGAGTCTGTTGGATAAACCACAACACCGCCATTACGAACAATCGCAACCGCTTGATTGATTAAACGTGCTTGTGGGTTATCTGGGTGTACATAAAAAAACTGGCTCATTATTGATCCTCGTTATCGAATCTCTCGACTCTATCATCAGAAGGAGCTGCTTCACTTAGATACTGACATCGCTATCAGATGGTGAAACCGTTTGAAACTCCCAATCTTTCCATACTTCTTCGACCCCAGAAGGTAGCCAGAGATTGCGTCCAAGTTCCATCCAAGGAGATGGATAATGGAAGTCACTGCCTTGGGAGGCTAATAGTTTGTATTGTATAGCATAATCCGCAAGAGTGCGTCTTTCTTGTTGTGCTTGTTGAGGTTGTGCCACTTCCATCGCGTCGCCTTTTGCCTCAACAAATGCAGTCAGTAGGCGCTTAACCCACTTAGCAGTAAAACCATATCGGCCTGGGTGCGCTAATACCGCTTGCCCACCAGCGGCGTGAATGGCCGTGACAGCATCACTCATTGAGCACCAAGTTGGTGGCACGTAACCCGGGTTATTGCGAGTAAGAAACTTTTTGAACACTTGCTGCATGGTTTTCGCATAACCGTTATCGACTAGCCACTTAGCAAAATGGGCGCGAGTGATCGGTGCATCGCCAGCAATCAACTTAACCTCTTCTAATACCCCTTCGCGTGTTGCTTTCTCAAGGCGCTGGGCAATCAGTTCGGCACGGCCAATACGGTGCTGCTTCTGTTGTTCAATAAGAGCTTTCAGCTCTGGTGACTCAGGGTCGACGTTTAAACCAACAATATGAATATCTTTGTTTTGCCATACTGTTGAGATTTCGATGCCATTTATCAGCTGAATAGGAAGATTGTTATCCGCAATATAGTTACGCGCTTCAGCAAGCCCATCCGTCGTATCATGATCTGTAATCGCTAACGCTTCGATGTTAAAGCTTAGCGCTCGGTCAATTAGCTCAGGTGGAGTAAGTCGGCCATCTGAGGCTGTTGTATGACTATGTAGATCAATTCTCATATATTCTTTTTCGTTGTTTTCAATTTTTATCGTTATATTTGTGTCAACACACTTGACCCGCAAGCGGAAAACTAGTTAACTAGTACACAAATACGAAGTATCACATTTGATAGGTTCACCATGTTACAAGAATTTAACCAAGACCATAAAGATAAAGTTTTAGAACTTTCTTCAGTAGAAGCAAGTTCAGAGCTTAATTGGTGGCGCACTTGGACAAGTTCTTGGTGGGCTAACGTATACTTCTAATTAAACAGTTTGTTTATAAAAAAGTTATCACTAAGCCCGCTTCCATAGCGGGCTTTTTAATTTGTCGAACATCTCACATTCAACTGACTAACAAATCATCGAATTGACCATATTCTAGATTGGGTGAAAGGTATCTTTATGCGACTATGTACGGCAGGAAATTTAAAGAATCATAAAGGAGGTCTTGTGAACAAGGCCATTGAAATCAAAAAGCTGGGAACCATTGAGGTCATCAATTCTTCAGTTCCTTACTCGCAAGATCCAACCAGTGTTTTCCATACCTTGTGTGAAAACAAAACGGACAGTTTGCTGTTGGAATCTGCTGAGATTGAATCTAAACAGAACCTGACAAGCCTACTCCTTATCGACTCTGCTGTTCGCATTGTATGCCGCGAACATGAAGTAACCTTTCAAGCCCTGACTGAAAACGGTCAAGCGCTTATCGAACACCTAACTCAAAACGTGAAAGCAGAGATTAAATCTGATTTGACGGATAACTTACTGACGCTGACTTTTGTTGAGTCGAGCAACGAATTAGACGAAGACTCACGCTTAAGAGAAGCTTCTTCTTTCGATGCACTACGTTTGGTTCAGCACAGCTTTGAGCAAGACGCTGATAATAAGCACGCGTTATTCATGGCTGGCCTATTCGCTTACGACATCGTGGCGAACTTTGAACCGCTAGGCGATGCTGAAGCAACCAACAACTGCCCTGACTTTGTATTCTACGTGGCTGAAACCCTGCTTCGTTTCGACCACCAAGAGAACCAAGGCCTGCTTCATGCAAGCTTGTTCACTAACGATGAAAGCATCAAAGCACAACTAACTGAGCGTTTAGCCGACATTCAAACGCAATGTCAGTCACTGAAAGCAATCACAGAAGTGACACCACTAGACAACGTGGAAGCGGTACCAAACGTTTCTGATGAAGATTTCTGTCAAATGGTTCGTGACCTAAAAGAATACGTAGTAAAAGGCGATGTGTTCCAAGTCGTACCATCACGCCGCTTCACGCTGCCTTGCCCCGCTCCACTGGCAGCTTACAAAGAACTAAAACAAAGTAACCCAAGCCCTTACATGTTCTACATGCAAGATGAGCTATTTACGCTGTTTGGTGCCTCTCCAGAAAGCGCGCTGAAATACGAAACTGAAACCAACCAAATTGAGATCTACCCAATTGCGGGTACTCGTCGTCGCGGTAAGCGTCCTGATGGTCAAATCGATTTCGACCTAGACAGCCGTATCGAGCTTGAACTGCGCACCGACAAGAAAGAAAACGCTGAACACATGATGCTTGTCGACCTAGCTCGTAACGACGTAGCGCGCATTGCCGAAGCTGGCACTCGCCACGTGGCAGACCTGCTAAAAGTAGACCGCTACAGCCATGTCATGCACTTGGTTTCTCGTGTTGTTGGTCAGCTACGTGAAGATTTAGATGCCCTACACGCTTACCAAGCTTGTATGAATATGGGCACCCTAACAGGCGCGCCAAAAATCCGTGCAATGCAGCTTATCCGTGATGTAGAAAAAACGCGTCGTGGTAGCTATGGCGGTGCGGTAGGTTACCTAACAGGTGAAGGCACGTTAGATACCTGTATCGTAATTCGTTCTGCTTACGTTGAAGATGGTGTGGCACAAGTGCAAGCTGGCGCAGGTGTGGTATTCGATTCAGACCCACAAGCAGAAGCAGATGAAACTCGCGGCAAAGCGCAAGCGGTCATCTCAGCGATTCAAGCTGCTCACACTAAAAACATCTCTAACAAGAAGGAGTCGTAATCATGGCTGATATTGTATTCATCGATAACTTCGACTCGTTCACTTACAACCTTGTAGACCAGTTCCGCTCATTGGGTCACAACGTAAAAATATACCGTAACAACATCTCTGCAAAGGTAGTGGAAGCGGCAATCAACGAACTAGACAACCCTGTTGCTCTACTTTCACCAGGTCCTGGCGCTCCAGCAGACGCGGGCAGCATGCCTGAGTTAATTCAGCTGCTAAAAGGCAAGGTGCCAATGATTGGTATCTGCTTAGGTCACCAAGCGATCGTTGAAGCTTATGGAGGCACCGTTGCAGGCGCAGGCGAAATCATTCATGGTAAGGTGTCGATGATGGAGCACCAAAATCATGCGACTTACCAAGGTTTACCTTCTCCACTGGCTATTGCTCGCTACCACTCTCTGGTTGCTACCCATGTATCAGATAGCCTAACGGTAACCGCTGAAGTCGATGGTTTGGTCATGTCTGTGGTTCAAGAACAAGACAAAGTATGTGGATTCCAATTCCACCCAGAATCAATTATGACAACCTACGGTGCAACGCTTCTAGCGAACGCTATCGAATGGGCTCTTGAGAAGAACGACACTCTTGATAAAAAGGCTAACTAGGAAACGATCATGGAACAGATTAATAAACTTTACGAACAGCAGTCTCTTACTCAAGAAGAAAGCCAACAGTTATTCGACGTTATCATCAAGGGTGAACTAGACCCAATCCTGATGGCTTCTGCACTGACTGCACTGAAAATCAAAGGCGAGACGCCAGAAGAAATCGCCGGTGCGGCGAAAGCACTGCTTGCTAATGCAAACCCGTTTCCACGCCCAGATTACGATTTTGCAGATATCGTAGGTACAGGCGGCGACGGTCACAACACCATTAATATTTCGACAACTTCAGCATTTGTTGCCGCGGCATGTGGTTTAAAAGTTGCGAAACACGGTAACCGCAGTGTATCGAGCAAATCAGGCTCTTCTGACCTACTGGATTCGTTTGGCATCAACCTAGCGATGACGGCGGAAGACACGCGTACGGCTGTCGATGAGCTTGGCGTAGCATTCCTATTTGCTCCGCAATACCACGGTGGCGTGCGTCACGCGATGCCAGTTCGTCAAACGATGAAAACACGTACTATCTTCAACATACTTGGCCCACTAATTAACCCTGCTCGCCCTAACATCGAGCTAATGGGTGTTTACAGCAAAGAGCTTGTACGCCCTATCGCAGAAACCATGCTGCAAATGGGCATGAAGCGCGCGGCGGTTGTTCACGGTAGCGGACTTGATGAAGTCGCCATTCACGGCGAAACGATCGTTGCGGAGATCAAAGATGGAGCAATTCACGAGTACACAGTGACACCGGCAGACTTTGGTTTGAACACTCACCCGCTTGAAGCAATCAAGGGCGGCGAGCCAGAAGAAAACAAAGCTATCACAACAGATATCCTGACGGGTAAAGGCACTGAAGCCCAAGTTGGCGCAGTAGCCGTGAACGTTGCTCTATTGATGCGCCTATTTGGTCACGAAGACCTAAAAGCCAACGCACAACAGGCCATTGACGCGATGAACTCTGGCAAAGCCTACGAGCTTGTACAAAAGCTTGCTGCTCACGCCTAACGAACGACGAATTGAGACAAAGAACATGACACAGACTACCGATAAACTGTCGACCCACGTTTCAGTTAAAGAAGCTGAAATGGCGGAAGTATTAGCAAAAATCGTTCGTGATAAATACCAATGGGTTGAAGCGCGTAAACAAGCTCAGCCACTGGAAGGGTTTAAAGCAGCGTTAACCGCAGCAGACCGCAGTTTTTATGATGCACTGAGCGGCGAACAGACGGTTTTCATTACTGAATGTAAAAAGGCATCACCGTCAAAAGGTTTGATCCGTGACGAGTTCGACCTGGACTACATTGCATCGGTTTACAACAACCACGCTAACGCAATTTCAGTGCTGACCGACGAAAAATACTTCCAAGGTGACTTTGAGTTTTTACCTAAGGTTCGCAGCATCGCTAAGCAGCCAACCCTGTGTAAAGACTTCATGGTGGATACCTACCAAGTTTACTTAGCTCGTCACTACTCGGCTGATGCTATCTTGTTAATGCTATCGGTATTGGATGACGAAGAGTACCAAGCTCTTGCTGAGGTTGCTCACTCACTCAACATGGGTGTCCTTACTGAAGTCAGCAACGAAGAAGAGTTGCATCGCGCAGTCGCTCTGAACGCTAAGGTGATCGGCATTAACAACCGTAACCTGCGTGACCTGTCGACGGATTTGAATCGTACAAAAGAACTAGCCCCACTACTGCGTGAACTAGCACCTAATGCAGTCGTAATTTCCGAGTCTGGTATCTACACACACCAACAAGTACGTGACCTTTCAACATTTGCAGATGGCTTCCTAATTGGCAGCTCTCTTATGGCAGAAAAGAACCTCGAACTGGCCGTTCGCAAAGTAACGCTTGGCGAAAACAAGGTATGTGGTTTAACCCACTCCGATGATGCAGCAAAAGCGTACCAAGCTGGCGCGGTATTCGGTGGTCTGATTTTCGTTGAAGCGTCTAAACGTCATGTGGATATTGAAGCGGCTCGTTTGACGATGAGCGGCGCACCTTTGAACTACGTCGGTGTGTTCCAAAATCATAGTGTTGCGGACGTAGCTCACACAGTTTCAGAGCTCGGTTTGTTTGCTGTACAACTGCACGGCGATGAGTCTCAAGCGTACGTTGATGAACTTAAACAGTCACTGCCTGAAAGCGTTGAGATTTGGAAAGCTTACGGTGTGGCTTGCGACGCTGAGAGCGCGTTACCAGAATTACTGGAAAGCAACGTGACTCGTCACCTGCTAGATACCAAAGTGGGTTCTCAAACTGGCGGTACCGGTCAAGCGTTCGATTGGAGCCTGATCAACAACCAAAGCGCAATCATGTTGGCCGGTGGTCTAAACCCAGAAAATGCTAACCAAGCGGCTAAGTTGGGCTGCTTAGGGTTAGACCTAAATTCAGGTGTTGAATCTGCTCCAGGTAAAAAAGACGCAGACAAACTGCAACGCGCTTTTGCAGAGATTCGTAATTACTAGTCAGGCTTTTAAAAGCAATAATCAGCACTAGAGCTAGAAAGCGGAAATTAAAACACATTTGTGAGCTTTGCCTTGCGAGGCTCAAACAAGACTAAAAGACTTGGTGTGAAGACACGCCAATAGAATTGAAGGAATAAGATAATGGCTAAACTCGATGCCTACTTCGGTGAATACGGTGGTCAATACGTACCGCAGATCCTAGTGCCAGCACTAGACCAACTTGAACAAGCATTTATCGATGCACAAGCCGATCCTGAGTTCCGCAGTGAATTCATGACGCTTCTTCAAGAGTACGCGGGTCGTCCAACGGCACTAACGCTAACTCGCAACCTAACTAAAGGTACAAAGACCAAACTTTACCTAAAACGTGAAGACCTACTTCACGGTGGTGCACACAAAACCAACCAGGTACTTGGTCAGGCTCTACTTGCTAAGCGTATGGGCAAAAATGAAATCATCGCTGAAACAGGTGCGGGTCAACACGGTGTTGCGACGGCTCTCGCTTGTGCTCTATTGGGTCTTAAGTGTCGCGTTTACATGGGTGCTAAAGACGTTGAACGTCAAAGCCCGAACGTGTTCCGTATGAAGCTAATGGGCGCAGAGGTTATCCCTGTTCATTCTGGTTCTTCTACGCTAAAAGATGCATGTAACGAAGCACTTCGTGACTGGTCTGCAACTTATGAAGATGCACACTACTTACTAGGTACGGCTGCGGGTCCTCACCCATTCCCAACCATCGTTCGTGACTTCCAACGCATGATTGGTGAAGAAACCAAGAACCAAATTCTAGCTCGTGAAGGTCGCCTTCCTGATGCTGTTATCGCTTGTGTTGGCGGCGGTTCAAACGCTATCGGCATGTTTGCTGATTTCATCGAAGAAGAAACGGTTCGCCTAATCGGTGTTGAGCCAGCGGGTAAAGGTATTGATACCGACCAACACGGCGCGCCGCTTAAGCACGGTAAAACAGGTATCTTCTTTGGTATGAAAGCACCATTGATGCAAGATGAGAACGGCCAAGTAGAAGAGTCTTACTCTGTATCTGCGGGTCTAGACTTCCCATCAGTTGGCCCTCAACACGCTCACCTGAACGCAATTGGCCGTGCTGAATACGAAAACGTAACCGATGATGAAGCGCTAGAAGCGTTCCAATCTATCGCACGTAACGAAGGTATCCTCGCAGCGCTAGAGTCATCTCATGCTTTAGCTCATGCAATCAAAATGGCTCACGACGAACCAGAAAAAGAACAACTATTAGTCGTTAACTTGTCTGGCCGTGGTGACAAAGACATTTTCTCTGTACACGACATCCTTAAAGAGAAAGGAGCACTATAATGGATCGCTATCAATCACTATTCACTCGCTTAGCTGAAAAGAATCAGGGTGCATTTGTACCATTCGTAACGGTTGGCGATCCTAACCCTGAACAGTCTCTTAAGATCATGGAAACTTTGGTTGAAGCAGGTGCTGATGCGCTTGAACTTGGTATCCCATTCTCTGATCCACTGGCTGATGGCCCAACAATCCAAGGTGCGAACATTCGTGCGTTAGATTCTAAAGTGACGCCAAACGTATGTTTTGACCTAATTGCGAAAATCCGCGCAAAATACCCAGAGCTACCGATTGGTCTACTGATGTACGCGAACTTGGTTTACGCACGTGGCATCGAGAGCTTCTATGAGCGTTGTGCCAACGCTGGTATCGACTCAGTATTGATCGCAGACGTACCGACAAACGAAAGTAACGAGTTTGTCGCTGCAGCGAAGAAGTTTGGCGTTCACCCAATCTTCATTGCACCACCAACAGCAAGCGACGAAACACTTAAATCAGTGTCAGAACTTGGTGGCGGCTACACTTACCTACTTTCTCGTGCTGGCGTAACGGGTGCAGAAACAAAAGCAAACATGCCAGTAACCGCACTGCTTGATCGTTTGAACAAGTTCGACGCGCCACCAGCACTGCTTGGTTTCGGCATCTCGGCTCCTGAGCAGGTAAAAGAAGCGATTCAAGCTGGCGCTGCAGGTGCTATCTCTGGCTCAGCGGTTGTAAAAATCATTGAGAACAACGTTGAACAGCCAGAAGCAATGCTTAAAGCATTGGCAGAGTTCGTTGCACCGATGAAAGCGGCAACACAGAAGTAATGGTTAGCATTCGCTAAACACCAATTTAGATTCTAAAAGGCACCACAGATGTGGCTGTCTCTTGATCACAAGTCTGGTTAATCAAGAGACTTGGCGAGTTCATACCCTTCAAGGATGGTTTGTAACCTAAGCCATCCTTGCCATAACGTCTTTATAGAAGCGCGACCTGTTCGCTTGGTATTCTTCCAACCACCTAACCGAGCAATACCGTTGTAAGCCCATGATATATTAGGCGCTTCTTTCGGTAGTTTTTTGCTCTCCAACTTGAGCCACATTAACTTCCACGCTTTGCCTTTTAATATCTGCTCACAACTGCTCTTAGATAACTCGTCTGATTCATTCATAAACCTCAACTGGAGTAACCGAGTCGCGATAAAAGCCAAAACGACGCTGAGCCTTTCTAAGTTATCCTTACTTTGCATTCTCAGTTGCTCAACTTCAGTCCCTTCACTTTTCCAGACTTTATGAAAATCTTCTATCAGCCAGCGCCGCTCATAATAACTGACGATTTTGAGTGCCTCTTCCTTGCTCGTTATCGGCTCTGAAGTCAGTAAGTGCCATGCGAGCTTATTACCACTCTCTCCTTGTTCTATACATCCCACGTAGTAAAGCGGAATGTTATCGAACTCTTTCTTGTTAGCAGGAGACTTGAGTGTCACGGGGGCATATTTGATATCTAAATGAGCCTTGCGAGCTTTACGACCGCCTTTTTGCGGTATTTCGAGCACTTTCTCTCCGGCTGATAACAGGGTAGAAGCATAGCTATAAAGACGATTATCGTGCTCTTCAATACAGCGGCTTTGCATTGAGCGAACGAGGAACCTTTGTTGTTGCTCTCGCTTGTAAGTGAGGTATTCAAATAGGTCGGCTTCTCTATCGCACACAGAAATGACATCCGAAATTTTATCGCCAAGTCGCTCAGCGACATGGCGAGAGGCTTGTTCCCACTTATAACTTTCTTTCTCTTTGTATGGTCGAGTCGCATGCTGGTGCCTTTGACCTCGCTTTTCTATATCACGAGTCCAGCGCTGTTGTTCAATTAAACCAATAACAGATTGAGTGTCGGGAGCAAAAAGTAAGGTTGAGTGTACAAACATGGCGCGATGTCGATTGCCTTGATTAGAGTGCCCGAGTTCATCTCGAATGCTGCGATGGGAGTAACTGAGAGAAGTGGTGTCTTCTAAGGCAAGAAGTGTTTGTTGCTCTAATGCTTCTTGTGCGGTGACATAAAAACCCGCTTCTGCGATATCTTCTGCTTTGATTTGCTCATTACGGATGAAGCGATAAGCCCCTTCCATTTCAGCAGGGGATATAATGAGTTTCGAGACGGGTACGCCAGGCTGCTCGGCCAGTGAGGCTGCGAGAGCAACGAGTCTTTGAGTGCGTCTAGGGTCATTAAGGTGGGCTTGACCGAACTGTTTTTGTGCCCAAAGGGTTGGCTCTATATAGGTCATGATAATCATCCTTGTCATTACTTAGATGATCAGATCATGAAACCTAAAAATAGTTCAAAAAAAATCCCCAAGCGTGGCTTAGGGATTTGTGTATAAGAGACAGCCACAGATGTGGTGCCTTTTTTATTTCTGCTAGAAAAACTCGCTAATCTTCCGACTTCATCGCTTTCTTAATCGCAGCCTCATTGAGTGTCGCTTTGATTGGGTCAGTGATTTTATCCACCAAATCGACAGGCATCGGGAATACGATGGTTGTGGTGCGTTCATTCGCGACCTCGGTTAATGTCTGCATATAACGTAACTGAATGGCGTTGGGCGCTTTGTTCAGTACTTCTGCGGCTTCTCTTAGCTTAGTGGATGCCTCTAACTCACCCGTCGCATGTATCACCTTAGCTCGACGAGAACGTTCCGCCTCTGCTTGTTTCGCAAGCGCTCGCACCATACTGTCATCAAGATCAACATGCTTGATCTCGACATTAGCAATCTTAATCCCCCAGTTATCGGTATGTTGATCCAGTATCGATTGCAAGTCTCTGTTGAGCTCTTCACGCTCAGACAACAGCTCATCTAGCTCATGCTGACCTAAAACAGACCGCAACGTGGTTTGTGATAGCTGGCTAGTGGCTTCAAGATAGTTCTCCACGTTGTTGATTGCCATCTTAGGATCAAGTACTCGGAAATAAACCACAGCGTTAACCTTCACTGATACGTTATCTCTGGTGATCAAATCTTGTGTCGGAACATCCAATACAATGGTTCGTAGATCGACTCGCACCATTTGTTGAATGAAAGGAATGATGATAATTAATCCTGGCCCTTTCACGTCATAAAAGCGCCCGAGGAAGAAGACCACTGCACGCTCGTACTCGCGTAGTACTCTGAACATACTGGCGATCAGCAAGACAACCAGCACGATCACAATACCTATAGTGTGTATAAACATAACCGCCCCCTAATGGTAACGATGACTCAACAATGAATAAGTTCTTCGAGTTAACCCTCTCATCAAGCACTAACCTGTTTTCGATGATGTCTCATCAGAAAGAGCTTCAACATCTAAAGAAAGTCCTGTTAGCTTGGTGACTCTGATACTCTGCCCGGCTTGCAGCTCACTAGTGCATTGAGCTTGCCAAATTTCGCCAGCAACAAGCACTCTACCCGCGCCGGGAAAACCGCTGACCACCTTACCGGTCTCACCGACCACCGCTTCCATCCCAGTGGTCACAGGCTTGCTTCTTACTCGAGCTAACATAGAGAGTGTTACGACGATAAAGGCAACGGAGAACAAACTTATCCCGATAATTAGCGGTAATGCGATTTGGTAGCCTGGTACTTCAGTGTCCATCAACATGATGGAACCGAGTGAAAACGCAGCAACGCCCCCCAAGCCGAAAATACCAAAGCTCGGGCTAAACGCCTCTGCGACCATTAAGGCTATTCCCAATAGGATTAAGGCAAGGCCGGCGTAACTCACAGGCAGCATTTGTAACGAGTACATCGCCAACAACAGACAGATGCCGCCCAATACGCCAGGTAAGCCGACGCCAGGGTTATAGAACTCAAGCAGCAAACCGTAGATACCGATAAGCATGAGAATGTAGGCGACATTGGGATTAGTGATCACAGAAAGCAAACTAAAGCGCCAGTCTTGTTCTCTCTCGACAAAGGCCACGTCATTAAGTTCTATGTCCTGATTGATGCCATTAATCATGATGGTGCGGCCGTTACTCATTTCGACCAACTGTTGCAGGTCGCTAGCAATGAAATCAATAACATTAAGCTCAAGGGCATTATCGGAATCCAAACTCGCCGCTTCTCTTACGGCTTTTTCTGCCCACTCTTCATTTCGATTGTGTAGCTTCGCCAAACTGACAATGTAAGCTGCGGCATCATTGATCACCTTCTTCTCCATCGCGGTGGTCGCTTTTACCTGCTCTGAACTCTCTTCTTTGAGTGCACCCTGCTCATCGGCAGTGGCATTGTCGTCTTTATTGGTGTCATCTTGGGGAGATAACGGATTGGTTGGCGCTTTCCCTCCGCCAAGTGACACAGGAGTTGCAGCGCCCAAATTGGTTCCGGGAGCCATAGAAGCGATGTGGCTAGCAAGCAAAATGTAAGTCCCTGCACTTGCCGCACGTGAACCGGCAGGTCCAACCCAAGTCGCGACAGGAACAGGTGAAGTAGTAATGGCTCGGATGATGTCACGCATCGACGTATCTAACCCGCCGGGCGTGTTCATTTTTAATATGATGAGCTTGGCTTGCTCTTTGTGGGCTTGTTCAATCTCTCTTGTGAGGTAATCACTGGTTGCAGGGCCGATACCTCCATTCACCTCAATAACCCAGACATCATCGGCCTGAGCACACACAGAGCTGAACAACAGAAGAAATGCAAACAAGTACTTTAAGATAAAAGTCATGTCCCTCTCCTTACAACTGAGATGCTAGATAGACGTTTTATTTAAAGCGCAGAGGTAACATCTTGGTAATAAATAGATACCTTAAGCATAGTTCAGGCTAAATTTCATACAACACTTCCATTTAGAATCACGAAAAGCATAGCGAGCAAAAAAAACGCACAAATGAAAACCAAATGTTAATAATGCGACCTTAATACTCAAGGATAAAAACATTCACAAAACACGACACATGCTTACATTTATAAATCCAGCAAATATCATCACAAGAAAAAACAAAAGCAATCGTTTGCTTGAGTGCAAAAAAACACCAAATAACGGTAGACCTACAATTTTTGGCGCACTTTCATCTCAGCTCATATTGATAAATGTAAAGGATACGTGTAAAACTCTTCGCGAAATATTTATCCAATGGTACATCGTACATTGGTGAGTAGTTCTGGGAATTTTATATTTAGTAGCACAGAGGTTATGGAAGTGTTAAAAGAAAAGAGTTTACTAAGCAACATTGGCGTTCAAGTCGTTATTGCAATGTTCATCGGTACCCTAGTCGGTGCGATGATGGGTGACAGCGCAACAATGTTCGCTCCACTGGGTGCTATCTTCATCAACTTGATCAAGATGCTGGTTATCCCTCTAGTTGCGGTTGCCCTAATTTCAGGTGCAGCAGGCCTAGGTAATAGCTCGTCTGCTGGTAAAGTTGGTATCACCACCCTAGGTTACTTCGCACTAACGTCTGCACTTGCTGTAGCGCTAGCGCTTGTAATGGGTGAAGTATTCGAACCAGGTCGTGGTATCGATGTTTCTGGCGTAGAAGGCATGTTCTCTTCTGAGTACGCTGCGAAAGGCGAACTGCCAACGTTCTGGGCAACCATCACCGGCATGATCCCTACCAACGTTTTCCAATCATTGAACGAAGCAAACATTCTGCAAATCCTAGTTTTCTGCTTGTTCTTTGGTATTGCGCTTTCTAAGCAAGCGAACGAAAAACGTGATCCTATCATCAATGGCGTAAATGCGATTGTTGACGCGATGGTTTGGATGATCAACAAGGTAATGATCATCGCTCCACTTGGTGTATTTGGTCTAATGGCAGAAGCAGTAGGTACATTCGGTTTTGGCGCACTGATGGTTGTGTTCAAGCTGTTTGTTGTTTACATCGCCGCTATCCTGATCTTCGGCTTTGTTGCTTACCCGCTAATGATTCAAATCTTCACTAAGACTTCAGCTAAGAAGTTCCTAGTTGCAATGAAGAAGCCTCAAGCGGTTGCTCTTTCAACAGCATCTTCAATGGCTACCCTGCCTGTTACCATGGACACTGTAGAAAACGAGCTTGGTGTGCGCAACTCTACGGCTTCGTTCGTTCTACCTTTAGGTGCAACGATCAACATGTCTGGTAACGCGATCTACTACGGCCTAGTGGCTATCTTCTTCGCACAGCTGTTCAACATCGACCTATCTATGGGCGCTTACGTTGCTATCATCGTAACATCAACACTAGGCGCAGTTGGCCAAGCAGGTGTTCCTGGTCCTTCTTTCCTAGTTGTTGCTGTTCTTCTGGCGGCTGGTATCCCTATCGAAGGTCTACCTCTGTTGTTCGCTCTAGACCGTATCTTCGACATGATTCGTACAGCACTGAACATCACTGGTGATGCAGCATGTGCAGTTATCGTTGACTCTCTAATTGAAAACGAAGCGAAAGAAGCTGAGCTACAAAAGCAACAAGCATAATTTTCGATTACATCGGAAAACAAAAAGCCACTCTATGAGTGGCTTTTTTTACGTTTTAAGATAAGGTCATTGCTGAGCTAAATTCGTAGGCTTCAGTCCTTTTGATACCCTACATACAACTCAGTATGCGTAACTATTTTCTTTCTTAAACAAGCTCGCGATAACTTCTTGATAGTGCATCAAGTTAAATGTCGAACTCTCAGAATTGTATTTTTGCTGTCTTGTTTCTAAGTAAGGCTGAGATACCAGTGAACTTACTAGCATCTGATAATAATGAAAGTTGGATTCGTTACAGCCATCAACTAAATAAAGGAAGTTTTCAAGAGTTTTGTGATAGATGAAACCGAACTTAGATTCTTTTAACCTTTGCACATTGTCGTGATTAAAAGAGTTACCACCAAGGGTGAATAATAAAAATATGTTTGGCGCACTTTCCCAAAACTCAATAAGCTCTGAGATTAGCTGTTGTAGCTGTACCCCTTCCACTCTTTGATATTTTGAAAACTGTTCCTTAAATCGATTTGTATGCTCTTCAATGAGCTGGTCAAAAAGCTGTTCTTTATTATTGAAGTAATAAAGAATTAAAGCAGGACTTACCCCTGCAGATTTGGCAATAGAGCGAATTGATACTTTATTATAAGGCTGAGAAATAAATAACTTTTCTGCTGCACTTAATATTTCTTCTCTTTTTTCTTTTGGCATCAGATTGTATCCCACCCGCTTGTTTACATTTGCCACACATTTTATAACTCTAAGAAACAATCTCAATATGAAAAAACACACATTAAGTACACCGTTAGATAATCAAAACTTAGAAATCTAAATTTAATGTGTGTTTTAAATAATGTAATTAAAATCAAACTGAATAATTGCTCTAAGAAACAATAACATATAGCTAAGCAATATCATGTAAGGGTTAAGTAAGGCTAGCTATCTTAAATGTAAGGACGACAAGCTTAAACGTAAGCCAATGTAAGAGTGGCGCTCATATTGAGCGCCACATATAAAATTAAAGTTTTAAAATCACTTTAACTGAACTATCGACTAAAGATTCATCGATATAAGCAATCGTATTTGTCGAGCTAGCAACCATGTCTTTTGCTAGGCTCTCCTGACCAACAGCCTTAGGTGGTTGACCTTTACCCGTGAATACGCGTTTTGCCCAATATGCTTGCAACTGCGCTTCGGTTTTTTGAGTGATAGCTTGGTGAAATTCACCTTTCTTTGGGTGTCCGTCTTCCAAATCAACCGCTTCAATTTGTAGTGACTTCGCTTTTCCTAAGTACAACTTCTTAACCGTTGAAGCATCAAGCTCAGACATAGCAGGGTTGCCAACTACAACTAGGCCAGCGAATGCGTTCATGCTGCTAAGAAGAGCAGCGGCTACTAATGTTTTTTTCAACATGATTGATTCTCTTCCTTAAAATACCGCATCAACTTTTACAGTGTACAAAATGTTATCGTCGTTCTTATATTCCGACGCTACACCACCATTCGTTGAACCAAAGCCAGTTAGGTAACTAATATCACCTTTTAGCGCAATATTCGGTAGGAAGTCCCAACGAGCACCAATGCTGTATGTTGTGCGCTGTGTGTTTAGCTTATCAGCCAATGCTTTTGCTGAACCGTATGCGTATTTCGCAGACGCACTGGTTGGGTTTTGAAGTACATTTGCAAGCTGACGGTTTGCTTCTGCATTTCGCTCGTCATCGTCCTGCGTTTCCATGTGTGACACGGTAATGTAAGGCGTTACTTCATCTAGACGGTATGCTGCTGTTAGATATGCTGCATCCACATCGTAGTAGAACCCTTCAACGGTTGTGCGTGTCACTTCTGAAACCAGCATTAGGTTGCCGTTTTCGTATCGACCACCAACACCGTAAAACTTCGCTTTCTCGTCATCAAATGTTGAATTCAATACAAGCTTACTGTTTACATTCCAGTTAGTTGAAGAGCTGATCACAGACTGTGCGTAAACAGCACGTAGTGTCCAAGTATCATCAGTCCAGTTAACTACACCACCAGCAATGTCATCAAACTGTGTATCAGCATTGTAGCTATGCTTTGATGCCGACAGCTTCTGTGAACCGGCAAAGCCTTGGAATGAAAGAGTGCTGTCATCTAGCTCCACATCATAAATGAAGTCACCACCCGTTAGAGAAGTAAGCACTACTGAACCGTACACTTCATTAGGTACTCGTACACCAACTTGTGCGTAACCCACTTCTAGATAATCAGAGTACATGAACAGTGGTAAACGTAATTTACCACCACGAACCGTTAAGTTCGGCGTCACTTTGTGGCTTAAGAATGCCCACTCAATATCTGGAGACCAGTTCTCTTTTTTGTTACCACGAGCAACCATCTGAACAACGGCTGAAGTTGACTCATTAACTTCGAACTCACCTTGTAAACCAAACAAAGAACCTTCATCAAAACGTACTTTATTCTCCGACTTCATGAAGCCGTGGTTTTGATTACCCAGCTGCATGTTCAAAGACGCAAAACCATTGAAACTAAATTTATCAGCAATTGAGTTTTGCTCTTTCGCTTCAAGGATAGCGACCTTTTTCTCTAGCTCGGCCAATTTTTGCTCATCTGAAGCATGTGCAGCAAACGATGCCGCAAGCGCCACTGCTACAGGCAATAAGCGAAATGGGGAGTTAGTCATTATTGTTCTCCGTTATACTTTGAATTGTGATGTTGATTTACTCAGCTCTGTCACGATGCCACTCAACTGGTGGCTCAGAGCTTCTAGTTGATCGGTAGACTGAGACACTTGGTGAGAGCACTGTCTAAAATCATCCATATGGGTATGAATTTGTTTTGAAGCGCGAGCTTGGTGTTCAGTGGTACTCGCTATCTGGCGATTCAGCTCGGTAATTTCTTCAACCTGGCCGCTAATTTCTAATAGGTAATCACCAGCGTTTTGTGCATCTCCAACGGCTTGAGAGGAGCTTGCGAGGCCTTGGTCCATTGCACCTACCGCCGCATTCGAACCAGACTTAAGCTCACCGAGTAAGGCATTAATCTCGGTTGCTGATTGTTGAGTATTATTAGCGAGTACACGTACCTCATCAGAAACGACCGCGAAGCCGCGCCCATGCTCTCCAGCGCGAGCTGCTTCAATCGCCGCATTTAGGGCCAGCAGATTGGTTTGCTCGGCAACGCTTTGAATCGTGCTGAGGATTGAGCCCACATTGCTGGCATTTTGGTCGAGCTCTTTTAATTTTCCGGCGGTATCGCGAATATTGGTGGCAAGCTCTTCGATCTCTTGGCTTGTTTTCAAAACGACTTGGGTACCCGTTTGAGCACTGGCATTGGCCTTTTGAGCTTGTGAATCGGCATGTGATGCAAAGCCAACCACTTGTTCAATAAGAGCAATGATATTGTTAACTGCGTCAGTCACTTCTTCGATGTGGTCACGTTGGGTGCTGTTCAACGCTAAGGTTTGATTGGATTCACTGCGGATTTTGTCGCTCACAACCTCAAGCTCCTGCCCAATGCTCAACGTGCTTGCGATGATCCCTTGAAGCTTCTCAATAAACTGGTTAACGCTTTGTACAAGGGTTGCGATTTCGTCTTTGCCGGAATAATCGATGCGTACGGTTAAATCACCATCTCCCGTTGCGATCGCTTGCATTTTCTCAGTGACGAGCAGAATTGAACTGATAACAGATTTGAAAATCGCATAGCCCACTGCAAAGACAGACAAAACAAAGAAAACGCCAAGCCAGATTGACTGCTGAGCAGCATCGTTTGCGGCATTCTCTGAGTGCAATATGGTATTTACTACATTTTGACTCGCTGACGAGCGCAGCATTTCACTTGCCGCGAGTAACGAATCATATTCAGCAGTGAGCGTATTCGATCTTGCTGTAAGATTCGCGAAGGAGTCATTCAAGTTAATAAAATCTAGACTTAACGCGTACGCGGAGTCCGTGTACTTTTTTAGCGAGCTCGACACCTTGTTAAATGCTTGCGCCTGTGAAGGTAAAACATTGGCCCCTTTACTTGCTTCAACTTGAAGTTCAGAAGATATTTGGCGCGCATAATCGAGAGCCTGCTCATCTTCCATGATCACAGCGGCTTCGAACTGCTGTTGAACATTTGGCAACAGCGAGTGAATTTTAGTGGCGTGCTCTAATGCAGGGTAATAACTTATTTCTAACTGAGTTAGTCGTTGGCTATTATCGCGATGAATAAAAACATTGATGGTAATTATCGCCGCTAAACTGAGCGAGATAATAGATAAAAGAACGACAAATTGTACTTTTATATTGATATAACGAGACAGTAGCATAAGGTTCTATTGAATTAGCGCAAATTGATAATTATGTTACCGCCAGTTCACTTTTATCGGTGAACATATTCACTAAACAAATATCACTTTATGTTTAAATGGCTCCCCTATTACCCCTACGCCAGTAAATTGAACTCGGTTACTTTCTTTTCCCAGCTACTTTTCCACTCAGGCAGTTGATCAGCAGGCATCGGACGCGCAATAAAATACCCTTGAGCCAGTGTGTCTTTATTACTCATTGAACGTATATCTTTCCAAATTGATATATCTTCAATGCCCTCTGCGACAGTCGTTAAATCCAATAATTTAGCGAGGTAAAGTGAAGCTCTCACAATTGCTCGACTAGAGCGGCTTTGCTGGATGTTTTTAACGAAGTCGATATCCAGTTTCAATGCAGAAAATGGCAGATCCTCGAGTTGTTTCAATGAGGAGTAACCCGTTCCGAAATCGTCAATCGCGAGCGGAATACCACGCATACATATTCTTGTTGTAGACGCTAAAGCAAGCGCAACACTTTCAACTAGGTCGGACTCCGTTAACTCCAGCTTGATCTGCTCAACATCTAATCTACCGTTATCGATAAGCTTAAAGATATGATCGACAATTTCACCGTCGATCATATCTTTCGCTGTTAAGTTCAAAACAAACCTTCTGCTGCATAGGAAGCGTTGATCGTTAATCGCTTGCTCAAGTAACTGCTTCAAAACATTCAACATTAATCCTGAATCAATGAGGCGCGTCAAAAAGAAAAATGGACTGAGAACACCATAATGGGGATGTTGCCAGCGAATTAAAGATTCACTCTCCTTCCATTCTCCCGTGTGAATACAGACGATGGGTTGATAGTGCAAAACCATCTCATGGTTCTCGACAGCCTTTACGATGTCCTCATCAGTGATCACGATATCTCTATTTGAACTTGAAGCCGACTCTGGTTTTTTAGTATCCCTACTTACCAACTCTAGTAGCCGGGAACGATCAATCGGCTTTTCTAACACACCCAATAAATTGAGATTAAATGCCTTACACATTTTACTAGCGGCATCGAGCACGGTTTGGTTTTCAGCACTCGTTATGATGATATTGCCCTTGAAATTCAAATTAGCTAACCGTTTTAGCAATTCGATTCCATCTATCATTGGCATATTGAGGTCACACAATATTAGGTCGACCGAAGACTGTTCAATGTGGTCTAACGCCTTACACCCACACTCGAAAGAATGAACCTTACCGACACTCAAGCTGTTCAATACCATGGTCATGACATTCAACTGAAAGGGGTGGTCTTCGATTACAACAATATTTTGATCCATAGTGTTCCCTCAGCCTATTGAGCATACGTGGAGTAGAAGCTTTGTAACTTCTGCGTAAGTCGCTCCACTTCATGGAAATACTCTAAGTACCCACCTCTTTGGTTTGTAGAGGCATCTTCTAGCTGTTGCAGTTGGTCAGCCATCTCAGTACTGCCAACCATCTTCGCTGCACCTTTCATTTTATGGGCAACTTGTTTGATCTCATCTAGGCTCTCGCTCTCACATGCAGCGAGTAACAAAGGCAAGTCTGAGCAGTGACTCTGAATAAAATCCTTGATGATTTGATCGATAAGGTCCTGATCTCCAAATAACTCCATTAGGTTTTGAATATCAATAGGCGCAAGGCTAGGTTCAACGTTCGCATCGTTGGCTGCCAACTGGCTAACAACCGGTGTGCCTTTCATAAGATGCTTGTTGATCGTGTCACCAATCACTTTGAGCTTGGTAGGTTTAGACAAAAAGTCATCCATACCAATCTCAAAACATTTGTCGTTTTCACCCTTAACGGCGTTTGCTGTCAGTGCAATGATAGGCAATCGAGGTATATTCTGACTTTGCTCTTTCGAACGAATCTGTTTCGTCAACTCATAGCCATCCACCTCAGGCATATGACAGTCAGTGATAAGTAAGCCATAGTCCTGCTTATCGAGCGCCGACAGCGCTTCTCTACCGTTGTCCACCATATCGGCATGAAAACCTAACTGCTCTATCTGCTTAATAATGATCTGTTGGTTGATTGGGTGATCTTCCGCAATCAGTATCAGCCTATTATTTTCCATCGCAGATTCGCGTGATTCGGTGCTTAATCGTAAGTTGTTTTCTTCCTTTACCACTTCTTCGATAAAGGTTGGAATATTGCTTAAGCAGTGTCTTAGCTGTGAAGGCAATAATGGGTTTGCCGATAAATTCCAACCTAACTTACAAGGTGCAGGCGAAAGCATCCCATGCTCACTTAAACAGATAAAATTCACGCTCTCATCAGGACTATTAATCGTCTGGGCAAGCTCATGAGGGATGAACACAAAGCCAGCCTTAATGGTCTCTACCCAATGCGCTAACTCTTTCTTGGTTTGCACGCTCTTTGAAATCACCTTAATCCCCCAAGATGTCAGGTAGCTCTCCAACTCTTGGTGCTGCATGAAGGTTTTGGTGAGCAAAGCGACTTTACCTGTCATATCTTGATACTGGTTATCATCAAGTGATGTTAGAGGTACCGAGATAGTAAATGTTGAGCCTAAGTTCACCCTACTTGTCACGTTCAGCGTCCCGCCCATTTGCTCTATCAATTGCTTTGATATAGTCAATCCAAGACCCGAGCCACCATACTTTCTCGTGGTGCCTTCATCCGCCTGCACGAACGGTCTAAATAGATTTCGAATATGCTCTTCGCTAATGCCGATTCCGCTATCGAAAACTTCAAAACATACTTGTTGCTGGCTATCGTTTTGACTGACTAACTTCGTCGTTAAGCCAACTGTTCCATGCTCAGTAAATTTAATCGCATTACTCAACAGGTTGTTCAATACTTGGCCGAGACGGATGTCGTCCATCAGTACCGAATCTTTTAATTCAGGGTCTAGCCAGAACTTGAACTGCAACCCTTTGGCATGCGCCTGCCTTGCTTGCAGTTGAGTGACTCTAAGAGTCAAGGTATCCAGACTTTCAGGCTGGTAATCCAAAGTCAGCTTACCTGCCTCAATTTTTGAGAAATCAAGGATATCGTTAACGATGTGCAATAGGTTATTAGCGGACTGGCTTAGCGTTGTATGAATCTTTTGTACTTCATGCCCCACTTCATACTGCTCAGAAAGCTCTAACAAACTCACAATGCCACCAAGAGGCGTTCGGATCTCATGACTCATGTTAGCTAGAAATCTCGATTTCGCTTCGGTAGCAGCAATCGCACTCTGCCTTGCCTGAGTGAGCTCTTCTTGCTGCTGCTTTAGCTCGGTAATATCCGTCAGTACAGAGTCCCATTCGTAGTAATCACCACGATCGGATATTTTGCTTTGTAAGTTAAGCCAGCGATTCTGGTTCTCAATATTGACGCCAATATCCAGACTCAATTTTCCATCTTTGTTGCCACAACGTATTTTTCGAATCAGAGTACGGCGATCTTTTGCATTTAACGGCGCAAAGAAGCTCGTCGGAGATCGGCGTAGTTGAGATGGCGTGAGACCAAGAAGTTCTTCGATTCCATTACTGATAAACACGAACTCGATATCGTGTAAGCTTCGCTTAGGCTGGATATGTTGTATCACCGCACCGTGTAAATTGTTCGCGAGTTTTTGGACGCGGTCATCTGCACTTTTAGCGATTTTTTTCGCTTCATACAATTCAGTCAAATCATCGAGAATCGTTACTGAACCTTCGATACTTCCATTGGAAATGTACGGGCACTTCCAATATGCATAGTGCTTACTGCCAAATGGCGAGACCACCTCTTTTTCCAAACGAGGCAAAACATTCCCTTTGTGGATCATGGCGTCTTCGTCGGGATTATTAATGATTGCTTCTTCTATTAAGTCAAAATCCTTAAGCGCCCTTGCCACACTGTTGAAACTCACAAGTTGGTTATCTAGATCACGTACTACAATTGGAAACGGCATTGCGTTGAGTAGTGAACGCTCGAACTCGACTTGATGCTTCAACGCAGACTCAGCACGCTTGCGGTCCTCGACCTCACGGCTTAATTTCCAGCTCCATACCATGATCGCCATGATAAGAACGGATGCGACAGAAATAAGAATGGCAGCACCCAGAATCACATCTTTAGTGTCAACTCCAGATTCGTAAGAAACATCTAACCAATTCTTTTTAATTTGCTGGAATTTATGATGTGGAATCGCAAAAAGCGCTTTATTGATGATGTTTCCTAATATCTCTTGATCAGCTTCCACGCTGTAAGCGACAGGAACATCATTATCTTTTGACAACAGGCTAGTTACTCGCAAGTAGCCTGAATACTGTCCTTGGAGCAGTGGAGACGCGAGATATAAAGAGAGCATTGCAGAATCAACTTGCCCTTTATCAACCGCCTCTAATACTTGTTCAACCGAGTCATACTTTTTTATTGGGCAAGCTTCGCAATAACGCTTGGCCAATTGGGCGCCAACGCTATCGTCAGTAGTACCGATAATAGCGTTCTGAGAAAGCTCACCAAACACATCGACCTTGTTACTGTCGCTTTTACCAATCAGCGCCCACGGCTCAACCATAAAAGGTTTCGAGTAAAGGTGACGATCATCCACACCAGCAAAGGGAGTCGCTTTGGTATGGATCAGCGGTAGAGAAACCGTATGTAAATCGTTCCCTTCGATACCAAAGTCATTTTCAAAAATGAAGTTTAGCCCCGTAAGTCGAGAGATCTCATTCAAGATATCGATAGAGATACCATCAGGCTGCCCTTCGCTGTTCACGAATGAAATAGGTTTTGAATCTCGAATGTAGGACACATAAATATTGGGATTCAATGATAGGTATTGCTGCTCTTTTTCCGTCAATAACAACTTATTTTTGCTAACAACCAAAAGTAAACGTCTTTGTATTTCGTTTAACCATTTCTTATGGATATTAACGATTTGATTTGGCTTATCATGGTTAATTGAAGTATTGATGATGTTCAATAGCTTCCTATTCTCAGGAGTATCAAGTAAAGCAATAACGTAGTTATTCAGAGGCAAGCCATCATGCAAATTCACAGACAGTGATGCGTCATAGGGGCTATTCATCAGCTTACTGTGTAACAACACGCCATCATCCACAATTGCGAGCACTTTCTCACGCGCAACAGCGGCTATCGCATCCTGATATGATGAGTATGATTCAAATGAAGAAAACGGAAGTAAGGACTTCACAGACGATGCATTACTCGAGTTTTCAAAGTAAGCAAGCTTACGCCCTTTCATGAGCAAATGACTCTCAATAGGTTCACTGCTCAAACTGATCATTCGGCTCGACAAGATCGGTTTCGAGTAGATAACGCCACCACTTGAAACATTTTGCTCTGCCGTGATGATGGCGTCCACGTCACCCGTTTTTAGCATATTGTTGAGTTCAGACGGTGACTGGTAACCAACAAACTCCACACCATCGAGTCCATCTTTCACGTAGAAATCAACTAAGTCCGGCAATAAACCCGAAACCTCTCCTTGTTGTGATTGAGCATAAGGAGCAAAATCTGAGATTTGAATTCCCAGTTGAATTGATTCATCAGCTTGTGCTTTTTGTGATGCGAAAAACACCAATGTAATCAAAGAAAATAACTGAAAGAAAAAGATACGGTACATGATAAACCTGACGTTATAGCAGCAGCGTACTTTATAACGTCAAGTTCACAGCCATTCAGCAAGTAGCGTTAAACAAAATATGGATACTGTTTAATAAGCTAACCACACACCGAACCAGCAAGAGTTTTCGCATACCGATATAAAAACTCTCCGACCTTCATTAATTTCTCAAATTGAAACTCTCCAGCTGGCGCATGAATCAAATCTCGATAGTCTAATTATCAAGCCTAACACCCATAAAACAAACGCTTTTCGATATGGGAACGAATCAGTTTGACTCAACAACAGCACATTAATTCTCAAATTGAAGGAGAAAATTGCCCCTCAAAATAAAACTATTACTTAGCAGCTACGTATTGTCTCTAGAGAACAGAGAACACAGACATTTAACTAATTGAAAAATTGACTATTTCAATTTGGTACGGGAAACGTTCCGGAAAACTAGACAAAATGGCATTTGATTTGCTTTGTCATAGATAACCCAACCAATATACAGCAGGTTGCACTAATTATTACCACTGCAGCTTGTCACGGAGGATAGGCTATGACCTTACAAAGACACACGTATTACGGCTTGATTCACCACGGGATTAAATCCTTGTTAATGGACAGAGTTGGCCACTTTACTGAGCGTGAATATCACGAGTACCTTGATCTAACGACAGGAAAATCCACCTGCTTCGCGATGAGTGAACAAGAGCTAGAGAACACTTTAGACAACCTGAAAAGCGAAGGTTATCTAGAAGATATCAAGAAGCTGATTCCTCGCTACCAAACGTCATCGATGCGTTGAAATTCTGCCAGCTCCAATCAGTTTAGTAGCCAATTGTCTCGAGCTGTTTTGCATCGAGGCAATTTTAGTTAGACTATCGGTAACTCAACTAACCGGATAGTCAGTCCACATGAAACAAATTCTTGATTTCATTCCTCTCATTATTTTCTTCGCGCTTTACAAGATGTACGACATCTACACCGCAACGGGTGCATTGATTGTCGTTTCTGCACTTCAAATCGTTTTGACGTACTTCATCTACAAAAAAGTAGAAAAAATGCAGGTGATAACGTTTCTGATGGTCGCGGCATTTGGTGGAATGACTATATTCTTACACGACGACAACTTCATTAAATGGAAAGTCACGATCGTCTATGCCTTATTTTCTATTGGCCTAACCGCAAGCCACCTTATGGGGAAACCTGCGATTAAAGGCATATTGGGCAAAGAGATTACACTTCCGGAAGCAGTGTGGAGCAAGATCAACTGGGCTTGGACATTCTTCTTCACCCTATGCGCAATCATCAACGTCTATGTAGCTTTTAACCTACCATTAGATGTGTGGGTTAACTTCAAGGTGTTTGGCCTGCTAATAGCAACATTACTATTTACGCTGCTTACGGGTGTCTACATCTATAAGCATTTACCAAAAGAACAACTTCAAAAAGAGCAGCAAGAACTAACTGATAAAAATACTGACGAGAAGTAACCCCAAGGGGTGAGTCCTCATTCCGTTTTTGTTACAATTCTTGTCAATATGCTATACCTAGCGGCCAATGATACTCGTGATCATTGGCCGTTGGCTTTTTTGTGTTGCGGAGACTGGTCAAAATAAAGCCTATTATTTAATGTAAATCGCACTAAATTATTGGCTATCTGATCTCTGTTGTTCATTGCGCTCGTTTGCAAATGCGCTTCACCAACCAACACTTCTGTTTTTATTTAGATAATCAATACCACCAAGAGTACAACAATGACGATTCAATCAACTTTGAACCCAATTGGTTCCCTACTTCTTCGCACATTAGCGATGCCTTCTGATACCAATGCAGCAGGTCAAATCTTCGGTGGTTGGATAATGTCTCAGCTCGACCTAGCCGGCGGCATCTTGGCCAAAGAGATCTCTAACGGCAAGATAGTTACCGTGTCAGTATCAAGCATTGAATTCAAACAGCCGGTATCGGTTGGCGATGTGGTGTGTGTGTATGGCGATTGCACTAAGATTGGTCGTAGCTCGATGAATATCGACTTGGAAGTATGGGTGAAACCGGTGCTGGATCACGGCATTGGCGACCGCTACAAGGTATGTGGTGCAACATTCAACTACGTAGCCGTTGATGAAAGTGGCAAGCCTCGAACCATTAAAAAATAAGCCAGCTTGCTTCGGGAATGGTCTTTAGTCTCAACCAGTGAAACCACTAAAGACCATACAAGTCTCTCGCACCAATTCACAATTTCTTATCATTAGCTCTTCCAATACCAATTAGTTCGCGTAAATTAGCAAGATAACTACTTTATAATCTCCCCAATGCAGTGAAGTAAAATAAGGATATGCCAATATGTGGTACGTGATTTTCTCTCAAGATGTCGAAAATTCATTAGAAAAACGCCTCAGTGTTCGCCCACAACACCTAGAACGCCTACAAACACTTCACGATGAAGGCCGACTATTAACAGCGGGTCCAATGCCAGCGATTGATTCAGATAACCCAGGCGAAGCTGGTTTCACAGGTTCAACGGTAATCGCTGAGTTTAACTCTTTAGAAGACGCACAGGCATGGGCAGACGCAGATCCGTATATCGAAGCTGGCGTCTACCAAAATGTCATCGTAAAACCATTCAAAAAAGTATTTTAACGTGAAAAAATGGATTATCGCCTCACTGACAGCTGCTCTGCTTGCAGGCTGCGCTTCAAGTGAGCAAGACCAACAAAGACAACTCGAGATGATGGCGCAGCACCGTGCTGGCGTATTATCTGCGGGCCTGCCGATTGAGTATGGTCCACTATCAGTTATGCGAGTTCTGGCGAAAAACACCGTGATAGAAATCATGATGATTTACAACCAAGATGCGAAAGGTGCTAAGCCTTTAAACCAAGTTGTCGATATGAGTGTGAATAGCTACTGTACTAACTCAGAAGTAAGAGCAAACCTGGACATGGGCTTGGCTTACAACATCAAGATCCGCAACACACGCGGACAACTGATGGTTGAGAAGCTGATAAGCAAAGATACTTGTCAGATCGCCAATTAAAGTTAGAGATTCGAACAAATATGAACGTCAAAGCCTCGCAGTAGCGAGGCTTTTTGTTTTGAGTCATCTAGCTCTTGTGATAGTTAAGCTTCTGCTGACTCCCACTTTTTACGCAACTCCTTAGTCGCGGAGACTAGGTTAGTCAGTTCTGTTTCTGCGCAATTGCGAGTCTTTAGGCTACAGTCTGGGTTTGCCCAACTGCGTTCTGTCGGGATCTTCTCAGCTGCTTTCTTAAACAGACCAATCATCCACTCTTGTGGTGGAATGTTTGGCGAGTGAATATCGTAAACAGTTGGGCCAATCGCATTCGGGTAGTTGAATTATTCAAACGCTTTAAGCGGTTCCATGTTCGAACGAGACGTCTCAATAGTAATCACATCAGCGTCTAATGCGGCAACTGAGTCGATAATTTCATTGAACTCGCTATAACACATATGAGTGTGAATCTGAGTCTCTGGTTTAGCACTTGCCGCGGAGATCTTAAAGGCATCAACCGCCCACTCTAAGTATTCTGCATGGTCGCGTTTTTTCAGAGGCAGACCTTCACGAATAGCAAGTTCATCAATTTGAATAATGTTGATCCCTGCATCTTGGAAATCAGACACTTCATCACGCAGCGCAAATGCCAACTGATTAGTGATCTCTTTACGCGAGATATCCTCACGCGGGAACGTCCAACACAAAATAGTGACCGGGCCCGTTAACATGCCTTTCATCTGCTTAGATGTCAGTGATTGCGCATAAGTCGACCACTCAACCGTCATCGGTTTCTCACGTTCAATGTCCACTACCACAATCGCAGGTTTCACGCAGCGAGAGCCGTAGCTTTGTACCCAGCCAAACTTTGTTGTTTGAAAGCTAGCTAAGTTCTCTGCAAAGTACTCCACCATGTCGTTGCGTTCCGCTTCACCGTGTACCAACACATCCAAATCGAGTGCTTCTTGGCGCTTCACCGCATCCGCGATATGACCTTTTAGTGCAGTCGTGTATTCCGCTTCACTCAACTTCCCGCTGCGATAAGCGCTGCGTTGAAAACGTATCTCGCCGGTCTGTGGGAACGAACCAATCGTAGTCGTTGGCAGTAACGGTAAACCTAAAACTTCCGACTGATGTGCAGCTCGCTCTGGGTAAGGGGTACTACGCTCGGCTAATGCTTTGGTAATCGTGTTGAGGCGAGCCTGAACCTGCGGCTTATTAACATGGGTTGCACTCTTGCGAGCTACAATCGGCTGGCTATAAGTCTCGCACGCTAAAATGGCATTTTGATCGCCGTCTAGCGCCGCACCCAACAAGCTAACCTCTGTGACTTTCTGTTTAGCGAAAGCAAACCAGCTCTTCACTTCTTCGCTGAGTGAATCTTCTAACTCTAAATCAACGGGACTATGAAGCAGCGAACATGAACTTGCCACCCACAGCTTATCGCCTAGCCTCTCTTTCACTGGTCGCAGTAACTCAAGCTGAGTAGCCAAATCTGCTCGCCAGACATTGCGTCCGTTAATGATGCCGGCAGACAGCACCCACCCTTCTGGCAATTGACTTACGACTTCATCAAGCTGATGTGACGCTGCAGCTAAATCGATGTGCAATCCGTTAACAGGCAGTTTGACGATTTTATCTAAGGTGTCTGTCACCGAATCGAAGTACGTAGTCAATAGCAGTTTCACATCACCTTGAATGACTTGATAAGCTAGTTTGAATGAATCAGCCCATTGTTTTTCAAGCTCAAGGGCAAGAATCGGCTCATCGATTTGAATCCACTCAACGCCCAACTTGGCTAACTTAGCCAAAATCGCTTGGTAAGCAGTCAACAGGCGAGGCAATAGGGTTAAGCGGTCAAACCCCTCCTCCACCTCTTTCCCTAAGTACAAGTAAGACAGTGGACCAAGAAGGACAGGTTTCACCTTATGCCCTGCTTGAACGGCTTCATTCACCTCATCAAACAATTGAGGCCAGCTCACCTCAAATGAGTCACCTTTACTGAACTCAGGAACGATGTAGTGATAGTTGGTATTAAACCACTTAGTCATGTCGGACGCTGCTGAACCGTTTTTCGTGCCTTCAGAAGCGTGTTTCCCACCACAACAAGCGGCTTCAACTTGTGATTGCCCGCGCGCCACTCGGAACAAGATATCTAAATCAGGGAAAGCTTTCTCCTCTTCGCTACCACCAGCATGACGCTTTGGTACGTGCCCTAAAAGCAAAGTCGTTGTCAGTACATGGTCGTACCATGCGAAGTCACCCGCAGTTGCAAAGCTAAGATTCGCATCAGCTTGTACATTCCAGTTACGATTTCTCAGCTCACTGCCTAGTTGTTTGAGTTCAGATTGATCAATTTCCCCACGCCAGTATTTCTCTAGTGTGAATTTGAGTTCGCGTTTTTCACCGATACGGGGGTAGCCAAGAATATGCGTTGTTGTCGTCATGAACCGATTCCTTATTCAATAATTATTAGTATCTTTTCAGACTGCCTGTTGAAAATTGCGCTTTCTCAAAAGGCGTCTGGATGGCTAAAACATCTACCGAATCAGCTCAATGAACAACGTCCAAATATTCATCTTGTTTATTAAAAATATTCATCATCAAGCAGCCTGAGATTAATTTAATTAAATCCATCTGGACATCTAGACGTTTACAAATGATAAAAAACCCCGTAGGGTGATTATTAAGAAATATTGAATTGGCTTAGGGAATATGAGGAATACTCATGATAGAGCTTAAACATCTGCGAACATTGACGACCTTAAGAGACAGCGGTTCACTCACCGCAACAGCGACCTCTCTTCACCTGACTCAGTCGGCGCTTTCTCATCAATTGAAGGACCTAGAGGCGCGTATTGGTGGGCAGTTGTTCCTACGCAAAACTCGGCCAGTAAAGTTCACCTCAGAGGGTGAGATCTTGCTAAAACTCGCTGATGAGATTCAACCAAGAATCGCCAAAGCAGAGAATGAACTCGCGAGTCTGAAAGAGGACGTGAATGGTCGCCTGCATATGGCGATCGAGTGTCACTCTTGTTTTCAATGGTTAATGCCTGCTTTGAAAGAGTATCAAGTTGCTTGGCCAAGCGTGACTCTCGATTTCTCGTCCGGTTTTGGCTTTGAGCCCCTACCTGCGTTAATGGCTGGCGAGTTGGATCTGGTGATCACCTCAGATATTCAACCTCGCTCTGAGATCCACTATGAGCCACTTTTCGATTTCGAGATGCGTTTGATCACGGCGATTAACTCACCTTTGGCTGAAAAGCCAAGCATTGATCCACAAGATCTTAGCGATCTCACAATGCTATCTTACCCGGTTCAAAAACAGCGTTTAGATGTGGTGAAACACTTCTTGCAACCTGCAGGTATTGAACCGAAGAAATGGAAGCAAGCAGACAACACCTTGATGTTAGTGCAAATGGTATCAGCCGGGTTAGGAGTTGCAGCCTTACCAAACTGGGCAATCAGTGAGTTTTCAAGACAAGGGTTGATTGCTAGTAAGCCGCTGGGTAAAGGACTTTCAAGAAGACTGTTTGCTGCGGTGAGAAATTCAGAGAAAGACAAGCGTTACCTGCAAGCATTCTTCAGCACAGCAAGGCAGCAGAGTAAGAGCCACCTGGATGGAATTGAAGTTGTTTAGCTATATAAACTATTAGAGCTATACAAAAGTACAAAAACAAAAAAGTCACAGATTACCTGTGACTTTTTAGATTCCGCAGCATTGATTTAGCGATACCTGTTCATTCGCGAAACATAGATTATCTTGCGTATGATTTAAATTGGTTCGTCAGTGGATCGTATTGATAGCCGAGCATGTCTAGCTTACCTACGACACTTTCTATATCCATTTCATACATGCTAATCAGTTCTTCAAAACTGTCGCACTCTAAGCGCAGTTTTTCATTCACTATTCCCAGCAAGATAATACTATCTAGGCTTTTGACGTTACTTAAATCCATCTCGTACTCCTTACGAACACTCTGACTAGAATTAAGTTTAGAACGCTTAATCGCCCCACGCTAAAAAACAGATCACACTTCTTTACTCACAGAAATACTTACAGTACCCAAATTGGTGTTAGGCCAACGACAGCGGCTAACAACATCAGTAGTGACACCGTAAGTTGCACCTTCTCTGGCGTTTTAACAAACAGTAGGTGCCAACACCACACCACGATTGAAGAGATAAGCAGTGCGAAGCTGAACAACAATGCTGAGATAACAGGCTCTAACTGAGCTTCAGAAAGTGAGTAAACGTTCACAACCGTCGCGAGTACTACCAACATTCCTGTTAATACACCTACAACTGGCAAAACACGGTGAAACGCTTGTAAGCGCGTTCTTGCGATAGTCAGCAATAGATGAGCAAACGCCGCACCTAACAAAACCACCAGCAATAATGTTGCAATAATGCCGACCACCGTTGGTTGCTCAAATGCTTGGATAGCAACATAAGACAGCGCTAAACCACACGCTAAATACATCACCCAAATCGGGCCCGAGTCACGTGTTTTCTTAGTCTGAACTTGAGAATAGAAATAAAAGATTGCGAACACGACAAGAAACGCTTCGACCTTGACTGAAGCCACGGCTAACCAAAGTACGCCAATCGCTGGTAGCATTTTGTGGATACGACCACGTTGCCCAGGGCAAATATCACCCTTTACCAGGATCAGAGTTAAGATCAGTTGAGCTCCTAATAACATTGGAGCAAATTGCAGTAATAATGTTTCGACCATTGTGGATCTACTTATCTAGACTTATTTTCGCGAATAATATCAAAAACTGCTGCGAACACTAATCAAAATCACAAATTAGCGACGTTATTCAAGGCTTCAACTATGCTGTTGGTTGGCTCTTTTGTGGTTTTTATCAGCAAAATGACGAAAGACACCAAAACTAACAGGGGCATGTTCTTCTGGCTAGTCAGGGCGCATGCCGCTATAATTCCCGCCTCAAAAATCAGAGGTCGAAATATGTACAGCGATATCACTCCTATTCACGAACACAAAAAATACTGGGCCGAGTGCTACGGAACAGCACCCTTTTTGCCTACCAGTAGAAAGGAGATGGATGCTCTTGGATGGGATAGCTGTGACATTATTATCGTAACTGGTGACGCTTATGTTGATCACCCGAGCTTTGGTATGGCTATCATCGGCCGTCTTCTTGAAGCTCAAGGCTTCCGCGTGGGCATCATCGCTCAACCGAAGTGGGACAATAAAGATGCCTTCATGAAGCTAGGAAAACCAAACCTATTCTTCGGCATCACTGCGGGTAACATGGACTCCATGATCAACCGCTATACCTCTGATCGCAAATTACGTCACGATGATGCATACACGCCAAATAACGAAGGTGGTAAGCGTCCTGATCGTGCAACTTTGGTTTACTCTCAGCGTTGTCGTGAAGCCTATAAAGGCGCACCAATAATATTGGGTGGTATCGAAGCGAGCTTGCGTCGTGTAGCTCACTACGACTACTGGTCGGATAAAGTTCGTCGCTCTGTACTGTTTGATGCAAAAGCGGACATCCTGCTATTTGGTAACGCAGAGCGTGCACTAGTAGAAGTGGCACACCGCCTTGCTGATGGTGAAGAGATCTCTAGCCTCACCAATATTCGTGGTACGGCAATCAACCTGCCTGCTGCACCTGAAGGTTACAAGATCATCGACTCTTCTCGTATCGAAAAGCCAAATAAAGCTTACGTACCAGTAAACCCGTACGAAGTGGAAACGCAATGCGATACCAAAAAAGATGAAGAGCCAAAGGCGCAGCCAATTACGATTCGCCCTTCTCGTCACGATGCGAAAACAACCGCGGTTCGTATACCTGCGTTCGAAAAGCTTAACAACGACCGTATTCTTTACGCTCACGCAAGCCGTATCTTACACCTAGAGACAAACCCGTACTCAGGCCGGGCTCTGATTCAACGTCACGGTGACCGCGAGCTTTGGGTTAACCAAGCACCAATCCCTCTAGCAACAGAAGAGATGGATTACGTGTTTGGCCTTGCTTATAAGCGTGTACCTCACCCGATGTACGGCAAAGCAAAGATTCCAGCCTACGAGATGATCAAAACCTCGGTAAACATCATGCGTGGCTGTTTTGGTGGTTGTTCTTTCTGTTCAATCACAGAACATGAAGGTCGTATCATCCAGAACCGTTCAAAAGAATCTATCTTGGATGAGATCGAAGACATCAAAGATAAAGTACCTGGCTTTACTGGTACCATTTCTGACTTGGGCGGTCCAACAGCGAACATGTACCGTTTAGGTTGTTCAGACCCGAAAGCAGAAGTGAACTGTCGTCGCCCATCGTGTGTGTTCCCGAAAATCTGTGAGAAGCTAAACACAGACCACAAACACACCATCGACCTGTATCGTTCAGCGAGAAAAGTACCAGGCGTTAAGAAGATCATGATCGCTTCTGGTGTTCGTTACGACTTGGCGATTGAATCACCAGAATACGTGCGTGAGCTTGTAACGCACCACGTAGGTGGCTATTTGAAAATTGCTCCAGAGCATACTGAAAAAGGCCCACTAGATCTGATGATGAAACCGGGTATGGGCACTTACGATCGTTTCAAAGAGATGTTCGAGAAGTACAGCGCTGAAGCCGGTAAGAAGCAGTACCTAATTCCTTACTTCATCTCGGCTCACCCGGGCACAGAAGATGAAGACATGCTGAACCTGGCATTGTGGCTTAAAAAGCACAACTATGAGTGTGACCAAGTACAGAACTTCTACCCATCGCCAATGTGTAACGCAACGTCGATGTACTACTCAGAGACAAACCCTCTGAAACGCGTTAAATACAAAAAGCGTGAAGATATTCCTGTGCCAAAAGGTGACCGTCAACGTCGTCTGCATAAAGCACTGCTTCGCTACCACGATCCAGAGAACTGGAAACTGATTCGTGAAGCTTTGATCGACATGGGTAAAAAACACCTGATTGGTGATAAACCAGGTTGCTTGGTTCCTGAAGATGACTTTGATGCTCAAACACCAGCGCAGCGTCGCAAGTCTGGTCGTCACGGTTCACAACGTTTTGCTACTAAGCACAGCAAATCTCAACCAGGATTAGGCGGCGAGAAGCCACGTAACCACTCTAAATCTGGTGGCAATAAGCCTAAACCAGGTGGTAAGAAACCTGCTGGTAACGGCAATGGTGGACAAGGTAACAGTGGTGGTAATGGAAACTCTCGTAAGCCAGCAACGGGCTTCATCAAGAAAGGACCGGGCGGTCAATCGCAAGGCAATGGCAAACCAAACCGCAATAAAGGTGGTAATGGCCAAAGTGGAAAACCAGCAGGTAACGGAAAGAGCCGTCAACGTGCCGCACAACGCTAATCTTATAAGCCGATACTATTAGCGAACACAAAAACACAAAGCGCAGCTATTTAGCTGCGCTTTTTCATGTCTGTTATCAATAACTACTTGGCTATATGATTACAAGGAGTTTAACGAGTAAAGACCCAATATTGACTAAATAGGTAGTTAGTCACCATACCGACCAAGATACCAACTGCCATTGCGATAAACACAGCACCAGTAAACACTGGCAGTAGTTCTACCATCAACTTAAAGCAAAGCAGGTTAGGTACCGCTGATATCGATGCGGAGAACATGAATTTTTGCCACTGAATCAGTTTATCTGACCAACGCCCCTGCCCCTTGAACCCAAAGGTCAGCACGCGATTACCAAACCACGTTGTCGTTGCTGCAGCAATGAACGAGCCTATTCTCGCCGTCATTAAAGGCAAACCAACAATGTAATGCAGAAAGGCCAATACCGCACAATCAACAACAAACCCACCAGCACCAACCACAGCAAATCGAACCATCTTATGATGGGATTGGAGCTTTTGACTTTGTGCCTGAAGCTTGTTGTTGAGCATTTGCAGTCCTGAGTTAACGCTGAACATCACTTTCACTTCGGATGTAGCTCAACGACAGATTGGGTTTGATGTTTTGGCTGTGACAAGTGAATAAAGCACGCTTTATTTTCACCGTTGGTTCCAAAATACAGGTCAGCGCATTTTCTTTTATCTTGGTTTCTACTTCTGCCCTTTTACCAATCAAGTAGAACTTGTCGATGCCATCTAGTTGCTCGATATCGAGCAGTTTCTTTGCTTGCCCGTGGCTATAAAACTGACCGGAGAATGGTCGCTTACCCACATAGAAGCTTGGCGCAGAATCCGTAATCTGTTCGAAGATGATACGGTCACTCTTCTCGTTCGCCTTACCTAGGTTTAAGTAAACCATCGCAATCATCAGCAACACTGGAAGAACCAATGCCACGCTCGAGAACCACTTCTTATCTTTTTCCACTACGAGTATAGCAACCAACAAACCAAGAGCAGGAATACCCGGTAACACGTAAGCAGGAAGAATGTTACCTGCCATGGTGAATAGAATTAGAGGTGAGATTAACCAGCACACCAGAAATGAAAACAGCCCACGATTTTCAGCGTTAATTTGAGCGATTTTGCTGCGACGAGCGAACGCTAAAACAGGTAAAATAATCGACCAAGGTGCCGCGGCTTGAAGCCAGAATACCCAGATCATACCTCGCGTTTCATCATGAGCAGAACCATAAAGATCCCCTTCCCAGCCGCTTACTACAAAGCGTTTGAAATGTTCACCAACGATGAAATAATCAATAAACCCTGGTGTCGCGATTTCAGCCATGATATACCACGGCAACGCAATAGCTAGCATTACACCAATACCAGATAACAGTGGGAAACGTTGCCAAAGGACTTTGAAAGCGCCAATAAACCCGTGTTGTAAAACTAACCAGGGGAAAACCGCGATACCCATGATAACAATCGCAACAGGACCTTTTGCAAGTAAGCCTAGCGCCAAACCAATGAAACCGATATATCCCCAATTTCTATTGGTCTTATCGCTTCCTTCTCCTTGCCAGCACAGATAAAACCCCAACATCGCAATCGTCATAGACAAGGTTAACGCCATATCAGTCATTACAGCGCCAGCAGCAATCGAGAAGATTCCACATGTTGCCAATACAACAGCAGTAACTAACGCGCTCTGACCCACTCGTTTTGCCATATAAGCGGTCAATAGAATCGTCGCGACACCAGCTAGCCAATGGGGTGCACGAACCGCAAATTCATTCAGGCCAAATAGCTGAATACCAACCGCACTCATCCAAGTAAACATTGGAGGCTTGCCCCAGAAAGGAATACCGTAATCGAATTGTGGAGTTAACCAATTTCCCGTTTCGATCATCAAACGAGCCATTTCACCATAGCGTGCTTCCGTGGTATCCATTAGTGGGTATGTCGCTAGGGATAAAAGCCTCAAAACCAGAGCAAAAGCCAGTAAATACCATAGGTGCGTTCTATTCAGGCTCATGCCGATTTCTCTAGTTTAAAGTGTGTTTTTAATGCGGGTGTAACAACCACAGACTGGATCAAATACAAAGGACGATTCTTGGTTTCAATGAAGATACGACCTATGTATTCCCCCATTAAACCGATACTCAGAAGTTGAATGCCGCCGAGGGCAAGTTGAACCACCATCATGGATGGGTATCCTGTGATTGGCTCACCAAACATCATAGTTTTGAAGACAATAACCATCCCGTAGATAAACGCGCTCAGCGCGACCAAACCACCCACAGCCGTCGCAATACGCAGCGGTCGAATTGAGAATGACGTAATACCATCCATTGCTAACCCGATCAGCTTGAGGTAGTTCCACTTCGTCTCACCACAGAAACGCGCATCACGATTAAATTGAATGGTCGCTTGGCGGAAGCCCGGCCATGAAAAAATGCCTTTCATGTAGCGGTTACGTTCTGGAAGTTGGTTAATATGGTCGACAACTTCACGGCTCAGCAGTCGGAAGTCACCGACATTCTCAGGAACATCAATCTTAGCCGCTGCATTCATCACTTTATAAAAGCTGGCCGCTGAAAACTTCTTAAACCAGGTTTCTCCGTCACGTTGGCGACGTTGCATATTGACCACGTCATAGCCTTCACGCCATTTGGCAATGATTTTAGGAATTAACTCAGGTGGGTCTTGTAAGTCTGCATCTAATAAGATCACCGCTTGTCCGCGACAATGCTCTAAGCCTGCACTCATCGCCGACTCTTTACCGAAATTGCGGCTCAGTCCGATAACAGAAATAGAACTGTTGATAGAAGTAAATGAGCTCACCACGTCTAAGCTGTTATCTTTACTGCCATCATCGACATAAACGATCTCACTGGTAATCGACAGGCTATCTAACACCTTGGTTAAGCGTGAATGAAACTCTTCCAACACCTCTTGTTCGTTATAAAAAGGCACAATGATAGACAGCAAAACCGCTGGGTGGATCTGCGAGAGGGATTCTTTAGGTCGGCTAATATGAAGTTCAGACATAATACGTTCTTCTATTTATTAATCTGAGATCAATTTACGCGCTCATAAGTGAAAGTTATGTTATTGACATATTTTTCACGCTCACCCAGGATAATGTTAGTGTCTATTTCTGTATGAGAATCAAAATGAAACGAGTTCTATTGGTCGAAGATAACCGTGAAATTGCAGGTGTCTTGTTTGATTATTTTGAGTGTATTGGCATGGAACTCGATTATGCCGACAATGGTGAGCTTGGCCTGCAACTCGCGATGGATAACTCTTTTGATATCATTATTTTAGATCTGATGTTGCCACGAATGGATGGACTGACAGTTTGCAACAAACTACGAGATCAAGGCAACGCAACGCCGATCCTGATGCTGACTGCACTCGATAGCCGCGAAGATATGCTGAAAGGCTTTGACCACGGTGCAGATGACTATCTCACCAAGCCCTTTGACTTAGATATTCTCGAAGCAAGGATGAATGCGCTGGTTCGCCGTTACCGCGGAAAAGTCGCCTCCTCTAAGCTTCAATTTGACGAGCTCACCATCGACCAGAAAACCCGCAAAGCTTACCGTCAAGACAAGCTACTTGCACTCAACCCAACCACCTATACCATTCTTGAGATGCTGTGCCAGAATGCACCTGAAGTGGTAACGCGTGAAGACATCTCGTACAAGCTATGGGAAGAAGACGAACCGAACAACGATGTGCTACGTAGTCACATCTACCAACTGCGTAATCAACTCGATAAGCCCTTTGATACCCAGATGCTAATTACGGTTCCTAAGGTTGGATTCCGCCTGGAGTCTTACAATTGATTCTCAATGTTCTCACTAGTACAAAAACCCTAACAGGCCGCTTAGCGCTTTTCTTTGGCTTAATGGCGGTGATTGTGACGGCATTTGTCTATGTGGTCTTTATATCTGCACTGTTTTTGTCTGAAGACAGCGTCGGCGAAAGGCGAATCCTGATTGACCGCAACTACGCCATCAGTCAGTTTCAAGCTGGGGAGAATGGTGAATTAAGAATAGATGAACTGACCACCGCCTATAATGACCCAACTCTCATACCGGAAGAGTACTCTAAATTTATAAAAGGCAGAGAAAACTTCCTTGGCGAAGTGGGTCAAGAACCAAACTCGCGCATGGTCTATGTTGGTGAGTACACACACCAAGGAAAAACCTATCCTATTATTTTACTGTCTGAAATAGACCTTATCGAACTGGACCAAACAGAATCAGTGTACGCAACAATGTTCATACTTACATTGCTCTCTATCCTAATTTTTTGCTTTGGTTCAATACTTTATCGATTATCCAAACGGCTTATTGAACCATTTAACTCTCTCTCTGCACAGCTTGAGTCGAACAAACTCAACCTCAACGAAGAATTTGGAGTAAGTGACGATGCTGCGATTGAATTCCGTCAACTGACCGATCAACTCAATCAATATCGTCGAGAAATCAACTCCCTTATCAAACGTGAGCAAGCCTTTGCACGCTACGCAAGCCATGAATTGAGAACACCATTAACGGTTGCACGTGGTGCTAATAAGCTATTGCTTCGTAGTGATACGACCGATTTTCAATCTCGTCAGGTTGAGCGTATTGATGACGCCATCGTGCAGATGTCGGAGATGGTCGATGCCTTGCTTGGCCTCGTGAGATATGAAAGAAACAGTGACGACGCACCACTGCGCTTATTTAGCCAACAAGAACTAGAAGCTATTGTGTCAAAAAGCACTTCACAGGCCTCTGACAAAGAGGTCGAGATATCATTAACCGTTGAGTCTGAGCCGACCATTCAAGCCACCAGCGCTATCATGAACATGCTGATTGGTAACCTACTAAGGAATGCTATTGCTGCGACCAATAGTGGTACTGTGACAATTACTTTGTCTCAAAACGGCATTACGATTGAAGACCAAGGCGAAGGCTTACAAGATCAATACAACCCTAACGGTCACGGCTTAGGGTTACTGATTGTTGACGACCTGTGTCAACGCTATCACTGGGACTTCAAACTGTTCAACCGAACTTGCGGTGGATGCACAGCTCAAATCACCTTTTAGAGCGATCAATATCGAGTGAAAACTTGATGTTGTTGGTTTACAGAGCCAATAACCTGCTAGATACTCGTAAGTCCAATTTGATTTTAAAATGCTGGTTTTTTAGTCAGCATTTTTACTAAGTGCGATGAAACTAAATAATAGCCCTGTAACTCAGCATCAATACAACAACCACACCTTTTTCTTAAAGCGTGATGACCAGCTGCACTCCCACTTTTGTGGCAATAAAGCCCGCAAATTTATGAAGCTGCTAGAAGACGATCATCCGGACATCACCACCCTAATCAGCTACGGCTCGGCGCAAGCTAACTCTCTGTTCTCACTCGCGGCATTGGCAAAGATTAAAGGTTGGACGCTGGAGTTTTACGTCGACCACCTACCTCAATGGTTACAAGAGCGCCCAATCGGCAATTACCGTGGTGCTATTGACCTAGGCGCTAAAGTCATTTCAGTCAAAGAAACAGGTTCAGAACTTCATCCACAAGCGTATATTGATCAAGTGAGACAACCAGACTCACAGTGCATTGTGTTACCTGAGGGGGGACGCTCTCAACTTTCCGAATATGGTGTGAAGCAACTGGCAATGGAAATACTGAGCTGGACGCGCTTTGAAAACCAATACGACTTTGTTGTGGCACTACCCGCAGGGACTGGCAGCACTGCACTTTATCTTCATAAGCACCTAAAGTTACACAATATCCCGGTGCTCACTTGCGCTTGTGTGGGTGGAAGTGACTACCTGACTCAGCAATTCAATGAGCTTGGCGAAACCGAACATCCACAGATATTGCCTCTCCCGAAAAAGCATCACTTCGGTAAACTGTATAAGCAAGACTATCAGACATGGCTAGATCTTCAGGAGCAAACTGACATTGAATTCGATCTGCTTTACGATCCATTGATGTGGCAATGTTTAGAGCAATGGCAGGCAGATAATCCGACTAAAACCATTATCTATATTCATCAAGGTGGCATCTTAGGCAATGAATCAATGTTGCCTCGCTATCAGCGTAAATATCCTGATATCAGAACAAGTCTTTCTAGCAGCGATAACAGCACAGCCCCTACTTGGTAATGGTTCAAACCTCTTAAACCTGTTATTCGAACAATCACAGTGACGGTTTACTGTGATTGTTTCTTCCGTATAAGTTTCTTCCGTTTAATACAGTAATCCTTCTTGCTTTACCAATCAAAGCCAAGCTGACAATCTGGCGAGAATCATAACGTTATCTATACTTTCCATTGGATTGCCACTCGTCACCTGAAGGATTAATGTATGCGAGCACTTACTACACTAGGCCTGCTTTCGGTTTGTCTTCCTTTTGCAGCACACTCTGGAGAAAACGTCATCTACCAGGTGGATAGCATGGAGTATGAAGGTTATTGGAGTGAAGCCAGCGATCAAGCCCCTCTAGTACTTTTAATACACGATTGGGATGGTTTGACCGACTACGAGAAAAAGCGTTCTGAGATGCTCAACGAACTCGGTTACAACGTGTTTGCTATCGACCTGTTTGGAAAAGACATTCGCCCAACAGAAGTGAAAGATAAAAAGCAACACACGGGCGAGTTGTATAAAGATCGTGAAAAAATGCGCGCACTACTTAATGCTGGCGCGATAGAAGCGCAAAGGCTTGGCGGTAACTTAGATAACAATGTGATGATGGGTTATTGTTTTGGTGGTGCTGCCGTACTGGAAGCCGCAAGAGCAGGAATTCCATCCAAAGCTTATGTCACCTTCCACGGTGGTCTATCGACACCGAAAGGACAAGACTACTCACAAACCAAAGCACCCGTTGTCGTGTTCCATGGAACGGCAGATGCCATGATCTCAATGCAGGATTTTGGTAGCCTTGCCGCTGAATTGGAGTCAGCCAAAGTACCTCATGAGATGATCACCTACAGCGGAGCCCCTCATGCGTTCACTGTATTTGGTTCCAATAATTACCAAAATGAAGCCGACCAAAAATCGTGGCAGCGATTCACGCATGTGTTAGAAACCACCACCAGATAAACTAAAACACTAAAACACTAAAACACTAAAACCGAGTTAACCCATGTTTATAACTAAACATGGGCTAATTCGTCTATACACGTTTTTTGATGAGTTACATGTATCGGTAAATACTCAAGTCGTCTGATTGAATATCGCTATTAGAGCCACTAACTACACTCGCTAACAACTTTCCGGAACCACACGCCATCGTCCATCCCAACGTCCCATGGCCTGTATTGGTAAACAGGTTCTTAATTGGCGTCTTGCCGATTATAGGCGTGCCATCTGGCGTCATTGGCCTCAAGCCAGTCCAGTACTCTGCTTTAGAGAAGTCCCCAGCCTGCGGGAACAGATCTTTAATCACCATATCAATCGTCGCTTTGCGCTTTTCAGGAATCAGGTAATTGAAACCAGCAAGCTCAGCCGTCCCAGCGATACGAATTCGATCATCAAAACGCGTCATCGCCACCTTATAGGTTTCATCCATAACGGTTGATGTTGGTGACTTATCCGCACTAACAATTGGCAATGTCAAAGAATATCCCTTCACTGGATAAACAGGAATCGACAAATCGACTTGTTTCAGCAGATCTCGAGAATAACTTCCCGAAGCCACCACATAAGCGTCCGCTTTGAAGTCACCTTGAGTTGTCGTAATGCTCTCTATAGCTTGGTTCTGATGATTCAAGCTCACCACTTCAGTATCAAATACAAACTGGACGCCAAGCGCCTTGGCTTTCTCAGTTAAGGCTAAACAGAACTGATGGCAATCACCCGTTTCATCATGAGGTAAGTACAAACCGCCCACCAGCTTGTCTTTCACGTCAGCTAATCCCGGTTCCACCAACAGACACTGCTCCACACCAAACAGCGAGTGCTCGATGCCGCTTTCTGTTAATAGCTTCATATCCTGGTGAATCGCATCCAGTTGTTTCTCGCTTCTGAATACCTGCAGGGTACCTTTCTGCCTGCCCTCGTATGCCAAATTTTCACTGGTTCGAAGGTGGGTTAGACAGTCTCGGCTGTAGTTTGCCACTCTCAACATCCGTGACTTATTCACGGCGTATTTAGCTTCGTTACAATTGGCGAGCATCTTTGTCGCCCAAGAAACTAAATCAGGGGAAAGTGATGGCTTCACTTTCAAGGGAGCATGCTCTTGGGTGAGCCATTTCATCGCTTTCAAAGGAATACCCGGCGCCGCCCATGGTGATGAATAACCGTAAGAAATTTGACCGGCATTCGCAAAACTGGTCTCTTTACCACTGCTATCTTGGCGGTCGATAACCGTCACCGAGTGGCCCTCTTTCGCCAGATACCAAGCACTGGTCAAGCCAATCACACCGCTGCCAATTACAATTACTTCCATTCTCTTCCCCTACGCCCGACCAAATCTGCCGAGCATTACTGCCTGTTTCAAACTACCTTCGTTAATAATTTGTAACTTATTCATCGAGCGTTGACTCAACAATGCATATTGTGTTGATAAAAAGTCAATTTGTTCGTAAATCCGGAGAATGAGTTTAGAAGTGTGATGTTGGAGAGGTTATAAAGCAGCTTAATAATCAGTGAAGGTTTACTTGCAGAAAATAAAAAAAGCGACTCTCTTGGGCCGCTTTGGGATTGTTTAGTCTTGGTTTCTAGTAAAAATCACTGTACAGGATTGGCGTTGCAGGAGGAAACTCAATAGGTTGCCAACGGTCATTGAATGTATATTTTGCATACAACATAAAATGGTTTGGTGTGTAAAATTCAGAGCGCTGTAAATCTAAAAAAGCACCTAAATACCAACGCTTACTCACCCGTTTTTCTACTGCAGCTTGGAAAGATGACCCAAAGCCTCCACCGGAATCACTTACGCCATTTTCACTTAAATAAGGGGCATCTTCTTGTGTCCATGAATTGGAAATAGACCCGCTTAATAAATATGACCAAGCGTTACCGTATCGACCGTAATAATTAACCGGCAACGAAACCGACAGATAACTTTGGGGACTATAATAGCCGCCATGGCCAAGCGAGTACTCACCCAGGTTTTTATCATACCCAAGATAAATCAGGTTTGTTCCAATACTCAAACGCTCGTGATCGTTAGAAATCAACTTGTAATAAGCCCCACCAAGAACACCAAGTCGATTGTTATCCTCAACACTTTCTCCCGTAAGCGTATGGTACTGAAGGCTACTCCAAAAACCATAAGGCCCTCCAATATCCCAACTCGTATTGAATTTAACTCCCGTTCTTACAACACCTCCCCATTTAGTTCCCTCCGGGTCAGGCGTTTCAGGAGACGGCAACGAGTACTTGGGAACTGACATGCCCGCATAAGAGAGTGTGCTACTTGTTTCTGGACGGCGAGAAGCAACAGCACTCCAGCCGAACTGCCCTAAGTCACCATTCACACTAACACCACCAACCCACGTCGTATGATCAAAGCCGACAGGTGTAGTGCCTATATCAGCGCTCCAGTTCTTAGCTTGCCAACCAATACCCAAAGCCATGCCCGATGCGCTATTTTGAAACGAGGTAACGTCTTGATTCGTTGATTTGTCATAATACTCAAGGGCACCTGAATCTATTGACACATAATCAGCTCTAAGCAACAGGTGGCCTTCCCACTCTTCAATAGGCAATCTAGCTTCAATCGGTATTTGATTTGATTGATTTTGTCCATCCCGAGCACTGTAATCCCAACCAACAATAATGTGACCATCACTACGATCATGTAACGCATCTAAATCCGATTTTACATTTCGTGTTAACCAATAATCATCACTTTCATTGTACAAATCTCGTAGCGACGGAGTTAGCGTTTCTAAAGTGCCTTGTTGACTCGTTTTTTCTATTCGGTCGCTGTTCAATGCTTGATAGGCTCTCTCTTCCGCTAGTACCCACTGGCGATTTTCCATCGCAATTGCCATTCCGTCTCGGTATTCAAGCGCGCCCGCATCTGCCTTAGTATCTAGTAACGCATTGAGCTGATTTGCATCATGCACATTACCTTGTTGATTAAATACAGTCGCCGTTGTCATCAACTGCGATGCCGATAACACGTCAGCCTTTTTGATTAAAATCGGGCGATATTGGTCATAGACAGATGAATCTCCACTCATAGCACTAGCACGCAGCATGCCAATTTCAGCCCGGGTTTTGTAAGGTTCGGGCTCTGACAGTACCCTACTGTAAAGCGCTAAAGAACGATCTAAGTTTTCACTTTCTAGCATTAAGTCAGCCTCAGACAAAATACGTCGAGTTCTGAGTTCATCGAACTGTATAAATTCTGATGCAGTAAACTCTTGCTCATCAAAACTCGGAGCCAATCCATTAAACCAAGCATCAAAATCTTCAAATTTATTCAAACTAACCATCAACTCACCGTAAGCAAGCTGCTCATCAGTAGAGAGAAATGAAGACGAATCAATGCTCCTGTAAATCCTATCCGCCTCCTCGGTTTCACCAACATCAACCCAAGCGCTAGCAATACGAGATAGTGGTTGAATCTGACTTTGATATTGAGCTTCTAGACTCAGTAATTCTTTTGAGACCGATTTAGGCGATTGCTGGTAACTTATTTCTATACCCTGAAGTTCAGAGTCTAACCTTAAGCGGGTAAGGTTTCGCTGCATGGAGGCGGTCATATCTTGTAGTGGAACACTTTCTAGTTCAGCAATAGCTTGGTCAACTCTAAGGCTCTGTGCAAGGTACAGCGCATAGGCGAACTTCATCTCAGGATCTGAGGTGTCTTTCGCCCAACCTTCCATCAATTGATCTGCACGAGATTTATTCCCCATAGAACGCACAACGCCTGCAATATCTAACCTAAGCCAAGGAGAGTCCGGATTTAATTTGATTAGCGCTTCGACAGATTCAGCCATCGCCCTGTCATCATTATTAGCAATGGCGCCTCTTAAGCGAATCAGAATAACCTCAGAATCAATACTACTAATTTTTTCTTCAACCACTAGCTTCTGAGCTGATGAGTATTGGTTAGCCACTTCTCTAGCTTCATGCCAATTCCCTTGATAAACCTCAACGTCAAGTCTTCCACGCAATGCCGAACCATTCAGCGAATCAAGCGACAAAGCCTGCGAGTAAGCCTTGTCAGCCGACGAATACTTTTTTTCCTCAAGGAAGAGAGCACCTAAAGCGACAAAAGCATATGGCTGTGTATTATCTAGCGCTATCGCCTTACGGTATAAACGTTCAGCTTCTTCAAGTTCTCCTCTAGCTAACTGGAGATCTCCCCGATCTAAATATGCCCAATACTGAGACGTTTCAACCAACGTGGTCCATTTAGAAGAAGTATCTGGATTCTTATCCAATAATTGGGCTTGCTTGAAATATTCAAGTGCTTTTTGTTGTTGCCCCTTTCGCAGGTAGACCTTCCCCATCCCGCCTAAAATCTCCGGGTCATTGGGACGCGTGGTAATGGCATAACGCAACTGCGCCTCTGCTTGTTCAGTTTTCCCCAGTTCGAGCAGCCCTAACCCTTTTAGCTTTGCAAGGTAAGTAGGGTCTTTACGTAGCTCTTGCTCTTGGGTCCAACGCTTCCTAGCCGATTGATTTGCTTTTTGAATCTCTAAGTCTGAAGAGTAATAACTCGCGAGGACTGCATATTGCTCCGTCACTTGCTTTGAAATAGGTAATTGATCTAAAGCTCTTAACCAAGAAGTCGCAGCACTCGTTCCTACAATAGGAGCCAACGCCAGTTCTCGATAGGTATCCAAAATCCAAGGGTCACCTGGGTCTACTTTTCGTATATGGTTTGCCAATGCAAGCTGAAATTGAGGAACACCCGGGTAATCAGCATTAAGACGTTCAAGTCCAACCTTCACTTTATCCCAGTTATCATCTAGGTTGGCTTGAAGTTGCAAGTACTCAAGTTCAAGCGCAGCAGAAGGCATCCCGTTAGGAAAAACAGTTTGATAAGCTTCGATGGCTTCTACATAGCGACCTGATTTAGCAAATAACCTTGCTCGTTGATAATCAGCTCGCTTTTCACCTTGAATTGCCATTATCGAAGACAAAGACTGGGTTTGTGGAGCGTTAGGAGCAATGTCTTTTAAGCGTTCGTAGCTTTGCTCTGCCAATTCAGGCTGCTTACGTTTCAAGAACATAGTTCCCTGATAATAAAGCCCAGACAAGTTAGCTCTTTCAATAGCAAACAGCCTTTGTAGAGTACTTTCTACAATATCGTCACGACCAATTGCGTCTGCAAGTTTTAGCTGTTTGATTAGCCAATCCACAGAATCAACTCGTTCAAGAGAAGAAGATAGCTGAACCAACTGAACTGGTTGATATACCAACTCACGTTCTGCCTCAGATAGAGGTGTCGAATCAACACCAACCGCCAGTGCTGTGCCAGCAGAACAAATACTACTCGCTACAATAACGGGAGCTAACCAATAAGAACCTACCCTTACTGACATTGCTTGCCCCATGCCGGTTGCAACTCACCATACTCGCCAAATCTGAAGCGTTCGTTGTACCAACCAAGACCAAATAAACTCAACACATTGTCGTAATAATGATCGTTCCTGCTCGTCACCAGTTGATTTTGAGCGCGAGTAACCTGTGCCTCAAGAAGATTGGAATAATCCATTGAAGCAAGTAAAGGTAACGCGGCAGCTGAAAAGCCGGCGCTACCGGGTTGAGAATACTTACCTGTTTCGGTATCGACCTCACGTGGGGGCGCGCCTAACTGCTCAATAGCGGTAGCAAACGGCCCCATTTTCTTAACTAAATGTTCTTTCTCTTTATTTTTTTCATTGAGCATACCGACCCACAAGTATGTTCGAATTGCGTTATAGCTCCCAATTGGCCCTGTGACTTTGTCTTCACTAAATCCTTTGCCATTCAAAGTTACCCAATCAGGACTAAAACCCGCAGTCAATGTTTGACCAAGTATCAAAGTACTCGATTGGTACATTGAAGCCCACGAGTATTGTGGATAGAGGTCTTTCATCCGAGCGATCAACTGTAAAGGAACGTAGCTAGGGTTCAAACGATAGCTACCTTTACCAAGATCAAAGCCTTTGGGAGCTGGAAGCAAAGTCGTCCCAACACCTGCTACATCAACCGACTCTTCTCTCAATATACGAGCGGCTAAAAGATGCCCTAATGACTGATAGTAATAGTTATTCCATAAACGTCCTGCTTCCCCCAGCGCATAAGCAATCCACAAATCAGAATCTGAAGCTGGGTTTGTATCGAGTATGCCAAACTGCCCATCAAGTCTTTTTCCCCACAACCACGCAGGTAACCTAGCCGTTAAATCACCACCAGCTAGGTTCGCTTGTGTCCATTTCAATACTTGATCAAATGTCTGCTGGTCGTTAGCTACCAACGCAAAAAACAAAGCATAAGACTGACCTTCAGACGTCGTGATCAAACGTTCATCACTGCCATCAATTACTCTACCATTCTCAATGTATATTGATTTGAAATTGCTCCATTGAGGCCACTCACATGTCACAGCCATAAGCTGAGGAGACAATAAGAGCGATAACAAAAACATTAACTTCTTCATTGTTCATCCCCCTCTGTTTTTTCTAAGCGCTGAGCCGCGATTTGACGTAATACTCGCCATAACACAATGGTTACAATAACCATCATCAACGCAGCAAAGCAGGCAATAAGAATCGGATGACTCGAAAAGTGATACCAAATCAACTGCCAGACTGGTAGCTCGCCAACGTAGTAATGGGCACCTACATTGTAACTTGCAACCTCGTCATTTCTGACCGTAATAAGCGAACCAAACATGTGTTGGACTTTACCTGAATCGCTTAACGCACTGTCTATAGCAGCAAAATCAGACGGTTGTGCTGCCATAATTGACACTAAGCTACGATTGCTTGTAAATGGCGATTCCATCCCATAAATTGCGGCGAATGAACCATGAGCTTCTACTGAAACATAGTCGGTTGCATCTTGCTCTGTATTCGAAGGACTCATCCAGTTCATGCCAAGTTGTTCCTCATTTTTACTTGGCAATCGGATTTGACGTTCCCCAGCTTCCATAACAATATTCAACTGCTCTGGAGCATAGCCTGCTTGTTGAAGCTCACTAGCAACACCAATACTTAGTATGTCTTTATCTGCCAAAGACTCACTATCCCAATTATCAGTTAGCATAACCTGAAGACCCGGGTAACCAGAGTCGCTGCCTAAAGACCCCATAATATTGAGAATAGTTTGTAATGCTTCTCTTGGTGCGTCCTTTGGCAAAATAATCGCTGTTTCCGACAGATCTGCCATCCTTGTGTATGGAAAACCCGAAGTCGCAAATGCACGCATATTAGGCATTTCAATGTAATGAGGGAAACCGCTAAAATCGATAGTTGAATCGCCATCAACCACCGCGTATTGCTTACTAGGTTGTGTCACTTGACACTGTCCATCAGTTACAGAAGCAAAGCCAAACTCAAAGTCGATTTGGTTCTTACTACCAACCTTAAATGCGGGGATTCTTACTCGATCACCCGAACTTAAAAAACTGTCATCAAGCAATGGGACCCTTACACGATTGGAGTCGCCACCCTGCCCTTCTGTTGTTAAGTTAAAGGCTTGAATGAACTGGTCATTAATGCTTAACGTCAAACGAGACCCAGAGTGATCATCGGTTGGTGGAGAGTAACGATAGTTTAAATCCATCGGTATACCACGGCTCTGCCAAGTAAACAGATCCGGTGGTAAGCGCAGGCTGACACTAATTGGCGGAGGCGTACGACCTTCAACTTGAAGCACACTTTTCTGCTCAACAAGCTCAGACAAAGCTACAGGGCGCTCTGTACTAACCCAGTTTGGCGAATCATAAGGAACTCGTGGTTTGATCTGTTTAACATCGTTAACCTTCGCGATCGGCCCCGTCAATACTTGATGACCTAATGCTAACCCTTGGACTGCCGTGTTTAGGTCGTCGCTATCACGGCCAACGACTAAAAGAAGTTTTACATAAGGATCCGTAGGGTGAGTGATCACTTGTAGATAGGGACCATCTGTATCAGGGAAATCTCGTAAAAAGTTGGGTTTATTGTCATTCGTAACAAAAACTACTGCATTACGATCTGGCAAAGTATCAAAACTCAAAGGAAAATTTGCCCCACGCCAACCAGCCAACGCGCCAAAATATGAACTGAGCACGCCCGCCGCTTTAATATCGTCAAGGCTATATTGGTCACCTAAAACAACGGGCAGATCCAACTTATTAAAATCGCGAACATCAAAAAATGGGGCTGGCAATAAGCTCAAATCACTCTTGATCAATGTTTTCTGAACAGACATTTCGATTCGACTACTTTGACTAATCTCAGCCCAAATACTCGAATCATTAGGATTTGCGCAATCTGTTTTCGTGTTGCCAATCAGCTCAAAGCGTATTTGGTTATAATTGCTGAAATAACGCGTATCTAATGGCATCGATAAATTCAGCTTTTGCCCTTGCTGCCCATCAACAATGGACGTCACCCCCATCAATTCATTATTCAAATACACTTTTACGTGAGAAACCAAAGATAGAAGTGCTGGAGATGGGGTGATATCAAAATATAAAGTCGCCTTTGAAACGACCTCATCAAGACGTGAGCCAAACCCAACATAAGCACTTGCCTCACTTCCTTGGATCGCAATCGAACCGTTATAGCCCAGTTGACTAAATGGAATGACACGTTGCACTACTTCAGCGCTTTCGCTCCGGCTCAACAACGCTTCTGCAGACTCTTCTGGTTGATATTTACTTGTATTGTTTGCGGCGACATTACTCGACAAGCACGCGATAGAAAGTGCTGTCAACGCCGTTATTGTTTTATTGATTAGCATGACTTTGGGTCCTGATTGGGACATAGCGTGGTCTTAACGACCAAATAAATATGAAGCTCTGTAAAAATAAGTCCGCGGTAACTCTTATAAAGTTAGGACTGTGTTTCAATAAGCGTTTATAGCCGTTAAAACCAACCTGGAGTACTGCTCGCATACTCGATAAAGGTTTATCTGACTGATATCCTTGCTGCCATTTGGCCCATGTATCAGCTCGAGCAAATGTACATTGAACATATTGAACTTGCTGTTGGTGAGACAACTCCTCCAGGCGAAGCCCAAAAATGCCTTTAGATGCATAAGCAACAGTCATAGGGAAAACGAATTCTTGTCCCCCACGTTTGAGTACAACGTCTAAACATTGACCAAGTAAGCGCTCACAAGTTTTTTCATCAGCATCGTTGATCACGACTCGAATCCCACCTAAAGAAAAATCCTTCATTTCTGCCTGAATTAAATGCCCTGTACGAAGCTTAACCCAAATTGGCATAGATACTTCGACTCGGTGATCCTTACGTACTTGCTTCGCCTCAACCGCTACAGCAACCGCTGCACCCAGTATCAACAAATTGTACAGGGTCCAGATCAAGTTAACGATAACAGTACCAATCTCATCATTTGGTCCCCAGCCCAAGCGATAGAAACCAACACCAGCCCCTAAAATATTTAGAGCAACGAGAACTAAATACGGCCTTGAGATCACCCAGTCGTAATGAGACTTCTCAACTAATCCACCTTTGGCTGTAACATTAAAAGTGCCTTTGTGTGGAGCAAAAAGTGCTACAGTCGTTGGCCTTGCGATGTACCAAGCTAACACTGTTTCGTAGACCTCCCCCCAAAATGAGTAACGATGGTCACCCTGCATTCGGGAGTTAGTCATACTTGCATGTATCATATGCGGTAACACATAGAGAATAATGGCAAGTGCCGGAGCGTAAATAACATACGAATGTAAAATTAAAAACGCGAGTGGAGCTACTAAAAACACAATCCTTGGGATACCGGATAAAAAGTGCATCATCGCGTTTAGATAACAAAGCCGCTGTGACAACTTAAGCCCTTTCCCTATCAGAGGATTATCTACCCGGAATATCTGAGCCATACCTCTAGCCCATCGAATACGTTGTCCTACGTGTGCCGATAACGTTTCGGTCGCTAAGCCTGCTGAAATTGGCTGCTTTAAATACGCCGAACGATAACCAAGGCGGTGCATCCTGAGAGAGGTATGCGCATCTTCTGTCACCGTTTCGACAGCAATACCACCAACTTCTTCTAACGGCTCACGCCTTAGTACAGCACAAGAACCACAGAAAAAAGTCGCGTCCCAAAGATCATTACCGTCTTGAATCAAGCCATAAAACAAACTCCCTTCATTAGGCACATTTCGAAAATTCGATAAGTTGCGCTCAAACGGGTCTGGAGAAAAGAAATGGTGCGGCGTTTGTATCAACGCAAGCTTTGGGTCTTTAAGAAACATTCCCATGGTCAGCTGAAAAAAAGCTCTCGTCGGAATATGGTCACAATCGAAAATAGCGACATATTCACCATGGGTTTGCTTCAACGCGTAATTGATGTTGCCCGCTTTGGCATGCTCATTAGTCGGGCGACGGATATAATTAACTCCGACACTTTTCGCAAAGTCTCGGAAACTGTCACGTTTACCATCGTCCAGAATATGAATGTTCAATTTATCTTTTGGCCAGTCAACACCAAGCGACGCATATACTGTCGCTTTAACAACATCCAAATCTTCATTGTAAGTGGGAATCATCAGATCGATTGTTGGCCAACTCGATTCATCTTTGTGCATAGAGATTGGTTTGCGACTCAAAGGCCATATATTCTGAAAATAGCCGAGTAAAAGCACAATCCAAGAGTAAGTTTCTGCCAGAAGTAAAATACTCCCCAAAAAAAGAGCAATCGGATCATCCCAATTTAAAGTCGATGAGTAACGCCACCACAGATAACGACACGAAGCCGTCACTGAAAGAATAATCAGCAACATAGTGGGGAAGCGCCCCGGCATACGACGCACCATCATTGCCAACCCCCAAAGCAACAATATAAATACAGTTTGAGCCTGATAGCCAAAAGGGACAGTAAAACAAAGCAACGCAATAAAAACGACCAAGAAAAGTAGTATGTAGTTGAACAACATAACCAATTTGCTTTCTTTCATCCGTTCACGTATTTCGGATCCGTTGGTTTGATCCGCAGCCATCTCGAGCCAGGCGACCAATTTAGATATTTGAGAGAACGGTATATAAAATAAATTTTTCAGTAAGTTAAATGTGTCATTGACGATTTTAACCACTTTCTTAGACAAGAATTTACAGGGGGTTTGCTTAAAAAAAGCTAGCCACAGCGTTTGAACCATAAATCGAACAGAATCAAACAGCCTTGGAGCAGCAAAGTTTATATGTGGGTACAAATACAGAGGCAGCTTCCATGTGGCAACCTCTGCTATTTTTGGTTTCAAAAGAACAAAACAGAAAGAAAACCATATCGACAAAAGCATCCTGCCAACTCTTGTACTATTGCAGTTCTTGTACTTCTCGTAAGTTCTCGTTTGAAACTTAAATTGCTCAGCTATCCAAGGTTGGAAAATCAAATTCAGGCTACGCATTAGTTAGCCTTGAGAATAATGAGATGAAAACGTTGAAACACACCAAAAAGCCAAGGATTGAAAGTCCTTAGCAGCTTGACTAAACGGAGAAAAATGCTGAACCGTAGTAAGGTTAGCAACACAATCTAACAGAGCGGTATCACGATGGAGTAATACTGGCACTAGTATCGAACCAAATTCTTTCTTCAATACAAGCATGAAGTCACGACCAACTTCGGTTTCTGGTTGATAATGGTTGATGACAAGTCGTAGTTTATTTCTCTCTAATAACTCATCGAAGAAAGGACAGCTTTGAATCCATGACTGAAGCGCGCTGTAGCTAACGGCATCGGCCGTAACGGCAATAAATACCATATCTATTGCATCAATAGTGCCGTGGACCGCTAGATTATTTAGATCTGATAGCGCTGCATGAAATAATTGCCACTGTTCGCCCTTATCTGCGCGGGCATTTAAAGTCGTTTCTACTAACGAGTTAAGGTGTTGCTCTTTGTTTTTTTCAAATTCAAAGTGCTGATCGAAAGATAACTTCCCGAAGGGAAGAAACATAGCACCTTGTGGGCTCTGATAGCCCGCGTCAAACAAGTTTAGTCGATTCAGCGTTCTTACTGCCCACCCGTCATTCTCTTCATATGGAAGACCTAAATGGAGCCCTAAAAGGTTCTCAGGTGAAGAGTCTATCGCTAATACCTGCTTATTGATTTTCACTAAAGCCTGCGAAAGGTTTGCTGTGATGGTCGTAGATCCACAACCACCACGTAAGCTAGCAAAAAGAAGGCGCTTCATATCGCTTCCGTTTCTATACCTGCCTGTTTCTTACCGACTAACTTATCAGTAGTACGTACTTGCTTTGATTGAAATATTAACCACTTACTTTTAGCTTGTGTATAAGACTCATTCTCTGTCATTTCAATGTACTGATGTTGAGTTAGATTATATGAAGCGTAGATCGAATTAATGTCTTTTGCTGGTTCAGCCACTAGATTTTTCCAAAATAAAAGCACAAAAACACAGAGGCAAAGACGTTCCTGTCAATTCCTTTAACCTGTATACATTACGCTGATAACTATTTAACGCACGAACCTATGCGCAGAACATGAATAGGATGTACATATGAGCAATGAAATCTTGACTCACACTACTTTCGTTCAATAAATGGTGTCTTCTTAGGTAATAAGGAATTAGCAACATAAAGACAAGTTGTAACTACTTACGAAACATCTATATTTAAAATCAATGACATGGACACATTTATTTAAACTGACTATGATTCATCATGTAACACATAGTCATCTGAAAAATTATAATATATCTATTTTAATTTTCGATCAAACTTGATTAAGATATCCGCGTCATTTTATTGTCACAACTCAGCTCTAAAGCTTCAACGCATAATGCTCTGTGTTATATGCTAGCTATCAAAAAACTTAACCACATGAAACTAAGGAATTTTATGCACTCGATTCATGGGCTACCGGCAACGACCAGTGAAAGAGAATATGAATCTGTATACGTCAATTTATTCACACACAAAAGACTAGCAATCGATTCCTTATTCAACTTATTAAAAAACAAAGATAACACTTCACTTACAATATTTACTGACAAAGAAACTTTTTTGACAGGGCTCACTGAAGAAGTAATATCAAAAATCAATCACTTAGCAAAAACGTCATTAGAAAAAATGTATTTTGTTAATAGCCATCAGTCGAAAAAAACAATCAATCCAATTTCACTGTCACTTGATATTCACAATATCAATATAAAAAGCCATTCTACTTATATTTTATTTATTCATGACAGCTTGCTCGCTCACTGTGATGACAATGAAATTGATAAATTTCTATACAATATACAAAGTATTGCTCATAAAAAGCACTTATCCATCAATTTATGTATTTACGGCAACCTTGCAACGTCAATATTAAAACCAAAATTGCTCACTAATAACCGCTACATCGCAGGGCTTGCAACTATGACTCCAATCGATGAGTCTAGTTATAACTACCTTGTTGATTTTTGGTGCAATAAACATGGTGTTAAGTCTGATAGTGAATATATTCTTACGAGTTCAAGTAACGGTCAATTAGAGGCTACCTTAAACCAGAACCTAAGCTCGCTAGACATAATCGAAGATAAAGCGGACAACGATCGAATCTATGTGAGCAAAGAAGTCTTGAGTGAGGGCGTTAAGGTTCCCAAAAGCGTACATGTAGCGAATGACAACCAAACGCTACTAAAGATGCTCGATAGTCCAAGAGCTTCAACCGTTATCTTTAGTTGCACCAATCAGAAAGAAGTTAGGCAGTTAGCTATTGACTGCTTTAGGTTACGTGCTAAAGCGGGGAACCAACTAAAAATAGTTATTCGCGAGACTGAGCAGTGCCTAAGATACACAGACGAAAAGTTTCTACTTCGCGCAGGAGTTAATTTGATCTGTCCTGTTCAACTTCCTCACATGCGCTTTATGACACAAGTCGAGGCAATACAAGGCCAGTTATCCACTCGCCCATTACCGAAGAATATCGAGTCTCTCCTCAAGTATGACCTAAAGTTCGGAAATAAAGGTTATATGCTAAACACTGAGTTTAAAGACTATTGTGGTGAGTTGATTGCTATGTCATCACGCTCCAATGTTAGGTTTGCGTTAATCAAGCTTAGTTTGTTACCTGGAATGACGGCTGAAGATTGCCTACGTCTCTGCCATATCCGTAGAGATGGCGATGTCGTCACTGCATGTAATAATGCTCTGTATATCCTTTTTAGTGCGATCCGCCACAACGACATCAACGTTGCACTGAGTAACGTTTTCGAGTTTCCTATTCGCGATCTGTTTTATACGGTTCAAACTTATGACACTCAACATGATATCGAAGCCGAATTGCAATACATCATAAAAGATCAGGCCACAATCTCATCTGAAGTGTCACAATTAACGACAGAAGAAAAGATTTTTTCAGAGGCTACTCACCCCGTAACAGACGTCCCCCCCCTATTTGCAATAAAAAAAGTTATCGCCTCAAAGGGAACCATATGAACATTAATGACTTTCTACTCACGGCAACTATCAGCGCCTTAATTGGGGGGCTACTCGGTTACTTTCTTCGTGATGCTGTGGAATTTAGTATACGTGTTTATCAACGTCACTTCACACGTTCACGGTATTTCGAACAAGATGCCACTATCACTAAAAATAAGAAGCTAAAATAATGAAACCACATCTTAAGGATTCCATTCTTTCAAACCTAAGTTTGGGTTGGTGGAACATCTATTTTATCGCAAAAGTGGCTCTTTTCGTTCAAGGGACGATTGACTTCCACCCAATTGAAAACTTCGCTTTATTACTATTTATATTACTTCCCGTGACACTGAAGCCAATCAATGTAGCTCGCCATCTTATCGCGGTTGTGATAGCTGCTTGGTTACTGCATTATGATTCTTACCTTCCGCCGCTAGATAGGCTTTGGGCGCAAGTAGGACAACTCGCACAGTTTGAGATTGGATATCTTATTGAGCTTATAGGGCGGTTTGTTTCAGTTGAAGCACTGCTAGGCTTATTTACGCTATGTGCAGGTTACTACATCCTAAGTAGATTTCTACGTATCTCGGTCTTCGTCGTTATCGCGATGCTTTATGTCAGCCTACCAGACAGTCCTGAACCTTCAGTTCAGGTTGTTAGCAATGACTTAACACAAAAAAACGAGTCAACCCTGCCAACGCCGTCGCAACCACAAATAACTGAAATAAATGACCAATCCCTGAATAAAATGACTACAAATTTTTTCGAGAAAGAAGCATCTCGTTCTGTCGATTTTAGTCAAAGCAGCCAATCATCAGCCCCCTTTGACCTACTATTTTTAAGTATTTGTTCAGTCGCGTGGGACGACATCGAGATTGCAGGGTTAGCAGATCACCCGCTGTTTAAAGAATTCGACATCATGTTCGACAACTTTAGTGCCGGCACATCATATAGTGGCCCTGCTGTTATTCGTCTATTAAGAGCGAGTTGTGGTCAACAAGAACACAGCCAGCTGTTCGCATCAGCACCTTCAAACCAATGTTACCTGTTTGATAATCTCAAAAACTTAGGCTTCGAAGAAAACCTATTAATGAACCATAACGGTGTCTTTGACAGCTTCCTTGAACTAATTAAAAAGGATGGTGACATAGCAGCAGAACTCATGCCTCAGGATGGCTTTAAGCCTTACCAAAAGTCATTTGACGGCTCTTCAATATTCCGAGACAAACAAGTCCTAGATAACTGGCTACAACAAAGGCTAAACAGCAGTGATGAAAAAGTCGTAGCATTGTATAACTCGATCTCACTACATGATGGCAATCGAATCATAAATTCTAAGTCCAGTACGTCAATGATCAGTTATAAAAAGCGTTTGAAAAACCTGCTTGACGATCTTTATGATTTTTTCAAACAGCTTGAAGCATCAAAACGTAATATTGTTGTTGCTTTAGTACCTGAACACGGAGCAGGTATGCGGGGCGATAGAATGCAAATACAAGGTATGAGAGAAATACCAGCCCCTGGTATCGTGCATACTCCAGTAGGCATTAAGATTTTCGGGGAAAATATCAAACGTGACGGAGAGACAATACATGTCACCGCTCCTTCAAGCTACCTAGCACTCTCGCAATTAGTATCCAATATTCTAGAGGAAGATATCTATAGTGATACACAGTTCAGTCCAAAGAAACTAACTCAAAACTTACCAGAAACACCCCTCGTAGCCCAAAATTCTGGCTCAACAGTAATTGAAGTCGATGGCAAATATTACGTCACATTAGATGGATCTAGTTGGATTGAATATCCAAATAAGTAGTCGTTAATCAGGCTCTATCATTACCAAAATAGGACGAGTAAGAGGCAAGCCAGTGAATCAATCACTGGCTTTTTAATACCTACCAGTTATCGAATTGCTTAACCTAAATGTGCACCAGCGTACCTCGACCTAGATATTGTGAGCATCATGACTTAAGAATGTGGCGTTCTCGATGAGAAAGTCTAAAAAGGTTTCGGCTTGCAATGACAGTGCTCGGCCTTTAAGAGATTGAACTTTCACCGTCGCTTTAGAAAAGGTGTCTAGCTCAGTTGCAACCACTTCAATTTGTCCCGATTTGATCTCATCAAGCACAGTGAGCTTAGGCATAAAGGTCACGCCTAGGCCTGCCGAAACGAAGTTAGTTAGCGCGGTAACAGAGTTAGTTTGAAGCTTAGGTTGCAAAGTGAGATGAGAGTTTTGTTCGGCCTGCTTTACGAGCCTCCCCATACCTGTCGAGTTGTCGATCAAAGCAATAGAAGCCTCTCTAACATCTTGCAGTGTCACTGGTGCTTGTTGCGTCGTCAGTATGTGCCCTTTTGGAGCGATTAGCTCTAGAGGATGACTACGCTCGACGTGTGAATGCAGTTTAGGGTGAGGAGCAGACGCATAGGTAATCGCGAAATCGATCTGTTGATCCTCCAACATTTTCACGGCATCCAACGCACCCGCAATTTCAATCGATAAATTGATATCAGGGTATCGAGCCATGAAGGTCTGCATGGGTTTAGAGACCAAGTTTGTGATAAACCCTTCCCCTATCGCGATGCTAACGTTACCGCCCTTGAGGTTTTTCAGCTTGGTTAGGCGAGCCAGCACCGCCGTTTCACTGCGAACGATGGAGCGGTAATAGTTCAATAACTCGTTGCCCGCCTCAGTCAGCAGAGATTGGCGGTTGTTGCGCTCCCACACCTTCATTTCTGCTTGTGCTTCAAGCTGCGTCAGCATTCGACTCATTGCCGCAGGGTCAACGTTCATCATCTTAGACGCTTTACGCAGCGACCCATATTTTGATAACGCATTCAGATACTCAAGCGCACGGAGATTAAAATGATGCATGCAACTTCCTTGTGATTCGACAGACACACGGCAAGCGTCTCACAATTTTCTCATTTGCCTATCTAGGAATTGAGATACCGACACAACAAGTTTGCAAGTTGTGGGCTGAGTCACCAACACAAGTCCTTGAAGAGCGATAGGCACGATATAGAAGAAGTATGTATTCGCGCCAAATAAAACAAAAACACAGCTCAATTCAACGAAGAAATGAGCTGTGTTTGATGTTCACTATCGGCTGTTTGAAGCCGCTAAACTGTCGCTATTTTAAGGCAAGCAGCTTGTCGACAAATTCAGAGAAACCATACCCGCCAGGCTTGCTCATCACCACTGATGGGTGATGTTCTAGTCGTTCCCAGTAATGCTGAATATTCGCCACACCGACACTGTTCGGCAAAATTTCAAACATGTATTGATCGTTCATCGAGTCACCGACATAGCAACTACGCTCAACTATTTCTTGGTCAGATAGTCCCTTCTCTTTAAGAAAGGCGGTCGATGTTGCTTTCTTAGAGTGCTCACCATACCAAGCATTAATGTGAATAGAGCTTGCTGTAGCATGTGCACCTAACGCGTGAATCTTTGAGACTATCTCTTCAATAATCGCATCATCAACTTTAGGACGGTTTTGTCCAATGTCTATCGCGACCTCACACAAGCGATACGACTGATCGAGCGTTAAACTCAGCTCTGGGTAATCGCTCAAAATAGCTAAGACTTGTTCTTTCAGTTTGCTCTGATTAGCACTGACTTCTGGCAAGGGAATATCTGAGCGCAATGTCAGATAACCGTTTTTCTTTTCCATAATGAAAGCGCCATTCTCGCCGAGAACCGCATCAACAGGCCACAGCTGAGCAATATGATCACACCACCCTGCACATGCGCCCGTTACCGCAACTACTTTTTTCCCTGAATCACGCAGCTTGCTTAACGCAATCAAGGTTTCAGGAGGCAATTGACCTTGCCAGGTTAAGGTGTCGTCCACATCAGTTAACACCCAATCTATCTTTTTCCAATTTTGGTTCAATTCATTCGATACCGAATTCATTTCTACACCTCTAAATAATTAATCACTAAACAGTGTTAAAGCAAATTCGGTAAAAACATCACTAAGCTTTCAGAGAAAGTCAGCAGCATCAGAACCGTGAGTAGTGCTAGCAACAACGGAGCCACTTCTCTTACGAAGTCGACCATACGAACTTTTAAAATCGAGCAAACCGTAAACATCATCGAGCCAAATGGCGGAGTCACACCACCAATCATGATATTCACAATCACGATAATACCGAAGTGAACCGGATTAACGCCTAGGTTAAGCACAGCTGGCAATAGTAATGGCGTGAGTATGATCATCGCGGCACCACCTTCGATAAACATACCCACCACTAACAGCAGCACGTTAATCAACAACAGCAAGACGAGCTTGTTGTCTGTCAGCTCAATCAAAGCAGACGCAACATTGTGTGGGATCTGCTCTAGCGTCATGTAGTAACCAAAGACCATCGCACCGATAATGATGAACATGACACTACTGGTGCCTTGCACTGTTTCACGCATGATCAGCGGGATATGGCGCAAACCCAGTTGACGATAGACAAAGATGCCAATAATCGCGCAGAGTAATACAGCAATCGCACCCGCTTCAGTAGGCGTGAACAAGCCAAAACGCATGCCTAAAATAATGCCAAATGGGATCAACAGTGCCGGTATCGCTTTCAAGAAGTAGTGAAAACGCTCTTTGGCAGAAGCTGGCTCAGAGCAGGATAAACAGCGGCCGCCCACCTTTTACCAGCGTCTTGATGTCCGCTTGTAGCCCAATACCAGCAAAAAAGTAGAGAAGCAGAAAGTCTCTGACATCGAGGCTAAAAGTGATCTGGATTTCAAAGAGATAGTAAAGCGCAGCGACGGTAGCGGCACAAACAAAGCCACCAATAACTGGCTCTGGTAGTGAATACTTCCTTAATACTTCAGAGCGCTCGATTAAGCCTTTACCAATAAACAGTAATGAGATCGCTATAGTAAAGGAGAGCATTGGAGAAACGAGGGTTTCTGTCATGATGCGATAGATTCCTAAGAGTTAAGGTTATTCATAATGTTGCTTACTCTTAATCTTGTAGATCCACAGCGATAAATCAAGCGTTTATCGGTGACATCAATCGCTAATCTGGATCAAAATGCTTTAACATAAACAGTGGGAGTGACGAACACAAAAAGGATTTGAGAAAGGAATGTTTCGAAAAGAAGAAGGGGATAAAAATTTGGGCACCCAAAAACGAGAAAACCCCAGCATTTCTGCTGGGGTTTAGAATAGTGGTGGAAGGATGGGGATTTGAACCCCAGATACGCTATAAACGTATACTCGCTTTCCAGGCGAGCGCCTTAAGCCACTCAGCCATCCTTCCACAAATTGTGTTGAGCTCGTCACTCAACGAGGCGCTACTTTATTGATTCTGCTTGCTTTGGTCAAGGGGCATTATCAAAAAAAGTGCCTTTTTAAGTTTGTTCGATTACAAATTAACTCATTAGATCAAAAACAAACCAAATTTCATTCTTTCGCTGCACTTACGCTTGTTGTTTTTCTTAAGCTTGTTGATAGTAGCCTGGAACTCTAAACCACTTACGGCACATATCTAAGAAGTAACCGTACAATACGCCCATACCACAAGAGATCACCGCGTTACTGGTTACCGCAGTCACGATCTGGTCGCTTGAAGCACCAACAGCTAACAAAATACCAGCATACACTGGGGACTGGAATAATACATAAGCCATAAGGTCTGACAGGTTTTTCATCAACGAGCTTTGTGAAAGCTTTGCACCATTACGCAAGAACCAATCACGGAACACGCCATAAGGCCATGCAATGGCAATATTTACCGGAATCGACAGCGTTCGAGAAGCAAGAGATTGCTCGAACGTCATACCAGAGATGAACACTTCTACGATCATGCCGGAGATAAAACAGAAAACTACCATAGCAAATGTATCCGCCGCTGCGTTACGAATACAAAATGGACCACGAGACTTCATTGAGCGTTAAACCTAAAATATATCACTACCTATTTAGTGATTTAGCAACATATAAACAAGGCACTTTCGCACCCCACCAGATAATGTCGCTATTAAAACACAAGATTAGTAGTCATACATTTCAAATTCAAAATAAAGTTGTAAATTAACAACCAAAAACCATTTAAAAACCAGTCACTTCAACCAGGAAATTACATAAAGGTCAAAATATAGGCGATTCGCTATTAACTTTCCGTAATTAAACAACAACTATGCCATGGGAAGGTTCACGGTAATTATGTTGATAACATCTTGAGTCGGCGGAGCGCCCAAAGAAACCTGTTCTAACGCTTTATCGACTTGAAAAGAAAGCTCAGCATTGTCCATAGGTTCGACATGCTTACGTAGGCTTTCTAACGCAGACTGAATCAGGTCTAGGTTATTGTCTTCCAACGCGACATAGAGTGTCACGAGTAGCTCTTCGGTATTGTCCTTGTTGCGCAGATCAGGTTTCGGTAGTGAGCGGCTTGGGCTCTTATTCTTATGAAAGTTCGCATCGTGACTGTTTAAGCTCAAAGGCTTAACTAAAGGCCCGCTCTCATTCTGGCTTTTGGTTTCATGATATTGATACAACTTATTAGAGTAACGGAACAGGGCATCATCAAGTTCACGCTCATCAATCGGCTTAGCGATAATATAATCTACTCCAGCCCCAAGCATACGCTCACGAGTCTCTTTGAAGACATCAGCCGTACAACCAAATATCAATACTGAAGACACTTCACCAATTAACACTCGAATGGCTGTTGTTGATTCTACGCCGTCCATGACTGGCATGTGGTTATCCATCAACACGAGGTCAAATCGTTCAGCAACTAGCGCCTGTATCGCCAGTTCACCATTTTCAACGCTCTTGCAAGTAAAGCCCTTGCTATTCATAAAGGTCTCAATGATTACCGTGTTGGTTCGATTGTCTTCAACGATCAGCACCTTCAAACCAGAATAATCTAACTTCTTGTGTGGCAGGCTCTCTATTTCACCAGGCTGACAAGGTTGAATTTTCAAACGTACATCAAAGCTAGTGCCTATCCCCTCCTCACTGGTGACGGTAATGTTGCCATCCATAAGTTGAGTGATTTTCTTCACAATGGCTAAGCCAAGCCCTGTACCACCAAAACGTCTTGTCGTCGAAGACTCCGCTTGTTCAAACGGTTTAAAAATACGCTTTTGCGCCTCTTTCGATATACCGATGCCGGTATCACGAACTCGGATGCTGAGGTAAGTCTCGCTGCCCTCGACCATCTCTTTAAGGTAAACCTCAACAAAACCGCGTGAGGTGAACTTCACCGCATTATTTAAAAGATTAAATAGGATTTGACGCAAGCGAGCTTTGTCGGAAAAGTACCAACGACCGGAAGGCACTTCCGAATAGACCTTAAATTGAAGCCCTTTCTCTGAAGACAATGTGTAGTAAACACTGTTGATACTGCCGATGATCGAATCCAGCGGGAAACGCGTCTCATCAAGGTCTAACCGGCCCTGCTCAATCTTTGAAAAGTCCAAGATTTCGTTCAGCAAGGTCATCATGTGATCGCCTGATTCATACAGACTCTTTAAGTGCTTCTCTTGCTCAGCATTGAGCGGGGTTTTCAGCAGAATTTGTGCAGTACCCAAGACACCATTCATTGGGGTACGAATTTCGTGTGACAGAGTCGCAAGGAAAGCGGTCTTTGCATTGGTTGATGCTTGCGCTTTCACTTTTTCTGCTTCGAGATATACCGTCTTCTCATTGAAGGTTTTGATTAGGTGGCCGATCTCATCATGACTTGAATAATCAACGTCAATCACCTCGCCGGCTTTTGAACTGTTAACCTGAGTGGCTATGTTAGTGATTGGAGTGATTAAATAACGGTTAAGTAAGTAGTAACCCGCCATCACACACAGTAGCAACAATGGCACAATACCACCCTCGATACTCATCACCTGACGAAACACTTCGTCTGCTACCCGCGATTTAGAGTTAACGACATCGACTTGCCAGCCAAATTCACCGAATTGATTGCTACTAATGTAGATCCCTTCAACGAGATTAAAGTTATGAGAAACCAAGACTTGGTTTAGCTTGTCTCTCAAGGTAATACCAAGGTTGTACTCTTCTGCATGGTTCTTAATAAAACCCAGTAACTCTTCCAAAGAGAGGTCCACCGTCGCGATACCCGCAAAGGTGCCATCGTAGTAATAAGGCGAAGACGCCGTGATCATTCGAACGTGCGTGTATGGATCGATGTAGACATCACTCCATGAGATGGTTCCCTGCGGTTCATCGACCACTGAGGTATACCAGTATTCTTCGTGATAAGGGGCATTTTTAGGATTGTTGTAAGGAAACAGTTGGTCGATGCTGCCATCGTCAGCTTTGTTAAAGAAGTAACTGTTCAGCAACTTATCGGGATCGAGCGTGTAAGGTTCAGGCCAAATACCAGCACTGACGATTGTGTCGTCACTCGCGGCTAACATCGACTTGAACAGCGGGATAACATCTTCGCCTTTACGATGCGCCTGAGCAAAGCCAACTAAACTATCAACAAAGCCTTGAGAGCTGCTGAGTGGCTCTGTAATCAACGAAGACAGCAATTGCGTACGTAGGTCGAGGTTTTGCTGCAGTTTGGCGCGCACGGGGGATTCTACGACGTAATACGTCACACTACCGACAATAGCGATAAACATTGCAAGGTATAACCCAAGCGCTACCATGCTTTTTTTCTTTAAGGACGACCGTATCTGCATAATTCTTTTATTGTTTTCTTTTCTGTTAAACCTAGTGTTTATCATCAACGACATCAAGCCTTTTTAGATTGAAGCTTGATTGGCACAAGTTCATTGGTACTATAAGCGCAAATATGTTCCCTTTTACGGTACCTCACTTTGACTTTACAAGATATTCTTGCGCTTCCAGAGTTGGAAGGAAAGCTAATCACAGAACACAAAACCATAGGCTTTGTCACTGCAATGGCTGCAGCGCCTAATGTGTTAACCCCTCATGAGTGGCTACCGTTCCTTTGGGGTGGCGAAGAAGTTGCTCCTTTCACTGATGGTGAGCAACTAGAAAGCTACATTGAAGTGATCATTGCGCTTTGGAACAAAACTCGTCCAGAATTAATCGAAGGCACTTGGGTTTGGCCTGAAGCTTGTCAATTAGACGAAGAGGAAGTGGTTAATACTGCTGCTCGTGATTTCTGTGAAGGCTTACTTCAAGGCTGGCAGATCGCTCGTGATGATTGGGAAACGCTAATGCCTGAAGATAGCGAAGACAACGCACTGGTTGGCGGCGTTCTACTTTCTCTTAGCATGCTTTACGATCCAGAAACCTCAATCGCAACCCTAGCCGAACAAGGTATCGAAGGCCTAGAGCAATTTGAAGAGATCTTCAATGCAGTTCCTGTAATGCTTTGTGGTCTAACTCAGCGCGGTATTGCACTGGCTGAAGCTCAATAAAAGTATTCAACAGAAACTACGAAACAAACAGCAAAAGGCCTCATGATGAGTAATACCGATCAGTTAAGAAATTTGTGAGATCATTTGACCGATCCTCAAAAGGCTTCAGAATCCGATATTAGGAAACTAATATCGGATTTTTTTATGTCTTTAGAAAGCCAACTTGCCAATACTTTTCAGTCGTGTAATACCTTCCACCACTTTGAAAAATACTCTGAAATTCTTAGTCCAGAGCTTATCCAGCAAGGTTTTGAGCAAGCTGGCGTCGCAACCGTTAGAAGAAGACGGTTACCTTTGGAGGCCGTACTTTGGTCCGTTGTTGGAATGAGTCTCTTTCGTCAACAATCTGTTTGGGATATTGCTAACCAACTCGATATTGTCCTGCCAGACAGACAACGCTTTGTTGCCCCAAGTGCTGTTGTTCAAGCGAGACAGAGATTAGGCGAAGAAGGCGTTAAACAAGTCTTTAAGAAGATGGCTACGCATGGCTATCACTCGTCTAATTTCGAAACTTGGTGTGGACTAAACCTTCTATCCGTCGATGGTGTCGTTTGGAGAACGACAGATACACCTGAAAATCATCAAGAGTTTAAAGCACAGAGCAATCAATCATCGGAGAATATTTACCCTAAGGTACGTATGGTTTGCTTGATGGAGCTTACAAGTCATCAACTAATCGATAGTACATTCTCTGACTATCGCACCAGCGAAATGCGCCTTGCAGAAGAACTCATCGAACAAACCCCCGATCATTCGCTGACTATTTTTGACAAAGGATACTACTCTCTAGGGCTACTTAATCGCTGGAATAAGGTAGGCAAAGAAAGGCATTGGATGCTTCCTGTGAGAAAAGACTTCCAGTATGAAGTCGTTCATAAATACAGTCAGAGTGACGCTATCGTTGATATAAAAACGACACCTCAGGCAAGAAAGAAGTTCAGTGATCTCCCTGAGACAATAGAAGCAAGGTTAGTGTCGAAAATCATCAAAGGGAAGACATATCAGGTACTTACATCAATGCGTGATGGGTTACGCTTTCCTGGTGAAGACATCGTAGAGCTTTATCGCTATCGTTGGGAAATCGAATTAGGCTATCGGGAAATGAAGCAAACCTTGCTTGATAGTGAGTATACATTACGAAGTAAGCGCCCAGATATGGTCAAGCAGGAGCTCTGGGGGATTTTGCTCGCCTATAACCTTATAAGACAAGTTATGACAAAGGCTGCGATTAAATTAGATAGCGTCTGGCCAAATCAATTAAGCTTTACGAGTAGTGCTATGGCTGTGACTCAATACTTCGCGGCTTTACCTTTAACGAGTCCTGGAAAACTTCCTAAACATTATGAAGTCTTACTCAAGCAAATATCCATGTTTACCCTGCCACCTCGAAGAGAAGATAGAAGTTACCCTCGTTGGGTGAAACTGAAACCCCAAAAATATGCAACGAACAGGAAAAATGCCAGTCAGCTTAACTGACTGGCATTACTCATGATGAGGCCTTTTTTAATGCGAAAATGTCCAGTAACGCGAAACTCTCTAGTACACGAAAAGCGCTCACATCGAAAAGAATCGCGCCTTAAAAACCTTTCCAATCAAAGTCATCGATACGCTCATCGGCAATATAGAACAACTTAGTACCGCTACTGACGACTTGATCCAATTCTGGGTTGAGCTCAATACCGTTTCCAGAGTCTATCGCAATCAAAGTCGCTTGATACTTCTCTTTAAACACAGAGAAAATTGGCGCCACAGTCACAGGTTCGGCATCTTGAGGGTAGTAGGTCGAATACTGCGTCATACCTCTCGTCGAGCTAAGCAGCTCTTGGTGCAGCGCACTAGATCCCGGATCGACCGCAGCCTTTGCGAGCATCTCCGCGCCTACCGCAGGAATACACTCAGAGTTTGGGCAATGTTTATGTAGCAGGTCACTCAATGCCTCATCTTTAAAGTAAACCAACAGATGAGCTTCTGGGTTTCGGTTGGCACAGTAAAGTGCAGCAGATAAAGTAATATCATCTTCAGGGTTATCAATCAGAATACAGCTGGCTGATTCAATCCCCGTCTTTTCCATCTCTTTACCATCAGTGTAGCTATTCACTTTCACGAAACTGATCTCACCAGGGAGTGGGTTTTCAATGTCTGAACGCGTACATAACACGATTGGACGCCTACCCGTCTCTTCATGCTGGAGCATACGGATAAGGTGAATGGTTCTTTGCTCATTCCACCCCAACATTAAAATATGATTTTCCACTCGTACTCTCCTTTTTCCTAACAAGCCAGCTCGCCAATATTCAACACCTTCTGTGGCAACCTTACCGAGTAACGCAGCAAACAGACTAAGTCCACCCGGAATCACAAATAGAATGACAATCCATCGACCCGCTTCTGTCGTCGGTGATAAGTCGCCATACCCTACTGTCGAAGCGGTCACCACTAAGTAATACGCGAATGTAGTAAACGAACTGGTTAAGTCCGTCTCACCCACCAAATACAAACTCGACCATGAAATAAACACATAGCCTAGAAAAGTAAACAGTAGGTTTTTGCCGTTCAAAACAAAGATGTTTGCTTTGATCCAACGTTTGAGTTGCAACCAGATTATCATTCGAGCCTCAAATCCTTCGTTCTTACTTACATGCTAGAAAAAATACGCGATATCAACAAGATGAATCATCAGAAAAAAGATACATGCTCACAAGGTTGATATTAGCAGGCTATCTTTCGGTACAAAAAAACCAGCACTAAAGGCTGGTTTTTAAATTAGTCAGATAAGTAAGCCGCTTACGCGTTGCCTTTTACCTGCATGTTTAACTGCTCTGCGAAATCTAACATACGGTTCAATGGGATAAGCGATTTAACACGTAGCTCGTCAGAAACGAAGATTTCGTGTTGCTCACCGCCATTCTCAAGTGCGTTTTCAATTGCCTCAAGACCGTTCATTGCCATCCAAGGACAGTGTGCACAACTACGACAAGTTGCACCAGCACCCGCCGTTGGCGCTTCAATCAGCTCTTTTTCAGGAACCAGTTGTTGCATCTTGAAGAAGATGCCTTTGTCTGTCGCGACAATCATCTGTGGATGCGGCAGCTCTTTCGCTTTCTTGATTAGTTGGCTAGTAGAACCAACAGCATCAGCCAACTCTACAACACTTGCTGGAGATTCTGGGTGCACAAGAATTGCCGCTTCAGGGTATACCGACTTCATCTTTCTCAATGCATCTGCAGAGAACTCATCGTGAACGATACACTCACCTTGCCAAAGTAACATGTCAGCGCCGGTTTGATTCGCGATGTAAGAACCTAAGTGACGGTCAGGCCCCCAAATGATTGGCTTACCTTCAGCGTCTAGGCTCTCAACGATTTCCAAAGCAATGCTCGACGTAACCACCCAGTCTGCACGAGCTTTAACAGCCGCAGAAGTGTTTGCGTATACAACCACTGTGTGTTCAGGGTGAGCATCACAAAATTCTGTAAATTTATCAGCAGGACAGCCAAGGTCTAATGAACATTCAGCTTCAAGCGTTGGCATTAGAATGCGTTTTTCAGGAGTAAGGATCTTCGCAGACTCACCCATAAAGCGAACACCAGCGATGATCAAAGTGCTTGCTGAGTGACGGTTACCGAATTTAGCCATTTCTAATGAATCGCCAACGAAACCACCAGTTTCTTCTGCCAGCGCCTGAATTTCAGGATCTGTGTAGTAGTGTGCAATTAGAACTGCATCTTTTTCTTGAAGTAGTTTTTTGATGTTTGCGATGTGGGCCTGCTTCTGAGCGTCGCTCAGTGGAACTGGCTTAGGCGGAAACGGGTAAACTGTATCGATTTTATCTAGTATATGACTCATTGCTCTTGCTCTACGCAACTTCTTCCGAGAATCCGAGTATTCTACACAGGACAGGCATGAGGATCAAAAAGGATTGGTTGTAAGCAAGCACGATTGGGTATTGAAGCGGGTATAAAAAAGAGGCGCCTTGGCACCTCTATTTGATTTTATAAGTGGGTTTGTGCCACTTTGGCCGAAGCACTGTTTGGGTACTCGGTAACGACTTGTTGGTAATATTTCTTAGCTTGCGCCGCATTGTTATTGCGCGCTGCTATGTCACCAAGCTTAACCAGTGCGTCCGCTCGCTTGTTTGAGTCTTTGTAAGACACAACAGCGGCAAAGCTCTTCACGGCTTCTTTATCTTGCTTCTTAGCAAAATAAAGCTGACCTAACCAGTAATGAGAATTAGGTGTGAAGGTAGAATCTGGGAAGTCTTTTTGAAACTTCTGGAATGCAGCAATTGCACCCGTGTAGTCTCGTTGCTTGAGAATCATGTCTACAGCATTTTGATAAGAAGTCTGCTCATCGACATCAGTACTGAACGTACCAGAAGCTTCTTTAGAGCCTTCGCTCGCGGCTACTGCTACTGTTGCGGTACCTGCTGCTTTCACCTCACCTCTTACTCTATCAAGCTCGATAAAGAGTTCACGTTGGCGCTCTAGCATTTGTTTCATATCGTAACTGTTGCGCTCTAGCTCACCACGAAGTTCACTGATTTCCAGTGCCATGTCGTCGATTTGCTGTTGCATTTGAAGCTGAACAAGATTGCGATTTTGAAGCAGGCGCTCTAAACGCTCAATATCTGATTCGTTAGATGCTGATCTAGAGGAAGAAGAAGTTGAATTGGTTGCGGTGCTATTGAGATCGGATACTGGAGCTGGTGCAGCGAACGCAGTGTTCGCTGCACTTGCCAGTAACGAAAGCAAAATAACTCGCTTTGTGTTACTGAACATGAGGCAATTCCTCAATTAAATAGCTTACTAAGATTAGTAAACTAGTACTGCGCGACGGTTTTTAGCGTACACATCTTCAGATTGACCTAGAAGAAGTGGCTTCTCTTCACCGTAGCTTACGATAGAGATTTGGTCAGCTTGAACACCTAGAGCTTGTAGGTATTTTGCAACAGCTTGTGCACGACGCTCGCCAAGTGCGATGTTGTACTCAGGAGTACCGCGCTCATCAGCGTGACCTTCGATAGTTACTTTCATGTCTACGTTCTTAACTAGGTAAGCTGCGTGAGCTGCTAGCATTTCTTCGTAGTCGCCAGCGATAGTAGAGTTATCGAATGCGAAGTAGATTGTTTGAGTTTCACGTAGTGCTTGCTCTTTAAGCTCTTGCTCAGACAGTTGACCGTTAGCGTCAATTGGCGTTACAACAGTTGTATCTACGTTGCCTTCTGAACCAGAAGTTGTTTGGTTGCTTTCAGTACCAGAAGTTGCAGATGTTGCTTCATCAGTTGAGCTACATGCCGTTACTGCCATCACTGGTAGTGCAATCATCAAGCCTTTAAGAACTTTATTAAGTTGCATCGTTTTTTCCTTACGTTATCAAACTTAGTTTCTACAGCCGACTAAGTGCTATAGATAGTTAATGCCACAATAGTTAACACTATCAATAGCTAAAAGAATCTGTGACTTTTCCTAGAGGAACGGTGACCATGCCGGCGCTCTTACGCGTCCGTTGGTAGCCGGTAATCTAGCTTTAAAGCGACCATCGATAGAAACCATCGATAGTACGTTCGTCTTGTTGTAAATAGAGCTATAGATAACCATACCTCCATTTGGTGCAATACTTGGGGATTCGTCTAACAATGTTTTTGTTAGTACTTGAACCGCACCGGTTTCCAAATCTTGTTTAGCCAAGTTAAAACCTGAGTTGCTGCGATTTACCATTATCAGGAATCGTCCATCAGGGGTAATCTGGCCACCTAAGTTTTGGCTACCTTGCCAAGTAATACGAGAAGTCGAATTATTGGACAAATTTACATTATATATCTGAGGTTTACCACCACGATCAGACGTAAAAATAAGAGACTTGCCATCTGGATGCCAGAATGGTTCCGTATTATTCGAACGGCCGCGGGTAATTTGAGTCAGTTTACGGGATGCGAGGTCAAGTGTGTACACCTGAAGGCTGCCCGTTTTCGACAATACTAGCGCTAGTTTTTTACCGTCAGGAGAGAATCTTGGCGCACCATTATGACGTGGGTATGACGTCACTTTCTCACGTTCACCCGTGTAAATATTCATGATGAAGATTTCAGCTTGGCCATTCTGGAAGCTTACGTACGCAAGCTTTTTACCGTCTGGTGACCATGAAGGCGACATTAGAGGCTGCTTAGAGCGAAGTACTAGGCGCTCATTGAAACCATCGTAGTCTGCTACGCGAAGCTGGTACGGGTATTTGTCTTTGTCATTCACAACAACGTAAGAGATACGTGTTAGAAACGCGCCTTTTTCACCTGTTAGCTCTTCATAAACCAAGTCAGAGATACGGTGTGCGTACTCTCTTAAGCGCTTACCTGGTACGGTCGCTTTCTTGTTGAACAACACGTGATCTTTAGAAAGCACCAATTGACCTTCATCGCTTAACGCTCGGCTTTGTCCTTTCGTCAGCTGACCACGAACAATATCGATCAGTTGGTAATTCACCACGTACTGCCCTTCGGCGTTCTTCGTGATGCTACCTGTTAATAGTGAATCAACACCTAGGTTTGTCCAAGCGTCAAAGTTCACCTCAGTTTCGCTGTAAGGCGTTTGCGGCATTTTGCTTGTCGCAACTGGGCTAAACTTACCACTGCGCTGTAAGTCAGAAGCGATAACCGCTGACACATCGTGTGGTAGTGGCTCTGCACCTTCCCAGCGGAAAGGTACGATAGCAATAGGTCGTGCAGAGTTAATACCGTCTGTTATGACAATCTCTAATTTGGCAAAAGCTGAACTAGAAAAAAGACAAGCCATAACAAACAAGCTTTTGAAAAAGTTACCTTTAAGCATAAGTTATCCATTTCTCATTATGGGCTAAACCGAAAGTCAAAATCTCGGAATATGTTTTGTAGTGATGAATCCTGTGGAAAATCAAACTCTCTCGCTTTAACTGTGGCAGCCTTAGCTGCTGAACACAGCTGACGATTGCCACTAACAACAGAGACCCTCTTGACTACTGCTTTATTTCCACCGATTGGTGTCAATTGAATGTTAAGAACACATTCTTCACCACGGAATGAATCTTCCATAAGCAGATTACGCTGTACCGTTTGTTGATAAATCGATATATATCTAGCCTTCTCATCTTCTAAGTGCTGATTCAATGCAGCATTGTTACTAGTTTGTTCACTCTCTAACCCTGCAAAGATATCGTTCAGTGCAGCTTCTTGCTGTTTACGCTCTTTCTCAGCTCTGGCTGCCGCCTCTTTTGCTTTACGGGCCTTCTCTGCTGCGGCTGCCGCTTCTTTCTCTTTCGCTATACGCTGCTTCTCAGCACGTTCAGCGGCTTCTTTTTCTTTACGAGCTTTTTCAGCGGACTCTTGCGCAGCTTTTTCTTTTGCCACGCGTTCTTGTTCCGCTTTTGCAATCGCTGCTTCTTTCGCTTTACGCTCTTGCTCTGCTTTCACTAGAGCCGCCTCTTTTAACTTACGGTCAGCTTCTGCTTTAGCGGCTTTCTTCTTCTCTTGCTCTAAACGGGCTTGTTCAGCTTTGCGTTTCTTCTCATTTTCGACACGTCGCTTTTCTGCTTCCCGAGCGGCTTTCGCATCTTTCGCTTGTTGCTCTTTTAGCTTACGGATGTTTTCTTCTTCAGCTTTACGGTTTTTCTCTAGCCTTTCGCTTTCGCGTCGCAGTTTATCTAAACGTTCTTGCTCTTTCTTACTTGCCGCTTCACGTTGTTGACGGATTTGCTGAGCTTGTTGACGAACCAATTGAGGGTCGATAACGACAGCCTGAACCATCTGCCCCGTAGGTTTTGGTTCAGACATAGTAAAATCCGCTCCCCAAATGAGAGCAACGAATAAGACAACGTGCAGCCCAAGTGAAATTAGAAGCGGCTTTTTGAAACTATTGGATTTTTTATTATTCGCTTTCATGAATGCTACGGAGCTATTCCCTTATATCCGTTAAAAGGCCAACCTTTGGCACGCCTGCACGGCTTAATTCATCAAGTAACAAAACCACTTCAGCGTAAGGAGTAGCAGCATCGCCGCCTACCGCCACTGGAGAATTCGGTTTCAAAGACAGTTCAGCTTTTACTCGAACGATAATATCTTCCAATGACAAGCCACGCTGCACCTCTTCGTCATTGACGCTTAGGCCAAGTTCACCATCTTTGTTCACTTCAACGATAATGAAGCTCGCATTGTCGTCGCCTAATAAATCTTGCGCTGACTTAGCGGTTGAAGCCTGAGGCAGTTCAACATCTACACCTTGAGTAACAAACGGTGACGTCACCATAAAAATGATCAGCAGTACGAGCATAACGTCGATATAAGGTACAACGTTAATCTCAGCTGTCATTTTACGTTTTTTAGGTTGGTATCCAGCCATCTATTATTCCCTGCCAGCCATCGCTTGACGGTGAAGAATGCTGTGGAACTCTTCAGAGAAAGTCGCGTAGTTATGTTCTAGCTTACCAACACTGCTACTAAAGCGGTTGTATGCCATTACAGCAGGAATCGCAGCGAAGAGCCCCATTGCTGTTGCGATCAGAGCCTCTGCAATACCTGGTGCAACCATCGCAAGTGTCGCTTGCTTCACTTCACCTAACGCGATGAATGAGTGCATGATACCCCAAACGGTACCAAACAGGCCGATGTATGGACTGATAGAACCAACCGTCGCCAAGAAAGGTAAGTTAGTTTCTAGCTCATCCACTTCACGAGCCACTGCTACGCGCATTGCACGACCAGTGCCTTCCATGATGAAGTCGGGAGATGTCGCATTCGATTTGCGAAGGCGTGCGAATTCAGTAAAGCCTGCGTAGAAAATCTCTTCAGTTCCAGAAAGCTCATCTTTGCGCTTGTTGCTCTCTTGGTACAACTTAGCCAAATCAACACCAGACCAGAATTTATCTTCGAAGACTTCTGCTTGTTTAGAAGCTTGAGATAGCACTTTACTTCTTTTTATGATCATTGCCCAAGAAACGACAGACATGCCCATAAGAGTCAGCATGACCATCTTAACTAGTAAACTAGCTTCTAGAATTAGGCCTAAGATTGAGATTTCAGCAGTCACTATTCGTTAGCTCCGTAAGAATAAATGTTGGCATTGCCTTGGGTTTCATTTTTTGATTGTCGATACATGCTACCTTAACCATTGCTTTACACAATGCTTTGCCATCAGGATTTACGATCTCTTGACAGAAGACCAAGGTAGCTCGCTTTAACTCGTAAATATTTGTAATGACTTGTAAAGAATCATCAAGACGTGCGCCTTGAATGAAATCAATGTCCATATGTCGGACTACAAAACCGATGTTTTGTTCTAATAATACTTGTTGAGAAACGCCAATTGAGCGCAGCATCTCAGTTCGAGCACGCTCGAAGAACTTGAGATAGTTAGAGTGGTACACCACGCCACCTGCATCGGTGTCTTCGTAATATACGGTTACTGGCCACGTAAACGGCTTAGATAATCCCTGCAAATTAATACCACAAACCAAAAATCGATAAAGACATCACTATAACCTAACTCCTTATCATTAATAGTATATGGCAGTGAATTTTTTGATTTAACAGACGAAAAAAAGGCCATCTGTATAAGATGACCTCTTTTTGACTAAAAACCCAACAAGTACAAAGGCTCACGTTGGATGAGAACCTAAAATCACACCTATTTTATAGAAGGCGTAGCACCGTTAGGTACAGCAGAATGGTAAGTGAAACGTATGGGCTAAACAGCAGTTGCCACATCCAAGCTCTCGGTTTAAACCCAACACCGTAAACCATGCTTGAGCATACTGCCCAAATAAACATAGGCCCGATGATCGCGTTAAATCCACCGATGCTTTCTGCATACGCTTCAGGATCCCACATCACTAAACCAACATGCATGAAACCCAATATTAGGGACAAAGCTCTTAAGAGAGTCTTGTCCATTGGTCGATGCAGCTTAGCGACTTGTTCTGCGAGATTACTCACTGTCTTTGTCCATCATTTCAGAATGCTCAAGCCATAGAGCATTGATGATGCCGAATGCACATGCTAGAAGTACACCCAAAATCCATGCGAAATACCACATAAAATTTCTCCTAAGTTATTTCACTTCTATCTTAGTAAGCTGAAACGTCGTTATCTTCGATGTGTTTCTTATCTAGGCGACCGAACATTTTGTAGTATGTCCAAGTTGTGTAGCCAAGAATCACAGGAACCATTACCGCTGCAACTGCAGTCATTAGACCAAGTGTCAGCTCACTCGCTGTTGAGTCCCACATAGTCAAACTATGGTCAGGGTTCAGGCTTGATGGCATTACGAATGGGAACATTGCAAAACCAGCCGTTAAGATCACACCAGCGTTAGATAGGCTCGAGAATAAGAAAGCGAAACCACCGCGCTCAAGACGAGATGCAATTACAGCGAATAGTGGCATAACCACACCTAAAATCGGTGCAGCCCACATTGCTGGGTAAGTCTCGAAGTTTGTCATCCACGCGCCAACTTGAAGTGATACTTCTTTATTTAGCGGGTTAGAGTCTGCGAACGTGTCAATCGTACTTGTAATTACATAGCCTTCGATAGATTGAACCCAGAAGCCACCAATAACAAATAGAACAATTGAGATCAGGCCTGTGATCTGAGCAACGTTACGAGCACGAGCGTGCAGCGCCTCTGTTGTCTTCATTTGTAACCATGTTGCACCTTGCGTTACGAACAACATCAGAGCCAATACACCACATAGCAATGCAAACGGATTTAGCAGAGCGAAGAATGTACCGTGGTACTGAGACATCATTAGGTTATTCAGGTCAAATGGAACACCTTGTAGAAGGTTACCAAATGCTACACCGAAGATGATTGGCGGAACGGTACCACTGAAGCAAAGTGCGTAGTCCCACGCTTTACGCCATTTCGGATTTTCAATCTTTGAACGGTAATCTAGAGCAAGTGGACGTAGCCAAAGTGCAGCGAGAGTCACGTACATAGCAAAGTAGAAGCCAGAGAAAGACGTTGCGTAAACCATTGGCCAGGCAGCGAAAAGTGCACCACCAGCTGTAATCAACCAAACTTGGTTACCATCCCAGTGAGGGGCAATCGTGTTCAGCATAATACGACGTTCAGTGTCACTCTTACCGATTACCGGTGAAAGTGCTGCAACCCCCATATCGAAGCCATCGGTTACTGCAAAACCTACTAGTAGAACACCGATTAGGATCCACCAAATAAGTCGTAAGCTTTCGTAATCAAACATTAATACCCCCTCACTTATACTTCAACTGAACGGCTAACTTTGCCTTCAACAGAGTTATCACTTTGTTCGAAGTGGTAACGGCCTGTCTTCAAGCTACTTGGGCCTTTACGTGCGAATTTCAGCATTAGATAAACTTCAGCAATCAAGAACACTGTGTACAGTGCCAATATAGCGAAAAGAGAAGTCCAAAGCTGTTCAATAGTCAGTGCTGATGCAGCAACGTTAACCGGTAGTATTTCACCAACCGCCCATGGTTGACGACCAAATTCAGCAACAAACCAACCTGCTTCAATCGCAATCCATGGTAGTGGGATGCTGAATAAAGCAGCTTTGAGAATCCAAGGTTTCTGTTCGATTTTCTGGCGGCATGTTTGGATAAATGAGGCACCGAAAACGAACAACATAATAAACCCGCAACCAACCATAATACGGAACGCACTAAACAATGGCCACACTGTTGGGATTGAATCGTCCGCTGCCATTTGGATTTGGTCTTCCGTTGCGTCAACAACATTGTCTGTGTAACGTTTTAGAAGTAGTCCATAACCTAAGTCACCTTTGACTTCGTCAAACGCACTCATATTTACTTCAGACTTATCACCTGCGCGAAGCTTTTCAAGTAGCTCGTATGCATAAATACCCGTGCGTATACGGTCAACATGTTGTTCACGTAGGTCGTGTAGACCTGTTACTTGCTCATCAAACGAACGTGTTGCAATAATACCCATTACGTAAGGGATCTTGATTGCGTAATCCGTGTTCATGGTTTCTTGGTTTGGTACACCAAATAAAGTGAATGCAGCTGGAGCTGGCTCTGTGTGCCATTCAGCTTCAACCGCAGCGAGTTTCACTTTTTGAACTTCACCTAACTCGTAACCAGATTCATCACCTAAAATAATCGTTGATAAAATAGCAGCCATACCGAAAGATGCTGCAATAGCGAATGAACGACGGGCAAACGCTACATCTCGGCCTTTTAGTAGGTAATATGAACTAATCCCCAGTATAAACATGGCACCACACGTGTAGCCAGAAGCTACTGTGTGTACAAACTTAACTTGTGCAACTGGGTTAAACACGACTTCTGCAAAACTTACCATTTCCATACGCATGGTTTCGAAGTTGAATTCTGCGCCTACTGGGTTTTGCATCCAGCCATTCGCTATAAGAATCCAAAGTGCAGAGAAGTTAGAGCCAAGTGCCACTAGCCAGGTTACCGCTAAGTGCTGACGCTTTGACAGTCTGTCCCAACCGAAGAAGAAAAGACCAACAAAAGTAGACTCTAGGAAGAATGCAACAAGCGCTTCGATAGCCAGCGGAGCACCAAAAATGTCGCCAACATAATGAGAATAGTAAGACCAGTTAGTACCAAACTGGAACTCCATAGTTAAGCCTGTCGCTACACCAAGAGCAAAGTTAATACCAAACAATTTACCCCAGAACTTGGTCATGTCCTTATAAATTTGCTTGCCAGTCATTACATAAACAGACTCCATAATGGCAAGTAAAAATGCCATACCTAAAGTCAGTGGAACAAATAGGAAGTGATACATCGCTGTAAATGCAAATTGCAAACGCGACAGATCAACAACATCAATCATGGTAACTCCTTTGTGTCGGCTGAATGACACTTGTGTGATTATTCACCTCAAAAGTCCATGTTAAAACAATCTGCAATATTGTTATTACAACATGAAATTTGTAGCAAAAACGTACCGTTATAGTTAGATTATTGTTAAGATATAGCTAATATAGCTGGCGCTAATATTACTGCTAAAATCAGTATGTTTCAAAAGGTTTATGGAAGAACCCTGCGTTGATTTGTATCAAATTTACTCATGCAAATTAGAGGTTTTTTTGAACAATTATGATTAAAGTCACACCAATTTAGCTTGTCTTAATAACACTGCATGATAGCTGTGACAAAACCTCAGCACACAGTCAACATTGGAGTCACAACACCCATAAAGTAGTAACAAAAGATATGACAACTTATTTCAATCTTTGTTAGTCAAATCAAAGGTGAAATCAAAGTTTTCATTTTTGACGCGCCCTGTTCGAACTTTATAGCGACTCACACAATAGAGTTGTTATTCAGTAAAACGCAAAAAATCCCAGCGCTTATGCAACTGGGATCTTTAAAAATGAATAATTTAGCGATTAGACGGTAGGTCTATCCCAAAGTGTAAATAGGCTCTATCAGTCGCGATTCGGCCCCTTGGTGTTCTTTGTAGATAACCTTGCTGTATTAGATAAGGCTCCAATACATCTTCAATGGTGTCTTTCTCTTCACCAATTGCTGCAGCCATATTGTCGATACCAACTGGGCCGCCACCAAACTTCTCCATAATTGCCAATAGAAGCTTTCTGTCCATATAGTCAAAACCTTTAGCATCAACATCTAACATGTTCAGTGCGCTATCTGCGACCTCAGGGCAAATATGTCCGTCCCCTTTTACTTCCGCATAATCGCGGACGCGGCGCAGTAAACGGTTTGCAATACGTGGTGTACCACGAGCTCGGCGAGCCACTTCCAACGCCCCTTCTGCTTCCATCGAAAGGCCAAGGCAGTCAGCGCTGCGCTGTACGATGTTTTGCAAGTCTTCTACTTTGTAATACTCGAGACGTTGAGTAATACCAAAACGGTCACGCAGTGGAGAGGTCAGTGAACCAGCACGCGTCGTTGCACCAATCAGAGTGAACGGTGGCAAGTCAATCTTGATAGAGCGCGCCGCAGGGCCTTCACCAATCATGATGTCCAACTGGTAATCTTCCATAGCTGGATACAGCACCTCTTCAACCACAGGGCTTAAGCGGTGGATCTCATCAATGAATAGGACATCATTTTCTTCAAGGTTGGTCAGCAGCGCCGCTAAGTCGCCGGCTTTCTCTAACACCGGCCCAGAAGTGGTGCGAATGTTTACATCCATCTCATTGGCAACAATGTTCGCCAATGTGGTTTTACCCAAGCCTGGAGGACCAAATATCAACAGATGATCAAGTGCTTCATTACGCAATTGCGCCGCTTTGATGAAAATCTCCATCTGGTCACGAACGTGGTCCTGACCTTGATAGTCGGCTAACGCCTTTGGTCGTATTGCACGGTCGATAACATCTTCATCTTTAAAGACCGGATTGTCAGGAGCAATGAGGCGATCTGCTTCAATCATAGAGAGTTCCAATTTGAGAGTGTTAACTCTGTTATCTTTAATTCTTGCTTAGCCGTTATCTAATATTCGAGCTAATGAATACTGAGGATATTCTAACGAGATGGTAGTCGCTAGAGATAAACACGATGCAGTAACTGAGCTTACATCGTCAGCGTCGGTTTTTATTAAACCATCGACTTCAAGGCATCACGAATCAACTGTTCGCTCGTCATACCTTCTTTAGCCACTTGAGAAACCACCTTAGAAGCTTGAGTCGGCTTATAGCCCAATGCAAGCAGTGCACTTACCGCTTCTTCTTCAGCATCTTGAACGGTTGGCATAGAGTCAATTGGCGCCGCGTCAGTCGCAGGCGTAAACAGGTCACCAGCACCCCAACCTTTTAATCGGTCTTTCATCTCAACAACTAGACGTTCAGCGGTTTTCTTACCAACACCCGGTAGCTTCACTAGCGTAGAAATGTCTTCACGCTCAACACTCTGAACAAACTGGCTCGCCGTCATACCGGAAAGAATACCAAGGCCAAGTTTAGGGCCCACACCGTTTGCTTTGATGACTTCACGGAATAACGCCCGCTCTTTAACCGTGTTGAAGCCATAAAGTAGCTGAGCATCTTCACGTACTACAAAATGCGTGTAGATAATTGCCTCTTCGCCTACGTTTGGTAGTTCATAAAAACAGCTCATTGGCATTTGTACTTCGTAACCAACGCCACTGACTTCAATCAATAATTCTGGTGGCTGTTTTTCTATTAATGTACCGCGTAGACGTCCGATCACAGTTCGCTCTCTTGATGGAATTTAGTTTGAGGGACAGAATATAAAAGAACTGGATGCTTATCCAGTTCTTTATGTTTTTTGGAGGGATTTATTTACGCTTGTTTAGCTTGGGAGACCACGTTATTTAGGCTTTCAACCAATTCCTTGACTGAAGTGACATGTCCAGTCAGTTCAGAGCCATAGTTGGCAACCAAACTCGACACAGATTTGGTTTCGGCAACGCTCTGTGCCACTTCTGAGCTCGCAAGATCCAGCTCTTTCAGTGAGTCCATCTGCATTGCCATAATATCGGTCAATTGGTTCACATCAGTAGAGATAGTCTGAACCTCTGAAATAATGCCGTTCATTTCATTGGCTGTCGTTTCGATGATCGCTCTACCATGTTCCACTTCCACTTTACTGCGATCCAACAAGCTTCGAATCTCAATGGCTGAGTGACTACTTTTCGCTGATAGCTCCCTTACCTGATCAGCAACCACAGCAAAGCCTCTGCCCTGCTCACCTGCGCGAGCCGCTTCTATCGCAGCATTCAGTGCGAGTAAGTTGGTTTGCTCAGCGACCGACGTAATCAAGTCTGCAACCTTCATGATTTCTTGGTTGCTTTGAATAATTTGGCTGATTGCACTGGTCGAAGCCTCAAGTGACTCAGAGCTTTTCTGTGCTTTAGTGCCTACGGCTTCGCTGCGATCTTTGAGTTCTCCGACAAATGAATTTGACTCTGCGATACCTTGCGTCATCTGATGCAATTGCTGGCTCATCTCCTCGGCAGCACTCGCCTGAGATTCACAATTGATGTTCAACACTTCAACTTGCGCATGCAAGTCTTGTGACTGTTGTTCTAAATGGACAGAAACGTCCTGTAGGCTTTCAGAGTTTGAATTCGCTTGGTCAAGTACAACTGACAAGCGCCCTTCACTTTGCGTCGCTTGGTTTGCGACCTGCTGACTTTCCGAAATCGCGTCTTCTGCCATCTCGATAGCGACTTCTTTCTGTTTCGCGGTAAAAGCTTGGGCAATGCAGATCACCACCAGTGGCATAATCACGCCAGACCAGGTTTCAACCACCACCGCTTCCGGAGTAAGTACTAACTGCGGAAATTCAAAGCCATCAAGATGAGCCGACGTCATTACCAATGACACGCCAATCACTAATCCACTCCATACCAAAGCGACAAGGCGTGTTCCTGATAAAAAGAAGGCAACCACTAACAAAGGCACCCAATACGCCTGAGTCGAATCCACCACACCACCACTTTGATAGATGATATTGAGCGCATGCACCGCCATGCCGACAAAGCCAAAGTTAAGTGCCAAGCTAGGTTTGCTGGTAACACGCAGTAGGATAGCTGAGATCAGTTCAAATACGATCAAAAATACAGAGGTAGCTACCAGAAGCTGTTCCCCGTGCTTTGTCCATTTAACCAAGCTATAGACACCGACAAAAAAGGCGATAAAAGTAAAGAGTAATAAGATATCGGCTTGTCTGACTTGGTTATTGCTCCATCCACTGCTTTTAGGTAGAAATAGCGCGCGCCAAAGCTTGATAGGGTTCATCAGTGATCATCCTTGATTAACTTGTTAGACCTCCGACCAATGTTAATAACATGTTAAACGGTGCGCAATGTTATTATTTAGGTTCTGTTCGAAAGATCTCATTTCATCAGGGATTTAGCGGCGTATTGCTGTGATCTGAGCCAAACCAAACGTGAGGCTCATCAATGGAAAAAGAGAAGTTTACCTGTTGGAAGCTAACTGGAGATGGAAATTAACGATAACGCCCTTTTCTCGCTCCAGTCGCTTTACCCGCCAGTGCAATCAAAGTTTTGTTGGTGTTGGCGTGAGTGATCGCTACACCTAGCGCATCGGCGGCATCAGCCTGTGGCTTAGCTGGCAACTTAAGCATGCTCATTACCATATTTTGAACCATAGACTTATCTGCGCCACCATTGCCTGTTACCGCTTGCTTAATTAAACGAGCCGCGTATTCATGAACCGGCAAATCTGCATTTACAGCGGCCACTATTGCACTACCACGCGCCTGACCTAGCTTGAGTGCCGAGTCCGCATTCTTTGCCATGAAGACCTGCTCAATGGCAAACACATCTGGCTGAAACTGAGTAATGATTTCACTCACGCCCGCATAGATCTGCTTAAGTCGGCCTGGTAGCTCTTTTTCTGAGGTTCGGATACACCCACTGCCTAAGTAATACAGATGACGGCCATTGTGACGAATCACGCCATAACCGGTAATGCGAGAGCCAGGGTCGATCCCTAAGATAATAGACATAACTTCTAGTACTGATTATTTATACATGCTTTATCAGCTTAGTATATCGAACGATAAAAAAAATGCCCGTTAAATTAACGGGCATTTCTATTTACTTAAAGAGAAAGTCACTCATAGAAAGAGTCACTATTAGCTTATTCAGCAGACTCTTCTTTTTGTGCAACTTTAACAGCGATTGCTAGCTCTTCCAGTGATGCAGGGTTTGCTAGGCTTGGCGCGTCTGTTAGTAGACATGCAGCTGCTGTTGTTTTCGGGAATGCGATAACGTCACGGATGTTCTCTGTACCACAAAGTAGCATTGCTAGACGGTCAAGACCGAATGCTAGACCAGCGTGTGGTGGAGTACCGTATTGAAGAGCATCTAGTAGGAAGCCGAACTTCTCTTGTTGCTCTTTCGCTTCGATACCTAGGATACCGAATACAGCCGTTTGCATTTCTGCGTTGTGAATACGTACAGAACCGCCGCCTACTTCGTAGCCGTTGATTACCATGTCGTATGCATCAGAGTTTGCTGCTGCAGGGTTCGCTTTTAGTTCTTCCGCAGTCACACCTAGTGGTGATGTGAATGGGTGGTGCATTGCGTGTAGGTTGCCTTCGCCGTCTTCTTCAAACATTGGGAAGTCAACAACCCACAGTGGAGCCCATGCAGATGTATCTGTTAGCTCTAGGTCTGTACCTAATTTAAGACGAAGTGCGCCCATTGCTTCAGCAACGATACCCGCTTTGTCTGCGCCGAACAGAATGATATCGCCAGATTCAGCTTCAGTGCGATCTAGAATACCGTTGATTACGTCTTCGCTTAGGAATTTAGCAACTGGAGATTGGATACCTTCCATGCCTGCTGCACGGTCGTTAACCTTCATCCAAGCTAGACCTTTCGCGCCGTAGATGTTTACGTACTCTGCGTAACCGTCGATTTGCTTACGAGTTAGCTTAGCACCACCTGGAACACGGATAACCGCTACACGGCCTTTTTCGTCGTTAGCTGGGCCTGAGAATACTTTGAACTCAACGTCTTTAACTAGGTCAGCAACGTCAACAAGCTCTAGTGGGTTACGTAGATCTGGCTTATCAGAACCGAAACGACGAATCGCTTCAGAGAAAGGCATTACTGGGAATTGACCTAGTTCTACATCTAGAAGCTCTTTCCACATATCGTGAACTAGCTTTTCAGTGATGTTACGTACTTCTTGAGAAGACATGAACGATGTTTCGATATCGATCTGAGTAAATTCAGGCTGACGGTCAGCACGTAAATCTTCATCACGGAAACATTTAACGATTTGGTAGTAACGGTCAAAACCAGACATCATCAGCAGTTGCTTAAACAACTGAGGAGATTGAGGAAGCGCGTAGAAGCTACCTTTATGAACACGGCTTGGTACTAGGTAGTCACGAGCGCCTTCTGGGGTCGCTTTAGTTAGTACTGGTGTTTCGATGTCTAGGAACAGGTTCTCGTCTAGGAAACGACGAACGAAGCTAGATGCACGTGCACGAAGCTTGATGCGATCGCTCATTTCTGGACGGCGAAGATCGATGTAACGGTACTTAAGACGCTGTTCTTCAGAGTTCGTTTGGTTGAAGTCTAGTGGAAGCGCTTCTGAACGGTTAATGATCTCTAGACCAGTCGCGTAAAGTTCTACTTCACCAGTAGCCATGTCTTTATTTACTTGGCTGTCAGGACGAACACGTACTTCACCAGTAAATTTGATACAGAATTCATTACGCAGTTGGTTAGCGATCGGGAAGATATCTTTCATATCTGGATCGACAACAACCTGAACGATGCCTTCACGATCACGCATATCAATAAAGATAAGACCGCCTAAATCACGGCGACGGTTTACCCAGCCGCACAATTCTACAGTTTGTCCCGCCAGGGACTTGTTCAGGTTACCACAGTAATGGGTACGCATAATGAATTTCCCAATCTCTTAATAATTTACTAATTTCCAAGCTGTAGGTGTCAAAATAGCCCTACAGAGCTTTTTACCTAACAAAGCAAGGAATCATTTATACGCGGAAACTCGGTTAAAATCGACCTTCCACACTCGAATTTATTGTGTTTTATCTGGCTTTGCTGCTTTTTAGCACATCAAGTGCGCAAAGATTCATCAAAACCGAAAAAATTGCGATAATTATATCTCGAAAGTACCTTAATCAGCAAAACTCTCGTAAAGTAGATTTTCGTTTCGATTAAAAGCAGTAATGTGATGACTAATGGTGCAAAAACGATGGACACTTTACCTCTAAGACTTGGATTAACTATGTGGTCTCACTCTGAGTGGCAAAGTCAGTTCTATGGCAAGGGTACAAAGCCTGCGGAACGCCTAGAAAAATACACCCAAGTTTTTCATACCGTTGAAGGCAACACGACCTTTTACGCGACGCCGAGTATGTCGACCGTTCATAACTGGAAAGCGGCAAGTCACGATGATTTCAAGTTCACCTTCAAATTGCCCAAATTCATTACCCACCAGCAACAATTGAGACACTGCCAAGCCGAACTCAAAGAGTTCTTGATGACCATGTCGCCACTGCACGACCGCATAGGTCAATGGACGATTCAGCTACCACACAGCTTTGAACCTAGCATGCTTCCTACTCTGCAAAAATTTTGCACCTTGTTTCCAAAGGAGATGCAGCTCGGCGTTGAAGTTCGCCATTTAGGCTTCTTTGATAAAGGCGATGCTGAAAAACGCTTTAACCAATGGCTCGTGGAAGAAGGCATTAACCGCATCATTATGGATAGTCGCCCTGTTTTTTCTGCGCCGCCAACCACAGAAGCGGTAAGCGATGCGCACCAGAAAAAGCCACGCGTGCCCGTTCATGCCATTGCAACGGCCAACAACCCGATGATCCGTTTTATTGGTCACCCTGACCAAGCGCCAAATATCGAATTTTTCAAACCTTGGTTTAGCAAAATCCCCCAGTGGTTAAGTGACGGCAAACAACCGTATCTAATGATCCACACTCCAGACAACAATCATGCGCCGGAACTCGCGATCGCCATCTATGAGTTATTGCAACAGCAAGTGTCTGAAAATACGTCACTATTACTACCTGACCTGGAACAATTTCCAGCTCAGAAAGGCAATCATCAAATCTCGATGTTTTAAGGCTTCTTGTACTTACAACAGTAATCCTCAGCTGTAATCTGAGTTTTCGTGACAGCAGTCCTATTTTTTCGTAAAATACGCCCCCTTTTATTTGGTACGAGTTTTATACCAATAACGCTGACTGTCGAGAGAGAATGCCATGAGCAATAAAGACAACATCTTTTCCGCTCCTATTGATAAAATTGGAGACTTCACCTTTGATGCAAGGGTCGCAGAAGTATTCCCGGATATGATTCAACGCTCGGTTCCTGGCTACAGCAACATCATCTCAGCTATCGGTATGTTAGCGGAGCGATTCGTAAAACCGCATTCAAACGTTTATGACCTGGGTTGTTCTCTGGGCGCTGCAACACTTTCCATGCGTCGTCACATCCAGCAAGAAGGCTGCACAATTTTCGCTATTGATAACTCAGAAGCGATGGTTGAGCGCTGTAAATTACACGTTAACGCTTACCGCAGCGACACGCCTGTAGAAGTCATCGAAGCCGATATTCGCGAAGTCGAAATCAAAGACGCTTCGGTAGTAGTACTTAACTTCACGCTGCAATTCCTGTCGCCAGACGATCGCTACGCCCTACTTGAAAAAATTCATGCTGGCCTGCGCCCAGGCGGAATTCTAATCTTGTCAGAGAAATACGTATTCGAAGATGAAAGTTCGAACGAACTGCTTATCGATCTACACCATGATTTCAAACGTGCTAACGGATACAGCGAACTTGAAGTAAGCCAAAAACGTAGCGCGATTGAAAACGTAATGCGCCCAGACTCTATCCCTGTTCACAGAGAGCGCTTTAATAAGATTGGCTTCTCAAGCAACGAAGTATGGTTCCAATGCTTTAACTTTGGATCAATGTTCGCGATTAAATAGCGCGCAAACTCGGTTAGCTCGTACTAGAACGTCATCCTCACCGTAGTGAATGACACGATAACTTTTACACCACCAATTCAGTGAAAAACTATGTTTAATTTTGCCAATTTTTATCAACTTATTGCCCAAGATACTCGTCTACAGCCGTGGCTTAATGTTTTGCCACAGCAACTGACGGATTGGCAGAATGCAGAGCACGGTGATTTCGATCGTTGGTTACGTGCGTTAAACAAGATTCCACAAGACGTGCCAGATCAAGTTGACCTGAAAAATTCAGTGACGATTGGTAGTTCTACGCCATACCACTCAGGTGAACTGAGAAAGTTAGAAAGCTTATTGAAGACGTTCCACCCATGGAGAAAAGGTCCTTATACCGTTCACGACATCCATATCGATACAGAGTGGCGCAGTGACTGGAAATGGGATCGTGTGCTTCCACATATTTCTCCATTGAAGAACCGCTCGGTGCTAGATGTTGGCTGTGGTAACGGCTACCACATGTGGCGCATGCTAGGTGAAGGGGCTCGCTTAACTGTGGGTATTGATCCTTCTCACCTATTCTTGATTCAATTTGAAGCTATTCGTAAGTTAATGGGCAACGACCAACGTGCTCACCTTCTACCTCTAGGTATTGAACAGCTACCAAAACTTGAAGCCTATGACACAGTATTCAGCATGGGCGTGCTATACCACCGTCGTTCGCCGCTTGATCATTTAATTCAACTAAAAGACCAATTGGTATCTGGCGGTGAATTAGTGCTGGAGACCTTAGTGATTGAAGGCGATGAGAACGCTGTATTAGTGCCTGTTGACCGCTACGCACAAATGAGAAATGTGTACTTCTTCCCTTCTGCTCGCGCCCTGAAGCGCTGGCTTGAACAAGTTGGCTTTAAAGATGTACGCATCGTGGATGAGAATGTCACAACAATTGGTGAGCAGCGCACAACTGAGTGGATGACACACAACTCTCTGCCAGATTACCTAGATCCAAACGACCCAAGTAAAACGGTTGAAGGTCACCCGGCGCCGAGACGCGCCATTCTTATCGCAACCAAGCCATAAACTAAATATTCAAAAGCCCAAATTGCGTCGTAACAAAATTTGTCTCTAGAGCTCATTTATTTTCTAAAACAGAACAATGTTTAATAAATGAGCTATTTCAAATAGCAAAAATTGGCGTAGCGCTCACATTGCGATTCAATATGACCAGACTCTTACAATAGGATGCTTCACGCATCCTTTTTTGTGGGCTAAACTTCTAAATAGTCTGAACTATTCTCTAATTTCCCAAAGGTTTTTTTATGTTTAAGCGATTATCGCCAATTGTGGCGGTTGGTTTGCTCTCTGGCTGTACCCTGACTAACGGTGCGGCCTACCACCAAGAAACTCTCGACGCTATTGCCCGCTCTGAGACAAACATCGCAAATAAGGTTCAAAATCTTGAACTGCAACTAAGCAATCAAAGTGATTACATTGAAAGCTTAGAAGACGAAATCACAACCCTTTCCCAACAGCTTGATGTTCACCTAACCAGCATGGAACACAAAGTGATTGAAGAACTGGAAGAAGAAGAGCCAGTAGCAGTTACAGCGGCTCCTGTTGCTCCGACTTCACAGCCTACAATCCTTGGCGGCATCGAAAAAGTATCTATCGACTCTATCAAACAAAGCTTCGATGCTCGTGTTGATACTGGTGCTACAACATCATCTTTGAATGCTATTGATATCAAAGAATTCGAACGCAATGGCAAAGATTGGGTACGATTCCACCTAGCTGATAAATCACAAGCGACAGAAGATCAAAAATGGATTGAAGCGCCTGTTGTACGCTATGTGAAAATTCGTCAGTCAACGACCGACCAAGCAGAACGTCGAGCTGTGATCGAACTATGGATTAAAGTTGGAAAAATCCATGAAAAAGCGCAATTTACATTGGCGGATCGCTCTCAAATGAGTCACCCTGTATTACTAGGGCGCGAATTTATCAAAGACATCGCGCTAGTAGATGTAAGTAAACAGTACGTACAAACGGAAGCCAAATAACAATAGTAGGGTAAGCTATGACGTCACGAATTCCATTTTATATCTCTATTTTCCTGCTCATTGCAGCAGGTATAACACTGAGTATGTTCAGACATACGACTTATGGTGTTCCTTGGACTCCAGGGGAAACCAGACAGGTGTGGGACATTGAAGCTCGTATCGAATTCAATGCAGTAGGCAAAGAAGCGAAGGTTTCATTAGCGGCTCCTCATACTCAGTCTAACTACACGCTCATCAGCGAGTCAGCTTCATCACCAGGCTACGGTATCTCTTACTTGAATACCGAATCAGGTCGCCGCGCTGAATGGTCTATCCGCTATGCAGATGGCCCTCAAACCATCTACTACAAAACTCAATTCTTAGTCGATAGCCAAGCAAAAGTTACTGAGAACCCACCAGAAGGTGAAGTTGCTCAACCAAGCTTCGACGGACCAGAAGAAGCAGCATCGATTGCTTTGATTGACCGCGCAACCAAACGTTCAGCGGACAACCTAACCTTCACTCGTGAGCTGATCAAAACGCTAAACGATCCAGACAGCCAAAACTCAGCGCTGCTTCTGAACAACATGACCAAAGTAGAAGCGACACACAAGCTACTTTCGGCAGCAAAAATCCACAACAAAGTGGTTGGTGTTATCGAGCTAGAAGATGGTCGCCGTCGTCAATCCATTCAGAACATGCTCCAAGTTTGGGATAACGATCAGTGGATTCTGTTCTCCCCTGAATCAAGCGAACAACAAGTTCAACCAAATCTACTTATCTGGGATGAGTCGAACGTATCTCTGTTAGATGTTGTTGGTGGTCAAAACAGTAAAGTTCACTTCTCGATGATTGCTCAAGATATTACTCCTACTGAAGCAACCAACAGTAAAGTCTCTGCAGACCAATTATTGAACCTATCGATTCACAGCCTACCGCTAGAAGAGCAAGCGATGTTTAAAACCATCATGCTAATTCCAATCGGTGCTCTGATTGTTGTGTTCTTACGCGTTATCATCGGGTTGAAAACATCTGGTACCTTCATGCCAGTTCTGATTGCAGTAGCCTTTGTTCAAACACAACTGGTTACGGGTATTGTCGGTTTCTTACTGATTGTCGGCACAGGCCTTATTATTCGTAGCTACTTATCCAAGCTCAACCTACTGCTGGTTGCCAGGATATCCGCGGTGATTATCACGGTAATCATGATTATTTCCGTGTTTACCGTGGTTGCTTTCAAAGTGGGTCTGACTGAAGGTCTATCTATTACGTTCTTCCCAATGATCATCCTATCTTGGACTATCGAACGTATGTCTATCCTATGGGAAGAAGAAGGCGCGAAAGAAGTTGTTCTTCAAGGTGGTGGCTCACTATTGACTGCCGTACTTGTTTACTTAGCAATGACTAACCCGTTCATTCAACACCTAACATTTAACTTTATCGGTCTACAACTGATTGTCCTAGGTGGTATTTTACTACTAGGTACTTACACTGGTTACCGCTTAACTGAGCTACGTCGCTTTAAACCGCTAGCGGAGGATTAAGTTATGTTTGAACAGTTTACTTCGCCGTTTAAGTTGAAAGACAAAGGCATCATGGGGATGAACAAGCGTAACCATAGCTATATTGGTCGCTACAATGATCGCTCCAAGTATCCGTTAGTTGATGACAAGCTAAAGACTAAAATCATCGCTGAACAAGCTGGGGCAACTGTACCTAAGCTTATCGGCGTGATCAGTCACCAAGCTGAAGTAAAGACAATCCATAAGATGGTAAAAGAGTGGCCTGGTTTTGTAATCAAGCCGGCTCAAGGGAGTGGTGGTAAGGGTATCCTTGTCATCACCTCACACAAAGACGGCGTTTATACTAAGCCGTCTGGCTCAACCATTAACGAAGAAGATGTAGAGCGTCACATCAGTAACGCTCTTGCAGGTCTTTTCTCGCTAGGTGGTAAGAACGACGTTGCCGTAGTAGAAAACCTGATTAAGTTTGACGAATGTTTTGACGGTTTCAGTTATGAGGGCGTGCCAGATGTACGAATCATTGTATTCAAAGGCTACCCTGTGATGGCGATGATGCGCCTTTCTACTTCAGCTTCTGATGGCAAGGCTAACCTTCACCAAGGTGCTGTTGGTGTAGGGATTGACATTGCAACAGGCAAAGCGGTGCGAGCGGTTCAGTTTGACCAACCGGTGACGCACCACCCAGATACAGGTAAAGAACTGGCACTGCTGCAAGTTCCTCACTGGGAAAAGCTGCTGATTCTTGCATCAAGCGCTTGGGAAATGACTGGCTTGGGTTACATGGGTACGGACATGGTTTTAGACCAAGAAGAAGGCCCAATGGTACTTGAACTTAATGCTCGCCCAGGTTTGGCTATCCAAATCGCCAACGGCGCAGGTCTACTTCCTAGATTACAGCATATTGAAAACCTTGGTACACCCGCTGAATACCCAAAACCTGCTCAGCGCGTTGCTTACGCTGCAAAACAATTTGGTGTTCACAGTAATGAGATTGTTTCAAGCTAAGCCTACAACTGAACAGAGAACTCAATCAGTTGCTAGCTTGCTAACTCAATAATTACCAAGCTCAATAAAAAAGCCGCATAACTCTGAGAGTTATGCGGCTTTTTAGTACCTGCTATTTAACGGATTGGGCTAAACCTCTATAACTTCAATTACAGGCTCTCGAATGGGATCAATGCGTACTGCCGCCACCTTGAATTCTGGGATCTTAGCATGTGGATCGGTCGCGGTTGTTGTCAAACGGTTCACTGGAGACTCTACAAAGTGGAATGGAATAAACACCACCCCTTTTTGCATTCGCTTCGTCACAAACGCTGCAATCTCAATCTCGCCGCGACGTGTTGATACCTTGAGCATTTGACCATTCGAAATCCCCAATGCCTCGGCATCATGAACACTGACCATCGCACACGGTCCTGCTAGGTTATCCAAGCCTTTGGTTTTACGCGTCATGGTTCCAGTATGGAACTGCTCTAAAATACGCCCGGTCGTAAGCACCAACGGGTACTCTTCGTCCGGTAGCTCAGCCGCATAACGAAACGGAATGGCCTCCATTTGGCCACGTCCACGAGTAAACTGGGTTTGGTGCATGATACGAGTGCCATCAGGGTTGTTCTTATTGCTTGGCCATTGCACACCATTCACCGTAATATTCTCCCAACGTAAACCTGCGTACTGTGGTGTTACGCGAGCAATCTCGTTAGTGATATCGGCAACCGACTGGTAGTTCCAGCCGCCACCCATAGCATTTGCCAGCATTTGAATGATGGCCCAATCTTCCTTCGCTTCCCCCGGTGGTAATACCGCAGGGTTAATACGCTGAACACGTCGCTCAGTATTGGTAAAGTGACCAGACTTCTCAGCGAATGAGCAAGATGGCAGAACCACATCCGCATACTGCGCCGTTTCAGTTAAGAAGATGTCTTGCACAACAAGGAAATCCAACGCCTCAAGTCCTTCAATCACGTGCGCTTGATTTGGGTCACTCAATACGGGGGTTTCACCCATCACGTATAAGGCTCGAACTTCTCGGTTACATGCACCGTCAATAATTTCGGTGAGTGTTAGTCCGGTCTCCGCTGGTAAATCAGTAATGCCCCACTCCATCGCAAACTTTTGACGCACTATTGGGTTATAGACCTTCTGATACCCAGGTAGGTTATTTGGCAATGCCCCCATATCACACGCACCTTGAACATTGGATTGACCGCGCAACGGGTTGATACCGCCCCCTTCAATGCCGATATTGCCACACAGGAGCTGCAGGTTAGCAATGGAGCGAACATTATCGTGCCCAGTCGTGTGTTGCGTAATGCCCATGGAGTAATACACCGCCGTGCGCTTTGCGGTACCAATCAAGCGCGCCATCGCGAAAATGTCTTCAGCTTTAACGCCTGTCACCAGTTCGACTTTGTCTAGTGAGTAACTTGGCGACATTACCTCTTGCAATAAGGTATCAAAGCCATCCACACGATCTTCGATATATTCTTGGTCATACCAACCATGTTTGATGATTTGCTGCATCACACCGTTGATTAACATCACGTCTGTACCCGGTCGATGTGCTAAGTAAAGCTCTGCGTGATCAGCGATATCGATTCTCTTAGGGTCTGCGACAATCAAACGCGCACCGTTATGTCTTACCGCCTGCTTTATGTGCGAGCCAATAATCGGGTGTGCGGATGTAGTATCAGAACCTATGATGAAGATGACATCCGAGTGTTTGATGCTTGGAATGTCATTAGTCATCGCCCCACTGCCCAGAGAAGCCTCAAGCCCAGTTACCGTTGAAGCATGGCAAAGGCGAGCACAATGGTCGACGTTGTTAGTACCAAGTTCACGACGAACGAATTTTTGGAACGCATAGTTATCTTCATTGGTAGTTTTAGCCGAAGAGAAACCGGCTAGTGCATTACTGCCAAAGCCTTGTTTAATCGAAGTGAACTTATCGGCAATCAGCGCGATAGCTTCTTCCCAACTCGCAGGTTGTAACCAGCCATCTTTACGAATCAATGGGGTTGTGAGGCGAGCATCACTACTCACGAAGTCAAAACCAAAACGCCCCTTAACACACAACATGCCTTCGTTAACCGGAGAGTCACCACCTTCGATATAACGAATCTTATTCTTCGCTTCATCGATATGCATGGTTAGCTTACAGCCCACACCACAGTAGGTGCAGATGGTATCGACCGTCTTAAGAACGTCGGTGTCACCTTGCTTTCTATCACGAGCATCCACCATGGCACCGGTTGGACAGGCTTGAATACACTGGCCACAACTGATGCAGCGGTTGGCATCGAAAATTATAAATTCAGAGCTATTGTCGACAGCAAACTTCTGTCTTGTTGAACCCACTTTCGCTTCTTCTGCGCGAATAGCTTGCCAGCTTTCATTTGAAGCAATATCGATTTTGTATTCTGGGTGTGTCTGCGTTGCTTTGTATTCGGTTGAAAAGTCTCGTAGGTCGCAGTTCGTGTTGGCTTGGCAACCGCACTCTAGACATCTTGCCGCTTCTGCAATGGCATCGGCATTGTCAAAACCAGTTTCGACTTCTTCAAAGCTTTGCTCACGCTGCTCTGGCGTCAGCTCTGGCATAATCTTACGAGCCATGCGTTGTATCGATTTATATTGCTCAGGGTCGACCGCTTTAAGCTCCTTATGCTTTCTAGAGTTAAACGGTTTTGCTGGGATATTATCCATATCACCATTAAAAAATCGGTCGATTGCTTGCGCGGCAATTCGCCCGTCTCCTACTGCTTCAACTGCAGTAGCAGGCCCGCGTCGGAAGTCACCGATACTAAATATATTACCCTGACCTGTGTGCATGGTTTGCGGATCAGCATCCGCGGTGTTCCAGCGAGTTAGTGGGATATCAATCTCTTCGTTATCCATGAAACTTAGATCTGGCTTTTGCGATACAGCAGCGATGACCGTATCGAATGCTTCAACAAAAAACTCACCTGTTGGTTTAGAGCTACGACGGCCAGACGCATCAGCAGGGCCAAGCGCCATGCGCTCTAATCGAATTTCTGATACATGGCCATTTTCATCAGCGATATTCTCAGCTGGGTTAGTCAAGAAGTGGAACTTAACGCCTTCATGCTCCGCCTCTTCGATTTCGTAATCTTCCGCTGGCATTTCGTCTCGCGTGCGACGATAGATGAGTGTGGTATCAGCACCATCACGCACTGCGGTTCGTGCGCAGTCAATTGCGGTATTACCACCGCCAATCACCGCCACTTTTTTGCCCGTAGTGAACTGTTTATCGGTGACATAATCTTTCAGGTAATCAACACCTAAATAGCAGCCACCAAGGTCACTACCGGGATAATTCATTTCAACAGCTTGTGATGCACCTACAGCTAAGCAGACCGCATCGAAATCACGACAAAGAGCTGACAAGGTGAAATCGACACCGAGCTTCTTGTCACACTCTACAACCATTCCGTTACGACACATCAGTTCGATTTCTTTGTCTAGAATGGACTTAGGTAAGCGATATTCTGGGATACCATAACGTAACCAGCCACCAGCTTTAGGCATCGACTCATATACACTTACATCATAACCCTCATTCGATAGGTAATAGCCCGCCGTTAAGCCACCAGGGCCACTCCCAACTATCGCTATACTTTTGCCTTTACTCGCCTTCTTCGCAGGCATGTAGCTCTCTTGAGCAGCCAAATCTGCATCGGCTGCGTGTCGCTTGAGTTGGCGAATCGCAATCGAATCATCGACTAAGTTTCTTCGACACTCGGTTTCACAAAAGGCCGGGCACACACGACCGATCGATCGATAGTGGCATCGGCAGTGTTTTCTTAATCACTTCGATCGCTTTGGTATGATCATTTTGAGCGATGTGATGAAGATAGGATTGAATATCGACTCCCGCCGGGCAAGCGGTTTGGCATGGCGCTTCACAGTCAGCATAATGGTCTGCCATGATTCGATTCAACGCACCCTGTCTGTGAGAGGTTAGCTGTTTAGATTGAGTTGTGATGTTCAAGCCGTTGGACACTTCAAGTTCACAGGAACGAGTCATTCCCACACCATCCACTTCAACCACACACAGATCGCACGGGACTTTATCCCCAGTCTTATTCAAACCGCATAGAGATGGGATCTCTAGACCACATGTTTTTGCCGCCTCAAGCACAGTCTGCCCTTGTTCGACGATTCGAAATTTCCCATCAATAACGATCTGAATCATATTGAGTCCTACCTTCAAGTTTGCGTACGAGTCACGCTCAAAAATAATTATCGGCACGGTATTACAAGAGTGCCGCCACTCATTACCATACATTAAATGTGGTTTGTGCGTGTGACTTCAAACAAGTTCTATTGAGATTAACCACATAGTATGAGTGGTCTTATCAGTTATTCAAAAAGGCTAGATTCGAGACATAAAAAAGCCCCTACGATGAGGCAATGTAGATCAGATAAGGATCGGTTGACCGATCCTTCTTCTGAGAGATAATCGGAAGCCTGTTTCTAGGCTTCCGATTTTTTATGTCTATCCAAAACTATTTTGTCGATTTCCTCGAAGAAAATCCTGTTGATGTAGCTCAACTCACCACTTTCTCTGAACATATCCCAGATGAATGGGTTGTTAAGGCAGCTAGTCTTTCTGATAAAGCGACTATTCGCCGACGTCGACTACCAAGTGACATGGTCTTGTGGCTAATTGTCGGCATGGCCTTCTTCCGTAATGAACCAATTGCCGAAGTCGCACGAAGAATGAATGTCTGTGCGGATGGCTTGGCTGATGAAGAGTTATTAGCAAAAAGTGCTTTAACCCAGGCAAGACAACGTTTAGGCAGTGCTGCACCAGAGTGGTTGTTTAAACAATGTGGGCGAACGTGGGGTCTTGAACGATACCGTGATGATACGTGGCAAGGATTACAAGTTTTTGCTGTAGACGGTGCTCTTTTTCGCACCGCGGATACGCCCGAACTTAGAGAGCACTTTGGCTCGGGTAATACCTCGAGTAGCAGGCAGACACCACATCCAATGCTAAGAGTTGTGACTATGATGAATGTCCGTTCTCATGTCATCGTTGACGCTGCCATAAGCCCTTATCGGCGTGGTGAAATCCCACTTGCTATGCCCTTCATCGACTCTTTACCAGATAACTCTGTGACGTTACTAGATAAAGGTTTTTACGGTGCAGACTTACTTCTCTCTCTTCAAAATAGCGGTATTAATAGACATTGGTTGATACCAGCAAGGAAAGGGTTGAAATACACACTTTTAGATGAAGAAGAAAGCAATGATATGCTCATCGAAATGAACGTCTCACCGCAAGCTCTCAAAAAGAACCCTAGTTTACCTGAAAAATGGCAAGTCAGAGCGGTGACCTATGAAGTACAAGGTAAGCAGAAAACTGTTTTTACATCCCTTCCAAGAGCAGACTACGACGCGAAAGCGGTAGCCGAACTTTATCATGAACGTTGGGAAATCGAATTAGGTTATCGTGATATCAAAAGCTCAATGCAACACAATGCCTTAGTATTACGCAGTAAAACAGTAAACCTTGTTTATCAAGAACTCTGGGGGCTGTTGCTTGGTTATAATTTGGTAAGACGTGAAGCAAGTCAGGCAGCAGTTGAACATGGAAGAATGCCGAATGAAATTAGCTTTAAATACGCTTGTCAGTTTATAGCGAGCCAACTGAAGGTGATGAGTAAAGCGATATCGCCAGGCAATACACCTAAGCGTTTAAAGAGTCTAAGGGGAGACTTATCAGTCCTCTTTATAGACAAACGCCCTAAGCCTAATCGGCCTAGGGCGGTAAAAATATCAAAGACTCGCTACCCAATTAATCGCAAAGCAGCTCCGCTTAAGTGAACTACATTGCCTACGATGAGGGGCTTTGAATTAGTAGAAGTGAGTCAGCTTCTGTTTATTGTTCAGTTTCTTCGATAAGCTCTTGGACTGAAGAGGCTGGCTTATTCTGAGCAAATCCGCGCAGGCCAACAACGTGTACGTGTTCATGATCTTTGAAGACCTTACGTACCAGTTTGTAGGTTGTACCTTTCTCTGGGCTGATGTTCTCCGGTGCTGCAATCAGAAGCTGCATACCTAGACGGTCACACAGTTCAAACAGTGTAGAGATAGACTTCGCATCCAGACGTGCTGCTTCATCAAGGAACAACAAGCGGCATGGAACAATGTCTTTGCTACGAAGTCGGCGAGATTCTTCTTCCCAGCTCTGTACCACCATCAGTAGGATAGATTGACCAGTACCAATCGCCTCACCGGTAGACAGTGCGCCGGATTCAGCTTGTAGCCAACCATCCGAACCACGGTTAACTTCAACACTTAGCTCTAGGTAGTTACGGTAATCAAGCAGCTCTTCACCCAGAACTTGCGGAGAACGTTGGCCCATGTCGATGTGTGGGTTCACACGTTGGAACAACTTCGCCATCGCTTCTGAGAAAGTGAAACGAGTCGTTTCGAACAAGTCTTTGTGCTGCTCTTGTTGAGTCGCTAGGCCTGATAGCAAGATTTCGTGGCTTTCACGAATCTTAACGTTCAGACGTACGCCCTTAACCTGACCAAAGTAAATATTCGACAGACCTTGGTTTAGCATTCGAATACGGTTCTGCTCGCGCTGAATCGTCTTCTTAATAATGCTTGCTACCGACTCAGAGCTGATCGCTAGGCGGTTTTCACGCTGCGTCAGTTCTTCAGTTAATCGAGCTAGTTCAACTTCCATCTCTTCGATTGCTTCAACCGGATCATCCGTATGGATGATGTCTTGGCGAATACGCTCGCGAAGATGTTGGTAAACCGCAATGTAGAACAGAACCTTACGCTCTGGATGCGCGTTATCTTCCGATAGGCGCAGCGAATCGCGTAGGTCTTCATTGTCAGCCACAGCCAGACGTAGTGCACCCAGTGATTTATCCGACATTGAGCGAAGTTCACCCGCTGTTAGGTAAGCCAGTTCACGCTTGTGTAGACGACGTTCAACGTCATTCTCACGTGCTAAACGCAGTACTGAACACCAGCCGGCTTTTGCTGCAACAACGAAGGTACGAAGCTCTGTGTACTCTTTCTGTACTTTCTTAAGACGCTTAGCCAGTGCTTTCATCTCAAGTTCAGTTGAGGTAATCGTACGCTCATATTCGCTCTTACGGCTACGAGACGTATGCAGACGCTCTTGAAGCTCGTCACGACGACGCACCGCGCGCTCTTCAGCACCTTCATCAGCGTTAACACCGAACTCTTGAAGCTCTTGTTTGAACTCTTGAACAGTCTCTTGCTTCGCTTGGTGCGAACTCTTCAACGCTGCCAATACTTGGTTGTACTGGTTCATCTGTTCGCGAGCTTGCTTCAAGCCATCGCGGCCTTTCGCACGAGCTTGTTCTGCTTGAACCAGCTTCGCTTTCAGTTGCTCACTCAATTCACTGCTCTTGTTAAGCAGATCAACTGAGTCTGCGTAAGCAAAGTAGTGACGACGTTCAATCAGATCAGACAGCGCGAACACTTTGCCTTTTAACGTTTGCAGCGCGTTGTCCGCTTGGCGATACTCTGCTTCCAAAGCTTCAAATTGCTCTGGGTCTGCGTCTAGTGCAGAAACGATTTGCTCTAGTGAAGCAAGTGCTTTGCCGTGAGTGTTCAGGTAAGACTTAGCTTCGCTCAGGCGTTCTAGTTGTACTTCTAGTTCAGCCAAACGCTCAGCTAATGTTTCGTCTTCTAGAATACGAACCATAGGCGCTAACTTATCAAGCGCAGCAATCGCCTGTTTACTTTGTTGAAGCTGGCTGCGTTGTTGTTGCTCTTTCGAATCCAGTTCAGCTAACGAGCGCACTACTTGGTTGCGTTTCTCACGAACGACTGTAAGTGCTTGCTCTGGATCTGCGTTAAACGCAACGTGCAGGTGCTTCGCTACAAAGCTATTGAATGCTTGGTATAAACGATTAAGTTTTTGAGAGTCAAACGCAGCTTTCGCGTGATTCTCAACAACCACATCGCGCTCTTCACGCAGTTTCTCTAAACGTTGCTCACGAGCTGCACGGCCAAACAGTGGGATCTCAGGGAAACGAGAGTAACGCATCTGGCGATCGTTCAGTTGAACACACACCGCGCCTTCTAACTCATCGGCATTGAACGAGCTGTCATCAAACGCGTCTACATCACCCTCAAGGATGTAAAGGTCTTCAGGACAATCATCAAGATCAATCAGTTTCTCTTTGATGCCATCAAGATCTGAAACCACAATCGCATGACGAGCCGGGCCATACATCGCACTGAAGTATGGTGCATCGCCAATCGTGATGTCGTCGTAGATCTCAGAAAGCAGAACGCCACCAAGGGTATCTGCTAAGCCTTTCAAACGAGGATCGTTAGAACCACCAGGTGACGCTAGACGCTCGATCTCTTGCTCAAGTTCAGCTCGGCGCGTTGCCAGTTGATCTTTAGCCACCACTTGAGATTTTTCATCTTCAAGCACTTGCTGCATTTGCGTCATCACAGCTTGGCTATCTTCTAGCTCAGCTTCGGTTTGATCTCTCAACGACTCAAGCGCATCATTTGCTGTGATCCACGCAGGAGCAACAGATTCAAGCTTTTGAATCTCTTGATCGTGGTTTTGCTGAACACGACGTTGTTCACTCTTCGCTTCACGCAGCTCTTCTTGAGCATACTCAAGCGTTTCGATCTGCATGGCATGACGTTCACGTTCTTCTTCGAAAACCGCTTCGTCAGTCAGTGAAATATTGTGTTGCTTTTGGTATTCAGTCGCCAGCTCTTTCGCTTGACGCTGCTGCGCCACATCACGAGCCATGTCGCGATGCTGAGCACGCCATTGCTGTTCGTTCTCAACAACGTGTTTTGCGTTACGACCTTTATCTAGAGCTTGTTTAGCGCTGTGAGACGCTTCTTTACGTTCAAAATCACCAACAATGCTCTTAACCAAAGACAGCGCTTTATCGAACTGTGCAGAAGCTGCTGAAGACATGTCTAGCTTGTGCTTAGTAGACAGTAGCTTCTGTGTGCTTGACTCTTCTTGTGCTTTTAACTCAGAAACCAAGGTCAACGCACTTTCTGCCGTAATAGATTCATCACCTAGCAACTGCTTGGTTTTCTCTAATGCTTGAACCGCTTGCTGGTATTGAAGTGCGCGAGTCTGCTGAACATCCAATGCTTGTTGGTAATCAGCAAGCTGAGTTTTCAGGCTATCCACTTCTTCTTCAGTAATGGTTGCCTGCTCTTCTGCAAGAAGTACTCGCTCTTGAGCTTCTTCAACCACCATCATCTGCTCTTCTAGACGCTCATTAAGCTCTTCTAGATCTTCGCTGTAGCGAGCAATTTTCTCTTGCTGACGAAGTGCAGTTTGAACCAATTGAAGATGATCCGAAGCCGCTTGGTAGTCTTGTTCTAGAGACGATTCTTGATCCACCAGCAACTCAAGTTCTTCTTGAACTCGATTCAACAGGTTGTTTTGCTCAAGTAAAGTTTCACGCGAACCAAACAGTTCACCACGGAACTTCATGGTTTGATCAAGCTTGTTACGACGATCGTTTGCATGGCGCATGTAGTCTGCTGCCACGTAATTGGTCGATTCAGTGATCAAATGCTTGAACAAGTCACGATCCGACTGAGTTGTCTTGATCGCTTCTAACGTCATGCGGTTCTCACGCAGTGCCGATTCCATATCTTGGAATGCTTTCTTCACACCACCATTTTGCGGTAGAAGGTAATCACGCAGAGAACGTGTAATTGCGCTTGAGATACCACCATAAAGTGATGCCTCAATCAGACGGTAGAACTTAGAACGGTCGCTGCTATTACGCAGTTTCTTCGGTACCACACCGTATTCGAACATCTGTGAGTGGTAATCCACAATCGAAGAGAACGCTTTGAAGTGTGCGCCTTCGTATTGTGCAACTGCGGCCTTCACATCATTTAGCTGACATACACGAGCATGACTGTCTGAAACGTTCTGAATCAATACATCCGTTGGCTTCACATGGCTTGGAAGACCTTGGATAACGAACGGCTTGATGTCTACTTTCTTGTCACGACCAGCAACTTGCTGCAGTTTTACTGCAAACAGTAGGCGTTGGTTACGAGAGTTCACCACATCTAACGCTGCATAACATGCGCCTGGCTGAAGCTTACCGTAAAGGCCTTTATCACGTGATGACTGTGAGCTGCCTGCTTCCGTTGTGTTACGGAAATGCAGAAGGCTTTGGTCAGGGATAAGTGCTGTAATGAATGCCGCCATTGTGGTCGACTTACCTGCACCGTTACCGCCAGAAAGCGTTGTAACCAATCCATCAATATCAAAAGTACGTGCGAAGAAGCCGTTCCAGTTGACCATGGTTAATGATTGATACTTACCTCTTTCAATCATGCTTCACCTTCTACTTTTGTTTGTTCGCCGTCGTTTGACTCAAGGTCAAAGTCAGCTTGATCGTTAAAAATATCTTGTTGACCGTTTTCATCTACATCTGATGTAGCTTCAGCTTTCTCTTCATTCAACAAGCTACCTTGGTTAGGTTCTTGAGTATGCACCACAGCCTCACCATCACGGATAAGGCGCAGTTGAGCTTCTTTCATGTCATCGCCAACACGTACGTCCGCACCAAAACGGAATACCGCTTCGCTGATACGGAATTTGCCCGTTTCGCCAATCGCAATCAAGATGCCGATACGACGTAAGCGACGCAGAGAAGTACGCACTTTTTCAAACAGTTTTTCTTTGTCTAAATCAGAACCAGACGCACGGTTTGTTGCTAGCTTCATGAGTTTTTTCTCATCCGCTAGCGCCATTAGCTCTTCAAACAACTCTTGGTTAGTGAAGATACCTTCGTGAGCTAAACGTTCTGGGCTTAGGTACAAGAAACACAATACCTTGCCAACAAGCATGTCTAGCTCAGACAACACACTACGACCAATTAAAGACGTAGAACGCGGACGCAGATAGAAGAAACCTTCCGGTGCTTTCACAAGTTCTGTGTTGTAGCGTTGGTAGAAATGCTGAAGCTCAACTTCAAAATCAGACAGTAACGCGTGGTTATCTAGGTCTTCTGTTGAAATATGCTTACCTGAACGCAGCATGCTGTCTAGCGCAGGGAACAATGGGTTCGCTATCGCTTTTACCAGTTTCTCTGGCATGTAATCATCAGTACTTGTTAATGACATTGGCTTGTACCTTTGCACCGAAATCGTTGATTGCCTGCCAATCTGGCTGAATAGCCTGATAGTCAGACTCTGAGTAACCTAAGCGCACCGCTTGGTCGACAACAATTCTGGCTAAATCAAAATGGTGTGTGCGAGGGTGTTCAGCGAGGTAGTCGCGTAACACAAGGCCAAGATCGATTGGCGCACCTTGCTGTTTGTGAGCTTTTAACATATCTGCAATTCTTTCAGACAGCAGATCGTTCACTTGCTCAAATTCTTCGTACTCTACGTCGAGTGGCGCTTGTCCTGTTACCTCGTCATCACGAAGCACTAGTGCTTCATCACGAAGGTCAGTTAACTTTTCAGCGTCGGCATACGTCAGTAGCCAAGGCGCATCAAAGTATTCAGTCACAGATTGACGTAAGCGTTGGCTGAAGGCACGGTTCTTATCCATATCAATCGCGGTACGGATAAACTTGTGAACGTGACGGTCATAGCCGATCCACAGATCAATTGCTTGTTGGCCCCAACTTGTGATTCGGTCGAGCTTCATTTGCAGACCAAACAGGGTTTCGCCAACAAACTCAAGTTCGTCGTCACCGTAGACTATTTCTTGGATATCTAGGATCTGCGTTTGCAGTTCATCACCTGCCGCTTGCAAGGTGTCTTGCAGCTCTTTTAGCGTGGCTGAGGTTTCTGATAGCAAGACTTCACAGTTGTTGATCGCCTCACGCCAATCTTTATTAAGAAGGTCGGCAATCTGCTGTTTTACGGTCTGCTGCTGCTCATCCATAACACGTTGGTTAAGATCAATCTGATCGAAAATTTCACCAACAGAATACTTGAGCACGCCGTAAACATTCTTTCTCCAATGTCCTGGCGTTCCGCCTTTCTGTGCAGCTTCAATGGCCTTTGCCATCTCGTCGGCAACCATGGAAAGTTGGATAGACAGTTTTAATTTAGAGAACTGACGGTGACGTAAATAATAATCTGAGATACCAATAGCCAACGGTGACAAGCGGTATATGCTTGCGCCATCGGTAATTTCGCTGGTAAAGCGGCTAATCAGCTTCTGTTTAACCAACTCATTAATTGCATTATTGGCACGAAACGCTGAGGCTTCACCAGTATCTTCAAACAGTCGAGTGACGATAGTAAACGCATCATGCAGTTCACCCTCGCCCAGCTCTTCATCGAACCTTTCATTGCTTAATACTGCGATAGCAATCAAAAATGCTAAGCGCTCTGGCGGCAAGTTTAATGAAAAATCATGCTGCTTGACCCAGCCCACCAACTCATCAATTGGCTGCTCTTCGGCAGTTTGAGTCATTTCACTCATTGTGGTTCCTGTTACTGTTCTTCGTCATATCAAACACAGTAGATATGACGCCTATTTCTTTATAACGCGGGCTTCTTACGATTGCATAGCGCATATTGTGGTTTCTTTTACCACATTCATCACTGTTATTGCGCAGGTTTTTGAGCCCAAACGTGAATATAACGGCCTAGTGACAGATATGGCTCTTGGCGACATAGCTGTTTTTCTAGTTCCAATACATCTTCAAATTGGTAATCGCCCATGTACTCCATATTACCTATGTAGTCACTGAAGGAGCGAATGCCTGATTTACCACAGATTTCTAGACCAGCGTCTTCTATCCATTGATAAACCTCTTCTGGCTTCAAGCCTTTTTGTGGTTGCAGCTTAAACCGTTTTCGATGTGGCATCCCATTCAATACATGAGGAATGTTGCCACAAATCACATTTTTCAGGACTAATCCGTGGTGGTTGTAAAACATTATCGAGGCAATACCACCCGGTTTCACTTGTTCAAGTAGCAAATCCAGTGCTTCTTTTGGGTCTGCTAGCCACTCCATAACGGCGTGAAATATCACAAAATCGACTTTATCGTCGAGATGCTCTGCCACTTTTTGTACCGGAGAATGGATAAACTGATATTGCTCTAACAGCCCTGCTTCGGTGATCCCTTCTCGAGCCAGCTTCAGCATCTCAGAAGAAAGATCACATAGAGAAACCTTATGACCCAGTGCCGCAATTTTTTGCGACATCTGTGCCAATCCGCCCCCAGCATCAAGCACATGCAATGGAGAAGCAGAATCTTCAAACTTGCTCAAAGCTTGTTCTAAATCTTCCCATACGATGATCTGACGGATCTCTCCTTTGTCAGAGCCGTAAATATTTTTTGCAAATTTGTGGGCAATATCGTCGAAATTACGGTCTTCAGTCACGGCTACTTGAGTTATTATGTCCTATCGTGCCTGCTATTCTGTCACAGGAATTTCAGGAATAAAGAGGCGATGTCTCTTTTTACTACTAAGTGATGTTTTTTCGGACTATTCGGATATGTTTGAGCTGAAAAAAGTAGTGTCTTCATTACTGATGCCACTACCAGCAATGTTAATTCTCGCATTTCTGGGCTTAGCCCTAGTGATGTTTACTACTAAAAGAAAGACTGGTTGCTTAATTACCCTCTCAGCCCTCTGTGGTATTTTCCTAATCGCTTTCCAGCCAGTTTCTAGTCAACTATTAATGCCAATGGAAAGGCAGCACACTGCATTTTTACCTGTCGACGAGACCGTCGATTACGTGATGGTTCTTGGTAGCGGCCACGTCGTTGATGACCAGATCCCACCAACATCTGAACTGAGTCGCACAGGCTTGATGCGTTTGAGTGAAGGTATTCGCATTTTACGCCTCTACCCGGGCGCTAAACTGATTCTGTCTGGCTACGGCGCTGGCACAGAGGTCAGCAACGCAAGAATGATGGCTAAGGTAGCCCTGGCACTCGGTGTTGCAAAGCCTGATATCATTCTGCTGGAAACAGCCAAAGACACTTGGGAAGAAGCCCGCCAAGCCGCTGCGTTCGTTAAGAATAAAAGAATGGTGTTGGTAACTTCAGCAAGCCATATGACACGTGCTCTCAACGAATTTAATGCAGCAGGCATGAAACCCTTGCCAGCGCCAACTAACTATCTTGCTCAAGAAGGTATCGTAGAACCATGGGAAAAATACACGCCCAAGGCTCTTTATCTCGAACAGACTGAACGATATTGGCACGAGACGCTAGGATTAGTTTGGCAAAGCCTACGTGACTGGCTAGACACCAGCAGTGATATTGTAGAAGAGCCAATCGTCGTGCCTGAAGCTTCGAGCCTAGCTGAAGATGAGAATGTCGTTTCGGCAGCTCAGCCTCAATAAGCAGTCTACATAAAAGACTGAGTCATAAAAAAGCCGAGACATCACTGATGATGTCTCGGCTTTTTAATATTTACTATTCTAGCGGACTAACATGTCCCGCAAGACTTAGTCACCAGCAAACATGTAACCTTCGCCGTGAACCGTCACAAAAATTTGTGGGTTCTTCGGATCGAACTCCATTTTTGCGCGCATACGACGAATCAGTACATCAATAGTACGGTCATTCGGCGCATCAACACGGTGGCTAATCATATTAAGAATACGTTCGCGGCTTAATACCTGATTAGGGTAAGAAGACAGTGCAACCAATAGTTCGTATTCCGCTTTCGTCAATTTTACCGGCTCGCCGTTTTTGCTTAACGCACGACGAGGGATATCAAATGTCCACTCACCAAAACGAACCACTGATTCATCTTCAGATTCTTCAACCGCACCTGCTGCTGTTTTACGAGCGGCAGAAATACGCCAAAGTAGGTTTTTAACTCGAACCAGTAACTCGCGAAGTTCGAAGGGTTTAGTAACGTAATCGTCAGCGCCCATTTCAAGGCCAACAATTTTGTCGATGCTATCCGTGCGTCCAGTAACTAAAATAATTCCAATGTCTGATTGACTGCGTAATTCGCGAGTTAGCATCAATCCATCTTCGCCTGGTAAGTTGATGTCCAGCATAATGAGGTCAACGTTGTTTTCGTCTAACACGTTTCTCATTTGAGCGCCGCTTTCGGCTTCGCTTACTCTGTACCCTTCGTTCTGGAAATAACCAACCAGTTTACTACGGGTCACCACATCATCTTCTACGACTAATACGTGATAGCTCATCTACACCACTTTTCTTATTTAATAGTTTCGGTGACTATTCTATTCATAACTAGTAACAATTCTAGTGGTACTGTAGATAAATGCCAGAAACATGGATTTTTTTTGATACAAGACAATCTTAAACCTTGCTATTTGTCGTCTGGCACAATTCAATATAGGCATTACTACTAACGAGTAACTTTGCATTTCGCAAATAACCTCGTCATCAGCCTTGGTGTGTAAAAAACACCACAAGACTAAATCAGGATTTACGTAATGAAAGATACGAAAGCGTTCAATGAGCAAAGAGCAGAAATTTACTGGTGGTTATCAAGCTTATTCGCCAAAGAGCTCACTCAAGACGAACTTGACCACTACCACTCTGTTGAAATTCGTTCTTTCTTAACTGGTTTAGGCGAAAATGAAACTCTAAAGCCTGCTATTGATAAGTTAGTTGATGCCCTGAACCGCCTACAAACTCGCGAAGATGCACAACTAGAACTGTCTGCTGACTTTTGCGACCTTTTCCTAAAGACAGATAAGCATGGCGCCCTTCCTTATGCTTCAATGTACATCGGTGAAACTGGCCTATTAAACGATATACCAGCGAAAGAGATGGAAGAGATCATGGCTAAGCACAACCTAGTGGTTAACCAAGATCTAAAAGAACCAGCAGACCACATCGCTATCGAACTCGACTTCTTAGGTAACCTAATCATTCGTTCTAATGAAACAGAATCAGAAGAAGTACTAGAAAAATCGTTCGAAGTTCAGCAACAATTTATCGAGCAACAGCTATTAACTTGGATCCCGAAATTCAACGTTAAGTGTCACGATGTTGATGAATTCGGTTTCTACGCTGCTGTATCTTCTCTGCTAATGGCTTTCTGTCAATTAGATGCTCAATATTTAGCTGGTGAATAAGCTTAACTGATGACTAGGTAAATAAATTCCGTAGAATGTGACAATTCACCCGGATTTCTGGGTGAATTGTATTGCGAGTATTTTCTAGTCAGTCTAGAATTGTGACCGCAAACGATAAAATATGAAACATTCACGAAATGCTATGCTTATTAAGTTCAGAGCATTTCGGTGTTAAAACAAGCCGCTCACTAGCGGTTTTTTGTTTTTTAACACTTTAGTACCCAAAGAGCCCTACAAATTTAAGCTCTTAGTTAGGTAGCTTAACGGCTACTTCACTCCGTACTTTGGGGAAAGTAGCTTCTAATAGGATAAAACCATGGCCACTATAAAAGATGTCGCTCGCTTAGCAGGCGTATCAACCACAACCGTTTCTCACGTAATCAACAAAACACGCTTTGTTGCAGAAGCGACTCAAGAAAAAGTAAATAAAGCGGTAGACGAATTAAACTATGCACCAAGTGCTGTTGCTCGTAGTTTGAAGTGTAATTCAACACGAACCATCGGCATGCTAGTGACTCAATCAACCAACCTATTCTTCTCAGAAGTTATCGATGGTGTTGAGAGCTACTGCTACCGTCAAGGTTACACTTTGATCCTGTGTAACACGGGTGGTATCTATGAGAAGCAACGTGACTACATTCGAATGCTTGCAGAGAAACGTGTAGATGGCATCTTGGTTATGTGTTCAGACCTAACTGAAGAACTGAGAGAGATGTTAGACCGTCACGCTGACATCCCTAAAGTAGTCATGGACTGGGGCCCGGAGAGTTCTCAAGCAGATAAGATCATCGATAACTCTGAAGAAGGTGGCTACCTAGCGACTAAATACCTAATCGACCGCGGTCACTCAAAGATTGCTTGTTTAAGTGGCCACTTAGACAAAGCGGCGTGTGTGGAGCGTATCGCTGGTTACAAGCGCGCTTTGGAAGAAGCTAACATTACTGCAAATGACGACATGATCATCGAAGGTAACTTTGAGTGTGATACTGCCGTTCTAGCCGCTGACAAAATTGTTGAGATGGAAGATCGCCCGACAGCTGTATTCTGTTTCAACGATACCATGGCACTAGGCTTGATGAGCCGCCTACAGCAGAAAGGCATCTGTATCCCTGAAGATATCTCTATCATTGGCTACGATAACATCGAACTGGCTGAGTACTTCTCTCCACCATTGACTACCGTTCACCAACCGAAGCGCCGTGTCGGTAAGAACGCCTTCGAAATTCTGCTTGAGCGTATTAAAGACAAAGACCATGAAAAACGCGTCTTCGAAATGCACCCAGAAATTGTTGAACGTAGTACAGTTAAAACGTTAAATTAACTGATAAATTGAGTTTATTTTCATCAAGCGCACCTTTGGGTGCGTTTTTTTTATCAGCAACTAAAATAAACCTAGTTTCATATGATAAAGATCATTAATTGAAGCAACATCACACTTTGAAATAACAAGTGTGAGCCTCATTCAACAAAAACTTTATTCTATTCAATCAGTCACGCACAGGGCAAATCACTTGAAAAGGTGAGACGCAAAGCTTCCGGCCTAAACCACTCGTTGGTATGGTAGCGGGGTTACCGATGGCAAAATGCAGTAACTACTAATAATTTAGTAATTTACGGCTTATTGACAATGTAATTGCAACATTTTGCTAATCTCTCGGACCTGCTTATTTGGTGGCGTAGTTCAAATACACCGAGATAAATAACATGGATAAACCGATACTAAAGGACTCAATGAAGTTATTTGAGCCCCTAGGAAAAATAAAGTCACGCTCAATGTTTGGTGGATTCGGTCTTTTTGCTGATGACACTATGTTTGCTCTGGTTGTTAATGACCAGTTGCACATACGAGCAGACAAAGGCACAACAAAACAGTTCGAGCAACAAGGGTTTCAACCGTACGTCTACAAAAAACGTGGTTTCCCTGTCGTAACTAAATACTTCGCTTTACCAGAAGGCCTGTGGCAAGACCAAGAGAAAATCTTACAGCTTGCAACTACGTCTCTGGGTTTTGCAAAAGAAGAGAAAGCTGAACAGTCCGCTGCTAAGCCAACTCGACTCAAAGACCTCCCGAATCTTCGACTCACCACCGAGCGCATGTTGAAGAAAGCTGGAATTGATTCCGTAGAACGTTTATATGAATCTGGCTCTGTAAACGCATTTAATGCCATCAAGGAATCTCATGCGTCCTCCGTCAGTATTGAACTGCTTTGGGCACTAGAGGGGGCGATCAATGGCACCCATTGGTCGGTTATCCCGCAGCAACGTCGTGAAGAGCTTATCAGTCGCGTCAATTAACATTTTCAGTACACCTTTTTATACAACTAAGCCGCATTTCTGCGGCTTTTTTTATATCTAGTGAAAGTTAATCTATGCTTTGCCTGTCTATCTATACTAATGGTCTGCATTGAAAATTTGAGGAAGTATCAATGAGTAAGAAAATGATATTAGGTATTGTATTGGTCGTAACGATCTTTTTATTAGGCATTAATTTTGGCCAATACCTCACGCTCGAAAACGCCAAAGCACAGCAAGCGGTGCTAAACGACTACATTGAAAGTAACTTTATTGCCGCCGCGGCGACGTACTTTATCGCATATGTATTGATCACCGCCTTCTCCATCCCGGGAGCAGCCGTTGTTACACTACTTGGTGCTGCGCTGTTTGGCTTCTGGAATAGTTTGTTATTAGTATCTTTCGCCAGTGCAATAGGCGCAACTCTTGCCTTTTTGAGTAGTCGTTACCTACTGCGAGACTGGATTCAAACTAAGTTTGGCGACAAACTCACTACGATTAATAAAGGCGTTGAAAAAGACGGCGCATTTTACTTGTTTTCTTTGCGACTTATCCCAGTGTTTCCGTTTTTCCTTATCAACCTGTTGATGGGCTTAACACCCATGTCGGTGACTCGCTACTATGTAACAAGCCAAATCGGCATGTTGCCTGGTACTGCAGTCTTCTTGAATGCTGGTACCCAACTCGCAGAAATTGATTCGCTTTCAGGCATCGTTTCACCTTCTGTACTATTGTCATTTGCATTATTAGGGGTGTTCCCAATTATCGCTAAATGGTTGATGAGCAAGTTTCGTTCAGCACCGGTTGCGGAATAATAATTGTGGCCGGATAAGGTTCTATATCAATGAAAATCTTCAGTGCATCAAATCCGACAGAGGCACATATCATCTGCGGACTCCTAGAAAGTGAGAATATTGCCTGTGAAGTCCGTGGTGAGGGTTTGTTTGGTTTGAAAGGGGAAATCCCGTTCACAGAAGAAACTGACCCATACGTATGGCTATATGAGCCAGAAATGGCCACTAAGGCGCGTGCTATTGTCAATGACTACCAAAAACAGCAAGATTCTATCATCTATGAAGAGTGGCGCTGCAGTGAATGTCATGAAGTGAACGAGGCACAATTTGGTTCTTGTTGGCAATGCGGAGCTAACTCTCCTGAGTAGACGAGCTTAATGAGGTCTTAGCCGCTTCATTTGATTTATCCTCAAAACAAAAGCGGGAAGCTACAAATAGCTTCCCGTTTTTATTTCAATTCTATTATGAGTTCAAATGACCGACTTAGAAATCACTGGATTTGCTTTTGGATAAACTCGATAGAGTGCTGGTTAAATTCTTCAGGGTTTTCAACGTTACACACATGACCACAGTTAGCAATTTCGACCAGTTCACTCGACTCGTGCGCCTCAACCATTTCTTTAACGGGCTTGATGAACATGTAGTCACGCTCTCCCATCAGATAAAGGGTTGGTATCGGTAACTCCCTATCTTTGAAATATTTCATTAAGGGGTTCACATCAGCCGTCAATATAAACCAACGCTTAAACTCTTTTTGACACAGCTTTTTGGCTTCACGAATAAACAGGTGACGAGACTCTTTTTGGCTTTTTTGTGGCATCACTATGTAAGCAAAAAGGCTATAAAGCCACATGTAAGGAATGATATGTTTGCTTAGATTTCCTAGCTTAACCAATACTTGCGAGCGGGTGTTGAGTTTAGTTACCGCACCACCTAATACCATTGAACGCACGCGCCCTGCCGCTAACTCCGCAACATTACGGACAATAATGGTTCCTAACGACATACCAACGAAGTGTGCGGAGCGGATTTTAAGGTGGTCTAATACTTTAAGAATATCGAGCGTGACAGCTTTGAATGTATAACGGTTTGATATCAGCTCTTTAAGTATGTTGTCTGATTTACCATGCCCTCTCAGGTCAATGAGGAGCAGGTTGAAATGCTGTTTATACGCCTTGATCTGCTTGAACCAAATAGAGGAGCTACCTCCGGCACCATGCACAAATACCACCCACTCATCGCTAGTAGGGTGAGTAAATGTTTTATGAAATAATAAACTTTCAGACATACCTATCGCTTTAATTATTAAAATGGAGCTAAGCCTCATCACAAGGCGATGGCTAAGGATATCACGCAATTAAGAAGATTAGGTGATAATAGTGTCAAACCTATCATTAGCGCTGTGAATGCTTCACTTCCTTTTCTACCTGACTTAAATGAGTTTGCAAGCTTTGTCTTTCTAAACGTGATGTACTCAGACCAGATAGCAAAAGGCGCCCTATTATTAGAGCGCCTCTTTCATTAAAGACAATTGCTGTGCATCAGCTAAAACAGAGCGTTAAAATGCCGAGTGATACATCGTTAAATACTCTTTCGCAGCATCTTCCCAACTAAAGTCTTGTTGCATCGCATAAAGCTGAACACGCTTAATTTCAGATGGGTTTTGTGCGTAAAGCAGCAACGAACGGTGTAAAACGGCCAACAAAGCCTGCGGAGTCGGCTCTTCAAAAGCAAAGCCGGTCGCCACTTCAGGATCCTCGTCATAATCATTCACACTGTCTTTTAGACCACCGACAGAGCGAACGATCGGTAAGGTGCCATAAGCCATACTGTAGATCTGGTTTAAACCACAAGGTTCAAACTCAGAAGGCATCAAGAAAAAGTCAGAACCCGCTTCAACTAGATGCGCTAATTCATTGTTGTATGCCTCTACAAAAGAGAATTTGTCTGAATGCAGCGCTGATAGCTCTTTAAGTTGGCTCGCTAAAACAGGGTCACCCGTACCTACAATCACAATCTGAAGATCATTCTTCAAGAATTGTTCAATGATAGGCAACAAGTAGTGAACGCCTTTCTGGTTCGTTAAGCGACAAACCATCCCATACACTGCGCAATCGATGACCGGTAAGCCGACTTCTTGTTGAAGCTTCTGTTTACACGCTGATTTTCCACGCGCCATGCTGTGTTTGGTCGCTTTGTATTTACGAGGAAGAAATGCATCCGTTTCTGGATTCCAAGCACCGTAGTCACAACCATTTAGGATTCCGACTAAGTCTGAAGCTCTACGTTGAAACTCAGCCGCCATGCCATGACTACCAAGCTCTGTTTTTAGCTCTTCCGCGTACGTTGGGCTTACTGCGTTCACTTTATCTGCGCATAGTACACCGGCTTTAAGCATAGTCACGTGCGTATCACTGACCGCAACTTCAGGAACATTACGACTGTGCATTTCAGGAAGACATTGCAGCTCATCGTATGAGAATACGCCTTTGAACACCGCGTTGTGGATTGAAATGACACTGCGCGTGTTCTCAAAGAATTCATGCTGTTGGTAGCGAGATTTAAGCAAGAAAGGAACAAAGCCAGTATGCCAATCGTTCGCATGAATAATATCAGGTTGGAAACCAAGCTTAGGAAGCATATCCAAACATGCTGCGCTGAAGAACGAAAAACGCTCACCATTATCAGCATAAGCCTGATTATTTTCAGCGTACATTTCTGGACGGTCGAAGTATTTAGCACATTCAATACCAAACACTTGTACGCCTTCAACACTTAACTTCTTAACTTGATAAGCCGTATGCGGCCAATGATCGAGCTCTGTCGATAGAACAACTTCTGCAGAATCAATATTTGGGATGTTGCGATAAGCGGGGATGGTCACTCGAACGTCCTGTTCGAGTGTTTGTAACGCTTTAGGCAGTGCCTTGGCTACATCAGCCAAGCCACCGCTCTTAATCAAGCCTTCTACTTCAGACGCTACAAAAAGTACCGAGAGAGTCTTAGTAACCAACTCGTGCTCCTTTAGGGATTACTACTACACCATCGTCAGAGACGTGGTAATGCTTTTTGTCTTCTTTCAGGTTTACACCAATCTGTGTGCCCGGTGCGATGTCTGCATCTTTATCGACGATAACACGACGAAGTACACAGCCCTCGCCCACTTTTACGTCGCCCAATAAGATACTCTCACTGATGTCACACGCTGATGCAATATTGCTACGGAAGCCAAGTACACACTTCTCGATACGAGAACCACGAACATAACTACCGTTACACACTAAGCTATCGATGATTTGAACACGACCATTAGCCGAGTCTGTAAACGTCGCAGGTGGTAATGGTGGATAGTAAGTGTGCAGTGGCCACTTGCGGTTGTATAGTGAGAATGGTGCATCTTTCTCAAGAAGATCCATGTGCGCTTGCCAGTACGCGTCAATCGTACCTACATCACGCCAGTAAACTTCTTCTTTCTCGCCAGTAATGCGGTTGGTGCTGAAGTCATACACAAACACATCACCACGTGGGAACATGTTAGGGATAATGTCTTTACCAAAGTCATGTGAAGAACCTTCACGATCTGCATCTTCAACGAGCTCTGCAAAAAGCTCATTTGCTTCAAATACGTAGTTACCCATAGAAACCAATGCGGAGTCAGGGTCACCTGGAATTGGTTTAGGGTTTGCAGGCTTCTCCTCAAAGCCAATCATACGCCCTTCCGCATCAACTTCGATAACACCGAACTCTGATGCTTCAGCCAAAGGCATACGTAGAGCTGAAACCGTTAGTGCTGCTTTCTTCTCTTTGTGGAAATCAAGCATTTGCTTAATATCCATTTTGTAGATGTGGTCAGAACCAAAGATACAAACTTGATCTGGTTCTTCTAACTGCATAAAGCGAAGGTTTTGGTAGATCGCATCTGCCGTGCCTTCATACCAACGCTTACCCGTACGCATTTGAGCAGGGATTGGGTCGATAAAACGATCTGTTATACCACTGATATTCCAACCTTTTTTCATATGGTGGAACAGTGACTGTGACTTGAACTGCGTTAATACATAGATCTTCATTAGATCCGCGTTAACGAAGTTATTTAAAGCGAAATCAATTAAGCGGTAACTACCACCGAAAGGAACCGAGGGTTTGCTGCGCGATTCAGTTAAAGGTCTTAAGCGAGAGCCTTCACCACCAGCAAGAATCATTCCCAATACACCAGCCATTTTATTCTCCATATATTTATAGCTTGTCGATGTCAGTACTCGTAGAGGTATCTTCCTCTGGGGGATGAGCACTGACAATGATTTCGGTACTTAGCGAATATCCATTCACATACAGTGACAGTATCCTAAGCCAAACGTTGTTTTTCGTGCACTATTGTTTGCACTTGGTTTTATATACGTTATCGACTTTCCAGCCGATTTCAATTTTTAATACGCCATTCTGTGCTATGTAAGCTGATTGCTTTCCTAAGACTTAAAGCAGCTCACATTACACTGTTTGAGCGAAACATTACATTAACACCCAACACACATCAGGTATACAACTAAACACTGATCTATGAGTTACAATATTCTAATTAAGTTACACATTCGTTACAGTTACATAAGATCGTGTGACTAATCTCTTGATTTATTTTACGCTATGAATTTAATAAAAGATTACAACTAAGACTTAATTTCAATCAGTTGCATAATTAGTCATATATGAGTCGAAAAAAAGCAGCCTATTGGCTGCTTTTTATATCAATAACGTTCAGTTACTTTTCTTTGGGCTTTTTACGTTTATCCGTTACTTCCCATTTACCGTCAATGTACAAGGCGGTCCAACCAGAAGGCTTACCATCCACTTCTGTACGAACGTAGTTCTCTTTTGTCTTACGACTAAAACGAACCACTGTCGGCTTACCGTCTGGATCAGCCACTGGAGCTGTCGTTAGGTATTGGAACTTCGGTGAAATACGGTCTTTAAAGCGAACTAATTCTTCCACTAAAGGAGCACGAGTTTCACGTGATTTAGGGAAGTTACTTGCTGCCATGAATAGACCAGAAGCACCATCACGAAGCACAAAGTACGCGTCTGAATTTTCACATGGAAGTTCAGGGAAATGTACTGGGTCTTCTTTTGGTGGCGCAACTTCGCCGTTTTTCAAAATCTTACGAGTGTTCTTACAATCTTCACTCGTACAATCCATGTACTTACCGAAACGACCATTCTTCAGAACCATATCTGAACCACACTTGTCACACTCAACAAGCGGGCCATCATAGCCTTTTACTTTGAATTCGCCGTGTTCAACAACGTAACCTTCACAGTTCGGGTTGTTACCACATACATGCATCTTACGCTTGTCATCAATCAGATAAGCGTCCATTGCCGTTTCACAGATCGGGCAACGCTTTTTAGCACGAAGGGCTGCGGTTTCAACATCTTCTTCAAGAACGTTGATAATACCTTCTTCATCACCAAGGTTAATCGTTGTCTTACAACGCTCTTTTGGTGGAAGTGCATAACCAGAACAGCCTAGGAATACGCCTGTCGAAGCAGTACGAATACCCATATTACGGCCACAAGTTGGACACTCAATATCGGTTTCAACGATGTGATTTGGCTTCATGCCGCCTGCATCTTCGTCGAGGTCCGCTTTTTCCAAATCACCGGTAAAATCTTTGAAGAAATTATCTAGCACGCCTTTCCAGCTTGCTTCGCCTTCAGCGATTTGGTCTAACTTCTGCTCCATACGAGCCGTAAAGTCGTAGTTCATTAGGTCATTGAAGCTGCCGTCTAGACGGTCAGTAACAATTTCACCCATCTTCTCAGCATAGAAACGACGCTGCTCAACTTTCACGTAACCACGATCTTGAATGGTAGAGATGATCGACGCGTATGTTGAAGGACGACCGATACCACGTTTCTCAAGTTCTTTAACAAGCGCCGCTTCAGTGAAACGAGCCGGTGGCTTAGTAAAGTGTTGCTTAGGATCCAATGCAATGAGATCCAACTTATCGCCAATTTGTACTGCAGGCAGGATCGTATCTTCGTTTTTACCCATCGGACGTTGAACACGAGTCCAGCCGTCGAATTTAAGGATACGACCTTTCGCTTTTAGCGTGTACTCTTCAGCTTTAACGCTTACTGTTGTTGAGTCGTACTGCGCAGGGGTCATTTGACACGCTACGAATTGATTCCAGATCAGCGAGTAAAGCTTGTGTGCGTCTGCGTCTACGCCATTTAAGTCTTCTGACTTAACATCAACGCTTGAAGGACGAATCGCTTCGTGAGCCTCTTGAGCGCCCTCTTTGCTACCGTATACAAGCGCTTTAGGTGGCAGGTACTCTGCACCAAACTCAGAACCGATGTATTCACGAGCTGCTTCTACCGCTTCTGAACTCAAGTTGGTTGAGTCAGTACGCATATAAGTAATGTAGCCCGCTTCATATAGGCGTTGCGCCAACATCATGGTTTTCTTTACGCCATAACCAAGACGAGTACTCGCAGCCTGTTGAAGCGTTGAAGTAATGTACGGTGCAGACGGCTTACTCTTCGTTGGGCGGTCTTCACGCTTACATACTTCGTATTGTGCTTTCTCAAGAACACTCAATGCAGCTTGCGTTTGCGCTTCATTTTCAGGTTTAAACGCAACACCGTCTTTTTGTGCGACTTGAAGTCTAAAATCTGTTTTTTCTGCTGTTTTTGTATCAGCATGCACATCCCAGAACTCTTCTGGAATAAAGGCGTTGATCTCGCGCTCACGCTCAACAAGAAGCTTTACAGCCACTGATTGAACACGGCCAGCGGATAGGCCTCGTGCTACTTTCTTCCAAAGCAGAGGTGACACCATAAAGCCAACAACACGGTCCATAAAACGTCGTGCTTGCTGTGCGTTTACGCCATCGATGTTTAGCTCACCTGGAGTTTCAAAAGCTTGTTGAATTGCGTTCTTGGTGATTTCGTTAAACACCACTCGCTTGTATCGCGTTTCATCGCCACCGATGATCTCACGAAGGTGCCATGCGATAGCTTCTCCTTCGCGGTCCAAATCGGTTGCGAGATAAACATGGTCTGCGTTCTCAGCCAGTTTTTGCAGTTCAGCAACAACTTTTTCTTTACCCGGTAATACTTGGTAATTTGCTTCCCACTCTTTATACGGGTTAATACCCATCTTTTTGATAAGAGCTTTGCGATCTTTTTCTTTCTTGATACGAGCTTTTTCTTCTGGGCTCATACCCTTTGTTGAAACTGCAGCAGCCTTTTTACCAGTACTTTGACCTGCCGTTGGTAAATCACGTACGTGACCTACACTCGACTTAACGACAAAGTCTTTGCCAAGGTATTTATTGATAGTTTTAGCCTTGGCCGGCGACTCCACTATAACGAGCGATTTACCCATATTGACTCTAACGTCCTTAATCACGATGCTTTAGCACCAACAATTTAACTTGTGGGCTTTTACGCATGATATTCTAAATTCATTGCTTCTTTTTTTACTATTGTGCGAGATTACTAGAAGATCAACCGCTTTTTTCAAAATTGGATCTGATCGCTCGACAATTCGTCGACTCACAGATAAAAGGGTCACAATATAAAGAAGCTATAAAGTACTCGAAAAGAATACTAGCAAGGGCCTATTCATCAGGCATTAACTCTAAACGGGCTCATACTAAGCTTGTCCATGAATCGAACGCGAGCCCCATTCCATTATTTTTGCCATAAATCACAAAATAAATTGTGGATATTCGAAAAGACTCTCTTAATCGGTTGTGAAATCATTGAATTTCTAGTTCGACATCATAAACTCAACGTTATATTCAGTTATCAGAGATAAACTCATGACAAAGAAAGTAATAGCAGAATTTGATTTACTGCTTATCGCAAACCAAATTATCCAATCACATGATGACTACATTGAAGGCATGCGCGCAAACAGCGTAGTAGAGAAAGACGATGTACTCGTCTTCAAAGGCGAATACTTCCTAGACAGCAATGGGATGCCGACAGAGAATACAACCGCAGTATTTAACATGTTTAAATACTTAGCGCACCATCTTTCAAAAGAATTTACGCTTCAGCAGTAATTAAAAAGCTTGCCATTTAGGCAAGCTTTTTTACTTCCTGAGTTTTATCAACTTAGCGTTCTTATTGACTCAGCATCTTCAGCTTGTCGAAGTAGTCAGGGAATGTCTTTGATGTACAACCCGGATCATTAATCGTTACCGGCGTATCACTTAGCGCGACCAACGAAAAACACATTGCCATACGGTGATCATCGTAAGTATCAATCGCCGCATGTTTCAATTCAGCCACTGGATTAACGATGATGTAGTCTTCACCCTCTTCTACCTCAGCACCCACTTTACGTAGTTCGGTTGCCATGGCCGCAAGACGATCGGTCTCTTTCACACGCCAGTTGTAGACGTTACGAATCGCTGTTGTGCCTTTTGCAAACAGTGCAGTGGTCGCAATCGTCATCGCTGCATCAGGAATGTGGTTGTAGTCCATATCAATGCCCTTCAGCTCACCACAACGAGAGATAACGTAGTCATCACCCCATTCAATTTCAGCACCCATTTGTTCAAGTGCATCAGCAAATTGGATATCACCTTGGATACTGTTTTTACCAATCCCCGTTACCTTAATTTCACCACCTTTAATCGCAGCTGCTGCTAGGAAGTAAGACGCGGAAGATGCATCGCCCTCGACAAGGAAATCACCTGGTGCTTTGTATGATTGCCCCGTTGGAATGACAAACTCTTGGTAATCGTTGTTGATCACGTCCACACCAAATTGTTTCATAATGTGTAGCGTGATATCGATGTATGGTTTAGAAACCAATTCACCCTCAATTTTGATGGTCACTTCACCTTCTGCTAACGGTGCTGCCATCAAAAATGCAGTCAAAAATTGGCTAGAAATAGAACCGTCGATCGAAACCGTACCGCTTTTCAGACCCGTGCCTGTGATTTTTAACGGTGGGTAGTTTTCATTTTCTAAATATTCAACGTCAGCGCCAGCTTCTCGTAGAGCGGTCACTAGGTGGCCAATCGGGCGCTCTTTCATGCGCGGTTCACCAGTTAGGACGTATTCACCACGACCTAAACAAAGCGCAGCCGCAAGCGGACGCATCGCAGTACCTGCGTTACCTAAGAAAAGTTCGAGTGCTTTGTCACTTGAAAATGCACCACCAACGCCCGTCACTTCACATACGGTTTTGTCCGCTGATAGCTGATAATCAACGCCTAACTGGGTCAGAGCATTCAACATGTGGCGAATGTCATCACTGTCTAATAAGTTAGTTAGGCGAGTCGTTCCAGTTGAAAGCGCAGCCAAAAGAAGCGCACGGTTAGAAACACTTTTTGAGCCAGGTAGGTTAACTTCCCCACTCACTTTTTGAATTGGTTGTAACGTAAGGCTTTCCATTAAATCTTTTAGTCCTTGTACCACCCGAAGTCACTGGCGAGTATTTATTTGCGGGTGATGAATAATTCTTCGTACTTGCAGACTAACGAACTTTTCCAATGAACTCCAGAGCTAATCCCCTTCAAAAAGGTGATTAATTAGCCAACCGATCGTATTTTTATACTAGTACACGAGATCAACGCGAACACCATCTGAAAAATAGAGGATTCTCACGTCGTCACCTCGGTTAAACAACATCGTGCTATCGACGTCTTGGATGATATTGACGAGCTTGTCATCTTTGGTTTTAACCAGCAGTTCAACCAATTTATACTCCACGCGATATTGGCTATTACCTCGGTTACGAGCGATTCCAGCCCCAGCAACAGCACCGACAGCCGTTGCTACTTCTTTACCTGTACCACCACCAAATTGGTTACCAATTAAACCACCAATCGCAGCACCTAATAGTGTCTCCCAGCCGTTCGCTTTCGATTCCACTATCTCTTGTTGAGTAATATATCTCACGGTATCAATCTCACCATAAACAAACTCATTCACCGGTCGAGCTTGATTTCGGTTATAAGCTGCATTTGCCAACATGGGCAAAACAAGTAAAATCCAAAGCAACTTCTTCATGGTAGAACTCCTAATGACCTCATGGTCAGTGATTAATCTGTTACGCGGTACTTATGACTATATACCTAACTGAACTCGATACTACTAGTATAGAGTTTCCATCTCCCTTCGACGCACTGGATGAGCCAAATGGCCTTCTTGCTTTTGGGGGAGATCTATCGCCAATGCGAATCTTAAATGCTTATAGTCACGGTATATTTCCATGGTATGGCCCAGGTGAGCCTATACTTTGGTGGAGCCCAGCACCACGAGCGGTATTTAATCCTAAGACATTCAAACCATCAAAAAGTCTTAAAAAGTTTCAAAGAAAACATAATTACCGTATCAGCATCAACCAAGCGACGGATAGAGTTATCGGTTATTGCTCATCGTTAAGACCGGAAGAAGAGACCTGGCTAAACAGCGACATGCAGGCCGCCTACCGAGAGCTAGCTTCGTTAGGCTTCTGTCACTCGGTAGAAGTATGGCAAGGTGACGAGCTAGTCGGTGGGCTGTATGGCTTACAAAGAGGACAAGTCTTTTGCGGTGAATCGATGTTTAGCTTAAAGACCAATGCCTCGAAAATCGCATTATGGTATTTTTGTCACCACTTTGCTCAGTCTGGAGGGAAGCTCATTGATTGCCAAGTCATGAACCCTCACTTGGAGTCTTTGGGTGCATTAGAAGTAGAAAGAGAAGAGTTTCTCAGCTCTCTGCAATTACTAAAAGATAAGCCTGTTAACGATGCATGCTTTGAAAACCAATGGCTAGAGGATATGCCTTAATGAATCCAGATTTACAACAAATCAGAATTGGATTGACAGACAATCACGCGTGCAGCTATCTCCCACACCTTGAAGAGAGAGTTGCAGTCACGCTTGATGAGCACATGCACACCTCAGAAAATTATGAAGTTCTGCTTGCGAATGGTTTTCGTCGCAGCGGCGCTACTATCTATAAGCCACATTGCGATAATTGTTCAGCATGTCAGGCGATTCGCCTTTCAATCCCCGACGTAAAGTTTTCCAAAAGTCAGCGAAGAATTCTCAACAAGGCGAAGTCCTTTCGTTGGGAGCTCAAAGATAAAATGGATGAAAACTGGTTTGATTTATATAGCCGTTATATCACCACGCGTCATCGTTCAGGCACGATGTACCCACCTAAAAAAGAAGAGTTTCTGCAATTTTCTCAAAATGAGTGGTTAACCACTAAGTTCATGCATATTTACAACGAGACCGACCTCGTTGGCATAGCTGTTACCGATGTGATGTCTCACTGTACCAGTGCGTTTTATACCTTTTTCGATCCAGATATCGATATATCCATGGGCACTCTCGGCGTTTTGTTCCAAATCCAACATGCTCAGAAAGAACACAAACAGTGGCTATATTTGGGTTATCAAATCGATGAATGCCCTGCTATGAACTATAAAGTACGATTTCAACGTCATCAAAGGCTAGTAAATCAGCGGTGGCAAGGGTAGAATACGCCACAACTTTACATATTTTGATTTTGACGGCACAATCAAGCCGTTGAAAACCGCCAAGTTTCGAAAGAGGATTAGATGGCTAAAGAAGACGTAATCGAGATGCAAGGCACTGTCCTTGATACTCTACCAAACACAATGTTCCGTGTTGAGCTTGAAAACGGTCACGTAGTGACAGCACACATCTCTGGTAAAATGCGTAAGAACTACATCCGTATTCTTACTGGTGATAAAGTAACTGTTGAGATGACTCCATACGACCTTTCTAAAGGCCGCATCGTCTTCCGTGCTCGTTAATTTTTAATTATCGAATACGATAAGAAACGGAGCTTAATGCTCCGTTTTTTATTGCCTACCGTTTGCCACTTTGTCTTAACCCCTTTTCTTCGTATCTCGTATCTCGTATCTCGTATCTCGTATCTTCAAAACATAAAAAAAACGCACAACCTAAGTCATGCGTTTTATGCCTATGCTATAGAGCTATCTGCCTCTTTGTTAGTGCATCACTTCTTCTTTAGCACCAACATAGACAAAATGAAGTTCGTCTTTTTTAAGTGTTACTTTAACCGTACCACCATCAACTAAGCTACCGAACAACAGTTCATTCGCAAGAGGCTTCTTAAGCTTCTCTTGAATCACACGCCCCATTGGACGAGCGCCCATTGTCTTGTCATAGCCTTTGTCTGCTAACCAGTGACGAGCATCTTCAGAAACCTCTAGAGATACGCCACGAGCATCCAGCTGAACCTGAAGCTCAACAATGAACTTGTCGACAACTTGGCTAATCACACTTGGGTCAAGACTATTGAACCAAATGATGTTATCAAGACGGTTACGGAACTCAGGAGTAAAGACTTTCTTAATTTCGCCCATCGCATCTGGTGCGTGATCTTGTTGGATCAGGCCGATCGATTTCTTCTCTGTCTCAGCCACACCCGCGTTAGTCGTCATCACAAGGATCACGTTACGGAAATCCGCTTTACGACCGTTGTTATCCGTTAGCGTACCGTTATCCATCACCTGAAGTAATAGGTTGAAGATATCAGGGTGAGCTTTCTCGATCTCATCAAGCAGTACAACCGAGTGCGGATTTTTAATAACCGCATCCGTTAGCAGACCGCCTTGATCGTATCCAACATAACCAGGAGGAGCACCAATTAAGCGACTCACTGAGTGACGCTCACCGTACTCAGACATATCAAAGCGCAGTAGCTCAATACCCATTAGCTTAGATAGTTGAACCGTCACCTCAGTTTTACCTACACCTGTAGGGCCTGCAAATAGAAATGAACCAACAGGTTTATTGTCAGCACCAAGTCCTGCACGCGTTAGCTTGATCGCTTCGCTCAATACGTCGATAGCTGAGTCTTGTCCGAACACCAACATTTTCATGCGGTCGTCCAGCTTTTGCAGCGTATCTTTGTCTGAAGACGATACTGACTTCTCTGGAATACGAGCCATTTTCGCAACCATTGACTCAATGTCCGCTACGCTAACTGTCTTCTTACGACGGCTTGCTGGAGCTAACCGACTACGAGCACCCGCTTCATCAATAACATCGATCGCCTTATCAGGAAGGTGACGTTCGTTAATGTATTTCGCAGACAACTCCACAGCCGCACGTAACGCCTTGTTGGTGTAACGTACTTCGTGGTGCGCTTCATATTTTGGCTTCAAGCCAATCAGAATCTTAGTCGTATCATCTAATGAAGGCTCAACAATATCGATTTTTTGGAAACGACGAGATAGCGCGCGCTCCTTCTCAAAAATACTGCTGTATTCTTGGTAGGTCGTAGAACCGATACAACGCAACTTACCACTGCTTAATAGTGGCTTGATTAGGTTAGCCGCATCTACCTGACCACCCGATGCTGCGCCCGCACCAATAATGGTATGGATTTCATCGATGAACAGAATTGCGTCTTCTTCTTTCTCTAGTTGCTTAAGAATCGCTTTAAAACGTTTCTCAAAATCACCACGATACTTAGTACCTGCAAGCAGTGAACCAATATCTAGAGAGTAAATTACGCTACTCTGAATAATTTCAGGCACTTGTCCTTCAACGATACGCCATGCAAGACCTTCAGCAATAGCCGTTTTACCTACACCCGCTTCACCAACGAGTAGAGGGTTGTTTTTACGACGACGACATAGGACTTGAATAGTTCGCTCAAGCTCTTTATCACGGCCGATTAGTGGATCAATGTTACCTTGCTTAGCAACTTCATTTAAGTTGGTCGCAAAGTTTTCTAAACGGTCTTCTGAATTAGCTTCTTCGGCATTCTCTGCACCACCAAATGAGTCTGATGATGAAGCACTATCGCCTTCATTACTGGCTTTAGTAATACCGTGTGAGATGAAGTTAACGATATCTAAACGGCTAATGTCGTTTTTCTTAAGGAGATACGCTGCGTGAGATTCTTGCTCACTGAAAATAGCAACAAGCACATTAGCACCTGTTACTTCACTGCGACCCGAAGATTGGACATGAAAAACAGCACGTTGAAGTACTCGTTGGAAACTCAACGTAGGTTGGGTCTCACGAGTTTCATCACTTTCTGGGATAAGTGGGGTCGTTTGATCAATAAAAATATCGAGCTCGTTGCGAAGAGCATCGAGATCAGCCTGACAAGCTTGGAGCGCTTCCTTGGCCGCATCATTTTCTAATAATGCTAGTAGGAGGTGTTCGACAGTCATAAATTCATGTCGCTTGTCTCGCGCACGAGCAAATGCGCCATTTAAACTCGACTCTAATTCTTTATTTAGCATAAGTACCTCCTAAGGGAACAACAGTGTTGTTCGAGCAATTTATACTTGCTCCATTGTACATAGTAGCGGATGCTCATTTTCCTTTGAGTACATCGTGACTTGCGCTACTTTTGTTTCCGCTATTTCAGCACTGTATGTGCCGCATATAGCTTTACCTTCATAATGAACCTTGAGCATCACTTCCGTTGCTTTTTCGATATCTAGTGAGAAGAATCGCTCTAGGATCTCGATTACAAAGTCCATTGGCGTGTAGTCATCGTTATTCAGTACGACGTTATACATTGCCGGTGGCTTTACTTTTGTCGCTTCTTTCTCCAGTAAATCTGAGCCTGGAGATGCCCATTCAAAGTTTCTGCTCATATCGCTTTGCTAAGGGTTATTTTTCGGAAGTGGTGAATGTTTGTGTAACTTAAATTTACCACATTCACGCTTTACGGTGTACTAAGAAACCGCACCGAGAAACAGTACCAAAAAATATTCCTCTATACTGAGCCTAATCCACCATTTCCATCGCTGCAAATAAAAGATCTCGATTCACAGGATTAACATATGTGATTGATTAAAAAGACGCCATAACTATTGACGATAACGATACGAAATGCTCTAAGTTACTATTTAGTTAATAGTTTGTGGAAAATCTCAAGTGTGATTTGTTATTAAAATTGATCACTTTTATACCAATTTACTATTGACTGTGCTCAATCATTAGCTACATTGGAGCTAAAAGGTTTTTCTAATACAGTTTCATAACACGCTTGAAAATTTAACAATAAGGAATAATTACGCAGGGCAGCGTTAATTTCCGTAAGCAATGTCTGAAATTCAAACTGCCAACTGAACAACTTTGGTTGGTGGGAATGATGTCAATCGAACTTACATTGATTTGATATAAACAACGTTAGTAACAAAATGCATGAGGGATGTATAGCATGGCTACAGGTACAGTAAAATGGTTTAACAATGCCAAAGGGTTTGGCTTTATTTGTCCAGAAGGTGAAGAAGGCGATATCTTTGCGCACTACTCCACAATACAAATGGAAGGTTACAGAACCTTAAAGGCTGGTCAGCAAGTCGACTATGAAGTAGAAAGTGGACCTAAAGGCTCGCACGCTAGCTCCGTTGTTCCTGTAGAAGGCAGTGCAAGTAAATAGGCAAAGCTGCCATATCGTGTTGACCTAAATAGCACTATTAGAACGTTAAAAGACTATGAAAACCGCTCCTTTAATACCTATACGTAGGTTAAATGAGCGGTTTTTTTGATCTTGGGTGAGACATATATTCTGCGTATAGGCAGTTTGATACCGGGTTTGACAGTGAAATAGGCAGAAACAAAAAAGACGCTTTAACGATTACATTAAAGCGTCTTTTATTATGTCATCTGTAAGCGCTTTAGAAAGAACTCACAGAAACGCTGCATTCTAAGCGTCGATAAATGCGTTTAATGTAGCACTTGGGCGCATCAGTGCAGAAACTAGTGCATCATCAAATAGGTAGTAACCACCTAAGTCACCAGCAACACCTTGTGCGTTATTTAGCTCAGCGACAATTGATTCTTCGCTTTCAGCTAACTGGCTTGCCACTGCTGCAAATTCAGCTGCAAGGTCTGCATCAGCAGTTTGCTCTGCAAGTGCTTTAGCCCAGTACGCCGCTAGGTAGTAGTGGCTACCACGGTTATCAAGCTCACCTACTCGACGTGATGGTGACTTGTTGTTGTCTAGGAATTCACCGGTCGCTTTATCAAGCGCATCAGCGAGAACTTGAGCCTTAGCGTTACCAGTAACCACGCTTAGGTGCTCTAGAGATGCAGCTAATGCCAAGAATTCACCAAGAGAATCCCAACGCAAGTGGTTTTCTTTCTCTACTTGTTGAACGTGCTTAGGAGCAGAACCGCCAGCACCCGTTTCAAACAGACCACCACCGTTCATTAGTGGAACGATTGATAGCATTTTAGCCGATGTGCCAAGCTCTAGGATTGGGAACAGGTCAGTTAGGTAATCACGCAGTACGTTACCAGTTACCGAAATTGTATCTAGACCTTCTTTAATACGAACTAGAGAGAACTTGGTCGCTTCCAATGGAGAAAGAATCTTCAGTTCTAGACCATCTGTATCATGCTCAGGTAGGTAAGCATTCACTTTCTTAATAAGCTCTGCGTCGTGTGCGCGAGATTCGTCTAGCCAGAATACTGCTGGAGTAGCTGAAGCACGAGCACGTGTCACAGCAAGCTTAACCCAATCTTGGATTGGTGCATCTTTAACCTGACACATACGGAAGATGTCGCCTTCCTCTACGTCTTGTTCTAGAAGTACAGAACCTGAAGCATCAACCACTTGAACCTGACCAGCAGCTTCAAGAATGAATGTCTTATCATGAGAACCATACTCTTCTGCTTTTTGAGCCATTAGACCTACGTTTGGTACGCTACCCATAGTTGTTGGGTCGAACGCGCCGTTCTCTTTACAGAAATCAATTACTGCTTGGTAGATGCTCGCGTAGCTACGATCTGGGATCATTGCTTTGGTATCTTTTTGCTTACCTTCCGGGTCCCACATTTGGCCAGAAGAACGCAGCATTGCAGGCATAGATGCATCAACAATGATGTCACTTGGTACGTGCAGGTTAGTGATACCACGGTCTGAATCAACCATCGCAAGTGGTGGCTGAGTTTCGTAAACCGCTTGTAAGTCAGCTTCAATTGCCGCTTTTTGATCTTGAGGCAGTGACGCGATCTTAGCGTATACATCACCGATGCCGTTGTTCACATCAACACCTAGCTCTTCAAAAAGCTGACCGTGCTTAGCGAAAACGTCTTTGTAGTAAACCTTAACCGCGTGACCAAAGATCACAGGGTCAGAGACTTTCATCATGGTTGCTTTCATGTGTAGAGAAAGCAGTACGCCTTGCTCTTTCGCTGACGCGATTTCTTTTTGAAAGAATGCCACTAGAGCTGCTTTGTTCATCACTGAAGCATCGATGATCTCTTTATCTTGTAGTGCAAATGCTGGCTTCAATGTTTTCTTAGCGCCATCTTTACCTACAAACTCAATGCTTACTTCTGTCGCACCGTTGATTGTTGTCGATTTTTCGCTACCGAAGAAGTCTTTATCTTCCATACTTGCAACATGCGACTTAGAGTCTGCTGACCAAGCACCCATTGAGTGCGGGTTTTTCTTCGCGTAGTTTTTAACTGAAAGCGGTGCACGGCGGTCTGAGTTACCTTCACGCAATACTGGGTTTACTGCACTACCCTTGATCTTATCGTAAGTCGCTTTTACTGCTTTCTCTTCGTCAGTGTTTGCTTCTTCTGGGTAGTTTGGAAGTGCGTAGCCTTTTGATTGTAGCTCTTTGATTGTTGCTTGTAGTTGAGGTACTGATGCAGAGATGTTTGGAAGCTTGATGATGTTCGCTTCTGGTGTCTTAGCCAATTCACCTAGTTCTGCTAGTGCATCACCAATACGTTGTTCTTCGTTCAAGTAGTCAGGGAAGTTGGCAATAATGCGCCCTGCAAGTGAAATGTCGCGAGTATCAACGTCAATACCTGAAGAAGCTGTAAAAGATTGAATGATTGGCAGTAGAGAGTAAGTTGCTAGTGCCGGAGCTTCATCTGTAATGGTATAGATGATAGTTGGTTTTTCAGTAGGCATGAAATTTCCCTATAGTTCTTACAAGCTCACATGAATAGTGAGATGTTATAAATTGACCAGTAAGCGACTCTGAGAGTGAAAACTGCTTACTCGATAGTCGTACTCTATCTTATTTTTCATGCAATCTAATGACAGCATGAACCAAATCCGTGAGCGCGTTGTTATAATAAAACACGTTGGTATAATTAAACAAATCAGGCTCAAGAGTCCATAAACTTGTTCTATTTTGTGTCTTTTAGGCGCGCAAATGATAGCTCAATTCCGTTTTAGTGAAAACTTTTCAGCACACTTCGTTTACATTTTTGCAAGGTAGTTAACATGTCTACTCGCTCACGCAGCGCTTCTCGTTCAGACAAACCAGCTCGTTCTGGCGCCAAATTAAAACAAAACGGCAACAAGCAGGGCCGGAACAGTGATAGAAATAACACTGGCAATTCACACAAGAAATCGCATTCAAGTAAGCACAGATACAAACCTAAAACGGCAAACACAAAACCTAAAATTGCACTCGAAGATCGCAAAATCATTTTGTTCAACAAGCCATTCGATACTTTAAGCCAGTTCACTGATGGTGAAGGCAGAAAGACGCTCGCCGACTTTATTCCAGTAAAAGACGTTTATGCTGCCGGACGACTTGATCGTGACAGTGAAGGGTTAATGGTTTTAACCAATGACGGTATCTTTCAAGCCAAGTTAACTCAACCAAACTCAAAATCACCAAAGACTTACTGGGTGCAGGTTGAAGGCGCACCTTCTGAGGAGGATTTAGATAAATTGAGAAAAGGCGTCGAACTAAAAGATGGTATGACGCTGCCTGCAAAAGTTGAGTTAATGGCAGAGCCAGAGATATGGGACAGAAATCCACCGGTAAGATTCAGAGCTGCAATACCAACGACCTGGTTAGCGATTACTATCATCGAAGGGCGTAACCGTCAGGTAAGGCGAATGACAGCGAATATCGGTTTCCCTACCCTGCGTTTAATCCGTTACTCAATGGGTGACATGAACGTAGGGCAACTCCAGCCAGGTGAATGGAAAGAGATTTAATAAAAGACTAGATAGAAATGAAAAAGCGAGGTGTCTGTTACATAAGAACACCTCGCTCTAAAAACTTTTGATCTTATTTTTGGTCAATCAACCATTTTTGAAATGCTTTACGCTCTTCTTCACTGGCTCTTGAATACCAAAGCTTAAGTTGAAGCGTATTTTCAGACTCTTGAACCGTGCTATCAGCAGCAACAGTCGCACCAACCACAGCACCAGTTTGAACCGCGGCTAATTCTTCTTTCAATGAGCGAATCTTTCCTGAGTCGAAAACTAAACCTCTTTCTTGATTGTAATCTTTAACCAACTGAGGAATATCGCTGTAAGGCAATGCGCCTTGAGATGGCGGTAGAACTTCTTGCGCTACTTTTACATCATCACCGTTTACAGAAATATTGAAAATAGGCAGTTCCCGGTCTACATTTTTTGCGATTTTCTTGTACTTTCGGCTTACAAGATCAACATCAACATCTCCATTTTCAGGAACGGTAAATACCATAATGTAAGGAACCGTACTGATGAATTCGCGTTTGCCTTTATCGCTCAAATACCCTGTGTAATCTAAAACGAGTTGGTTTTCACCAGAGGTAAGTACAGCATCTTCCACATTTTCAACAACCTCGCCGTTCAAAGTATTGAGTGAAATACCGGTAGCCAAGTCAAGAGCAGCCGTTGCATACGGTGCAGAGAATAGACAAATAAAACTCAAATACCACTTGTTCATATACGATTCCTTAATCAATAAACGTAAAAAAGCCAGCTTAACGCTGGCTTTTGTATAGCATAGTTAACTACAGATTAGAATGTGTAGTAAACGCCCGCTGTTACTGTATCAGCATCGTAATCTTTTTGACCAACCGTGTTAAATTCCAGAGTTGCAGTTTGGTACTCAGCTAGGAACAAAATGTTGTCACGGAAAGCGTAATCAACACCAACTACTAGGTTATCTACCTCTGTATCTTTAGTAAGCTTACTATTGCCTGTTGCAGTAGCTCGTTCATCAAGGTTTGCAATTGCGTAAGTTGTGTATAGGCGAACCTTATCCATTTGGTATGCCGCCGCGAAGCCCATTGTGTCGCCGTTGAAGTACCCTTTAGCATCCTTGTCAGATACTGAGCCTTTGTATTCCCAGTAACCAAACTCGTTAGCACCCTCAAACTGAGCGTAAGTCAGTGCAAGGTAAAGGCCACCGAACTCAGCAGAAGCCGAAACGCCTGCAAGAGAGTAATCGATGTCTTTTTCAGCTTCACCAGTAATGTATGAAGTACCGATAGAGAAGTTGCTGAATGCGTAATCCGCAGAGATACCGTAAGTGTTGTCTACATCTTCTTCAGAAGTCGTGTTCACATCAGCGACTAGAGTTAGACCTTCAACAAACTCACCTTTGAACACAACGCCGTGGCCTTTAGACTCGCGGTGGTGACCACCAGTAGAGCCCATGTAGTTACCTTCGTTAGTAATGTCGTCTTTTTGGATTGCATCAGCAGATTCTGCTAGGTCGCCAGTCTCACCGAAAGCCATACCCCAAGTGTCAGTTTTGAAACCAACCCATACATCATCAAACTTTGCTTTACCGTCGTCATCTGCTTCGATTTCAAAAGAAGCGAATGCTGTGAACTGGTCATTTAGTTTTTGCTCTGCGTCTAGCTGAATCTTAGCCCAAGTAGAAACGTCAAGCTCTTTCTTTTCGGTAGTGTCAACTGCTTTAAACTTGTCATTACCTTTAGCGTCTTTGCCGTCTTTTTCCCACTTAGTTTTATCAACTTCAGACTGTTTAAGGTAAATATCTACTTCACCTTTCAGGCTCACTTTTGTATCGTCGTTAGAGTAAATCTCTGCTGCATTTACAGAAGTTGCTGTAGCTGCGATAGCTAACGCTAATAGAGTCTTTTTCATAATAAATCCACTGCCTTTTCTAAGAATGGGAGATCCTTGCCCGGTTCCCTTTTAATTATTGTGACTGGTCATTACCACTCTTTGTTGGTTAATCACCGTCACTAAATTTCGAGGTCTAGATTGCAAAAGATTATCCTGCGTGTCAAATAAACTAAAAACAAACCTAAAAAAAAACAAAACATTCAAAATCAATTACTTACATTTATTTTCATCATTTTACGAGCAACTTATCCTTAGTTTTACCAGCAAAGAAAATAAGATCTAAAATGCAACAAATAGAATTTAACTCCACAATAAGGCCGAAAAATACTCACCATTAGAATTTAACACCTATAAGCCAGTCTTTTTTAATATTTATATTTCGCAAGATAAATAAAATCGTTAAGTTCCTGATGGTTCAGTTTTTTTTTGTGAACGAGATCTACCTTTGATTTAAAAGCAAGCTATTTTGCGGTAAATGTACCGGCTAGTGATATGTGCTACTATCCTCGCTCCGTTACGTAGGTCACAGTATGCTAACTACTAAAATTCAAAATTCTATTCGCACCAGTTATCAAAACCTCCAAGAACAGTTGGATAACTTTGTACCTAGGCGTGCACAAAACTACCTTGTCGCTGAGATTGCGAAGACACTTTGTGGTCAATACCACAAAAGTAATCGTATGATCGTTGCTGAAGCAGGAACCGGAATCGGTAAATCACTGGCTTATTTAATGGCTGCGATCCCTGTTGCCGTTTTAAACAACCGAAAAATTGTTATTTCAACCGCAACGGTTGCTCTACAAGAACAGCTTGTAAACAAAGATCTCCCACTATATAGAAGGCTTACTGACAGGGAGTTCTCTTTTATATTGGCGAAAGGTCGACAACGTTATTGCTGTGCGGAAAAGTTGGCAGCCGCCTGCGGGGTTGATGGCGGCCAAATGGCAATGTTCGAATCTAAGCCAAAACAGAAAGATATTGAACAACTGCAAACCATGTATCGCAGCCTTGCTCAAGGCAAATGGGATGGCGACCGAGATTCCTGGCCAAAGCCTATCGACAACATGATTTGGCAGATGATTGTCAGTGATAAGCATAGTTGTAACAACAGCATGCCAACTCACAGAGATTGCCCTTTCCAAAAAGCACGTTCAGAGCTAGATAAAGCAGACGTTATCATCGCTAATCACAGTTTAGTGATGTCTGATGCCGATTTAGGTGGCGGTGTGATACTGCCAGAGCCGGAAAATAGCATCTATATCTTTGATGAAGCACACCACTTACCACACGTAGCCCGAGATCACTCTTCTGCAGCAGCGAGCTTGAAAGGTGCCGCTTCATGGTTAGAGCGTTTAAACCAATCGATAACCAAGCTTTCAGGCTTGGCGGACGAAAAGCGAGTGGGTCGATTCAGGAATGAACTGCAGGATTCAGTACAACAACTGATTCCAACTCTGACGCAGCTCAGTAAGCAGTTCGATGCCACTCATTTTGAAGATGGGCTTTACCGCTTTGAACATGGTGACTTGCCAGAATGGTTAGAGAACGAATCTAAAGACCTCAAACAGCTTTCTCAGAAAGCGAGTCAGGCTGTCGCTAAAATTGCAGACCTGATTGCAGAACGAGTTAAAGATGGCGAGCTTTCTGCAAAACTTGCAGAGCCTGCACTCGCCGAAATCGGCTTCTATATACAGAGAACCGAGAACTTAGCGCAAGTTTGGCGCTTGATGGCTGAACCAAAACGTGAAAAAGGTGCGCCTTTAGCACGCTGGCTAGAGCTTAATAAAGAGAGTGAGGGCGACTTTGTTGTCAATGTTTCTCCGCTTGAGGTTGGCTGGCAACTTGACCAGCAGATATGGAGCCGCTGTGTTGGTGCCGTGCTTGTTTCTGCAACAATGAGAGCACTCAACTCCTTCAGTTTTTTCTGCCATCAAGCCGGTATCAGTCAAAAAGAAGAAGATGGTGTGCAGTTTCTTGCCCTGGCGTCACCGTTTGATTATCAGAATCAAGCGGAGTTAATCGTGCCGGCCATGAAATACGAACCACAAGCACCTCAATTTACCGAATATCTTATTGAAATTCTGCCTAAGGTAATAGAAGACAACAAAGCCAATCTCGTTCTATTCTCTTCTTACTGGCAAATGAATAAAGTTGCTGAAGCTTTGGCAACAGATTTCGTTAAAAAGTCATGGGCGTTGCAGGTGCAAGGTGATACTTCACGCGCTGAAATTCTAAAAAAACATAAAAAGCTAATAGATCAAGGTAGAACTAGCGTTCTTTTTGGAACTGGCAGCTTTTCTGAAGGTCTGGATTTGCCGGGTGAGCTGCTTGAAAACCTAGTTATCACCAAGATTCCTTTTGGCGTTCCAACCTCACCAGTAGAGCAAGCGCATTCGGAATATATTGAATCACGCGGCGGTAATCCCTTTATGCAGATTACTGTTCCAGAAGCGAGTAAAAAGCTTATTCAATCTGTGGGTCGACTGCTGCGTAAGGAGAGAGATTCTGGTAAAGTCACGATCCTTGATCGACGCATAGTCACGAAGCGATATGGCACGTCCCTACTCGATTCACTACCGCCTTTTAAAAGAACAATAAAATACTAACTTTTCTGCCTTAGAGCAGTTATGGGTCAGTCATCGCTTGGCCCCTGCATTCACAATCAAACGAATAGCCCATCGACTATTCGTGTGGCTGTTCTGACGGCCAATAACGAGAACAACAGCTATTTATGGAAATGATTGAACCAACCATGTTGGTTATACTTGCGCTGGTTGCATTTGCAGCAGGCTTTATTGATGCTGTCGCCGGTGGCGGGGGCATGTTAACAGTCCCTGCATTGTTATCCCTTGGGCTACCGCCACACATCGCGCTTGGTACAAATAAGCTTGCGGCTACGTTCGCTTCTTCAACAGCAGCTTTTACTTATTATCGTAAAAAGCTATTTAAGCCAGAATGTTGGATAAATGCATTTATAGCGACCTTGATCGGCGCAACCATAGGTACGCTAACAGTCGATGCCATCAGCACTCAATGGCTAGAGAAAGTCCTGCCACTGATCATTCTTGCAGCAGCGATCTACACCATTTTTCATAAGACACCGAATGCCAATCACAACGTGTCACCAAAACCTTGCCCTGTGCTTAAGAAAAAACAAAAGTATCAAGGCTTCGTTCTTGGCTTTTATGATGGCGTTGCAGGCCCGGGAACAGGCGCTTTTTGGACGGTGAGCTCGATGGCTCTATACCGCCTAAATATCTTGCTTGCTTCTGGCTTATCGAAAGCAATGAACTTCACCAGTAACTTCACATCTTTGGTGACCTTCGCGATTCTTGGCCATATTGATTGGGTATTGGGTTTAACCATGGGCGTTTGCCTAATGGCAGGTGCATTCGTTGGGGCACATTCCGCAATTCGATTTGGTGCTACGTTTATACGACCAGTCTTTGTTACGGTTGTCAGTATACTTGCGATAAAACTGGCTTACGAAGCTTGGTTTGTAAACCTATAGCCATTGGATTACAGGAAGTAAAATGAGTCAATTTTCACAAATCAAAAGTGTCATTGATACCTTACTCGGTCACTGTTCTCAGGTAGATAAATCTCGAGGCTCTTATCATCAGGCGCTTTTCGACAAAACATTGTTTAAATGTGGCGCCTCGACTCTACTCCCCTACGCACTTGAAACCCAAGCGACTTATCACACCATTACTCGCGAACAGAGCAGCAATCAACTTTCTGCATCACGCGCGAATTACTTAACCGACAAATTAACTAACCAGATCGCGGCTTTGCAACGCGAGCTCGCCAATCACGATTTACGCTTAGACAGAAAAAGTAAATCAGGGAAAACCTTGAACGATTTGTATAATGACTTGGCTCAGCACCAAGATTGGCAAAGACGTTTGGTTGATTTAGTTAAACGACGCAAGTTAGCGCTAGACTCCGAACCGCGTCATAGTAAAGCACAAGCAGAAAACGCTTGGATGTTAGCGAAAGAGCGTTTAGAGCGCTGTGAAGACTCGATGAAGAACATCGAAAGACTGATTAATATAGAGAACCCAAAGCGAAATGAGCACTGATAACACATCATCACCATTGGACAACGCACCTGAAGAAGTTAAGTTAGCCGTCGACTTGATCTACCTACTCGAAAGTAATGAGATCGACCCAAAGGTTGCGTTAGAAGCAATCAAGATTGTCCAGCAAGATTTACAAGCCAAACTAGCAACTAGCAACTAGCAACTAGCAACTAGCATCAAAACATACAGGATTCACATGTACCAACTTAGCTTTTCTATGCCCGAGTTTCTTGAAAATTACTGGCATAAGAAACCAACCATCTTAAAAGGTGGCTTCCAAAACTTCGTCGACCCAATTTCGCCGGAAGAACTTGCTGGTTTATCGATGGAAGAAGAAGTGGATTCTCGCTTTGTTTCTAACCTCAACAACCAATGGACAGCAGAGCACGGCCCATTCGCCGAAGAAAAATTTGGTGAATTATCAGAAACTCACTGGCAATTGATCGTTCAAGCAGCAAACCATTGGCATCAAGGTGCCAATGAGCTAACGAAAGCGTTCCAACAATTACCAAACTGGTTGTTCGATGATCTAATGATTTGCTACTCAGCACCTGAAGGTGGTGTTGGACCGCATATTGACCAATACGATGTATTCATCATTCAAGGTCAAGGTAAGCGTCAATGGAAAGTAGGCGCAAAAGATGTCGGACAATATAAAGAGACCGTCCAAGCTTCTGCTCTACGCCAAATCGAAGGTTTTGAGCCAATCATTGATGAAACTCTAGAACCAGGCGATATCCTTTATATCCCGCCAGGCTTTCCACACGAAGGCAATACGCTAGAACCATCAATGAGCTACTCCATTGGCTACCGCTCTCCGAAAGAGCAAGAGCTGATCAGTAACTTTGCCGACTTTGTACTTGCCCATGATATGGGTGATGTTCACTTGCACGATCCTGAGTTCAAAGCGCAGGACAGCTACGGCAAGATTCGTTCGTCAGATTTGAGTAACCTGACTGATATGCTTAAATCAGCCCTTGAGCAACCAGAGACGGTTAGCGACTTCATGGGTTGCTTACTGAGCCAGTCACGCCACCAGCTTGATATCGTTGCACCAGAGCCACTATGGACTCAAGAAGAGATTGCCCAACACCTAGAGTCAGAAGGTGAAATCCACCGAGTATCCGGCTTGAAAGCGCTCTACCACGAAAATCAAAGCAACACGGCTTACATCAATGGTGAGGTGTTTAAGGTGGATGAAGCGGATTCTTCGTTACTCAACATACTTTGCGATGAGACCGTGATTACTTCGGCTAATGCCCTATCACCTTCGGGCGTAACGGTCGTGACTGAATTGGTGAACAAAGGCTACTGGTTCATCGAAGAGTAAGCAGCGTCAGACGCTATTTATTAACCTACTTTTCAAGAAACAACTAAAAAAGGGACAAATGACATCTTCATTTGTCCCTTTTTCTATCCAAGAATTGTTTAAGGCTTAGACCTTGAACTGATTGACCAATTTCTGTTGCTGCTGAGATAGCTGATCAATTTCATTACCCACTTGTTCAGAAGCTGCCGCTTGTTCCAAGATCTTTGCACTCAAGTCGCGAATATTAACCACGCTCTGATTCACTTCACCGGAAACCGATTGTTGCTCTTCTGCTGCTCTTACGATCTGATTGTTCATATCACTGATCGCCTCAATTGAGGTAAAGATCGAGCCGAGATCTTCTACTGCATTTTGAACGTGCAGCGCTGTATCGTTGGCAAGAATATTACCTTCTTGGATAGCTTCCACCACATCTTGTGTTCCAGCATGGACCTTATCAATCACCGCTCTGATCTCACCAACGGATGATTGTGTACGGCTTGCAAGGTTTCTCACCTCGTCTGCAACAACCGCAAAACCACGACCTTGCTCACCAGCACGAGCCGCCTCAATCGCCGCATTCAATGCTAACAAGTTAGTCTGTTCAGAGATACCCTCGATAACACTTAAGATCTCGGTGATATTACCGTTGTTCTTTGCTAGCTCTTCAACAATAGGCACAGCGCTCGACATGCGTTCCACCAGCTTCCTCATTTCACCAGCGGAAAGCTCGATAACTTGTTGCCCTTGCTGAGCTGAACGATTTGCCTCACAAGCTGCGTCTACCGCAACTTCTGCGTTTTGTACCACTAAGCCAGCAGTTTGAGTCATCTCTTCTGCCGCTGTTGCTACCAGATCCACTTCTTTAAATTGAGACTCGCTGCTTTCACGAGTACTTGATGCAGATGCCTTCGCTTGACTGGTCGTGTTTGCCACTTGTTCTGTAGTTTGAATAACTTCTTTAATTGTATGTTGCAGCTTATCTAGGAACAGATTAAAGCCTTTCGACAACTGACCGATTTCATCTTGAGACTTCACTTCTAAGCGTTGGGTCAAATCACCTTCACCAGAAGCGATGTCATTCAACCTTTCCACTACCTGACGAATCGGCTTCACAATGGACAACGAAGCAAATGCGATAATGGCTAAACCGAAGATAATAAATACCGTACCGGCAATCACTTCTGTTTTGATACCTTCACTTAGCTTAGTGCTAATGATGGAATCCAGTTTATTTGCATCAGCGACGACACTATCTCTTGGGATCTCAAACAACACCCCCCAAGTTTGGTTAGCAGCAACGACAGGTGCAAACGCAAGTAACCACTCACCGTCCTCACTCCACTGCGTTGTTACTTCACCGCCGAAGATAAAATCGGTCATTAAGTCACTGTTGGTATTATCGCTTTGGAAATTCGAACCAACTGCAATGCTTGAATCGTCAGAAGCGATAACTGAGCCATCTAGGCTAACAACATACGCTTTACCTGCACCGTTAAACAAACTCTGGTCAGATTGAGTAATCACACTGGTTAAGCCATCAAGTCTTAAGTCGATACCCAGAAAACCAATCGCAACATCGTCGACTAAAATTGGAACTGAAATAGAGGACGTCAATAATGCTGTACCGCCACTATTCACCACTCGTGGGGTGCTGATACAAGTTTGCCCTGAAGATAGAGGACAGTAAAAGCGCTCGCTATTGCTGTTGTCATTCAGTGTTGATTCCGAAAGGACGTTCGAGAGAACATTCTCACCATTATCCGCTAATTTCCAGTAAGGAGCGAAGCGCCCTTTCTCGTTAGATCCTACATAATCGGCATCGACATAATTCGAATCTTCGCTATCGAGTAAATCAGGCTTAAAGACGAGGTAAGCACCTTGAATCGAATCGAAGTTTAAAACCGATCTGCGCACCATTTCATCTAATGCAGTACGAAGCTCTTCACTTGGTGTAAAGTTTTCATCCGCATTGTTCTTTAAAAACTGAGCACTCGCCGCTAGCATCTCTGCGCGATAAATGGCTTCATCAACATAACGTTGAGTTTCTTGTGCATTGAGCTGAGAAACAGACGATAACAACTGCTGAGTTTTAGTGATCACTGATTCTGAGCTTTGAGATTTGATAACTTGTTGCTTACTCGTCGCGTTGTAGATCGAGAAACCAATAAGAGAAAGCGACGTAATGATTAAACAACAACCCGCTAGTAGAGTTATTTTCCACTGTACCGATAGAGAACGCATTTAATATCCTTATTTAAGCCAAAAGACTTCCATAACCATAACTATCACATCAACAACGAATGGCTGTACACAATGTAGATAAGTTAAACGAATAAGCTTAACGGATGATTACATCACAAATTACTAACATATAAAACGAAAGTTCACGCAAATGTTAACAGAACATATTTTTTATCTATCGCTTCTGTGACTAAGAAAGCGATTCACTTCTGATACTTATCTTCATCTATGTCATTCATAAAAAATATGACGTATGACTTGCGTCCTTCTTCGAGGCAATAAGAACACTTTGCAGCACCCCTACCATAATTGAAAAATGCCCTCTTTTGCCCCACTACACTACAAAAATTAGCTGTTATTATTGGTTTTATCATTTTCATATCGACGGAGACTAATGATGAACGCAAGCTGGGCCAATTTCTTTCCATACTTTGCAGGGGCTTTTAAGCTGATTGTATTGGCTATTGGTGGCTACCTAGCGATCAAGTGGCACTTTGATGAAGACAAGAGGTTAAGAGAACAAGAGGGAGAAGTATTTAACACACTAAGTTTGAAGAAAAAGTTAGTGACTGCACTTGTAATAACAATTGTTGTGACCTGCTTAATAACGCTTGTCGTGTACGCGACCGACTGGCTACTCTATTAAAGTGGAATATTGATACTAAAAACGCCACTCGCTTCACGGGCTTACTACGCAGACGCTAACTCATTTACGTCAGTAAGCTTTGTGTAAAACACTCTCTCCATAGCACTACGCCTAAACTCATCAAAATATCGCTTAGTCACTTATAACATTTCAATGGTTATCCCCTGCAATATTTACTTATTCTATATAGAAATTCGGATTACTTTTTCTTATCCAATTTATAGATTTTTATCTTGGATAACTGAACAATTTTTGGTTGCTAAATCGGCAATCAATCTCTAACATCTCGCGCCTAGATTCACTAATCGCTTAACTCAATTGGATCCTCCTGATTGAGCGCTAAGGTTTTTACGTTTTCAATTTTTGGAGAGATACGCAAATGTCCGCCTCGTTTCCATTAGCGAAACTTACCTTCTTAATCGCTATTCTGACAGCCGTAGGTCAAATGACTCAAACGATGTACGTGCCTTCTATTGGCCATATGACAGGTGAGTTCTTGGTTTCTGCGTCTTCACTTCAAGCTGTGATGGCGTGTTACCTGATCCCTTATGGTTTGTCGCAATTTGTTTACGGCCCGCTTTCAGATCGCCTCGGTCGCAAACCAATCATCGTCGCTGGCTTGGTCATCTACATCCTAGGTACCTTGGTAGCCTTATTCGCTCATGAATACGAATGGTTCTTGGTGGGCAGCTTTATTCAAGGGCTCGGCATTGGTTGTGGTGGTGCGATGTCTCGTACATTGACCCGTGACTGTTTTGAGGGCGCTGAATTACATCGTGCAAACAGCTTGATCAGCATGTGTGTGATTTTTTCCCCATTGATGGCACCTGTATTGGGTGGTTACCTAACAGAAGCTTTCGGCTGGCGATCTAGCTACTTGTTTCTAGCACTATTTGGTATTGCTGTTGTGATCACCATGATGACGAGCATGATGGAAACATTGCCAAAAGAGCGACGCAAAAATGAATCGGTAGGAACCAGCTACAGGTTTGTTCTATCTGACAAGCGCTTCCAAGGTTTCTTATTGGTACTGGTTGCAACATTTGCAGGAATAGCTGTATTTGAAGCAGCTGCAGGAGTACTGCTTGGCGGTGTACTTGGCTTGCCGGCAACTACTGTGAGTTTACTGTTTGTGTTACCGATTCCAGGTTACCTAGTAGGTGCTGGCCTTTCGAGTTACATCGCGCAGCGTCGCTCTGAACGTCGCGCACTAAATATTGGCCTGGTATCGATCTTAGTTGGCTCAGCTGTCGTGCTTATCCCGGGTCTGTTTGGTCAAACAACCGCATTGACATTGATTGGCGGCGCAACCATTTACTTCTTGGGCGCTGGTATCTTATTCCCAGCAGCAACAACAGGTGCACTTTCGCCATTCCCATACCATGCTGGTACAGGTGGCGCGATCTTAGGTGGTATGCAGAACTTAGGTGCCGGTATTGCTACACTGTTGGCATCGTTCTTCCCAGCTCAAGATCAACTGCCACTGGGTTGCTTGATGATTAGCATGTCGCTTATCGCTATGCTTGGTTTACGTTGGGTTAATCGTAAGCCTGACCACTCAAACGAAATGCCATTGGCTATCTAAAGTAAAACGCAACTCCTGCCTAATAAATAGAGGGACATGCTGAAAGGCGTGTCCCTTTTGTATTACCCGTTTACCCTCGCCTGATGTCTACCACTAATTTCATCAAACATTACTTTGATTTTTTAAAAACAATAACAGACACTTACGATGAAAGTGCATATCCAGAATCCAATTATAAATAATATCACTGGAAGGAAACTAACCACTAAAGGATGCTGGCAATAAAACGAGTAAGGTGCACACTAAGGATATAAAGATGCGTTTCGCTTTAACCACATTGGCCGTATCGGTAGCGCTTGTCGCCGGATGCAGCAATCAAGGAATAACAACCATGAACCACTACTCTCCATCGCAACTTATCGCTCAACAAACTCAAGCTCCCGTTGCTAAGAAAGTCCCTCATTCAATGACGACTCATGGTGACACACGAATTGATAATTACTATTGGATGCGTGATGATCAACGCCAAGATCCAGAGATCTTGCAGCACCTCGAGCAAGAAAACCGGTATGCCGAGACGGTGCTGAAACACACGGAAGCATCCCAAGAGCAATTATTTGAAGAGATCAAAGGCCGAGTCGCGAAAGACGACAATTCGGTCCCCGTTCGTAAAGGTAGCTATTACTACTCAAATAAAGTGACAGGTGACAACGAATACCCAATTCATTTACGCGAAAAACACTTTTTAGGAATAGACAAACAAGTCATTCTAGATGTTAACGAACTCGCCAAAGAACATGAATTTTTCAGTATTGGTGACCTATCAATTAGCCCAAATGAAAACATGCTGGCCTATGGCGAGGACACGCTGAGTCGTCGTATTTACACCATTAAAATTAAAGACCTGACAACCGGTGAATACCTAGACGATGAAATTGAAGGTGCTTCGAGCGCCATCGCATGGCAAAACGACAACCAAGCCCTTTACTACATCAAAAAAGATCCACAAACTCTACTTGGCTATCAAGTTTACCGCCACGTATTGGGCACTCCCCAAGCAAGCGATGAGCTGATCTACGAAGAAGCTGACAGCGCTTACTACACCAACATCAGTAAGAGTAAAGATGGTCAGGAGGTATACATTTGGCACTCGAGCACAGAAACCAGTGGTGTTTCAATTATTGATGCCAACAATCCAAGCGCAAAAGCAGAAGCCTTCTACCCAAGAGAAATGGGTATTGAGTACAGCATCGCTAAGCTAAAAGATTGGTACTACATCTACACCAACTACGAAGCGGTCAACTTCCGTTTGATGAAAGCCACATCCGAAGACATTCATGACCGTTCAAAATGGGTCGATGTCATTCCAGCTGACGACAACACTCAGCTTGTCGATTTTGAGCTGTTTAATGATCATCTGGTTTACGAGCAGCGTTCAAACGGACTGGCTACAGTGAAGGTTCGTCAACTCTCTACAGGCAAAGAATTTCCACTTGAGTTCAACGACACCGCTTTTGCTGCCTACTTAACAAGTAACTATGAGCTAGATAACTCTAAAGTTCGAATCTATTACAGCAGCCTAACGACTCCTGGCACTTACTATGATTTCGACCTTAATACAGGTGAACCCGAGATCATGAAGCAAACACCCGTGTTAGGCGATTTCGATGCTGACAATTACCAATCAGAGCGAATCATGATCACGGCTCGCGATGGTAAGCAAGTACCAGTCTCTTTGGTTTATCGCAAAGATCTATTCAAGAAAGACGGCACTAACCCTATCTACCAATATGCCTACGGATCTTACGGGCACACTATCGAACCAACTTTTAGCTCAGCTCGTCTTAGCCTACTTGATCGTGGATTCGTTTATGCTATTGCACATATTCGTGGTTCAGAGATGTTGGGACGCCCTTGGTATGAAGATGGTAAAAAACTGACTAAACAAAACACGTTCAATGATTTCATCGATGCAACCAAAAACCTGGTTGAAAAAGGTTATGGCGCTAAAGATAAAGTGTTTGCGGTGGGAGGTTCGGCTGGTGGTCTTTTGATGGGGGCTATCATCAACCAAGCGCCTGAGTTGTATCGAGGTATTGGCGCTCATGTTCCCTTTGTTGATGTAGTAACGACCATGCTTGATGAATCGATTCCTCTCACAACCAACGAGTATGACGAATGGGGTAACCCTAACAATAAAACCTACTACGATTACATGTTGAGTTACTCGCCATACGACAACGTAAAGGCTCAAAACTACCCGAATATGTTGGTGACAACAGGTCTACATGATTCGCAAGTACAGTACTTTGAACCTATGAAGTGGGTAGCAAAACTGCGTGAGATGAAAACAGACAACAACGTACTTTTGTTCAAAACAGACATGGAAGCAGGTCACGGTGGTGCATCAGGGCGATTTAAACGACTAAAAGAAGATGCACTGGAATACGCGTTCTTTTTAGATTTACTCAAGACTCAATAGATTCAACGTAAACGTAAGTCGTCACGTCATTTTATGTCGCCATTTTGTCTCTGCAAATGGCGACATACATTATTAAGCATGGTTAAATACAATTAACTATCAAACCCACCAAATCAACAAACCTTTGCTGCACTATAGGCAAAGGTTTACGAGAGGTATAAAAATAAATGAAAGTAATTAGCTTCAACATCAATGGCCTAAGAGCTCGCCTTCATCAACTGCAAGCGGTTATCGACAAACACCAACCTGACGTAATTGGTTTACAAGAAATAAAAGTGCACGACGAGGCCTTCCCAATTGCTGATGTTGAAGCAATGGGCTACAAGGTTTACTTCCACGGCCAAAAAGCACACTACGGTGTAGCGATGTTGTGTAAGCAAGAACCTATCTCTGTGCAGAAGGGTTTCCCAACAGACAATGAAGACCATCAAAAACGTATGATCATGGCGACGTTTGAAGATGAAAATGGCGAAAAGGTTACTGTGCTCAATGGCTACTTCCCTCAAGGGGACAACATCAAGCATGAAACTAAATACCCATACAAGCGTGAGTTCTACAAAGACTTGATGACCTACCTGAACGACTATCACAACAAAGATGAGCAGATCATCGTGATGGGCGACATCAATATTAGCCCTATCGACGCAGACATCGGTATCGGCGAGCCGAATGCAAAACGTTGGTTGAAAACGGGTAAGTGTTCGTTCCAACCAGAAGAGCGTGAATGGCTAAAAACATTGATGGATTGGGGTTTTGTGGACAGCTTCCGTCTACTGCACCCTGAAGTAAACGATCAATTCTCGTGGTTTGATTACCGTTCAAAAGGTTTTGTAGACAACCGCGGCCTTCGTATTGACGTGGTACTAGCAACTCAAAAACTTGCAGATAAATGTACTGAAGCAGGCATCGACTACGAACTACGTGGTATCGAAAAGCCATCAGACCACGCGCCAATTTGGTCAACGTTTAAGTAACGAGTTAAACAATCTCTCCTAATAAAAACGGCGCTCAATGAGCGCCGTTTTTTAACTATTTAGAATGCAATTAGCTAAGTGGTCTTAGGTAAGCTAGGAAACGTTTCTCTGCGTATTTGAAGATCGCAATGATGATAAACGTTAGCGCCATGTAGAACAGACCTGCTGTTAAGAACGACTCAAATGGAGCGTAGTAACGTGAGTTAACCAAACGCGCTGCACCTGTTAAATCCATGATGGTTACGATACCTGCTACCGCAGAGCCGTGAAGCATGAAGATAACTTCGTTACTGTAAGCCGGCAGTGCACGACGTAAAGCACTTGGTAAAATGATACGACGGTAAGTCTTCGGTGTGCTCATGCCGTATGCTTTTGCCGCTTCCACTTCACCTTTAGGTAAGCCGTTGATTGCACCACGGATAATCTCAGCCGTGTAAGCAGAGGTATTCAGGATGAATGCCACCAAAGCACAGAACCAAGCGTTTTCCCATAAGGTATCTTTCACAGGGAAGAACTGATCCATGCCGTAATAAATCAAGTAAAGCTGTACCAGTAAAGGTGTGCCACGGAAGAAATAGATAAACGACCACGCAGGTGCGTTAATCAACATATTGTGGCTGTTGCGAGCGATAGCTAATGGTATGGCAACAAACAAGCCAATAATCAGAGCGATGCAAACCATCCAAGCCGTTGTCCACAGACCACCAAGGTAAATCGGTAGGCTTTCAATTATCAATGAAAAGTCCATAACTACCTCGCGTGGATACTGAATTTGCGTTCAACAAGTTTAAGTAAACCAGTCGATACACTAGTGAAGAACAAGAAGATAAGTGCCACTGCCATGTAGAAAGTAAATGGCATTTTGGTTGAACCGGCTGCTAATGCGCTAACGCGTACCATATCTTCTAGACCGATAATAGAAACTAATGCTGTGGTTTTAAGTAAAACCAGCCAGTTGTTACCAAAACCAGGTAAGGCGTGACGAATCATTTGTGGTAGTAGAATACGACGAAAAGCTAATACAGGGCTCATGCCATAAGCCTTTGCTGCTTCCATTTCACCGCTGTCGACAGCCATGATCGCACCACGAAACGTTTCTGCCATGTAGGCGCCAAAGATGAAGCCTATGGTTAAGACACCAGCAACAAATGGGCTGACATCAATATAATCTGGTAAGTAAGAAGTCCACTCATGGTTAGGATCACTGGACGTGAACCACTCATTGAGCCACTCATTGATGGAATACAAACTGTTGTTTAAAAGGATCTGTCCACCAAAGAAAATCAGCATCATCAATACGAGATCGGGAATGCCTCGGATGACGGTTGTGTAAAGAGTTGCAATAGCACGAGCCCAGCGATATGGCGCAAGCTTTGCCAAGGCTCCTAACATACCGAGCACCATAGCTAAAATGAGCGACAGCAAAGCAACTTCGATTGTAAGCAACGCCCCTTTCAGGATCGATACTTCATATCCTTGTAAATCAAACATAATGAATTCCAACAGAACTGCGAAAAAGTTGGTAAGACAGGGAGAGGATTGCCTCTCCCTTAAGAAGTGACGCTAGAGATTACTGACCGTATACGTCGTAGTTGAAGTATTTAGCCGCAATATCTTGGTAGATGCCTTTTTCACGTAGAGAAAGGATCGCCGCATCTAGCTTCTTAGTTAGGTCTTTGTCTTGCTTACGTAGAGCAATACCAAAACCTTCACCGAACCACTTAGGATCTGTTAGTGATGGACCAACAAACTCGTACGCTTCACCGCCCGCTTTGTTCAGTACACCTTCTTCTAGAGCAGAAGCATCACCTAGTACAGCGGCAACACGGCCGTTTGCTAGATCAAGGTAAGCTTCATCGAAAGAACCGTAACGAACGATTTCAACCGTGTCGCCGTAGTTGTCTGTTAGATATTTATCGTGAGTAGTTGCACGTTGAACAGCAATTTTTTGACCGCTTAGGTCATCGAAGTTAAGGCCAGCGCCTTTCTTAGCGATGAACTTGTTTGGGATAAGTGCATATTTACCAGTGAAGTCGATTTTCTTCTTACGCTCTTCAGTGATAGACATTGCCGCGATGATCGCATCATATTTACGAGCAAGTAGAGAAGGAATAATACCATCCCAGTCTTGTGCAACGATCTTACATTGCACCTGCATTTCAGTACAAAGTGCGTTAGCCATGTCCACGTCGAAGCCTTTTAGTGAGCCATCTGCTTCTGTCCAGCTAAATGGTGGGTAAGCACCTTCAATACCAAAGCGTACTGTTTTCCATTCTTTCGCTTGAGCTACGCCTGTTGCCGCTGTTGCAGCAAGTGCCGCGACTAATAACCACTTTTTCATATCCCTACTCCTGTGATTTAGGTTTTTATGTTTTGCTAGTTTTAATATTGTTTTGCTTATTGAACTGTGTTGTTGTGTTTCATTGTTTATATTACTGCCATTGACCTTAGCAGTAATGTTTCAATTCTGTTCTATTACGCCATTCACCTGCCAAGACCAATTAATAGATCGAGGAGATAAACTGTTGTAATCGCTCAGACTCAGGGTTCGTAAACAGTTTAGCTGGATCGCCCTGTTCTTCCACTAGGCCTTGATGTAAGAACATCACATGGTTTGATACGTCACGAGCAAAAGCCATTTCATGTGTTACCACAAGCATGGTTCTTCCTTCTTCTGCTAGATCACGCATTACGCCAAGCACTTCCCCAACTAATTCAGGGTCAAGTGCAGACGTTGGTTCATCAAACAGCATTACTTCAGGATCAACCGCTAACGCTCTTGCAATCGCAGCACGTTGTTGTTGTCCACCAGATAAGTGACCCGGATAGTAATCTTTACGCTCATACAGGCCTACTTTCTTAAGCAGTAGCTCTGCATTTTCAATAGCTTGTGCTTTAGGTACACCTAATACATGGACAGGTGCTTCAATAACATTTTCGAGAACGGTCAGATGAGACCAAAGGTTGAACCCCTGAAAAACCATCGCTAAACGAGAACGGATTCGTTGAACTTGTTTTTCATTAGCAGGGACAGATACACCCTGGCGGTTACTTTTCATCTGAATTAATTCACCATTAACCCAAATCTCGCCTGCAGTAGGTGTCTCTAGAAGGTTGATACATCTAAGGAAAGTACTTTTACCCGAACCTGAAGATCCGATAATCGATACCACATCGCCTTTATGCGCAGAAAGTGAAATTCCCTTTAAAACTTCATTTTGACCAAACGTTTTGTGTAGATCCTTTATGTCCAGCGCCGGTACATCTTTCATGCGCTTTCTCTCCCAAGTTTGTGAAAATGCAAGGTACTCCGACCTTTTCATGCGATACAAACTAGCACCACACGGATTAACATGCAACAAATTATTAACCTAATAATTTGGAATAAATAGCACTTCACTCTGACTTATTATGCAAAATGTAGCGTTTTAACCTCAATTTTATGAATGACTTCTATCAATAAGCTATAAATCCAACGCTTACATTGTTTAAATAAAGTTAACCAAAATGAGATTCTCGTAGCCTAACGTCTCACAAGAAAAACAAGTTTGGTGAACGAAGAAGTGTCGTTAACAACAAAGCCATAAATACGAATTCAGCAAGCGACACACTCTATGAGCCACGATTATTTTAAGGCTACTGTATTGTAAGCGGTGGAACTGGGTATCGTGGAAGGTAGGTAAAAATGAAATAACTCAATAATAATCAGTCAATCAGAGCACTCCGCCATTAGCTATGCTTTATAAAAGGAGGTAAACGTCAATTTGTGAAAACAAATTACACGATTTATCAACGGTACGTTAATGGAACGCTGCATTCTGTAGCTTTCTTTCACATACACTCATAAAGTGATCAAGATCAATCACCCTAAAGGGTAAGCTTGTTAGACTCCTCAAAACACAATAAGGCATAAAAAATGCCATACATTTCTTCTAACTTAGCTGCATAAAGCACATCAACACCGTGCAACAAAATGCTAATGAGTTGTAAGTAAGAAATAACACAATTACGCGAAATTATAGAATTCAACTTTGAATTACGAACATAAAAATATGAGGAATCTATGTCAGACGTTGTCAATAATGCGAACTCTGAAGTAGAAGAGAAAAGCTATAAAGAGCTACACCGTCCTGCTTCTGAATTTGAGAACCGCTCAGATTATCTAGATCACGAACTTCAAATTATGAAGCCTCGTCGCTTTGGCCTAAACCTTCCAGGCCGTGATTTCCGCTTTGAACTCGAAGACCTTATTCCTGCACTGGCTGGTACCATTGGTATCATCGCGATGTACTCTGCAGTAATGATGTCTTGGGCCGAAGGTCTAACTCAAGCTTGGGATCACGTAAACCTGGGTAAAGAGTTTGCTATCGAAGTTGCTCGTGTAGAAATGCTTATCCCTGCACTGCTATTCTGTATTCTTGCTTCTGGTTTCTTCAACCCTAAAGCAAACCTCGCCGGTAACCACGGCCCAATGATTCCTCTTATTGGTACCATCGCTCTTGCTGGTGCTCACCCTCTTGCATTGGCAATCCTTATCGGTGTCTTCGGTCTTATCCTTAGCTTCCTAAAAGGTGGGTCTAAACTTGTTAACCTTACCTCTGAAGGTACTGCGGGTGGCTTGCTCATCTTCTTGGGTCTAACCGGTACCATGAGCCAAATCAACTCTATTCAAGCTTGGGCGGTTGGTCTTCAGTCTGACACTGTTGCTGCTGGTAGCATGGGTTACATTGGTTTGATTGTTCTTGCCGTTACTATCGGCCTATACGCATTCCTTGCTAAAGTGAACAAGCGTTGGTTAGCAATCCCTGTTTGTGCTTTCACTGGTCTAGCTATTGCTTTAGTACTTGGTGCTGGTTTCGATATCAAATTCGTAACTGAAACAGGTATTCCAAACCTAAACCCAATCTACTGGTGGGGTTCTACTGAAGAAGGTTGGATGCTTGGTTTACCAAACGTTGAGCACTTCATCGCTTCTCTACCATTTGCAATCCTAGCGGTAGCAATGTGGTCACCAGACTTCCTAGGTCACCGTATCTTCCAAGAACTGAACTACCCTAAAAAGTCTGAAAAAGTTCTGATGGATGTTGATGACACAATGACTATGTGTTCAGTTCGTCAAATGGTAGGTACAGCTGTTGGTGGTGGTAACATCACTTCATCTTGGGGTACTTACATGATCCCAGCGGCTATCGCGAAACGTCCAATCCCTGGCGGCGCAATCTTGCTTGGCTCTCTATGTATTATTGTTGCGATTCTTGGCTTCCCAATGGACGTAGCAGTATGGCCACCAGTGATGCGTGTTGCGCTACTTGTAGGTGTATCTCTACCTCTACTTGAAGCGGGTATGCAGATGGTTAAAGATTCAAAAGATTCTCAAGCAGCTGGTATCTGTATCTTCGGTTCAGCGGTCGTTAACCCTGTACTAGCATGGGCACTGACTATGCTTCTAGATAACAACGGCCTAATTGGTGATAAAGAGCGTGCTAAGCGTCTATCATTTGTAGACAAGATTATTATCCCAGTTGGTGTTTTGGTTACCTGTCTAGTAGCAATGCTTGCAGTTGGTATGCTAGGAAACCAATATGGTCTAAAAGCTTGGCTATAAGCTGCTTTACTACACAAAAGTAGTAACCGGATTAAAAAAAAGTTTGGGTGGCAACCCCTGTCACTCAATTTTTTTCAACTTTTTTTAGCATTTATTGATTTAGTTTAAGGTTTACAGAAATTTTTTAGCTTAGTCTTGATTACATAGAGTTAAAGATAACATATAAAAAGTAGTGACAATATATATAACCATATTAAGCACATATGCTCATATATATTGTTATTAATAAGAGTGTACTACCCTTACGAGGGGCGCTGGCTCTACAGTGTTAATGTACGTGTTTTTTCTACTAAAAAGGTAGGTATGTCATGGCAGAGCAATTTGCTAAAGCTTGGGAAGATTTTGCTGCAGGTAAGTGGCAAAGCGAAGTAAACGTTCGTGATTTCATTCAAAAGAACTACACGCCGTATGAAGGCGACGAGTCTTTCCTAGTTTCTGAAGGTACTGAGGCTACTAACAAGCTTTGGGCTTCGGTAATGGAAGGTATCAAACAGGAAAACGCAACTAAAGCACCTGTAGATTTCGATACTTCTGTTATCTCTACCATCACATCTCATGATGCGGGTTACATCGAAAAAGATCTAGAAACTATCGTTGGTCTTCAAACAGAGAAACCCCTTAAGCGTGCGATCATCCCTAACGGTGGTATTCGTATGGTTGAGGGTTCTTGTAAAGCATACGGTGAAACTCTGGATCCAGCTGTTTCTAAAATCTACTCTGAATACCGTAAAACACACAACGCGGGTGTTTTCGATATCTACACACCTGACATCCTAAAATGTCGTAAGTCTGGTGTTCTAACTGGTCTTCCAGATGCTTACGGCCGTGGTCGTATCATCGGTGACTACCGTCGTGTAGCTCTATACGGTATCGACTTCCTAATGAAAGACAAGCAAGCTCAGTTTGCTTCTCTTCAAGAGCAATTCGAAAACGGCGAAAATCTAGCAGAAACAATGCAACTTCGCGAAGAGATCTCTGAGCAACACCGCGCTCTAGGTCAAATCAAAGAGATGGCTGCTAAGTACGGCTTCGATATCTCTGAGCCAGCTCAAACTGCTCAAGAAGCTATCCAATGGACTTACTTCGCTTACCTAGCGGCTGTTAAGTCTCAAAACGGTGCTGCAATGTCTCTAGGTCGTACTTCGACTTTCCTAGACATCTACATCGAGCGTGATATCGCTGCTGGCAAGATCACTGAAGTTGAAGCTCAAGAAATGATCGACCACTTCGTCATGAAGCTACGTATGGTTCGTTTCCTACGTACTCCTGAGTACGATGAGCTATTCTCTGGCGACCCAATCTGGGCAACAGAGTCTATGGGTGGTATGGGTATCGACGGTCGCACGCTAGTAACGCGTTCTAACTTCCGTTTCCTAAACTCTCTATACACAATGGGTCCTTCGCCAGAGCCAAACATTACTGTTCTTTGGTCTGAGCAACTACCTGACGGCTTCAAGCGTTTCTGTGCGAAGGTATCTATCGATACTTCTTCTATCCAGTACGAAAATGATGACCTAATGCGTCCTGACCTAGAGTCTGATGACTACGCTATCGCTTGTTGTGTATCTCCAATGATCGTTGGTAAGCAAATGCAGTTCTTCGGTGCTCGTGCTAACCTTGCGAAAACAATGCTTTACGCAATCAACGGCGGTGTAGATGAGAAGCTAAAACTTCAAGTAGGTCCTGTTTCTGACAAGATCACTGACGAAGTTCTTAACTACGATGACGTAATGGCTCGTCTAGACACATTCATGGACTGGCTAGCTAAGCAGTACGTGACTGCACTAAACAGCATTCACTACATGCACGACAAGTACAGCTACGAAGCGTCTCTAATGGCTCTTCATGACCGTGACGTTCGTCGTACTATGGCTTGTGGTATCGCTGGTCTATCTGTTGCAGCTGACTCACTATCTGCAATTAAGTTCGCGACTGTTAAACCAATCCGCGACGAAGATGGCATCGCAACTGACTTTGAAATCGAAGGCGATTACCCTAAATACGGTAACAACGACGCTCGTGTAGATGATATCGCTTGTGAACTAGTTTCTACGTTCATGAACAAGATCCGTAAGCTTAAGACTTACCGTAACTCTATCCCTACACAGTCAGTTCTTACTATTACATCTAACGTTGTATACGGTAAGAAAACAGGTAACACTCCAGACGGTCGTCGTGCTGGTGCTCCTTTCGCTCCTGGTGCTAACCCAATGCACGGTCGTGATGAGAAAGGTGCTGTAGCGTCACTAACGTCTGTAGGTAAACTACCGTTTGCTGATGCACAAGATGGTATCTCGTACACGTTCTCTATCGTACCTAACGCTCTTGGTAAAGATGCTGAAGGTCAGAAAGCGAACCTTGCAGGCCTAATGGATGGTTACTTCCACCACGAAGCTGGCTTTGAAGGTGGTCAACACCTTAACGTGAACGTTCTTAACCGCGACACTCTAGAAGACGCAGTTAAGCACCCTGAGAAATACCCTCAGCTAACAATCCGTGTATCTGGTTACGCTGTTCGCTTTAACTCTCTAACTGCAGAGCAACAAGCTGACGTAATCGCACGTACATTTACTGAGTCTCTATAAGCTCACGCTCAATAGACAGTAAATAATAATTAGCCTCGCCAATGTGCGGGGCTTTTTTATATCTGATGCTAATTCCAATAACACCAACATTCTCCCTAAATGTTAGATTGAACAAAAAAGGCGCTTTCTATTCACTTTTTTTCCACAAATTCAAGTAAAGTACGGTAATATCGCGGTTCATAATTTAAGAGTAACTGCTCCATGAAATACCTTCGTTGTTTACCCTTGCTTCTTCTCTCTTTTTCATCTTTGGCGTCTGAACGTTCTACGGTCACTTTCGCATTAGACAATGATGGAGTTTTTGGCGTTGACCAAGACTATACCAACGGACTGTTTCTGGGTTACACATCATCAAGCATTACGCCATACGATTGGGTAAAACCATTAAGCCTATCTTACTGGGGCGCGAGCTCTTTAGATAAATGGGAGGTCACCCTTGGCCACAAAATGTATACCCCTTCTGATATCGAATTAGAAACGCCATCAGCGAACGACCGCCCATACGCAGGTTACTTACACACAGAACTCAACTACATCAGCTTGAACCCACAACAAGCTCAGCGTTTTAACATTACGTTTGGTACCACCGGTGAACGAGCGCTTTCTGAAGATGCTCAAAAACTTGTTCACTCGATCACTAAATCAGATGAGCCTTTAGGTTGGGAATACCAAGTTGATGATGAGTGGGCAGGCAGCGTTGGTTACCTAAGTCATTTCAACCTAATGCGTAATCAAGCGTTGGCGAATACCGACTTCGAGATCTCTAACGTTTCAGAAATCAACGTGGGTAACTTTAGAAGCGATATTTCATCAGGCTTTATGTTCCGTTGGGGTACTGACCTAGGTAGTAACTTTGGTGCGGCTAATATCACAAGCGAAAATCCATTTAAACCAGGGATGATCGGTGCTTCGAACACAGGCTGGTTTACCTATGCAGGCCTAGAAGGTCGTTACCGTTTCAATGACTTAACGATTGAAGGTGACCGCTCTGGTGTTGATGAATACGCGAATAAAAACAATGAAGATCCAGCTATCTACGACGTAACTCTAGAGAACCTTCAAGCGACAGCAGTCATGGGTATGGCTTGGTACAACCAATACGTTGGTGCATCCTTCGCACTAACCGCAAAAACACCAGATTACAAAGAAGCGAAAGAGTCTATCTACACCACCGGTGGCATTACCATGTTCGCGTTCTTCTAGCGAATCACTCAAGCTTTCACGTTTACTTTTCAAGTTTGACAAAGGCAATCATCTTCCGTGGTGATTGCCTTTATTTTTAAAGGTCTCGTTACGATTTGACCCTATTTTATGTACCGTTTTTGTAATAAAATAAAGGGCATAAATTCCTCTCCGAGAATAGCTCATGTCTACAACTGGTCGCATTCACTCATACGAATCTTGTGGTACTGTCGATGGCCCTGGTATCCGCTTTATTGTATTTCTTCAAGGCTGCTTAATGCGTTGTATGTACTGCCACAACCGCGATACATGGGACCTTCATGATGGCAAAGAAGTCACTGTAGAAGAAATCATCAACGAGGCGAAATCTTACCGTCACTTCATGAAAGCTTCTGGCGGTGGCATCACCTGTTCTGGTGGTGAAGCAATGCTACAGCCTGAGTTTGTCCGTGACTTCTTTCTAGCTGCTAAGGCTGAAGGTATCCATACTTGCCTTGATACCAATGGCTATATTCGTAAGCACACAGAAGTGGTTGATGAAGTATTAGACGCCGCTGATCTTGTGATGCTCGACCTGAAACACATGCGTGATGAAATTCACCATGATTTCATTGGTGTATCTAACAAGCGTACTCTCGATTTTGCCCGTTACCTTCATAAGATTGGTAAAACGACTTGGATCCGTTACGTGATTGTTCCTGGATACACAGACACACCAGAAGATGCACATCTACTTGGTGAGTTCATTAAAGACATGGATAACATCAAAAAAGTAGAGCTGCTTCCTTATCACAAATTGGGGGCGCATAAATGGGAAGCTCTTGGTTTGGACTACCCTCTTGAAGGCGTAAACCCGCCAAGTAAAGAGACAATGGGTGAAATTGTTGCGGTTCTGAGCCAATATCACTCCAACGTAAAATACTAATATCAACGGTATTCAAAACCTATTTCAAACGCCTCAATTTCGATTGGGGCGTTTTCTTTTTCGAGCCAAACAATCCTTTCACTTTTCTTTACAGCTTTTGTTTATCAATTCAAAAAATCATATTAAATCCATGTTGAGATCATGTTTCCACTCGTAGGAATGCTGTTACTCTTACTTCAACAAAAGAATACAACATTTAGTTTTTTAGTGAGGCTTCTCCCATGGAAATGACCAATGCTCAGCGTCTAATTCTATCAAATCAATACTACCTAATGTCTCAAATGGAGCCTGAGAACTCTGCTAAATACCAACGTCTACAAACGATTGTAGAGCGTGGTTACGAACTCCAAATGCATGAGCTTAACAAAGAGTTTGGTTGTTTGAGTGAAGTAGAATGTCGCAAAATTATCGACATCATGGAGATGTACCATGCAATGCAAGAGTCGAACAAAATGCTTGAAGAAGATGAGCGTAAAGAGGTTGATCAGCGTCGCCTACAGTTCTTAGGTTTCGACATTGCATCTGAAGCACAAATCGTACACTACGTACGTTTCCTTGTTGACTCTGAAGGCCTTTACCCTCAATTCGATAAAGCGGATCACCACTTCAATAGCCAAATGCCAATGCTAGATAAATACCGTCGCATGCTAACAACATGGCGCAACTGCCCTCGTCAGTATCACCTATGTGCAACAGAGCTATCTCAAATCTTTAGTGCTTAATGCATAAAAAGATAAGCCTCAGCTTGGCTTAAAAAGTTTCAAAAAAGGGTTACTCATCACGAGTGACCCTTTTTTACTGCCTGTGTATAAAGAGAGAAAACGGGAACTATGTAGCAACGTGGATATGAAGTGAACTTTGCCCACAGAAAATGGCAATGAAACATGCAGATAAGATATTAAACATTGAGCCGTTTCCCATTAATTTCTCTGATATCGCCCATTAACTAATGAGCATAAGCCTATGACTTATAAGTAATAATGTCATTCACCTTTATTAATTCCACATCGAAACATGTAATACAAATTAAAAATCGCCACCCAAATTTCGAACGGTGTTTTTTATTTTAAAGAAGTAGCTAGAATGCTCACCGAAATTAATTAACCAGAGCGATAAAAATGAGAAAATTCATCCTTGCATCACTAGCTATTCTGTCAACTTCATCTTTCGCAGCTAACGACATGTACGTACTTGGCGGCGTTGGCATTAACAAAGATGACGGAGGTCTACAATTCACTGCTGGCTCACAAATTCTTGATACCAATTTTCATCTTGAATCAACAATGAATTACATAGATTCCGACAGTAAAATGGTTACGCAGGATATACACGGTGACCTAACTAAGTACAAAGACAATTTCAAACACTTCAAAATGTCTTTAGCCCCAGTGTATAAATATAGCTTCGATGAGTCTTTTGCTATCTACGGTAAGGTTGGTCTTGCATACTCTAACTTCAATTCTAAATCAACGAAAACCGATAAAGATGGTTCAGTTAATAGCAAGTACTCAAATAGCGAATGGGGGGCAACTTACGGCATCGGTGCTGAGTTTAAATCTATACAGCCAATGTTCGGTCACTCGAAGTTTATGGCTCGTGTTGGTTTCGATTTCTACGACTACAACTCAGGTGACCTAAACCTACTCAATGAGGGGACTCTTGGACTACAAGCTGGATTCACTTTCTAAGGTATTAAGTAAAAAGTTTTACAGTCGTTGAACAAGTTATCGTAATTACGATTTTTGGTATCTTAACCTTAACCGCGCTGTACCTGACATAAATAAAAAGGGTAACTCATCATGAGTAACCCTTTTATGTTTTCTTCTTTTTAACTAGAAAACGTAAGCAACACCAACGTTTGCCGCCATATTAATGCCGCTTTCTAAGATTGGACTGTTCTCGATATTGCCCTCTAGGTTAGTGTAACGAACCCCCCCCGTAAGTCGGATACTTGGCGTTACATGTAGATAACCACCCAGGCTAATAAAGTACTGGCCATCCCAACCAGCATCAAATTCCTTTAAATTCGTTCTTGCAGCTTCTGCTGAACTCACACCGTATAAGTGATTATTTAAACGTTCACCATTATAAGCATAACCAATTGAAGGCGTAATCGCCCAACCACTACGGCGAATAGGTAGACGCCATGCTGCCTCAGCATAAAGCCCATTGTGTTGAAAGCCAATGTCTGAACCCGCTGTCGCTTCAAACATTCCAACGAGAGTAATCAACTGATAGCTTATCCCGCCTAGTACTGAAGCTTTGCGCTCATCTAGATTCTGGATATCAACGTTGCCAGAATCACTGGGCTTCAAGGTTCTCGGGTCATAAACAGCTCGTAAGACCACATTTTGTGGTGAGCCTGCTGGTAATAAACGATAACCAGCACTAAAGCCACGCATAAAAAAGTACTCACCTTCATAACCTATCATTGGAATAACCGCACGATTTGACGGCGTATCTTTATAGACAGCAGGAGAGTAAGAGGCTGCAACCCCTAAGGACCACTGCGATATTTGCGCATGAGCAGCTGTCGTCCCCAATGTTGTAGTAACGATAGCGATGACTTTTAGCCAATGACTTTTCACATTTTTTCCTAATAATGAGCAAGTTTAACAAGATGCTACATTGTACAACACTGCTATTAACAAAAATAATAACAGTGAACAATCGGTTTAATGATCAATAATTCACCACAAGAATCTAATTTCCCTCCAAATCACCAAAAATAACTAGCAAACCTCTAATACAAGAAACTTCAATCTGATTTATCTCCAGTAATGAATTGCTACCTCAAAATTTTTTTCGTGAAAAATTGTAAATAAATACATAATTGTTAAGCAAAATTGTGGAAGCGGGTCTAACCTTAAAATGTAGGGAGAGCCTATTTTTCAATCGCTCGTCAGTTTTGACTGGTTAACAAGGGGAATGTGACTATGAGTATATTTGACCACTATCAATCACGTTATGAAGCAGCCAAGGAAGAAGAGCTGACACTGCAAGAGTTCTTGGCGCTGTGCAAAGACGACAAAAGTGCTTACGCCAACGCCGCGGAGCGCTTACTTCTGGCTATTGGCGAACCTGAGGTTATTGACACCGCGCAAGACCCTCAACTAAGTCGCATTTTCTCTAACCGAGTTATATCTCGTTACCGCGAATTCGAAGATTTTTACGGTATGGAAGACGCGATTGAACAGATTGTTTCTTATCTAAAACATGCTGCGCAAGGCCTAGAAGAACGCAAACAGATCCTTTACTTGCTGGGTCCTGTGGGCGGCGGTAAATCATCGCTTGCTGAAAAGCTAAAAGCTCTGATGCAAAAGCTACCTATTTACGTACTTTCTGCTGACGGTGAACGAAGCCCAGTAAATGACCACCCATTCTGTCTATTTGATGTCAATGAAGATGGTGACTTACTGAAAAATGAGTATGGCATCGAAAAACGCTATCTTCGTTCGATTATGTCTCCATGGGCCGCAAAACGCCTGCATGATTTCGGCGGCGACATTTCTAAATTCAAAGTCATCAAGCTACGCCCTTCTATCCTCGACCAAGTGGCGATCGCGAAGACAGAGCCTGGTGATGAAAACAACCAAGATATCTCTTCCCTAGTTGGTAAAGTAGATATCCGTAAACTAGAACACTTCTCTCAAGATGATCCAGATGCCTACAGCTACTCTGGTGCGCTGTGTAAAGCGAACCAAGGTCTGATGGAATTCGTAGAGATGTTCAAAGCACCAATCAAGGTACTACACCCTCTACTAACAGCAACTCAAGAGGGTAACTTCAACGGTACTGAAGGTCTTTCAGCGCTGCCATTCGACGGTATGATTTTGGCTCACTCGAACGAATCCGAGTGGCAGACATTCCGCAACAACAAAAACAATGAAGCTTTCCTAGACCGTGTGTACATTGTAAAAGTCCCTTACTGTCTGCGCGTTTCTGAAGAAGTTAAGATCTACAAGAAACTGCTTGAGCACAGTGAACTGTCGAACGCACCATGTTCGCCAAGCACACTCGACCTGCTATCGCAATTCAGCATCTTATCGAGACTGAAAGAGCCTGAGAACTCGTCTCTGTTCTCGAAAATGCGCGTTTACGATGGTGAAACCCTTAAAGATACCGATCCAAAAGCGAAGAGTTATCAAGAGTACCGCGACTACGCAGGTGTAGATGAAGGTATGTCTGGTCTATCGACTCGTTTCGCCTTTAAGATCCTATCTCGCGTGTTCAACTTCGACCAAGCCGAAGTGGCCGCGAACCCGGTTCACCTGTTCTACGTCATTGAACAACAAATTGAACGTGAGCAATTCCCGCAAGAAACCGCCGAGAAATACCTTGAGTTCTTGAAAGGATATCTAGTGCCACGCTACGTAGAGTTTATCGGCAAAGAAATTCAAACCGCTTACCTAGAGTCTTACTCTGAGTACGGTCAGAATATCTTCGACCGCTATGTAACCTACGCAGACTTCTGGATCCAAGACCAAGAGTACCGCGACCCAGAAACAGGTCAGCTATTCGACCGTGCTTCTCTAAATGGTGAGCTAGAGAAAATCGAGAAAACAGCCGGTATCAGTAACCCTAAAGACTTCCGAAATGAGATTGTGAACTTTGTGCTTCGTGCCAAGGCGAACAATAACGGTAAAAACCCGGTTTGGACCAGCTACGAGAAACTGCGCACTGTGATTGAGAAGAAAATGTTCTCCAACACAGAAGAGCTACTTCCTGTTATCTCGTTCAACGCTAAGACCTCAACGGATGATCAGAAAAAGCACGACGACTTCGTTGCTCGTATGATGGAAAAAGGCTACACCGAGAAACAAGTGCGACTGCTATCTGAGTGGTATCTAAGAGTTCGTAAATCCTCATAACCAAACGGTATAGAGCTGCTCAAATGGGCAGCTCATACCAACCAATAACTCTTATACCCGAGTAAAAGTAGGATCGCGACATCAGCTGAGAGGGAGTTCTTATGGCACAATTTATCGATCGGAGGCTCAATGGCAAGAATAAGAGTGCTGTAAACAGACAGCGCTTCTTACGACGCCATAAAGAGCAAATCAAAGAATCTGTGGCCGATGCAGTCAACCGACGCTCAATCACCAACACTGAAACTGGTGAGGACGTCACTATTCCTCATAAAGACATCAAAGAACCGAGCTTTCACCAAGGCCAAGGTGGCGTAAGAGAACGCGTGCACCCTGGTAATGATCAATTCATCACCGGCGACAAAATCGAGCGCCCGAAAGGTGGCGGTCAGGGGGGAGGGTCAGGCCAAGGGGATGCTAGTCCTGATGGCGAAGGTCAAGATGAGTTTACTTTCCAAATATCGAAAGACGAATACCTTGATATTCTGTTTGAAGATCTCGCTCTGCCTAACCTAGAAAAAAATCAGGTAAACAAGATCACTGAATGGAAAACCCACCGCTCTGGTTACCAAAGCGCCGGGATTCCATCCAACATCGCGATTGTTCGTTCGCTGCAGCAGTCACTGGCTCGTCGAACCGCAATGACAGCAGGTCGAAAACGCGATTTAAAAACGCTAATGGACCAGCTCGATCAAGTTCAAATGACCGAGCCCGCTCAACCGTTCGAAGAAGCTCGAATCAAGGAAGAGATTGCCGAGCTACGTAAAAAAATCGATAGCGTGCCGTTCATCGATACCTTCGATTTACGTTACAAAAACTACGAGAAACGCCCTATTCCATCTAGCCAAGCGGTGATGTTCTGCTTGATGGATGTGTCTGGCTCGATGGACCAAGCCACCAAAGACATCGCAAAACGTTTCTATGTGCTGCTGTACCTATTCCTTAATCGCACCTACGAAAATGTCGATGTGGTGTTTATTCGTCACCATACTCAAGCCAAAGAAGTCGACGAGCATGAGTTTTTCTACTCACAAGAGACCGGTGGCACCATTGTATCGAGCGCCTTAAAACTGATGAAAGAAATTGTCGCTGACCGTTACCCGGCTAATGAGTGGAATATCTATGCTGCGCAGGCGTCTGATGGTGATAACTGGGCAGATGACTCTCCTCGTTGTAAAGAGTTACTGGTCAACACGCTTCTGCCGACTTGCCAATACTACTCGTACATCGAAATCACGCGTCGCTCACACCAAACGCTCTGGCATGAGTATGAGAAGTTAGAAGCGAGCTTCGACAACTTCGCCATGAAAAACATCAAAACAGTGGATGATATCTTCCCTGTGTTTAGAGAACTGTTCCAGAAAGAGACAGCGTAAGGGGGCTTGCCATGACAGCGAAATCAAACGTTGCAGAGAAAGACAGAGCTGCACCAAAGAACAACGACAAGATGCTGCCTGATGGTCCAGATTGGACATTCAACCTCTTAGAGCGATACCACGTGGAAATTAAGCGTGTGGCGCAGCATTACCGACTAGACACTTACCCTAACCAAATCGAAGTGATCACTTCTGAACAGATGATGGACGCGTACTCGAGTATCGGTATGCCAATTAATTACAACCACTGGTCATTTGGCAAGAAGTTTATTCAAACAGAACAAAACTACAAGCATGGTCAAATGGGGCTCGCGTATGAAATCGTGATCAACTCAGATCCTTGTATCGCCTACTTAATGGAAGAAAATACTGTGACGATGCAAGCGCTAGTAATGGCACACGCTTGTTACGGCCATAACTCTTTCTTTAAGGGGAATTACCTGTTCCAAACATGGACAGATGCAAGTTCAATCATCGACTACTTGTTGTTTGCTAAGAAGTACATCAATGGTTGTGAGGAGAAATACGGCGTTTCAGAAGTCGAACAACTACTCGATTCTTGCCATGCCCTAATGAATTACGGCGTTGACAGATATAAGCGCCCAGAGAAGATCTCCATCGCAGAAGAAACCGCTCGCCAAGAAGAACGTGAAGCTTACCTGCAATCTCAAGTCAACGAACTGTGGCGCACTGTGCCACAAAACCGCGACAAAGAGGAAGAGCAGAAAGTACGCTTCCCAAGCGAGCCACAAGAGAACATTCTTTACTTCATTGAAAAGAATGCGCCTCTACTGGAACCTTGGCAGCGTGAATGTGTGCGTATAGTTCGCAAGGTCAGCCAATACTTCTACCCTCAGAAACAGACTCAGGTAATGAATGAGGGCTGGGCAACCTTCTGGCACTACACCATCCTCAACCATCTGTACGATGAAGGTTTAGTGAGCGATAAGTTCATCTTAGAGTTCCTACACAGCCACACTAGCGTAGTCGCGCAACCCGCCTACAACAGCCCGTATTTCAGTGGCATAAACCCATACGCGCTTGGCTTTGCGATGTTTAAAGACATCCGCCGTATCTGTGAAGAACCGACCGATGAAGACAGAGAGTGGTTCCCGGAACTGGCAGGGTCAGATTGGCTAGAAGCGGTGCACTTTGCAATGCACAATTTCAAAGATGAAAGCTTCATCAGCCAATATCTTTCTCCGAAAATCATTCGAGACTTTAAGCTATTCGCAGTGCTCGATGACGACCGAAAAAACACCATTGAAGTGAGTGCTATTCATGATGACCCGGGTTATCGCCTGATCCGTGAAAAGCTAGCCGCACAATACAATCTCAGCAACCTGGAACCCAACATTCAGGTGTTCAATGTAGATGTACGCGGCGATCGTTCAATGACACTCCAATATGTCCCTCATGACCGCATCCCTCTTGATAAAGGTTACGACGAAGTGATGAAGCACTTATATCGCTTATGGGGCTTTGATGTGATTTTAGAAGAGGTCAAAGACACAGGTCATAGAGAGATTCTGACTACTTGCCCGAAACGTAATGATTACGGAGCAAAAATCTAATACCCATCGCTGTTAATCGGTGATGAGTATAAGACTCCGCTCCCCCTACAACATAGTGGTCACCCGCTCGGAAGTGGAGCAACAAAAAAGCGCATAAGTCCTAGACTTATGCGCTTTCCTTTTAAGCTTCTTTTGGCTCTTGCTTCTTGAGCTCTAGCGTCTTAAACAAACACTATTAAACAATCGGCTTTTGGCCGCGTTCAATCAGCTTCATCAGCACGCTGTCTGCAGATTTACCTGCCACGCCTGCGAGCTTATCCGATAGCTTTTTCTTCTGTACATAGTGAATCGCTAGCACTGTCTTGTCTTTGCATGCTTCAACAACTAGGTCATCAGAAGTGCGAATCTCATCCACCAGCCCAAGTTCATGAGCTTGCGTACCAAACCAGTGTTCACCCGTCGCCACTTTATCAAGATCAAGTGCTGGACGGTGGTCGCGAATGAAGTCTTTGAATAGACCATGTGTCTCTTCTAGCTCTTCTTTAAACTTCTCACGTGCTTTATCGCTGTTCTCACCAAACATAGTCAGTGTGCGCTTGTACTCACCTGCTGTTAGTTGCTCGAACTCAATATCGTGTTTCTTAAGCAGTTTGTTGAAGTTTGGCAGTTGAGCAATCACACCAATAGAGCCAACGATAGCGAAAGGCGCTGACACAATTTTGTCTGCAATACAGGCCATCATGTAGCCGCCGCTTGCCGCCACTTTGTCTACCGAGATAGTCAGAGGCAGACCTGCCGCTTTGATACGATCAAGTTGAGAAGATGCCAAACCGTAGCCGTGAACCATGCCACCACCAGATTCAAGCTTAAGTAATACTTCATCGCCTTCACGAGCAACAGCCAAAACCGCCGTTACCTCTTCACGTAATGAAGCTACTTCTTTCGCATCAATGCTGCCATTAAAATCAAGAACGAATAGATGTGGTTCACGCTTGCTATCAAGCTCACCCTCTTTCGCTGCTTTTTTCACTTCTTTACCGCGTGATTTTACTTTCTCTTTTTCCGCTTTCTTTTCTGCTTTATCACGGGCTTTGATGAAAGCATCATCGTGTAGATGGTGCTCTAATTGTTCGATTGTCTGTTTATGGTGTTCAGATAGGTTCGTGATTTCCAGCTCACCTTTAATCGCGCTTGATTTTCCACCCACAGATTTAGCAATGACTAAAATTGCGATGATGGCGATTACAACGGTCGCAATCTTGGCTAAAAACAAGCCGTAGTCCAACAAAAATTCCAATGTCATATCCCCTAATGTATGAATTAGTGTATTGTAACCATCTTGTCACGATTACCAAGAATTTCTCATCATTCCTGCGGTTATCTGTGTGATTAAACATCAATGGAATGGCGAACATAATAAAAGAAAGAAGGATAAGCACAGTGGATTACCCAATCTCTACAGATGCCCTCAAAGATAAAGTAATTTTGGTTACTGGTGCTGGTGCCGGTATTGGACGTCAAGCAGCACTAAGCTTCGCTCAACATGGCGCGACAGTTATTCTGCTAGGCCGCAATGTTAAAAACCTTGAATTTATTTACGATGAAATCGAAAGTGCTGGTTACCCACAGCCTGCGATCATCCCATTAGATCTAAAAGGCGCGACAAAACAGAACTACATTGATATGGCTGAAACCATTGAGTCACAGTTCGGTCGTTTAGATGGTCTATTACATAACGCTGGCGTTCTCGGTACTCTAAGCCCGTTTGAGCAGATTGATGAAGAGACTTTTGATGATGTTATGCAGATCAATGTGAAGTCTGAGTTCTTGATGACTCAAGCACTTCTTCCTGCTCTTAAGAAAGCGGATGCAGGTCGTATCGTATTTACGTCTTCTACCGTTGGCCACTCTGGCCGTGCATTCTGGGGCACTTACGCGATCTCTAAGTTTGCTACCGAAGGTATGATGCAAATCCTAGCGGATGAGCTTGAAGACACCAACATCCGTGTTAATGCGATCAACCCAGGCGGCACTCAAACACGCATGCGTGCAAAAGCGTACCCAGGTGAAGATGCGAACAAGCTAAAAACGCCACTGGACATCATCCCACTGTACCTACACTTAATGAACCCAAGTGTGACAGACATTAATGGCCAATGTATCGACGCTCAACCTAAGTAGTTGATATTATAACCAATCGTAAAAAGTCGCTTTAATAGCGGCTTTTTTTGTATCTAAATCAAGCATCTAAAACTTAGTTCCTTTGATTTTCATCATTTTGCTTTGCATCTTTTTCATTGTTAAATATACTGTATAAATATACAGGTATCTAATTATGCATGAACTCATAAAAAACTTACAAGACCGCCAGCTAATCTGGAAAGGGCTACAATCAACAACGCTAGGAAGTACCACTTCAACAGGCTATCCGCAATTGGATAAACAGCTTGATGGTGGCTTTCCGACACACGGCGTTATTGAAGTTGAATCACAACAAGGGATGGGCGAACTTCGTCTGCTTACGCCCTACTTAGCTCAGCAAAACTCACAAAAACTGGCCATATTCATTAACCCGCCAGGGAAGATCTGTGCCGAGTTCTTTAGTAGCCAAGGAGTCGAACTTGATAACATCTTGGTGATCGAGCCTCAACGCGATCTCAATGCATTATGGGCTGCTGAGCAATGCCTCAAGAGTGGTGCTTGTCATTCTGTATTGTTATGGGGAGCCGATCTCGAAATCCACCAAACCAAGCGCCTGCAAGCAGCAAGTGAAACCGGCAAATGCCTGCAGTTTCACTTTAAATCCACCAGCCATAACCAATTATCCCTACCCGTTTCTTTAAGCATGAAGCTCTCTTCTCATGCTCAGGGGTTAAAGGTTGAAGTAACAAAAAGAAAAGGCAGTTGGTCATATGGCAGCTTTATTCTCGACATGACTCACCATTGGCCGTTGCTGACAGAGAAAGTCATCAGTATCGACAGTTCACACCGTGCCTTGTCTGATAATACTGTGCTGGCTTTTCCTATTGCGAAACAAGGCTAGCGTATGCTGTGGCTGTATCTGCACTTTCCATCTCTGCAATTGGATACCTTGTTTAACTCAAGTGAGTCGAGCTCAAAGGAAGAATCACACGAGCAACCTATTATCATCGTGGATGAAAAAGATCATCGTGTACTGCAAGCTAATCAAGTCGCGCGGGAATCAGGCATCACACTGGGTATGGGGCTAGGGTCAGCGGCGGCACTTTGCCATCACTTACACGTTCACCCATACAGCATTGAGCTTGAGAAAAACAAACTGAAAGAGATAGCTCAATGGGCGTACCTGGTGACTTCCGACATGACTCTGTTACCACCCAATGGCTTGTTGATTAAAGCTTCTAACATGCTATCGCTTTACGATGGACTGGATAACTACTGGCATGAACTCAAAAGCCATATTGAAGCTCTCAACATTAAGTGCAGTTTTGCCACAGGCTACTCACCGCTTTCTGCGATCCTTCTGGGCAAACAAGCGATCAATCAAGTAACAGACAATGTTCAACAGATGAAGGCTTGGGTTAACCAACAAGCATTGAGTTCTAGCGAGCTACCACCTAAGCAAGTTGAGCGCTTAAATCGTGTCGGTATTAATATCGTTGAAGAGCTATTGAAGCTGCCTTTGCAAGAAGTCGCACGTCGCTTTGATATCGACTTGGTCAATTATGTTGGTCGCCTCAATGGGCAATTCAAGCACCCTATTGATTTCTATCATCCACCAGAAAGCTTCCAGCAATATCTGGAGCTGTTGTTTGATATAGAGAACATTCTATTTATCGAAAAGCCGCTGCTGAAATTATTGGATCAACTGGAGTGCTTTTTGAGGCTACGTGACAGAGTCGCGTTTGAGCTAACACTGACTCTGCATCTCAGGGATAAAGACGACCACCATGTCTCTTTCTATTCGGCACAGGGCGACTACCTTGCTGAAAAGTGGGCTAACCTTACCCATCTCACCTTAGAGTCACTCAAGCTCACAGCCCCTGTTCAAGGGCTCACTCTCTCGTTAGCTCGTCATGGTGAGCCTCAAATGGCCTACCATGATCTTTTTGATGGCAATATCGGGACACTTGCTGCGTTAGATCTACTGTCACTGTTACAGGCAAAGCTCGGACAGGCATGCATTCAAACACCCAAAATACAGCAGGATCCTAGGCCAGAAAAAGCCAACCGCTACTCGCTTCCAACCCTGAGTAAAACCGTAGCAAAGAAAAAAGCCACCGTTGAGGTTGTGGAACAAACAACACCCACTCTCAACATGGGTCAGCAGCGACTCAGGCCCAGTATTTTGCTGCCGGAGCCAGAAGCCTTAACCGAGAACGTCACCTTATCTCAGGGCCCTGAACGGATTGTTTCTGGATGGTGGGATGGCGAGAAAATCATTCGTGACTACTTTATTGCTCACAGTGAAAACGGTCGATGGTTATGGGTATTTAGAACACCAGATAAACAGTGGTTCTTACACGGCTTATTCAGCTAACTAACACTTATTCAGCTAACCAATAAAGAGTTGAATCGCCAATCCGCACCATTGACTCAATTTAAACGCCCCTTTCAATCATGTTTACTCGCAATGATTAAGTGAGATTACATTATGTCTCAACAATACTCAGAGCTTTTCTGTCAAAGTAATTACTCCTTTCTTGAGGGGGCTTCGCACGCGGAAGAGCTGGTTTTACAAGCCGACTTTTTACGCTACAAAGCACTTGCGGTCACCGACGAGTGCTCGGTCGCGGGTATCGTTAAGGTTCATTCTGCAATCAAGCAACACAAACTGTCGATCAAGCAGATTGTCGGAAGCATGTTTTGGCTAAATGAAGAGTGCCAAATGGTTTTGCTGTGCCCAAATAGAAAGGCCTATGCCGAACTGTGCCGTATTATTACTAACGCTAGACGTCGTAGCAGCAAAGGACATTATCAGCTCTCTGAGTGGGATATCATGTCGGCTAAGCACTGCTTCATTCTATGGCTTCCTCAACAGAAAACTGAAGACGCCCATTGGGGACAGTGGCTTTCACAACATCACTCAGGTCGATTGTGGATTGGCTTGCAACGACACCTAAAACAGACCGATCAGAAGTACATCGATTACTGTGTGGAGCTGTCACATCATCATCACCTACCAATGACAGCTTGTGGCGGCGTGTTGATGCACAATGCTAATCGTCTGCCCTTGCAGCACTCACTCACTGCAATTAAATACCAAAAGCCCATTACCGAAGTGGGCACCCATCTATTGGCGAATGCCGAGCGCTGTTTGCGAAGCATCAATAAGCTCTCTCATATCTTTAAAACAGAGTGGCTAGAAGAGAGCAATCGCATCGCTGAGCTGTGTGACTTTGATTTGGATAGCTTGCGATACGAATACCCAAGTGAGCTGATCCCTCAAGGTGAAACTCCCATGAGTTATCTGCGCATGTTGGTCGAGAAAGGCAAACAGGCTCGCTTCCCACAAGGTGTCCCTAGTGACATTCAACAGATCATCGATAAAGAGTTAGGGCTTATTGACGAGCTCGACTACCCTTTCTTCTTCCTGACGATCCATGACATCGTCATGTTTGCCAAAAGCCAAGGCATTCTTTATCAAGGTCGAGGTTCAGCGGCCAATTCCGTGGTTTGTTACTGCCTAGAGATCACCTCTGTCGACCCAAGGCAGATCTCAGTACTGTTCGAACGCTTCATCAGTAAAGAGCGTGATGAGCCGCCCGATATTGATGTCGACTTTGAGCATGAACGCCGCGAAGAAATCATCCAATACATCTATCAAAAATACGGTAGAGAACGTGCTGCGCTTGCTGCTACGGTCATTTCTTATCGCTTCAAAAGTGCAGTAAGGGATGTAGGTAAAGCACTGGGACTACAGGAGACCCAGCTTGATTACTTCATTAAGAACACCAACCGCAGAGATAAAAGCCTAGGTTGGCAGGCTCAGCTCACGCTATTAGGGCTACAACCTGAATCTTTAAAAGGTCAGCAGTTTATCCATTTAGTTAATGAAATCATCGGCTTTCCACGTCACCTGTCTCAGCATGTGGGCGGCTTTGTGATCTCTTCTGGACCTTTGTATGAATTGGTTCCAGTCGAGAACGCCGCAATGCACGATCGCACAATTATTCAATGGGATAAGGATGACCTTGAAACTCTGGGGCTGCTTAAAGTTGATGTACTTGCACTTGGTATGCTGTCTGCCATTCGAAAATGCTTCGACCTGATCAAGCGTATTCATGGTCGCTCGTTAACGATCGCAGAGATCACTCGCCTTAAAGATGATCCTCAAGTTTATGGCATGATTCAACGAGCAGACACCGTTGGCATATTCCAGATTGAGTCACGAGCCCAAATGAGCATGCTTCCAAGGCTCAAGCCAAGGACGTACTACGACTTGGTGATTCAAATCGCTATCGTACGCCCAGGTCCTATTCAAGGTGACATGGTGCACCCTTATCTCAAGCGTCGTGATGGTATTGAGCCAATCAGCTATCCCTCGAAAGAGGTTGAATCCGTTCTATCGCGCACTATGGGTGTGCCTATATTCCAAGAGCAAGTGATAAAACTCGCCATGGTCGCCGCAGGGTTTACAGGTGGTGAGGCGGATCAGCTCAGACGTGCGATGGCCGCTTGGAAGAAAAACGGCAACGTATTTAAATTTAAAACCAAAATCATTGAAGGCATGCAAAAGCGAGGCTATGACACTGAATTTGCCGAGCAAATCTTTAAACAGATATGTGGCTTTGGTGAGTACGGCTTCCCGGAAAGTCATTCCGCTTCGTTTGCAGTACTCGCGTATTGTTCAGCTTGGTTAAAATGCTATTACCCTGAGTGCTTCTACGCCTCCTTACTGAATAGCCAACCTATGGGGTTCTACAGCCCATCGCAATTGGTACAAGATGCTCAGCGACACAATGTAGCGATACTCCCAGTATGCGTGAATACCTCTCAAGACAACCACACCGTTGTCTCTCAGCAAAACGGTTTAGCCATACGTTTAGGGATGAGACAAATCAAAGGCTTGAGTGAACATGGTATCCAGAGTGTGTTAGCTAACCGGCCGAGCTCGGGTTATCACCACCCTAACCAGGTAAAACAGTTATCAATCAACAAGAAAGACATTGAGCTACTTGCCTCAGCAAATGCGCTTCACAACGTTTCAGGTGACCGCTTTCAAACTCGCTGGGCGATTATGGACTCGGCCTCTGATCTACCCTTGTTTAGTCAAATCGATGACAGCTTTGAAAAAGATAATGACGAACAAGGATTGCGACAACCCAGCGAGATGCAGGATTTACTTGCGGATTTCACCAGTGTTGGGATCTCTTTGAATAAGCACCCCATCACGTTACTGGAAGAAGCTAACCGACTCGGTCGATTCACTCATATGAAAGACTTAAAACAACAACGACACAAATCCATGGTCACCGTTGTTGGGCTTGTAACAGGTAAGCAATCCCCCGGAACTGCAGCAGGCGTCACCTTTGTCACACTGGAAGATAATACGGGCAATATTAATGTGGTGGTATGGGGAGCAACGGCGCGCGCTCAACAGCAAGCGTATCTCACAGCCAAGGCGTTAAAGGTGCAAGGCATCCTAGAAAAAGAAGGTGAAGTGGTACATGTGATTGCAGGTAAGCTTATCGATATTACCGATGAGATTGTTGGCTTAAAAACCAAATCGCGAGACTTTCACTAACAACTCAAATTACTGTTTTATATCGACAAATAAAACGAAAAAGGGAAGCGCCAGCTTCCCTTTATTTCAAATTGTTGAGTTATACCTCAACGTCAGCTTCCGTACGTCTTTTCTTAAATTCCCTATATAGTAATAAGCTTAAAGTCATGACAACTTTAGACGTTAACCATATCATTAAAAGGAACTACCTTAAATTGTGCGTGAAAAGTTACGTGAGTAGTTGAGCATATTTTGTTATGAGAAATATGCTGCATCAATAATAGCAAACGTTTTCCATAAGATCACCCAAAACAGACTGCATGTCGGTATAAATTACAAAATCTGACGCATACGCTCCTGAGTTACCTCAACCAACAAGTCTGGTTGGAACTTAGAAATGAAGCGGTTACACCCTACTTTTTCAACCATTGCTTCATTAAAGCTTCCGCTTAATGAGGTATTTAGCGTAATAAACAGGTCGTACATTCTTGGGTCAGAGCGCACTTCATGAGTCAGTTTGTAGCCATCCATCTCAGGCATTTCAGCATCAGTGATCATCAATAGTATTTCTTGATTGATGTCTTTGCCTTCATCACACCAGCCCTTAAGTAAATTCAGAGCTTCTAAGCCGTCACAACATTCAATAATGTTCAAACCTAATTGCGACAAGGTGCCCTTGATTTGGTTACGCGCGGTTGAAGAATCATCAACGATAAGTACATTACGCCCTATCATCTCTTGAGCTAACTGCTCATCTAACACACCTTCAGAGATCGACACATCGTAATCGATGATCTCTGCTAGCACCTTCTCAACATCGATGATCTCAACGATTTTGTGCTGTTCTTCTTCTTGAATATGCGTGATAGCGGTTAGGTAGTTTGCACGACCTGTTGTCTTTGGTGGCGGCTGGATTTCAGTCCATGTTGTATTGACGATATTACGCACCTGTCCAACCAAGAAACCTTGTACAGTTCGGTTGTACTCCGTAATGATCAAGTTACTTTCTTGAGACTCTGCACGTGACGGCGGAAAGCCAATGGCACTTCGCAGATCAATCACAGGTACTGATTCACCACGTAAAGAAGCCACCCCTGTAATATGGTGGTGGGAGCCCGGTAAGCGAGTAAGTACCGGCACTTTTAGCACTTCTTTAACTTTAAATACGTTAATCGCAAATAATTGGCGACTATTTAAGCTGAATAACAAGAGTTCCAGACGGTTTTCACCAACCAGTTTCGTTCTCTGATCAACCGAATTTAAAACGCCAGACATACAACACCTTAGTGACAAATAATAACTGTGGCTACAATAGCCTACTTCAATGGGTTAAAGCAAAGCGCTAATGCACAGAATGCTTAAACTAAGTACAACAAATGTTGTTATACGAAGCTTAAGTACATGGAAAGGATCGGGGAAGGCTAAAAGAAGAGAAAAAGAGTTAGCCTTCAATAACTTTCATTAGCAACTGACCGTCGTAGAGAGCCTGCTTGATAAGCGCAGCACCAGGCATCGTTGCTTGTTTGTAGAATCGAGATTCCACCAGCTCTAAATCTTGGTGGTAAACCGATAAGCTCTGCTCTTCGATACATTTTTGAATCGCAGGGTACAGAACGCTCTTAGCTTGGTTGATGACACCACCGACTAAGATTTTCTCTGGGTTGAACAAGTTAATCACAATGGCAATCGCAGAACCTAGATAACGGCCTAACTGCTCAATCACTTCGACCGCCAGCGGATCACCATCAGCCGCAGCAGCACAGATTTGTTCAATCGTGACATCTTCAAAAGCAGTCAGCGTGGATTCCTCACCATTGGCTAGACGCTCTTTCACTTGCTCACGAATCGCTTGTGAACTCGCAACCGTCTCTAAGCAGCCTCGGTTACCACAATGACACAGCTTGCCTTCCTTATCGATCTGGATATGCCCCAACTCACCGATGTTGCCATGACGACCTTGTAAAACGCGGCCATCAAGAATAATCCCGGCACCTAAACCGTGGTGAATAGAGATTAAGACAGAGTTGTCATTATCTTGAGAATTACCAAACAACTTCTCAGCCAGCGCCCACGCGCGAGTATCATTGGCAATAAAAACCGGCAAGCCCGTTTCTTTGTAGATCTCAGGACCCAAAGCTAAGTTTTCGACATTGTAATGCGGCATTTGCAACACAATACCCTGCTCTGAATTCACAAGGCCTGGAAGCGTGACCGCGATACTGGTTACCCTGTCGAGCTGCTCAGCATAAGTTTGGAAGAATTCGTCGATTTCATGAAGAAGACGCGCAAGTACATCATCTTGGTCGCGTTCGTGAATGTCGATCTTCGTATCGATAAGCACATCGCCGCCCAGTTCATGAAGCGCGATAGTAAGATACCCGCGTCCAAGACGCATCGACAAGAATTGCCAACCTTCATTGTTGGTTTGCAAGCCAACAGCAGGACGTCCGCGAGTCGTGGCTTCTTGAACCGTCGTCTCGTGGATAAGGTGAGCTTCCATGAGTTCACGGGTTATTTTGGTAATACTCGCCGGAGCCAACTCACTTTGTTTGGACAGATCGATACGAGAAATAGGACCTTTAAGGTCAATTAGTTTATATACACGACCAGCATTGACCTGTTTGATATGATCAATATGGCCCGGTTGAGCCATGTACATTTTACGCTCCAGAAATCATCAACGAGATAATTTTTTTACTTTGCGAAGTAATTGTGAAGTCACTTGGTATATCGCCGTGACCAGTATCACGTATATACATGAATCTTTGTGTATCGAGTCAAATAGTTCGAGGAAAATTAACACCCAAATCGATAATTTACGACTTAATTTTCAGAATAAAACATCGCGTTTGAGCCCTGAATTCAATAATTAAAAGCAAATCAAGAAATATCCTCCTAGCTCCCAATAAATTATCAATTAATGCATATACTTAATTCAGTCTTTTAAAAAGATTACTGGCCTCACTCTAGGAGTATTCATGACAGCTGAATTAAGAAAAACGAAAATCGTCACAACGCTAGGCCCTTCTACCGATAAAGGTAACGTGCTTGAAGAGATCATCAAAGCAGGTGCCAATATTGTTCGTATGAACTTCTCCCACGGCAGCAGCGACGACCATATACAACGTGCAGAAAAAGTCAGAGCAATCGCAAAAAAACTGGGGACACAAATCGCTATCCTCGGCGACCTTCAAGGTCCCAAGATTCGTGTGTCGACATTCAGAGATGGAAAAATTCAACTGGCTGTTGGTGATGAATTCACCCTCGACAGCAGCCTAGGTTTAGGCGAAGGCAATCAAGAAGCCGTTGGCCTCGACTACAAAGAGCTGCCGAATGATGTCTCAGCCGGCGACATTCTGTTACTTGATGATGGACGTGTGCAACTCAAAGTCACCAAGGTCGAAGGTTGCCGCGTTCATACCGAAGTCATCATTGGCGGTCCGCTATCCAACAACAAGGGCATCAACAAAAAAGGCGGTGGGCTTTCTGCAGAAGCGCTAACCGACAAAGACAAACGAGACATCGTCACCGCCGCCCAAATCCAAGTCGATTATCTCGCTGTCTCTTTCCCTCGTAACGGCGAAGACATGCACTACGCTCGCCAACTTGCGCGTGAAGCAGGTTTAGAAGCTCACCTGGTCGCCAAAGTAGAGCGAGCAGAGACAGTATCGACCGTTGAGAACATGGATGACATCATAATGGCTTCAGATGTGGTCATGGTGGCTCGTGGTGACCTCGGAGTAGAAATTGGAGACCCAGAGTTGGTCGGTGTACAAAAACAGCTTATACGCCGCGCTAGAGCCCTTAATCGCACTATCATCACTGCAACTCAGATGATGGAATCAATGATCTCCGCTCCAATGCCTACCCGTGCTGAAGTAATGGATGTAGCGAACGCAGTCCTTGATGGTACTGATGCGGTAATGCTGTCTGGTGAAACCGCTGCCGGGCAATACCCAGTAGAGACGGTAAAATCGATGGCTGAAGTGTGTGTGGGCGCCGAGAAGATGGCAAACGTCAATCAGTCCAACTACCGAATTGACCGCACTTTCGTGACAGCAGAAGAAACAGTATCAATGGCAACCATCTACTCTGCCAACCACATGGAAGGCATTAAAGGTGTAGTCACGCTGACTGAGTCTGGGCGCACTGCTTTGATGATGTCTCGCTTAAGTGCTGACATGCCTATCTACGCTTTGTCTCGTAACGAAGGAACGCTAAACCGTTGTACCTTGTATCGAGGCGTAACCCCTATCTATTTTGAGACAGAAGCCAAAGATAGCTTTGACATTGCACTATCGACACTTGCTTGCTTAAAAGAGAAAGGTCATCTCAAGTTTGGTGATCTCGTGATCATTACTCAAGGCGATATCATGGACGTGGCTGGCTCAACCAACTGTATGAGAATCCTACCTGTCACCTAGCTAAAAGCAGATGAAGCAAAAAAACAGCGACAGCATGAGATAAAAGTAAAAGGGTTATCGAACTAAGTTCAATAACCCTTTCTTCATTTCAGTATGTTATCTCAACAAAGCTAGCTATAGCATTCCGCCCGTATTATTTATCAATAACAATACTTGTCAATTGCGGCATATGGGAACTGCGAGCGTTTTCTGTTGTGGTATAAGTTTCAACGAATCGATAGCCGGCTTCTAAACCCAATTCGTAATCATGGAGCAAATCTTCTTTGTCACTCATTAAAGAGCTCGATTTTAACGGTTTACTTGGCGCGATCTGCACCACAAAGGCATCATCCGGAGGAGAATTCAAAAAGTCTTGAGTCAACGAGTAAGTTTGGTAGTGCACCATCAACATGTCGGCCAACCCAGAATCAAACTTATCACCAATTAAATGGCTTAAACGGTAAATATCATCAGCACCAAACAACCATCGACCGCCATTAAGTAAATCTAAATGCCCACGGTCACGCTTCTGTTCTTTAGAGCGTAGGATCTGCTGCTGGAAGAAAGAGGTCCAGTCCGTCTTCCATTGCTCCACTTTTTGTTGCCAATGGCCTTGAACACTATCGAACGATTCTCGGAACCACTCCAACTCCTCGGCAGTTACCGGTTTAGGTGCTTGAATTTTCTGTTGCTGCTGCGGAGCTTGAACTAGCGGTCTCCCCTCTTCATCCGTTACAGGTTCTGTACGAATCACAACAATTGAACGAGCCTGCCTACGCCACGCCTCTTGAACGGGAATAGAGGCAGACACGCCGCCATCCACATAAGCACTATCACCAATCAAGATCTCATCATTGTACAAACGAGGAATGGCACAAGTTGCTATCATCACCTTATACCAATCGTCTCCCAACAGAGGGAAGTAGTGATCTCGTAAATCTTTAGAACCCGTTACCGCCGCATAGAAGTGCCGCTCACCTAAGGTTTGTCGCCCTAAATCAAGGTCGAGCTTGTAGGGATAAGCCATGATTTGCTCTAAGGCCCACTCAAGCCCTAAATTCTTCCTGTGCCGTATGTAAGAGAACAGATTGAAGAACTCTGGGGAGGTGGTCAGGTCAAGGACAAAAGAGCGCCCTAAACCTTTATCACGGCACAAATAGGCACATAAGTTAAGCGCACCTGCCGAGGTACCGAAAAACTCATCGAAAGGGTCAAAATTAGAGAGGAGAAAAGCGTCGAGAACGCCTGAGGTAAAAATACTTCTCTGTCCGCCACCTTGAGCGACCAGTGCTGTTTTACCAGCAATAAACTTAGCGTAATAATCTAAGTCTATTGCGGTATCAATATTGGTTACGAACCCACTATTCATTATTTCCTGAGTATCAAAACTCAGCCTCGCAATAAATGGTATTAACTACCGATCGCAATAAAGCCAAATGAAAGAATGATTACGTAGATGAACGCTGTAATTTGTAGGGCATTTTTCAGATTATGTTCCATAGACACCTCTGGCTTATTATTAATTTGTTGAGTCACTATTTAAGTACTATCAGGTGTGTGAAGTATCTTCAAGAATCGTCGAAATTAGTCGCACGATATTGATGTAACCATCACAATTAGTAAGTGTATGGATAAGGATATACTCATGAATAACAAAGCAAATATGATGACGTTGGTTGCACTTTTTTCGGTTTCGAGTGTTTATGCCTCACCGGAGATCATTATTACTCCAATGGTTGGTTATACCGCCGGAGGGAGTGTTGAAGATCAAGATGGTAAAAACTATGACATGAAAGGATCTGAAAATTACACCTTTGCCATTGAAACGCCGCTTGAGAAAGGACGTATTGGCTTCTTTTACTCGAATCAAAGCTCAGAGCTGGAAACGCTTAACCTAAGCTCTTCAATCCAATACCTGCACTTTCAAAGTAGTATTTACTACCCTGCATCTTCGGTTCTGTCAGGATACCTAGGCTTAGGACTGGGCGCCTCTTATGTTGATGTGGACTGGGCAAAAGATAAATACGGTTTCTCGACGTCGATTTTTGGCGGTTTAGAATATAAGTTTAGTGACCGCTTAGCGCTCAATACCCAAGTTCGTTGGTTAGGTACCGTCGTAGATAACGACACAACCGGCGTATGCAACATTCCAAGCAATGGCCAAGACTGCATTATTCGCTTTGATACAGACTGGATGAACCAATTCCAAGCCAATGTCGGATTAAGTTTTACTTTCTAAATGACAATGCATACTACAGAAATGAAAAAGCCAACTAATTTACCTGTCTCTTATACACAAATCCCTAAGCCACGCTTGGGGATTTTTTTTGAACTATTTTTAGGTTTCATGATCTGATCATCTAAGCAATGACAAGGATGATTATCATGACCTATATAGAGCCAACCCTTTGGGCACAAAAACAGTTCGGTCAAGCCCACCTTAATGACCCTAGACGCACTCAAAGACTCGTTGCTCTCGCAGCCTCACTGGCCGAGCAGCCTGGCGTACCCGTCTCGAAACTCATTATATCCCCTGCTGAAATGGAAGGGGCTTATCGCTTCATCCGTAATGAGCAAATCAAAGCAGAAGATATCGCAGAAGCGGGTTTTTATGTCACCGCACAAGAAGCATTAGAGCAACAAACACTTCTTGCCTTAGAAGACACCACTTCTCTCAGTTACTCCCATCGCAGCATTCGAGATGAACTCGGGCACTCTAATCAAGGCAATCGACATCGCGCCATGTTTGTACACTCAACCTTACTTTTTGCTCCCGACACTCAATCTGTTATTGGTTTAATTGAACAACAGCGCTGGACTCGTGATATAGAAAAGCGAGGTCAAAGGCACCAGCATGCGACTCGACCATACAAAGAGAAAGAAAGTTATAAGTGGGAACAAGCCTCTCGCCATGTCGCTGAGCGACTTGGCGATAAAATTTCGGATGTCATTTCTGTGTGCGATAGAGAAGCCGACCTATTTGAATACCTCACTTACAAGCGAGAGCAACAACAAAGGTTCCTCGTTCGCTCAATGCAAAGCCGCTGTATTGAAGAGCACGATAATCGTCTTTATAGCTATGCTTCTACCCTGTTATCAGCCGGAGAGAAAGTGCTCGAAATACCGCAAAAAGGCGGTCGTAAAGCTCGCAAGGCTCATTTAGATATCAAATATGCCCCCGTGACACTCAAGTCTCCTGCTAACAAGAAAGAGTTCGATAACATTCCGCTTTACTACGTGGGATGTATAGAACAAGGAGAGAGTGGTAATAAGCTCGCATGGCACTTACTGACTTCAGAGCCGATAACGAGCAAGGAAGAGGCACTCAAAATCGTCAGTTATTATGAGCGGCGCTGGCTGATAGAAGATTTTCATAAAGTCTGGAAAAGTGAAGGGACTGAAGTTGAGCAACTGAGAATGCAAAGTAAGGATAACTTAGAAAGGCTCAGCGTCGTTTTGGCTTTTATCGCGACTCGGTTACTCCAGTTGAGGTTTATGAATGAATCAGACGAGTTATCTAAGAGCAGTTGTGAGCAGGTATTAAAAGGCAAAGCGTGGAAGTTAATGTGGCTCAAGTTGGAGAGCAAAAAACTACCGAAAGAAGCGCCTAATATATCATGGGCTTACAACGGTATTGCTCGGTTAGGTGGTTGGAAGAATACCAAGCGAACAGGTCGCGCTTCTATAAAGACGTTATGGCAAGGATGGCTTAGGTTACAAACCATCCTTGAAGGGTATGAACTCGCCAAGTCTCTTGATTAACCAGACTTGTGATCAAGAGACAGACTAATTTACTGGCTTTTCGTTGTATCGTATTTTTCAGTTCAACTTTAGAACTTATAGGTCACACCCAGAGCACCGCCTAGTTGCAACTCAACACCTTTGTACATATCAAGTTCAGGGTGAACCTGTGCGTAAGCATTCCAACCTTCGTAGAAGTTCACTTTAACGCCTAACGGCAAGCGTAAGCCAAAGTCGTCATTCCATTCAGCCCAAGCACCCGCGCCGACGTACCAGCTCAACGGAGCTTCAGTCTCGAACTGACCTCGCTTCCAGATGTAATCAAATGCAGCGCCGTCATTACCAATGGTGACACGGTATTTCTGGTCAAACTCAACAACGGCACTCAGATCTTGGTCAACGGCTAGACCAACTTCTAACGCAGGAGCTTCAGAAGCATGAGCAAAAGAGGTGAGGCTGCCGCACATAAGGCCAATCAAGTAACGATATTTCATAGTATTCTCAAACTGTTTCAAAAAGCGGTAGGTTAATTAAAAACCAACACCATTTGTCATCATAAAGTTAAAGATAGCAGACCATCAAAGATGATGATAATAGGTGATTAGTTTCAAATGAAAGGTAAATAACTGAGAGATAAAAGAATAAGCCTGATGAAACAGTAGAAACAAAAAAGGAGGCCAATTGGCCTCCTTTCAATTTATTGAATCAGTGAATTAACCGTTGTTACGGATCCACTCATCCATGTCTGTTTTCAGGTTGTCAGATTTAGTACCGAAGATAGCTTGTACGCCACCCGCTACTACTACAACACCTGCAGCACCTAGTTTCTTAAGCTTGTCTTGGTCAACAACTGCTGTATCAGCAACTGCAACACGTAGACGAGTGATACAAGCGTCAAGACCAGTGATGTTAGCTTTACCGCCGAATGCAGCAACTAGCTCACCAGCAAGTTCAGAACCAGTCGCAACTGCTTCGTCTTCTGACTCGTCTTCACGACCAGGAGTTTTAAGGTCTAGAGCTTTAATCACAGTGCGGAATACGATGTAGTAGATTGCAGCGTAAGCAATACCACAAACAACCATTAGACCCATCTTAGACGCGTGGCCAGATAGAACTAGGAAGTCGATTAGACCGTGTGAGAAAGATGTACCGTGTACAAAACCTAGAGTGTTCGCAAGAACGTAAGCAGAACCAGCTAGTAGAGCGTGGATTGCGTACAGAACAGGAGCAACGAATAGGAATGAGAATTCGATTGGTTCAGTGATACCCGTTAGGAATGAAGTTAACGCAGCAGAAGCCATGATACCCATTACTTTAGCGCGGTTTTCAGGCTTAGCTGAGTGTGCAATTGCGATTGCAGCAGCAGGTAGACCGAACATCTTGAACATGTAACCACCAGCTAGCTGACCGAAGCCATTGCCCGCTGCACGCGATGCGTCATCAGCAACTAGGTAACAAGTAAGAACACCGTTTTGAGTTTCGCCAGCAGCGTTTACACAAGTACCAGCTTCGAAGAAGAATGGTACGTTCCATACGTGGTGAAGACCAAATGGAATTAGAGAACGCTCAATGATACCGTAGATACCAAACGCCACTTGTGGGTTTTGGTGAGCAGCCCAATCAGAGAACGCAGAGATAGCGCCGCCAACTGGTGGCCATACTACAGATAGTAGGATTGCTAGACCGATCGCAGAGAAACCTGTGATGATTGGCACAGCACGCTTACCAGCGAAGAAGCCAAGGTACTCAGGAAGTTGAATACGGAAGAAACGGTTGAATGCCCAAGCAGCAACACCACCGACTAGGATACCACCTAGTACACCAGTATCGATTTTATCAACGCCCATTACACCAGCCATTACGCCTAGTGTAGCAGTCATGATGCCGTAACCAACGATTGCAGCTAGACCAGCTACACCATCGTTGTTAGTAAAGCCAAGTGCAACACCTACTGCAAACAGTAGTGCCATTTGACCGAATACTGAACCACCAGCTTGCTCCATAAGGTTTGAAACAATTTCTGGAATGAAAGGAAGATCTGCTGCACCGACACCTAGCAAAATACCCGCAACTGGTAAAACTGATACTGGAAGCATCAGAGACTTACCAACTTTTTGCAGGCTAGCAAAAAGGTTCTTAAACATGTTTATGCTCCTGATAAAGATAAAATAATTATATGGGTTCTAACGGCACACCCCCGTAGCCTATATGTTAGCACCCAGTGAAAATGTAACCATGTATTGCATTATATTTTCTGCCGCTAAATATATATTGATGCAGAACTAACTTTCTAGTGACTTACGAAATTTAGTTTCAAAACACGTCTTGGATCACATGTCAAATCTAGAAATGCAATGGTTTACAACAAAATAAAGCATTGAAATTTATGAGCATTTTTACAAGTCATTATTATTTTACTGGGTAAATAAAATAATAGAGAATGTTATTTTTAGTAACAAAATTACAAATGTTATAATTCACGCTCTCAAGTTCAACATAATTCGTAAACATTAAAAAAAAACGTATTTTTGGTGATCAAAAACACAAAAAGGGAGCTTTCGCTCCCTTTTATTTGTTTAGTTAGTTTTTTATCGCAAAAAAAGTTTTTGGTAATTTTTGGTCGTTTGTTCAGCAACCTCTTTCATCGATACACCTTTTAATTGCGCGATGTAGGCCGCCACTTCCACAACATATGCAGGTTGATTCTGCTTTCCACGATATGGAATCGGTGCTAAGTATGGAGAATCCGTTTCAATCAGTAGCCTATCTAACGGCAGATTCTTAACGACCTCTTTAAGTTCTGTTGCTTGCTTAAAGGTCACAATGCCTGAAATTGAAATATAGAACCCTAATTCCATAGCCGCTTCAGCAAACGCCTGATCTTCAGTAAAACAGTGGATAACACCACCGCACTTCTCAGCGCCACCGTCACGAAGAATCGCAAGTGTATCTTCACGCGCATTACGAGTGTGAATGATCAAAGGCTTGTTCAGTTCAACCGCAAGCTCAACATGCTGTTTGAATCGCAGCTGCTGCAATTCCGCAGTTTCAGGTTGATAGTGGTAATCTAAGCCGGTTTCACCTATCGCAACCACTTTAGGGTTACTCGCGTATTCACGCATTCTTTCAAGGCTGAAATCACTTTCAACATCAAGAGGATGAACGCCACAAGACGCTTTAACGTTATCAAACGGCGCTATCATTTCGAGCATATTTTCAAACGAATCTAGTGTCACACCCACAGAAAGTAGTTGTTCAACATTCGCTGCTTTCGCTTTGTTAACGACATCTTCTACACTGGTGTGTAAATCTTGGTAATCCAGCTTGTCTAAATGACAGTGGGAATCTACGAACATGTTTCCTCGCAAGTGGCTATCAGCCAATTCATTATGAGTAGCTCCGTATTGAGCCCAGGGTGTTGCTTCAACTGCTCAGTCAATATCAACAGTTTATGTGCTGCAGTATAGGCGCTTTGATAAGACATCACCTCACGCAGCGCATTAGCGCTGGGAGTGATAGCCGTATTCGCTAAGCCAAAATGCAGCTTCTGTACGTCAGACAATAAGTGCCATAACCAACCCAATTGAATCAAAGGGTCTTTGCTAAGCTCTGTCGAGAACTTTAGCATGTCAGGTTGAGTGCCTTTGATGATATTAACGAAACCGTCGAACACTTTCTCGGAAGCCTCTACACCGCCCTCTTCAAACATCGCTTTCGCTTTCAACGGGGCATTGTCGTTAAGTGCCAAAATATACGCAGGAACGACCTTACCCACTTCCCCGTCAAGCCATGCTGAGCCCGCTTCCAATTGTGGGCTCACCACATTGAACTGCTGACAGCGGCTGATGATGGTTGGCATTAGGCGATTACTGTTACGAGTCGATAAAATGAAAATACACTGGCTTGATGGCTCTTCGAGAGTTTTCAAAAGAGCATTAGAAGCCGACTCGTTCATCGCTTCAGCAGGCTCAAGCAAGATAACGCGTAAACCGCCCAACTGGGATGACTCTTGAGCCCAGCGATTACTAGCACGAACTTGATCAACCGTGATCGATTTGCCTTCTTTCTCTGGCGAGATGACATGAAAATCAGGATGACTGCCCGACTTCATTAACTCACAGCTATGGCAAAAACCACACGCCTCACTTTCATAGTTTGTGCACATTAATGCATCGGTAAGTTGGCTAATGAGAGCTTCAACGCCCAACCCTTCCGGCGCATTAACAATCACCGAATTAGGAAAACGCTCAGAATCGAGGCTTTTTTTCCACTCACTCCAAACTGGTGTGAGCCAAGAATACACTTCCGCCATGACTGCCTACTGTTGGTCTAGCCACGTACTAAGCGCTTGCTTAATATCTGCGGCTACTTGTTCTATCTCTTGCTCTGCATTGATCACAAGAACCGAATCATCTTGCGCAGCAATCTCAAGGTAACGTTCACGCGTGCGATCGAAGAAAGAGATATCCATCTTTTCAATTCTATCTAGCTCACCACGGCCACGTGCACGCTCAAGCCCTACTCTAGGGTCTAAGTCCAAGTATAGAGTTAGATCCGGCTTAAAATCGCCTAGCGTGGTTGCTTTCAATGATTCCATTGTCGTACGCGCGATCTGGCGACCACCACCTTGATACGCTTGAGAAGACATATCATGACGATCACCCAATACCCATTTACCGCTATCTAAAGCAGGCTTAATCACGTTTTCGACTAATTGAACACGTGCAGCGTACATCAGCAGTAACTCAGTCATGTCTTGAAGCTTTTCGCCTTCGTGCTCTTCTTTGACCAGTGAACGCATCTTTTCTGCCAGCACAGTACCGCCTGGTTCACGAGTGTTTACGAGCTCTTCAACACCAGAAGCTTTCAATGTCTCAACAATGGCATTGATAGCTGTACTTTTACCCGCACCTTCAAGGCCTTCAACCACGATAAATTTCGACTGATTCATAATTCGTTCTTTATTTGTTTCTTCTTAATTGTTTTAAGTAAGCTCGTACTGCACGGTTGTGCTCAGCCAAACTCTTTGAAAATACATGCCCACCTTTGCCACTCGCGACAAAATAGAGGTAGTTACTCTTTTCTGGATTCAGAGCCGCATTAATTGACGCTCGACCTGCCATGGCAATCGGCGTTGGCGGCAGGCCACTCATAGTGTATGTGTTGTATGGCGTTGGGGTTCTTAAATCTTTCTTACGGATGTTACCATCGTAGCTATCGCCCATTCCATAAATCACCGTTGGGTCCGTTTGTAGACGCATACGCTTGTTTAAGCGATTAACGAATACAGACGACACACGTTCACGCTCTGAAGCAACGGCCGTCTCTTTCTCAATAATAGAAGCTAGAATCAGAGCTTCATAAGGTGACTTAAGAGGCAGTTTATCCGCTCTGTTTTCCCATTCATCGTTCACCACGTTCATTAGGTCTCGATGGGCGCGCTTCAACAAATCTAAATCGGTTGTGCCGTAGGTGTAGTGGTAGGTTTCGGCCAAGAACAAACCTTCTAGCTTCTCATTTTCAATGCCAAGCTTTTCAGCGATCTCTTTTTCAGACACACCATCTAACGTCTGTTGAATGAATTCATTGTCTTTTAGCTGCACGAGCCATTCGTCGAAACGACTGCCTTCAACAAAGGTAATTGTAAACTGGTGCTCTTTACCCTCTACAAGTACTTGCAGCGCTTGCTCAAGCGTTAACCCCGGCTCTAGCAAGAAAGTACCCGCTTTTACGTCAACAAGGTCAGGGTGAAGCTTACGGATTAATTTCTCATAAGGAGATGCCTCAAATAGGCCCTCATTGATTAACTGAGCCAGCACGCGGTTAAAGCTGCTGCCTGAAGCAACGGTAACTACCTGCGGCTTTTCTAATTGAATGACTTGTTTCAGGTTATCTTGTGCTTGGTTATACACATAGAACCCGGCAGCACCCGCTGCAATGAGGCACAAGATAATAAAAATAAATAACTTTTTGATCACGAGTTTAGTTGTCCTTGAAGGCTACGAGTAACGGTTCCAATGTCGAATTGGGTTTCACTAATACGGGTAACAGGGGCAACCCCTAAAATGGAGTTGGTGATGAAAACCTCATCAGCTTGCATGAGTTGAGGTAAGCAATAGTCACCAATAGTAACGGAAAGTTCAGTTTGGTTCAGCGCAGTTAACACTTGCTTACGCATAACTCCCGCTACACCACTTTGGGTTAGCTGAGGCGTACAAATCACCTCACCTTGGCGCCAAAACAGATTGGCCATGGTGGTTTCAATCACATTGCCAGAGATATCAAGAACCAAACCGTCAACTTCACCAGCTTGATCCATCTCGTCTTTCATCAGTACCTGCTCAAGACGATTGTTATGCTTGTGACCAGCAAGCAATGGGCTCAGCCCTAAAGCTTGGCGACAAATCCCGAGTTCGACTCCGGTATCTTGCCATGCCTCATAATGGCTTGGGTAATCAAACGTACTAATGGTAATGGTTGGCTTAGCAATGTTCTTAGTGCTGTAGCCTCTGCCGCCAGCACCGCGGCTAACATGCAGCTTTATTCCGGCTTTTCTACTATTAAACTTATTTGCACTTTCGAGGTGGCAGTTTTGGATGTGTTGAATTGCGCTATTGAGCCAAACGTTAACCACATTCCAATCTAATGCAGAAATACGTAACGCTTTTAGACATTCATCGACACGCTGTTGATGGTCCTGAAAATGCTGGATCTGACCATTTTGGACAAGCATTGTCGTAAAACAGCCGTCTCCGTATTGAAACGAACGATCTAAGATGTCGATAGTTTGCTGGCTTTGTCCGTCAATCCAAAACATGTTTTTCCCCATAAAAAGAAACGGCTCAATGCTAAGCATCAAGCCGTTTAAAAACAAGTCTAATTATGACTATCTACGACGTTTAGGTCTTTTATAAGATGATTAAATCTTTTTGAAGATCAAACAGCCGTTTGTACCACCGAAACCGAAAGAGTTACATGCAGCATATTCCATGTTGCTAACTTTACGAGCAGTATGAGGTACTAAGTCAATGTCTAAGCCTTCTTCAGGATCATCTAGATTGATTGTTGGTGGAACAATTTGGTCAACCAGAGACATAGCCGTAATGATAGCTTCAGCAGAACCAGCGGCACCTAGAAGGTGACCTGTCATTGATTTCGTTGAAGAAACCAATACTTGCTTGCTGCCAGCTTCGCCAAGAGCACGTTTGATGCCCTTCACTTCTGCTACGTCGCCTGCAGGAGTCGATGTACCGTGTGCGTTAACATAACCGATTTGTTCACCAGTAATGCCAGCATCACGCATAGCCGCTTCCATTGCTAGTGCGCCACCAGAACCATCTTCACTTGGAGATGTCATGTGGTAAGCGTCACCCGACATACCGAAGCCAACTAGCTCACAGTAAATCTTAGCGCCACGAGCTTTAGCGTGTTCGTACTCTTCTAGAACCATCATGCCAGCACCGTCACCAAGAACGAAGCCGTCACGGCCTTTGTCCCATGGACGAGAAGCTTTTTGAGGCTCGTCGTTGCGAGTAGATAGTGCTTTAGCTGCACCAAAACCACCCATACCTAGTGGTGTAGATGCTTTTTCAGCACCGCCCGCTAGCATTGCGTCAGCATCGCCGTATGCAATCATACGTGCCGCGTGACCAATGTTATGTAGGCCAGTTGTACATGCAGTAGAAATAGCGATGTTAGGACCGCGTAGACCACGCATGATAGACATGTGACCAGCAATCATGTTCACGATCGTTGACGGAACAAAGAATGGGCTAATTTTACGAGGGCCTTTTTCAGTAAGCGCTTGGTGACCGGCTTCGATCAAACCAAGACCACCGATACCAGAACCGATAGCCACACCAATACGTGGTGCGTTCTCATCAGTAACAGTTAGACCAGAATCATCAAGTGCCTGAACACCTGCTGCGACGCCGTATTGGATGAATAGATCCATTTTACGAGCATCTTTTTTAGACATGTACTCTTCGCAGTTAAAGTCTTTAACTAGACCTGCAAAACGAGTTGAGAAATTGGTTGCATCAAAGTGCTCGATATTCACGATACCACTTTGACCAGCTAGCAGGGCTTTCCAAGAAGATTCTACAGTGTTGCCTACCGGTGACAACATACCCATGCCAGTGACAACTACACGACGCTTGGACACGATTTTACACTCCGGAGATTGAGGTGATTTAAGATGAGGATAGATGAGTTAGAGAAAACACAGGCGGTCGAGGTGACCGCCTGGGAGAGATTATTACTGAGCGCTAGTTACGTAATCGATAGCTGCTTGAACAGTAGTAATTTTCTCAGCTTCTTCATCTGGGATTTCAGTGTCGAATTCTTCTTCTAGAGCCATTACTAGCTCAACTGTGTCTAGAGAATCTGCACCTAGGTCATCAACGAAAGAAGCTTCGTTTTTAACTTCAGCTTCGTCTACACCTAGCTGTTCAACAATGATTTTCTTTACGCGTTCTTCGAGGTTGCTCATTTTTTCTTTTCCTTTACAGAGTTCGCTTTATGCGATGTTTTCCGTAGTTTATTCAATCTATTGAAAGTTGCAAGGTCAACTTTTCTGGTCAAACCACAATTTTCACGATTTTAACCGAAATTACGTATGATCTTGACTTAAATCATGCACAAATGTTGCACATAATTTAAACCATGTACATACCGCCATTGACGTGAAGTGTTTCACCTGTGATATAAGCTGCCGCAGGCGACGCCAAAAATACCACAGCTTCAGCGATTTCGCGAGGGTCACCTAGTCGACCTGCTGGTACATTCGCCAAAGTTGCTGCACGTTGGTCATCATTTAGCGCTTTAGTCATGTCAGTTTCGATGAAACCAGGAGCAACAGTGTTCACTGTAACGCCACGAGACGCAACTTCACGAGCCATTGATTTAGTAAAGCCAATTACGCCAGCTTTAGCTGCTGCGTAGTTTGCTTGACCAGCGTTACCCATAGTACCCACTACAGAACCAACGTTAACGATACGGCCTTCACGCTTCTTCATCATGCCACGCAATACAGCTTTAGACATGCGGAAGATAGGTGTTAGGTTAGTGTCGATGATGTCATTCCATTCGTCGTCTTTCATACGCATTAGTAGGTTGTCACGAGTGATACCTGCGTTGTTAACTAGAATGTCAATCGCACCGAATTCATCGTTGATGGTTTTCAGTGTAGCAGCAATTGAGTCAACATCAGTTACGTTAAGAGCAAGACCTTTACCGTTCTCGCCAAGGTACTCACTGATTGCAGCAGCGCCGCCTTCAGATGTAGCAGTACCGATAACTTTAGCACCACGCTCAACTAAAAGTTCAGCGATTGCACGACCGATACCACGGCTTGCGCCTGTAACTAGTGCAACTTTGCCTTCTAAATTCATCATAACTTCTCTATTAAGTGGTTATTACTTAGCAGCTTCTAGTGATGCAGTGTCATTAACTGCAGCAGCTGTCATAGTTTTTACGATTCGTTTTGTTAGGCCAGTAAGAACTTTACCAGGACCTAATTCAAGTAGCTTCTCAACGCCTTGCTCGTTCATCGCTTGTACACCTTCAGTCCAACGAACTGGGCTGTAAAGTTGACGAACAAGCGCATCTTTAATTTTTGCAGGGTCTGTTTCAGCAACAACATCAACGTTGTTGATAACAGGCAATGCTGGCGTGTTGAATTCTAGAGCTTCTAGAGCTACCGCTAGCTTGTCTGCTGCAGGTTTCATTAGCGCACAGTGAGACGGTACAGATACTGGTAGAGGAAGTGCACGCTTAGCGCCCGCTTCTTTACATAGTGCACCAGCACGCTCTACTGCCGCTTTGTTACCCGCGATAACAACTTGGCCAGGAGAGTTGAAGTTCACTGGAGAAACAACTTCACCCTGTGCCGCTTCTTCACACGCTTTAGCAATCGCTTCATCATCTAGACCGATGATTGCGTACATTGCACCAACGCCTGCAGGAACCGCTTCTTGCATTAGCTGGCCACGTAGTTCAACTAGCTTGATCGCTTCTTTAAAGTCGATAACGCCAGCACATACTAGTGCAGAATATTCACCTAAGCTGTGACCCGCTAAGTTTGCAGGTTGCTCTAGGCCAAGCTCTTGCCATACACGCCAAATTGCAACAGACGCTGTTAGTAGAGCCGGTTGAGTGCGGAAAGTTTCATTTAGATTTTCTACTGGGCCATCTTGAACTAATGCCCATAGATCGTAACCAAGTGCTTCTGAAGCTTCAGCAAATGTTTGTTTAACAACATCATACTGTTCGCCTAGGTCTGCAAGCATACCGATAGCTTGAGAGCCTTGGCCTGGGAATACGATAGCAAACTTGCTCATTGTAATTTTCCTTTAAGCAAAGCAAAAAATTGAATAAGGCACATAAGTTATGTGCCTTGTTTGTAGGTTTTCGCTTAGGGTTAGAATTTAACTAACGCAGAACCCCAAGTGAAGCCACCGCCAAATGCTTCCAATAGAAGCGTTTGACCGCGTTTAATTCGTCCGTCACGAACAGCCTCATCCAAGGCTGTTGGTACGGTAGCCGCTGACGTGTTGCCGTGCTTATCAAGGGTGATCACCACTTGATCAAGTGACATTGTCAGCTTTTTCGCCGTTGCTGAAATAATACGGTAGTTCGCTTGGTGTGGAACTAACCAATCAAGCTCTGACTTATCCATGTTATTTGCAGCTAATGTGTCTTTAACCAGCTTAGATAGCTGAGTTACCGCCACTTTGAATACTTCGTTGCCCGCCATGTGCAGCCATTTATCCGCATCACCGCCACGCTCTGGTACTTCAAGGCTTAGTAGCTCACCGTATTTACCATCAGAGTAAATATGTGTCGACAAAATACCTGGCTCTTCGCTTGCGCCTACAACAACCGCGCCTGCTGCATCACCAAATAGGATGATCGTAGAGCGGTCAGTCGGATCACAGGTTTTTGACAGTGCATCGGCACCAATCACCAAAACGTTCTTACACATGCCTGATTTGATGTGCTGATCAGCAACAGACAAAGCATAGACAAAACCAGAACACGCTGCAGCCAAATCAAACGCAGGGCAGCCTTTAATACCAAGCTTACCTTGTACCTGACACGCCGAAGACGGGAATGTGTGGCTACTACTGGTGGTCGCAACGATGATTAAATCAATATCTTCTTTGTCGATACCCGCCATTTCAATGGCATTTTCAGCAGCGTAAAACGCCATATCTGCAACGGTTTCGTTCTCCGCTGAAATACGACGCTCTTTAATACCTGTTCTAGCAACGATCCACTCATCGCTGGTCTCTACCATTTTCTCTAAGTCTGCGTTAGTACGCACCTGAGATGGCAAGTAGCTGCCAGTACCTAAAATTTTGCTATACATGAAGACTAATAATGCCTCTCGAGTAAAACCGCTTCCAAACGATCGCTAATGCGGCTGGGGACTTGTCGTTTGACCTCGTGTACTGCCTCGCCAATCGCGTTGACAACTGCAGATACATCAGCACTTCCATGACTTTTAATGACAATGCCGCGCAATCCTAACAAACTTGCGCCGTTATACTGGTCGGGGTTCAAGGTTTTTAATTCAGTAAATAGCTCAGAAAGCAACATTCTGGCTATCCAACCCTTTATTGTTGAAGCCATCATGCGCGTTTTTAGCTTATCAATAAAGAGCTGAGCCGTACCTTCGCACGTTTTTAAGCAGACATTGCCCACAAAACCATCACATACGACGACATCAGCAGCATCTTGCAGGAGTTGATTACCTTCAATATAGCCTATGAAGTTCACAGACTGAGTATTCGACAACATTTCAGCGCATCGTTTTACAAGGTCATTACCTTTAATTTCTTCGGCACCGATATTTAAAATAGCGACACGTGGAGCGCGACCTAAATGTTGTTCCGCTAATGCACTGCCCATTACAGCAAATTGGAAAAGCGAATCTGCATCACTAGACACATTTGCCCCTAAATCAAGCATCCATGTGCGATTTCCTGAGGCGGTAGGCAAAGCTGAAACCAATGCAGGCCTATCAATACCAGGAAGGAGCTTAAGTCGGAAACGGGACAAAGCCATCAATGCGCCAGTGTTGCCACCACTCACACAAGCATCCGCTTGAGAGTCGGCGACCAGATCAATCGCAGCACGCATGGAGCTACCCTGACTGTTACGCAAGGCTAGTGAAGGTTTTTCAGAATTGGAAATAACTCGATCACAATGCTGAATACTCAAACGAGAGTCAGGCATTCGACCTAATGAAGATAATTGAGATGTGATCGCGTTTCGATCACCTATGAGAATGACTTTTAGCTCTGGGAAATACGACAGTGCCTGCACGGCGGCAGGCACTGTTACACGAGGACCGAAGTCCCCGCCCATTGCATCAAGCGCAACGGTTAGATTTTGCAAAGGTCAACCTTACTTGTTGATAACCTTTTTGCCGCGGTAGAAACCTTCCGCAGTCACGTTGTGACGTAGGTGAGTTTCACCTGAAGTTGCGTCTACAGAAAGTGCAGCTGTAGTTAGCGCATCGTGTGAACGACGCATGCCACGCATTGAACGTGATTTCTTGCTCTTTTGTACGGCCATTGACCCTACTCCTATGTAAATTCTTAAAGAAGCAGTTACTTCTTCAAGCTTTTTAAAACATCAAATGGATTCGGCTTCTTGTCTTCCTCAATTTCTTCAGGAAGTTCACCAAACACCAAGTTATTTGAGTTAACGCTACATTTCGCATTATCGTGCATTGCTATTTGCGGCAATCCAAGGATGAACTCGTCTTCAACTAGTTGAATCAGGTCTAACTCACCGTACTCGTTCAGATCTACCAAATCGTACTCTTCCGGTGCTTCCTCTTCACTTTTCTCATTATAATAAGGAGTATAAGTGAATTGGACATCGCACTCATGTGCGAAAACCTCATTACAACGCTGACACTCTAAATCGACTTCGACGTTAGCTTTACCAGAGATAACGACTAATCGTTGTTCATCAAGCCCAAATGACAATGAGACTTGCGCGTCACGTTTTACGCCTTCAGTTGCCTCAGCTAAACGCTTAAAAAGACTGGTTTGGATGATGCCATCTAAATCTAGTCGTTTCTGAGCCGTTCTTGCCGGATCAACTGTACGCGGTATTTTTACCTTTTGCATAGGGCGCGAATCTTATCTTCCAAATCGAGTTTAGTCAAAGGAAATGGCAAAAAAAGTACACTTTTTTACCTTTCCCATACAGAGCATTATGAATAGCGGGATAACTTCCTATATCCTACTGTAAATGCTTCTATGAATTGTAAATTAAAATGAAAAATTACCAACTAGTTTTAGCCTCTACCTCACCATTTAGGCAAGAGATCCTCAAAAAACTACAAATTAGCTTCATTACGGCAAAGCCTGATTGTGATGAAACACCGATTACGGGGGAGACTCCACAACAGTTGGTAATGCGCCTTGCTGAAACCAAAGCTAAGTCTTGTGTCATTGATCAACCAAGCTTAGTGATTGGATCTGACCAAGTCTGCGTGATCGATGGCGAGATAATAGGTAAACCTCACACTCGTGAAAAAGCGATTGAGCAGCTATCTCGTCAAAGTGGCAAGAGCATCACTTTCTATACAGGAGTAACCGTATGGAACAGCGAAACCCAACAAGCTGACACGCGTCTCGATACCTTTATTGTTCACTTCCGTGATTTAACCGAGCAACAAATCATCTCTTATGTTGAAAAAGAAGAGCCGTATTGGTGCGCTGGCAGCTTCAAGTGTGAAGGGTTAGGTATCGCTTTGTTTAAAGAGATGGAAGGAAAAGATCCAAACACGCTTATCGGCCTGCCGCTTATCGACTTAGTCGATATGTTAGATGCACAAGGAATGAGTGTGCTTTAACTCGCGCTTATCACTCTTACAGAGATTCCCTACTCCTTCCTTCGTCATTCTAGGGAATGACGGAAGTTGTCTCTTGAACTTTAAAGAAAACACGATATGAAGACCATAGTAGTACCACTCAACTTTTAAAAAGGTCACTGCTGTCTCATTAATAATGCGGAAGACAGTAACCCAAAAGTTGTTCGACCGAGGTAACACGTAAACACAAGGTACTATTTTACTCGAATAGCAAAAAGTATCGTCATCCCCAAGAGTGAGGGACGTATATGGACTCCCCTAGTATTGCAAGGAAACGAGTAAAGGTATGCAAGTGCACGTATATTCGGTTTCTTTATGGGGAGCTACCCCGAACCTCTATGGCTTAATCCACTCAGCAAAAGTTCTTATCGAGCGTGTGGTGTATTATCACCTTCGTCCCTCTCAGAGTTTCTTTTGCTTGCTATGCTTACTCTTTACCATAATTTACTTGCTTACATGGGGGGATTGATGTCTCCCTTAAACTTATAAAATCAACTGTTAAGCGATTAACGTCTCATTATAAGATTGATTGCTTTTCAGCATGGCACAAGCCATTCTGATCGTTTTGTTCGCAAGGGCGACAACCACTTGGTTAAACGACTTTCTTTCTAATAAGTTTCGTATCCAGCAACTTAAGCGATCTTCTTTATCTCGGATATTCGCTACCACCGCTCTTGCTCCATGAACGACAAGAGAGCGTAAGGTTTTATCACCTGATTTACTTATTCCGTGGTTTTTGTTCTTACCACCACTGCCAGTATGAGCCGGAACTAAACCTAAGCTCGCACTAGCTCCTCGACCATTTCTATAGGCCGAAGCGTCACCCAGACGGGAAAAAATGGCACTTGCAATCACCCAACGTACACCTCGTAAAGTGATTAATAACTGGCAAGCGGGTATTTGCTTTGCAAAGTCTATAAGTTGCGATTCAACTCTCTCGATAGGCTCATCAAGATTTAGTAGCTGAGCATGTAATTCTCGGAGAACGAATCGAGTTGTCGGTGTTAATTCATTCTCCATATCTTCGATAACGAAAGGGAGTAGTTCTCGCAGTTTATTGGCTCCTTGTGGGAAGGTAATGCCACATTCCGCTGCATAGCCACGGATACGTAGACTTACTGCCGTGCGTTGTTTTATATAGCTTTGTCTTAAACTCAGCAGCATTGCGATATCTTGCTGCTCCGGTGTTTTTACAGGTACAGCATGAATATCGGAGCGTAAGGAAGCTTCGTAAATCGCGATAGCATCATTAGCATCGTTCTTATTACCACTGCGATACGGCTTCACTTTTTGGGGAGGTATCATTTTGACGGTATGACCACGGCTTTGAAACGTTCGTCCCCAATAATGAGATGCTGCACAGGCCTCTATGCAAATGGTTGCGTCAGGGTGTTGGCTGATGACCGTTAGCATTTTCTTTTTAGACATAGCTTGGTTCAACTTACGCTTGCCATGGCGGTTAAATACCGCGACTTGAAAGACGGATTTGGCTAAATCAATCGAGATTGTGTTAAATTTATTCATGGTATGGGCTCCTGTTTTTGGTTCGCACCTGTAACTTTAGCTGACGCTGTCAGTTGAGGTGGGGAGTCCATACCATTGAGCGAGTTGGGGATCTCTTGTAACAAGCACAAACAAAAAAGGTTGACGAAATTCGTCAACCTTTCTCAATTATAGATACTGAAGAACAAATTTAGAGACACTCTATACCTTCGTATCTCGTATCTCGTATCTCGTATCTCGTATCTTCTTAAAGCTTACGTAAACCAGTCAGCGCTTTTTCTAATCGCGCTTCCATCGGAGCTGAGATATCCATCTTCTCTTCGCTACCCGGATGCGTAAACTTGATGTTTGCTGCATGTAGGAACAAACGATCCAAACCAACCTTTCCCGTGTAAGCATCAAAACGACGATCACCATATCGGTCATCCCATGCTATTGGGTGGCCCGTATATTGAGTGTGTACACGAATTTGGTGCGTTCGACCGGTAATCGGGCTCGCTTGAATCAGTGTCGCATCTTTGAACTTCTCTAAAACCTTAAAACGGGTTTCCGAGGCTTTACCATTCGGGTTAACACGAACGATACTGTTTACTTCATTTTTCAGCAGAGGCGCGTTCACCACCTTACAGCTGTTCTTCCACTCGCCCATCACTAAAGCGAAATAGTATTTTTGAACCGTTTTTTCACGGAATTGCGCTTGAAGATGTCTTAGCGCCGAGCGCTTCTTAGCAACAAGCAAGATGCCAGACGTATCTCTATCGATACGGTGCACTAACTCGAGAAAGCGAGCTTCAGGACGAAGTGCACGCAATGCTTCAATTGCGCCAAACTTAAGTCCACTACCGCCATGAACGGCAGTGCCCGATGGTTTATTTAGAATCAGCATGTGATCATCTTCATAAATGATGCACTGTTCCAATTCTGAAACCTTGTTGAGTTTCGTGCTTGGCACGTTCTCTTCGACTTTCTCTTCAATGGTAACTGGCGGGATACGAACTAAATCACCAGCTTTTAGTTTGTACTCAGCCTTGATGCGTTTTTTGTTTACGCGGACTTCGCCTTTACGCACGATTCGGTAAATCATGCTTTTCGGGATGTTTTTTAATTGGTTGCGTAAGAAGTTATCAATACGCTGACCAGCCATATCTTCGTCAATATCGACAAATTGGACTTGGGTTCTAATTTCGCTCATTGCGCTATTGTATCACTGTCACTTTTGATAATTGAGATTTTCTTAGGTCTATTCTGAACTAATTTACTCTTAATTCTTGATCATCTACCACCAAATGGTCGCTAAAGTTCTATATTTCTTTGATTCTTCGAACAAAAAAGCACCAAGATTCCTGCAAATTAAAATATCAATTGATAAATTATTTATAGACAGTGAGTTAGAGCTATCAAAACACAAACAAAAACTGTTTTTTTTACAGCATTCCGACAAAGCAGATTGCTGTGTTTACCGACCACTGCTATAGTTCACAGCTGCTATCAACGGTTTGACTAAAATTTAAACAGACAGTCGTTCATAAGCAAGTAAATGAGTAGATAACTCAGATTAGACAGTGCTGCAATTGGCGTAAGACACAGTCAACTGAGTCCCCTTATCGCTCTACTCACGTACGCTCATGTTGAGTATTCACCGCCACATCGCGGATCATAGGCTAACTCCCTATGATGACTGACGTGCCCCAGAGCATCCCTCTCCAGCCGGGAGGCTGCACCGATAAAGCCATGGGATCTGGCACCATGAGAAACGAAATAAAGCGATAAGTACAATGATGAAAATAAGAAAAGACAACGAGTATTTCTAAATGAAAAGAATGTTAATTAACGCAACTCAAAAAGAAGAGTTGCGTGTCGCTTTGGTTGACGGCCAGCGACTATTCGATCTAGATATCGAAAGTCCAGGTCATGAGTCAAAGAAAGCGAATATCTACAAAGGACGTATTACCCGTATTGAACCAAGCCTAGAAGCGGCATTCGTTGATTACGGCGCAGAACGTCACGGTTTCCTCCCTCTTAAAGAAATTGCCCGCGAATACTTCCCTGAAGGTTATACATACCAAGGCCGTCCTAGCATTAAAGAAGTGCTAAAAGAAGGCCAAGAAGTAATCGTACAAGTAGAGAAAGAAGAACGTGGTAGCAAAGGTGCTGCACTGACAACTTTCATCTCTTTGGCAGGTAGTTACTTAGTTCTTATGCCAAACAACCCTCGTGCAGGCGGTATTTCTCGTCGTATCGAAGGTGACGAACGCACCCAACTGAAAGCAGCATTGAGCACTCTTGAGCTTCCTCAAGGTATGGGCTTAATCGTGCGTACAGCGGGCGTTGGCAAAAGCGCAGAAGAGCTAGAGTGGGACCTAAATGTTCTATTGAATCACTGGGGCGCTATCAAGCAAGCTTCTGATTCAAATGCAGCTCCTTTCCTAATTCACCAAGAAAGTAACGTTATTGTTCGCGCAATTCGTGACTACCTACGTCGTGACATCGGCGAGATTCTAATCGACAGCAACACTATTTTTGAACGTGCTCAAGCGCACATTCAACTAATACGCCCAGATTTCATGAATCGCGTTAAGAAGTACGATGGTGAAGTACCACTATTCAGTCACTACCAGATTGAAAGCCAGATCGAATCGGCTTTCCAACGTGAAGTTCGCCTTCCTTCTGGTGGTTCTATCGTAATCGATCCAACAGAAGCGCTAACTTCTATCGATATCAACTCAGCTCGTGCAACAAAGGGCGGTGATATCGAAGAGACAGCACTTAACACTAACCTAGAAGCAGCCGATGAAATTGCACGTCAATTACGTCTACGTGACCTAGGTGGTCTTGTTGTTATCGACTTTATCGATATGACTCCGGTTCGCCACCAACGCGAAGTTGAAAGCCGCCTACGTGATGCCGTTCGTCTAGACCGTGCTCGTGTACAAATTGGCCGTATTTCTCGCTTTGGTCTTCTAGAGATGTCTCGTCAACGTTTGAGCCCATCACTAGCAGAAGCAAGCCACCACATTTGTCCTCGTTGTACAGGTACTGGTGTTGTTCGTGATAACGAATCTCTAGCACTGTCTGTTCTACGTTTGATTGAAGAAGAAGCTCTGAAAGACAACACAGCACAAGTACTTGCTGTTGTGCCTGTTCCTATCGCGTCTTACCTTCTGAACGAAAAACGTCGCTCAGTAAACCACATCGAGAAGAACCAAGAAGTTAAGATCACTGTTGTTCCTAACTCTGACATGGAAACACCGCACTTTGAGGTTATCCGTGTTCGTGAAGGCGAAGAGTTCGATCTACTTTCTTACCTACTTCCTAAGAAGCTAGATGCTCTGAAAGAAGCAGAAAGCAAAGAACCTGCAGAACAAGCAATTCGCCCTAAGAAGATCGAAGAGCCAGCTCTGAAAGGCTTCGCTGCTCCAGCTCAATCAGCACCGACTCCAGCGCCAGCACCAAAAGCGGCACAAGAGAAGAAAGCTGAACCAGTAGCACAAGAATCAGGCCTAATTGGTCGCTTCTTTAAGGCTATCGGTAGTTTCCTATTTGGCTCTTCAACTCAAGAAGAGAAGCAAGAAGAGAAACAAACTGAAGAGAAGCCTAAAAACAACCGCAATGGCAACCGTCAACGCCGTGACCGTAACGATAACCGCCGCCGTAACCAACGTGGTGAGCGTGGTGACAACCGTAACGATAACCGTGACAACAAACGCCGTCGCAAGCCTGCACGTGATGAGAAGTCTGAAGAGCAGAAAGATGCAGCTCCACAGCAAAATCGTCACCCTCGTAAGCCTAAGCAAGATCGCCGCAACAAGCAGCGTGACGAGCAGAAGCAACGCGAAGAGCAAGCACCATCTAAATTAGCAGAAGAAGGCCTACAGCTAGCGGCAGACGCACAAGCTGGTAAGTCAGATGCGCCAAAGGCTAAGCCTGAAGCGAAAGCTGCTAAGATCAAAGAGCGTCGCCAACGTCGTAAGCTGAACAAGCAAGTTCGTGTTAAAGACCAGCAAGCTCAAGCAGACGCTGCTGAAAACTCAACTAAGGAACAAAAAGCACCATCTGTTTCTAAAGAGCAAGCAGCAGCGAAAAACAAATCAGTAGCGCAAGAGCAGCAAGTTGAAGCAACTCAAGCAAATGGCGAGCAGTCTGAACAGGAAGAACCGAAACAACGTCGTAACCGTCGTTCTCCACGTCACCTACGTGCAAGTGGTCAACGTCGTCGTCGCGGTCGTGATCGTCGCCCTAACCCATTCCGCCTGCGTAAAGGTGGTGTAGCTTCTCCAGAGATGGCTATGGGTAAAGTGATGCCTCGCTTCATTCCGAAACCTCACCACAAACAGGCAAAACCTGAAGTGGCAGAAGTAGCAGTTGAAACGCAAACAGTGGTTAATACTCAAGAGCAAAATGTCGCTCAAGAGGCAGCTCCACAAAGCAGCGTTGTAATGGCTGGCGGTTTTGCATGTCCTGAACTGGCAATGGGTAAAGTGATTATCCGCCGTGAAGAGACTGCAGTAACTCAAGCACCAGTTGTTGAAGCTAAAGTAACTGAAGCTCCTGCTGTTGTTGAAGAAGCTCCAGTGGTTGTCGAAGCGAAAGTTGAGGCACCTGTCGTTGAAACTCCAGTCGTTGAAGCACCAGTGGAGACTGTGAAAGCTGAGGAAGCAGTTGCTGAAGCACCAGCAGTTGAAGCTGAAGCGGCTGTCGTTGAACCAGCAAAAGTAGTTGAAGCACCGAAAGCTGAAGTGAAAGTTGAAGAAGCGCCTGTTGCAAAAGCAGAAACGCCAAAAGCAACGGTTGCGAAAAAGCAAGCGGGCTCACCAATGACTAAAGCTCCTGGTCCTCAAGAGATCAAAGAGATTGAAGTGGTTGCAGCACCGTTCCGCACTGAACGTTTTGTACCAAAAGGTGCAGGCAGTCAGGTCGCGTCAAACAAAGCTGGTGCAGGCATGACTAAGCCAAACTACTAGTATTTACTACTGAGTAATCATTAGAAAATCGAATCAAAGGCTGCTTATTTAAGCAGCCTTTTTCTTATCTGCTAATCGAATAAAAATTAATAGATATATTACTCAAAATTGGGTTCTACCTTGAACTTAGTCACAATTTTGGGTAGCATTCGCGCACTTATCTTTTCGACACTTAGCTATTGCCGCTCTTTTTCATCACTGTTTAGCTACGCAATACACTCGTGTCGGTAAATCCATTTTAAGCATAGCTGAGCACACATGTTCGAATTCCCACAATTTTCTAAGCACTCTGTAAAGAATGACGTACTGTCAGGCCTTACCGTAGCACTTGCTCTGGTACCTGAAGCTGTAGCATTCGCCTTTGTTGCTGGCGTTGACCCAATGGTTGGTCTGTACGCAGCATTCATCGTAGGTCTTATCACTTCAATCTTCGGTGGCCGCCCAGGCATGATTTCTGGTGCGACTGGCGCGATGGCTGTTGTAATGGTAAGCCTAGTTGCAACTCATGGTGTTCAATACCTATTCGCGGCAATTATGCTAGCTGGCCTACTGCAAATTGCAGCAGGTGTCTTCAAGCTAGGTAAATTTATCCGCATCGTTCCACACCCAGTAATGATTGGTTTCGTGAACGGCTTAGCTATCGTTATTTTCCTAGCTCAACTTGGTCAATTCAAAGCACCGGATCTAACAGGTGCATTAACTTGGCTACCAAGCGACCAGATGACTCTGATGTTAGGCCTAGTGGCACTAACTATGGCGATCATCCACTTCCTACCAAAACTGACGACAGCAGTACCATCTTCATTGGTTGCTATCGTAACTGTGACGGCATTGGTTGTAGGTCTTGATCTTGAAACTCGTACAGTTGTTGATTTCCTACGTACTATGTCTGGTGACGAAGCAGCAACGCTGGCGGGTTCTCTACCGACCTTCTCTATTCCAGCAGTACCGTTTAACCTAGAAACGCTATACATCATCCTACCTTACGCAATGATCCTTGCAGCGATTGGTCTAATCGAATCGCTACTAACGCTAACAGTACTAGACGAGATGACAAACACTCGTGGTCAATCTAACCGTGAATGTGTTGGTCAAGGTATGGCTAACGTGACGTGTTCAGTATTTGGCGCGATGGGTGGTTGTGCAATGATTGGTCAGTCAATGATCAACGTAAACTCTGGTGGCCGTGGTCGTCTATCGGGCATCGTTGCTGCTGTGGCATTGCTAATGTTCATCCTATTCGGTTCAGCACTTATCGAAATGATCCCGCTAGCGGCGCTAGTTGGTGTGATGTTCATGGTTGTTATTGGTACATTCGAATGGGCAACCTTCAAGCTTGCACGTCGCGTACCTAAGCAAGACTTCTTCGTTATCGTTCTTGTTACGGTTGTGACAGTAATGACTGACCTAGCGGTTGCTGTATTTGTGGGTGTTATTGCATCTGCACTGATGTTTGCATGGCAGCATGCTAAGCACATCTACGCGGATACTTGCATCAACGAAGCGGGTTCAAAAGAGTACAAAGTAAACGGTCCAATCTTCTTCGGTTCAACAGCGAACTTCCTTGAGTTATTTGACGCACATGAAGATCCACAAGACGTTATCGTTGATTTCGCGAACTCTCGCGTAACCGACCACTCTGCTATTGAAGCAATTGATACCATTGCTGAGCGTTACGCAGCACAAGGTAAAACGCTGCACCTTCGTCACCTAAGCCAAGACTGTGTTGCTATGCTGCACAAAGCAGGTAGCTTAGTAGAAGCAAACGTAGCAGAAGATCCAATCTACAAAGTAATGTCTAAGTAATCTTAAACATCACTTTACGTTAGATATAGAAAGGCCGACATTCAATGTCGGCCTTTTTTATACTTCGCGTGCAAGCGTTCTACTGCTTTATACCCTCGATATCAAATCGACCTTAATATCGCTTCACTAGATTCTTCGATTAAGTCCAAAACCAGTTCGAACCCATCACCCTCTCCATAATACGGATCAGGAACTTCTTGATACTGCGAGTCACCGAAACTCAAAAACAACGCCAGTTTGTATTGCAAGTGTGCCGGACATTGGCTCATTAAGTCAGTCAAGTTAGCTCTATCTGCTGCGAGTATTAGGTCAAACTCTTCAAAATCATTTGCGACGACTTTTCGTGAAGTAATGCCTTTAAAGCTATAGCCCCGCTTCTCTCCTGCCGCTTTGGAGCGTGAATCCGGCGGACTGCCTTGATGGAAGCCAATCGTCCCCGCAGAGTCGACTAGAACATCAATATTGAACTGCTTCGCCTTCTTTCGTAATACCGCTTCACCCGTTGGCGAGCGACAAATATTCCCCATGCAAACCACGAGTATCTTTTTCATCCGTAATCACCTGTTCTTCCGATGGTTTTTGCTATCGTTAAGTTAGGCTATGATAGGCGCAATCACAACTTAAAAGGATTTGTTATGTCGACTGAAGACAACAAAGAACAACGTCATAAAGCAAGACAACAGAAAGTAAAAGAACAAGTCGATGCTCGTGTCGCTGCAGCTCAAGAAGTAAAAGGCCTGTTACTGGTCATCACTGGTAATGGTAAAGGCAAATCGACCTCAGGCTTTGGTACCATAACTCGCGCAGTAGGCCACGGTAAGAAATGTGCGGTTGCTCAGTTTGTTAAAGGCACTTGGGATAACGGCGAAAAGAATGTCCTGCAAAAGCTAGATGTTGAATTTCAGGTGATGGGCACTGGTTTTACCTGGGAAACGCAAAACAAAGCGCAAGATATCGAAGCGGCACAACGCGTATGGACAGAGTGTAAACGCATGCTGGCTGACGAGTCGATTGATGTGATTCTATTTGATGAGCTGACTTACATGGTGAGCTACGGTTACATTGAGCTAGATGAAGTAGTTGATGCGCTTAACAACCGTCCGAAGATGCAATCAGTGATCATTACAGGCCGTGGTGCACACCGCACACTAACTGAAATGGCAGACACCGTATCAGAGGTACGTAACGTAAAACACGCATTTGAATCTGGTGTTAAAGCGCTACAAGGCGTTGACTGGTAATCACCTTCAACCAGAGCTCCCGGACTCAGTCATTCTTCCCTCTCGAGGATGACGACTACTAGGCCGTTATGCTCTTGAGTATTACCGATGCCAAAATAAAAAGCGCCATTCCTACAATAGGAATGGCGCTTGTTTATATTTAGCGAGTAATCGTTAATTAAAGAAACCTTTCAATAAACCATCTACGGCTTCTTTGGTCTTCTCATCTTTAATCTTGTCCGTTAGCTTGTTAACACCACGGTCAATCTCTTTCTGTGCTTTTTGTTTCAATACATCATCAAAAACAAGTGCAAATTTCGGGTCAGCCCATTGGCCAGTCACCTTAATCGGAATCGTCACATCTTTCAGGTCATCAATACTCTTACCGCCCTGACCTTCCAATGAGCCAACAATCGATGTTCTTACTAAGAAATCTACCGTTTCATTAATGAAGTTAGCTTTGCCTTGGCCTGTAACGCGTAGTAATGGTGATTGTGCCGACAAGTCATTCGTTGAAACCCAACCTTTATCAACCTTAAGCGTCGCTTTCATCGCACTAAAATCAGTATTTTTAGCTTCATTTGTGCTTTCAACTTTTTCGCCTTTGATCTTCGCGTAATTCTCACGAATCAGTTGTGCAACGTTGATGCCGTTAACCGCACCATCTTCAAAGTTAATCGCGATAGTACCAACTAAGTTCTTTTTGATTCCTGTTGGTGTAAGGCTCTTACCTTTCACATTAACATCGATATTACCCGTACCTTCAAGCATATCGTTACCGGCAACATCAACCAATAATGGCTGAACTTTCACACCTTTAATTCTCTTCTTAGCAGTGTAAGTCGCTGGTATTTTACGAGCGTCTAGTTTCGCTGTCGCAGAGATAGAACCTTGGTAAAGGTTTGATGTGAATGAAGTCAATTCAGCAACACCACGGTTAACAGAGAATGCCGTTTTAACATTCTGCATTTTCGCATTGTTCGCTTTGAACTTATCGATCGTTATATCACCTTTCACATCAAGCGTTTTCAATGCTGATAGGTCAGGTTCAACTTCTTTCACTGGCCCTGAGCTGCCTGACTTTGACGTTGAGCCACCAGCAGAACCAGAAGGCGCCGTGCTCGCGGTTTCTGTTGAATTACCTAAACCTAGGAACTCGTCTAAATCAATGTTCGGACTATGCAGCGAGAAACGAACTTTTGGTATTTCTGATAGAGTAACGTCGGCCTTACCGTCTAATGCAATAGAGTTAGCTTGTAGCTTCTCTAGCACAAAGCTCAAATGGCTCTTCGTTAGATCAAAGCTAAGATCAGACAACATGTCGACTTTCATTGGTGACTGAGGAAGCGTGTCACCCTTGAACATAGAGTCTAACGTTAACTTGTTCAGTGTCACTTTTGAAATTGCTTTATCAACCGTCAGCTCACCGACACCTTTCAGGTCTAAATCTAGACCAGCAGCTTTACCAACCACAGCGTAAGTCAGTTGGTTAACCTTATCGAACTCAAACGTATCTAAACCAAGCTTTACGGAGTCAATTGACGTCGTTGGGTCATTAAAATTAGCGTTTAGGTCGATATTACGTAGCGCATAGCTTGCAAAGCCTTCAGCCAGTTTGAACTCAGCGCTACCGTTGGCTGAGAATTTTTGCTGGTTGTTCTCACCAGACGCATCAAAATTTGCCGTAGTCCACGTGTCTACTGCGAACTCAGATAGGTTCAAAGACACATCGTAGAGCTTAGTGAAAGAACCGGCTTGCTTGTCGTCCATTTCAAATAGTGCGTTTGAAATGGTTACGCCTGCTAGATTAATCGTCCAGCCAGATGCCTCAGATGCGCTTTGCTCTTGTGGAGCCTGCGCAGGCTCAGACGTTGTCTCAGCAGCTGGAGCCGACGCATCAGATGCCGATGCTTGCGTCAGCGCATCAATATTTTTACGGCCATCTTTAAGCGTCTCTAAGTAGAATTCAGCGCCATCTAGAGTGATGTTACCGATCTCTAGTTGGTTACTAAATAGCGGAGTAACCGAAACGTCAACGCCAACGGTATCAACCTTAAATAGATTAGGTTGGGTAAACCCTTCTGGGTTGCGTAATTCAGTTTGACCAAGTTCGAAGCCAATAGATGGGAAGAATTGCCAGCTGATATCACCCTCGATAACTAGCTCAAGGCCGGTGTGCTTCTGGGCTTGTTCGACAATTAATGGCTTAAATTGGTTGGGATTCACTAACAGTACTAGTGCCAAAATTGCTGCAACAACAATAAACACTGGCACAGCTATGAAAATGAGTAGTTTCTTCATCCGCATATTCCTTACTTAGATTCCAAAAGAAAGTGGCACTATAAAAGTGCCACTGATTCGGTAAAAAATAAAGCTAAGTGAGTCACTTAGACAAAACTTTTATTCGATTAAGACTTCAACAACTTCGCAATGTGCGCTTTCAGTACATCAATCGCGATACGGTTTTTACCACCACGAGGAACGATGATGTCTGCATGTTGTTTTGAAGGCTCGATAAACTGCATGAACATTGGACGTACTGTTTCTTGGTATTGCTTTAGTACTGTATCCATTGTGCGACCACGCTCTTCAACGTCGCGCTTAACACGGCGTAGTAGACAGATGTCTAGTGGTGTATCCATGAACACACTTGCGTGCATTAGGTTACGAAGACGTGGGTCTGTTAATAGCAGAATACCTTCTAAAATGATCACTTTCTTAGGAGTAAGTGTAGTCGTTTCAGAAGTACGTGTATGTTCTGTGTAGCTGTACTCTGGTACTTCTACAGCATTGCCGCTCATCAGCTGCTGTAAATGCTCACATAACAGATCATGGTCCAGTGCATTTGGATGATCGTAGTTAGTTTTAACACGCTCTTCCATACTCAAGTGGCTTTGGTCGCTGTAATAGCAATCTTCCGTGATAACACCAATTTGATGGTCGCCTACTTTTTCGCGCAGCTCATTATAAATCGTACTAGCAATCAGACTTTTTCCTGAAGCTGAAGCGCCAGCGATACCTACGATGACACATTGATTATTATCAGACATTATTTTGCACCCGATATGGTTTGGTGGTGGGAATAGATAAACCGCCTGATTATAGGGGCTAAAGCACCGAGATTCTAGTCGCCATTTTAGCAAATTGCAGTCAAATTGATGATCTCAATACATTTACTTAAGACAATCGTTTGCTTTCAAATAACTTGCCTACAACTATTTGCACAGGCTTGCCAACTACCAAACCAACAAACGATAGTTGTGCAAAAACCACGGGCTGTTTATCTAAACCACTGATTATCTATACCGCGTTGAGGTTCGCGCTTACTATTCAACCATAGAAAAGTTGATCGCTTCTGGGCGCGCTTTACCCGTCCAAAACATTTTAGCCGCGACATTTTCAGCAAGCTCAAGGTAGTGACGTGTATGTTCGCTATCAGGGCGACGCACTACCGTCGGGCAACCGGCATCGATGTCTTCGCGAACATCAATATGCAGTGGGATTTGCGCTAAGATATCGAGGTAAAACTCTTCAGACATAGCCTCTGCGCCACCAGCGCCAAAGATATGCTCTTTCTCACCACAGTGACTACATATATGGTAGCTCATGTTTTCAACTAAGCCTGCTACAGGCACACTCACTTTATCGAACATCGCGACACCTTTACGTGCGTCTGCTAAAGCCAGATCTTGAGGAGTAGTCACAACCACCGCACCGGTTACCGGAATTTGTTGAGATAGAGTTAACTGGATATCACCCGTGCCCGGTGGCATATCAATCACAAGGTAATCCAGCTCTGGCCATATGGTTTCATTCACAAGCTGACCTAGCGCTTTTGCCGCCATCGGACCACGCCAAATAGCAGCGTCATCTTTCGATACAAGGTAGCCAATTGAATGCGTGAAAATACCGTGCGCTTCGATTGGCATCATCCACTTATTGTTTTGCACTTCTGGCTTCGCATCTAGTTGTCCTAGCATCATGGGGACCGATGGGCCGTAGATGTCCGCATCCAATAAACCGACTTTTGAGCCTGACTTAGATAAAGCCAGCGCAAGGTTAACTGAAGTCGTTGATTTGCCCACCCCGCCCTTGGCAGATGTGACAGCAATAATATTCTTCACACCTTTAAGTGGCGTTGATACCGTCGTTTCAAGTGCCGATGGCTTGACCTTCACTTCAAATTGAAAAGCACTCACAAGCTTTTGTTCAATCTGAGCGTTAATCCAATTTTCCAGGTCAACAGCAAGCTGATTCGCAGCGAAAGGCAAAGTAATAACAAACGATCCACGAGGATCAACAGAGACAATGTTTTGGTGTAGCGCCCACTCCGGGATGAGGATTGGTGACTCAAACTCATTCAACCATGAACAGAAATCTTGCTTCGAAGTAAAGTTACGCATTGGGGCTCCTTTTTTTATTTATGCTATCACCCACGAGATGAAGACTGAACCCCTAAAAAACTAGGGGAATCCTTTGTCTGATACCTTGGCGTATCACACGTTATAAAGTAGTATTACCAATCAAATTTATACCTATCAAAAAAGCGAATTATTAAGTATGGCAACTGATCCAAGACAACTTTTGGTAACTTGTGCGCTTCCGTACGCTAACGGCTCTATTCACCTTGGCCATATGCTTGAGCATATCCAAGCTGATATCTGGGTTCGATACCAGCGTCTGCGTGGCAACACTGTAAACTTCATCTGTGCTGACGATGCTCACGGCACGCCAATTATGCTTAAAGCTCAACAGATGGGTATCACGCCAGAAGAGATGATCGCTGCTGTTAGTGAAGAGCACCAAAAAGACTTCGCTGGCTTTGATATCAGCTTTGATAACTACCACAGCACACACAGCGACGAGAACCGTGAACTGGCTTCTCACATCTACCTAGAACTTAAAAAGAACGGTTTCATTTCTAGCCGTACTATTTCTCAGCTTTTCGACCCTGAGAAAGAGATGTTCTTACCAGACCGTTTCGTAAAAGGTACTTGCCCTAAGTGTAAGTCAGAAGACCAGTACGGTGATAACTGTGATAACTGTGGTGAGACATACAGCCCAACTGAGCTAATCGATCCTAAGTCAGCAGTTTCTGGCGCAACTCCAGTAATGAAAGACTCTGAGCACTTCTTCTTCGATCTACCTCAGTTTGAAAGCATGCTAAAAGAGTGGACACGTTCTGGCTCACTGCAAGCTGAAACAGCAAACAAAATGCAAGAGTGGTTCGAGTCTGGTCTACAACAGTGGGACATCTCTCGTGATGCACCATACTTTGGCTTCGAGATCCCAGGCGAAAAAGACAAGTTCTTCTACGTATGGCTAGATGCACCAATCGGCTACATGGGCTCATTCAAGAACCTATGTGACAAGCGCGACGATCTAGACTTTAACGAGTACTGGAAGAAAGATAGCACCGCTGAGCTTTACCACTTCATCGGTAAAGACATCGTTTACTTCCACAGCCTATTCTGGCCTGCAATGCTAGAAGGTTCTGGTTTCCGTAAGCCAAACAACGTATTCGTACACGGCTACGTGACTGTAAACGGCGCGAAGATGTCTAAGTCTAAAGGTACTTTCATTAAAGCAAGTACGTACCTAAATCACCTAGACCCTGAATGTCTACGTTACTACTACGCTGCGAAACTAAACAGCCGTATCGATGACCTTGACCTTAACCTTGCAGACTTCACTCAACGCGTAAACGCTGACGTAGTAAACAAGATTGTTAACTTAGCTTCTCGTAACGCTGGCTTCATCACTAAGCGCTTCGAAGGCAAGCTAGCCGCTGAATTTGCAGAACCAGAGCTATACAACGAATTCGTTGCTGCTGCAGAGCGTATCGGTGAGCTATACGAAACGCGTGAATTCAGCCGTGCTATCCGTGAGATCACTGCACTAGCAGATAAAGCGAACCAGTACATCGACGAAAAAGCACCTTGGGTTCTTGCAAAAGAAGAAGGTAAAGAGAAAGAGCTTCAAGAAGTTTCTTCTGTTGGTATCAACCTATTCCGCGTCCTAATGGCTTACCTGAAACCAGTGATGCCTGAACTTGCGGCTCGCACTGAAGCTTTCCTAAACGAAGAGCTAACGTGGGAAGGTGTTGCTACTCCACTAACTGATCACGAAATCACTAAGTTCAAAGCGCTATTTAGCCGCATTGATCCTAAGAAAGTGGAAGCGATGATTGAGTCTTCTAAAGAAGACGCAGCAGCAGAAATGGCAGCTAAAGAGAAAGCGGAAGCTGAGAAAGAAAAAGCAAGCCAAACTGAGCTAGACAAAGAGCCAATCGCTGAAGAGATTGAATTTGACGCTTTCGCAGCGGTTGATATGCGTATTGCTCGTATCATCTCATGTGAAGAAGTGCCAAAAGCGAACAAACTACTGAAGTTCCAACTGGACATCGGTGGTGAGACTCGACAAGTATTCTCTGGCATCAAGTCAGCATACAAACCTGAAGAGCTAGAAGGCAAACTAACTGTTATGGTTGCAAACCTAAAACCTCGTAAGATGAAGTTTGGTATGTCTGAAGGCATGATCCTAGCAGCGGGCCCTGGCGGCAGCGACCTATGGATCCTTGAGCCACACGAAGGTGCTCAACCGGGTATGCGTGTAATGTAATTCTGGCGTCTGTCAGATAAAGCATTCATTGCCAAATCCCTGATGTAACTTAACTTGAAAGAGTTAATAGCATCGGGGATTTTTTATATCTATCGAAAATCGGCGTTCTCTGTTAGAGTCGCCGTCAACTATGCTAAGTAAAGTATGACAAGGTTATCTGCAGCAATACGCCGTTTGAAGCCACTTTACTCTCTAAACCTTTTTAGGACACCTCTGTGACTAACAACGAAATCTTGCGTCGTATTCAACACGCACTAAACCTTAAGAACGCACAAATCATCAAAGCTATTGAGCAAGCGGATGTCACTGTTGCCCACGACCAAGTGATTAACTGGCTAAAAGCGGATAACGATAAGTCATGCTCTAAGATGAAAGACAAAGAGTTAGCGGTATTCCTAAATGGTTTCATCAACCTTAAGCGTGGTAAAAAAGAAGGGGCTCAGCCAAAACCTGAAGTTGCACTTACCAACAACATGATTTTCATGAAGCTACGTATTGCGTTGAACATGAAAGCAGAAGACGTGCTCGATGTATTAGAAGTGGTGGGTATCAGCCTAAGCAAATACGAAATTGGTGCCTACTTCCGCAAGCCTGAAAACAAAAACTACAAAGTATGTGAAGACCAATTGCTTTGTGATTTCCTAAATGGTGTTCAGTTTACTAACCGCCCAGACTCAGAAGAGTTCGCAGGTTAACTACTAGGGCGTGTTGACCTTTCGAGCTGGTTTTTGCAGCGAGTTGCTGGGTATTTATACAAGGCAGAGGCTTTGACGTGTAGCTAGCCTACATGAGAAGCCGATAACGCAGTAGAAATGACCAGCAAACGCTGCCCGAAGGGTTCGGCTAAAAGCGTTTTACTCTTTGTTGAGGGGGATTTGCTTAGAATGACTAGGCTACTTTCCCCTCGCCGCGATTAAAACGCTTTTATCTCGAACAAAATTTAACCACGAAAGATCAACACGCCCTAATCTACTAGCAAATTAGCCACACTCTTGATAAATAAAAAGCGGCGAGATAATTAAATTATCTCGCCGTTTTTCTTTGTTCTTACTTTAGAGACTGACTAAGTCAACCAAAATATTAGCTGTCGTCTTCCGTAAAGTTCGTTGGTAACGTCGTTTTCATTTCGTTCCAGATCTGTGCACTTGCGATACCGTAATTACGAATAACCAAAGGCAAGTTTTCACGTTGGCCGCTTTCACAGATAACAAACAGCTCTTTATAGAACTCCATCGCTAGGCGACGCGCTTCAGGATTAGAGAAGTAGTAGCTACCGATACGATCGTAAAGCTTACGTACGCCATTAAAGATCAGACCGTAAATTTGGTTACCTGAATGGAACGCTAAGCGTTGGAACAACATGTAGTCGTAAAAGTTAAACGCCTTCGCAATTAAGATCGTCTGACGTTTTGCTTCGTCTTTCTCTGTGTCTTCTTTAACTGCTTGCTTGATCTTGTCTGCATACGGAGACGAATCTAGGAAGTCATCCCATGTAGGTGCCGCAAGTAGCGCTTCACACGATTCAATCACATTACTGATTGTACGCTCTGAAGCCTCTTTATTTGCTTTGAATGCATAACGCATGAAAATCGGGCTGATATTAGTACGAGCAGCAAGCAGGTCTTCTACCATCTTGCTTGCGTTATCAACATCCAGCGTCATTAGCGTATCAAGGATATGAAGGCCTGATGTCTCCATAAACTGGTTAACTTTAGTTGGTTTGCCATGTTGGATTGTTAACCAACCATCACGAGCAAGACGTTGTAGTACTTCACGAAGCGTAGTACGTGTAACACCAATTAGCTCAGAAAGCTCACGCTCTGCTGGCAAGATAGAACCTGGAGGGAAACGGCCATTCCAAATACTTTCAATGATATACTTTTCTGCAAATCCTGCCGGGCTCTTCGCCTTAATGACCATCTACACTTCAATCCAATTAAATTATTTTCTTCTAATTTACTCATCATACCACTAGTAAAGGCGAGCGGAAACACCCTCAAAAATTTTACTCCCCCAAAACACCAATAGAGCTAAAGCTCTAAAGTTAAGCTCATGTTTCCGTCCAAGGTTTGCAAAGCAAGTCTATATAAACCAGCATTTCAACAAATAATTAACACAATAAATCTTCTTTAAAATCAACGATATTGGTCATATTTTCAAAGCCACCAAATTGCAACATTAAGTTGTAATAATCATATATAAACCGTCTTTATTCTGTAAATTTCAATCATTTCGCTGAAATATTGATTCTAGTCGGTTTTTATCACATTTTAAGTGGTATGCTTCCGCTACTTTGATCGCGTTTCTCACACAAAAAAGAGGTATTTTAGGTGCTACAGGGCTTTTCCTGTTGACTAAATGTTATCTAAGAGTAGAGTTGCGCTCAAAAATAAGCAGTGCTTGAGTTTCTAAGGGAGTGACTTGGCAAGACCACAGAACGTTACATGGAATGTAGTTTTTCTAAGTCACTGTTAGTTATAGTTTTTAACACTTTCTATAGCTCGATTCTCAAAATGTTGTATTGCTTGTCTATTCATAATCAACATAAAAGAGTATTAACATGCCGATGTCTCTCGGAAACGCTTTTATCAAGAATTTCCTTGGTAAAGCTCCTGATTGGTATAAACTTGCCATCATTTCCTTTTTAATCATCAACCCGTTTGTTTTCTTCCTAGTTGACCCATTTGTTGCGGGCTGGCTATTGGTGGTTGAGTTTATTTTCACCCTAGCTATGGCTCTCAAATGCTACCCTCTTCAACCGGGTGGCTTATTGGCAATTCAAGCCGTTGCGATTGGCATGACCAAACCTGAAATGGTTTATCATGAGCTGCAAGCAAACCTTCCAGTATTACTCTTATTAGTATTCATGGTTGCCGGCATTTACTTCATGAAAGAACTTCTTCTGTTCATTTTCACGAAGATACTGCTCGGCATTCGTTCTAAGATCATGCTTTCTGTCGCCTTCTGTGTTGCAGCAGCATTCCTATCAGCTTTCCTAGATGCACTAACTGTAATCGCCGTTGTGATCAGCGTGGCTGTGGGCTTCTACTCGATTTACCACAAAGTGGCATCGGGCAAAGGCTCTAACTCTGCACACGACCATACTCACGATGAAGAAATCTCTGAACTAACTCGTGAAGACTTAGAAGACTACCGTGCTTTCTTACGTTCGCTACTGATGCACGCAGGTGTAGGTACTGCGCTAGGTGGTGTAATGACCATGGTTGGTGAACCACAAAACTTAGTTATCGCTAAACAAGCAGGCTGGGAATTCGGTGAGTTTATTATCCGTATGCTTCCTGTAACATTGCCTGTTTTCTTCTGCGGTATTCTAACTTGTGCGCTTGTCGAGAAATTCAAAGTATTCGGTTATGGCGCAAAGCTTCCAAACAACGTTCGCCAAATCCTAGTTGAGTTTGACAACAAAGAACGTGAAAACCGAACTAAACAAGATGTTGCAAAGCTTTGGGTTCAAAGTGCAATCGCAGTTTGGCTTATCGTTGGCTTGGCACTTCACGTTGCTGAAGTTGGTTTAATTGGTCTTTCAGTTATCATTTTAGCGACTGCGTTTACAGGTGTAATCGAAGAGCACTCTATGGGTAAAGCTTTTGAGGAAGCGCTACCATTTACTGCGCTTCTTGCTGTGTTCTTCGCTGTCGTTGCAGTAATTATCGACCAAGCACTATTTAAGCCAGTAATAGATGCGGTACTTCACGTTGAAGATAAAGGCACACAACTTGCCCTCTTCTATGTAGCCAACGGTATTCTATCGATGGTTTCAGATAACGTATTCGTAGGTACGGTTTACATCAACGAAGTGAAAACTGCATTGATTGAAGGCATTATCACTCGTGACCAGTTCGACCTACTAGCTGTTGCTATCAACACAGGTACTAACCTACCTTCAGTTGCAACACCAAACGGCCAAGCTGCGTTCCTATTCCTATTAACATCTGCACTTGCTCCGTTAATTCGACTGTCTTATGGCCGTATGGTAATCATGGCGCTGCCATACACTATCGTGCTGGCACTGGTTGGTCTTGCAGGCATGATATACTTCGTGGAACCGATGACAGCGTGGTTCTATGACGCAGGCTGGATCATTCAGCGTACAGGTGAAGCGGTTACTCCAGTGATATCTGGTGGTCACTAAGCTACACACTGTGTCGCAAAGCACAAAATGTGTAACTCACTAATCAAAAATATTAGTTGATTAGGAAACTTATCCAAGATAAAAAGCTCTGAGTATTCAGGGCTTTTTTATTTTTAGACGGGATTTAATTCGTGAACTTTTTTGTAATGCTCAAAGACTTCTCTAAGGGACGTTTATCTTGGCTTTTACTGCTGGCTTTTGTTGTATTTTTTGAGGCATGTGCCCTTTTCTTCCAGCATGTCACGATGCTTGGCCCTTGTGTCATGTGTATCTATGAGCGTGTGGCAATGCTTTCTATTGGTGTCGCAGCAATCATAGGCGCCATTGCCCCTAATAACCCTGTATCGCGCTGGCTTGGCCTTGCTGGCTGGGGATTTGGCGCATACAAAGGTTTAACGTTGGCTTTGGAGCACGTTGATTACCAGTTCAATCCGTCTCCATTTGCGACCTGTGACTTATTCGTAACCTTCCCTAGCTGGGCACCTCTAAACCAATGGGCTCCGTGGATGTTTGAAGCCTACGGCGACTGCAGTAAGGTCGTATGGCAGTTCTTGTCGCTTTCTATGCCGCAATGGCTTGTCATAATCTTTGCGGGCAACTTGGTAGCGTTCGGTTTCGTGGTAATTTCTCAATTCGTTAAATCTAAAAACAATTAGGGCGTGTTGACCTTTCGTAGTTAAACTTTGTTCGGATGGGGACGCCTAGTCAAAAGCGTTTTAATCGCGGCGAGGGAGAAGTAGCCTAGTCATTCTAAGCAAATCTCCCTCAACAAAGAGTAAAACGCTTTTAGCCAAACCTTCCGGGCAGCGTTTGCTGGTCATTTCTACTACGTTATCGGCTTCTCATGTAGACTAGCTACACATCAAAGCCTCTGCCTTGTATAAATCCCCAGCAATTCGCTGCAAAAATCAGCTCGAAAGATCAACACGCCCTAGTCACTCACGCTTTACAAAAACTAAAAAGTCGACCTTAGGGTCGACTTTTTAGTATCGGGTCTGTCTTACGCTTTAGAGCGCAGTAAACGATTAACTGTTCTTACCACAGCATTGCTTGAACTTTTTACCGCTTTCACACGGACAAGCATCGTTACGACCGATATCTTTAAATGGATTCACGCTCTGCGACTTATTACCGAGCATCGCTTCATCAGCAGCCAATGCAACCTCAGAAATCATTAAGTCAACTTGGCCAACAAGATCAGCAAGTGCTGGCGGGTTCTCTAGTCCAGCCGTCACCATTTGCTGCTGAGTCTGCTCTTCATCAATCGCAAGCATCAATGTCGTCAGTAAAGCTTGTAGCATACGTAGTGTGCCATCAGCGACACTCACAGTTTGCCATTGCTCTTCAACGGTTGGCCACACCATCATGAAGCCTTCTGCGAAATCAGCGAACAGCTCGGTAAAATCGCCTTCAGAAAGTACATCTGTAAGTAAGTATTCACTACGCTGAATAAGATTGTGTTGGCGATTGATCTGTTCTGTCACGATTGCCACAAGCGCTTCACCTGCTTCTGGAGCAATGATCGCAAGCCACGCTTCAGGCTCTAGCGGCTTAGTGGCTAGGTTAGAAGCAAGAATGGCCCCTTCAAAAAACTGCGGGGTAATGTCTGTAATTGATTCTGGTAGGCTTAATAATTGATATGTCATGAAAGCTCTGGATATTGGGGCATTTTCAATATTATAACGCTATCACGTGCGATATGTCGCCTTTAACCCATAGAGCCGCTCTCCATATAGGCAAAGCCACACTCATAGTGACAAACATGTAGGCAAGCCGTACAATCACGCCTCTTTATTTTCAGGACAGAGATGTTTCGGTAGATCAGCATGCGAGTAATACTTGGCCCTATGGAGGGCGTTCTAGACCACCTAATGCGTGAAATTCTCACTGAGCTCAATGATTACGATCTCTGCGTAACCGAATTCGTGCGTGTTACTGATCAACTATTGCCGCCGCATGTATTCCATCGCTTGTGCCCTGAGCTTCATCAAGGCTCTCAAACGATGGCGGGCGTTCCTGTCCATGTACAGTTACTCGGTCAACACCCGAAATGGATGGCAGAAAATGCGATTCAAGCTGCGAACCTTGGTGCCAAAGGTATCGATCTAAACTTCGGTTGCCCAGCAAAAGCGGTAAATAAGAGTAACGGTGGCGCATCTTTACTGAAAGAACCTGAGCTTATCTACCAAGTTGTTAAAGCGACCCGAGAAGCCGTTCCTGAGCACATCCCTGTTTCCGCTAAAATTCGTTTAGGCTGGGAACACCCAGATGAGTGCTTTGAGATTGTCGATGCGATTGAACAAGCCAAAGCGGACGAACTGACGGTTCATGCAAGAACCAAAACCGGTGGCTACAAGGCAAGTGAAATCAAGTGGGATTACATTAATCAGATCCGCCAGAAGACATCGCTACCTTTGATCGCGAATGGCGAAATATGGAATTATCAAGACGGTCAAGATTGCATTAAAACGACAGGTGTCGATTCACTCATGGTATGCCGAGGCGCATTCAACGTTCCAAACCTTGGTAACGTGGTCAAGCACAACCACCAGCCAATGCCATGGATAGAGGTTATTGCTCTGCTGTTGCGCTATTCAGAGTTCGAAATTGAGGGCGATAAAGGTCTTTACTATCCAAACCGTGTAAAACAGTGGTTTGTGTACCTGCGTAAAGAGTACCCAGAAGCGGAAGAACTGTTCCGAGAAATCAGAACCTACAAAAAAGCCGCGCCTATTGTCGAGCAGATCAAACGCCACCAAGAGCTGTACAATCAGCCTGCATAGCTCTCCCCTCTCGAACTGTCTATTTAAGCATTTCGACTGAACAACGTGGCTAGAATTCAATACGATCTTTACCGGTCGTTATAGCCACGTAAAGCTTCTCATTGCTGATGTAGCTTCGCTCGTTCCACCACAGATTCAGGTATCGTCACACCCAATTTTTGAGCAGCCTCTAAGTTCACCACCAATTGCGAACTCTGGGCAGTCTTTACACTCAACTTGCCAGGCTTTTGCCCGTTCAAAATCGCGGCAACATAATCGGCGGTTTGTACACCAACGTCGTAATAATCAAGGCCCAAACCTGCTATAGCTCCCTTGCTAACATAAGACATCGCACCCGCCACTACCGGAATGCCCTCTTGGCTTGCCGCTTTAATAAGGCCTTCCACACCACTAGCCACCGTATTGTCGGTCAGCGCATAGATGACATCAGATCGCTTTGCCAATAATTCTGCTTTTGATTCCACATCTTCGATGGTCAACGCTTTTTCAGTATGAAGCTCATAGCCAAAGTCTCGGCTTGCTTTCTTCAGTAACGCAATTAAGGCGACAGCGTTCGATTCAGCCGGGTTATAAACCACACCGATGGAGTTAGCCTCTGGCAACAACTCTTTGATCAATGAGACATGCTGAACAATCGGGGATAGATCAGAAAGACCGGTTACATTTCGCCCTGGTTTTTCGAGTTGTTTGACAAGCCTTGCACCGATAGGATCTGTGACAGCCGTGAACACGATAGGAATAGACCGAGTTGCCGAAACCAGCGCCTGTGAGCTTGGCGTCGCGATACCGACCAACACATGAGGATTTTCGCTGACGAGCTCTCTGGCTATTTTCGCTGCCTGCGCTGGATTGCCTTCCGCCATTTCGTAAGAAAACTCGAGATTTTTCCCAGGCTCATAACCTTTTGCTCTTAGCCCTTCAAGAAGCCCTAAACGTGTCGCGTTTAAATCTGGGTGATCGACCACTTGTGACACCGACACTTTCGCAATGTTTGCCATCACACTGCTAGTCCATAGCAGCAGAGAACAGCTCAAAACTGCCGTTAATACTTTTTTTACTAAACCCATTCACACTCCCTGAATCAAGCTTCCATTGTTATTGCTCGATCAAAGAGAACAACATCAAATCACTATTGATATTATTACCAGTAACAATTGATAACTTGAAGTGATATTTAACAAAAACACAACAAGGCTCGAATTATGCGAGGAAAGCTAGGTTTGCTTTGGGATACGATAAGAAATGGGGTGAATAAGATATGCAAGTGTTAGCTCTGAGAGCAAGCAAGTATGTAGAATATCGATGCTCTCAGGCCTATAGGGAGATGTGAGGTGTTTTTAGAACCAGCGCTCCATTGACGACTTGTCTAACTGACGAAAAGCGCGGTTAAGGATAATGGCTAATTCTTTATAACGAGGGCGCGGCTTCATCGGCTCTAACGCGAACCCAGTGTCAGTGATCTTTTCGTGTAACTCTCGATACCAAGAGACCAAAGCCGGCGGAAGTTGAGTGTTTGAACGGTTACCTAACCACCACATGCCTTGAAGTGGCAAGCTAATAGCGAACAAAGCCATGACCACAGCTTGTGGCATTGCTTGGTAATTATTAAAAACCATTTGCGTAAGAACACTGATAGCAGCGATCGCAGGCATTACCTTAACACCAAAGCGCGTCGCTTTAATGATGCGTTGCTCTGGGAAAATAGCGTTTAACTCTTTTCGAACAGGCCAGAGATCCATGTACTTTTGGCCATCTTTTAAACTGCCAGCTAAACCAACTCTATTGCTCATATGAGTCTCCCATTAAAAAAAAGTTGAAATCATCAACTAAAAACACAAAAATTTGACGAAAAATAATATTCTTTCAAATTTTTTTGTTATATTTGCACAATATCGCTATTATTTGCAGACCTCAATCTCATTGTTGCCCTTATTTACAATTTAAGCAACTTTGAGAAGACTTCTGCAAGGAATGCACAAGCCGCTTTTGCTTAAAAAGTGCGCTTTCACTTTAATACGGAAATTAACGTTTTTTTGACCAAGGTTAGTACGCAAGCTAGCGAGCTTCGTCTATTCTTGAGATTAATTTTCATCCTTAACTGATTTCGATCAGAAAAATTAACAGGTAGTCATTAATGTCTAAGCTAGTTTTAGTTTTAAACTGTGGTAGTTCTTCTCTTAAATTCGCTGTTGTTGATGCAGAAACAGGTGCAGAGCACCTAACTGGTCTTGCTGAGTGTCTAGGTCTTCCAGAAGCTCGTATGAAGTGGAAACTTGACGGCAAGCACGAAGCACAACTAGGCGCGGGCGCAGCTCACGTAGAAGCACTATCTTTCATGGTAGAAACTATTCTTGCTTCTAAGCCTGAGCTTAAAGCTAACCTTGGCGCTATCGGTCACCGTATCGTACACGGCGGCGAGCAGTTCACTCAATCTGCACTAATCACAGATGACGTTCTTAAGGGTATTCAAGACGCTGCGACTTTCGCACCTCTTCACAACCCAGCTCACCTAATCGGTATCGAAGCTGCTCAACAGAACTTCCCAGGCCTTAAAAACGTTGCTGTATTTGACACTGCGTTCCACCAAACAATGCCTTCTGAGTCTTACCTATACGCTCTACCGTACAACCTGTACAAAGAGCACGGCATCCGTCGTTACGGCATGCACGGTACTTCTCACCTATTCATCACTCGTGAAGTTGCAGGCCTACTAAACAAGCCAGTTGAAGAAGTTAACATCATCAACTGTCACCTAGGTAACGGCGCTTCTGTATGTGCAATCAAGAACGGTAAATCTGTAGATACTTCTATGGGCCTTACTCCTCTTGAAGGTCTAGTAATGGGTACTCGTTGTGGTGACCTAGATCCTGCAATCATCTTCCACCTACACGACGCTCTTGGCTACTCTGTTGAAGAAATCAACAACATGCTAACTAAAGAGTCTGGTCTTGCTGGTCTAACTGAAGTGACTTCTGACTGTCGTTTCGTTGAAGACAACTACGGTGAGAAAGAAGAAGCAACTCGTGCAATGGACGTGTTCTGTCACCGTCTAGCTAAATACGTTGCTGGTTACACTGCAACTCTAGAAGGTCGTCTAGACGCAATCACTTTCACTGGCGGCATCGGCGAGAACTCTGGCCCAATCCGTGAAATGGTTCTAAACCGCCTAGGCATCTTCGGCATCGAAGTTGACGGTGAAGCTAACCTTAAAGCTCGTTTCGGCGGCGAAGGTACTATCACTACAGCTAACAGCCGTATCCCTGCAATGGTTATCTCTACTAACGAAGAGCTAGTAATTGCTGAAGACACTGCGAAACTAGCAGGTCTTTAATCAAATTTAGGACCGCAGGCTTTAACGAGTCGGCGGTCTTTTGATAAAAATGGGGCTCAGCTTCTATTCCTATTCCTACCCTTAAATAGGAATATGAAGTTGAGCTTTTTTAATCCAATAGCTAAAGGTACTCATACGAATGTCTCGTACTATTATGCTTATCCCTACTAGTGCTGGTGTTGGTCTAACTAGCGCAAGCATGGGTGTTCTTCGCGCAATGGAGCGCAAGGGCGTTAAGGTTTCTTTCTACAAACCAATCTCTCAACCACGTTCTGGTGGCGACCAACCTGATCTAACTTCAACTATCGTTGGCGTAAACAGCGATGTTAAGATCGGTCAACCTCTTGCTATGTCTGTTGCTGAAAGCCTAATCGGTAACGACAACATGGACGAGCTACTAGAAACAGTTGTTGAGCGTTACAACCAGATCAACAAAGATGCTGACGTAACTCTTATCGAAGGTCTAGTACCAACTCGTAAGCACCCATTCGCTAACCAAGTGAACGCAGAAATTGCTGCAACATTAGGTGCAGAGATTGTACTTGTTGCAACTCCGGGTACTGACAACCCTGCTCAACTTAAAGAGCGTATCGAAGTAGCATGTTCTAACTTCGGCGGCACTAAGAACAAAAACATCTCTGGCGTTATCATCAACAAGCTTAACGCTCCAGTAGATGAAGCAGGCCGTACTCGCCCTGACCTATCTGAAATCTTTGACGATGCAGACAGCGCTCAGCAAAGCGAACTAAAAGTAATGGAGATCTTCAACACTTCTCCAATCCGTGTTCTTGGTTGTGTGCCTTGGAGCATCGAGCTAATCGCTACTCGTGCTGCAGATATGGCTTCTCACCTAAACGCTGAGATCATCAACGAAGGTGAACTGAATACTCGTCGTATTAAGAGCATCACTTTCTGTGCGCGTTCTCTACCGCACATGATTGAACACTTCAAGCCAGGTTCACTACTTGTGACTTCGGCTGACCGTCCTGACGTTATCGTTGCAGCAGCACTTGCAGCAATGAACGGCGTTGAGATTGGTGCTGTTCTTCTAACTGGTGGTTACGATATCCCTGCGGAAATCCAAGACCTAATCAAGCCTGCTCTAGAGACTGGTCTTCCAATCTTTAAAGCACAAGGTAACACTTGGCAGACATCTCTGAACCTACAGAGCTTCAGCCTGGAAGTACCAGCAGACGATAAAGAGCGTATCGAGTTCATCAACGAACACGTTGCGGGTCACATCGATGGCAACTGGATCGAGTCAATGACGGAAGGTACTGAGAAGTCTCGTCGTCTAAGCCCACCAGCATTCCGTTACCAACTAACTGAGTTCGCTCGTAAAGCTGGCAAACGTATCGTTCTTCCTGAAGGTGATGAGCCACGTACAGTTAAAGCTGCGGCTATATGTGCAGAGCGCGGCATTGCAGAATGTGTGCTTCTAGGTAACCCTGAAGAAATCCGTCGTGTTGCAGCACAACAAGGTGTTGAGCTAGGTGCTGGCGTAACGATCATCAACTCTGATGAAGTGCGTGAAAACTACGTAGCTCGTCTAGTTGAGCTACGTGGCGCGAAAGGCATGACTGAAGTTGTTGCTCGTGAGAAGCTACAAGACTCAGTATTCCTAGGCACAATGATGCTTGAAAACGGTGAAGTAGACGGCCTGGTTTCTGGTGCTGTTCACACTACTGCGAACACTATCGTTCCTCCGTTCCAAATCATCAAGACTGCACCAGATGCGTCTATCGTATCTTCTGTATTCTTCATGCTACTGCCTGACCAAGTACTGGTTTACGGTGACTGTGCGATCAACCCAGATCCAACAGCTGAACAGCTTGCTGAAATCGCTATCCAATCTGCAGATTCTGCTGCGGCATTCGGTATCGACCCACGCGTTGCTATGATCTCTTACTCTACTGGTGAATCTGGTAAGGGTGCAGACGTAGATAAAGTACGTGAAGCGACGAAGCTTGCTCAAGAGAAACGTCCAGATCTAGTGATCGACGGTCCTCTACAATACGATGCTGCTATCATGGAAAACGTTGCTGCTTCTAAAGCACCGAACTCTCCAGTAGCTGGTAAAGCGACTGTATTCGTATTCCCAGACCTAAACACTGGTAACACGACTTACAAAGCGGTACAACGTTCAGCAGATCTAGTATCTATCGGTCCAATGCTTCAAGGTATGCGCAAGCCAGTAAATGACTTGTCTCGTGGCGCTCTAGTAGACGATATCGTGTACACAGTAGCTCTAACGGCTATCCAAGCAGACCAAGCTGCGCAAGCTGAAGAAAAAGTAGTTAACTAATTTTCTTTTTCAGAAAGCAAAAACCCTAGATGTTTATCTAGGGTTTTTTACGCCTGAAGAAAAGCGAATTAATTAATGATTCTAACCACGTCCGTGAGGCGAATCTAAATCCAGATCAGGTCCTTTAGGCACCACTTGAGTCGGGTTGATACCAGTGTGGCTGTAATAGTAATGACGCTTAATGTGGTAGAAATCCGTCGTCTCTTTAATACCCTCTATTTGATAGAGCTCTTTTAGATAACCTTGGATATGTTTGTAATCCGCAATTCGTTGCTTGTTACACTTGAAGTGACCCACATACACAGCATCGAATCGAACCAAGGTCGTGAACAACCGCCAATCCGCTTCAGTAATCTGCTCTCCCGCTAAATAACGGTTCTCACTAAGATGCGCATCCACTTTATCTAACGCTTCAAATAACGCGTCATACGCCTCTTCATAAGCTTCTTGTGTAGTTGCAAATCCAGTACGATAAACGCCATTGTTGATGTTCGGATAGATGTAGTCGTTCCATTCGTCAATCTTGCTCGCCAACTCCCATGGGTAGTAATCATCGGTGTTGCCCGTTAGCTCATTAAATTCTGAGTTAAACATGCGGATGATTTCAGACGACTCATTGCTCACAATGGTATTGGTTTTCTTATCCCATAAAACAGGAACCGTGACTCGACCTGAATAGTCCGGTTTGGCTTGGGTGTAGATTTGGTGCATGCGAGTATGACCAAACAACGGCTCAGGTAAGCCCATTTGCCAACCTTCACTCATCATATCCGGGCAAACCACCGTCACATCAATATGATCTGTTAGGTCTTTAAGTTCTCGGAAGATAAGTGTGCGGTGTGCCCAAGGGCAAGCTAACGATACGTATAGGTGGTAACGACCACTTTCTGGCTCAAATGGCGCACCGGCCTTATTCTCAACCCAGTTACGAAAGCCCGCATCTTCACGAACGAACTTACCACCACTTTCTTTAGTGTCGTACCACACATCGTGCCAAACACCTTCAACTAACTTACCCATATCCAAACCTCTGTGATGCTAACTTTTCTCTAGTATAAAAAAAGCCAACTTTTTCAAAACTAGAAGAAGTTGGCTTAGTTGTTCGAATTATTTGATGAGGCTGTTGAGCTAAATATAGGAACTAGGCCTGCAGTACAAAAAAAGCGCGACTCTAAAAACTAGTCGCGCTTAAGCCTGTCACAGGCTGAACCGTTTTAAATTGGCTCTAGACTTGTACGTGCAAGCAAGATACTGCGTGAACGTCATCGCCTTGAATTGTCGGCTTAGTTTGTGCACAAGCTTCTGTAGCTTGTGGGCAACGAGTACGGAAAACACAACCTGATGGTGGGTTAATTGGCGATGGTAGATCGCCCTCCAGCATCTGGATTGTTTTACTACGCTCTAAGCGAGGATCTGGAATAGGAACCGCAGACATCAACGCTTTGGTGTACGGGTGCTTTGGATCAGAAAACAGTGCATCTGATTCACCCAACTCAACCGCATTACCCAAGTACATTACCAATACACGGTCTGAGATGTGCTTAACCACTGACAAGTCGTGCGCGATGAATACTAACGAAAGACCTAGCTCTTTTTGTAGCTCTTTCAGCAGGTTAACAACTTGAGCTTGGATAGATACGTCAAGTGCCGAAACAGGTTCGTCACAGATGATCATCTTAGGCTTCAAGATAAGTGCACGTGCGATACCAATACGCTGACACTGACCACCAGAGAACTCGTGCGGGTAACGGTTGATTACGTTTGGCAGTAGACCTACCTTCGCCATCATCTCTTTAACGCGGTCCTTCACTTCCTGCTTAGAAAGTTCTGGGTAGAACGTCTCTAGCGGCTCAGCAATAATGTCACCAACTGACATACGTGGGTTAAGCGATGCTAGTGGGTCTTGGAAGATCATCTGAATCTCTTTACGAGTTTCGCGACGTTGTACTTCTTGCATCTTAGTTAAGTCTTGACCCAACCACATGACTTCACCGTCAGTTGCTTCAACCAAACCAATGATTGCACGAGCAAACGTCGATTTACCACAACCAGACTCGCCTACTACACCCAGCGTCTCACCTTCGTAAAGGTGGATATCAACGCCATCAACTGCTTTTAGGTTTGAAGGTTTTGCCCAAGGCCACGCTGATTTAGCCGCAATGCTAAAGTGAACTTTCAAGTCTTTAATATCTAATAATAACTGCTTATCTACTACGCTCATTTTGTCCAAGCCTCCCAATCAGAAAAACAAGCACGCTGACGGTCGCCTTGACCAAATGGAGTCAGAATCGGTGCTTCTTGCTTACAACGGTCCATTACACGGTGACAACGGTCTTGGTAAGGACAGCCTGTTGGCAGGCGAAGTAAGTTTGGTGGGTTACCTGGAATAGTCGGTAGGATCTCACCTTCTGTATCCAAACGAGGGATCGCTTTCAGTAGACCTTCCGCATATGGGTGACTTGGGTTGTAGAAGATTTCATCAACCGTACCGTACTCCATTGTACGACCTGCGTACATAACAAGTACTTTGTCACAAGAACCCGCAACAACACCCAAATCGTGGGTAATCATGATGATTGCCGTATTGAACTCATCTTTCAGTTCGTTCAGCAGTTCCATAATTTGTGCTTGAATGGTTACGTCCAATGCTGTTGTCGGCTCATCGGCGATAAGCAACTTAGGACGACAAAGTAGCGCCATTGCAATCATTACACGCTGACGCATACCGCCAGAGAATTCGTGGGGGTACATGGTGATACGCTTACGTGCTTCAGGGATTTTAACCGCCTCAAGCATGCGTACTGATTCTTCGAATGCTTCCGCTTTACTCATGCCTTTGTGCAGCATAAGTACTTCCATCAGCTGATCACTTACTTTCATGTAAGGGTTCAGTGATGTCATCGGATCTTGGAAGATCATCGCGATCTGTTCAGCACGAACTTTGTTCAGTTCTTTTTCTGGAAGGTTAAGGATCTCTTTACCTTCGAATTTTGCACTACCAGAGATGATGCCGTTTTTTGCCAACAACCCCATGATAGAGAATACAGTCTGTGATTTACCTGAACCTGACTCACCAACAATACCCAGCGTTTCGCCTTGGTTAAGTGAGAAGTTCAAGTCGTTTACTGCGGTTACGATACCATCTTGCGTGGTAAATTCGACGCGCAGGTCTTTGACATCTAATAAGCTCATCATTGCTTCCTTAATCTTTTATAGCTTTTGTAGTTTTATTTGCTATTAATTTTTATCTGTCTTTTGGATCAAGCGCGTCGCGCAGACCATCGCCTACGTAGTTAAAGCAGAACAGCGTGACTACCATGAATGCCGCAGGGAATGCCAGTTGCCAAATTGCAACTTCCATTGTTTGCGAACCTTCTTGAAGCAATGCGCCCCAGCTTGTCATAGGCTCTTGAACACCAAGACCAAGGAAAGATAAGAATGATTCTGTAAGGATCATGCTCGGAATAAGCAGCGTAGAGTAAACCGCTACGATACCTAGAACGTTTGGAACGATGTGACGTGTAATGATCTTCCATTTGCTTACACCACATACGTGTGCAGCTTCAATGAACTCTTTACTACGTAAACTCAGCGTTTGGCCACGTACGATACGCGCCATATCTAGCCAAGCAATCGCACCAATCGCAACGAAGATGAGAATGATGTTACGACCAAAGAATGTCACTAGAACGATTACTAGGAACATGAATGGTACTGCGTACAATATTTCTAAGATACGCATCATCACTCGGTCAGTACGGCCGCCGATGAAGCCTGAAGCTGCACCGTAAAGCGTTCCAATCAATACTGCTACAAAGGCACCCATCACACCAACCATCAATGAGATGCGGCCACCAATTAGAGTACGTACATACAAATCACGACCTAAGCTATCGGTACCAAACCAGTGGTCAGCATTAGGACCTACGTGCATTGCATACCAGTCGGTATCATCGTAAGTATACTGAGCCAGCATCGGCAAAAAGATAACCGCCAGTACCATAATAGTAAGGATGAACAGGCTGACCATCGCCGCTTTGTTACGCATGAAACGAATACGAGCATCCTGCCATAAACTACGACCTTCAATCTCCAAACTCTCAGAGAACTTTTCGATCGCTTCTAAATTTTCTTTTTTCTTCAACATAACCAGTCCCTGTTAGTAGCGAATTTTCGGGTCAATAACCGCTAACAAAATATCAACAATCGCGTTAAACAAGATGAATAGGAAACCAATCAAGATAGTTACACCCATTACAAGCGAGTAGTCACGGTTGAACGCGGCGTTAACAAAAAGCTTGCCGATACCTGGTAGGCCGAAGATGGTTTCAACAACGACTGAACCTGTGATGATACCTACGAAGGCTGGCCCCATGTAGGAAACAACAGGCAGCAGTGCTGGCTTAAGAGCATGTTTAATAACAATATAACGATAGCTTAACCCCTTCGCGCGAGCAGTTCGGATAAAGTTACTGTTCAGTGTTTCAATCATTGAACCACGAGTGATTCGGGCAAAAGTTGCAACGTAGAGGAACGACATTGCAAGGACAGGCAACACAAGATATTTCGCCGAACCGTCTAACCAACCACCAGCAGGGAAAAGATTAAAATGTAACGAAAATACGTAGATCAAAGCGGGGGCAAGTACAAACGAAGGCATAACAACCCCGAGCATGGCTGTCGACATGATGGTGTAATCAATCCAAGTATTGTGTTTTAACGCAGCGATGGTACCAACGGAGACCCCCATGATGACCGTAAAGATAAAGGCGATGAAACCGACTTTGGCCGATACTGGTAGCGCAGCAGAAATCAGTTCATTAACCGAGTAATCCAAATACTTAAACGAAGGGCCAAAATCACCTTGTAGGATATTGGTCAGGTACGTGGTGTACTGCTCAAAAACTGGTTTATCTAGGCCATATTTAGCTTCAATATTTGCCATAACTTCTGGCGGTAGAGCACGTTCGCTTGAAAACGGGTTACCTGGGGCGAAACGCATGAGACAAAAAGAGATAGTGATCAGCACCAACATGGTTGGAATTGCTTCAAATATTCTTTTCATAATGAATTTAAGCATAAACTCACTCTTTTAGACTGTGACAATGAAAATGAAGGAAGCGCTACATGCGCAACCTGCGCATGTAGTGCCAATATCGTTATAGTTATGTTAACTTTTGAGGGTAGAAATGGTGATTATTGCGCCTTGATATACAGGTCTTTTGAATAAATCATTTCTTGTGCGTTATTCGCAGGGAAGCCACCGACATGAGGATTCAGTAGACGAGTCTTCACATATTGATAGATAGGGACAATCGGCATTTCTTGAGCCATAAGCTTTTCAGCCTCTAAGTACAAAGCTTTACGCTCTTGCTCTGATGTAGAGTGAATGGCATTGTCGATTATAGTGTCGTATTGCTTACTGCCCCAATGCTGGCCGCCGCTGGTGTTTTCACTTGTCATGAGCGTGAGGAACGTCGATGCTTCATTGTAGTCACCACACCAGCCTGCTCGTGCAACTTCGAAATTGCCCGTATCCTTAGAAGACAGATAAGTTTTCCACTCTTGGTTCTCAAGCGTAACTTTTAAACCCAGTGTTTTTTTCCACATAGAGCCAAGTGCTACCGCCACTTTCTTGTGGTTCTCATCCGTATTGTAGAGAAGAGTAAATTCCAAAGGGTTGTCTTTGGTATATCCGGCTTCTGCTAACAGGCGAGCAGCTTCCGCATTACGTTCTTTTTGCGACATTTCAGCATATTGCGGTAACTCGGGATCAAAACCAGCTGTAATTTCAGGCGTTAAGAAGTATGCAGGTTTCTGGCCTTGCCCCATAATAGCATTTGAGACGATATCGCGATCAACCGCATAAGAGATAGCTTTACGAACACGAACATCGTCAAAAGGTTTTTTGTTAGTATTGAACGAGTAGTAATAGCTACAAAGGTTACCGACAACAGAAAGATCCTCAGGATGTTCTTTCTGCATGCGTTTGAAATGCTCAATTGGTAAATCATAGGAGATATCGATTTCACCCGAGAGAAAACGGTTCATCTCTGCATTAGAGTTTTCGATAGGGAGGATAGTTACCTTGTTAATAACTGTTTTGTCATTATCCCAATATTGTTCATTGCGCTTAAAAACCATACGCTCGTTAACGACCCACTTGTCAAGCACATAAGCGCCATTACCAACAAAATGCCCGGGTTTAGTCCACTGATCGCCGTACTTCTCTACCGTTGCCTGATGAACTGGCTTGGTCGAGGTGTGCCCCATCATCATCACAAAATAAGGAACTGGAGTTTCAAGTTCAACAACTAATGTATGTGCGTCTACTGCTTTCACACCTAGTGTACTTTTATCTTTTTTACCCTCAATAATTTCTTTGGCATTCGCCATCTTAGTAAATTCCATATACCAAGAATAAGGAGAAGCCGTTGCAGGATCAACAAAACGCTGCCAGCTGTAAACGAAATCTTGAGCGGTTACAGGGTCGCCATTGGACCATTTTGCGTCTTTACGTAAGTGGAAAGTAAAGGTTTGGTTGTCTGTCGTTTCCCAGCTTTCTGCTACACCAGGAATAGTATTACCATCACTGTCTTGGTTGACTAGGCCTTCTAGAAGATCGCGAATAACGTGAGACTCGGGTACACCTGATGACTTATGAGGGTCAATAGTCGCAACCTCAGTTCCATTACCACGAACGATTTCTTGTTTTTCTGCTAGCTTAGTACCCGCTGGTACTTCAGCAGCAATAGAAAGAGTAGAAGAGGCAGCCACTGCCAAACCAGCACCTAGAAGAAGGGCCTGAGTGATTTTATTCTTGTACATTTAGTAAACTCCAAGTTTTATGTATTGCATCCATGACATCTTTGCAAAGCTCACTGAACGGCAGTGATTTAGATTGAATTAGCTTATATTTTAAGCACAAAAACCTAAAACCTTACAAAGACAGAAGCACACACTACCAATCATTGGATCTATTTTCCACATACAAGTCGTAAAATATGGATAATTCTCCAACAAAATCAAGATTTCAGGATAAATATCTAATAAAAACCAAAATGCATAGCGAGATGTGTGTGTGCACTTCGACATTAACCATATTTAATCTTATAAAATGATTTTATAAGTACTGCATTCGTTATCATATGTTTAAAATCGCAGGGAATTTAACACCCAATAAACAACAAGAACAAATAATGATTACATTCACCCGCAGTTGGATACAGTTTTTGTGATAATCATCACTTGAAGATAATCAACAGTATCCCCTTATAAGACATCCCCCTTACCGTACAATGAACTCCTAAAAAATAGTTTTGAATTTAAACTTATAAATAGCGACTAAAACCGCGAAACATTTTATTTATATATCTATTTTTAGAGTACAAAAAAAAGCCAACCTCAAGGTTGACCTTCATTTCACAAACATCATGACAAAACCTGCCACTTGATTGCTTACTTCATCCAGCGTTCTGCCGCTTTTGCATCCGAATCGCGAGAATCAACCCAACGAGTCGTTTCTGTCGTTCTTTCCTTTTTCCAAAACGGCGCTTTCGTTTTTAAGAAATCCATCACAAACTCACACGCTTCAAAGGCGGCACCACGGTGTGCACTTGATACACCAACGTAAACAATCTGGTCACCGATATCGAGATCACCCACGCGGTGGATAACTCGCATCTTCTGGATAGGCCAGCGCGCTTCGGCTTGATCACAAATCTCGCTCAACGACTTCTCTGTCATTCCAGGGTAATGCTCCAGAGACAAACCAATCACGTTGTCGCCCAAGTTCATGTCGCGAACTTTACCAACGAACGTCACAATCGCTCCGGCAGCTGTACCTTGAGCCAAGTAGTCGTATTCTTCGCCTACCGAGAAGTCCTCGGCTGTCACTAATACTCTTGGGTCCATGCTTAGCCTCCAGTCACTGGTGGGAAGAATGCTACTTCGTCGCCGTCTTTCACTTCAGTTGTCAGAGGTACGATAGATTGGTTAAGAGCTGCCAGAAGTTTGCCCTCTTCCAAAGCAATATCCCATTTACCTTCTTGTGTCACAAGATGACTGCGAATCGCTTCAATCGTCTTAAACTGTGCATCCACTTCGACGCTGTCCACACCAACAAGTTCACGAGTTTGAGCAAAGAAAAGTACTGTAATCATGATTCCACCTTGAAGTGACCAGATTTACCACCTGTCTTCTCTAGCAGACGTACATTCTCGATAACGATATCCTTCTGAACAGCTTTACACATATCGTAAATGGTTAGCGCAGCAACTGAAGCTGCCGTTAGCGCTTCCATTTCTACGCCCGTCTTACCAGCAAGCTTACAAACAGATTCGATACGAACCTTGTTTTCAGACTCGATAGCCTCAAGCTGCACTTCTACTTTCGTTAATAGTAGAGGGTGACAAAGCGGAATCAGATCCCACGTCTTCTTAGCCGCTTGAATACCCGCAATACGTGCCGTGGCAAAAACATCACCCTTGTGGTGTCTACCAGAGACAATCAGTTGCAGCGTTTCAGCAGACATTTGCACGAACGCTTCTGCTCTCGCTTCACGTACCGTTTCAGCCTTAGCCGATACATCGACCATGTTCGCTTCGCCAGACGCGTTAATGTGTGTAAATTGGCTCATACTCAAACCGCCTTATACAGAAAGGTGTGGCATGAAGTTACAAGGGCGGTGGCTAGCATCCATCTGTTGCTTGATGATCTTAGTCCAACCCGTGCGACAAGCACCGGTAGAGCCTGGCATTGCAAAAATAACCGTGTGGTTAGCAAAGCCCGCAATTGCGCGAGATTGAATTGTCGATGTACCGATCTCTTCGTAAGATACTTGACGGAATAGCTCACCAAAGCCTTCAACTTCTTTGTCGAATAGTGGCTTAAGCGCTTCAGGCGTGCTGTCACGAGATGTGAAGCCTGTACCGCCAGTGATCATGATCGCTTGTACGCTTTCGTCAGCAATCCATTTAGATACGATCGCACGGATCTTGTACATGTCGTCAATAACGATTTGCTTATCAACTACGTTGTGGCCTGCTTCTTTAGCATTTTCAGCTAAGTAACCACCTGACGTATCGTTTTCTTCTGTACGTGTATCTGAAACTGTTAGTACTGCGATGTTTGCTGCTTGAAATTTGCTTTCTGCGTGACCCATTTGTTCACCTATATAAAATTAGACTGATTCGCCCAGCTTAAATAAGCTGAGCGATAAAATACGCTTGAGTGTGTGCGGGTTAACCGCCGATTGACGCCAAGTTTGGAGTCATGCCGCTGTTGCCATCATGTAAGAAGTGGCTAACGGACTTGGTTTGTAGCTGAGCCTGTATTCGATCGATGAGCTCTTGCTCTTGTTGATCTTCTTGAATCAAATCTCTCAGTTCAACACCGTGATCGCCAAACAGACATAAGTGAAGTTTACCGGTCGCAGAAACGCGCAGTCGGTTACAGCTCTCACAAAAGTCTTTCTCGTAAGGCATGATCAAACCAATTTCACCCTTGTAATCTGGGTGAACGAACACTTGCGCAGGGCCATCATTAACGGCTCTCACTTTAAGCAACCAACCATTAGCAATAAGTTGGTTACGAATCGCGACACCTGACACATGATGTTTATCAAACAACTCGTCCATCTCGCCAGTTTTCATCAGCTCAATAAAACGCAGTTGGATCGGTTTGTCTTTGATCCAGTTAAGGAAGGCAGGCAACTCTTGGCTATTGAGGTCTTTCATCAATACTACGTTTACTTTGACTTGTTCAAAGCCAACCTCAAACGCTTTATCAATGCCTCGCATTACCTCAGTAAACTTATTCTCACCAGTAATCTGATGGAACATGCGCGGATCTAAGCTATCTACGCTTACGTTAATGTGAGTTAAACCAGCATCACGCCACTGCCCTACTTGTTTCTCCATGCGGTAGCCGTTAGTTGTTGTAGCAACTTTTTTGATACCTGGAGTGTTGGCAACGGTTTGAATAATTTCGGGGAAGTCTTTACGCAGGCTCGGCTCTCCGCCTGTAATGCGGATCTTTGAGGTGCCACAATCTGCAAACGCTTTAACGACACGTTTGATCTCAGGGACACTTAAAAAAGACGAGTTTTTTTGCCCTGACGGTTTGTAGCCATCTGGCAAGCAGTAAGTACATTTAAAGTTACAGACGTCTGTAACCGACAAGCGCAAGTAATAAAACTTGCGATGGAATCTATCTTCGAATTGTTGCGCCACGGAACACCTTTCCAAACACGGGAGGCATAATCATTTCCAATTAAGCCCTTGTGACAACATGTCACTGGCTCTTGATGCGTATCGGTACAGCAAATACCACTGTGCGACTTAGCATACGAGAGCTCGGAGTTATGGCAACCGCACGTTATATTCACACGCGCAGTAGCTGGGTAATAAAATACTTAATATTTGTACGTGAATCTAGCTTTGATGACAAAAAACGGGTCACATTGGCAAAAAAAACGTATCAAACGCTCAAAATAACTCTTGTTGAGTATCTGACAAGAAGCATTTAACCTAAATTATAGTTGGTAATAATCTAACAAGAATAAAAAATGAATATTTACACTTCAAAGAAGGTGGTCGCAATCGGTGGCGGCCATGGCTTAGGTCGCATGTTGGCGGCATTAAAAGATTTCGGTAGTAACGCCACGGGCATTGTTGCTACAACAGATAACGGTGGTTCAACCGGACGAATTCGAGATTGCCAAGGTGGTATCGCATGGGGTGATACTCGTAACTGCATCAATCAATTAATCACTGAGCCGTCAATCAGCTCGATGATGTTTGAATACCGTTTTCGCGGTCAAGGTGAACTCGACGGTCATAACTTGGGTAATCTGATGCTGACCGCACTAGACAACCTCTCGGTTCGTCCATTAGAAGCGATTAACCTGATCCGAAATATGCTCAAGGTCGATGTCAATATCGTCCCTATGACCGAACACCCGTCAGACCTTACCGCCCTATCTATGGATGGGCGCTGGGTAACAGGTGAAACCAATGTGGATGACATGACAGAAAAGCTACGCATGATGGACTTGTCGCCGGAAGTGCCAGCAACTAAAGAAGCCGTTGCTGCAGTTGAGCAAGCGGACTGCATCGTTCTTGGACCAGGGAGCTTTTTGACCAGTGTGATGCCACCACTTCTGCTCCCAGAGATTGGTAAAGCTATTTCCGAAAATACCCGTGCTAAGCTTATCTTCGTCGAAAACTTATCGCCAGAGCATGGTCCTGCCGGGAAAATGACACTTCAAGAACAGCTTGAGTGGTGTGAACGTACCTGCAAGGCACGCAAGATAGACATTATTCTTGGTAATGAGCCTCACCCTGAACTTGAAGGACAATGGAATTGTGTCACCACTGATCTTGCGTCGGCCAACCGAGACTGGCGCCATGACCGAGTGAAGTTACAACAAGCGATCGAAGCTCAGTTGGCTTAAACCACAAGCCAGCTCAAACAACAGAAACTAAAAAAGGAGCATTACGCTCCTTTTTTAGTTTATATAGTAATTCTCTGCTTTAGAGATCCGTCATCAACTGCTGATATTCTGTGTATGTCGAAAGCAGTAGTGACTGCATATCTTCAAAATCACCATCGGTAATAGGCAGAGACTGTTTCACTTTACTGTCTAAATCAATCGCGAAACTGCACAAGGAGTCAGCACCAAAGCTGGCAGCGCTGCTCTTTAGAGCATGGCTAATATCCGCCAGATACTTGGAGGTATCCGACTCTTTATTTATCTCTAGGTGCTCATAGTAGCCTTTTAATTCTCCTAAAAAGATCTCCAGTAACACCGGAACATTCTCTTGCCCTATTTCACCGGCAAGCTCATCAACTTTTTGTTGATTCAATACTTTGGTCATTGTTATTTCTTTTCGTTTGGTGATTACTGCTTTGCATTCCACGCTTGCAATTTACGGTAGATGGTCGATGGACTTACATCCAAGAAACCAGCTGCTCTTGGAATGTTGCCATCACACGCTTTGATGGCCTGCTCGATGGCTGTTTTTTCAGTGATCCACAGCGGGAAAATATCCTTAACTGTGATGTCTTCACTCTGCTTCTCTTTCAAACGTAGACTGTTTTCAATTGGCTGGTTTAGTGGTGGCGGCAACATGTTGAGCGTAATCTCTTTACCATTGTTCAATACCACAACATTTCGCAATACGTTTTGCAGCTGACGAACGTTACCCGGCCACTCATATTGATTAAAACGATCCAGCACTTCCTGAGCAAAACGCACAAACGCTTTACCCTCTTCCACTGACATGTAACCTAGCAGTGAGTATGCAATCTCGATTACATCTTCACCACGCTCACGCAATGGCGGCAAGTGCAGAGGAATTACATACAAACGATAGTATAAATCTTCTCTAAAGCGCCCTTCTTGAACTTCTTTCCAAGGATCGCGGTTGGTCGCACAAACAAAACGAACGTCGACACTCTTCATCTTCGACGAACCTACTTTTTGGAAGGTGCCTGTCTGAATAAAACGCAGAAGCTTGGTTTGCAGTTCAAGGTCCATCTCACAAAGCTCGTCAAGGAACAAGGTGCCTCCATCAGCTAGCTCAGCCGCGCCTTGACGGTCTGTTGCCGCCCCTGTAAATGCCCCTTTCACGTGACCAAACAGTTCACTTTCAATCAAGTCCTTGGGAATCGCCGCACAGTTAATGGCGATAAACGGTTTATCGCCACGCTTACTCGCAGCATGAATCGCTTCTGCACACACCTCTTTACCGGTACCACTTTCACCGGTTATGAAAATACTCGCTTTACTTGATGCGGCAGAGTCAATAGTTCGATACACCTGCTGCATAGTTTGGCTACTACCGATGAAACCTTGATAGTTCTGATTTCCAGGGTGCTCTGAACTATTCTTTAATTTCGTCGCTTTGCGTATTGCGTTGTTGACCGTAATACGTAGACGGTCGGCTTCACACGGTTTGATAAGGAAGTCTTGAGAACCATGACGCATAGCTTCAACTGCAGTATCAATCGAACCGTGAGCTGTCATGAAGATAACAGGCACCTCAGGGTACTTTTGTTTAACCGCAAATAGCACGTCCATACCCGTCATATCAGGTAGACGTAAATCTAATAAAATTAGGTCAGGGATTCGATGATTCAAACTCTCAATTGCATCGCGGCCGGTGCCGACAATGTTGATATCAATTTCCAGCGGTGTAAGATACGAGCGGTACAAAGCTGCTACCGAGGCGGTATCCTCTACCATCAACAAATACTTTGATTTGTTATCTAGCGTTTTTGATTGCATATCCTAGCCATTTATAATTTGCATTTCTTATTATAGTCGCATTCCGCTTTGCATTATGCAAATTAGCCACAATATTTGTATTGTATTTCTATACCGACTTCAAACAATCAATGTTTTATCTATGTGGCATGAACGATGCAGTTGTGTAATTGACCTTCGGGTCACCTAGCCAACTGACGTTGTTAGTGGACTTAGTGTTCACAAACGTAAGCCAGTAGAACATTTCCTACTGGCTATTTTTTGTCTAGAACACGAGCAAGAGGGAGGTTGAGCCAATAATAAGTAACATTTAGCTATTGGTTATAAACTGCTTTCTCAGCTGTTCAATTTCATCGCGTTTCTGCGCTGCCAATTCAAACTCCAAGTTTTGAGCATGTTGGTACATCGCCGCTTCCAGCTTACTGATCTCTTTATCGAGTTGTTGTGGCGTCAGCACAGCATAGCTCTGTGAAGGCTCTGCCACCTTAGACAATGGCACCTGTTTAGATTGGCGCTGTTGCTTCGACTTGGTAATGTCACCCAGTTCCATAATGTCTTTGATATTACGCTTAAGCGCTTGCGGCGTTATGCCCTGCTCTTCGTTGTAAGCCTGCTGTTTCTCTCTACGACGGTCGGTTTCATCAATCGCTTTTTTCATCGACTTAGTAATCGAGTCACCGTATAAGATCGCTTTACCTTCAAGGTTACGCGCCGCACGACCAATGGTTTGGATAAGAGATCGTTCAGAACGTAGGAAGCCCTCTTTGTCTGCATCAAGAATCGCCACCAGCGATACTTCAGGCATATCCAAACCTTCTCGAAGTAAGTTAATGCCCACTAACACGTCGAACTCACCCAGACGTAGATCTCGGATGATCTCGACACGCTCAACCGTATCAATATCCGAGTGTAAATAACGCACTTTAACACCATGTTCTGTTAGATATTCTGTTAAGTCTTCCGCCATTCGCTTAGTCAACGTAGTCACCAAAACACGCTCTTCTTTCGCTGAACGGATTCTGATTTCAGACAATAAGTCATCAACCTGAGTTGCAACAGGTCTTACTTCAATAATTGGGTCTAACAAACCAGTAGGACGAACCACTTGATCGGCAATCTCGCCATCTGATTTCTCAAGCTCGTAGTTTCCAGGCGTTGCTGAGACGAAAATCGTTTGTGGAGCAATCGATTCAAACTCATCGAACTTCATTGGTCGGTTGTCTAACGCAGACGGTAGACGGAAGCCAAATTCAACCAAGGTCTCCTTACGAGAGCGGTCACCTTTATACATCGCACCGATTTGCGGCACGGTAACGTGTGACTCATCAATGATCAGCAGACCATCATCAGGCAAATAGTCGAATAATGTTGGAGGCGCTTCACCTTCAGCACGACCACTCAAGTAACGTGAGTAGTTTTCAATGCCCGAGCAGAAACCAAGCTCTGTCATCATCTCGATATCAAATTGAGTTCTTTGTGAGATGCGCTGCTCTTCGAGAAGTTTGTTATTGTCCTTAAGGTATTGGGCACGATCTCGCAGTTCATCTTTGATGTTCTCGATCGCTTCAAGGATTTTTTCTCTCGGTGTCACATAGTGAGTCTTTGGATAAACCGTAAAGCGTGGCAAATCTCTTTGTTTAATTGCGCCAGTTAGCGGGTCGAAGATACTGATACAGTCGACTTCATCATCAAACATTTCGATTCGTACTGCGTCTTGGTCGGATTCAGCCGGAAAGATATCAATCACTTCACCACGAACACGAAACTGACCACGCTCAAAAGCAACGTCGTTTCTGGAATATTGAAGTTCGGCCAAACGACGCAAGATATCGCGCTGATCCATGATCTCGCCACGGCTCAAGTGAAGCATCATTTTCAAATAAGATTTAGGATCACCCAAACCATAGATAGCGGACACAGACGCAACGATAATGGCGTCCTTTCTTTCTAATAGGGCCTTAGTTGCCGAGAGCCTCATTTGCTCAATATGAGCGTTTACAGACGCATCTTTCTCAATAAATGTATCCGTGGTTGGAACATAGGCTTCTGGTTGGTAGTAGTCATAGTAAGAAACGAAATACTCGACGGCGTTATTTGGGAAGAAAGACTTCATCTCACCATATAGTTGAGCAGCCAACGTCTTATTCGGCGCCAATAGGATTGCTGGTCTTTGAGATTGGGAAATGACGTTAGCAAGCGTAAAGGTTTTACCCGACCCCGTGACCCCTAATAGAGTTTGATGTGCGAGACCGGAATCCAGTCCATCTAGTAATTGGGTAATCGCAGTCGGCTGGTCACCGGACGGACTGTAGTCCGATACCAAATCAAAAAGTTTACTCATAGGTCGCCATTTCCATACTGTTTTTTTAATCAGGTCATTGTCACTCTATGAGGAGTGTCGATGCAACTATTATCTGGAGAAATGCATCTTAAGATTAGAGATCAGTTATAGCTTTTAATTTTAGAACTTGGTATTATCCGTGCCCCTGCAAAGTTTCCTCAGCTAAATTACTCGAATTTTAATCCACTACTTTTCCCCAAAAAATCTAAAAATACCGCTTGTTTTACTGCTCCCTTTGTAATCAAGAAAAGTTATACAATCGTAATAAATTGCAAACTATCCTTTAAATACATCAAGTTAGATCAGATTTTTACATTTTCAGATTTATCCCAGCTATTGTTGTTAAAGTTTCACACACACACTTATCCACAATTTTGGTGGATAACTAAAGCAAAGCCAAACCCAATAAGGCGTTCAAGAAAGTAAAGTTTTTTATCTGATTTTTTTCTGTGATTTTTTATTGACAGAAAAAAGGAGTCTTATTAAAATTCGCGTCGCTAACAAGCAATTCCCCCTTAGTTCAGTTGGTAGAACGGCGGACTGTTAATCCGTATGTCGCAGGTTCGAGTCCCGCAGGGGGAGCCAAATTTCAAGAAGCCGCATCACTAGATGCGGCTTTTTACGTTTTAAAGCGACTGGTTTGTACCAAACCAATGTCTCAGAGCTGGCCGCCCGCGTTCTAGTCCCGCAGGGGGAGCCAAATTCTAGAAAAAGCTCAATCGAAAGATTGAGCTTTTTTCGTTTTAACTGCGACTAACTTGTTCCAAGTTAATGTCTCAGACCTAGTCGGCCACGTACGAGTCCCGCAGGGGGAGCCAAATTTCTGGAAAAGGTAGGATGTGTCTAGCGCGGATCAAAAAAGCCACAAACGAATCCGTGGCTTAGTTAACCTTTGAGACTACAGACTACCCGAAAAGCAATAGGTAAACAGTAGAGCCCATTTGTGTTGCATTACAGGTGACGAGCGATCGTATCCATTAGCACAGCTGCAATCTTATCATCGCCAGCTTTATCGCCCTTGCTGTAGGTATTGATCTGACGCTTCGATGAGTCGTGGATATTGGTAATAGCTACCACCTCTCTCTCGATACCAAACCCAACCAACTGAATCATCAAGTCTTTATTTTTGAATGAGTCGCCAACGATCACGATAGAGTTAAAATCTTTCAGTAGCTCTTTAGTCAGATCTTCAACTTGAACATCATTACTATTAATAAAAAAGATATCCGCAGACTTCGTAGAGCTTCGCTCTCCAGCAGACTTCAGTTGTAGTTGCTGCATCTCATTGAACACGCCATTATCTTGCGTTCCAATGGTAGATAGGCTCGCAGCATTAGAAGCCAAAGACAATAGCAGTGTACTAGCAAAAACAGTACTTTTAACAAAATTCATTCTCTTTACCCTCTAATAACTAAAGAATTGTTTCTTTCATAATGCGGAAAGTTTGACCTTTATCGTCAATAGTGCAATCGGTATCGATCGTAATGCCGTAGTTAGAATCTCTTTGGTATAAAGTTGATTCATTCTCATTAATTGACCAATTGCTGCCATACATGTTCAGATAAGCGCGCGAAACCGTCACCGCATTGCCAAATACCAGCTTTTGATCACGACAAGTATTCCAATCAGCAGTGTAGTTTTCCTGCCACGTCTCATAGCTCTTCAGATCATAAACTCGGTACAGGTCTTCACCCCAAATTTCAGCAGCATTCTTTACATGCCAAAATTCTTCAGATGGAGCATCTCTGTAATACCCAGCTTCTCCCACAGCTTTTGTATTAATAGTCTGGATAACCGAGTGACCGATATCATTACCTTCATCAACCGAGGTGTAATTCAACATACTGTGTGTCTGGCTCGATTCTTTGGTTTGGCTAAAACCAAAGCCCACTCCGAGACCAGCAGACGGACCATCTGATTTACTCGCTTCAAAAGAGCCTGTAATATCAAAGCTATAAGACGTACTCTCAGCTAACGAAATCTCTTTGTTCACATTACTCGAACTTGGAAAGCTCTGCTGATTCACAAACAGATTTCCATGTCGGCTTTGAGGGAGACAGTAATCGTTGTTTTTATCGTTTTCACACTCTTCAGACAAGTACTTCCAAGTCAGCCTTGATTGCTCTTTCGCATTATTAGGTGCCTCTTCAACGGCTTTCTGGTGAGCCCAATTGTAGGCATTGTCACCTGACATGAAATTAAATTGAGAATTACCATGGAAGATCTGACCTAAGTATCCTTCTCTGTAATAAAAATGTGGAGCAACTTTCTCATCTTCCCACTCGAAAAAATAGCTTCCATCGGCAAGGGTTTGGCGCGTGACATTCATACTGCCGTCAACCGCCATAATATAGTTAGTCTTATTTGACTGAGAAAACATCAACAAATCGATAGTACGTGCGACATCAACCTGTTCATGAATTTGATACCTCTCCTTACCATAGCTATAAGCACCATTCTGAGAAGTGATCATAAATTGCTCTTCAATTTGACCATCTTCTATTCTTGCATGCTGACAGAGGTTCGCAATTTTTCCAGGTAAACCCTGCTGCTCTAGGTGATTGTTAATGTATTCCACTTTGGCATTAAAGATATCACAGGCTGTTGCCGGGTCATCGTACGCAACATACTCATCAGCCCCTTTGAAGTAGGCATCATCAATCCCAGGGATAGGAGATGCATTAGCATAGCCAGATAACATAGATACTGTTATCAAGCTTAAACTGAAGCGTTTTAATTTCATCACTCGTTCCTTTTAATTGCGTTAACATCAATATCGATGCCTTTTAAAATTAACGAGCGAAAAGAATATAATCGCAATTAAGTTGTAATAAAAAAATCTATTGTGCTTTTGAAATAACCTGAATAATAGTGAAATCACCATTTCAGTCATATATCACAGGAAAAATTAAGATTGATAATTTTAGACTCTTCTTCCTTAAACCTTCGATAACAATGTGAAGTAAGTCGCCCCTGCTCTGTACGAAAAGAAAGGCCTGAATGACCTATATTAATTCTCTTCCGCCATACTAATAGGTCTTCTAACGAATCGACCTTCTCTATTTGAATTTGTATTTTTTCAAAGTATCCGTCAAAGTTCATAATTCAATATCTTACTAAAGCCAAAAACCAAATTTCAACACATCATGAATTTAAAAATTCAGTGAGCCATTTAATAACCGAAAATTGAGTGGATTGTTTTTATAATGTAAAAAAGCCACGTTAAAGTGGCCTTTTTTTCTTATACTAGTGAACTCTGGACAGCGGTGATCGCTAACCATGCTCACCTCTTACTATAACTAAACACACTCTAATGATTTACTATTTATAATAAACTAAATTCTTCAAATAGTACTGAAAATCAAGTAATTTCAATAAAAATCAACATTCAGAATATGTTCATTCATAAGTAAGATTCGATTCCCAGTCGGAAAATTCAAAGTTGTCCATCTCAATAATGAACAGCCCATTGTCGCCAACGGGTAGCTCGTTAGTCCCTTTGATATACATTTTACTAGGCTCAAGATATTTGTCTGCGGATGTCCAGAGATGATGAGCATGATCATAAATATACACAACATCACCATTCTGGATGCAGCTATCGGATTCTGTTAGGCGACTAATCTTCATGAAGTCAGAAGAATCGTGATCTGCCGTGTAATACGAACTGCCACTATAGGTCCAATAGTAATCTTTATAATCATCTGTTCTAGAAATCTGTACATAGTCATGGTCATGGATACAAGTACTAATATATGGATGCCAGTTGTCCAACTTAAACTTCGCGTTGGATTGCTCTCCATCATGACCATAGGTAAGCCAGCCATTAGACACATTTGGATCTGCGTAAACATATTCGCCAGTCGATCGATGCTTTAGCCTGATTGCGTCATATGGCTTATTGGTTGGGCGCACACTATGAGTTGGCGTGTTTTTATCCGCATACTCAAATGCAGCGACAGGGAAATGGTCTGAATACTCGTAAAAGTAATATGACTCCTGTGTGCCATCCAGAAAAACTCTATCCGATACGATATCTAACACTTGGTTGTGCCAGTTCTTGGGTTGCTTATGACTACGTTCAACAAGAACATAGTCTAGTAATTGCCCTTTTAAGTCTGGGTAGTTTGCGTGAGCTAAACCATTGACAGCAGGGTCCCATGAGTATGGCGCACCAGCATAGTTGGTCGGCGCTGATACATTTAAGGTCTCGAGCATTGAGGAAAACTCTTGTGAGTCCTTTGCTACATTTAGGTCACCAGCGATAAAAAACATTTCGTCAGCTGAGCGGTTCGCTCTGAAAACATAACTCTCTATCTGTGCGAACTGGTCTTGTCTAACCACTGATGGAGAAATGTTGCAGGTGTCATCGTCAGCTTGAACGTGAGTGCCAATAACATTATACCTCTCCCCACCTTTATTAATGACGGTGTGTATAAAACCTTTTTGAGAAGCCCAATCCGCACCGCAACCCTCTCTGAAAATCACTTGTGACTTATACTCAATTGGATATTTACTGAATACAATCACACCGCCATCATCAAGAGATGTCGAACGCCAACCTTCAGTATGATCCCAGCCACTCTTTGTGCGCCCCAAAACGGGCGTTAGATATCCAAACTTCTGAGCGAGTGCATCGATAAGTATTTGACTCGCTTGGTTATCGAACACTTCGTTAAATACAACCACGTCAATATCATCAAAAATCGACGAGTTCGCCAATAACTCTGCTCGCTTGTTTGGATTAGTCCCACCAACGAAAATGCCCAGATGATGATCCAGCATATAGACATTATAATTCATTATCTTGGGAGGTGAGCTGTTCTCATCAGCTCGTAAAGTAAATGTGAACAGTATTAGAAAAACTGATATTAGATATCGTGTCATGGTTAGTACATCTCCTATTAAACTGAGATGCATCCTCCCATAATGATATAATTGATAGTAATTAAATAGACCTAAAAAAAATATCAAACCATGGTTAAAACCTTAATAGTCATCATAAAAGTCTGCAATTGGCAGTGGTTCCATTTTCACAGCGACCATTTTCTTTACAGGGCTATTTGAAATGATAAGCATATATTGGTTCGGTAGCTCTTCAAGTATTTGAACTGACTTAAAGAAGGATAACTTATTTCGTGCTTTTACATATCTATCATAAACAAGCATGTCATCATCATGCTCAAAATCAATATCGCCATGATCAACGCGTTCTTCACGTAAGCTTACATTAAATAGGCCATCACTCTTGCGAATGAATTTTCCTTTTGTGTAAATACCTAAGGTGTTATTGAGTCCAGCTTCTTTTATAACCGTAACCGCCTCGAAATTATCCTCACTGATCACGACGTCCATGTGCTCTGTGGCCATATAGTCACCATCTACTGTCATATAAAGGGTGGTAGAGTTGACCAAAACATTATTTTTCGAACGTAGGCTGTGTGTAATAGAAGCGAACATTAAACAAAGACAAAAAAGAAGAAAGTAAATGCTTTTATTTTTAGTAAACATAACGACTAAGCTCCGCCTTAACCATACCAACGAGATCGTCCGTAGACTGAGGAGATTCAAACAAAACCACTAAATTGACAGGTGGTGCCAATGGCTTGAGGATTACAATAGATAAGCTTTCTTGAGAGTGAGCAAGGATCAATCGGCTTAACCTACCTTGTTTGACTTCTTCAGAAACCAGAGGAGTAACGCCTTTTGCGACTACTTTGGCCTCTTCTTCATTATCGCAATAGACCGTTAACGCTTCGCTAGAAAACATTTTGGTTAGTGGAAGCCAACTCGTTAAATTAGGCTCTTTTGTAGCAAACACCAATGGAAACAATGCCGCAATCACAATGAATACGAGGCCCAATGCAATATAGAGTTGATTACGCCCAAATGTATGTTGTGTGTTTTTATCGGTACTTTCTTCAAAGCTCTCAGCCTTACCACTCGGTTCCCCGGTTAATAAGTGGCCTTGGCTATCTAATTTACTATCACTGTCTTCTAGACACGATACCGCCTCACTTTCTAGTTTATAACCAACCTTAGCGACCGTTTTCAGGTACTTTTGTTGCTTCCCATCATCCTCGATCAAAGTACGTATCGCGCTAATCGATTGTGTAAGTGACCCTTCAGACACATGTTTTCCTGGCCAAGCTCTGTTCAACAAATCTTCTTTTGTATTAATTTTCCCAGCGTTTTCACACAACATTAGAATCACAAGATGATCGTGATAGCCAATGCGCTTTTCTTCATTTTTGAGTAAATCAGTCACTAACGGGTGATCTAGGTGAATTAACCAATTATTTAATTTGTACATAAATTAGCCTTGAAAACTGAATGACCATAATATTTATATAAACATAAATTTCATGGATAAATATTGGATTCATTTAAATAATTTTTCATATGTCACTTGATTCATTCAACCATTTATCACTAACCGAACGTTAACAGGATTAACTAAATGGTTATTTAAAAAGGCAAAATAAGTAACTTTTTTGTAAAAGCAACTATATATAAAAAATGCTTCGCCATGAAACAAAAAAAACTAAAATACATACAATCTAAACTTGATAACTATTTCATAAAAAAAAGAGAGTGGAACCTACCCAATTATTAGTAAATGTTACAAATTAATTAATAAATCGATTTATAATGACAATAAATGTCTCTTGGCTTTTGCTCTTACTGGGAAAAACCTTTGCCTAGACGTTCGCTCAGAATCGTATTTACAACAAACTAATCTTCGCAGATTAAGTTTTTGCTTATGCGAGACTCATTTTGGGCAAATGATTTGACTCTTCCCCCCAATCCTCAGTGATGAAATTATTTTCTAAAACTGATACGTACATTTGCTCAACAAGAGTACGCCTTTTTGGCCAGCTACCAGAAAATTTGACACTAACCCCGTTAAAATTGTCAATTTCCCTGCTCACCAAAATGACATACAGAACCCCAACCCCATCCTTGGCATGCGTGTCATTTCTACGCTTCAGAACAACTAATTTGTTGTGATGAGATCTGCTATCCTCCTATTGAGCGTATAAATTTCCATCAGACATACAAAACCACACCGTTCACTGGTTGTTATTAGGTGAGCAAAACAGGATAATATCGGGATCGGAATCTCAAGAATTAATCCATTATGACCGAATACCTTTTGTTGTTGGTTGGCACTGTGCTGGTCAATAACTTTGTGCTAGTGAAGTTTTTAGGGCTATGTCCATTTATGGGAGTCTCCAAGAAACTGGAGACTGCAATTGGTATGGGCCTCGCGACGACTTTCGTTCTTACGTTAGCGTCGGTATCTGCATACCTAGTAGAAACCTACATCCTTACCCCTCTGGGTATTGAATACCTGCGTACCATGAGCTTCATCTTGGTTATCGCAGTCGTGGTTCAATTTACGGAAATGGTCGTTCACAAAACCAGCCCCACTCTTTATCGCCTATTGGGGATTTTCCTGCCCCTTATCACCACCAACTGTGCGGTATTGGGCGTGGCACTCTTGAACATCAATGAAAACCACAACTTCATCCAGTCTATCGTTTATGGTTTCGGCGCGGCGGTAGGTTTCTCTCTTGTTCTGATCCTATTTGCTGCAATGCGTGAACGTATTGCGGTTGCAGATGTTCCAATGCCCTTCAAAGGCGCATCGATTGCGATGATCACAGCAGGCCTAATGTCTCTGGCATTCATGGGCTTTACTGGGTTGGTGAAATAAGCATGAGTACCATTTTAATTGCGATCATTGCGTTAGCTGTTTTAGCCGCTGTTTTTGGCGCTATTTTGGGCTTCGCCTCTATTCGCTTCAAAGTAGAAGCCGATCCTATCGTCGATCAAATCGACACCATTTTACCGCAAACTCAATGTGGCCAGTGTGGCTACCCAGGTTGTCGCCCATACGCAGAGGCGATTGCTAACGGAGACAAGATCAATAAATGTCCTCCTGGCGGCCAAGCAACCATTGAGAAGCTAGCAGACTTAATGGGCGTAGAAGTTGAAGACTCCGCTCACGACTTAGATAACAAAGTAAAAACTGTTGCCTTCATTCATGAAGATATGTGTATCGGCTGTACTAAATGTATTCAAGCCTGCCCTGTTGACGCCATTGTTGGTGGTACTAAGGCACTACACACAGTAATTAAAGATGAGTGTACTGGTTGTGATCTTTGTGTCGCGCCGTGCCCTACTGACTGTATTGAAATGATTCCAGTGGCAACAACGACTGAAAATTGGAAATGGCAGATGAACATCATTCCTGTTACGGATATCACTAACCAAGCAACTGATGCGACCGCGTCAGAGCCTAAGGCATAGGGTTAGTATGATCTCTTTAATTGAACAAATTCGCACGGGCTCTATTTGGACCTTCCCAGGCGGCGTGCACCCTGCTGAAAACAAGAAACAGTCCAATACCACTGATATCGTTCATGCAAGGCTTCCAGAAGAAATCGTCCTTCCGGTCAAACAGCACATCGGTAAGCCTGGTAACTTATTGGTTGCCGCCGGTGACACAGTACTGAAAGGCCAACAACTAACGGCTCTAGATACTGGTTTTACATTGCCGGTACATGCACCTACATCAGGTGTGATTACTGCTATCGAACCAAGAACTACCGCTCACCCTTCAGGCTTGAGCGAACTCAGTGTGGTCATTAAACCTGATGGCTTAGACGCTTGGATTGAAAGAAATCCCGTTGAAGACTTTTCAACGAAAACCTCAGATGAGCTGCTTGATGTGATTCGCCAAGCCGGTATTTCAGGTATGGGCGGGGCGGGATTCCCTACTGCGAAAAAGCTCCAGTCAGGCCTAGGTCGTACTGATATTCTGATCGTCAACGCAGCTGAGTGTGAACCTTACATCACATCAGATGACAAGTTGCTTCAAGAGCATGCCGAAGAAGTGTTAAAAGGCATTGAGATAGTTGAACACATCCTTCAGCCCAAACTGACCGTGATTGGTATCGAAGACAACAAGCCAGCGGCAATTAAAGCACTTGAGGTTGCCGCGAAAGACAAAGACATCGTCATTCGCGTGATCCCAACTAAATATCCTTCAGGTGGTGAGAAACAGCTAATTAAGATCCTCACCAATAAAGAGGTTCCTGCTGGCGGCATCCCGGCTGACATTGGTGTATTAGTTCAGAACGTTGGCTCTCTCTACTCTATTAAAAGAGCAGTAATCGACGGTGAACCCGTAGTTAACCGCATCGTGACTTTAACCGGTAAGACTTTTAAGCAACCTCGTAACGTTTGGGCACTATTAGGTACACCTGTACACGAGTTGCTCGAAGAGTTTGGCTATAAAGCCGATAAAAAGCTACCGCGTTTGATTCTGGGTGGCCCGATGATGGGCTTTACCTTGCCACATGCCAATGTGCCGATCACTAAAACATCGAACTGTATTTTAGCGCCAACACGTCGTGAGATTGCACCAAGCACTTACGAGATGGAGTGTATTCGATGCAGTGCATGTGCCGAAGCTTGTCCAGCCTCTCTACTGCCTCAGCAGCTGCAATGGCACGCGAAAGCCAATGAGCTGGACAAGTGTGAAGAGCTAAATATTAAAGACTGTATTGAATGCGGTGCTTGTGCATTTGTTTGCCCAAGCGAAATCCCTCTTGTTCAGTACTATCGCCAAGCAAAAGCTGAAATCAAAACTCGAAAAGATGAAGCCGCTGCTGCAGAGCGCGCCAAGATTCGCTTTGAAGAGAAGAACGCTCGTATGGAGCGTGATAAAGCAGAGCGTGAAAACCGCTTTAAGAAAGCTGCAGATAACCGCCGTAAAGATATGAAAACATCTGGCGGTGATGATGCTATTGCTGCTGCTATTGCTCGTGTTAAAGCGCAAAAAGCTGCTGCGGAGCAGGCTCCGAATGAAGAGCCAGCAGTAAAACCTGCGGTTGCTGCCGCTATTGCAAAGGCAAAAGCGAAACAAGCTGCAGCTCAGAAAGCAGAAGGCGCTGAACCAGACAACTCAGAAATGTCTAAACTGCGTGAAGAGCGTAAGCGTCAAGCGAGAGAGCGCAAGGCACAACAAGCAGCAGCCGATACTCCTGCAGAAAGCTCAGGTGATGGCAAGAAAGACGCGGTTGCAGCTGCAATTGCTCGCGCCAAAGCGAAGAAAGCACAACAAGCTGAATCAGCTTCTGACGCTCCGGCTGTAAGCTCTGGTGACGCTAAGAAAGATGCTGTTGCTGCAGCAATTGCACGTGCTAAAGCGAAGAAAGCTCAACAAGCTGAATCTGCTTCTGAAGTTCCTGCTGAAAGCTCTGGTGACGCTAAGAAAGATGCTGTTGCTGCGGCTATAGCCCGTGCTAAAGCGAAGAAAGCACAGCAAGCGGAATCAGCTTCTGAAGCTCCTGTTGAAAGCTCTGGCGATGCTAAGAAAGATGCTGTCGCTGCGGCCATTGCTCGTGCTAAAGCCAAGAAAGCTCAACAAGCGGAAGCTCCTGCTGAAAAATCCGGCGATGCCAAGAAAGATGCTGTTGCTGCCGCTATCGCTCGTGCTAAAGCCAAAAAAGCCCAGCAAGCAAAGCAAGCAGAAACATCTGAACCAGTGGTTGAAGTTGAAACCGAGACTCAATCGGAGCAAGTCGCCCCTAAGAAAGCTGCAGTTGCTGCGGCCATCGCTCGCGCTAAGGCTAAGAAAGCACAGCAAGCGACCCAAGAAACAACCGAAGCTCCTGAACCTGCAGTTGAAACTGAAGCTGGAAGTTCTGGGGATGCTAAGAAAGACGCCGTTGCTGCCGCTATAGCCCGTGCTAAAGCAAAAAAAGCACAGCAAGCTAATCAAGCAGAAACATCTGAACCAGTAGTTGAAGTAGAAACTGATACTCAATCTGAACAGGTCGATCCGAAGAAAGCTGCTGTTGCTGCAGCTATCGCTCGTGCTAAAGCGAAAAAAGCTCAGCAAGCTAAACAGGTTGAAGCACAAGAAATCGCTCCTGAGCCTGTAACCGAAAAAGAGACTGAAGTGGTAGCTGAGACTCAATCACAGCCAGTCGATCCTAAAAAAGCAGCCGTTGCTGCCGCTATTGCTCGTGCTAAAGCAAGAAAAGCACAGCAAGAGCTAGATAAAAAGAACAATGAGGAGAAAGAGTAGTGGCCTTCTTTATCGCCAGCTCACCGCACGCACACAGTCGTAGAAGCACCCCAGATCTAATGAAATGGGTAGCTATTTGTGCATTGCCAGGTCTACTAGCTCAAACCTACTTCTTTGGATGGGGCACCCTCATCCAGTTAGTATTTGCTATTGCACTTGCTGTTATCTTTGAAGCAGCCGTAATGCTGTTAAGAAAACGTCCGCCAGTGATGGCGCTGCGTGATTACAGTGCTGTTGTAACCGCTTGGCTACTGAGCGTCGCCATTCCTCCACACTCTCCGTGGTGGATCCTCGTCATTGGTATGTTCTTCGCTATTATTATCGCGAAACACTTGTACGGCGGCCTAGGACAGAACCCATTTAACCCTGCGATGGTTGCTTACGTTGTTTTGCTGATTTCATTCCCAGTTCAAATGACGAGTTGGAATGCACCCGCGAGCCTGACAGCAGAAGCAACAAGCTTTATTGACTCATTCTTGATGATATTCACAGGCTTCAATAACGAAGGTTTGTCTCTGCAACAAGCACGCCTTGGTATTGATGGCACCACAATGGCGACGCCACTTGACGCATTCAAAACGGCATTAACGGCTGGCAACACCGCATCTGAAGCCTTGTCTCAACCGCAATTCAGCTGGTTAGCTGGCGTAGGCTGGGAGTGGGTGAACCTTGCTTACCTAATCGGCGGTTTAGTGCTGATTAAGCAACGTGTTATTCAATGGTATATCCCTGTGGCTTTCATCGGCAGTCTTACTCTGTTTAGTTTAGTGTTCTTAGTGCTCACTCCTGGTGAAACCGCTTCTCCAACCATTCACCTTCTGTCTGGCGCGACTATGCTTGGTGCATTCTTTATTGCAACCGACCCAGTTTCGGCTTCAACGACAGTTAAAGGTCGTTTGGTGTTTGGTGCCCTAATTGGTGCGTTAGTGTTTATTATCCGCAGTTGGGGTGGCTTCCCTGATGGCGTTGCGTTTGCTGTATTGTTAGCCAATATGTGCGTTCCACTGATTGACTACTACACCAAGCCTCGTACATACGGCCACTAAAGGAGCGGACATCATGCTAAATGCTATTAAGAAAAACGGCCTTGTGCTCGCGATTTTTGCCTGTGCATCGACAGGTTTAGTGGCCGTAACCCACTACCTAACAAAAGATCAGATCAAACAGCAAGAACAGGCTCAGTTGCTATCTGTACTTAACCAGGTGATCCCACACGATCTTCACGACAACGAACTGTTTTCGTCTTGTACTTTGGTTCAAGCAGAAGAGCTTGGTACAGAGAAAGCGATGCCCGCTTACATCGCCAAAATCAATGGTGAGCCAAGCGCGATTGCGATCGAGGCAATTGCACCAGACGGTTATAACGGTGCGATTAAGGTGATCGTCGGTATGAAAATCGACGGTACTATTTTAGGCACTCGTGTACTTTCCCACCAAGAAACTCCAGGATTAGGTGATAAGATTGATCTACGTGTGAGTGATTGGATTCTTTCGTTTGCTGGTAAACAAGTAACAGACTCTAATCTTGACCGTTGGAAGGTTCGTAAAGACGGTGGTGACTTCGACCAATTTACTGGCGCGACCATTACCCCTAGAGCGGTAGTGAAATCTGTCAAACAAGCGGTTCAGTACGTTAACCAAAACAACCAAGCATTTCTTGCTCAACCTCTAAATTGCGGTGGTGAATAATGAGTGATCATAAAACACTAATCAAAAATGGCATGTGGGCCAATAACCCTGCCCTAGTACAGCTACTTGGCTTGTGTCCGCTATTGGCTGTCTCTTCAACGGTGACCAACGCACTTGGGCTCGGTATTGCCACGCTACTTGTATTAGTCGGTTCGAACGTTGCCGTTTCTCTGGTTCGTAACCACGTGCCAAAAGAAGTGCGTATTCCAGTATTCGTGATGATCATTGCATCACTGGTAACGTGTGTTCAGCTGCTGATGAATGCTTACGCTTATGGCCTGTACCTATCTCTCGGTATCTTCATCCCACTGATCGTAACCAACTGTATCATCATTGGTCGAGCAGAAGCCTTCGCTTCAAAAAATGAAGTATTACCTGCCGCTCAAGATGGCTTCTGGATGGGTCTTGGTATGACATCAGTATTGGTGGTACTGGGCGCAATGCGTGAAATCATTGGTAATGGCACCCTATTTGATGGCGCAGATCTGCTGCTTGGTGATTGGGCATCAGCCTTAAGAATCGAAATTTTCCAATTTGATAACAGCTTCTTGCTGGCTCTACTTCCACCGGGTGCATTTATTGGTGTTGGTTTCTTGATAGCGTTGAAAAACATCATCGATCATCAAGCGAAATCGAAACAACCAAAGCCAGAAAAACCTGTTATTGAGCGTGCCCGCGTGACTAATGCTTAACAACAAAAATCTGCTGAGCTGCTCAACCGCTCAGCAGAAATAGATATAACCAATACACATAACAATGACGCTCATAAGAGCGCGTAACCGATGATACGGCCTGAGTTTCGAGTTTATTGAATACCACTCCAGAGCTCTACCCTAACTATTTGAAAGTAATGTCGCTATGAACAATGTAAAACGAGTACAAATACTTGAGCGTTTGAGGGAAAACAACCCAAAGCCAGAGACTGAGCTAAATTGGAGTAGCCCTTTCGAACTCCTAATTGCGGTGCTCTTGTCTGCACAGGCAACTGACGTCAGCGTGAACAAAGCCACAGATAAGCTTTATCCTGTTGCTAATACCCCACAAGCGATTTTTGACCTAGGTGTCGATGGCCTGAAAGAGTACATCAAGACTATCGGTCTATTTAATTCGAAAGCAGAAAACACCATTAAGACATGTCGTATGCTGCTTGATCTTCATAATGGTGAAGTGCCAGAAGATCGCGCCGCACTGGAAGCCCTGCCTGGTGTTGGCCGTAAAACTGCGAACGTAGTTTTGAATACCGCTTTCGGCTGGCCAACTATTGCCGTTGATACTCACATTTATCGCGTATCGAACCGAACTAAACTCGCGATGGGTAAGACAGTCGATGATGTCGAAGCCAAGCTACTTAAAGTAGTGCCAAAAGAGTTCAAACTGGATGTCCACCACTGGCTCATTCTTCATGGACGTTACACCTGTGTCGCGCGTAAGCCTCGCTGTGGCAGCTGTATTATTGAAGACCTGTGTGAGTTCAAAGAAAAAACCGACGTCTAAGTTCATAAGCAAGAACCACAAGCCAGTAGGCTAAGTAGTGTCGCAATGTCTGGCGGCAGAAAACAAAATTACAAAAACGTAAACATAGTTAAAGCTAGGAGCAAATCATGTCAAACGGTCGTATTTTACACACCATGCTACGCGTGGGTGATCTAGATAAGTCTATCGAGTTCTACACAAACGTAATGGGCATGCAGCTATTACGTAAGAACGAAAACAAAGAGTACGAATACACGCTAGCTTTCGTTGGCTTTGGTGACGAGTCGCAAGGTGCAGTGATTGAGCTGACATACAACTGGGGTACGACTGAATACGACCTTGGTTCTGCTTTCGGCCACGTAGCTATCGGTGTTGATGATATCTACACAACGTGTGACGCGATTAAAGCAGCAGGCGGTAACGTGACTCGTGAACCAGGCCCAGTAAAAGGCGGTTCTACACACATCGCATTCGTTAAAGATCCTGACGGCTACATGATCGAACTGATTCAAAACAAACAAGCAAGCGCAGGTCTAGAAGGTTAATTCTGAAATACCTTTGCGAGATACGGCTAGAACGCCTGATAAGATGAACAAAGAAGCGAGCACACTGCTCGCTTCTTTTTTATCACTCTCCCCACAACCGATATTCTTTACCAATTATTCTTAACAATCTCACTGATGAAACTTTACTTGATAATGATTATCATTTAAATTATCACCCCTATTGATTAGTGAGGTAATACAATGATTAGCGAATGGGAAAAACACACGTTACTCGCCGATACGGCATTGCAGCTCGACGATCCTATACGAAGTATTCTTCATTATCAGCAGGCACTGAACCTAAGTGAGGAGATTACTGAGCGTACAGATATAGAGGCCGATGAGCGGTTACTGATCTCGGTGATATCTTGTCATAACCTTGCGCAATTCTGGCGCTGGGCGGGTGATACCGAGTATGAACTTAAATACCTTCAACTAGCTTCAGAGAAAGTACTGACTCTGATCCCCCAGTGTCCCAATACACAATGTGCTAGCTTTATTGATTCTATTGGCTGTTGTAAAAAAGCACTTATCGATTTCATGAAACGCCATCCAAACCCTAAAATTGCCTCTATGGTGGAAAAGATCGATACCGCGACCAACTGCGAGATGATTGCTCGTTTCCGCCTGAACTAAGCAAGTTTCTTTCGCAGACGCAACGTATAGTTTGTTGATTCAGATATAAAAAGCCCGTCATGACGACGGGCTTTCTAATATGAGCTTTAAATTTTATTGGAGCTAAACCTGCGTTCTACCTAAAGAGATCACAACGCGTCGGTTCTTGTCTTTACCAATTGGCGAGTTATTGTCTGCAATCGGGCGACGTTTACCATAGCCTTGTACTTGGATACGGTCTTCTGGCAAGCCTAGAGATTTAAAGTACTCTCTTAACGATTCCGCTCTGCGCTCTGAAAGGTTTTGACTAATGCCTTTGCTGTCGACAGAGTCGGTGTACGTTGCCACCAGCACAAGATCGATGTCTTGGTTGTAACGAACATAATCAGCAATCTGACTCAGCCTTTTACGTGACGACTTGTTCAATTGATCGCTGTTGCGGTCGTAATGCAAAATAGTGAAAGAGATATCTTCAAAGCTGTAAGGCAGCAGGTTAGCAACACAATCACTGAACACATTGTATTTTTCTTGGAACAACACCGATGACAACGACACTTCGATTCGTTGATCTCGACTCTGCCACTCTTGGTAGCTGAATGTTGGATAGCGCCCTTTCTCTAACTCACTCAAGATCCCCCAAGCCGTTTGCCCGCCAACATAACCATCAAATTGCTGGAAGAACTTGATGGTTGTCATGCGATCGGCACTCTCGCCTGGACGCCAGGGTGGTGGCATCGAGATCAAGCTAACATTACGAGTCGCGCCCATTGGGCGACGCATTTTTAGCTCAAAATCTAAAATAATTTTTTTACTCGCACGGGATGAGAATTCAGCATCACCGAAGTTAGGGATCGGATGCACTAAGCGGCACTCTAATGGCGTGTTGGCCACCATCTCCCATGTCGACTGTTGAGGAGATGCTCCGTAACGCTTTTCTTGTGCCATGGCTGATGACGACATAAGTAGCGAAAATAGCATTGAACCTGTTATGAGTTGTTTCTTCATAAAGTGGAGTATCTCTTAAGCAATTCGTTTAACAATGCAGCCAATTGCCGCATTTTTCTCTCGTGTTTAAATATGCAATTATCAAGCCGCAATAGGTTAGGTAATTTAAGATTTATTGCCCTTCCCTAGTTTTTATCACTGCTATTATCTGCAATAATGCAGCCTTAATCACACTTATTTGGGCTAACATGATTGTAGAAAACGAAGCTCTGACCCTAAAAAAACGCTTCCGTGGCTATTTTCCAGTGGTCATCGACGTGGAAACCGCAGGGTTTAACGCAGAAACCGATGCATTATTAGAAATCTGTGCCATTACATTAAAAATGGATGAGAACGGAGATCTGCAGCCTGCATCAACGCTTCATTTTCACATTGAGCCTTTTGAAGGCGCAAATATAGAGCAGGCAGCATTAGACTTTAACGGAATTAAAGACCCATTTAGCCCATTACGCGGCGCAGTGTCTGAACAAGAAGCCCTTAAAGAAATCTACAAACTAGTGAGAAAAGAACAAAAAGCTTCTGATTGCAGTCGTGCAATCATGGTCGCTCACAATGCTACATTCGATTTAAACTTCGTTAATGCAGCAAGTGAGCGCTGTAAGCTTAAACGCGTCCCTTTCCATCCATTTGCTACTTTTGACACTGCAGCCCTTAGTGGTCTTGCCTATGGTCAAACCGTTTTGGCTAAAGCTTGCCGCACTGCAGGGATGGATTTTGACAACAAAGAAGCACACTCTGCTTTGTATGATACGCAAAAAACCGCTGAGTTATTTTGCGGCATAGTAAACAAATGGAAAGCCCTTGGTGGTTGGCCGCTTGTTGACGAAGAATAAAAATAGAATCGGTAAACGTATTGTCGTATTACCTTTAATAAAGAACACAACATCCCGAGAATAATATGAATCCTGTTGTAATTTCAGTTTGCATCATGCTTGTTTTAGCTTTGATGCGCGTAAACGTAGTCGTTGCTCTGACGTTCAGTGCAATTATCGGTGGCGTAGCCTCTGGTATGAGCTTGAACGACGCAGTCGCGGCTTTCGAAAGTGGATTAGGCGGCGGTGCAACGATTGCACTTAGCTATGCCATGCTTGGTACATTCGCTGTTGCTATCTCACGTTCTGGTATCACAGACTTACTTGCTCAAAGTGTTATTAAACGCATTCACGGCAAAGAGAACAGTGCGGCATCGACTGGTCTTAAATACGGCATCCTTGCGTCTTTGATCTTAGTGACCATGTCTTCGCAAAACGTGATTCCAGTACATATCGCCTTCATCCCAATTTTAATCCCACCTCTATTGGGCGTATTCGCAAAAATGAATCTAGACCGTCGTCTGGTTGCGTGTGTGCTTACTTTTGGTCTGATTACGCCATACATGGTATTGCCGATCGGTTTTGGTGGCATCTTCCTAAACAACATCCTGCTTAAGAACCTTCACGACAACGGTCTTGAAAGCGTCGTTGCGAGCCAAGTTCCAACGGCTATGTTGCTACCAGCTGCGGGTATGATCTTCGGTCTTCTGACGGCAGTGTTCTTCACTTACCGTAAGCCTCGCCAATACAAAGAAACCTCTCACACGGTCGTTTCAACTGAAGCAAAACAGATCAACAAGAAGCACATCCTAGTAGCGGCAGCTGGTATTGTTGCAGCACTAACGGTTCAGCTATCGACGGGTTCAATGATCATCGGTGCACTTGCTGGCTTCATGGTATTCACTTTCGGTGGTGTAATCGCTTGGAAAGAGACACAAGACGTCTTCACCAAGGGCGTACACATGATGGCAATGATCGGTTTCATCATGATTGCAGCGGCAGGTTTCGCGGCAGTTATGAAGCAAACAGGTGGCGTTGAATCTTTGGTTGAAGCACTTTCAACAAGCATCGGCGACAATAAGCCTCTAGCTGCACTACTTATGCTAGTGGTTGGTCTACTGGTAACCATGGGTATCGGTTCTTCGTTCTCTACGATCCCAATCCTTGCAACTATCTACGTTCCACTAGCGGCAGCATTTGGTTTCTCCCCTATGGCAACCATCGCTCTAGTAGGTACAGCGGCAGCACTTGGTGATGCAGGCTCTCCGGCTTCTGACTCAACGTTAGGTCCAACGTCTGGTCTTAATGCTGATGGCCAACACGAGCACGTATGGGAAACCGTTGTACCGACATTCCTACACTACAACATCCCACTGATCGTATTCGGTTGGATTGCAGCTATGGTTTTGTAGCTTATAACTAGGTTCTATAGTCAGAATCAATGTCCAAAACTTAAAAAGACCGCCTAGAGCGTAATACCGATCAGTTAAGAAATTTGTGAGATCATTTGACCGATCCTCAAAAGGCTTCAGAATCCGATATTAGGAAACTAATATCGGATTTTTTTATGTCTTTAGAAAGCCAACTTGCCAATACTTTTCAGTCGTGTAATACCTTCCACCACTTTGAAAAATACTCTGAAATTCTTAGTCCAGAGCTTATCCAGCAAGGTTTTGAGCAAGCTGGCGTCGCAACCGTTAGAAGAAGACGGTTACCTTTGGAGGCCGTACTTTGGTCCGTTGTTGGAATGAGTCTCTTTCGTCAACAATCTGTTTGGGATATTGCTAACCAACTCGATATTGTCCTGCCAGACAGACAACGCTTTGTTGCCCCAAGTGCTGTTGTTCAAGCGAGACAGAGATTAGGCGAAGAAGGCGTTAAACAAGTCTTTAAGAAGATGGCTACGCATGGCTATCACTCGTCTAATTTCGAAACTTGGTGTGGACTAAACCTTCTATCCGTCGATGGTGTCGTTTGGAGAACGACAGATACACCTGAAAATCATCAAGAGTTTAAAGCACAGAGCAATCAATCATCGGAGAATATTTACCCTAAGGTACGTATGGTTTGCTTGATGGAGCTTACAAGTCATCAACTAATCGATAGTACATTCTCTGACTATCGCACCAGCGAAATGCGCCTTGCAGAAGAACTCATCGAACAAACCCCCGATCATTCGCTGACTATTTTTGACAAAGGATACTACTCTCTAGGGCTACTTAATCGCTGGAATAAGGTAGGCAAAGAAAGGCATTGGATGCTTCCTGTGAGAAAAGACTTCCAGTATGAAGTCGTTCATAAATACAGTCAGAGTGACGCTATCGTTGATATAAAAACGACACCTCAGGCAAGAAAGAAGTTCAGTGATCTCCCTGAGACAATAGAAGCAAGGTTAGTGTCGAAAATCATCAAAGGGAAGACATATCAGGTACTTACATCAATGCGTGATGGGTTACGCTTTCCTGGTGAAGACATCGTAGAGCTTTATCGCTATCGTTGGGAAATCGAATTAGGCTATCGGGAAATGAAGCAAACCTTGCTTGATAGTGAGTATACATTACGAAGTAAGCGCCCAGATATGGTCAAGCAGGAGCTCTGGGGGATTTTGCTCGCCTATAACCTTATAAGACAAGTTATGACAAAGGCTGCGATTAAATTAGATAGCGTCTGGCCAAATCAATTAAGCTTTACGAGTAGTGCTATGGCTGTGACTCAATACTTCGCGGCTTTACCTTTAACGAGTCCTGGAAAACTTCCTAAACATTATGAAGTCTTACTCAAGCAAATATCCATGTTTACCCTGCCACCTCGAAGAGAAGATAGAAGTTACCCTCGTTGGGTGAAACTGAAACCCCAAAAATATGCAACGAACAGGAAAAATGCCAGTCAGCTTAACTGACTGGCATTACGCCTAGAGCGGTCTTTTTTGTATCCGGCGTTTCTCCCACCAAGTTACACGGAAGAACCGCATACCTATGACAAAAAAGGCTTACTCTTATGAGCAAGCCTTTGAAGTAGTACGATTCAGTATCGCCAATTAAACGGTAGGAGCGCTCTTTACTAGAACTTCTCGAATCGACTTCAGTGTCGTTTCTGATGAGTGGTAATCCAGCTCGACTTCAGTGAAGATACCGTCAACTTCAAGCATTAGGGTTGGGTAAGAATTCACACCCATCGCATGTTTGAAGCTCAGCTGATCTTCTAGTTCACCCTCTAGTAACTTACCAGCAAGGTCATTCTCGAATTGCTGAACATTCATGCCTAGCTCTTCAGCCAATTGCTTATGAGTCTCTTCACTGTGCGGCAGCATCGCACGCAAGTAGTATGCGTGTTGAATCGCTTCAAGCATCTGCTCGTAGTGATCTTGGAAACCTGCAGCAATAACAGCGCGACACGCAGGGTAAGTGCTGCGAACAGGTTTACACTCAGTCCAAAATTCATGATTGAACTCAGTACCTAACTTAGCTTCGATCTGCTTCCAAATAGCTTGCAGCTTACTTTTCATCTCTTCTGACATTGGCTCGTCAGAGTCCGGAGCCAAACCACCGACTACGTAGTTAAACTCAATACTCGCAGGCAATTGTTGTTTTAGTAACTCCAGTGTCGGCTTATATCCCCAACACCAGCTGCACATTGGATCATGTACATAATGCAGTTTTACATCCATTGTTCGTTCCTTATCGAGTCAATTCTTCTCTCAGTTCCAACAAAAAAGGAGCCTTATTAAGGCCCCTAGTTTACTGTTCAGCATAAAGGCTAGAACTTACTCTGCGTCATCGCCAGCAACTTTAGCAGCCGCTTCTTTGATGATTGGCTGAAGTTCACCTTTTTGGAACATCTCAAGAATGATGTCGCAACCACCGATTAGCTCACCTTCAACCCAAAGTTGTGGGAAAGTTGGCCATTGTGCGTAAGCTGGTAGCTCTGCACGGATATCAGGGTTTTGTAGAATATCTACGTAAGCAAATTTTTCGCCACATGCCATTAGAGCTTGAGACGCTTGAGAAGAGAAACCACAGCTAGGTAGCTTAGGAGAACCTTTCATGTACAGTAGAATAGTGTTTTCTTCAATTTGCTGTTTGATTTTATCGATAGTTTCCATTGCTTCCTCGTTAATGGATTACGGCTTTTATTGCCTTTATTCTACCCCAAACCAAAAGAATAAAAACCATATAAAAAAAGAGGTTAACAAGCTAAACTAATAATTCACATAAAAGTGATGAAATATGCTTTTAATAAAGTAAAAACTTGCTAAACTAGAAACCAAGTCAGCAAATTGACCATGGTTGGCAGCATAGCGAGCCATGAATAATAATATCACTGGAAGCAATCGAAAGAGTTAACTCTTTCATATCAATGGAGAATTGAGCAATGGCATTTGAACTACCAGCTCTTCCTTACGCGAAAGACGCACTAGAACCACACATCTCAGCAGAAACGCTAGATTTCCACCATGGTAAGCACCACAACACTTACGTTGTTAAGCTAAACGGTCTTATCCCAGGTACTGAGTTTGAAGGCAAAACACTAGAAGAGATCGTTAAGACTTCTACTGGTGGTGTTTTCAATAACGCTGCTCAAATCTGGAACCACACGTTCTACTGGCACTGTCTTGCTCCAAAAGCAGGCGGCGAACCAACTGGCGCTGTTGCAGAAGCTATCAACGCTGCATTCGGTTCTTTCGAAGAATTCAAAGCAAAATTCACTGATTCAGCAATCAACAACTTCGGTTCTTCTTGGACTTGGTTAGTTAAGAAAGCTGACGGTTCTCTAGACATCGTTAACACTTCTAACGCTGCGACTCCTCTAACAGAAGAAGGTGTTACTCCACTTCTAACTGTTGACCTATGGGAGCACGCTTACTACATCGATTTCCGCAATGTTCGTCCTGACTACATGGCTGCATTCTGGAACCTAGTAAACTGGTCTTTCGTAGAAGAGAACCTAGCTAAGTAATCTATTATTCAAGCTGCGCTATTTATAGCGAGTTAACTATTAAAAGCTCATGCCTCGGCGTGAGCTTTTTTGTATCTACGATCTGCTACATAGTAAACAACGAACATAACGATCAATAACCTAGCCCTTTTAACTACCCTTTCCCAGCCTAAATTAAATCTCTATTCGCTTGTAATTAAAGACTAAAGTTTGCTGCCTTCATGCCGTTAAAGGTGTATCAAATGAGAGGCGTCATGCAAATACATACCTTAGATAAAGCAGGAATCATCAACGAACTGAAGTTCGGCATCGGAATCAGCCAAGCGGTTGAGCAAGGTCGCCGTGCGGATTTCGCGTTGCTGTTATCCATGTTCTCTAATGATGTTCGAGACTGTACGCCTATCGATACTATTGAAGTCACAGAGACAACGGAAAATCGCCTCCGTAAACAGTTTGGCATCGCCGAACCTCAGCAACTGCGTTCAAATCAATCGTCTTACGAGATATCAGCACAACAGTCTAATCACTTTCACCAATCAAGCTTGGTGAGTGCTAAGCTCTGTCACTATCTAAAACCAGAAGCACTGGCATTTATGCCAGAAGACACTGGTGACTTACCTGAAGAAGTTTACCAAAACCTATCTGGTCACGATCGTCGTAAGCTAGCAAACAAAAACCAGCCTGACTTACCATCAGCAACGCTGTACAACGAGCTATCTTCCGCTCAACGTAAGTATCAGATCCAGGCTCAGGTATAGCTTCAGTCTCACTTTATTTCTGCATCTCTATCTGCTTTATTCAATTCACGCCATTCGAATGATTCACGAGAGTGATATGAACCACCAGCATTAGGCACTCTCAAATTAACAAATGTCGATTACTGCTTGAAGTTACTACAAAATGTGACATGCCACTAAGTTCATAAAAACTTATTAATTCACCTAACTTAGTTTGAACCAATTCACACCCATTGTATAAAATTTAACCCATCCTTATCCTACATGGATGATTTGTTTAGGTACTGGGATGGAAATAAAAAGCTCAATCATATTGGTAACAGCTGCCGGTTCGCGACTAGGAGGGACGATTGCGAACCACTTTGTGAACCTTGGAGCCACCGTCATCCTTTGCGATAACGATACTGAAGCGCTTCAGGCTACTTATTTACAATGTGCTCGGTTCTCTGATTCTGTTTACCACTACCCGCTCGAAAGCCATGACAGCCAAGCGATTCTTAGCGTATTTGATTTTATCCAAACCACTTTCAACACCCCCCCCGATGTACTGGTCAATAACTGGATAAGTTCACCGATGCCGAGCCTAATTGGTGATCAGCCCGTCAGCAGCTTTATTAATGATCTTTCCTCTATGGCATCGACCCTTTTTGCTTTTGGCCAAATCAGCGCTGAGAGGCTACGAGAAGAAAACAAAGAAGGGGTTATCGTGAATGTCATATCGCACGATGACTTTCACGATGTATCCGGACTAGAAAGCGCCAATTCCATGATCACCGGTTTTACCCACAGCTGGGCCAAAGAACTCACCCCATTTAAGATCCGTGTGGGCGGTGTCGTTCCTGCGATTCACAACGCCGATGGTAAGTTCAACCGTTGTCACTGGGCACAACTGCAAGACGAACTCACCCGAACCGCTGAATACATTATCTCTAATGATTACTTCAGTGGACGAGTTGTAGCAGCAGAGGTTTAGACTCCCCCATTCCTACTCGGATAAAGTCGCAACTCTAAGGGAAATTCACTAATCAACAGCATAAAAAAAGCCCCAGTCTTGCGACTGGGGCTTTTAACTTTTCCCGATAGATAAGTATCGTGCTAGCGAAAACTTATCTCAAAACTAATGCTTACTTATTATGCGTTAGCTTTTTCTTTTTTAGCTTTTGGTGCTTTAGATTCAGCTGGTTTTTGGTCAGCTTTCTTAAGGATAACTGTAGTACCTTCGAAAGTTTCGCCTTCAACGTATGCTTCGCCGTAGTAAGAAGTTGTTAGTACTTCTTTAAGCTCAGTGATAAGTGGGTAACGTGGGTTAGCACCTGTACACTGGTCATCGAACGCTTCAACAGCTAGCTCGTCTAGTTTAGCAACGAAGTCAGACTCGTTAACACCCGCAGCTTGGATAGATAGTGGGATGTTTAGGTCTTTCTTAAGCTCTTCTAACCAAGTCAGTAGACGTTCAATCTTCTGAGCAGTACGGTCACCAGCTTGGCTTAGGCCTAGGTGGTCAGCAACTTCAGCGTAACGACGACGTGCTTGTGGACGGTCGTACTGAGAGAATGCTGTCTGCTTAGTTGGGTTATCGTTCGCGTTGTAACGTACAACGTTTGAGATAAGTAGTGCGTTAGCAAGACCGTGTGGTAGGTGGAACTCAGCACCAATTTTGTGAGCCATTGAGTGACACACACCTAGGAATGCGTTCGCAAATGCTACACCAGCGATAGTTGCTGCATTGTGTACTTTCTCACGAGCGATTGGGTCAGCCGCACCATTTTTGTAGCTTGATGGTAGGTATTCTTTAAGCATCTTAAGAGCTTGAAGAGCTTGACCATCAGAGTATTCGTTAGCAAGAACAGATACATAAGCTTCAAGAGCGTGAGTTACTGCATCGTAACCACCGAATGCTGTTAGAGACTTAGGCATGTTCATTACTAGGTTAGCATCAACGATAGCCATGTTTGGCGTGATTTCGTAGTCAGCTAGTGGGTACTTAGCACCAGTCTTGTCGTCAGTAACAACCGCGAATGGAGTAACTTCTGAACCCGTACCTGAAGTTGTAGTGATACATACAAGCTCAGCTTTCTGACCCATTTTAGGGAACTTGTAGATACGTTTACGGATATCCATAAAGCGCATTGCTAGTTCTTCGAAGTGAGTTTCTGGGTGCTCGTACATAACCCACATGATCTTCGCAGCATCCATTGGTGAACCACCACCTAGAGCTAGGATTACGTCAGGTTGGAAGCTCTTCATTGCTTCAGCGCCTTTCTCAACAACAGATAGTGTTGGATCCGCTTCTACGTCGAAGAAAGTTTGAACTTCGATGCCTTGTGCTTTAAGCAGGCTAACTACGTCATCAGCGTAACCGTTGTTGAATAGGAAACGGTCAGTTACTAGGAATGCGCGTTTCTTACCTTCTAGGTCGCTCATTGCGATTGGAAGGCTACCACGACGGAAGTAGATAGACTTAGGTAGTTTGTGCCACAACATGTTTTCAGCTCGCTTCGCTACAGTTTTCTTGTTGATAAGGTGCTTAGGACCTACGTTCTCAGAGATAGAGTTACCACCCCATGAACCACAACCTAGAGTTAGAGAAGGTGCAACGTTGAAGTTGTACAGGTCACCGATACCACCGTGAGTAGTAGGGATGTTGATCAGGATACGAGCAGTCTTCATCTTGTCACCGAAGTAACGGATGCGCTCTGCGTTAGTATCTTGGTTAGTGTAAAGACCAGATGTATGACCGATACCACCGATTTCAACCATAGTTACCGCTTGAGCAACAGCGTCTTCGAAGTCATCTGCGCGGAATAGACCTAGAGTTGGAGATAGTTTCTCGTGAGCGAATTCGTCATCGTAAGAAACTTTACCAAGACCTTCACCTACAAGTACTTTTGTATCAGCAGGAACTTTAACACCAGCCATTTCAGCGATTGCTGGAGCAGGTTGACCTACGATTTTAGCGTTTAGGTTGCCGTCGATAAGAAGTACTTTACGTACTTTATCTGCGTCAGCTTTAGACAGAACGTGAGCTTTGTGAGAAGCGAAACGCTCTTTAACTTCTTCGTATACATCGCTAACAACGATTGCAGCTTGCTCAGAAGCACATACAACGCCGTTATCGAATGTCTTAGACATTAGGATAGATGCTACAGCACGTTTGATGTCAGCTGTTTCATCGATAACTACAGGAACGTTACCAGCACCAACACCGATAGCAGGCTTACCAGAAGAGTATGCTGCTTTAACCATGCCTGGACCACCAGTAGCAAGGATAAGTGCGATACCGTCGTGCTTCATAAGCGCGTTAGAAAGCTCTACAGATGGTTGGTCGATCCAACCGATGATGTCTTTTGGAGCACCCGCTGCAACCGCTGCGTCTAGTACAAGTTTCGCTGCGTCGTTAGTTGAGTTCTTTGCACGTGGGTGTGGCGAGAAAATGATGCCGTTACGTGTTTTAAGAGAGATTAGAGATTTGAAGATTGCTGTAGAAGTTGGGTTCGTTGTTGGAACGATACCACAGATGATACCTACAGGCTCAGCGATAGTCATTGTGCCTAGGTTGTCATCTTCTTCTAAGATGCCACATGTTTTTTCGTCTTTGTATTTGTTGTAGATAAATTCAGATGCAAAGTGGTTTTTGATAACCTTATCTTCAACAATACCCATTCCAGATTCAGCTACTGCTTGTTGTGCAAGTGGAATACGAGCGTGGTTAGCAGCAAGAGAAGCTGCGCGGAAGATTGCGTCTACTTTCTCTTGAGAGAATGTTGCAAACTCTTCTTGTGCTGCTTTGACGCGAGCTACTAGAGCATCAAGTTCCGCTAAGTTAGTTACAGGCATGGTGGATCTCCTAAAATAATAAATATTTAAAACTTTTTATTAAACTCGCTGCTTGCCGTTAACCTTAAACACCAGCGTTCTTAGTAAATCGCTTTCAGGGCTGAGTATATTATTTCACTGTGTGAAAAAAATTGACCCAGATCAGTTACCAAAAAGGAATTAACCAGAAAGTAGTAAGGCAATCGAAAAAATGAACTTAAGAGCATGATTTATATAGATTAACATCACACTTTTCGCTCGCGCAAAAACAAGCAAACAGACAAACTTTTTCTACATAGCGTCATAAACTGTAAAAAAGTTTCATTTTTAGTCAGCTCACTTACATGTATACGGCCAAAACTGTGCTACTGAGAGTATATCCATACCGTTGCAACCAGCTAGAAACTGTCATAATTTTTATTAAAAGCGCGCGTGAGGCAACATTTAATTCAAATCACGTTACAACACGAAACACGAGAAAACACTTTATAACAACAGCATTACACATCTCACACTCAATTAGTTTTTCTAAAAAATAGCCCCCTCTTCACGTTAGTTTTTTTCATTCGCTCTGATTGAATTTGTCCCTTACATTACGCACTCTGATAAAGGTCAGATCAAACCCACTATCCTACTTTACGTTACTTGGAGATCGCTCCCATGCAAGGTTTAGAACTCGCAATCTTTATGCAATTCTTCCTTGGGCTTGTTGCAGCCGTTAACCCAATCGGCATCATGCCTGTTTTCGTTTCTCTTACTGCTCATATGCCGCCAGAAGAGAGAAACAGGACTGCCTTACAAGCTAATATTGCCGTTGCTGTTATCTTGATCGTGTCGCTAGTTGCAGGTCAGTTGCTACTCGATATGTTTAGCATTTCACTAGACTCGTTTCGCGTAGCGGGTGGTTTACTGTTATTGAGCATCGCATTTTCGATGATGAGCGGTAAGCTGGGTGAAGATAAACAGAACAAGCAGGAAAAGTCTGAGTACATCAGTAAAGAACAAATCGGTGTTGTGCCTTTAGCGATGCCTTTAATGGCGGGTCCGGGTGCAATCAGTTCTACTATTGTTTACGGTTCTCGTTATCCTGCGGCAATTGATACCATTGGAATTGGTATCAGCATTATTGCGTTCGCAACTTGCTCTTGGCTTCTGTTCCGTTCAGCGCCTGTTATCGTGCGCTTTTTAGGTCAAACTGGGATTAACGTTATCACCCGTATCATGGGCTTGATTCTTGGTGCGCTTGGCATCGAGTTCATTGCGAACGGCTTGCGTAACCTATTCCCAGGATTAGCATAGCGGCTAACAGCATATAGTCGCTTAACTGCGGCTATTTAATGTGGAACACATCTGAGGCGAGTAAAGCAATTTGGCTTTCACTCGCCTCGTTATTATGAAGCTTGTATAATGACGGTTAACGCATTTAATAGAAGACGAACCTCTCCTTATGTCACGCAAGCCACTCAAGCATCATTTGTACGTTATCATTTTTGGTACCCATACACCTGCCGGACGTGCGTTTGATATATCACTGATCATTGCAATCTTGGCTTCGTTGCTGGTTCTTATTCTTGAGTCTATTCCAAATGTGATGACAGAGTGGTCTCAAGAACTTCGTTACATCGAGTACACTTTCACCGCCCTATTCACTATCGAATATCTATTAAGGCTCTATTGTTCTCCAAAACCGAAATCTTACGCCACCAGCTTTTATGGGATTGTTGATCTGTTAGCGATTCTACCTACTTACCTAGCGATCTTCTTCCCAGGAGCTTCGTTTATGGGCGTTGTGAGATTGCTGCGTGTCATGCGTATCTTCCGAATTCTCAAGTTGGTTCGCTATCTACAAGATTCAAATATCCTGTTGCGTTCGCTATTGATGGCAAGACGAAAGGTTCTGATCTTCTTTAGTACAGTCGGCATCTTAGTCGTTATCTTTGGCGCTTTGATATTTGTGATTGAAGGGCCAGAAAACGGATTCACCAGTATTCCCCACAGTATCTACTGGGCAATCGTCACCATCACCACCGTTGGCTACGGGGATATGGTGCCGCAAACAGCGATTGGTAAGGCTATCGCATCTCTCACAATGTTACTGGGTTACTCTATCCTTGCGGTACCGACCGGGATAATTACCGCCGAGCTAAGTAGTGAAATGAACTCTCACAAGGAGTTAGTCAAATGTCCGAACTGCAACCGTTCAGGACACGACCCTGACGCCATCTACTGTAAGCACTGTGCCAGTGAACTAGCTGACCCTGACAAACGTGTCGTATCCGACAAGGAATAAAGCAGATGCGGGATTCGAATGGCGAGATGCGAAGGGATTTAAGAGCAGTTTCGAGAACCGGATAATGAAATATTAAGGGACTAGAAAGGGTGGCGTTTACCGTCACCTTTTTTGTTGTTGATTCACTGAGTAAAAGCTAGATTCCCGACTACGCTCCTCCGTCGCTATCGGGAATGACACAATTTAAGTTAGGAGAAAAACATCATCCTCAAGAGTGAGGAACGTATATGGACTCCCCTAGTATTGCAAGGAAACGAGTAAAGGTATGCAAGTGCACGTATATTCGGTTTCTTTATGGGGAGCTACCCCGAACCTCTATGGCTTAATCCACTCAGCAAAAGTTCTTATCGAGCGTGTGGTGTATTATCACCTTCGTCCCTCTCAGAGTTTCTTTTGCTTGCTATGCTTACTCTTTACCATAATTTACTTGCTTACATGGGGGGATTGATGTCTCCCTTAAACTTATAAAATCAACTGTTAAGCGATTAACGTCTCATTATAAGATTGATTGCTTTTCAGCATGGCACAAGCCATTCTGATCGTTTTGTTCGCAAGGGCGACAACCACTTGGTTAAACGACTTTCTTTCTAATAAGTTTCGTATCCAGCAACTTAAGCGATCTTCTTTATCTCGGATATTCGCTACCACCGCTCTTGCTCCATGAACGACAAGAGAGCGTAAGATTTTATCACCTGATTTACTTATTCCGTGGTTTTTGTTCTTACCACCACTGCCAGTATGAGCCGGAACTAAACCTAAGCTCGCACTAGCTCCTCGACCATTTCTATAGGCCGAAGCGTCACCCAGACGGGAAAAAATGGCACTTGCAATCACCCAACGTACACCTCGTAAAGTGATTAATAACTGGCAAGCGGGTATTTGCTTTGCAAAGTCTATAAGTTGCGATTCAACTCTCTCGATAGGCTCATCAAGATTTAGTAGCTGAGCATGTAATTCTCGGAGAACGAATCGAGTTGTCGGTGTTAATTCATTCTCCATATCTTCGATAACGAAAAGGGAGTAGTTCTCGCAGTTTATTGGCTCCTTGTGGGAAGGTAATGCCACATTCCGCTGCATAGCCACGGATACGTAGACTTACTGCCGTGCGTTGTTTTATATAGCTTTGTCTTAAACTCAGCAGCATTGCGATATCTTGCTGCTCCGGTGTTTTTACAGGTACAGCATGAATATCGGAGCGTAAGGAAGCTTCGTAAATCGCGATAGCATCATTAGCATCGTTCTTATTACCACTGCGATACGGCTTCACTTTTTGGGGAGGTATCATTTTGACGGTATGACCACGGCTTTGAAACGTTCGTCCCCAATAATGAGATGCTGCACAGGCCTATATGCAAATGGTTGCTCAAGGGTGTTGGCTGATGACCGTTAGCATTTTCTTTTTAGACATAGCTTGGTTCAACTTACGCTTGCCATGGCGGTTAAATACCGCGACTTGAAAGACGGATTTGGCTAAATCAATCGAGATTGTGTTAAATTTATTCATGGTATGGGCTCCTGTTTTTGGTTCGCACCTGTAACTTTAGCTGACGCTGTCAGTTGAGGTGGGGAGTCCATACCATTGAACGAGTTGGGGATCTCTTCCTTGTCCCATTCCAACGAGAAGATTTAAGTGAAGTCGCGAGTGAAATTAATCCACCTTACGCGATCAAAAAAGCCGATGTATTAACACCGGCTTTTGTCTCTAACGAAGCTAAGCATTCACAAACAGTGGCGCCTGCTTTCACTTTTGAATAGAAAGAGCGTTCGATTACGCTTTTTCAGCAAGAATAATACGTAGAGTACGACGTAGTGGTTCTGCAGCACCCCAAAGTAGTTGGTCACCAACTGTGAATGCATTTAGGAAGTCGTTACCCATAGACATCTTACGTAGACGACCTACTGGTACAGACATAGTGCCTGTTACTTTAGCTGGAGTCAGCTCTTGCGCCGTAATGTCACGGTCGTTAGGAATCACTTTAACCCAATCGTTGTGAGTTGCGATGATCTCTTCAATCTCATCCATTGGAACGTCTTGCTTAAGCTTGATCGTTAGTGCTTGAGCGTGACAACGCATTGCGCCGATACGTACACAAGTACCATCGATAGGGATAGGCTGACCATCTAGGCCAAGAATCTTGTTCGCTTCAACGCCCGCTTTCCACTCTTCTTTACTTTGACCGTTTTCACGCTTCACATCGATCCAAGGAATCAATGAACCCGCTAGCGGAGCACCAAACTGATCTGTTGGGAATGACGATGAACGAATGGTATCAGCAACTTTCTTATCAATATCAAGAATCGAACTTGCAGGGTTTGCTAACTCAGAACTCACGCTATCGTTAATCACACCCATTTGCGAGATAAGCTCACGCATGTTCTTAGCACCCGCGCCAGAAGCCGCTTGGTAAGTCATGGCACTCATCCATTCAACCATGCCCTTCTCGTATAGGCCGCCCAGTGCCATAAGCATTAAGCTCACCGTACAGTTACCACCAACAAAAGTATTAGTACCGCTATGAATGCCTTGCTGGATTTGAGCCAAGTTAACAGGATCAAGAGTGATGATTGAATCAGCATCCATACGTAGAGTTGAAGCGGCATCAATCCAGTAACCTTTCCAACCCGCTTGACGTAGCGCTGGGTAAACTTTTGATGTGTAATCGCCACCTTGACAAGTAATAACCGCATCAAGCTGCTTTAAGCTATCAATATCAAAAGCGTCTTGAAGTAGACCCGCATCTTTACCACCTAGAACAGGGGCAGGAATACCAATCTGAGATGTACTGTAATAAACAGGCTCAATCAGGTCGAAGTCTTTCTCTTCAACCATACGTTGCATCAGTACAGAACCCACCATACCGCGCCAACCAACTAGACCTACTCTCATCTCTCACTCTCCATGTATAAATTAAAAATTGCTCTCCCCCATCTATAAGTTTTTCAGAAACAGAACTCAAGCGCTTTTTGTCAAAAAGTGTAACTTTTTCGTTTCTTTTAAGTGAACGCGATGAATCGCAAAGTTATCTCAATACAGAGATTCGGCCTTCACTCTATTGATAGAAATACCAACCCCGCTAAATTCAGCCATTTATGGCGTTAAACCTAACAATCAAACCCCGATCACAAACAGTAATTACCACTATTAAATCATGGTTAATGGGCATTTTATTTTACAAAACGGAAACAACGTGCGACAGATTTAAACATGTAACAATCATGAATTTAACAAAAACTTAGATTATGAAACCACAACAGGTCCGATATGCAGTCAAATATCACAACTTAAGCGTATTTTTTCGATATAATAATCTAATTACTGTAGTGTCCATTTCGTACCCCACAATATAATGAAGCACTATAAATGCTCGAAATCACAAGAGGCTTTTATGAAGCAGAGTAAAACTCGCCTACCGAACCTGATGCAGGTATTCATCGCGTTAGGACTATTTCTATCCCTTGCTTTTTCCTTTACAGCAAAGCTTGACCTTCCAATCCAACTTGCCTTGTACATTGGTTGGTTCATTATCATGGTGCTTGGTCTTCGTCTTGGACACCAATACAAAGACTTAGAAAAAGCAGCACTCAAAGGAATATCTAACGGTTTAGGCGCAGTTTTAATACTTTTAGCCGTTGGCGCTCTTGTTGGTACTTGGATCTCTGGCGGGATCGTACCGACCATCATTTACTATGGTCTAAAAGCTATCCACCCTTCTATCTTCCTTTTGGCGACCATGATCATCTGTTCTCTAACAGCGTTGGCTACTGGTACTTCTTGGGGTGCTGCTGGTACAGCGGGTATTGCGATGATGGGTATTGGCCAAGGCCTAGGTGTTCCAGCGCCAATTACGGCAGGTGCAGTACTGTCAGGTTGTTACTTCGGTGACAAAATGTCTCCACTTTCAGATTCAGTAATTTTGGCTTCTTCTATGTCTAACGTAGAAGTAGTTGAACACATCAAAGGCATGCTGCCTGTAGCATTAATCAGCTACGTTATTACTGGCATCATGTTTACCGCGTTTGGCTTCCACTACGCCGGTAACGTTGACATGAGCCAAGTAGAATCTGTTATCAAAGCGATGGAAGTTCAGTTCTACATCACGCCATACTCATTTGTTCCAGTACTGATCGTATTAGGTCTGCTTGCTTTCCGTATGCCTTCATTCCCGGTAATCAGCTTTGGTTCTCTGCTAGGTATTATTTGGGCAGTTATGATTCAAGAGATCGACTTCCTAACAGCATTCAACACAGCATGGGCACCATTCTCTATCTCCTCTGGCGTGGACTTCATTGACTCAATCCTAAACCGCGGTGGCATGTCTTCAATGCTTGGTTCAGTTGCGGTTATCGTGTTCGGCCTTGGTTTTGGTGGCTTACTTGATAAAGTGGGCGTGCTAGAGACAATTGCGAAGGTATTCGAACGCCGCGTAAACAGCGCAGGTTCGCTAGCAACAAGCACAATCGGTACGGCTTTCATGGGTAACGTATTTGGCTCTGCAATGTACGTATCACTGATCCTGACACCAAAAATCTGTGCTAAGAACTACGACCGTCTAGGTTACAAGCGTAAGAACTTATCTCGTAACGCTGAGTTCGGCGGTACGTTGACATCAGGTATGGTGCCTTGGAGTGACAACGGTATCTACATGGCGAGTATCCTAGGCGTTGCAACGCTGTCGTACGCACCATTCATGTGGCTAAGCTTCATCTGTATCATCGTGACTATCGTAACGTCTTACATGGGTTGGTTCGTTGATAAATGTGAACCGACAGCACCAGCTGTTGAAGCGGAAGAAGCGGCAGAGCTGACTAAGCAACAAGCCTAGTCTCCATCACTCTAAGCCTGAGAGCGTAAGTACAAAACCTTAATGGCATAGATAAAAAAAGAGCGCCCTAGAGCGTAATACCGATCAGTTAAGAAATTTGTGAGATCATTTGACCGATCCTCAAAAGGCTTCAGAATCCGATATTAGGAAACTAATATCGGATTTTTTTATGTCTTTAGAAAGCCAACTTGCCAATACTTTTCAGTCGTGTAATACCTTCCACCACTTTGAAAAATACTCTGAAATTCTTAGTCCAGAGCTTATCCAGCAAGGTTTTGAGCAAGCTGGCGTCGCAACCGTTAGAAGAAGACGGTTACCTTTGGAGGCCGTACTTTGGTCCGTTGTTGGAATGAGTCTCTTTCGTCAACAATCTGTTTGGGATATTGCTAACCAACTCGATATTGTCCTGCCAGACAGACAACGCTTTGTTGCCCCAAGTGCTGTTGTTCAAGCGAGACAGAGATTAGGCGAAGAAGGCGTTAAACAAGTCTTTAAGAAGATGGCTACGCATGGCTATCACTCGTCTAATTTCGAAACTTGGTGTGGACTAAACCTTCTATCCGTCGATGGTGTCGTTTGGAGAACGACAGATACACCTGAAAATCATCAAGAGTTTAAAGCACAGAGCAATCAATCATCGGAGAATATTTACCCTAAGGTACGTATGGTTTGCTTGATGGAGCTTACAAGTCATCAACTAATCGATAGTACATTCTCTGACTATCGCACCAGCGAAATGCGCCTTGCAGAAGAACTCATCGAACAAACCCCCGATCATTCGCTGACTATTTTTGACAAAGGATACTACTCTCTAGGGCTACTTAATCGCTGGAATAAGGTAGGCAAAGAAAGGCATTGGATGCTTCCTGTGAGAAAAGACTTCCAGTATGAAGTCGTTCATAAATACAGTCAGAGTGACGCTATCGTTGATATAAAAACGACACCTCAGGCAAGAAAGAAGTTCAGTGATCTCCCTGAGACAATAGAAGCAAGGTTAGTGTCGAAAATCATCAAAGGGAAGACATATCAGGTACTTACATCAATGCGTGATGGGTTACGCTTTCCTGGTGAAGACATCGTAGAGCTTTATCGCTATCGTTGGGAAATCGAATTAGGCTATCGGGAAATGAAGCAAACCTTGCTTGATAGTGAGTATACATTACGAAGTAAGCGCCCAGATATGGTCAAGCAGGAGCTCTGGGGGATTTTGCTCGCCTATAACCTTATAAGACAAGTTATGACAAAGGCTGCGATTAAATTAGATAGCGTCTGGCCAAATCAATTAAGCTTTACGAGTAGTGCTATGGCTGTGACTCAATACTTCGCGGCTTTACCTTTAACGAGTCCTGGAAAACTTCCTAAACATTATGAAGTCTTACTCAAGCAAATATCCATGTTTACCCTGCCACCTCGAAGAGAAGATAGAAGTTACCCTCGTTGGGTGAAACTGAAACCCCAAAAATATGCAACGAACAGGAAAAATGCCAGTCAGCTTAACTGACTGGCATTACGCCCTAGAGCGCTCTTTTTTATTGGGTTATTTATTTGCGGTTCGTTTACCCAACCAATAACCGATACCTAACGGTGCGAAGAACACGACCAAGATAAACAGAATAAAGTAGATAATCACGCCTTTGATTAGCTCCATTAGCTTATCAATCGCGAGTACAACCACTTCTTGCGAAACGCGATCTAAGTCTTGAGTGAACAATTCTCTTTCTGATGTCACGATACCCGCGATCTCGATACGTTCTTTCTCGATCATCTGAACTAATGCTTCTCTTTCACGCGTCACCATCTTTTCTAAAGCCACACGCTCATCGCTCAGCATAGCCAGTTTTTGGTCTGTTTTGTCGCTAAGATCATTAAGCAGCGGCTGCATCTCTGCCGACATAATAGAAGCCAGTGTTTGCATGTATTCAGGATTGTTCTCAATGAAGTCCTGCATGCTTGCTGACGTTTGGCGAAGGCTTTCTAGTGTCATCGATAAGTCTTCCCCCGTCAGTGAACTATTCATCGCCACTAACTCTGCTTTCCAAGACATCAACTTTGGCGTTTGATCCGCCATCAAGCTTAAACGATCGGATGCATCGCTCATCGCTTCTGGCATGGTACCTAGACTCTGAACGATCTGTGATTCATCTTTGCCAAGGTAAGTTAGCCATTCGCGATAAGCAGGCGTGCTTCTGAACGTTAGGTCGTTAAATGGGTTGCTCGCAATAAACTCAGCAACGAATGCTTTGCTCTTCTTAAAGTCATTCGAGCTCAGAACGCCCTTTGCTAGCTTTTCTGCTTCTTGATCGAGAGAGCGTGCAGTAATAACCGCATAATCCGTCGTGAACAGCTCCGCTCCTTGACCTTCGGCATAGAATTGATTCATTTGCGCAGTAAACACCCAAGTGTCAATGAGCGCAGACATCGGAGAGGTTTGGTAAGCCGCTTGCTGTAAGCCCTGTTCAGCATGGATCTTCCAAAGCAAAACGTAAGATTGATGTAAGGTGTCATCAGCAGGATAAGATTGCGCGATTAAATCAGCCGAGTCTTCGACTTGTGTAAAAAACAGCTTAGCGTATTCACGCGTCATGAGCCGAGCATTCAGCTCTTGTTGAGTGAGAGGCGTCGTTTGACTATCTAACTTAACTTCCAATAGAGAACAACCACTTAGCACAATACTAAGCACCAACACCATCCAACTTCGACTCGAAACTCGTAACATATAAACCTCTGACAAAGACTAAGGGCGCGGATTGTATGAACACTTCGTCAGAGTATTGTCAAAACTCCCGCAAAAGTTAACGCTGATTATCTAAATATTCGACGGCGGAATCCACAGAGGCTTTTATCGCCTGCTCAAGTTCATTCAAGTCGTGTTCGCTGATCGCTCGAGATTGTTTCATTGTCATCTCAATACTTGCGGCAATAATGGCTAATCGTGACGCTTTAATGCTACCTGCCACGCCTTTTAAGCTATGTACAACACGTGCGGCCGAGGTCTCATCTTTAATCAGTAGCGCTTTAAACTTCTCATAGTCGTCGGCATGATCTTGGACAAACACTCCAAGCAACAATTCAACCGACTCAGCATCGCCATCGAGTGTTTCGAGCATCTCTTCAATATCAATCGCTGGTTTCGAATCCGTCACGCTAGCAACGTGTCGCTCAGCTGTTGGCGTCTCAATCGTATTTGGTTGGCTTTCAATGTTCGCATGCTGTTGCTGTTGCTGTAGAAAGCCTGATGGCTCATTCACTGCCGGTTCTGGTACCTCTTGCTTAGCCTCGTGCTGCCCAGTTGCCAAAGGAGATGAATCACCGCTGCTTTCTGAAAACAGCTCCGCATCCTTATCAGAGAATTGAACAGCCTTTTCTTCGCTAGGTTCAGGGGAGGTATTCTGGTCAGCTGCAAGTTTTGGAGAAGTCTTTCTCACGCTCGCACTCCAAACAATCAGAGCCACCATAGCAGCCAAGCTCAAACCTAACATTGCGACCAGCAAATTAAACTGGCGCTCATGATATTCTGACTCTAACTTAATGATCTGCTTGTTCACCGAGTTCTGCTTAATCTTATCGACTAAAAAGTTCAGCTGTGCGTAATCTACGAGCAATGCGGAAGCATCAGCCAGTAGTTGTTGAATCGCGTCTTGCTCTGGTATTTTCAACTTGTAAGATTTCTCGAGAATTGAATCAAAAGCTCGGTAAGTCGCCGATGAACTTTGGCTGTCTGAGTACATCGCCTCAAACACCACTACACCAAATTCATTTAGCAACGGTTTTAACTTGGGAGATATCTGCTTGTCTGCACGTAAAAGCTTGATGTTATCGACAATCTCTTGAACCTGACTTTCGATTGGAATGAACTCGTCAAATTTGTCCAAGAACTGGTCTGCCACATAAAGCAGTTGGTTTACGTCAGGGCGAAAAAATGCGTTCTGGAAATCGGATTCGATCTGAAGTCGAATCGAATAAACTAATTGAGCGTCAAGAGCTAACTCATTGATGCGTGAGACGCGAAGTGGTTCCGAGAAATAGAGTGACTGTCTTAATTCGTTAACGCGAATACCCAGCTCTTCGATTTGAGCAAGAGAGTTTGTGTAGGAACGGCTTAGGTTGAGAAGTGCCAATGAAGGAAGTAGCCACAGAACCAAAATCACAACTAAGAAAGTGGCTGGTTTATTAAAGCGAGTGGGCTTTGCTACTGATTGTTCCATCTATATTCCTTGTGCGTGTTAACTTGAAGCCATTATTGCTATGGCGAAGACACAAAGCACAAAAACAAGCGACAGCATCCTACTGCCGCTTACCTATTCACTTCGGACTATGACTTATTACGAGTCAGTTGGTCACGTAAGTTTGGCGGTGTGCCTTTAATCGTTAGTGTATCTGTCTCCGGATCATAGAAGATACGCTCGCCTAGAAGCAGACTATCAAAACTAACATTCAAACCGCCACCAGCACCAACAAATTTTGTTAGTTTACGCATAGTTGCGCGATCTGCAGGGAAGCTGTCTTCTAACTCGTAGCCTTGCTCACTAGTATAGTCAAAGAAGCTGGTGCCATCTGAGCTTGCTGGTAATTCGCCAGACAGTTCACGCACTTGAACCTCATCACCCGCTTTTAACTGCTCGTTACAGTAATCAGCAACCTGCTTTTTGTAGCTGATAGCTTCCTCTTTCTCTAATTTAGAATCAGAAACAAAATCTTCTACCGCTTGCATCAGCACCTGGTTTTGCAGTTTTGCATCCAGACCTACTTCCGCTTGAAGAAAATCTAAGAAGAAGTCGGCCACTTTACGACCAACACGTCCTTTAATGTACGTTAGGTAACGGTTTGACTCTTTGTCTGTCTCGTAAGTAGAAAGATCTAAGCGAGCTGCGATGTCCATTTTAGAGATATCTAAGTAGTCAGTCGCACTGATATCTAGCCCTTCTGTTACCTTCAAGCTTTGGTTTGAAGGCAGTAGACCAATGAAAAGGTAGTCAGTTGCAAGTGACTGATATTCAGCCATTACCAAGATGCCTTCATCAGCAAATGGGTATTTTGAAAGCTCGTCTTTTAGACGTTGCGCACTCTTTTGAGAAAAATCGTAAAAGTTTGTCTCACCAGCACGAAGTTGATGCAACCACTGTTGGAATTCGCTGTCAGATTTGAAAGAACCAAACCCTTTGCCTGCTTTTGAGTTAAAAACACGATGAAGTTCAGCAACTAGGCTTTCAGAAGAAGCATCGTTTTCTAGAGATTCAGCACGATAGTTAACAATCAGTTCTTCCTGATCGTTCTTGCTCAGCTGGTGTAAAATTACGTTGGAAAGGTGAAGGCTCATAGTGAAAATATTACCGTTCAGGTTTCAGTTGTCGTGCATAGTAGGTTATCATAAGCCGCTTTTACTATCATTATTAGAGTCCTTATGCCGATTATATCTAAATACACAGATGAACAAGTTGAAAAAATCCTAGCTGAAGTAGGTGCTGTACTATCTAAGCACAAAGCTTCACCAGAACTTTCACTGATGATCGCTGGAAATATCGCAACCAATGTCTTAAATCAGAACGTTGCTGCTTCACAACGCAAAGGAATTGCTGAAAAATTTGCCGAGGCTTTAATTTCTTCTCTTGAAGATAAAAAGTCTCACTAAATTTGATTGACGGATAAAAGAATTATAAATGGTAGACAGCGCAAACTCATATAGCGATCGTGTATCTCGACTGGTTGGTTGGGGTCACTGGTTTGCATTTTTCAACATCATTGCTGCGATGTTGATTGGTACTCGTTATATCACTCAATCTGCTTGGCCAGAAACCCTACTGGGTCAATTCTACTTGGCTGCTTCATGGGTTGGTCATTTCGGCTTTTTGGTATTTGCGCTCTATCTATTAGTGCTGTTCCCGCTCACATTTATTCTTCCGTCTAGGAAGTTATTACGTTTGGTTGCCGTTTGCTTTGCGACCATAGGTTTAACTGTCCTGTTGATTGATACTCAAACGTATCAAAATATAAACCTCCACCTGACGCCTGTCGTGTGGGAGGTTTTATTCAGTGGAGAGGAATCTGCATTTACGTCTGATTTGCAGCACCTCTTCATTGTTATGCCGCTTATTTTCTTATTGCAGCTTGGCCTATCTGAATGGGTTTGGCGTAAGCAGCGTAAACTTTCTCATAAACACATCGGCCGTCCAATTACCGCCGTCTTCTTCTTGTGTTTCATCAGTAGCCACCTGACTTACATGTGGGCTGATGCGTACTTCTATAACCCAATTACGAGCCAAAAAGCGAACTTCCCACTGTCTTACCCAATGACAGCGAAAAGCTTTATGGAGAAACATGGTCTGTTAGACCGTGAAGAATATCTAGAGCGTTTAGAAGCGAACAAAGGCAATGTAAACCTTGTTAGCTACCCGCTAGAAGAAATTCAGTACAACCGCCGCAGTGATGATTTGAACATCCTGATGGTGAGCGTGAATAACCTGCGCGCAGATGCTCTTAACGAAACATCGATGCCAAGCAGCTACGCATTCGCACAACAGTCGATCAATTTCACCAACCATTACAGTTCTAGCAACGACATGTTTGGTATTTTTGGCTTGTTCTACGGCCTTCCTAGCAGCTACGCAAGCAGTATTGAAGCTCAAGGTGCGAGTTCAGTTCTGTTGGATGTATTAGATAACCACAATTACAAGTTTGCTGCATTCAGCGGTGACAACTTTGACGATGCACTTTACTCGGACATCATCTTCCGAGGCCGTAAAATCATGTCAGAGCAAGCGACGTTTAATGACCACAGTGCAATCCAAGCCTGGTCAAACTGGGTGGAATCACCGAAAGCTAAACGTCCTTGGTTCAACTTTATTGAGCTAACAACATTGGACAACTTTGCAAGCTCAGAAGCAGAGTCAGACTCAGCGTTAACAACAGCAGAACGTTTTGCTGCTGATTACCAAAAGTCAGCTCAAGCAGCGGACGCACAACTTGCAACCATCTACGCTGAGTTGGAACGCTTAGACCTTATCGATAATACGGTGGTTATCATTACCTCCAATCACGGTACTGAGTTTAACGAAACCAAGACTAACAGCTGGGGTGCAAACTCTAACTACAGTCGTTATCAATTGCAGGTTCCGCTGTTTATCAGCTGGCCAGGTAAATCAGCGTCTGAGTACACTCACCGCTCTAGCCACTTAGATATTTCCGTAACACTAATGCAAGAGCTACTGGGTGTATCTTCAAACCCAACTGACTTTAGCAGCGGCCGCAGCTTGTTTGATGAGCGTAAGAGAAAATGGGTGCTTGCGGGTGATTCTCGTGAGTTAGCGCTTGTGACAGATAAGCAAACTACTGTGCTAGATAAGTTTGGTAACTACAAACTGTACGACCAAGATTACCAACGACTAAAAAATGTAAGCCCTCGCTTACCAGTACTTATGCAAGGTCTCACTGAATTGCAGCGATTCTACGCAAAAAATGATTAAATGATCACCAAACGAAGAAGGGAAGCCAATGGCTTCCCTTTTTTATTGCCGTTAATGACTAGAAAACAAGCAACAGAACAAATTTATGTAAATTAGGGGTTTACAAGATCCTCATGCCCTTATATTATTCACGCCACTGGAGGGATGGCTGAGTGGTCGAAAGCACCGGTCTTGAAAACCGGCAACCGTTAATAGCGGTTCTAGGGTTCAAATCCCTATCCCTCCACCACATTAGAGAAAGCCGCTGAGAAATCAGCGGCTTTTTTGCATCTAGGGTTTACTACTTATCTCTATGCTTTCCCCCTCACACTAAGTGAACCTTGAGTAGCTGTTAATACCGCAGGCTCTCGGTTATCTAGCGATACTCCTTCTATTACTTTGTCAGGCTTTCAGCTAAAGACTCCAGTTATTATCTATCTAGTTCACGACTCTCGTGACTCATGCAGTTCTTTAGCATTCTCTTTTAACTTTTAGCTATCCGTTTTTAGTTGTTGGTTACGATAAAACATCAGCAAAGCGCACAATAAATGGCCATTCAATACAAAAATATCGAAAAGCGTTCATAAATAAAGCAGTCAGTTAATAAGGGTATTTACAAGCCAAAGCCACCCTTATATTATACGCGGCATCGGAGGGATGGCTGAGTGGTCGAAAGCACCGGTCTTGAAAACCGGCAACCGTTAATAGCGGTTCTAGGGTTCAAATCCCTATCCCTCCACCACATTAAAGAAAGCCGCTGAGAAATCAGCGGCTTTTTTGTATCTGAAGAAAACCTAGCTTAGCAGGTCAACTATCCGCTGCTAGTGCTGCTTTCAAAAGCTGCATGTGAATCGGTACCAAATCTTGGTGCTGAGTGCGATAGCCTCCCCCAACAACACACGCCATCGGGATAGACTCTGATTTTGCTTGGTTAATCATGAAGCAATCTCGTTCAAAGATCCCTTGCGTCGATACATTCAAGTAACCCAACTCGTCATCTTGGTGGATATCGACACCTGCATCATAAATGATCAAATCAGGTTGGTGATGCGCAATCGCCAGCTTAGTCACTTGCTCAAAACAACGCAGAAACTCTTCATCTTCCGTTTCGCGATTTAGTGGCACATCCAGATCCGATAATGGCTTTCTTGCAGGGAAGTTTTTATCGCAGTGGAAAGACAAAGTGATGATCTCATCGCTCTCTTGACAGAGTGTCGCCGTACCATCGCCATGGTGTACGTCACTGTCTACGATCAGCACCTTATCAACCTGTTCAAAGGTAAGTGCATGCTTCGCTGCCAACACCAGATCATTCAACAAACAAAATCCGCTGCCGAAATCATGGTGCGCGTGGTGATAGCCTCCGCTCAAGTGAATTGCCAAACCACTCTCAATGGCCATGTCAGCTGCTAAGCAGGTTCCGCCGCTTGAATAGAGCGTCCTTTCAATCAGCTGTTCGCTCCAAGGAAACCCAATACGTCTCATCTTCGCGGCCGGCAAACTACCAGAGACAAGTAAATCGACATAGTCACTATCGTGGACCTGTTTGACTTGTTCAACCGACACCGGCTTTGGTTGGAACACTTCAAACTTACTCTTCCAGAGTGGATCGCTATCCATTAACGCTTCAACTGCACTATGTAACAACTGGTATTTGTTGATTGGGTAACGATGGCCTTCTGGTAAAGGCAGCTGCGAATAAATTGGGTGGTAAATTAAAGGAATCATAATCGAGTTAATTGCTTATCTTTCTCAAAATCATAACAGCCTCAGACTTGGCGACAACCCAAATTAATGATAACAATTATCATTACCTTTAAATGTATTCAGAGAAAGTAATGAAAAACCTAATACTTACCCTTGGGGTGATCTGTGGCTCAGCGACAGCAGTAATGATTTTTGTCGGAATGCTAATGGCCAGTTGGTGGGCCGTTGATTTTCTGGTGTTAAGCCATCAAACTTAACTAATTGAACTGAAAAGGAATCACCATGAGCGTTATTTTTATTACTGGAGCAAACCGAGCCATTGGTTTAAGCCTAACTCAGCAATATCTGAAAGACAATCACACCGTTTACGCTACCTATCGTGATACCTCATCAGCGAATGAGTTACTGTCACTCGCAGAACATCACAGCAACTTGACCTGCATTCAACTAGACATCACTGATTACCAAGCCACCAGCAGGCTACCCAATCAACTCCAGCCCATTGATATTCTAATTAACAATGCAGGCTATTACGGCCCTAAAGGTTATGGACTGGGTAACACCAACGTAGAAGAGTGGCGACGCGTTTTTGAGGTCAACACTATTGCGCCATTGAAGCTAGTTGAAACACTTCTCCCTATGCTAGAAGCCAGTGAAGTGAAAAAGATAGCTTGCTTGTCTTCTCGAGTTGGCAGCATGGCAGAAAACACCTCTGGCGGAGGCTACATCTATCGTTCTTCTAAAGCGGCTCTCAACTCAGTAGTTAAAAGTCTAAGCAACGATCTAACCAGTAACGGCTTCACGGTCTTGGCACTGCACCCAGGTTGGGTACAGACAGAAATGGGTGGTCCTAATGCTCTTATTGATACAGACACTTCAGCGTCTGGTCTTATTAAAGTCATCGAATCTGCCAGAACTGAAGTAAGTGGTCACTTCTTCAATTTCGATGGCAGTGAAATAGACTGGTAGGTAACCCATGAATCTTCGCCTTCTTACAAACTTCGTACGACGCTCACTACTGATTTTAATCACCGTGGTGCTCGGAGGGTGTTTTGGGGAAGGTCCTGGAGACTTGTTCGATGACTATCAAACCAAGGTAGCCAGAGTGCAAGATGCTGAAGAGCTCAAACAAGACTGGGAGTTTGAGGGGTTGCCAAGAAAGCGAGAGTTATTGCTAAACGTCCCCTCTGTTTCTATTGGGCTCATCGACAGCTATCAACTTCGCCAATGTGGGCTTTTCAACCTGATTGCTGAGCGTAACTCAGTGCTCGGAAAAGTCGCGGACGAATTCCGCAATTACGATTATCAAGTTGCTCTACTCGAAGGCGTAGGCAAGTGCTTATCCAGTGATGAGCTAGACCCAGAAATCATCGAACTCTTGAGACGGATCGAGCAACAGAAGCTCGCTCAGTTTCCGCTCCATCAATGGAACCTGATTTATGCTAGCGATGCCATGCAGTCACAGCTGCGCGGTAGTCAGTGGCTACGTCATGATATTGCTCAACAAGTAAGACAGACGAGCGACGCCTTGGAGCATCTTAACCATTCGTTAAATACACCACTTGTTTCGGGCAAAACCACAGAGGTGCAAGAGGTGTTAGAGAAGAGCTCTACCCTTGGGGATCTGTATTATTCGCTTGCGCGCGCGTCGGTTGAACTCGATACCATCACCGAGCAACTCACTACTTTTGATGCCAATATCATCTGCGGAAAACAACGCGACACCACTAAGTTCCGTTACCTCAACAACGTATTCGAACAACAGTATATTGGCAAAGTACAGCCGTATATGGCGCAACTGGATGGCTACTATCAACAGCTCGCTCCGCAGCTGGCAATATTTGATGCTCAGCCAGAACTGCACAGCTACTACTTCCCCATCCAAGACACGCACCAAGCCTTTCGTGCATCAACGCGTCGCCATGTTGAGTATTGGCAACAGTTATTTAAGCGCTGTGGGCGTAAAGTCGGACGCTAACTGGAACACTTGCAAACGCTAGCTTTAAGATCCTTTTTTAGCTGAAGCGCCTTTCTTGGCATAGGTACCTTTCTTGGCATAAGACTTCTTCGTACCGCCACCTTTGCGACGTTTAAAAGCGGGTCTCTCAACTTTAGGGAGATGACGAAGCGATTCCGGCACTTCCCCTATTTTCACTCGCCCCATTAGGCCATCAATCTTGCTTTCCAGCGCTTGCATGAAAGGTTGATACGCTTGGTTACGCTCGGCCATGCCCTGTAACTGGTGTTCCCAGTGTGCCGTCATGTCCGGAAAGGTCGAATCCTCAGGTAGGGCATGAATCAAACCTCTACCTGCAGGGCTACTATGAATACTCTTACCCTGGCGCGTTAGCAGTTGCCTTTTGAAAAGCGTATCCAGAATGCCCGCACGAGTCGCCTCTGTTCCAAGACCATCAGTCTCTTTCAAAATAGCTTTCAGGTCCTTGTTCGCGACAAAACGCGCGATACCTGTCATCGCTTGAAGCAATGTCGCTTCCGTGAAATGCTTTGGTGGTTCGGTTTTCTTATCGCCAATGACCCCTTCACGGCAGGTCAACACGGTTCCTTTATCTAGCGGTGGAACTGTATCAGTGCCATCACCTTTCTCTTCGGTGTCGGTTTTACCCATCAACACTTTCCAACCCGGGTTGATAAGCTGACGCCCTTTCGCGATGAACACACCACCAGCGATATCAAAAACCAATTTAGCATCCGCAAACACAGCCGGTGGGTAGAACTGCATCAGATACTGGCGAGCAATTTGTTGATAGATTTTCATCTCATTGGCAGACAAACCATTCACCGATGATTTCTTCGGTGTTGGGATGATTGCGTGGTGAGCATCAACCTTACTGTCGTTCCATGCTTTTGATTTCAGTGAGAGGTCTGCACCTTGCGCACCACTTTGTAGCTCTTTCGCATTATTGGCGATGGCGTCTACAATTGATTCTCGCTGAGAGTAGTGCTCTTTAGGAAGGTAGCGGCTATCGGAGCGTGGGTAAGTGATAAGCTTGTGCTTCTCATATAAAGACTGACAGGTGTCCAACACCTGCTGAGCACTCATGCCAAAACGTTTGGAGGCATCAATCTGCAAGGCAGACAGAGAGTAAGGAAGTGGCGCTGCTTGTTTACTTTGCTTCTGCTCTGACTCTGTGACAGTTGCAGGTTGGTTTGCGATTCTCTGAGCGACGTTTTCAACCAACTTTCGGTTGAGTACACGGCCTTCTTCGTCTTGCCACGGCTTACAGGCTTCACTTGGTTTCCAGCGAGCACGAATATCAAAGCTCTGCCCGTTATTTTGGTAAGGAATCAAGGCATGCAAAGTGAAGTAATCTTTGGGAATGAAGTTTTCGATCTCTTCATCACGTCTCACCACTAAACCAAGTACTGGTGTCTGCACACGCCCTACCGACAATACGCCTTGATAACCGGCTTTTTGTCCAAGCAAGGTATAAGCTCGAGTCATGTTCATACCATACAGCCAATCGGCTCTAGAGCGGGCCAATGCTGAAACAGAAAGAGGAATAAAATCGCGATTGCTGCGCATTTGAGAGAGTGCACGCTTTACTGCAGGTAAGTTTAAGTCGCTGATAAGCAGTCTTTCCATCGACTCTTTCTTAGCTTTAGAGACTTTGCAGTAATCGATCACTTCATCAACCAGTAGCTGCCCTTCTCTATCAGGGTCTCCGGCGTGAACAATTTGAGTGGCATCCTTCAATAGCTTTCGGATCACCGTGAGCTGTTTGCTCGATGTCTTACGAGGTCTTAGCTGCCACTGCTCAGGCACGATAGGTAAATCGGCCAAGTTCCATTTCTTGTAACGTTCGTCATAAGCGTCTGGCTCAACCTGTTCCAATAAGTGTCCAATACACCAAGTCACTACATCACCATTACCACATTTGATGAACCCTTGGTCTTTCTTCTGTGGATTAGGCAGTGCAGCGGCGATCGCGCGGCCAAGGCTTGGTTTTTCAGCAATAATAAGGCGAGACATGTTTTTCCAGATGCTACAAACAATTAGGGCCACATTATCTAATGTGACCCTAATAAATCAAGAAAAACTGGTTGTTTATACAGTTAGCATTCCACTATTCAGCTTCAGTGCTCTTTATAGGAACTCAACAAACTTAGAGAAGTCGCGCTCTGGTACTTTCATTGGTGTACAGCCCGGCGTACCTAGGTATAGGAAGCCAACAATTTCGTCATCGCCTTCTAGACCGAATGCTTGATGAACTTCTGGGTGGAACATCCATTTACCTGAGCGCCAAAAGCCTTGGAAACCTTGAGCGACAGCCGCCATTTGCATTGCTTGCGCCGCACAACCTGCAGAAAGATGTTGTTCAATCGCTGGTACTTTCTCGTGCTCGGTTACTTTCGCGATGACAGTAATTACCATAGGAGCACGGAACGGCGCCTTTTTCACTTTCTCAATCACCGCTTCTTCGCTTTCTTCCGCTTCAGCAGCACGAACCAAGATGTCAGATAGCTTCTGTAGCCCTGAACCTTGTGCGATAACAAAGCGCCATGGTGTTAGTGCACCGTGGTCAGGAGCTCGTAATCCCGCTTTGATGATGTTTTCTAACGCGACACCTTCAGGTGCCGGATCAGAGAGTTTTGCGATAGAGCGTCGGTTGAGCAGTAGATCCAAAGCATCCATTTGAAGTCCTTACTATTTCTTTATTATTTGTATACTTGAACTTTAGCACAGAATACAAACGATAATAAATCTCAACGACTCCCCAAATAGACTAGGTTAGACACAATAAAGGCTCCTAAATCTACGACTTAGGAGCCTTGTTCAAACATCTATTTCAGTAGCTTAGCTAACTGGCTCTATAACTTAATCGCTAGTTCAACACCTTGACGGATAGCGCGCACAGCATCTAGCTCACCAGCATAATCAGCACCACCAATCACGTGTAGTTTGCCACCGAACTCTTGCCACATATCTTCGAATGGTCTCACCGATACTTGACCTGCACACACGATAACGGAATCGGCATCTAATACCTGATCTTGCTTACCAACGCTGATATGCAAACCTTGGTCATCAATCTTGTTGTAGCTCACACCCCCCAACAGATTCACACCACGCTTTTCTAGTGTGCGTTTGTGAATCCAACCTGTGGTCTTGCCAGGGCCTTTACCAACACGACCCGCTTTGCGCTGCATCACCCAAACCGTTTTGTCACTGAATGAATCCGGGTAAGGATACAGACCACCTGGGTGTTCCATATTCTTATCAATGCCCCACTCATGCAGCCAATCGTCTAGACTGTGTGACGTTGGCTCGGTGAGCATAGTTGCCACATCGACCCCAATACCACCAGCACCAACAATCGCGACCTTTTCGCCTACTGGTGTCTTTTCGCGAATTAAGGTTTGGTAATCGACCACGTTCTCGTGCTCAATGCCTTCGATATTCAGTTTTCTTGGCTCTACACCCGCCGCCATCACCACTTCATCGTACTTGAGCAGCATCTCAAACGTGGCTTCAGTATCCAGCTTCAGATTCACGCCTGATGCATCGATTTGGTTAGCAAAATAACGAATCGTTTCTCTAAATTCTTCTTTGCCTGGGATTTGCATTGCCAGTCTAAACTGACCACCGATACGATCGTTCTTCTCTAGCAAGTCTACCTTGTGGCCGCGCTGCGCCAATGTTGTCGCACAAGCCAAGCCTGCAGGGCCAGCACCCACTACCGCAATCGTCTTAGTAGCTGGCGCGGGTTGAACAACAATTTCAGTCTCATAACAAGCTCGTGGGTTAACCAAACAGCTCGCACGTTTCCCTTTGAACACGTTATCAAGGCACGCTTGGTTACAACCGATACAGGTGTTAATGAACTGGGCTTGGTCTTGTGCGGCTTTGTTAACGAAATCAGGGTCAGCCAAGAAAGGTCGAGCCATGGAGACCATGTCGGCCTGACCGGAGCTGATAATACGTTCTGCTTCTTCCGGAGTATTAATACGGTTACATGTAATCACTGGAATAGAGACATGCGGCTTCACTTTCTCAGTAACCCAAGAGAAGGCGCCACGTGGTACTTGTGTCGCGATAGTCGGAATGCGCGCTTCGTGCCAACCAATACCTGTATTGATAATGGTAACGCCCGCCTCTTCAAGCTTTTGAGCCAATAACACAACATCTTCAAAGGTGCTGCCTTGCTCAACCAAATCCAGCATCGACAGTCGGAAGATAATAATGAAATCATCGCCCACGGCTTCGC